>NZ_AP027151.1:2801555-4193111 GCF_027943965.1 Geotalea uraniireducens | reverse complement strand
ATGGAATTCAAAATTAACAAGGACACCTTTGTAAAGGCGCTCCAGAAAATCCAGGGGATCGTCGAAAAGCGCAACACCATGCCGATCCTTTCCAATGTCCTGATTGAAGCCCACGAGGACCAGATCGAGCTAACCGCAACCGACCTCGAAGTCGGCATGAAGAGCGTCTATCCGACGACGGTGACCCAGAACGGTAAAATCACTGTCTCGGCGAAGAAACTTTACGAGATCATCAAGGAACTTCCCGATGAAACCATTTCCTTTGCAACCAAAGAAAATGATTGGGTTGAGATTCGTTGCGGCAAGGCACATTTCAACATCGTCGGCTTGTCTTCGGAAGAGTTTCCCTATTTTCCGAAGATCAGCGAGGAGCGGTTAATCAAGATCGAAAGCGCTCTCCTCTCCGAAATGATCGAAAAGACTTCCTACGCCATCTGTTTCGACGAAACCAAGTACAATCTCAACGGTACGTTCGTCAAAGCGGTCGCGGAAAACGACTGTTCCCTGCTGCGGATGGTTTCTACGGATGGTCACCGGCTGTCGATTGCCGAGCGGGAATTCAACGGTGCCGTCGGCCCGGAGATGGCCAAAGGGGTCATTTTCCCCAAAAAAGGGATCTTCGAGCTTAAAAAGATGTGCGAAGAGGAAAATGCCGAGATCATGCTCGGCTTCATGGACAACAGTGCCGTCATCAAGAAGGGGAATACGGTGGTCGTCATGCGGCTCGTGGATGGCGAATTTCCCGATTACACCCGGGTCGTTCCGGTGGCCAACGACAAGATCGTTACCGTCAACCGGGAACCGTTCTTCCATTCATTGCGCCGGATGTCCATCCTTTCCAGCGAAAAGTTCAAAGGGATCAAAATGGATATCCAGGCGGAGACAATGGTGATATCCTCGAGCAATCCCGAACTCGGCGAGGCTTCGGAGGAACTTGACATCGCCTATAATGGAACGCCTCTGTCGATCCGCTTCAATGCCAAATACATCATTGATGTGTTGTCGGTACTGGGAGAAAGCGATGTGGCGTTGATTCTCAAAGACGAACTGTCGCCGGCGATTATCAGGCCGGCCGGCGACGAGCGGTTCACGGCAGTAGTAATGCCGATGCGCCTGTAGGATTCGATCCTTCCAGCCAGCTTGAGAGGCCGCTTCCACGGGAGAGGCCTTTTTAGTGGTCAGGCCGCGATGTTCTTGACTAAGATTCAGATCAACTCGTTCCGCAATATTGCCGCCGCGGACCTCGTCTTTAACCGGCGATTCAATATCTTCACCGGGGATAACGGCCAGGGAAAGAGTTCCATTCTGGAGGCCATCTACCTCCTGGGAACCATGAAGTCTTTTCGGCTGGCCCGGACCCAGGACCTGATCAGCTGGGATACGCCGCACGCCTTTGTCCAGGGGCGGGCCGAAAAGGACGGGGTTACCCGGGAAATAGCGCTCTATCTCGGCAAGGAGGGGCGCAAGGCACGCATCGACCGGAAACCGGTTACCAGGCTGGCCGATTTCTTCGGTGCTGTCAACGCCGTGGTTTTCTCGCCGGAGGAGATCGGCATGGCGCGGGGCGGGCCGGAACTGCGCCGCCGTTACCTCGACCGGGCCATCTTCAGCAGCGATCTCGGTTATCTCATGCTTTACCATGAGTATTACCGGATTCTGAAGCAGCGGAATTCGCTGCTCAAACGAGGCGACCAGGCGGGGCTCGAAGTCTGGACCGACCAGCTTGCCGAGGCCGGGATCCGGCTCATGGAGAAGCGAATCGCCTATCTGGCCGCCACCGAGCCACTGCTCGGCCATTTCTACCGGCAGATTGCCGGCGGAGACGAAACTGCCGGCTTGGCGTACCGCCCGCACGCCTGCGATCCGGCGGCAATTGACCGTGACGGCAAAGAGGCACTGATCAGGGCACTGTCCGAGCACCGCGCCGAAGAACTTCGCCGGGGGACCACGGTGGTCGGGCCCCACCGCGACGATCTCGAATTTCTTTTGAACGGGCGGGTGATCAAGCATCATGGCTCCCAGGGGCAACAGCGAAGTTTCGTCCTGGCGTTGAAAATGGCGGAAGTGGAATATCTGGAAAAGCTGTACGGCGCCCCGCCGATCCTGCTCCTGGACGATATATCTTCGGAACTCGACCGACAACGGAACGAGAACCTGATGCAGTTTCTCCGGCAAAAAAGTATGCAGGTTTTTGTCACCACTACCGACCCGGCCACCTTGCGGCTGGACGGAATCGATACCCATGCAGCCTTCCGAGTCGAACAGGGGAAGGTGATTCTTACTCAGAGGTAAGGAATGACAGACGAACAGAACTACGATTACGGTGCAGACAAGATAAAAGTGCTTGAAGGACTGTCGGCGGTCCGGAAACGACCGGCGATGTACATTGGCTCTACTTCTGCCCAGGGCCTGCACCACCTGGTCTACGAAATCGTCGACAACTCCATCGATGAAGCTCTGGCCGGTTACTGCGACGACATTTCGGTAACCATCAACCTGGATGGGTCGGTGACGGTAATCGACAACGGCCGTGGTATCCCGACCGACATCCATCCGACGGAAGGGCGCTCGGCGGCCGAGGTGGTCCTGACGGTACTCCACGCCGGCGGCAAGTTCGACAACAGTTCCTACAAGGTTTCCGGCGGCCTTCACGGCGTTGGCGTATCGGTGGTCAACGCCCTTTCCAAGGTTCTGGAGCTGGAAATTCGTCGCGACGGAAAACTGTTCCGTCAGTCGTATCGCCGCGGCGAACCCCAGGGGCCGCTGACCGTGACGGGCGAAACCAAGAAACGGGGCACCAAGATCACGTTTTTCCCCGACGAAGAGATTTTCGAAACGGTGGAGTTCTCCTTTGATATCCTCTCCCAACGGCTGCGGGAACTGGCGTTCCTCAACGCGGGGGTCCGGATCAAGATCGCCGACGAGCGGACCGAATCGCCCAAGGTGCACGAATTCTTCTATGAGGGGGGAATTGTCTCCTTTGTCGAATACCTGAACCGGAGCAAGACCCCGCTGCACGCGAAACCGATCTATTTCCACGGCGAAAAGGGTGGCATCGACATGGAGATCGCCATCCAGTACAACGACTCCTACGACGAAAAGGTCTTTTCCTTCGCCAACAACATCAACACCCACGAGGGGGGAACCCACCTGATCGGCTTCCGGGCCGCCCTGACCCGGACCATGAACACTTACGCCAACGCTAACAACCTCCTCAAGAATGCCAAGGTCGCCATTTCCGGCGAAGACTTGCGAGAAGGGCTGACCGCCGTCATTTCGGTGAAAATCCCCCAGCCCCAGTTCGAAGGGCAGACCAAGACCAAGCTCGGCAACTCCGAAGTCAAAGGTTACGTCGAAACCCTGATGAACGAAAAGCTGGCGATGTACCTCGAAGAGAATCCCCAAGTGGCGAAGCGGATTCTCGAAAAATCGATCGAGGCGGCCCGGGCGCGCGAAGCGGCGCGGAAGGCCCGCGACCTGACCCGGCGGAAGGGTGCCCTCGACGTCGGTACGTTGCCGGGCAAGCTGGCCGATTGCCAGGAGAAAGACCCGTCGCTCTGCGAACTGTTCCTCGTCGAGGGTGATTCCGCCGGCGGCTCGGCCAAACAGGGACGCGACCGGAAATACCAAGCGATCCTGCCGCTGAAGGGGAAAATCCTCAACGTCGAGAAGGCCCGCTTCGACAAGATGCTCTCCTCCCAGGAGATCCGCACCCTGATCGCCGCGCTCGGCACCGGTATCGGCAAGGATGATTTCGATATCGCCAAGCTCCGTTACGGCCGGATCATCGTCATGACCGATGCCGACGTCGACGGTTCCCACATCCTCACCCTGCTGTTGACCTTCTTCTTCCGACAGATGCCGGAACTGGTCGAACGGGGGCACCTCTACATCGCCCAGCCGCCGCTTTACAAGATCAAGCGGGGGCGGAAAGAGCAGTACCTGCGCAACGAAGCGGCACTGCAGAACTACCTCCTCGAGGAAGGGACCGATGAGATGACCCTCCAGCTCCAGGCTGGCGGCGAGGAGCGGACCTACCGGGGGAAACAGATCATTCCCCTGCTCCGGCAGATCATCGACTACACGACGCTGTTCGACAAGCTGGCGAAAAAGGGGATCAACGAGAAGCTGTTGGCGCTCTTCCTGAGCTGCGGGGTGAAAAACGGCTTCGAAGAGCCAAAAGACCTCGAACCGTACCTGGCGAAAATGAAGGAGGCGTCGCCGGGGTCGGACTACCTGCTCAAGGAAAACCGGGCGATCTTCAAATTCGGCAACCTGCGGGCCCGGATCGACCAGAATACGATCTCTCTCCTCACCAGCCACGAGTACGGGCTGCTGATGGAAAGCTACGAGCGGGTGCGCGGTTCATTCGGCGCCGGCGAGGCGGTGGTCTCCACCGAGGGGAAAACCCTCCTGACGACCGGCAGCTTCCGCGAGATGCTCTCCTTCTTCCTCGAAACGGCGAAGAAGGGGCTCTACATCCAGCGTTACAAAGGGCTGGGAGAGATGAATCCCGAGCAGCTCTGGGAAACCACCATGCACCCCGAGAACCGGGTCTTGCTCCAGGTGAAGATCGAGGATGCCGTCGAAGCGGAGGAGATCTTTACGGTGCTGATGGGCGATCAGGTGGAGCCGCGGCGCGAGTTCATCGAACAGAACGCGCTGAACGTATCGAATCTGGATATCTAATACTACCGGCCCGGGATGCTGGGCGGACCGGCGAAACGTGCCGGCCGCCGGTTCATTTTTGCCCGGGCCTTGATCAATGAGGGTGGAATGCTCGAACACCAGAATACCAACAAGATTGCCGTTAACATTGAAGATGAGATGAAGCGGTCCTACATGGACTACGCGATGTCGGTCATCATCGGCCGGGCGTTGCCCGACGTCCGGGACGGCCTCAAACCGGTCCACCGGCGCTGCCTCTTCGCCATGTACGACATGGGGAACGACTGGAACAAACCGTACAAGAAATCGGCCCGCGTCGTCGGCGACGTCATCGGTAAGTATCATCCCCATGGCGATACGGCGGTCTACGACACCATCGTCCGGATGGCCCAGGATTTCTCGCTCCGTTATCCGTTGGTTGACGGCCAGGGGAACTTCGGCTCGGTCGACGGCGACTCGCCGGCAGCGATGCGGTACACCGAAATCCGCATGGCCCAGCTGGCCCACGAACTGCTGAACGACATCGACAAGGAAACGGTCGATATGGGGCCGAACTACGACGACTCCCTCCAGGAGCCGCTCGTTCTCCCCTCGAAGTTTCCCAACCTGCTGGTCAACGGCTCGTCGGGGATCGCCGTCGGGATGGCCACCAATATCCCTCCCCATAACCTGGGGGAGGTGATCGACGGCATCGTCGCGGTGATCCGCAATCCGAAAATCAGCTTCGAGGAGCTGATGGAACAGATTCCCGGTCCCGATTTCCCGACTGCCGGCTACATCTACGGCCGCGAGGGGATCGTCCAGGCGTACCGGACCGGCCGGGGAATCATCCAGATGCGGGCCCGGGCGGTGATCGAGACCCAGAAGAAGAACGAACGGCAATCGATCGTCGTTACCGAAATTCCCTACCAGGTGAACAAGGCGAAACTGATCGAAAAGATCGCCGAACTGGTGCGGGAGAAGAAGATCGAGGGGATCTCCGATCTCCGCGACGAGTCGGACCGCGAAGGGATGCGGATCGTCATCGAGCTGAAAAAGGATGAAAATCCGCAGGTCATCCTCAACCACCTCTACAAGCAGACCCAGATGCAGTCTTCATTCGGCATCATCATGCTGGCGATCGCCAACGGCCGGCCGAAGATCCTCACCCTCCGGGAAATGATCACCAGCTTCATCGATCACCGGCGGGAAATCGTCACCCGCCGGACCATCTTCGAGCTGAAGAAGGCGGAAGCCCGGGCCCATATCCTGGAAGGGCTCAAGATCGCCCTCGACAACCTGGACGAGGTGATCGAGCTGATCAAGCGATCGGCCACCCCCGCCGAGGCCAAGAGCGGCCTGATGAGCCGCTTCGGCCTCTCGGAAATCCAGTCCCAGGCGATCCTCGACATGCGGCTGCAGCGGTTGACCGGCCTGGAGCGGGACAAGATCATCGACGAGTACCACGAGATCCTCAAGTACATCGCCCGGCTGAAGGAAATCCTCGCCTCCGAGACCGAGATTCTCAACATCATCGTCGGCGAGCTCACCGAGCTGAAAGAGAAATTCGGCGATCCGCGCCGGACCGAGATCGTTGACCAGACTGCCGAGATTTCCCTCGAAGATACGATCGTCGAGGAAGATATGGTGGTGACGGTTACCCATACCGGCTACATCAAGCGGAGTTCCCTCTCGCTCTACCGGGCCCAGCGCCGCGGTGGCAAAGGGAAGACCGGCATCAAGACCAAGGAAGAGGATTTCGTCGAACAGCTGTTCATCGCCTCGACCAAGGACTACCTGATGTTCTTCACCGACGCCGGGCGGGTCTACTGGCTGAAGGTCTACGAGATTCCCGAGGGGGGACGTGCCACCCGCGGCAAGGCGATCGTCAACCTGCTGAACCTGGCAGCCACTGAAAAAATCACCACCATCCTGCCGGTCAAGGAGTTCAGCGAGGACAAGTTCCTGATGATGGCGACCCGTAGCGGGGTGGTAAAGAAGAGTCCGCTCGTCGAGTACTCCCATCCCCGGGCCGGCGGGATCATCGCCGTCAACCTCGACGACGGCGACAAGCTGATTGCGGTGGCGCTGACCGACGGCAAGCAGGATGTACTGCTCGCCTCCCGGAACGGCAAGTCGATCCGCTTCCGCGAAGATGACGTCCGGTCGATGGGGCGGGTTTCCCGCGGCGTCCGGGGGATGACCCTCGAGGACGACGATCTGGTGATCGGCATGGAAATCATCAGCGATGCCCTCGGCTCCACCCTGTTCACCGTTACCGAGAACGGTTACGGCAAGCGGACCGAGCTGGCCGAATACCGACTCCAGTCCCGCGGCGGCAAGGGGATCATCACCATCAAGACCACCGAGCGGAACGGCTGTGTGGTCGATATCCTCCAGGTAACCGACGAGAACGACCTGATGCTGATCACCGATCAGGGGAAAATCCTCCGGATGGCGGTGGCCGGCTTCTCGATTATCGGCCGCAACACCCAGGGGGTCCGGCTGATGGTGACCGAGCACGAAGAACGGATCGTTGCTGTCGCCAAACTGGCCGAAAAAGACGAGGGGGACGAACCGGGCGAGGCCGACGAGGATTCTGCCGGGACGCCGATCTCCGCCGACGAGGATGACGAATGATCGACCACCGGGCGCGGCTGTCGCGTCGGGCAGGTTAAAGGCTTTATGGAACAACGTCACCGCAAAATCGACACGAGCCTCCGGGAGCGCCACAACATCCTTTCGCTGCTGGAACGGCTCCGGAAAGAGAACATCACCGTCGACGAGATGGAGGAGATCGGCGCCCGCCTGCAGAAGGCCGGGCGCCGTGCCCTTTCCCCCCTCGTGCGGCGGCTCTGGCGGGAGAAGAATGGCGACATTATTTCCCGTTATACCTATCTGCTCGATTTCTTCGAGGACGATTCGTGGCTCGACCAGCTGATCAAGATCACCCTCACCCGCAAGGATCTGGAGGAGGAGGGGAAGTCGGTTCTCCTCTCGGCCCTCGAGGGATACGGCGTTGATGTTTCGGCTCCGCCCTTCGCCAGGCTGCTCGACGAGGTGGGCGGACCGCTCCAGCTTATCGTCCCGCGGCTGCTCGACAAGGGTGAGCGGGGATTGGTCATGTTCATGGAGGATTTCGTCTCCTACACCCCGGACGCCCAACGGGCCCTGGTCCGGGAGCTGGCGCAGGTCGACGATCCCCGCGTCCTCGATATCTTTGCCGTGCTGCTCGGCTTCGATGAGCCGGAGACCCAGCGCGAGGCGGTCGAAATGCTTGGCAGGATCCGCGCCCCGCGCGCGGTGACCCTGCTCAAAAGCTATCTCGGCACCGCCAGCGGCGAACTGCGGGGCGCGGCGGAGCGGAGTCTGCGGCGGCTCTCCTTTCTCGGCCTCGATATCACCGTCGAGCCGGAGCCGTTGCTGGCGTTCTGCGCCACCTATGCGTCGCCGCCCGATGCTTCCGGCATCAGCTGCCTGTTCGTTGCCCGCTGGACCGGTCCGGACCGTCTCGACACGCTGTTCCTCGAACTCCATGAAACGACGGGGATGCGGGAAGCATGGGGCTGGAGCGGCGTAACCCCCGAGGAGTACCGCAAGATCGTTACCGACAACAATGTCGACGATTCGCTGGTCCAGGTCGAGCCCGCCTACCTCGTCGCCCTGGTCTGCGACGCGATGCACCGGAGTTTCGGCAACGGCTTCTACATGCCCCCCGAATTTTACGTGCGGCAGCGACTGTTTGCCGGGCTCGAACTCGTGCCGGCCCCCTACGAGCCGGCTTTTGCCGATTTTGCGCCCGAGGCGAGTGTCACGCCGCAACGGATTGCCGAGGGGATGGAACTGTTCGGCGATTATTTTTTCGATGGCTGGTTCATTTTCAATGAGCAGGTCCGGCTGTTGAGCGGAGAATTGGAGCGGTTGGGGGACGAACCGTTCGCCGGTCGCGATGGTGCTGTCGTGGAACAGTTCCTCGAAGAGTGGTGCCGGGATCAGGTTGCGCCCCAGCTCGAACAGCTTGTCCGGCGACTGCGGCTCACCGCGGCGTTGATGGACGAGGCGGAACGGGATCGGCAACTGATCGAGCTGACCCTGGTGGCCGCCCACAGCATCGCCCAGGGAATGGTGCCGCTGCATCGCCATCCCTTCCTGCGGCGCTGGCTGCTGGAGCTGATCGACATGGTGCGGGACGCCCGTGCCGAGGGGTACGAATTTCCTCCTCCCCGCCGGGAAGCGGATGACGACGGCGGGTGGGTGTAGCTGACCGGCGGCGTGACGTTAAACAGTAAGCCGAGGAGAACGGGGATGAACAAGAATATCGGAGTAATCGGTGCCGGAAGCTGGGGAACGACCCTTGCCAATCTGCTGGCCAAAAAAGGGTATGCCGTAACCCTCTGGGCCTATGAGCCGGAACTGGTGGACGAGATGCGGCTGCGCCGCGAAAACGGGCCGTTTCTCCCCGGTATTACCCTGGCACCGGCGCTGAAGTTTACCAACTCTCTCGAAGAAGCGGCGGCTGGCAAGGAGCTGCTGCTCCTGGCTTCGCCGTCCCAGGTGATGCGCGGAGTGGTAAGCCGGCTGATCCCGTTTCTCCGGGCCGAAACGTTGCTGGTCAGCGCCGCGAAGGGGATTGAGCTCGACACGCTGAAGACCGTTTCCCAGGCGTGTGCCGAGGAGCTGTCGCCGGCGCTGTTCGGCAGGTTCTGCGTTCTGTCGGGCCCCAGCTTCGCCCGCGAAGTGGCGCAGGAGATGCCGACGGCGGTGGTTGCCGCCGCTGCCGATCCGGAGGTGGCGATCGCCGTGCAGCGCTGTTTCACCACCGAGTATTTCCGGGTTTATACCAATAGCGACGTCGTTGGGGTAGAGATCGGCGGCTCGCTGAAGAACGTTATCGCGCTGGCCGCCGGGATCTCCGATGGGCTGGGGCTCGGCTACAACACCCGCGCTGCCCTGATTACCCGCGGCCTGGCCGAGATGACCCGGCTGGGTGTTGCCATCGGTGCCCATCCTGAAACCTTTGCCGGCTTAGCTGGGATGGGAGACCTGGTGTTGACCTGTACCGGCGATCTCTCCCGCAACCGGACCGTCGGCATGAAGCTTGGCCAGGGGATACCGCTCAAGGAGATTCTTGGCGAGATGCGGATGGTAGCCGAGGGGGTGAAAACCACCGCCTCGGCCTGGCGCCTTGCCGGGCAGGTCGGTGTTGAAATGCCGATCACCGAAAAGGTCTACCAGATTCTTTACGAGGACAAACCGGCCCGCCAGGCAGTTTTGGAACTGATGACTCGCGATCTGAAGGCGGAACGGGGATAAACTCCTCCCGGTCCCGTGCCCGAGCCTCCTGCCGGTGACGGCGAGTCGTCACCGCTTGAAGGGAGTCCCATGCACCTGCGACTTACCATTCGCAACAAGCTGTTTCTGACGATTCTCATCATCCTGCTCATCTCATATTCGATCCTGATCCGCACGACCTATCGCAGTATCGATGCCTCCCTGGAAGACCGGCTGACCAAAGAGCTCTCGGAAAATCTCATGTATGCCCGGGACCAGTATTTCGCCCGGGCCGAGCAGGCGAAATACTCCCTGGAAAACCCGGCCGCCGCCCCGCCGGTCAAGCAGCATCTGGCTGCCAACGACCGTCTCTGGCTGGAGGATGCGGTCGGCAGGTGGCGGTCCATCCTGCCCTATCTGGAGATGCTGGTCGTCGTCGATTCCCGTCGGGTGATCATTGCCGGCGGCAGCCCGGAGGGGACCGGCAGTACCGCCGACCTCGCGCCGATCCTTAACCGCTGTTTCAGGGAAAAGCGGCCGGTTCTGGCGACGGAACTGGTCAGTTCCCGTTTTCTCTGCCGCGAGGGGGGGGTAAGATACAGCAAGTGTGCGGCGGCGGAAGCAGCGGACGGGGTCATGATGATTACCGTTGCCGTGCCGGTCCTGGCCAACAACGGCTCGGTCCTCGGCGCCATCGTCGCGGGGGATGTGGTCGACAATGACAGCCGGATTCCGCGGCAGATCCAGGAGGTCTTCGGCAAACAGGTCATCGTGGTGGTAACCCGGAAAGGCGAACTGGTAACCGGCAGTTTCGGCAGCAAAATTCCCTACCCGTCGGTGATCGATCCCAAAGTGCTCGGCCAGCTGGAGCGCGGTATTCCCTACCGCGGCGATACCGCCATCGGCGACAAGGTGTACAAGACGGTCTTCGATCCGATTACCGACTGCGGGGGGAAATTCGTCGGCTCCCTGTCGGTGGCGCTCTCCCGCGACGATTTCAATGTGGTCCTGCGCGACAGCCTGAAAAACATCATGGCGTCGGCGGCGATCAGCCTGGTGCTGTCATTTATCCTCGCCTATCTGGTGGCTCGGCGGCTGACCAAGCCGATCAACGAACTGTCCGCCGGGGTTCGGATGATTGAGAGCGGCGATCTGCGGCAGCGGGTGGCGGTCGACACTTCCGACGAAGTCGGCCTGCTGGCCGATGCCTTCAACCGGATGGCCAAGAGCGTGGAAGAGCGGGACCGAACCATCCGTTCCAAAGCCCATGATCTTGAAGGGCTGAACCAGCAGCTGCAGGAGATGAACGAGCTGCTGGAGCGACGGGTGTCGGAGCGGACCGCCGACCTGCAGATGGAGATGGAGCGGCTGGAGGCGATCCTTACCGGGATGGCCGAAGGGGTGGCGGTTACCGATCGGGATGGGCGGATCATCCTCTTCAACCCGGCCGCCCAGCGAATGTTCGAAATGGTGCCGCATCGGGTCGTCGGCCATTCCATTACCGAGGTCTGTACCCGGGGAGAATTTTGCCGGCTGGTTGAATATTTATCGATAATGAGGGAAAATGACAAAATTACGTCACTCAGAGATGTGGAGCTGCAGGCGAAGGGAAAGAAACTGAAGGTGAACCTCTCACCCTTCACCGATGCCGAGGGACGTTTTGCCGGGGTAGTGATGTCGATTCGGGATGTGACGGCCGAGGAAGAGGTCGACCGGATGAAGACCGAATTCATTTCTACCGTTTCCCATGAACTCAAGACTCCCCTCACCTCGATCAAGGGGTCGCTGCAATTCATTCTCGACAAAGGGAAAGTGTCGTCGGGAATGGAAGATGAGCTGCTTAACATCTGTCTGCGCAATACGGATCGGCTGATTAGGCTGGTCAACGATATCCTCGACATTGCCAAGATCGAATCGGGACGGATGGAATTTATCTTCGTCCCCCAGGACCTGCATGGGCTGATCGCCCAGTCGATCGAGGAACTGGAAGGGTTCGCCCGCGACCACCATGTCACGGTCGTCAGCCGGAGTACCGGCGGACTGCCGCAGGTTTACGGCGACCATGACCGGCTCGTCCAGGTCTTGACCAACCTCTTGTCCAATGCGATCAAGTTTTCTCCGCCCGGTGAAGCGGTTGAGGTGAGCGTCAGCCGCAACGAGAATTACATCGCGGTTGCCGTTGCCGACCGGGGCCGGGAAATTCAATGGTCCGACCGCGAAAAGCTGTTCAAGAAGTTCCAGCAACTCGATAACACCGATCGGCGCCAGCAGGGGGGCACCGGCCTCGGCCTGGCGATCTGCAAGGAGATTGTCGAGCGGCACCACGGCCGCATCTTCTACAGCGAGGGGTTAAACGGCGGCAATGTCTTTACCTTTACCGTACCAGTCTATGAGGAGCCGGCATGAATGGGGATAGAATTCTCATCGTTGACGACGAAGCGGATATTGCGCTGATCCTCAAGCTCCAGCTGGAAGATATCGGCTACCGGACCGTGCGCGCCCGCGACGGTGCCGAGGCGTTGGAAATCCTTGAAGGTGAGTCGTTCGCCCTGGTGCTGCTCGATATCAGGATGCCGCGGATGGACGGAATGGAGGTGCTCGCCCGGATTCGCCGCGACTATCCGGAGCTGGTGGTGGTGATGATGACCGCCCACGGCAGCGAAGACATTGCAGTCGAGGCGATGAAGAAAGGGGCGGTCGACTATATTTCCAAGCCTTTTTCCTCCGACGACATGAAGGGGCGGGTCGAACGGGCGATCCAGTACAACCGGACCCGGCTGGAAAATGAACGGCTGCAGCGGGAGCTTGACGAACAGCGGCAGAAAATGGCAGCGATCCTCCGCGGCATGGCCGACATGGTGGTGGCGGTGGACCGGCAGGGCAACGTGATCACCCTCAACGGCAAGGCGGAGGAGTTGCTGGCCATCCGGGCCGAAGAAGTGCTGGGCCGGCCGGTGGAGGAGTTGCTGCAGGCGGATATCCCGGCCAGCCGGCTCCCCTGCCGGGTGGTGCTGACCACCGGCGAGCCCTGCCTCGACGTCACCTATGTCGTGGCCCAGGGGAAGCGCCGGCTACCGGTACTCTCCAGTGCCACTCCGCTGCGCAATGCCACCGGCGAGATGATCGGCAGTGTCGAAATCCTGCACGACATGTCGACCCTCAAAGCGCTGGAGCAGGAACGGGAAGATTTCGTCAGCATGCTCTCCCACGACCTCAAGACACCGATTACGGCGGTGGTCGGCTCCATCGATCTGGTGCGGGAGGGGCGGCTGGGAACAATCAATGCCGAGCAGAAGGAATATCTCGACTCCGCCGTCGAGAGTTGCGACGAAATGGTCGAGATGATCGATACCCTGCTCGATGTGCACAAGTTCGAGGCGGGGCGGATGCAGATGGCTATTGCCGAGGAGGAACTTGCCCCGTTGTTGCGGCGAATCCTGAGCCGCTTCGAACCGGTGGCCCTGCGGGCCGGGATCAGGCTTTTTCTCCACCTGCCGCCAGCGCCGATTCTTTTCCCGGTCGACCGGTCGAAATTCTTTCGTCTGCTGGGGAACCTCCTTTCCAATGCCATCAAGTTCACTCCCGAAGAGGGGGAAATTGAGATCCGGGCCGAAATCGTCGCTGAGCCGCTGGCGCTGGCAGGTCCACTGTCGGCTGCCGCCTATCCGCCTGCCAACCTGCCGGTTGCCGGGCGTTTCCTCCTTCTGACGGTCAGGGATACGGGGGCCGGCGTGCCCGCCGATTGCCTCGTCTCGATTTTCGATCGCTTCGTTCAGGCCAAGAATCGTCGACAGGGGAAAACCGGCGGCAGTGGCCTCGGTCTCGCCTTCTGCCGCAAGGCGATGGATGCCCATGACGGTTTTGTCTGGGCTGAGAGCGAGCTGGACAAAGGGAGCTCCTTTCACCTTCTTTTCCCGATGGAGCGTTCATGACCCTCTTCCCGCGCAAGCTTGATCGTCTCGTCGAGAGGCACCGGCTGATCCCGCTAAAGATCGCCCTGCTCTACGCCCTGTTCGGCGGAATCTGGATTCTCTTTTCCGATCATTTCCTTTCGTTGCTGGTGGCGGACAGATCCAGGCTCACCGTCTGGAGTACGGTCAAGGGGTGGGTTTATGTGGCGGTCACCGCCGGCCTCCTCTACTGGCTCATCACCCGCTATGCCGATGAGATGCACCGCTCCGAAGGGCTGCTGCGGGAGCGGAATGAAGAACTTACCCTGACCGAGGAGGAACTGCAGCAGCAACTCGATGAGCAGTGTCGCAACCAGCTGGAGCTGCACGAAGCCCATCAGACCCTGAATGCGCTGTTCAATGCCTCGCCAGTGGCAGTCCTTGCCCTCGATGGCGCCGGCACGGTGACAATGTGGAACCAGACGGCGGAGCTGCTCTTCGGTTGGCCCGCGGCAGAGAGCGTCGGCATGCCTCACCCTTTTGCCGCCGGTGCAGGGGCGGACGATTTCGCCTCATTGCTGGCGGAAGCGCTGGCCGGTGCGGTGGTGAACGATCTGGAAACCTGCCTGCCGCGGCGGGACGGCCAGCTGCTCGATATCAGCATGTCGGCGGCTCCGACCGCCGATCCGCAGGGGAAAATCAGCGGGATCGTCGTCCTTTTGGCCGATAATTCCCGGCGGAAATGTGCCGAGCGAGCCCTGGTGCAGAGCGAAGAAAACTACCGGCTGCTCTTTGCCAGCAATCCCCACCCGATGTGGGTCTTCGACCGGGAGACCCTCGCCTTTCTCGAAGTGAACGATGCGGCGATAACTCACTACGGCTACTCCCGCGAAGAGTTCCTGGCGATGACCATTCGCGACATCCGGCCGACCGAGGAGATTCCGGCGTTGCTGGAAGCGATCAGCCGGATAACCGAGCAGGCCCGCTTTGACGGCGTGTGGCGCCATCGGCTCAAAAACGGTACGGAGATTACCGTCGAGGTGATCTCGCATGCTATCGATTTTGCCGGGCGGCAGGCGTCGCTGGTCCTGGCCAACGACGTGACCGAGCGCTTTCGGATGGAGAAAGAGCTGGTGTGCCTGAATGCCGAGCTGGAGGAGCGGGTGCGGGCGCGTACCGTCGAGCTGGAGCGGGCCAACCGGGAGCTGGAGTCGTTCAGCTATTCGGTTTCCCACGATTTGCGGGCTCCATTGCGTCACATCAGCGGCTTCAGCCGGGCGCTGCTTGAGGACTACTCCGACCGGCTCGATGCCGAGGGGCTTAATTATCTGAACCGGATTCAGGGTGCCGCCCAGCGGATGGGGGGATTCATCGACGACATGCTGAAACTGGCCAATGTCAGCCGGAGCGAGATGGAGTTCCTGCCGGTCAACCTGAGTACCATGGCCCAGGTGGTGGCGCTCGAGCTCAAGCAGGGCGAACCGGCGCGTCAGGTCACCTTCCGGATTGCCGAAGGGGTGACGGCGATCGGCGATGCCCGGCTGCTGCGGGTAATCATGGAGAATCTTCTCGGCAATGCCTGGAAGTATACGAGCCGCCGGGACGAAGCCGAGATCGAATTCGGGGTGGCGGAAGGGACCGCCCGCCCGACCTATTTCATCCGGGATAATGGCGTCGGCTTCGATATGGCCTATGCCGGCAAGCTCTTTCAGCCATTCCAGCGGCTGCACGGCCTCGATGAGTTCGAGGGGAGCGGGATCGGCCTGGCGACGGTCCGCCGGGCCATCGAGCGGCATGGTGGTGAAGTCTGGGCAGAAGCGGGTGTCGACCGCGGCGCGACGTTTTTCTTTACGATCGGGGCATAACGATGGGATCACTATGGTAAGACGGCTGTGGGGTTGGCGATGAGCCAGAAAAACTTGCGCATGCTGCTGGTTGAAGATTCGGAAGACGACGCGCTGCTGCTGCTGCGGGAACTCTGCCGGGGCGGCTACAATGTGGAGTACGAGCGGGTGGATACCGGGCCGGCGATGAAGGATGCCCTCGTGCGCCGGGAGTGGGATATCGTCATCTCGGACTACCGCATGCCGACCTTCAGCGCTCCCGCTGCCCTCAATCTGCTGAAGAGGAGCGGTCTCGACCTGCCGGTGATTATCGTCTCGGGGAAAATCGGCGAGGATATGCTTGTTGAGGCGATGCGGTCCGGAGCCCACGATTACCTGATCAAGGGGAACCTCTCCCGGCTGATTCCGGCCATCGAGCGTGAGTTGCGCGAAGCGGCCGAGCGAAGGACCCGGCGCCGGGCCGAGCAGTCGATCCGACAGGGGAAAATGGAATGGGAAGCGGCGTTCGACGCCGTCTCCGACATTGTCGTCCTCACCGACCCCCAAGGGACGATCATCCGCTGTAACAACAAGCTCATCCAGTACTTCCACACCACCTACAACGAAGTCCTCGGCAGAAAGCTCATC
This sequence comes from Geotalea uraniireducens, assembly GCF_027943965.1. NCBI lineage: Bacteria > Pseudomonadati > Thermodesulfobacteriota > Desulfuromonadia > Geobacterales > Geobacteraceae > Geotalea > Geotalea uraniireducens. Next base: position 4,176,832 of record NZ_AP027151.1, on the reverse strand, counting down.
GAGCTCTTCTACGGTGAGAGCGAGGCGCCGGATTGCATTTTCAGACTCTGTGCCGATCTGAAGCCCGATGAAGAAGATGTGCGCTTCCCGCAGCTTCCCGGCTGGTTCAACGTTTCCTGCTATCCGATGCACCCCACCGAGAGCAAGCACGGCTATGTTTACGTGATCAAGGACGTCACCGGGCGGAAACGGCTGGAGGAGGAAAAGCGGCTGACCGACCGGGAGCTTTTGACCCTCTATGCCGTTGCCTTCCGCCTCAACTCGCGGCGCGGCTCCAAGCGGATTATGGTCGACCTCCTCTCCCAGCTGCATCACATGCTGCAGATCGATTTTTCCTGCATCCACCTGATGGACAAGGATTCCCTCGCCCTGTCGGCGTCGCTCGGTCTGACCCGGGAATTCACCGCTGCCTTCAGAACCCTTGCCAAGGAGTGGGCCTGGGTACGGGAGGTTCTCGACGGCCGGTCGGTCAAGTCGGACGAGATCGAGGGGCACTTTGCCGGGGAGGTGGCCGAAGCGGCGGAGACCATGGGAATGGGCGCCTGGTGCGCCCTGCCGCTCAAGATCGGTTCGTCGGTGATCGGCACGCTGTTCATTTCCCACCGTTCCACCCGCAACTATACCGACCGTGAGCTCTTCCTCCTCAACTCCATTGCCAATCAGATGGCGGTGCTGATCGAGAACCATACCCTCTACGACCGGATGAAGGAGCAGAACGAGGAACTGCTCCGCTCGCGGCGGGCTCTCCGGGAGAACCTGGAGGAGGTCAAGCGGGCGAACATCGAATTGGGACGCCTCAACGACGTCAAGAACAACTTCATCGGCATGGCTTCCCACGAATTGAAGACGCCGCTCACCTCGGTGATCGGTGGCCTGCAGTTCCTGATCAATTACAGCGGCCTGGAGATGACCCCGGAACAGAAGGAGATGCTGCTGTCGGTCTACGAAGGGGTCAGCCAGCTCCGCGGCATCGTCGACGATCTCCTCTCCATTTCCCGGATCGAAGCGACCGGCTTTGCCATCCAGAAACGGCCGGTGCGGCTGGCTGCCCTCTGCCGGGAAGTTCGCCAGACCCTGGTGCTTCCCCTCTCGGAGCGGGAGATCGAGGTGACCATCGAGGACGACCCCTGCAGCGTTCCTGCCGACGAGGGATTCTGCCGGCTGGTGATTCGCAACCTGCTGGAAAATGCCATTAAATTCACGCCGGACGGCGGGCGGATCACCATTACCGGCCGGCTGGCCGCGCCCGACGAACTCGCAGCCCAGGCCGATGAACTGCGCTTCTTCTATCGTGACTTCCCGGAAAACATTACCGGCGTCGACGCCTTCTACCGGCTCGACGTCGCCGATACCGGTGTCGGCATCCCCCGTGAGGAACGGGCGCGGATCTTCGACAAGTTCTATGGGGTCGGCGACATCGCCTATCACTCCTCCGGCAAGACTGGCTTCATGTCCAAAGGGTCGGGGCTGGGACTCTCCATCGTCAAGGGGATCATCGACGCCCATGGCGGGATGGTCTGGGTCTTCCCGGGCGAAGAGGGGGTGGGGAGCGTCTTTTCCCTGCTGTTTCCGCTCGACAATGCCTGCGTCATGCCGCGGCGCGGGGCCACCGGCCCGGGTAAGGAGTAATCCCCTGTCATGCCGGCCGCCCTGTCGCTCCGTTCGATTACCAAGACCTTCGGCACCCTGACGGCGGTCGATGCCTTCTCCCTCGAAGTGGCGCGCGGCACCATCTTTGCCCTGCTCGGCCCCAACGGCGCCGGCAAGACCACCATTATCAAGATCCTCACCACTCTGATGCGCCCGACCGCCGGCAGTGCCCAGGTGGAAGGGTTTGATGTCCAGCGCGACGGCAAGCAGGTGCGCCGGCTGATCGGCGTGGTTCCCCAGGAGAATAACCTGGACCGCTACCTGACCTGTCGGGAAAACCTGGTCCTCCAGGCCCGTCTCCACGGCATGGCGCCGGCCGGCTACAACCGGCGGATCGACGAACTGCTGGAACTGGTCGGGCTGAGCGGCCGGCAGGGCGATTTCCCCGATACCTTTTCCGGCGGCATGCAGCGTCGGCTGGTGGTGGCCCGGGCGCTGGTCCACCGGCCGCGGGTCCTCTTCCTCGACGAACCGACCACCGGCCTCGACCCCCAGTCGCGGCGGGCGGTCTGGGAGTACGTCGAATCCCTCAAAGACTCGATGACCATCTTTCTCACCACCCACTATATGGACGAGGCCGACGCCCTCTGCGACCGGATCGTCATCATGGACCACGGCCGCGCCCTGGTGGACGGCACGGCCGCGGAACTGAAGGAGCGGCTGGCCCATGCCCATCTCTACGAGCTGCAGTTCCGGGCCGGCAGTGACCGCTACGAGGCGCTGCTCCGCTCCTTCCCCTTCGTCCGCTCACTGCAACGGACCGGCGACATCTTCCGCCTCGCCCTGACCGGCGAGGAATATCTCAAGCCGCTTCTGGACGCCATCGGCAACGAGGACATCCGCAAGCTCTGCCTGCGGGAGCCGAGCCTGGAGGACGTATTCATCGAGCTGACCGGCCGGGAGGTGCGGGAATGAGGACCGGCGGACCGGCCAACGGGAGGGCCGATGCTTAAGGGCGCCTTTTCCATCTGGAATCGCGACATGCTGGTGCTCCGCCGCAGCATCTTTTCGGAGTTCCTGGCGGTGATCGCCTCCCCGCTCACCTTCTACCTCGCCTTCGGCTTCGGTCTGCGGGGGTACATCGCCAACGTGGAGGGGGTTTCCTATCCGGTCTTCATGGCCCCGGGGCTGATCACCATGACCGCGGTGACTGCCGCTTTCGACGAGAGCGCCTGGAGCATGTGGTTCCACCGTAAGGTCCAGCGGACCATCGAGGCGTACCGCGTCACCCCGATTACCGTCTACGACATCGTCGTCGGCAAGATCATCTCCGGCTTTACCCAGGGCGCCCTGAAGGGTCTGACGGTGGCGGTGGTCATCTTCCTCCTCACCTCGTTCCCATTCAAGATCGGTTACCTGGCTGCCTACCTCACCTTCATCGTCTTCGGCTCGATGATTTTCTCCTGCCTCGGCACCGTCTGCGGCACGGTTCTCGACAAGCCGGAAACCATCGGCAAGGTACAGGCGGTGATCATCATGCCACTGATCTTCATGTCCGGCATCTTCTTCCCCGTCTCCTCCTATCCGGCGGCGGCTCGCCCCTACGTGATGGCGCTGCCGACTACCGCCCTCTTCGAGGGGGCGCGGCGGGCGCTGTTGGCCGGCACCGTCGACCTCGCCTACCTGGTGCTACTGGCCGGTACGGCGGTCATCGCCTTCGCCGTGGCGGTGGTCGTCTTCAACCGCAAGATCGAGGAGTGACGGTCGTCCGGCCGGTGAAACTTCTTGTGCTGCCGACGCTTTTCATAGTAGGATTTTCAGATAGCCCATCAATGGAGATTCTATGGCCGAAGAATTCATTCCCAAGTGGATTGCCTGGGAAACCACCCAGAAATGCAATCTGAAGTGTGTCCACTGCCGCTGTTCGTCCGACCTGACCTCATCCGAGGGAGATTTCACCACCGAGGAAGGGAAAAAGCTCCTTCAGGAGATCGCCGAGTTCTCGAAACCGGTGGTCGTCCTGTCCGGCGGCGAGCCGCTGATGCGCAAGGATATTTTCGAGCTGGCCGAATACGGTACTTCGCTGGGGCTGCGGATGTGCATGGCCACTAACGGCGCCCTGGTCGACGACCAGGTCTGCGAGCGGATGAAAAAGGCCGACATCAAGATGGTGTCGCTGTCGCTTGACGGCTCCACCGCCGCCATCCACGACGATTTCCGCCAGTGCCCCGGTGCTTTCGATGGCGTCGTCCGCGCGGCAGCCCATTTCCGCAAGCATGGCCAGAAGTTCCTGATCAACTCCTCGTTCACCAAGCGGAACCAGCACGACATTGCCGCCACCTTCAAACTGGCCAAGAGCCTCGGCGCCACCGCCTGGTACATGTTCATGATCGTTCCGACCGGCCGTGGCGAAGAGATCATGAACGAACTGATCTCCAAGGAGGATTACGAGGAGATCCTCGAGTGGCACTACCAGCAGGAAAAGCTGGAAGACCAGATCCTGATGCGTCCCACCTGCGCCCCCCACTATTACCGGATGGTGCCGCAGAAGGCCAAGGCCGAGGGGGTCAAGTTCGAGCGCCGTTCGCTGACCTTTTCCACCGGCGGCGGCAAGGGGTGTATCGCCGCCCAGAGCATCTGCCTGATCGACTGCTTCGGCAACGTTAAACCCTGCTCCTACTTCCACCGCACCGCCGGCAACGTCAAGGAGACCCCCTTCCGCGAGATCTGGGAGAATTCGGCGATCTTCAAGGACCTGCGCAACTTCAAGGCCTACAAGGGGAAATGCGGCGAGTGCGAGTTCCTCAATGTCTGCGGCGGCTGCCGGGCCAGGGCCGATGCGGTTTACGGCGACTACATGGCGGAAGAGCCGTTCTGCAACTACGTCCCGATCCGGATCCAGAAGAAGGCGTAGGTGGAACGCGATATGTACGCTATCTTGGCGCCGTCCTCGAAGCTCTCCTTCTGCGGGTGCACCAAGCTAACGCAACTCTCACGTTCCTGATTTTTTCAATCAAAATCCAACAAAAACAATTTGTCTGAGGAGGGTTTTTAATGAATACTCGTTTTCTCGACGCCTGCTGGGGCAAGCCGGTCGACCGGACGCCGGTCTGGCTGATGCGCCAGGCGGGGCGCTACCTGCCGGAATATATGGCCGTGCGCTCCAAGTGCACCTTCCTCGAACTCTGCAAAACGCCCGACCTGGCGGCCGAAGTGACCATCCAGCCAGTCGACATCCTCGGCGTCGATGCGGCGATCCTCTTCTCCGATATCCTTACCCCGGTGGAGCCGATGGGAATGAAGCTGGATTTCGTTCCCGGGCCGGTTTTCGAACATCCGATCCGGACCATGGCCGATGTCGACGCCCTGCGCATTCCCAATCCGGAGGAGGATGTTCCCTACGTCCTTGAGGCCGTCAAGATCCTCCGCCGCGAACTGGCCGGCAAGGTGCCGCTGATCGGCTTCGGCGGGGCGCCGTTCACGCTTGCCTGCTATATGGTCGAGGGGAAAGGCTCCAAGGACTGGGCAAACATCAAGCGGATGATGTACGCCGCGCCCGAGGTCTATGCGGCGCTGATGGAGAAGGTGACGATGATGGACATGGAGTACCTGAATGCCCAGATCCGGGCCGGGGCCCAGGCGATCCAGATCTTCGATACCTGGGGTGGGGTCCTCTCCCCGACCGACTACGCTCGCTTCGTCCTCCCCTATACCACCAAACTGATCAACGGCCTGAACCGCCAGAACGTCCCGGTCATCCACTTCGTCAAGGGAGCGGGAACGATGCTGGAGATCGTCGCTCAGGCGGGGGGCGATGTGATGGGGCTCGACTGGCATACCAATCTCGGCAAGGCCCGGGATATCCTCGGCCCCGGCATGGCGGTCCAGGGGAACCTCGACCCGACGGTCCTCTACGCGCCGAAAGAGGTGATCGAGGCCGAGGTGCAGCGGGTGCTGGACGAGAACGCCGGTCGCCCCGGCCACATCTTCAACCTGGGGCATGGCATCCTCCCGACGGTGCCGCCGGAGAACGCCATCCACATGGTCGAATGCGTCCACCGGCTGTCGCAACGGTAAGCGGGAACGCCGGAACAGAATGATCCGAAAGGCGGTCGAAAGGCCGCCTTTCTTCGTTCGGGGCCGGCTGGGCGGCGAACTTTTTTCTCCCTGGCGGGAACGCCTGCGGGTACAATTTGAACCATGACCGTCACTGTCTCCCGACTTGCGGCCATGCTCGCCGTCATCTATCTCGGCTATGCCGGGCTCTGGTTCTTCGGCCAGCGTGCCGTCATCTATCCCGGCCGGACCATCCGGGTCTCCCCGGCCCCGCCGGCCGGGGTGGCTTCGTTTCCGCTCCGGACCGCTTTCGGCCGCTCGGAGGCGTGGCTGCTGCCGGCAACGACTGCGGGAACCGGTCGGCGGCCGGCGGTGCTGTTCTTTCACGGCAACGGCGAGGTGATCGACTTCCTCCCCGCCGAGTTCGCCTGGCTGCGCAACCTCGGCATGCAGGTGCTCCTTGTCGAATATCCGGGCTATGGCCGGTCGTCGGGCAGCCCCTCCGAAACGAGCATTACCGCCGCGGCTGTGGCGGCGTTCGACCTGCTTGCCGCCCGCGATGATGTCGATCCCCGGCGGATCGTCGCCTTCGGGCGCTCCCTCGGCGGCGGTGCCGCGGCGGCCCTCGCCCGGCAGCGGCCTCTGGCCGCGGTTGTCCTGCAGTCCCCTTTCACTTCCCTCCGCCCCTTCGCCCGGCGGATGCTCCTTCCTGCCCTGCTGCTGCGGGACCGTTACGACAACCGGGCGGCATTGCGCGGTTACGAGGGACCCGTGCTCGTCCTCCATGGTCGGGACGACGATATCGTGCCGTTCGCCGAAGGACGGGACCTGGCGGCGGCTGTTCCCCACGGCCGGTTGGTCGCCCTCTCTTGCGGCCACAACGATTGGCCCGTCGCGGCTGCGGCGATCCGCCGGGCAGTCAGCGGTTTCCTGGTGACGGCCGGTATTATTCGCTGACGCCGCCTGCCCGTTTCTCGGCCAGATGGACGAGCAGCCAGGAGCCGCCCAGGGCGGCGGCGAGGATGGAGAGCGCCGTGCCGGCGCTGTTCAGCAGCACCGGCCGAATGAGGAGGATCAGGCCGAGGCAGAGCATCATGATGCCGGAGCTCAGTTTCAGCCGGCGCCCTTCCCGCTCACTGAGCTTGCGGCTTTCGAGGGTGGCGGCGAAAAATGCGACGATCGCTGTCAGCGGGATCACATGCACGAGGTTGTAGAGGAGGAGGTAAAACAGGTTGCTGGTGGCCGGTAACGGATGGAGGGTGAGAACGCGGATGAAGATCATCGGAAAACCGGCGGTACAAAGCAGTCCGTAGGAATTGGCCGCGATGGCGAGGAGGCAGGTTGCCGCCAGCATTGCCGGCAGCGAGCCGCTCTGCATGATTCTCCGCATCCGCTCGAAGAGCCGCGGCTTGGCCGTGGCCGGGATCGACAGAGAAATGCTGTGGCCGAAAAGGAAAAAGTCCTTGATGTTGAGGGCGGCGATCAGGAGGGCGACCGTGCCGGCCGCTCCCGTAACGAGCGGGTTGCGGCCGACGAAGAGAAAGAAGTTGAGCCAGGCGGCCATGAACAGGAAGTAGATCAGGGCGGAGCAGAAGACGAACGTGCCGCCGACCACGGCCAGGCGAAAGCGGGAATGGGCGTGGATGAGCAGGCTGAGCAGGAAAAAGAGGACGAAGATCGAGCAGGGATTGAGGCTGTCCAGCCCGGCGATCATCAGGGTGAAGAGCGGCAGCGAAAGCGAACCGCCATCGACCCGGCCGACCAGCGGCAGGTCGATGGCGGACGCATCGCCGGCGGTGACCAGGGTGCCGTCGCCGCTATCGGTGCAGCCGGCACTCAGACAGCGCCGGACCCGTTCCTCGATCGCCCGGCCGATCTCCGCCGAGAAACCGACGAACATGGCCCGGCCGACGAAGACGGTCGGCACCCCTTGCAGCTCCTGGCCGCGGGCTTTGGCCATGGCGACCAGCAGATCAAGATTTTCCGGATGCTCGACCACCTCGTAACGGATGATCCGCAGGTTTGGGTAGCGCTGTTGCAGGCCGGCGATGAACGGGGCGGCTTTGGCGCAGACCGGGCACCCCTGTTCCCAGAAGAAATGAAGCGTCACGGGGCGCGGCGGAGCGGTCGCCCGGGCGATGCCGGCGAGGCAGAGCGCCAGGGCGATAAGGGGCAGCATGAAACGCCGCAGCGGGCGGCGGGAAACCGGAAAAGGCCGCATGGCCGGCAACCTCCCGTCGGGGCGGCGGTGTTTTGCCCAGTGACACGGGCGGAGCCGTCCGCCTATAAGTGTAACGGGCCCCGCGGGAAAGGCCATCGGCAGAAAGGAAAAAGCTAGCCGAGCGCCGGGACCGGCTGCCGGACAGCCGGTTCGGCAATGAACTGCTGCAGCTCGCTGTATTCCCGGATCGAGGCCGCCTGGGCCTCCATTCGGACGGCGTTGATCATCGTGAAGTTGGCCCGCAGGACATCCACCACCAGTGGATCGAGCGCCTGGCGCTCCACCATCTCGCCGATGGTGGCGAGCGCCTGCTCGTTCGTCATTCCGCGGCGGTAGGGGCGGTCTTCGGTGATGGCGGTGAAGACGTCGGCCACCGCCATGATCCGGGAACCGAGGGAGAGCTCGTCCCTGGTCAGATGGAACGGGTAGCCGCTGCCATCGAGGCATTCGTGGTGAAACGATGCCCAGGCGTTGATCAGGGCGAAATCGTGGATATTCTCCAGAGTGCGGAAGGTGTGGAAGGTATGGCAGCGGATCAGGTCCCGCTCCGACGAGGAGAGGGGCGCCGGCTTTTCCAGGATTTCGGTCGGGACCGCCAGTTTTCCCAGGTCGTGGAGAAAACCGGCGATCTTCATCATCGTGCACTCGTGTTCCGAAAAGCCGATCAACCGGGCGAGCGCTTCGGCGCTGGCCGCCACGCCGCTGGAATGGGTCGCGGTGAAGCGGCTGCGGAAGTCGATGATCCGGGAAAAGATCCGCGCCAGATCAAGCAGGCTGGCCAGATTGACGATGATGCTTTCCTGGGCGACTCGCCGGCGCAGCAGATTTCCGACCCCGGACGAGCAGAGGTCGAGCCAGAAGAATTCCTTTTCCGCCAGCCGTTCCAGGGCGGTCACCGCTTCCGGCATGAACATGGTTCCCCGCTGGGCGGTAATTGTTTCGAGAATCGTCCGGCTGTGGCTGAGCAGGTTGCCGTTACAGTGGACCGTCAGGACGGCAACCCGGTCGGCGAGGTGGAGCAGCTGGCTGCCGGGGAGAATTTCTCCCCGCCGGTCGTTGCGGGCTTCCTCCCAGCTGGCGTGATGGTGGCGGATCAGCTGCGCCACTCCGGCCAGCGGGGCAAAGGCGGAGAGGAGCCGGTAACCGATTTCGGCATGGGCGTTGGCCGATGTCGTTTCGAACTGCATCGACCTGATTCGCTCGCTGCTGGAGAGAATGCCGATGTCGTGGAGCTTGCCGGCCAGCAGCAGATCGCTGATCTCGCGGCTGGAAAAGCGCAGTTCGGTGCCGAGGCGATAGGCAATATAGGCAACTTTCTGGTGGTGGTTGACCAACTCCGGATTGATCAGGTCGATGATGTCGGACAGACAGGAAATCAGGTCGTAAAGGGGAATCTGTACTGCTTTGCGGGCCAACATGGCAACAACTCCTTGGTTGGATGGGCGGCGTTCCGCAGGAGTGGTGCCCATCCCTGAAAAGATCAAAGGTTAACAAAGCGGACTAAAATTGTCCATTTATTTCAACTGGCCGATCCCGCGGGACATGTGCGGCGGTGGCACCGGCAAAACGGAAGGAGAACGGATGAACGACCGGCTTACCGATCTGGAAATTCATTGCATGCACCTGGAACAGACCGTTCAGGAGTTGCACGAGGCGCTTTTTAGCCAGCAACAGGTCATCGACCGGCTCAGCGGCGAGCTGCAGGCGGTCAAGGCCCACCTCCGGGCACTCGAGCCATCGCCGGTGCGCCGGCCGGAAGAGGATGAACCGCCGCCTCACTACTGAGCGACTGCTTGCTGCGCTCGTGTCCGGGGCCGGTGGATCAACTACCTATAGATACTAGTCGGCAGCTGCGGTGCGATCTTTAGAATGATCTAACAGAGTGTGGAGCTTGGAGCCGATTGTCTGGCAGGGGAGAACGAAGTCGACCGCCCCGGTTTGCAGGGCGGCTTTCGGCATGCCGTAAATGGCCGACGTGTCCTGGTCCTGGGCGATGGTGGTGCCGCCGATGCTCTTGATGTGGCGGATTCCTTCGGCGCCGTCCTTCCCCATGCCGGTGAGGACCACGCCGATGATCCTGCCGTGCAGCGGCTTGCTGAGCGAGGTCATTGCCACGTCGATGGAGGGACGGACGAAGTTGATCCGGTCCCCGGCGAAGAGGATCAGCCGGCTGTTCCCCTCCAGCCGCAAATGCATGGCGCCGGGGACCAGATAGACATGACCGGTCTGCAGATAGCTGCCGTGCTCCGCCAAGGTTACCGGCATCGTCGAAACGTTGTTGAGTCGCCTGGCAAAAGTCCGATCGGTGCCGGAGGGGATGTGCAGCACGATGATCACTGCGGCATTGAGGGGCGGCAATCCGGCGAAGATCGTTTCCAGGGTTTTGGGACCGCCGGTAGAGACGCCGATGATGACGATGTTACCGTTAAACAAGGGCGACTCCGGGTTCGAGCAGGCCGAGATAATAGGATACGGTGTCGAGCAATTCCTGGGGCGCGCACGGTTTGGCAACGTAATCGGCGACATACTCCTGCAGGCCGTTCATCTTTTCGTCCGGTTCATCCTTGGCCGTCAGCATGATGATGATATTGCCAGGGAAAAGGCCCCGCTGGACGATCTCCCGGATGGTGTCCCAGCCGTCCAGCCGCGGCATCATGATGTCCATGAGAATGATCCCCCGGAACCCCCGCTCAAGGTGGTCGAGGCATTCCTCGGCATTGGCGGCAATGACGATCTCCATGCCGCGGGAACGGAAAAAGATTTGGATCGCTTCCCTGATGAACGGCTCGTCGTCGACGAGCATGACTCTCCCGGTCATAGCTGTTCTCCCTCCATTGGATGTGCTCGGCCGGCTGCCGGCAGAGTGAACGAGATGGTCGTTCCCTGATCCTTGCCGGGGCTGGCGGCGCGGATCGTCCCGCCGTGATTGAGGACGATCCGCTTGCTGATCGACAGGCCGAGTCCCGGGGCGCCGGTTTCGTGGCGCGAATCGTCGGCCTTGTACAATTCGTCGAAAATATGTTCCGTCTGATGGGGTTCAAGGCCAATTCCCCGATCCTGAACCATTACCACAATCATCTCCTCCTGCCGGATGGCTTCCAGTACGATGGCGCTCTCCGGCGGGGAAAACTTGACGGCGTTGTCGAGCAGGTTGGCAAACAGCTCTTCGATCTGTGCCGGGTCGGCAAGGACGTCGAGGTCGCCGGAGATTCGGTTATCGAGGGTGATCCGTCGCCGGCCGGCCGTTTCGGCAAACTCGGTGCAGGAGCCGGCGGCGGCCGCGGTCAGGTTCACCGGCAGCAGCTCGTGGTGGGAAACGGCGGTTGTCAGGCGTGCCAGCTTCAGGTACTTGCCGGTGATATTCTGCATGTGCCGGGCGCTGTCGGTGCAGATTTCCGCCATGCGCCTGATTTCGCCGTCGTCGGCCATCTCGCGGATCAGCGGCAGCAGCAGGGTGAGTGGCGTCAGCGGGGTCTTCAGGTCGTGACCCAATCGGCTGATGAACATATCCTTCTGCTTGACGATGGTCGCCAGCCGGTTCTCGATCATGGTGAACTCGGTGACGTCCTGGGTACTGCCAACGATCTTCCAGGACAAACCATCGAAGGAGTACATTTCTCCCTTGCTGGTCATCCAGCGGAGCTCGCCGTCGGGGCGGATCAGTCGGAAAGTGACTTCGTAGCCGGTTCGCTCCCGGGTGGCACGCTCGATGGTCTCCCTGACCCGCTCCAGGTCCTCCGGATGAACCAGCCGGTAGAAGGCCTCCAGCGAGGGAATGGTGCCGGCTTTGGCAAGGCCGAAGATCCGGAACTGGTTCGCCGACCAGCTGCAGACCCCGCTGGCGGGGTCCCGTTCCCAGCTGCCCGCCTGGGCGAGCCGTTGCGCCAGGTCGCGGCTGCGATTGGCCTTGTGCAGACGCTGGCGGGAGATGAGGGCGAAAATGACCATCGTCAGCAAGCCGGCAATCAGCAGCCCTTCCATGATGGCATTGGCAGTGCTGTTCCGGAGCAGGTGCTGGACGTCGGGCAGGTCGGCGCTGACCTGCAGCTGACCGACCGGTTTGCCGTCGAAACCGGGGAGCGGCCGGAAAAACGTCAGCCGGTCCTTGCGGCGGGGCGCGGCGGCGGAGCCGTCGGTGGTCGTCGGCTCATCAAGGGTGAGGGAACAGCCGGTGAGCCGGCCAAGCTCTGCCAGCTGCCGCCGGTCCCAGAGGGTGCCGGCCAGCAGGTAACCGGCCGGTTGGCCCCGGCGCTGGGGGTCGTTCATGCCAAAGATGCCGGCGCCAAAGATTTCCATCACTCCCCGGTCGGTCCTGATGAAAAACCGCGGGAACGGGTTGCCGCCGGCGAAAACGGTCCGCACTGATTGAATGGGGAGAAGGAGCGTCTCCCGATGTGGCTGGCCCGGCTTCTCCTTGAACAGGGCATGGAGCAGCGTGCCGTCGGCGCGGTAGAGCCACAGCCCGTTAAAGTTGAAGGTTTCGAGGCTGACGTCGACCTCGTTCCTGACCCACTGCTCGGAGGGGTGCCGGACGTAGCGAACCATGTCGTCCCAGAGCGTGTAATCGGCCACCGCCTTGGCCAGCGGCTCCGTCCGCAGCCGGGTCAGTTGCTCGAAGATGGCCTTTTTTTCGGCGATCCGGCCGTTGACCAGCAGGTCGAGATCGCGGAAATCCCGATGGAGAAAGATCGACAGCCCGACAACGAGCAGCGCGGCCAGTGCGCCCAGGGCACTATTTCGTATAAATCCATCTCGCATGCTTACACTATCCGGGCGTGGCCCGGTCCTTGCCGCCGGCGGCGAAAAAGCGGAAACATCTTCTACTGCTTATCGGTGCCGCCGGCGGCTGCTTGAGCGGAATCGACCGAAAAGGCTGACCGATGAAGACTGGATTATCGGGGGAAAGGTATGGTAGATAATGGATACCGGAATAGTTCAGTCAGGGAGCCCGTCATGAAAAGGATTACGCTCGGCAGAACCGGCATCAGCATTTTCCCGCTGATTTACGGCACACTTCCCCTGGGGCCGTTACAGGCGGGACTTTCACCCGCCGAAGGGGGGCAATTGATTCGCCATGCCTTCGAACGGGGAATCACCATGCTCGATACTGCGACGATGTACGATACCTACCCCCATGTCCGGGAGGGCCTGGCCGGCTGGCGGGGTGAGGTGACCATCGCCACCAAGACCCATGCCGCCGACGCGGCGACTGCCCGTGCTCACGTGGAGCGGGGGCTGCGGGAGCTGGGACGGGAACGGCTCGACATCGTTCATCTGCATGGTGCCCGGATTGCCGATCCGTTCACCGAACGGGCGGCGGTGTTCGAGGAGCTGCTGCGGTTGAAGGACGAGGGGAAGATCGGTCATGTCGGGCTTTCCTCCCACTACATCAGCGCGATCCGCAAAGCGGCCGACCATCCCGAGATCGAGGTGGTCCACCCGCTGATCAACCGCACCGGGATGGGGATTCTCGACGGCTCGGCGGCGGAAATGGCGGCGGCGATCGCCGCCTGTGCGGCTGCCGGGACCGGGGTCTACGCGATGAAGGCGTTGGCGGGGGGGAACCTGATCTCCGAAGCGCGGGCGAGCATCGGTTACGTGATGGGGCTGGCCGGGGTGCACGGGGTGGCGATCGGGATGCTTTCCCCGGCCGAGGTCGAGGCCAACATCCTCCTCTTCGAGGAAGGGCGGAGCGAGGAAGAAACCTGGCAGGAGCTGGAGCGCCGCCGGCGCCGGCTGCGGATCATGGACCAGTTCTGCACCGGCTGCGGCAATTGCGCCGAGGGATGCGCCAGTAAGGCGCTGTCGGTCGTCGACGGCAAAGCGACGCTCGACGAATCGCTCTGCATCCTCTGCGGTTACTGTGCCGCCGCCTGCCCGCAGTTCATCATCCGGGTGGTGTGATGAGCGGGGGAGCGAAGTCCGACAAGACTGCCGTCCTCCTGCTGCAGATGGGGGGACCCGATTCGCTCGACGCCGTCGAGCCGTTTCTCGTCAATCTCTTTTCCGACCGGGACATCATCAAGATCGGTCCGGCGTTTCTCCAGCCGCTGATCGCCCGGCTGATCGCCAAGCGGCGATCGCGCAAGGCGGAGCGGAATTACGAGGAAATCGGCGGCAAATCGCCGCTGCGCGAGCTGACCGAGGCGCAGGCGCAGGCGCTGGAAACGCTCCTCGGCGACGGGTACCGCTGCTTCGTGGCGATGCGCTACTGGAAGCCGTCGACCATCGATGCCCTGGCCGCCATCAAGCGGGAGGGGATCTCCCGGATCATTGCCCTCTCCCTCTATCCTCACTACTCCCGGGCTACCACCGGTTCGAGCGTCAACGAGCTGAAACGGGTGCTGGGGGCGGCCGGGGTCTCGTTCGAGGTGGTCTACATCGACCGCTTCTACAACCACCCCGGCTATATCGACGCCCTGGAGGAAAAGATCCGCGAGGGGCTGGCGGCGTTTCATCCCCTGGCCGAGGTCGAGCTCCTCTTTTCCGCCCATTCGCTCCCCCAGTCGTTCATCGACGCCGGCGACCCCTACCTCGACCAGATTAAAGAAACCGTCCGGCTGGTGATGGAGCGCTTCGACGGGGTGCCGTACCACCTCGCTTTCCAGTCCCGGGCCGGGCCGGTCAAGTGGCTGGAGCCGTCGACCGAGGAGATGCTGGCGACCCTGGCCGCCCACGACTGCAAGAGCCTCCTGGTGGTTCCCCTCTCTTTCGTCTCGGACCACATCGAGACGCTTCACGAGATCGACATCCAGTATGCGATGGAGGCGCACAAACTTGGCTTCGCCCGGTTCCTCCGCGCTCCATCGCTCAACGATTCGCCGACCTTCATCGCCTGCCTGGCCGAGCTGGTGCGCCAGGCGGCGACGACGGCGGGAGACTAACTCGGGGAAGCCTGCTGGCTCTTGGAGACCAGGAAGTAGACGATGCCGAGGATCAGCAGGGTGCCGGCGAGGAAAACCTGGGTTTCGAGGGCGTCGTGGCGGAGGGTGGAGATGAGAATCTCCCGGATCAGGGCGACGATGATCACGCCGATGAAAACGAGGATGTTGAACCGTCCTCCCTTCAGGTTCTTGATCTCGTTGTCCATCAGTTCGATCATCATCCAGAGGATCAGCAGGGTGCCGAGGGCGGAGAGGATTCCCCGCTCGATACTTCCTTCGAGGATGTGCAGGAGTTCCCAGATAAACAGACCGACCACTGACAGCGAAACGCCAACCAGGGCGACCACCAGGACCAGGTTGAGGCCGTGGGTGAACCGCTCGGCGGCCTTGATCAGCTTGCTCTCCAGGCGGCGGGAGACGAAGACCTTGCGCATCTCCTCCTCCCGGTAGGAGGCGGTCATGATGTCGAGGTTGATGTCGAGAATCTTCTCCACCGCCTCGCGCAGCCGTTTCCGCTCGGTCAGGTCGGTGAAATTGTCCTGGATCAGGTTGAGGGCGAACTGTCGGACGATGTTCATGCCGACGTTGACATAATGGGCGTTGAGGCCGACCCGGACGTGGGCGGAGCCAATCTTCTGCAGGTTGTGGAGATACTGGTTGTCGTAAATACCGTCGAAAAGGGTGAGAAACCAGTTCTGGTGGGTCTGTTTCAGTTTTTCGAGGGTCGCCGGCTCCCTGATGAACTGGGCGGTTTCGGGGATGCCGAGCAGGTAGTCGTAAAAACGATCGGCCAGTTGCTCCTTGCTGGCGGCGGCCAGTGGCCGGAGCGAGGCGAGCAGTTCGGCGTCGTCTTCGGTGAAGAGGTAGTGGGCCTTGAGGACCTGCATGGTTATCATCGCGTACTCCTTGGAAATTTCGATCTACCCAAGTATAGGGCAAAGCCGGGCGAACGCAACCGGTGTATACGCCACGCCCGCACGAGCGGGCAGCGGAGGAGACCGTGTCGGCAAGCAAAACATGCGCAGTCTGCGGGAAACCGTTCACTCCGGAAGAGGTGCGGTCGCTCTACGCCGAAGCCGGGGAATGGCTTGCCGGCGAGGTCTGGCGCGATGCCGGCGAACTCTGCCCGAGCTGCCTGGAAAACCGGGCCCGGCTGGCGATGATGTACCTGCACGAATACAACACCTGAGGACAATTGGCGGAGCGGCCGGCCGCCCGTCGGGATGGAGAAGCGGATGGAACAGCTGACGATTGACGGAATAGCCCTTTCCCTGGCCGGGCCGGTGGACCTGTCCCTGCAGTGGGTCGGGCAGGACGAACTGCTGCAGCAGCTTTTGGCTGCCTGGATGGTGATCGACGAGCGGGATCTCCCGTTCAATCCCCGGCTGATCGGCAAGCCGGGAGTCGGCAAGACCACCCTTGCCTACGCCGCCGCCCGGCGGCTCGGCCGGCCGGTCTATCTCTTCCAGGCGACCATGGATACCCGGCCCGAAGATCTGATCATCACGCCGGTGATCGGCCCCGACGGCAAAATCCAGTATGCCGCCTCGTCGCTGGTCGCGGCGATGCTCAAGGGGGGAGTGCTGATCCTCGACGAGGGGAACCGGATGAGCGAGAAGGCCTGGGCGTCGCTGGCGCCGCTTCTCGACGACCGGCGTTACGTGGAGTCGATCATCACCGGGCTGCGGGTCCCGGCCCACCGGGATTTCCGGATCGTCGTCACCATGAACGAAGACGCTTCGACCTTCGAGATTCCCGAGTATATCCATTCACGGCTCCAGCCCCAGATCTTCATCGACTTTCCCGAAGCCGACGAGGAACTCTTGATCCTCCGGGAAAACCTCCCCTTCGCTCCGCCGCAGATTCTCCAGTACGTGGTCGACTTCCTCCAGCGGGCCCACGCCGCCGACGAGCTCTACTCGGTCCGCGACGGGATTAATATTGCCCGTTACGCCCTGAAGATGACCGCCGCCACCGGCCAGAAGACGGCGGCACTTCTTCCGCTGGCCGTCGAGCGGGTGCTCGGCGACGAAGCGCTGCGGTATCTCCACTAGCGACGGTCTTCCCATGCCCCACCGCCTTCACCTGGAAACTTTCGGTCCGGTCCACGCCCTGCCGATCCTCCATTACCGGCTGGAGTTCGCCCAACTGGTTCGGCAAGCGGTGGAGCACGTCAAGCCCGACTGCATCGCCCTGGAACTGCCGCCAACCCTTGAAGCGCCCTTTCTCCGGGGAGTGCGCCGCCTTCCCGAGATTTCGGTGCTCCATTACGAGACCGCGGCCCGGGCCGGCCGGGGAGAGACGGTCTACCTGCTCGTCGAGCCGGCCGATCCCCTGGCGGAAGCGGCGCGGCTGGCGCTGGAGCGGGCAATACCGCTCCGGTGCGTCGATGTCGATACCGATTCCTATCCCCGCCATGACGAGGCGCTCCCCGATCCCTATGCCGTCCAGCGGCTCGGCCTTGCTCCCTACTATGCGGAGTACCGGCAGGCGGCTGCTGTCCCGCCCGGCCCCGAGGACCGGCGGCGGGAGCGGGGGATGGCGTTCCGGCTCCAGCAGCTGGCGAAAGAATACGGCCGGATTCTCTTTCTTTGCGGGATGTACCATCTGGAGCGGGTGAAGGCGGAGTATGGCCTGCCCCAGGCGGCACCGCTGGAGCGGTTGCGGCGCAGCGGGGTGACCCTTTGCAACCTCCATCCCGATTCGTGCCGCGAAGTTCTCGGCGAGTTCCCTTTCCTGTCGGCGGTCTACGAGCTGCGGCGCGGGCCGCTCCCCGCCGAGCCGGCCGACGACAGTGCCGGTCTGCGCAAGCGGTTTAGCGCCTTCGAGCTGGTTGCCGGCGGGAAACGGGAGGTACCCGAAGCGGAGGTGCTGCGGCGGGCCATCGAACGGAGCGCCCGCCACGTCGGCCGCGAGGGGGAGTTTCCCGACCGGCAGCGTTGTATCCTCCGGCTCTTCCAGGAGGCCGCCCGCCACTACCGGCAGGAAACCGGCGAGCCGGTCCATCTCTGGCAAAAACGAGCCTTTTTCCGCTTCGCCCGCAACTATGCCCTGGTCAACGGGATGCTCCTCCCCGATCTCTTCCAGCTGCTGGCCGCCGCCCGCGGCTGCCTCGACGACAATTTCGCTTACGCCTTCTGGCGACTCGCCACCTGTTACCCATGGCAGCAGGTGGCCGCCGATCTTCCCACCATTACCATCTCCCCCGAGGAGTTGTGGGGGGGCGCCCGGCGCATCCGTTTCCGCCCCCGCGAAAAGCGGCACAAGGGACTTTCGCCGCTCGGCTTTCTCAAGCGGAAGCGGGAGAAGCGTCCCGGCGAATGGCTGGAAGGTTTCGACGACCCGGCAGTCTGCTCCTATCCGCCCGAAGACGTGGTGATCGAGGAGTATGGCCGGTTTCTCAAACAGAAGGGTGCGCTGCAGCTCTCGGAGGAGCTCTCCCGGACCGAGCCGTTCACCGCCTCGCTCCTCGACGGCATCGACCTGCGCGAGACCCTGCGCAACCTCGCCGACGGGCGGATCTACGTCCGCGAGCAGCAGCGGGCCAAGGGGGGGGTCGGCGGGGTGGTGGTGATCTTCGACGACGACCGGAACAACGTCAAATTTCCCTACCGGATGACCTGGCTCGGCGAGCATGACCAGGAATCGGACATGGCCTTTTACGCGACGCCACCGCCCGACAACGTGGTCGGCCCCGGCATCTGCCGTTGCGAGTACGGCGGCTTTCTCCTCTGCTACCCACCGCGGCGGATGATGGACGTCTGGCACGACCCGGACTACGCCTTCGCCCGGAGCAAGGCCGAGGTACTGCTTCTCGCCGCCCTCGACTACTCGGTGGAGAAGCATGTCGTCTATGTCGCGGCCCGGCCGCCGCGGAGCGCCTTCCGCCTGCTGGCGGCCCGACTCGGCAAGCAGATCGTCTATCTGCCGCTCGGCTCCCTCTCCCCCCCCAAGCTGAAACAACTCCGGGTCTTTCATATTCTCCACGGTCACGGCAAGCGGGAGATCGCCGCCGATTACATCTGGTAGGCAGCAGCGGGATTTCCCCCGAATTTCCGGTTGCTTCCGCCGTTTCGCCGGGTATACTTGACAGGAATTTATCCGCCGGAGGCCCGCATGTCCTGGTTCGGCTCCATGAAAATCAACGGCAAGTTTTCCCTGATCCTTACCGTTTTCTTCGCCATTTTGCTCGCTACCAACGCCGTCGACGACTATCTCCGCCAGCAGGGGCTGGTGCTCAGGGATGCGGCGGACAACGCCCGGATCTTGGCCCGACAGATCATCCAGGCCCGCGATTACATGTCGAGCGTGGTCCGCAACGAACCGGAGACCAACTACAACCTGGTGCCGCAGGTGGTTGCCACCCAGATTGCCAAGCGGATCACCGAGGGCAGCAAGTTCTATGTCCGCCAGGTGTCGCTCCGCTACCGCAACCCGGACAATCGTCCCGATCCTTTTGAAACGAAAGAGCTGGAAAGCTTTGCCCACGGCGGCGCGAAAGAAACTTACGGCGTAGTGAACGAGGGGGGGCGGCGGATGTTCCGCTATATGCTGCCGATGGAGGCGCAGCAGTCCTGCCTGCGCTGTCACGGGCGTTACGAGGATGCGCCGCGGTTTGTCCAGGTCCGTTTCCCCAAGGGACATCCTTCCTACAATTACCGGGTCGGCGAAGTGATCGGCGCCGTGTCGGTTTCCATTCCGATGGCCGACCTCTACCGGCAGATCGGCGTCAACCTGAAGCGCGATCTTGCCTACATCAGCGGTCTCTTCCTGCTGATCCTCCTGGTGATGAGCGCCTTGATCCATCGGTTCATCATCGATCCGGTCCGGTCGGTAGCGGCTTCGATCACCCGCGTTGCGGCCACCGGCAGCTTTTCCGACCGGATTCCCAAGCGTTCCGGCGATGAAATCGGTGAACTGGTCGACGCGTTCAACGAACTGATGGCGGAGCTGGATCGCAAGACCAAGCAACGGACCGAATCGGAGGATCGTTACCAGAACGTCCTGGAGATGGCCCAGTCGGCCATTGTCACCTTTCTGGCCGATGGCAAGCTGGTTATCACCAACCAGAAGGCGGAAAGGCTCTTCGGTCTGCCGAAAGGGGAGCTGCTCGGCGCTTCGATCTACAATTTCATCGAGGACGGCGAAACGGTCCAGGCGGCGGTTGCCGAGTTCCTGCGGCGGGGGAGCGGTGGGATGGTTGGTACGGCGACGCTCCACCGGGTGCATGATATCCGGGGAGAGGTAGCCGAAGTGGAGATGGCATTGTCGATGTCGAAATCGGATGACAATCCGCTCTTTACCGCCATTCTCCGGGAGCTGTCGGGCAAGCGCTCCGGCTGAGCGGATAAAAAAATGGCTGGCCGTTAGCGACCAGCCCGTCCGGAGCGGGGGACATTGCATTGAATCACAACTAACTCGAGGGGCCGACGGCGCGGGATCTCCCGGCGAGGGCGGCGTGCTCAGGCCGCTTTTCCAGCACGTCCAGGGTCACCTCTTCGGCCCATGCCGCCAGCTCGTCGCTGTTCCCGGCGAAGACGGCATCGGCCGCCCCCCTGGTGTCGGCCAGGTAAGTGTTGACCCGCGCCAGGGCATCCATCAGCCGCCGCATTGGCTTCGGGTCGGCTTCCATTCCTTTCGGCAGCCACTGCCACATTGCCAGTGCCTGGTCGAAGCAGGCGTCAAAAAGTTCCTCCAGTAGCGCCCCACCCTGTCGATCATCCTGCAACTCGCGGGAAATTTCGAACAACCGCTCGGTCATGGTTCCCATGCTTCCTTTCTCAGGCGGCCCTGCGCGGCGTCTCTCCCGGAACTCTGTGGAAATATTTCTTGGTAATTTTACTTGAGTGCCACGTCGAAAGCGTGTTAATCTGCAAATCAGCAATTTTTCGAACGGTATGGCACGATGATCTAAAGTTCACAGTAATATTATTTCTCTTTAGAGATATTTAGTCAATATAAAAATACACAGAGCGATATTTTATGCATTCAGAAATATCAATGGTGGCGACAGGTATCGGGCGGCGGATCAAGGCGCTTCGGCAGGCCAAGGGATTGACACAGAAGGAGTTTTCCGATTCGCTCGGCATTGTGCAAGGCTTCCTCAGTAGTATCGAGCGGGGGAAAAAAAGTCCGTCAGATACCTTGTTGATCGCCTTGTGCCATTACTACGGAATAAATAAGGAGTGGCTGACAACCGGCCGGGGGGAGATGGTCCGCTTGCCGGAGCGGGCGGGTGGGGCGCCTACCGGCGGCACCCCGTTATTGAAGGCTGTCCCGGCCGATTTCCCGACCGCGATCCCGCCGGAGGCGATCCAAGAGGTGGTTGCGCTGCCGGACGTGCCGCCGGGATGTTATGCCTTGGTCTGCTACGGTGATTTCATGGCGCCGACCATCCACGACGGGGACCTGGTGATCTTCCGGCCGCACGGTGAGCTGGGGCATGGCGTTATCGTTCTGGTCACCAATCGGTGGGGCGAAGCGATTCTCCGCCGCTACCGGGTGAAAGAAGGCGAGGTCTACCTGTCGCCCGACAACGCTGCCTATACCCCGTTCCGGCCCGATCCTGAAACGCGGATTCTGGGGACGGTCGTCCAGGTCTGGCGCAAAGTGAAGCTCTGAAGCTCCCCGCCGGCGGGGTACCGGTCAGCGGAGGTTGCGGCCGACCGGGCCGCGGGTTTTCTTTTTCTTCAGCCGGGCACCCGCTTTGAGCCGTTTTTCCGCCAGGGCGATCAACTGATCGTGGCTCCCCGCCCCTTCCTCGCCGGCGGCAGGGGCCAGCTGCCGGTAACTGCCGTCCGACTGCATCTCCCAGGCATTGCGCCGGTCGCGGAGATGGAGATCGAGGATCGTCCGCAGCTCCCGGCACAACTCCGGCGCCTCCACCGGCGCCATCACCTCCACCCGATATTCCAGGTTCCGCTTCATCGCATCGGCGGAGCTGATGAAATACTCCTCGGCGCCGCCGTTGCGGAAGTAGTAAACCCGGGAGTGTTCCAGAAAGCGGCCGACGATGCTCACCACCCGCACCGTCTCCGAGAGTCCCGGTACCCCCGGCCGGAGCCGGCAGCTGTCCCGAACGATCAGCTCGATCCGTACCCCGCGTTGGGCGGCCCGATAGAGCGCGGCGACGATCTCCGCGTCTTCCAGGGCGTTCATCTTGAACTGAATCAGGCCGGGGCTCTTCTCCGAATGGAGGGCCGCCTCCCGGTCGATTTTCGCCAGCAGCGCCCGCTTGAGGTGCTTGGGGGCCGGCAGGAGCTTGGCGTAGTGGCGCTTCGGCGTATAGCCGGTGGTCAGGTAGTTGAACAGCTCGGTGGCGTCGCGGCCGAAGTCGTCGTCGCTGGTCAACAGCCCCAGGTCGGCGTAGATCCGGGCGGTCCCTGGGTGGTAGTTGCCGGTGCCGATATGAACGTAGCGCCGCAGGCCGTCGTAATCCTGACGAACCACCAGGATCACCTTGCAGTGGGTCTTCAGCCCGACCACCCCGTAGGTGACATGGATCCCCGCCTCCTCCATCCGCTCGGCGAGCCGGATATTGGCCGCTTCGTCGAAACGGGCCTTCAGCTCGACCACCACCGCCACCTGCTTGCCGTTGCTTGCCGCATTGACCAGGCAGTCGATGATCCTGCTCTCGCTGGAGGTCCGGTAGAGGGTCATCTTGATCGCCCGAACCTTGGGATCGGCCGACGCTTCGAGGAGAAACCGCTCGACGGTGGTGGCGAACGATTCGTAGGGGTGCTGGAGGAGGAGCGAGCCGGCGTCGCGGATGACATGGAAGATGTTCCGCTCGGTCAGGAAACGGGGGTGATCCACCGGGTGGTGGGGGGGATCGCGGAGCGCCGGGTACTCGAGGGCGGCAATTTCAAAGAGATCGCGCTGGGCGAGCATCCCGGTCGCCTCGTAGACGTCGGCGGCTTCGTCCAGCGCCAACTCGGCGGCGAGCATCCCGCGGTGTACCACCTCCATCCCTGCCGCTACCTCCAGGCGGACAATCGGCGCAAAGCGCCGGTCCTGCAGCTCCGATTCGATCATCGCCAGCAGGTCGTCGGCCTGCTCCTCGTTCCGCTCGGTGTTGGCGTTGCGGGTCACCCGGAACAGCGCGCAAGAAACCACTTCCATCTCCGGGAAGAGCATGTCGAGGTTGTGGCGGATCAGCTCTTCGAGCGGGATGAAGCGCGAGCTGCTGCCGATCCGGATGAAGCGCGGCATTCCGGTGCCGACTGGGATCTTTACCCGGGCCAGCGACCGTTCCGCCTCCTTCGGGTAGCGGAGGGTGACCAGCAGATTGAGCGACAGGTTGGAAATGAATGGGAACGGGTGGGCCGGATCGATCGACTGGGGGGTGACCAGCGGATAGATGTTCCGGAAGTAGAAATCGCGCAGCTGCTTCCGCTCCCGGGCGGTCAGGTCGGCGTAGGTGAGCAGCTCGATCCCCTCCCGGCGCAGCAGCGCCAGCAGGTTGTCCAATAGCTGCAGCTTGGCCCCTTCCAGTTCCCGGACCACCGCCGAGCACTCGTCGATCTGCTGCCGCGGGGTGCGGCCATCCACCGTCAGGTATTGCAGGCCGGCGCCGACCTGCTGCTTCAGACCGCCGATCCGCTTCATGAAGAATTCGTCCAGGTTGGCGCTGACGATGGCAATGAACTTGAGCCGTTCGAGGAGCGGCGTCCGGCTGTCGGTCGCCTCGTGGAGGACCCGGCGGTTGAATTCAAGCCAGGTGAGCTCCCGGTTGAGGAACAGGTCCGGAGCCAGCGGGGGGGGAGGAGCCGTTGCTTCCGGATCGGTGTGCGGGCGCGGAGAGGGCATCGGTTACAGCCATCCTTTCTTTTTGAAAACGTAAAGCGGCAGGACCGCCGAGACGACGATCAGCACAAGGGCCAAGGGGTAGCCGTAAGAGAGCTCCAGTTCGGGAAGATGGCGGAAATTCATCCCGTAGATGCTGGCGATCAGGGTTGGCGGCAGGAAGATCACCGACATGACGGTAAAAATCTTGATTACCTTGTTCTGTTCGACCCCGAGATAATTGAGAAAAAGGTTCTGCAGGTAATCGAGCCGGTCGAAGTTGAAATTGGCTGAAATGATCAGGGAGTTCACGTCCTTGATCATCATGCTGAACTCCTTCTTCTGCCCTTCCGAGATGGTCGTGCTTTTCAGCAGTGACGAGAGGACCCGCTGTTTGTCGGTCAGATTGTCGCGGATGGTGATGTTGAAGTCCTCATAATCGGTGAGGTATTCGAGGAAGGTTCCCGGGTCGGCAAAAGATTTGAGATCCCGGCGACCGATGCTGACGATCTCCTTGGAGAGCGCCTCGAGGATATCGGCATCCATGTCGACCCGCATTGCCAGCATGCCGCTCAGGATGTCGGCGCCGTCGTGAAAAACCCGCGGGTTGAGGCGAAGCTTGCGGGAGAACTCGGTAAAGAGCCGCAGCTCGGCAAAGCGGATCGTCACGATCACCTGTCCCTTCAGGACGAACGAAACCGTCTCGTTGGCCAGCCCGTCGGCCTGCTTTACCAGGAAGTATGAGTTGATGGTAATCCCACCCTCATCTTCCCAATAGCGGGAGCTGAACTCGATCTCCTCCGATTCCTGACGGGTCGGCAGGCCAAGGCCGAACGCCTCTTCGACGGCGCTGCATTCCGCCGATGTCGGCGAGAGCAGGTCGAGCCAGACGAGCTCTTCCGCCGCCAGGGTCGCTAGTTGGGGCGGCTCGACGACTAGGGGGCGGAAGGTTTCTTCATTCCGGACAAAGGCTTTGATCATGCGGTCTCCTTTCCGGGGTGGGTGGGCGGCCCGGCGTTAAAGGCCGGCGATTTCGCGCCCCGCTGCCAGGAGCTCGCCGACCGTTGCCGGATCGCCTGCCTCACTGTAGAGCCGGAGCACCGGCTCGGTCCCCGAGGGGCGGATCAGCAGCCAGGAGCCGTCGCCGAAGATGAATTTGAAACCGTCGCGGAAATTCTCCCGCGCCACCGGCCGGCCGGCGATGGTGGTGAGGCCGCCGCCCCGGAGGCGTTGCACCAGCTGCTCCTTCGGGCCGTTGGCGATCGGCAGGTCGAGCCGCTGGTAGTAAAATGTGCCGATTTCGGCCATCGTCTCGTCGAGCAGTTGGCGGAGCCCCTTGCCGGTCATCGCCATCGCCTCAAGGAGCAAGAGCCCCATCAGGATGCCGTCCCGCTCGGGTATGTGCCCCTTGACGCCGAGCCCCCCCGACTCTTCGCCTCCCATCAGGATGTCGTGGTCGAGCATCAGCTCGCAGATATGCTTGAAGCCGATCGGCGTTTCGTGGAGCGGTACGCCGTATTTGTCGGCGAGAAGGTCGATCATCCGGGTGGTGGAGACGGTCTTGACCACTCCGCCCCGCAGCCCCTTCCGTTCGTAGAGATGCCGGAGCAGCACGGTGAAGATGCGGTGGGAAGAAAAGAACTCCCCCCGCTCGTCGACGGCGCCGATCCGGTCGGCATCGCCGTCCAGGGCCAGTCCCACCCGGTAGCTGCCGCTGCCGACCAGGGCCGCCAGTTCGGTCAGGTGTTCCTCGGTCGGTTCCGGCGGCTGGCCGCCGAAGGCCGGGTTCTCCGCACCGTGGATTTCATGGATGCCGGGGAGAAGTTCGCCGAAGAAGCCGGCGCCGGCGCCGTACATCGGATCGACCGCCACCGGAATCCGGGCAGCGCGGATCAGCTCCAGGTCCACATAGTGGCCGAGTTGCCGAAAGTAGCCGGCCTTGGCGTCGAACAGCGCCACGGTGCCGGCGGCGGTTGCCGCGGCGAACGGTATTGCCACCACCGGGCGGCCCGTCGCCTGATTCGCCGCCACCAGTTCTTCCAGCTGACTGGTGGTTGCCGGCCGGGCCGAGCCGCCAAAAGCCTCCTTGACCTTGAACCCGTTGTAGGCGGGAGGATTGTGGCTGGCAGTGATCATTACCCCGGCACCGGCGCCGAATTCGCGGACCGCCCAGGAGACCGCCGGCGTCGGGGCGTAGCCGTCGGTCAGCCAGACCCGGATGCCGTTGCCGGCGGCGATTTCCACCACCCGCTCGGCGAACTCCCGCGACAGGAAGCGCCGGTCGTAGCCGACGACGAGGCCGCGGGAAGCCAGCTCCTCCCGCTGCAGGTAATCCATGGTGGCCTGGGCCACCATGGAGAGATTGTCAAAGGTAAAATCGCGGGCGATAACGCCGCGCCAGCCGTCGGTGCCGAACTTGATCTGCACGAAAACCTCCTTGTCGGGTGAGCCACTTGGCACGTCGCCGCGCGAAAACGGCCGAGTGCCGACCGATTTTCCGGGGAAGCGGCCATAAAAGTCAACCATTTGTTTACTTTCATTCGCTGGGGAAATGGGATATGGTGGCGCCTAAATCCACTCTCTGGAGTACCTGTATACCATGTGCGGACGCATTTTCACCCCCTTCACCGTCGGCCGGTTCATTATCGTGCCGGAAGATGCCCCGCCACCGGGCGGTCCGGAGCTGCCGCTGATCATGGGGAAAAAGGGCGCCTTTGGCTCCGGCGAGCATGAAACGACCGCCAGCTGTCTGGAGGAACTGGCGCAGATCCCCGACCTTGCCGGGATGCACGCCCTCGACCTCGGCAGTGGCACCGGCATCCTGGCCATTGCCGCCGTCCGGCTCGGCGCGGCGACGGTGGCGGCGGTGGACATCGACTGGCGGGCGGCCGTTTCCTGCGCCGCCAACATCCGGCTGAACGGCCTGGAAGAACGGATCCATTCCGTCTGCGGCGAGCTGGCCTGTGTTGCCGGCCGGCAGTTCGACCTGCTGCTGGCCAACATCTACGCGGAGATTCACCTCGCGCTGGCCCCCGAAATGGTCCAGGCGGTCCGTCCCGGCGGCATTCTGCTCCTTTCCGGCATCCCTCTCCAGGACAAGTTCGACATCCAGCGCCGCTTCGGCGCCCTGGGGTGCGAGCAGCTCAACCTGCGGATCATGGAAGATTTTGTCACCCTGGTGCTGCGCAAGGGTTGACCTGACGGCGATTTTTCTCCACAATGGAGAATGGCAGGATCGCTCCTGCTGGGGGCGGGGAGCACGCAACACCCCTACCGCTTGCGGCAGCATACTGGGCCGGGTTCCCGACCGGAACCGGGCAGACGGAGGTTGGAAATGATGAAGAGAATGCTGGTGGCCCTGCTGTTGGGTGGCCTGTTCAGCGCCCTGCTTTTGGCCGGCAATGCCGATGCGGCGGGGAAGCGGCACAACCCGATGGTCCTCATGGAGACGTCCCTCGGTGCGATCAAGATCGAGCTCGATGCCCAGAAGGCGCCGGTGTCGGTGCAGAACTTCCTCGACTACGCGAAGAGCGGCTATTACGACGGAACCATCTTCCACCGGGTAATTCCCGGTTTCATGGTCCAGGGGGGCGGCTTTACCGCTGACCGGAAAATGAAGGAAACGAAAGCGCCGATCAAAAACGAGGCCGGCAATGGGCTGAAGAACGACCGGGGGACCATTGCCATGGCCCGGACCGCCAGCCCCGACAGCGCCACCGCTCAGTTCTTCATCAACGTGGTGGATAATAATGCCCTCAACCGCCCCAGCCCGGACGGGTACGGCTATGCGGTCTTCGGCCGGGTGGTCGAGGGGATGGACGTGGTCGACAAGATTGCCACCACCCCCACCCGGGCGCTCAACATGCTTTTCCAGAACCTGCCGATCACTCCGGTAGTCATCACCTCGGTAAAAATCGTCAAATAATTTCCGGCTCGGCCGGCGGCGCGGGCCACCCCTGCGCCGCCGTTTCCACCAGGCTGAAGGAGGTCGCCCGTGAAGAAGCGTTCCCTGCTGGCCGTCCCTACCCTGGCGCTGCTCCTGGCGGCGCCGGCCGTCTTCGCCGCCCCACCTTCCCCCGTTGCTCCCGTCGTCAGTAGTGAAGCCGACCAGACCGGCCTGGCCCTCACCATCTACAACGACAATCTCGCCCTGGTCAAGGACCGGCGGACGGTACGCCTCGGCACCGGGAACGGCGAGCTGCGCTTCATGGACGTGGCATCCCAGATCATCCCCGCCAGCGTCTCGGTAACCTCGCCGACCGGCGGCCTGCAAGTGTTGGAGCAAAACTACGAGTACGACCTCCTTTCACCGCAAAAGCTCCTCGACAAGTATGTCGGCAAGGAGGTGAAGCTCTACCAGAAAAATCCCCAGACCGAGCGGGAGGAAGTAGTGAGCGCTACGCTCCTTTCGACCAACGGCGGGCCGGTCTACCGGATCGGCAACGAGATAACCTTTGGCCACCCCGGCCGGGTGATCTTCCCCCGGGTTCCCGACGACCTGATCGCCCGGCCGACCCTGGTCTGGCTGCTGGCGAACAGCGGCAGCGGGCCACGGGAGCTCGATGCCTCCTACCTCACCGGCGGGATCGGCTGGCGGGCCGACTACGTGCTTACCCTGAACGAAGGGGACGATCTGGCCGACCTGGCCGGCTGGGTTACCATCGACAACCGGAGTGGCACCACCTACCGCAATGCCACCCTCAAGCTGGTAGCCGGCGACATCAACCGGGTGCCCGAGCAGCAGTTCAGAAAAGAGGCGCTGGTGATGCGCTCTGCCGCCGCTCCGGTGCCCCAATTCCGGGAAGAGGGGTTTTTCGAATACCACCTCTATACGCTGCAGCGGCCGTCAACGATCAAGGACAACCAGACCAAGCAACTGAGCCTGCTCCAGGCCGGGGGAATTCCGCTGCAGAAGGAGTTCGTCTTCAAGGGGGACGCCTTCTCCTACCTCAACCCCGCCGGTGAAGCGGCCGGCAACCGCAAGGTCGGGGTCTTCGTGGAATTTGCCAACCGGGCCGAAGAGCACCTCGGCCTGCCGCTGCCGAAGGGGATCGTGCGGGTCTACAAGCGCGATAAGGACGGTAGCCTGCAGTTCGTCGGCGAGGATACCATCGACCATACGCCGGCCAAGGAGAAAGTGCGGGTCAAGCTGGGGGATGCCTTTGACGTGGTGGGTGAGCGGCGCCAGACCGACTGGAAAAAGATTGCCAGCGATACCTACGAGGCCGCTTTCCGGATCATCCTGCGCAACCACAAGCAGCAGGATATCGCCATCCGGGTGGTGGAGCCGGTGCCGGGCGACTGGACCATCCTCTCTTCCACCGTCCCCTGCCGGACGGGCGAGGGCCACACCGCCGAGTTCACGGTGCCGGTGCCGAAGGACGGCGAGGCGATCCTCGACTATCGGGTGCGGCTCCGTTATTGAGGTGGGCCGCGGCCGGACGATACGACAAAGGCGGTGGGAATTCCCACCGCCTTTTGTTTTGTTCCCATCAATTGCGGGCGACCCGGCTAGGGGCAGGAGACCGGCAGGAAGGTGTCGTCGTATACCCCGGCGCAGCTGAGGAGACCGTTGTTGGCGATCCGGCCGCCGGCCAGGCGGGTATTGGCGATCCGGGTGGTGGTGCCGGAGTCGTTGTAAATGGTGAGGATGCTGCCGGTGATTGCCGATCCCTCCAGAAGCACCGTCCCGGACGAGGCGGTATAGATGCCGTTGCCGGCGGTGACGGTGGCGTTCCTGATCTCCGGTGAGGAATGAAGGTTGAAGATGCCGAAGGTGGTGTCGCTGCCGGTTACCGAGACGATGACATCGCTCAGCCGGGGGGCGGCCATCATGTTATAGATGCCGAAACTGCTCTTTTCCCCGTGAACTTCCACCGCCAGGTGGGAGAGGCGGGGCGAGGCGTTGCCGTTGAAGATGCCGACTACCTCGCCGTCAACACCGCCTGCTTCCACGGTCAGGTTGCGCAGCTCGGCCTGGGAGGCCCCGGCCACTACCCCGGCACTGCCGCCGCTGCCCCGCAGCCGGGTGGTCGTTTCGCCACTCCCTTCGATATCGACGTATTCCTTCATAACCAGCGTCGCCAGACCCAGGTCGTAAATCCCCGGCATGATCTTCACCAGGTAGGGGTTGTCGGCGCTGGCGTCGCTGATGGCGTTGAGTGCTTCGAGCGGGTTGGTGAAGTCGCCGCCGCTCCGGGCGACGACGATCACGTTGGCCGGCTTTTTGAGTCCGGGATGGGTGTGGTTGCCGGCGGCCACCATCTCCGGGCCGGTACCGACCGGTAACCGGGCGATGTCGATCGTCCCCTGGACGATGTCGGCGGCATCGTGGCCGTGCCGGCCGAGTTTGGTGCCGGCGATCGGGCCGGTGATCTTGGCATCGGTGACCGCCCCGTCGGCGATTTTGGGGGTCGTGACCGCGCCGAAGCCGAGCTTGGCGTCGGAAACCGCCCCGTCGAGGATCTTGCTGTTGGCGATGCTGTTGGGGGCGATGGCCCGGTAGGTGACGGCACCGTCGGCAAGCTGCTCCGCGGAAACCGTGGCGACGGGGGGGCCGGCGGCGGCGCTTTCGCCGGCGAATGCGGCGAGCAGCGTCAGTACGGCAACCATCATATGGTTGATAGATTTTCCCATCGTCTCCTCCGCGGCTTGATTGTCCCTGTCGCTCTTCGCTGGCGGTCACGCTTTAAGAGTTTTTCATCATAGCATACCGTGGTGTCGGCGGGCCAGCGATTTGCGTGTTACCGCCGTTCCCGCCTGACGAAGAGGAGCGCCACATTGCCGGCGGTAAAGAACAGTGCCCCTACCAGCGCCCAGCTGGCGCCCGGTTCGCGGTGGATTTCCAGCAGGGCGGCCCGGTACGGAACGAGTTCCACCTGCTTCAGGTAAATGCCGAAACCGCCATGGAACAGAGGATGGTTGGGGCTGACGGTGACGGCCGTTTCGCGGCCGCCGCTGGCGGTCAGCAGCTGGGCCCGGTAATCGCTCGGCATTCCCATCGGCCCGGGGACGGCATCGAGTGCCGCAACCCGGACCGTGCTGCCGTCGGGAAAGCCGATCACCGCCCCCTCCTCCACCTGCAGTGCCTCATGGGCTCCGCCGCTGGCACTCAGCAGGTGGGCGAGGACGATGAACAGAAAGCCGAGATGCATCAACTGCGGCGCCAGCAAGGCGACGGGGCCGCTCTTACCGGCCCGGCGGCGCAGCGCCTCGACGCTGCAGAGGAGCGTGTTCACGACCAAGAGCGCGAGCAGCGCCAGGGTCCCCCAGAGCCACCAGGTCAGGGCGAACGGTGCCGCGCCGAGCCAGGCGAACAGCGCCATCTCGTTGATGCCGCTCCCTTCGCCGGCGGCCACCGAGCCGCTCGCCAGGAGCGCCATCACCCCGCCCATCAGCCAGAGGCCGAGGGTCAGGGAGGCAAGACGTTGATAGAGCCGTGCCAGCATCGGGGTCCTCTCTGTCAGAAACTGTGGGAGCTGCGCATCAGGATGCTCACTCCAAGATAGGTGAAAAGCGCCACGGCAAAGGTCACGATCCCTCCCCAGGCGGCCAGCCGGTCCCCTCCTCCGCCCCGCAGCCGTAGATGGAGGAAGAAGGTGGCGCAGAGCCAGAGGATAGAGGTCCAGAGCTCCTTGGGGGTCCAGAGCCAGTAGGTGCCCCAGGCGTAATAGCCCCAGATCCCTCCCGCGACCATCGAGGCGGAAAAGAAGCTGTAGCCGACAAGGAGTGCCCGGTACTGGAGATCGAGCAGCCGCCGCTCGCCGCCGTTCAGGAAGACGGCGCCGCCGACGGCGCCGATGCCGAACAGCGCATAGGCAAAGAAGGCCAGTGCTACATGGAGTTCGAACCAGAAGGTCCGGAGCACCGGCGGCAGTGGCATGGCAAAGGCGGGAAAGAGGAGCGCCAGCAGGGCGAACAGGGCGGCCAGCAACCCGGCCCCCCGACGAAAGCCGGCCGAGTCGGGCGCCGCCGGTGCGAACAGGAACGGCAGGGCCATCAGGCCGAGCGATACCGAGAAAAACGCCAGGGTGTCGTGGGGGCCGACCAGGGGGAGCCGGCCGAGGGCAATCCCCCGCCCGGCCAGATAGGCGGCTCCCGCCAATAGACCGCCGGCGAAGAGGGGGCGCTTGAACGAGCCGCACAGGTAGAACCCGGCGGAGACGATGAGGAGCCACTGCATGGGACCGTCCCGGAAGAAGGTATGCTGCCGTATCGGCTATAGCATATTTGCCCCGCGAAGGGAAGCCGGCGGGGCAGTAGGGCGGATTGCCCTTGAGTTATCGGCCGTTTAACGGTAGTCTCGGACAGCGCCGGCGGCCTCGTCGGCCGTACCCCCTACCCTCCCGGGAGCCCCATGCGGAAGCGCTGGAGAATATTTGCCGTTCTGGCCCTCATGTATCTGGTTGCCTACTTTTACCGGGTCTCGATGGCGGTGGTGGCAAAGGACCTGGCTGCCGAATTCCAGCTCCCCGCGCCGCGGATCGGCATCCTATCCGGCGCCCTCTTCTATGCGTTCGCCCTGGCCCAGATCCCTCTCGGGCCGCTGCTCGACCGTTTCGGCGGCCGGCGGATCGTCAGCCTGTTCGGCCTGCTCACTGTCGCCGGCTCGTTCCTCTTCGCCCTGGCACCCGGCTTTCTGCCGCTTTTGGCCGGGCGGCTCCTGATCGGCGCCGGCACCGCCGCGGTTTTGATGGGGGCGCTGAAGGTCTTCACCCGCTGGTTTTCCCCCCGCGAATATGCCACCGTCTCCGGCCTGATCGTCGCTGTCGGCAACCTGGGGAATCTCACCGCCACCGCACCCCTCGCCTGGGCGGTTTCCCTGGCGGGGTGGCGACCGCCGTTCGTCGCCGTGGGGGCGGTCCAACTGGCGGTCACGCTGCTGGTCTTCGCCGTGGTTCGCGACGCGCCACCCTCCCCATCTGCGGCTGGTGCGGCAGGGGCCGCTGCAACGCCGGCGGCCGCCACCCCTCTTGCCGACTGGGGAACTGTCTTCAGAACCCCTTCGTTCTGGCTGCTGGCCCTGCTCGCCTTTTTCTGGTACGCCGGCTATATGGCGCTGCAGGGACTCTGGGGCGGCCCCTGGCTGATGGAGATTCTCGGTCTGTCACGTACCGGCGCCGGCCGGCTGCTGCTCCTCGTCTCCACCGGCTTCATCACCGGTTGCCTGGGGCTCGGTACGGTCGCCGACCGGCTGTTCAAGTCGCGGAAACGGACGCTTTTGGCCGGCCAGGGGCTGCTGCTCGGCCTGTTGACCCTCACCCTCGGCCCTGCCGAGCGGCTTTCCGGGCCGCTGCTCGCCCTGCTGTTCTTCGCCTTTGGCCTGGCGGTCTCCTCCGGGGTGACCATTTACCCGATGGTCAAGGAGATGTTCCCGCCCCGCATTTCCGCCACCGCCAGCACCGCGCTCAATTTTTTCGTCCTGACCGGGGCGGCCACCGTCCAGCAAGCGATGGGGCTGGTGATTGGCCGCTTCCCGCGCGGCGCCGCCGGTTATCCGGCTGCCGCCTATCACAGCGCCTTTCTCATCCCGGTCTGCGGGCTGGCCATGGCCTGGACGCTGTTCCTCTTCGTTCGCGATACCACGCCCGGCAAGCATTGAAAGGGGTGGTCAATCGGGTCCGCTTCTGTTATAACAAGCTGTTGAAAAACGTCAGCAGGAGGCCGAGATACCGGCCAGCGAGCAAGAAACCGGGGCGGACCGAGGGGTGTGTCGAGGTTTCGCGCGGGCGGCAATGATGCCAGCCCGGCTCGGTCATGGTTTTACGATGCCTGATAACCAGGGAGCCGGCTTGTGTCTCCCGGCTTCGCACTAATCGATTCAGGAGGAAACGATGCAACGGCTTGCGCAATGGCTTCTCGTGACGGTTCTGGCACTCACCGCCTTCGGCTGTGCCCACAATCCTTTCAACATCCCCCGCGACAGCTATGAACAGAAAGTGAAAGTGCTCGGCGTCGCCCCGATCTTCGTCGACACCGATTCGGACATCCGCCACCCGGAAAAGGAGGCGCTGCTCGCCCTGGTCAAGGAGTTCAACAAGAAGAACGAAAAGGAACTGGTAACGATGATCAAGGATACGGGCGCCTACTTCTCGGTCCGCTTCATCGATGCCGCCGACCCCGACCAGCTGTTCCGGACGCTCCTCTACCGCGACGAACGGCGCGACGATGCCGGGGTGGCCTATAACAAGCAGTTCTACAAGACCGACGAAATCCGCAACCTGATCACCCGGAACAACGTCGACGCGGTACTCCTGGTGGTGGTCAGCGGCCTGACCAAGCGGGACCGGCTCTTTTCCAGCAACTTGCTCAAGTATCTGGATGCCGATTATAACGACCTGATCATGACCGCCCAGGTTCTCGACGCCAACGGCGTTACCCTTTGGGAATACCCCAACTTCCGGGTTGGCGGCCCGAGCACCCCGGTCCTGGCCGAACTCCAGTATCCCGACTTCGACGAGGCGGGAGCCAATCTCGACGAGCGGGTCGATGTCAAATTCAAGACCATTCCGGGGCTGGCCCGCTATCTCGGGCAGAAGGATAAGGACCTGCTGTTCCGCGAGCGGAAGGCGACGGCCCCCTATTATCGCCTTTTCGACGACATGGTGGGGATTCTCAAACCGCCGTTCCGGCTGTTCGGCGAGGACAAGCAGCAGGCGGTGACGCCGTCGCCCGCTCCGCCGGCCGCCGTCCAGCCGGTTGCCCAGCCGGTTGCCACGCCAGCGGTGCCGCCGGCGACCACACCGACGGCAACGACGCCGCCGGCTGGCAGTGCGCCGACGGCCGCGCCGGCCGACAGCACGGCGATTCCGGAACCGACCCCGATCCGGGAAGTGCCGCTCGATACCAAGTAACGGAATCCGGGGTGAGCAACGAAGCCCGCGCCGGCAGGAACGGCGCGGGCTTTTTTTGCCCTGCCGCCTTGCCGCCGGCAGGCCGCTTCGTATAGAATGAAAGCAAGGAATGCCTGCCCCGTGGCCGGGCCGGCGAACGGCCGGCCACGAACGGAGGAACCATGCGCCAGCGCGACTTCGTGCCGCGAAAGGTCTATCTCGCCGCCTCCTGGATGGCCCCGGTGGGCCGTTATGACGGCCGGCACCGGGAAGAACTCTCCTTCCTCGATCTTGCGGAAAGGGCCCGGGCGGTCTTTGCCGGCTCGCCCATCCGCCCGGAACAGATCGAGGCGGTGGTGGTCGGCTCCCAGAGCCCGGTGGCCTTCTCCGGTGTCGACAATACCGCTGCCAAGATCGCCGGGGTGGTCGGCGTTTCCGGCGCCAAATCGGTGCTGATCGATACCGCCTCATCCTCCGGAGCCTCTGCCTTCGAGAACGCCTACCTGCAGATCGCCTCCGGCCGCTGCGACCATGTGCTGGCCATCGGCATCCAGAAGATGAGCGATGCCGCCACCGCCGAGGCGACCCGGATCGTCGCCGGGGTGATCGACCGGGACGAGGCGGAATTCGGCCTGACGATGCCCGCCTGCGGCGCCCTGGTGGCCCGGGCGCTGATGGAACGCCTCCGCCTGTCGCTCGACGAGTGGACCGCTTTCTCGGCGCTCCTCACCCAGCGGGCCCAGCGTTTCGCCGCCCGCAACCCGGAGGCGCACCTGCAGCAGGAGATTCCGCTGGAGGAGTATTACCGGCAGATCGTCAACGGCAGGAACTATCGCTACTGGTGGCCGCTCCGCTACCACGACTTCTGTCCCATGTCCGACGGCGTCGCCGCGGTGATCCTCTCGGCCGAGCCCCAGGAGGTGCTGGTCGCCGGACTTGGCAGCGCCACCGACATTCCGACCATTGCCGACCGCCCCTACTTCCACTCCTTTCCCGCCACCGTCGCCGCGGCCGCCGAGGCCTACGGGATGGCGGGAATCAAGGATATCCGCACCTTTGCCGGCCGGATTCACGTCAACATGCACGATCCGTTCAATGGCTTCGGCCCGATCAACATGGTCGATCTCGGTTTCGTCTCCCGGGGCCGTCTCCTCGATGCCCTGCTCGACGACCGGTTGACCGGCGAACAGGGGCTCTTCCCGACCAACCTGACCGGCGGGCTGAAGGGGCGGGGCCACCCGCTCGGCGCCACCGGGATGATCCAGGTGGTGGAGAATCACCGGCTGATCACCGCCGGTCGCTTTGCCGCCGGTCTCTCCCATTCCATCGGCGGACCGATCAACAACAACATCGTCATTCTGCTGGAGCGGAGCGACAGCCATGCGCGGCGCCGGCCCGAGCCGTTCCGGCCGTGGGGAGTCCCGGCGCTCGGCCGGCTCAAGCCGAAAGAGGTAACCGTCGACCGGCTGCTGGCGGAAAACGGCGTTGTCGCAGGGACCTTTGTCACGGCCACCACCCGCTTCCACCACAAGAGCGGCGAGCCCGAGGCGACCGTGATGATCGTTGCCTGCCGGGCGGCCGACGGCAGGAACTACCGGTTCCTTTTCGGCATCGGCGGTGAGAACTACGAACAGGTCGCCGCCCTCGCCGCCGGCGAGCGGATCAGCCTGGAGCGGAGCGAGGGGCAGATCCTGATCAACCGGATGCCGGTAAAGCGGTTCTATCAGCGGACCCTTGACGGGTTGGTGGAACTGGCCGGCAGCGGCTGGAAGAAGCTGACCGGAAAAAGCTGATCATCTATCAGGAGTAGCGAATGACCAAACGCGCGATCGATCCCTCCGGGCTTGTCCCCGCCGAACGGGATGCCTGTGCCATCATCTGTTACCTCAACAAGGAGGGCCAGCCGACCCACGGCAACCTGCAGCGGACCATCGAGGCGTTGATCAAGATGGGACACCGGGCCGGCGAGATCAACGGCGAAGGGGACGGTTGCGGCGTCCTGACCGACATTCCGCGGCTGCTCTGGCGGGAGAGCCTGGCAGGCGCCGGCCGGCCGGCCGGCCTGGCCGATGAGCCCGGTTTTGCCGTCGGTCACCTGCTGCTGCCTCAGGAGGCCACCGCCGCCGATCCGCAGCTGCAGGTGAAGATCCTCTCCCGACTGGCCGCCGCCGGTGCTGAGGTGCTGCTGGAGCGGTCGGGCA
Source organism: Geotalea uraniireducens (assembly GCF_027943965.1). NCBI lineage: Bacteria > Pseudomonadati > Thermodesulfobacteriota > Desulfuromonadia > Geobacterales > Geobacteraceae > Geotalea > Geotalea uraniireducens. The sequence goes on along the minus strand of NZ_AP027151.1, from coordinate 4,140,264 downwards.
GCGTCCGGAGCGAGGTCCTGTCGCGCCGGGCCCGCGAGGGTGAACCGCTCTTCTGGCAGTTGGCGCTCCGCTGCCCCGAGCCGGCCCGCAGCGCCGAACTGCTCTACGACCTGCAGGTGGCACTCGAACGGGATTTCCCGATCCACGTCGCCTCTCTCTCTACTGCCGTCGCCGCCTGGAAAATCCACGGGGCGCCGGAGCTGCTTCCCCGCTACTATCCGGAACTGAAGCGGCGCGAGTTTCTTTCGTCGGTCACCATCGGCCACAGCCGCTACTCCACCAACACCCTGCCGACGGTGCTGCGGGCCCAGCCCTTCAGCCTGCTCGGCCACAACGGCGAGATCAACACTATCGCCCGGCTCCGGGAGGAGGCACGGATGATCGGCGTGCCGCTGCCGACCGACGGCTCCGACTCCCAGGACCTGAACCGCACCCTCGAAGGGCTGATCTGCCGGCACGGCCTCACCCTCTTCGAGGCGATGGAACTGGTATTTCCGCCGATCTTCAGCGCCCTCGACGCCATGGCGCCGGAGCTGCGCGCCATGTACAGCTGGTTTCGGCGGTTTCTCAAGGCCTCCGCCCAGGGGCCGGCGGCAATCATCGCCCGCCATCGCGACCACTGCGTCTTCAGTGTCGATGCCATGGGGCTGCGGCCGCTTTGGATCGGCGAGACGGCCCAGGAATTCTTCGCTTCGTCGGAACTGGGGGTCGTTCCCCACGAGGAGATCGTCAGCGACCCGAAACCGCTGGCTCCCGGCGAGAAGATGGGGGTGACGATCACCCCCGGCCAGCGGCTGGAGCTGCTCGATCACCCGGCTCTCCGCCGCGAGGTGTACCAGTGGTTCCGCAAGCGGGTCAACCTGGGCGGCGCCATGAAACGGCTGCTGACCGCCGCCGACCCGGCCCTGTCGGGTCCGGCGGCGGCCGACGGACCGGCACGCTGGCGGCGGAGCGCCCGCCTCCACCAGGACAACCTGATGTCCGCCTTCGCCTGGAAGAGCAGCGACCTCAACAACCTCAAGGAGATGGTCCGCACCGGCCAGGACCCGATCGCCTCCCTCGGCTACGACGGGCCGCTGGCCGCTCTTTCCGGACAGCGGCAGAATCTTTCCGACTACTTCAAGGAACAGGTGGCAGTGGTCACCAATCCGGCCATCGACCGGGAGCGGGAGGCGGAGCACTTTTCCACCCGCGTCTACCTCGGTCCGCGGCCGCAGTTCCGCGGACCGCTGCGCCCCGGCGTCGTCCTGGAGGTGCCGCTCGTTACCGGTGGCCGGCGGACCGGCGCGGACGACAGCGACCCGGCGGTGGCCCGGCAGTTCGGTACCGTCACCCTGGAGGCGTTGCTGACGGCCTTCGGCGCCGGCGCCGGACGCTGCCGGACGATCTCCTGCGCCCTGCAGCGGGACGAGAGCCTCAGCGATGCGCTGGTCCGGCTTACCTGTGCCGCCATCGAGGCGGTGGAGCATGGCGCCGGGCTGCTCCTGTTGGACGACGGCGACTGCTTCACGCCCGGGCGGGAGTTCATCGACCCGTTCCTGGTGACGGCGGTGCTGCACAAGGGACTCAAGGAGGTGACCGACGCCGGCGGCGAAAGCCTGCGCCGGCGGACGTCGCTGGTTCTCCGGAGCGGGGCGCTGCGCAATCTCCACGACCTGATCTTCGCCCTCGGCATGGGGGCCGATGCCCTCTGTCCCTACCTGCTCTGGGAGGGGGCCGAGGGTGGGGACGAGCTCGCCAGCCTTGTTTCCGTGCTGGCCAAGGGGTTGGAAAAGGTCATCTCGACCATGGGGACCCATGAGATTGGCGGCTACGGCAAGTATTTCGCCTCCATCGGCCTCTGTGGCCACTTGGCGGATATTTTCGAGACGCCGAACTTCTGCGGTTCCGGCCAGGGGGGGCTGACCCTGGAGCGGCTGGAAGCGGAGAACCGTTTGCGGAGCGCGGTGGCGCGGAGCCGGGAGAAACAGCCGGTGCCGGTGCAGTTCCGGCTTTACCCGAAGATCTGGAAGATGGTCGGGGCGGTGGCGAAAATGGAGGAGAGCTACGCCGACCTGTCGCGGCTGATCCAGCAGTACGAGGCCGAGTATCCGCTGGCGATCCGTCACCTCCTCGACCTCCGCTACCTCCCGGAGCTGGTCGTCGATCCGGACGAGGTGGATACCGCCATCGGCCGGCACAGCTTGCCGATCCTCATCTCGGCCATGAGCTTCGGTTCCCAGGGGGAGACGCCGTTTCGCATCTATGCCGAGGCGGCCAAGCGGCTCAATATCGTCTGCATGAACGGCGAGGGGGGCGAGATTGCCGACATGCTCGGCCGCTACCGGGAGAACCGCGGCCAGCAGGTGGCCTCGGGGCGGTTCGGGGTCAACATGGCCTTCCTCAACTCCGCCGACATCCTGGAGATCAAGGTCGGCCAGGGAGCCAAGCCGGGTGAAGGGGGCCATCTTCCCGGCTTCAAGGTGACGGCCAAGATCGCCGCGGCGCGTCACGCCACCCCGGGGGTGTCGCTGATCTCCCCTTCCAACAACCATGACATCTACTCCATCGAAGACCTGGCCCAGCTGGTGGAAGAGCTGCGCACTGCCAACCCGCAGGCGCGGATCTCGGTCAAGGTGCCGGCGGTGGCCGGCATCGGCACCATCGCCCTCGGCGTCGCCAAGGCCGGCGCCGACATCGTCACCGTCAGCGGTTATGACGGCGGCACCGGCGCCGCCCGTAAACACGCCATCAAATTTGTCGGCCTGCCGGCGGAAATCGGCGTTGCCGAGGCCCACCAGGCCCTGGTCGGAGCCGGGCTGCGGCACAAGGTGGAAATCTGGGCCGATGGCGGGGCCCGCACCGGCCGGGACGTGATCAAGCTGCTCTTGCTCGGCGCCAACCGGGTCGGCTTCGGGACGATGGCGATGGTGGTGATCGGCTGTACCGCCTGCCGCGGCTGCCATCTCGGCACCTGTCACGTCGGCATCGCCACCCAGATCGAAACCCTCGAAGAGGCCGAGGCGCGGGGATTGAAGCGGTTCGTGCCGCGGGTCCAGGAAAACGGCGTCATCTACATGAGCACCTTCTTCCGGGGGATGGCGCGGGAAATCCGGATTCTCACTGCCAAGCTCGGCTTCCGGCGCACCCAAGACCTGGTCGGGCGGAGCGACCTGCTGCACCAGGCACGGGGACTCGATCGCCTCGATCTTGGCGAACTGCTCACCCCGGGCCGCCCCGGCCCGGCCCGTGCCGCCGAACAGGAGGCGCGGATCATCCGCAAGCCGCTCAATTATCTGACCTCGCTGATCTCGGGGCTGGTCGGCGACGCCTTCACCGCCGGCGAGGAGCGGGTCCGCTACGACGATGATAGCGCTTCCAGCTCGGATCGGGCGCTGGGGACCCATCTGGCGGGGGCCTTCGTCCGCGGGGTGGCGGCGGGACGGTTCCAGCCCGAACAGCATGCCCTGCTCCATTTCCGCCGTGATTCGATCCCCGGCAACGGCCTGGCCGCATTCACCATCCCACAGATCGACATCCGGGTCGAGGGGGGTGCCCAGGACGGGGTCGGCAAGAGTGCCAGCGGCGGCACGGTGGTCATTCTCAAGGGGGAAAACCGCGAAGGCCGGCGGGTCGGCGGGGCGGTCGGCAAAGGGTTCGCCTACGGCGCCCAGGGGGGGACCTTTCTGGTCCAGGGGAATGCCGACAGCCGGGCCTGCATCCGGCTTTCCGGCGCCGATGTGGTTTTCGGGGGCCGGATTGCCGCGCCTCTCGACGACGGCCGGGGGGACATCGCCAGCCGGGCCAATCTGAAAGGCTTCGCCTTCGAGTACATGACTGCCGGCCGGGCGGTGGTCCTCGGCGATCCGGGACCGTGGATCTGTTCGGGGATGACCGGCGGCACCGTCTACTGCCATCTGGACGAAGCGGCGGGGCTGGATCGGGAGACGTTGCGCCGGCGGCTGGCCCGGGGGGCGGGGGTCGAGATCCGCGACCCGGAGGAGCATGACGTGACCGCCATCGAGGAGCTCCTGCTGCTCTACCACCGGGAACTGCTCCATTCCCACCAGGAAGAGGAAGCCGGTGCCGTGGCGGCGATCATCGCCACGGCGCGCAACCGGTTCGTCAAAATCGTGCCGGAGAAGAGCGTGGTGGCTCCGGCCAGTACCGAGTAGGCACTTTCTTCCGGCGGCCGCGCCGCCGGCAACCAGGCAAGGAGGATAGAATCATGGCCCGTAACGTCTATGTTGACAAGGATTCCTGCATCAGCTGCGGCCTCTGCGTGGAATCCTCTCCCGAAGTGTTTCGCTTCGACGAGGACAACCTGGCGGAGGTGTTCGACCCTGCCGGGGCGGCCGAAGAAAAGATCCAGCAGGCGATCGACGCCTGCCCGGTGAGCTGCATCCACTGGGGCGACTGAGCCCGAGCGGGCGGAGCGCCCGCGGCCTGCAGCACCGAACTATCGACAAGGATATCGTATGAAGATTCTGACTTTGAACTGCCGCAGCTTTTTCATCAGCTACCAGCTGCTCGAATGGACGGATCGCGCCGTCCTCGCCCGGGGGATCGTCGACCGGGTGGAACTTGGCGATTCGTTCCTCACCCTGGAACGGCCCGGCCAACCGCCGCAGCGGGTCGAGGCCGACTGCCCGGACCACCGGGCGGCCATCGACCTGATCCTGCAGACGATTACCGACCCTGCCCATGGCCTCCTGGCCCGGACCGACGAACTGGCGGCCGTTGGCCACCGGGTGGTGCACGGCGGGGAAACCTTCGCCCGCTCGACGATCATCAACGACCGGGTGGTCGAAGCGGTCCACGAGATGGAAGATCTGGCGCCGCTGCACAACCCCCCCAACGTCACCGGCATCAGGGCGGCCCTGGCACTCCTTCCGGCCGTTCCCCAGGTGGCGGTTTTCGATACCGCCTTTCATCAGACCATGCCGGCCCATGCCTTCATCTACCCGCTTCCCTACGAGTGGTACGAGCACTATGGGATCAGGCGCTACGGGTTCCACGGTGCTGCCCACTGCTATGCCGCCCGGCGTGGTGCCGCGCTGCTCGGACGGCCGTCGCGGGAGTGCAACCTGGTGACCGTCCATATCGGTACCGGCATTTCGATCTGTGCCATCAAAGGGGGGGAATCGGTCGATACCAGCATGGGACTGACCCCCCTTGAGGGGACGATGATGGGGACCCGCTGCGGCGATATCGATCCGGGGATCGTCCCATTCATGATGCAGGAGCAGGACTTTACGGCTCGGGACATGGACCGGATCCTCAACCAGAAGAGCGGAGCGGCCGGGATCACCGGCAACCGCCTCGAGCGTCCCGACTACCTGGCCCGGGCGGCGGCCGGCGATGAGCGGTGCCTGCTGGCGGCGGAGATGGAAGCCTACCGGCTCAAGAAGTACCTCGGCGCCTATACGGCGACGCTCGGCCGGCTCGATGCGGTGATCTTCAGTGCCGGAACCGGCGCCGGCGAGTGGTTGATCCGGGAAAAGGCGCTGTCCGGCATGGAGCTGTTCGGGGTTGCCCTTGACCGGGAGAAGAACCGGCGTGTGCAAAGCGCGGACCGGGAGGAGTTTATTGGCGCAGCTGGAGGTGCGGTGCCGATCTACGTGATTCCGACCGAGGAAGAGATGGTCCTTGCCGAGGAAGTGGCGGGAATCCTCGGTGCCGGTCCGGCGGCGCACTTTTCGCCGGCCGCCTGACGGGGGCGAAAAATCTGCTAGAGTTGTTCTGTAGCCTATTATCCTGTGGAGGGGTACCATGCCATTAACCGGCCAACCGGCTCCTGCTTTCTCCCTGGCGGGGAGTGACGGCAAACAACACGCGCTTGGCGATTATGCCGGCAAAACGGTGGTAATCTACTTCTATCCCCGGGACAACACGCCGGGCTGTACCAAGGAAGCCTGCGGCTTCCGCGATCTGCACCGGCAGCTGTTCGAACGGGGCGTAGTGCTTCTCGGCGTCAGCAAAGACAGTCTTGCCTCCCACGACAAGTTCATCAACAATTTCGGGCTGCCATTCACCCTTCTCTCCGATCCTGACGCGACGATGATGGCCGCCTACGGCGCTTACGGCGAAAAAGTGTCGTACGGCAAAAAGACTACCGGCGTGATCCGCTCCACGGTGGTGGTCGGCCCCGACGGAACGATCCTCCGCCACTGGCCCAAGGTAGCCAAGGCGGAACAGCATCCGGCCGAGGTGCTCGCGTACCTCTCCGGCCAGGAGTAGCCGATGGACGAGCGGCGCGTCTTCACCGTTACCTGCCTGGCCTGCGGCACCGCCAACCGGGTGCCGGCGGACAAGGAGGGTCGGGCCGGGAGGTGCGGCGACTGTCGGCAGCCGCTGCCGCCGCTCTATCTGCACCCCCTTTCCCTTACCGATCGTGATTTCGACACCTTTGCCGCCGGCTATCCGGGGCCGCTTCTGGTGGAGTTCTGGGCTCCCTGGTGACCGCACTGCCAGACCTTCGCACCGGTGGTGCGGGAAGTAGCCCTGGCATTGGCCGGTGAGGCGGCGGTGGCCCAGGTCAACACGGAAGAAAACAGTCGGACCGCCAGCCGATTTGCCGTCCGGGGCATCCCGGCGCTGGTCCTTCTCAAGCGGGGCCGGGTTATTGCCACCACCAGCGGTGTCCAGCCGAAGGAGGCGGTCGTTGCCTGGGTTCGCCACGCGCTCGGCCGGTAGGATTTTTACCGCGGTATCACACCCCGGTGTCAAATTCGTTGACATGCCGTGGAATTGCGCTAGAGTATGAGCTCAGCATTTCACTCGACCAAGGGAGAGTAGAATGCCTCATGCCACTCCAGCCCAAACCTTCTCCCTCTCGGCCCTGCCGCCCGAGTTCCTCCCTCTGGCGCTCTACACGGCGGCGGCAACCCTGCTGATCGGCATCTTGCTGCTGGTCGCCTGGTGGCTCGGCGGCGGCTCAACCTCGCGCAACAAGGAAATTCCTTACGAATCGGGGGTCATCCCGACCGGCAGTGCCCGGCTCGCCTATCCGGTTCCCTTTTATCTGATCGCCATCTTCTTCATCGTCTTCGACGTCGAGGCAGCCTTCATCTTCGCCTGGGCCGTCGCCCGGCGGCCGCTCGGCCTCGCCGGCCTGCTGCACATCACCTTCTTCATTGTCATCCTGCTCCTCGGTTTGGTCTGGCTCTGGCTGAAAGGGGGGCTCGACTGGGGGCCGTCCCGGGAACGGAGGGGCCGTGGCGGAGAATGAGATCTACCAGAATATCATTCTGACCCGTCTTGACGACCTGATCAACTGGGGACGGGCCAACTCCCTCTGGCCGATGTTTTTCGGCCTGTCCTGCTGCTTCGTCGAAATGATGACGTCCTTTACCTCCCGCCACGACATCTCCCGTTTCGGCGCCGAGGTGCTCCGCGGTACCCCCCGCGAGGCCGACCTGATGGTGATCGCTGGCACCGTCTTCAAGAAGATGGCCCCGTCGATCCTTCGCCTCTACGAGCAGATGGCCGAGCCGAAATGGGTGATCTCCATGGGGAGCTGCGCCAATTCCGGCGGTATGTACGACGTCTACAGCGTGGTCCAGGGGGTGAACCAGATCATCCCGGTGGATGTCCACGTCCCCGGCTGCCCGCCACGCCCTGAGGCGTTCCTTCAGGGGCTTCTCCTGCTGCAGGAGAAGATCCGCCGCGACGAGCGGCCGGCCCGAACCGTCCTCCACCTGCCGGGCGGCAGCCAGGGGACCACCCGGCCGGTGCTGGTGGATGGCGAAACCAAGTCCCGCGATACCCGGGGTCCCGGCATGGAAGGGATCGCCATTCGCGGCACCTCGGTCCAGCAGCCCGCTTTCCGGATGGCCCGCTCCGACGAAATGTGGCGGCCGCCGGCTCCCCGCCACCCCTACCCCGATTTCGGCCTCGCCGGCGAATTGGAGACGATCTTCGAGCGGCGGGTGGTGGCCGATCCGACCGCCACCGACATGCTCACCTACCGCTGTCCGGCGGACTTGGTGCCGGAGGTGCTGAAATACCTGAAGCACCGGCCGACCGCCCCTTTCCGGCGCCTGGAAGACATTGCCGCCGTGGACGAGTCGTGCCGCCGGGAACGGGAACGGTTCAAGGATTTCACCGTCAACTATCACCTCCTCAATTTCGATATCCCCGGTCATCTCCGTCTGAAAACCGAACTGGAAGGCGCCTACCCCGAGTTGCCGAGCGCCACGACCGTCTGGCCCGCCGCCGCCTGGTACGAGCGGGAAGTGTACGACATGTACGGTATCCGTTTTGCCGGCCATCCGGACCTGCGCCGGATCCTGATGCCGCCCGACTGGCAGGGGCACCCGCTGCGCAAGGAACACCCGTTTCGGGCCACCGAAATGCCCCCTTACACCACGGCGGACGCCCGGCGTCACCAGCCGCTCCCCGGCGCCGATTTCTTCGATCGGGTCGACGAGGAGACGCTGATCCTCAATCTCGGCCCCCAGCATCCCGGCACCCACGGCATCATCCGCTTCGTGCTCAAGCTGGACGGCGAAGAGATCGTCGACATGGATAGCGACATCGGCTATCACCACCGGGGGGCGGAAAAAATCGGCGAACGCCAGCACTGGAACCAGTTCATCCCCTATACCGACCGGATCGACTACCTGGCCGGGGTGCAGAACAACCTGGCCTACGTGACCAGCGTCGAACGCCTCTGCGGCATCACCGTCCCGGACCGGGCCATTCATATCCGGGTGATGCTGGCGGAGCTGTTCCGGATCGCCAGCCACCTGGTCTGGCTCGGCACCTTTGCCGCCGATGTCGGGGCGATGACGCCGGTCTTCTACACCTTCACCGACCGGGAAAAGATCTTCGACATCATCGAATTGATTACCGGTGGTCGGATGCACCCTTCCTGGTTCCGGATCGGCGGGGTTGCCGAAGACCTTCCCGGCGGGTGGGAGACGGCGGTCAGCGACTTCCTTGCCTGGATGCCGGGGCGGCTCAAGGAATACGAGGCGCTGCTCAACGGCAACCCGATCTTTCTGGCCCGTCTGCGGGGTGTCGGGACGATCTCCCGGGAAGAGGCGATCGACTGGGGGTTGAGCGGGCCGAACCTTCGCGCCTGCGGCTTTGCCTGGGATCTGCGCAAGAAGATTCCCTACGCCGGCTACGACCGCTTCGATTTCGAGGTGGCAACCGCCGAGGGGGGCGACTGCCTGGCCCGCTACTTGGTCCGCCTGGAGGAGATTCGCCAGTCGCTGCACATCGTCCATCAGGCGGCCCGGGAGATGCCGGGCGGGCGCTGGATTACCGATGACTATCGCTACGTGCTGCCGCAGAAACGGGATACCCTGCACGATATCGAATCGCTCATCCATCACTTCATCAATGCGACGCGCGGCATGGCGCCCCCCCGGGGGGAAACCTACCATGCCATTGAGGCGCCGAAGGGGGAGAACGGCTACTTCGTCGTCTCCGACGGGATCAACGTCCCCTACCGGGTACGGATCAAGACACCGAGCTTCCCCCATATCCAGGCGTTGCCGGTGCTCTGCCGGGGGTGGCTGGTGGCGGATTTTCTCGCCATCATCGGGTCGATCGATTTCGTCCTGGCGGACCTGGATCGGTGAGGGAAGGAGCTACGGGGGGTATAATTGCCCCGTGCTGGAGAAACCTTGATACCTGAAGCGTTGAGACATGAGTTGCAGGCCCGGGTCGCCCATGCCGTCACCAACCGCGAGGCGGCGGTGGACGTCATGAAGGAGCTCCAGCGCCATTACGGCTGGCTGACCGACGAGGCGGTGCGGGAGGCGGCGGAACTGCTCGGGCTTACCCCGCTCCAGGTGGAGGAGCTGGCGACCTTCTATGAGATGATCTATCGCCGGCCGGTCGGGCGGCGGGTGATTCACGTCTGCGATTCCATCTCCTGCTGGGCGGTCGGTGGGGTGACGTTGATGAATTTCCTGGCGGAGCACCTCGGGGTGGCGCCGGGCGGGATGACGGCCGACGGCGTTTTCACCCTCCTCCCCTGCTGCTGCCTGGGCAATTGCGGCGAAGGGCCGACGATGATGATTGGCGACACCCTCTACGGCCGGGTAACGCCGGAGCGGGCCGAGGAGATTCTCCGCCGGGAGCGGGAGGCGGTCGGTGCCGCGAAAGGAGCGGACCATGGTCAGGATCAAGCGGGTCTATGACGAACCGGCAGCAGCCGACGGGCTGCGGATACTGGTGGACCGGCTCTGGCCCCGCGGGCTGACGAAGGAGAAGGCGCGGCTCGACGCCTGGCTGAAGGAGCTTGCGCCGAGCGACGAATTGCGAAAATGGTTCGGCCATGATCCGGCCCGCTGGGAGGAGTTCCGGGAGCGCTACCGGCAGGAGCTGGCTGGCCGGCCGGAATCCATGGCGCGGCTCCGGGCGCTGGCCGGCCAGGGGCCGGTGACTCTCCTCTTCGCCGCCCATGACGTAGCGCACAACAATGCCGTGGTGTTGAAAGAACTGCTCGATTAGCTGTCGAGGCCGGACCAGCTCTGCCGGGGTGGAGTGGTGATTTCATGGTTCCGGAGCCCTCGGTGGCAAAGAAAAGGTGTTGATGGAACAGGTGCTTTTTCGCCATAACCGGCCCGGCCGGTGCGTGACCTTCGCCGAATACCGGGCCGAGGGGGGCTTTGCGGCCCTGGAGAAAGCCCTCTCCGGCATGTCGCCCAACGATGTCCAGCAGACGGTGATCGATTCGAACCTCCGTGGCCGTGGCGGTGCCGGCTTTCCGACCGGCAAGAAGTGGTCCTTCGTCCCCCGCGACCTCCCCGGGCCCCGCTACCTGATCTGCAACTGCGACGAGATGGAGCCGGGAACCTACAAGGACCGGGTCCTGCTGGAAGCGAACCCCTATTCGCTGATCGAGGGGATGGTGCTGGCCGCTTACGCCATCGGCGTGGCCCATGCCTTCATCTTCATCCGCCGCGGTTACGAGGAGGCGGCCGCCAACTGCCGCCGGGCCATTGCCGAGGCGACGGCCGCCGGACTGCTCGGGAAAAACATCCTCGGCTCCGGCTTTTCGCTCGGAATTGACGTCCACCAGTCGGCGGGGCGCTACATCTGCGGCGAAGAGACGGCACTGATGAACGCCCTGGAGGGGCGCCGGGCCAACCCGCGTTCCAAACCGCCGTTCCCGGCAGTGAAGGGGCTCTGGGGCCGGCCGACGGTGGTGAACAACGTGGAGACCCTGGCCAATATTCCGGCGATCGTCGCCAACGGCGCCGGCTGGTTCAAAGGGCTGGCCCGGATTCCCGGGGCGGCCGGGACGAAGCTCTTTTGCGTCAGCGGCCAGGTGCGGCACACCGCCTGCTTCGAATTGCCGCTCGGGACGACCCTGGGCGAGATCATCGACGGTCCTTGTGGCGGCATGCTGCCGGGCCGGACTTTCAAGGCATGCATCCCCGGCGGGGCTTCGACCCCGTATCTGACCCGGGAGCACTGGGGCCTGCCGCTCGATTTCGATACGGTGGCGCGGGCCGGCTCACGGCTCGGCACCGGCGGTATCGTCGTGTTCGGTCAGGAAACCTGCATGGTGGCGGCAACCCTGAACATGATCGAATTCTACGCCCGGGAGTCGTGCGGCTGGTGCACCCCCTGCCGGGAGGGGCTGCCGTACGTCCGGGACATTCTGGCCCGCCTCGAAGCCGGCACGGGAACGGAAGAGCATATCACCCTGCTTCGGGAGCATGTCCACTACCTCAACAATGCCTTCTGCGCCCTGGCTCCCGGTGCCATGGGGCCGGTGGAGGGGCTGCTGCGGCTGTTCGAGGACGAGATTCGCGAGCACATCGTCCGGAAGCGGTGCCCGCTCGGGGGGCGGCAATGACGGTGGACGACGATTTCGGCGGGCTCATCAACCGGGCGACAACGCTTTGGCGGGAGAACTTCGGCGACCTGCTGCTCCTCTCGCTGGTTTTCGCCCTCGTGGCCTGGATCCCGCTGGCCAACGTCGGCTTTGCCGCCGGCTATACCCGACAGATCCTCAAGGTGGCCCGGGGGGGAAAGGCCCGGCCGGGCGAGCTGTTCGGCGCCTGGGACTGTTTTGGCGACCTGCTGGTCTACCTGCTGCTGGTGGTTGCCGCCCAGTTCGTGCTGATGCACGTGCCGGTGTTCGGCCAGGTGGCCGGTTTTGTCCTGCTGGTTGCGATAACGCCGGGGATTTATGCGATCGTCGACCGGCAGATGAAATTCATGGCAGCGTTCCGCTGGAGTTTTGAAACGGTCAGGACCGGTTTCGTCAACTGGTTGCTGGCGGTGGTGATCGGCGGCATTTTTGCGGCGGCCGGCGCCCTGCTGTTCGGCATCGGCATCGTTATCACCCTCGGCTGGGGATACCTGGTGCTGGCACTCAACTACGACAAAGGGGCGGCGCCCCGGGTGATTATCCTCTGACATGCCCAAACTGATTATCGACCACATAGCGGTGGAAGTTCCCGCCGGCACCAGCGTTCTGGAGGCGGCGAAGAGCGTCGGGATCTGGATTCCGCATTTCTGCTACCATCCGGCGTTGGGAAGTGTCGGCGCCTGCCGGCTTTGCGCGGTGAAGCTGCTCGACGGGCCGGTCAAGGGGATCCAGATGTCCTGCATGCTGCCGGCCCAGGACGGGATGGTGGTGTCCACCACCGATCCCGAAGCGCTGAAGATGCGGAGCCTGGTCATCGAATGGCTGATGACCAACCATCCCCACGACTGCCCGGTCTGCGACGAGGGAGGGGAGTGTCTCCTCCAGGATTACACTGTCGCCGGCGGTCACGGCATCCGCCGCTACGAGGGGAAGAAGCGGACCCACGTCAACCAGGACCTGGGGCCGTACATCCAGCACGAGATGAACCGCTGCATCCAGTGCTACCGCTGCGTCCGTTTCTATCAGGAGTATGCCGGCGGCAGCGACTTCGGCGTCCTGGGGAGCGCCCGCCGCGTTTACTACGGCCGCTTCGCCGAGGGAGCGCTGGAGTCGCCGTTCTCGGGGAATCTGGTCGACATCTGTCCGACCGGGGTCTTCACCGACAAGCCGGCCCGCTTCCGGGCCCGCTACTGGGATTACGAGATGGCGCCGTCGGTCTGCCCCTGGTGCTCGCTCGGCTGCAACACCGTCCCGGCGGCCCGCTACCGGGAGCTTCTGAAGACCATTGCCCGGGAGAACCGGGCGGTGAATGGCCCCTTCCTCTGTGACCGGGGCCGTTTCACCACTGCTCCGGTGAACGACCCGGCCCGGCCGCGAACCCCGTTGGTGGACGGGGAGGAAAGGTCCTGGGACGAAGCTCTCGACGCCTTGACGCTACGGCTTGGCGAACTGGGCGACCTCTATGGGCCGGAGAGCCTGGCGGTGGTCGGTTCGTCGCGCCTCTCCCTGGAGGGGAACATCCTCTTGGCACGATTGGCCGGACTCCTCGGTGCCGGTAAGCTCTGCTATTTTGTCGACGGGGAAGAAGCGACGCGGGCCATCGCTGCCGTTTCCCTCTTTACCGGCGAGCGCAGTGCCTCCATGGCGGAGGTGCGAAAGTCCGACTGTGTCGTCATTTTCGAATCGGACCTCCGGGACGAGGGGCCGATGATGCTTCTGGCGGTCCGGCAGGCATGGCGAAACGGCGCGCCGGTCTTCCTGGTGGGGGAGCATGCGCCGCTGGAGCAGACCAGGACCGTCGCCATCGAAGCCATCGAACTCAGCATCATCGAAGAGGTGCCGCTGGCAATCTTCGAGCGTCCCGTGATCATCTGCGGCAGCAGAACCCATGCTGCCGACCTTGAGGTACTGGCCCGGGCCGAGGCCAAAATCGCCTGTCTCTTCTCAGGTCCCAATGCCTTTGGTGCCGGGATTCTGGCAGGAGAGGAGGGGGCGGTCGCCCTGGCTGAGGCAGTGGCCGCCGGCACCGTGAAGGGGATTCTTGCCGTGGAGGCCGATATCCCCGAGGCGCTGCTCGCCGGCGTCCCGTTCGTGGCCGCCTTCGACTGGCAGCCGACGGAAGCCGTCCGCCATGCCGGAATTGTCCTCCCCACTGCTGCCTGGGTGGAGAGCGCCGGAACGTTCGTCAACTACGAGGGGCGCGCGCAGCGGTTCGACAAGGCGATGGCGCCGGGGTTGCCGATCCGCGGGCTGCCGGCTCGCTACCACGCCTCCCCCGACAAGCCGGCGCCATTCCACCCGCCCCGGCTGCCCCGCCATGTGCCGCCCGGCGGGGAGCTTCGTCCTGCCTGGCGGATTCTTGCCGACCTGGCGGAACGCTTCGGCGGCGATGCGGCCGCGGAACTTTTCACCGGCCGCTGGGAGCCGTTGCGGAAGCTCGATCCGGAGAGCGAAGGGATCAGGTTGGGAAATGAGGGAGAATAATCGTTCCACATGTCATCGCTAGCCCTCGACATAGCCATTCACTTGGCAAAGATCGCCCTGATTTTCTTTGTCGTGCTGACGCTGGCGGCCTATCTGGTCTTCGCCGAACGACGGCTGTTGGCCTGGATCCAGGACCGGAAAGGGCCGAACCGGGTGGGGCCGTTCGGGCTTTTGCAGCCGCTGGCGGACCTGATCAAGCTGCTGACCAAGGAGGATTTCCGGCCGGCCGGTGCGGACAAGTGGCTTTTCTACTTGGCGCCGGCGATGGCGGCGATCCCGGCGATCCTTACCTTTGCGGTGATTCCCTTCGGCGCGCCGGTGACCCTGTTCGGCCGGGAGGTGCCGCTGCAGGTCGCCGACCTGAACGTGGGGCTGCTCTTCTTCATGGCGCTCTCGTCCATCGCCGTCTACGGGGTGGCCCTCGGCGGCTGGGCGTCCAATTCTAAGTATGCCCTGCTCGGCGCCATCCGCGGCCTGGCCCAGCTGATCTCCTACGAGTTGTCGATGGGATTGTCGCTGGTGCCGACGGTGATGCTGGCCGGCTCGCTCCGGCTGTCGAAGATTGTCGCCGCCCAGGAGCAGGTCTGGTTTGTCGTCTACCAGCCACTGGCCTTTGTCATCTTTCTGATCAGCATCGCCGCGGAGTGCAAGCGGATCCCCTTCGACATCCCGGAAGCGGAAGGGGAGCTAGTGGCCGGTTTCCACACCGAGTATTCGGGGATGCGCTTCGGCCTGTTCTTCGTCGGCGAGTATATCAACATCATCGTCTTGGGTGGCCTGGCGACGACTTTTTTTCTCGGCGGCTGGCACGGCCCGCTACTGCCGCCGTTCGTCTGGTTCGCGGTGAAAACGCTGGCCTTTGCCTTCTTCTTCATCTGGATGCGCGGTACCCTGCCGCGGCTTCGCTATGACCAGTTGATGCATCTCGGTTGGAAGCTGTTGACGCCGTTGGCGCTCATCAATATTCTGGCCACCGGCTGGTGGCTGATGATCACCGGAAGATACTGATAAACCGAAAGGAGGTGTCCACGACCACCGTCGTACGGAACAGCCTGGCACGTTGCGCAGTCATTGACCCCTAAACAGCCGATCTCTGAACTCAAAGGAGGAAGCGTCATGGTTGAAAATGTCAATGCGAAGGACAAGAATGGGCACACTCCCCTCATCGATGCCGCCAAGGGGGGGGATTTGGAGGTGATTGGCGACCTGCTGAATCGGGGCGCCGAGCTTGAGGCGAAGAGTGACAAAGGGAAGACTCCCCTCCACTACGCCGCGGCCAACGGCCATGCCCAGGCGATCAAGATCCTGCTCGAAGCCGGAGCCGATGTGGATGCCCGGGATCACGAATGGCATACCCCGCTGATGCTGGCGGCGAATTATGGCTGCAACGAATGCATCGAGTACCTGCTCACGGCGGGTGCCGACGTCAATGCCAAGATGAAGCTGGGAAACACGGCCCTGACCTATGCGGAAGCCAACGGGCATCCCGACACCCTCGATCTGCTCAGAAAGGCGCAACGAGCCAAAGCGATGGTATGATTATCTGACGACGGGCGGACGGCACGTCCGCCCGTAACCGGCAAAGGGAGACCGGCGGGGCTGTTGCCCCGCAACACCATGTCCATTCTGAACGATTTAAAAGCGCTATCGAGCGGCTTCCTCGTTACCTGGAAGCATATCTTTCGCCGGGCGGTGACGATCGAGTACCCGGACGTCAAGCGGACCCCACCACCCCGCTATCGGGCGCGGATTGTCCTGACCAGGGACCCTGAAGGCGGCGAGCGGTGCGTTGCCTGCTATCTCTGCTCGGCGGCCTGCCCCGTCGACTGCATTTCGATGGAGGCGGCCGAGGGCGAGGGGGGGAGACGCTATGCGCGCTGGTTCCGGATCAACTTCTCACGCTGCATCTTCTGCGGCCTCTGTGCCGAGGCCTGCCCAACGATGGCGATCCAGATGTCTCCCGACTATGAAATCTGCGAACGAGAGATCATGGAACTGGTATATGAAAAGGAAGACTTGCTGATCGACAACGGTGGCAAAGACCCGGAGTACAACTTTTACCGCCATGCCGGCATCGGTGTAGCCCAACCGCGGGGTGCCGGCGCAGGGGAAGACGCGCCGGTGGATGTACGGGGGCTGCTGCCATAGGGGGATGGTGACATGCTTGGCAAACGGGGGCGGAAATTCCTCGGCTTGTTCCTAGTGTTTTTTGGGGTGGCGCTGCTGTTCCAGCTCTACCTGCAACGAACCAACCCCACGATTGGTCTCGGGGATTCGCTTTATGTGGCGTGTGGCTACAGCATCCCCATAGCCTTGTTGGCGACCTTGCTCCTGATGTTCGTCGGCAAAAGCGGAAACGGAGAGTGAACAAGCGGCATGACGCAACTCCTGTTCTACATTCTGGCTGCAGTGATGGTTATTGCCACGGTCTTTTCGATTACCGAGAAGCATGCCGTGCATGCCATTGTCTATCTGGTTACGTCATTCTTCGCCCTGGCAGTGTTGTTTTTCCTCCTCGGCGCCCCGGTGGTGGCGGTCTTCGAGGTGATCATCTATGCCGGTGCCATCATGGTTCTCTTCCTCTTCGTCATCATGATGCTCGATCTCGGGCATCCGGAGAAGGCGAAGCGGCCGGGAATCGGCGACTGGTGGCCGGCACTGGTCCTCGGGGGGGTGACGGTTGCGGCCGCCGCCACGCTGGTTGTCAAATCCCAACCGGTCGCCGCAGGCGGGGGCGGTATCGGGGTAACGGAGTTCGCCGTGGCCCTGTTCCGGAAATACGGGTTGGCAGTGGAAGTGATTTCGATGCAGCTGCTCTTCGCCCTGGTGGGCGCCCTCTACCTGGGGAAACGGAGGGAGAAGTGAGCAGAGGGGCGTACCGATGATCGTGCCGTTGGCCCATATTCTGATCCTGGCGGGGATTCTCTTTGTCCTGGGTCTGATCTGCGTAGTGGTCTGGCGGATGAATCTGATCATGCTGCTGATCGGCATCGAGATCATGCTTAACGCGGCGATGCTCGCCTTCGTCGGCGGGGCCTCCCGCTGGGGAATGGCCGACGGCCAGGTGTTCGCCCTGCTGATCATGGCAATGACCTCCGCCGAAGTCTCGCTTGCCCTGGCGATGGTGGTCTATCTCCACCGGCGGAAAAAAACCGTTGCGGCCGACGAGTTCAACGAGTTGAAAGACTGACGGGTATTGCATGAAACTCTACCTTGCCCTCATACTCCTGCTCCCTCTCCTCGGCGGTGCCGTCAACGCCCTGGCCGGGCGGAAACTGCCACGCCGGCTTTGCGAAGTCCTTGCCTGCGGCGTGGTCTGGGGGGCGTTCGGCTCTGCTCTGCTCGCCTTCCTTGCCTACCGAGGGGCCGAACAAGTCACCCTGGCGAGCTGGCTGGCTGACTTCGACTTTGCCGCGCCGCTCGAGCTTTATCTCGATCCGCTGTCGCTGACGATGATCCTGATGATCACCTTCGTCTGTGGACTGATTCACGTCTACGCCGTCGGTTACATGGCTGAGGACCCGAACTACGTTCGCTTTTTCGCTCTGCTCAACATCTTCGTCTTCGCCATGCTGGTGCTGGTGCTGGCTGCCAACCTGCCGCTCCTCTATCTCGGCTGGGAAGGGGTCGGCTTCTGTTCCTACGCCCTGATCGGCTTCTGGTATCGGGAGCCGCGCAATGCCACCGCCGGTCGCAAGGCGTTCATCACCACCCGGATTGGCGATACCGCCTTCGGGATCGGCATTGTCTGGTGCTTTCTTCTTTTCCACACCGAGTCGATTAGCCAGATCAATCAGATGGGATTTCTGATGCCGGGAAGCGTGATCACCGCCCTCGGCCTGCTTTTCCTTGCCGGAGCGATGGGGAAATCGGCCCAAGTGCCGCTGATGGTCTGGCTCCCCGACGCCATGGCCGGCCCGACGCCCGTCTCGGCGCTGATCCATGCCGCTACCATGGTCACCGCCGGCGTTTACCTGCTGGCCCGGATGCAGCCGCTGTTCGGCCTCTCCTCAATCGTCATGGCCGCCATCGCCGTGACGGGCGCGGCCACTGCCTTCTACGGTGCCAGCTGCGCCGTGGCCCAGCGGGATCTGAAGCGGGTGCTCGCTTACTCGACCATCAGCCAGATCGGTTACATGATGCTTGGCGTTGGGGCCGGGGCCGTTACTGCCGCCACCTTCCATCTGCTGGTCCATGCCTTCTTCAAGGCGCTGCTCTTCCTCGGCGCCGGCTGTGTCATTGCCGCCATGCACCACGAACAGGACATATTCCGGATGGGTGGACTCCGCCGCCGGTTGCCGGCCACCTTCTGGCCCTTTCTGGCCGGGGCACTCTGCCTTGCCGGCGTGCCGCTGACCGGCGGTTTTTTCAGCAAGGATGCCATTCTCGGCGCGGTCTGGGCCAAGGGTGGGGGACTCTATGGCTGCCTCTACCTCGTTGGGCTGCTCACCGCCCTGATCACCTCGTTCTATACGTTCCGGATGCTCTACCTGGTCTTCGGCGGCGAACCGACCGGCGCCTCCCATGAGGAGGCCGCTGAGCAGGGGCATACCGGGCCGGTGCCGCGGGTTATGGAGGTGATGCTCGTGCCGCTGGCGCTACTGGCCTTGGCTGGGGTCGTGCTGAACGTGCCCGAATATCTCGGTGAAGGATGGCTCGGCCGCTTCCTTGCTCCGCTGGCCGCTGGCCGCGGGAGCCGGCTTGCCTCCGGCACCGAACTGCTTCTGCAGGGGATTGCCGCCTTTGCCTGCCTGGTCGGGTTTGCCGCCGCCCATCTCCGTTACGGCGGCGCCCGGCGTCAGGACCGGCTCGTTGCCGCGGCGGCGCCGCCGACCGGCCTGACCGCTTTTCTATTGCACGGCTGGTATGTCGACAACCTCTATCGGTTCCTGCTGATCCGTCCTTATGAATTCCTGGCCGGACTGCTCTGGCGGCGGGTCGACGAAGGGGTGATCGATGATTCGCTCGACCGGCTGGCGGCTGGTTTCGGCAAGGTCGGCCAGGGGCTGGGCCGCTGGAACTGCGGCCGGGTGTCGGTCTACATCCTCAGCTTTGCCGCCGGCATGGCCCTGATCATTGGTTACCTGGCGTGGATGGTGCTCTGATGGGACAGCTGCCGCTCCTGACGATCCTGACGTTTCTCCCGCTGCTCGGCGGGCTGTTGATTCTACCGCTCTGGAACTGCCGTCGGTTGCTCCGACCGCTGGCGCTGGGGGTGGCGCTGGCCGAACTGGCGCTCGCCGGTTGGCTCCTCGCCGTCGCCGGGGGGCTGCCGCGGCCGCCGGGTGCGCCGCCCGGGTTCTTCCTTTGGGAAAGCGCCCCCTGGATCGACCGCTTCGGCATCGGCTACCTGCTCGGGATGGACGGGATCAGCTTGCTGTTAGTGGCCTTGACCGCCTTCATTACCGTTATTGCCCTGCTGGTCTCCTGGCGGAGCATTCATGAACGGGCTCCCCTCCACTATCTGCTGATCCTGGTGATGGAGAGCGGTATTGTCGGGGTCTTCCTGGCGCTGGACCTGTTCCTCTTTTACCTGTTCTGGGAGGTGATGCTGGTGCCGATGTTCTTCCTGATCGGCATCTGGGGGCATGGCCGGCGGATTTATTCGGCGGTGAAGTTCTTTCTCTATACCCTGACCGGTTCGTTGCTGATGCTCTTGGCAATCATCGGCGTCTATCTCATCCATGGCGACCGGACCGGCGTCTACACCTTCGCGCTGCCGCTGCTTACCCAGGCCAGGCTCGGCACTGCCGCCGCTCCCTGGCTCTTTGCCGCCTTTCTCTTCGCCTTCGCCATCAAGTTTCCGCTCTTCCCGCTCCATACCTGGCTTCCCGATGCGCATACCGATGCCCCGACCGCTGGTAGCGTCATCCTTGCCGGCCTGCTGCTCAAAACTGGCGCCTACGGCCTGGTCCGTTTCGGCTATCCGCTCTTTCCGGAGACGGCCCGCGCCTTCGCCCCGCTCCTTGCCCTGCTGGCGGTAATCGGCATCATTTACGCCTCCTGGGTTGCTTTCGCCCAGGAGGATATGAAACGGATGGTCGCCTACTCCAGTGTCGGCCACATGGGCTTCGTCGCCCTCGGGATCGCCTCGTGGACACCGGTGGCGCTGTCGGGCTCGATCCTGCAGATGGTCAATCACGGGGTCACTACCGGCGCGCTGTTCGCCCTGGTCGGGATGCTCGACGAACGGGCAGATACCCGGGAAATCGCCGCCTACGGTGGATTATGGGGGAAGGTGCCGGTCTATGCCTTCTTCTTTCTCCTCTTTGCCATGGCATCGGCCGGACTGCCCGGACTCAACAACTTCGTCGGCGAGTTCCTGATCCTGGTCGGCACCTTCCCGACGATGCCGGCGGCGGTGGTTATTGCCTTCATCGGCATTGTCCTGCCGCTGATCTATACGGTACGGCTCGTTCAGGAGGTGCTGTTCCAGACCGAACGGCGCCCGCTGGCATTGAGCGACGTGTCGTGGCGCGAGGGGGCGATCCTGGCGGTGATGGCCGCCATTGACATCTATCTCGGCTGCCATCCGAAACCGCTGCTCGATCTGCTCAGGGTTCCGGTGGGCCTGCTGACCGGCGTGGGGGGGGGCCAATGACGCTGCTCGATCTGTGGCCCCTCATGCCGCTCCTGATCCTTGTCTGCGGCAGTCTCGTCATCCTCCTCTGCGGCGCGGTGCTCCCTGGCCGTTACGGCACGGTGGTTGGGGTGGTCGCCTGCCTCGGCGCGGCGCTTTGGGCGCTGCAGGTTCCGCCGCAGACGACACTACCGGCCCTCGGGGTGGCGTTTACCCCCTTCAGCCGCTTGTTCATCGTCCTCTTCATGGTCACCGCCGCTATCACTCTGCTCCTCTCCCACGACTATCTCTGCCGGCCGGGGATGAACGGCGAGGAATATCCGGCGACCATCCTCTTCGCCGCCTTCGGCATGACGGTGCTCGTTTCCTCGGCCACCCTGCTCAATCTGTTCCTCGGACTGGAGTCGCTCACCTTCGCCTTCTACATCCTGGTCGCCTACGACCGGACCCGGCCGACATCGGCCGAAGCGGGACTCAAGTATCTCCTTCTCGGTGCCATCTCCGCCGCATTTATTGCCTTCGGCATCGCCCTGATCTATGCCGGCAGCGGCACTCTCTACATCACCGGGGCAGCGGGAGCGGCCCTCACCGGCCCGACCCTGGCCGGCTGGGGATTCCTGTTGGCCGGGCTGGCGTTCAAAATTTCGCTCGTCCCTGCCCATCTCTGGACTCCGGACGTTTACCAAGGGGCGCCCACCCCAGTGGTGGCCTTTCTTTCCACCGGCTCGAAGGGGGCGGCCATCGCCTTCCTGCTGCTCCTTCTCCCCCACCTGGCGGCCCTCGGCCCGCTTCGCCTCCCGCTCTGGCTGCTCGCCTTCCTGTCGATGACCGTCGGCAACCTGGCAGCACTGCTTCAACCCAACCTGAAGCGGCTGCTCGCCTATTCGTCGGTCGCCCAGATGGGCTATGTGGCCCTGGCACTGTTGAGCGGCGAGCGGGGCTACGAGGCGGCCGCTTTCTATGCGGTGGCCTACACGGCGATGAATCTTGCGGCCTTCGGGGTGATTGCTTCGCTGGAGAAGACCGGCTCCCGGGAGCTGGTGGAGGACTACCGGGGACTCGGCTATCGGCAGCCAGTGCATGGCGCGGTACTGGCCCTGGCAATGTTCGCCCTGGCTGGAATCCCGCCGACGGTCGGCTTTGCCGGCAAGTTTGCCATCTTCTTTGCCGCCATCCGGAGCGGTGAAGTTGCCCTGGCGGTTATCGGCATCCTCACTGCCGCCACCTCTGCCTATTACTACCTGCGGGTAGTGGTGAACCTCTATATGCGCTCTGCTGCCGGAGAAGGCGAAGGGGAGGCGCCGACAGTCCCGGAAGCGGCGGCCCTCGCCTTGGCGAGCCTGGCCATCGTGGCGCTCGGCATCTATCCCGCCCCGCTCTTCGACCTGGTGGCGGCGGTGCTCCGTTAGGCATCCCTCACGGAGGCGTTTCCCCCGATGCAGCTGTTCGTCAAAGCAATGGCCAGCCTGGCAGTTATCGTTGCCTGCTCCCAGATCGGCAAGCGTTACCCGACTCTTGGCGGCCTGATCGCCACGATGCCGCTCATCAGCCTGCTTGTCCTGCTCTGGCTCTGGAGTGATCAGCCGGGCGACTACCGGCTGATGACCGAATACACCAAAGGGGTGCTGTGGGGGATCATTCCGACGATTCTCTTTTTCGTCGTCGCCCACCTTCTTTTCCGCCGTCACCTTCCGCTGTCGCTGGTCCTGGCGGCCAGCTTCGGCGTCTGGCTTGCGGGAGCGGCGGTTCACCACTATTTCCTGCGTTAGCCTGAAAGGATCCGTTATGCCGGTCTCCTTGCCGATGGTCGCCCGGATGTTCATGTTGCTGCTATTGACTCTTGCGCCGGCCGCCGGGGTGGCGTCGCCGCCGCCCCAGCCCTACGCGGTGGCGCTCCGCCCCTGTCCGGTGCTCAACACCGCCGATTTTGCCGGCGTGTTCGGCTGCCGGGACGGCAAGACCCTCCGCACCGATCCGCAGGGACAGCTCCGGGCACTGGAGTTCATTGCCCTGCCCGGTACGGTCTTCATCCTTCGCGAGATGCGTCGGGACGGTGCGGCGACTATCTACCGGGTAACCACTGACGCCTACCCCTATCCGTCGACCACCGGCTATTTCATCGACAGCCGCTTCGTCCGCCTGGCGGCGTCCCCGCCGCCGGCGCGCCAGGCGCGGCTCCCCGCTGCGGCCGAGATCATCGGGCGGCTGCTGGCGGCCCAGGGGAGCCGGTATGTCTGGGGGGGGAATGTCCGGCTGGGCGTGCCGGAGCTGCTGGAGTACTATCCGCCGGACGTGCCGCTTTCGGCTGACGCGACGCGGCGCTGGATCCTGCAGGGGGTCGACTGCTCGGGGCTCCTCTACGAAGCGACGGACGGCTTTACGCCGCGCAACACCAGTGCGCTGCTCGCCTACGGCCAGGGGGTACCGGCCGCCGGGCTGACGGCGGCGCAGCTTCGCCAGCGTCTCCAGCCGCTCGATCTGCTCGTCTGGAAGGGGCACGTGATCATTGTCCTCGACCGGGACCGGGCCATCGAGAGCCGTCTCGACTACGGCCCGGGGGTGGCACAGCACGATGGCGTGCTGGTCAGGCCGCTTGCTGAGGTGCTGGCGGAAATCATGCGGGGGCGGGTGCCGGCCGACCGGTACGAGGACCGCCCGGGGGGGAAGACCTTCGTCGTCCGGCGCTGGTATCAGTAGCCGCGGCGCTTCAGTTCGGCCCGGGCCAGTCGTTTGCGCTCGGGGCCGAGCCGCTCGGAGGCGGCCAGATTCTTGAGCTCGGGGAATGGGGTTGACGCCAGCAGCGTCGGGAGCAGCGCCAGGGGAGTATTGGGGTTTTTCAGCAGCGCCGCCTTCAGGTTCGGCCGGTTGCTCCAGCGCTGATTCCGTGCGACGACCGCCAGCGTTTCGCCGGCCGCCCGGGCGCTCGAAACCAGTTGGAAGACCGCTGCCTCCTTGAGGCGTGGATTGTTGAGACAGGGTTCGACGACCCGCAGGTCTCCTTCTTTCATCAGCGCATCGAGAATCGGGGCGGTGCCGCGGCGGGCGAGGGTGATCCGGTTGCCAAGGGGGGTAGTCGGCAGGCGCTGAATGATCGCCCGTTCGGCAGCCAGCCGCTGGTCGGGGGTGACGCCGGGAAGGTAGCAGACGTCCACCAGTTCGAACAGGTAGAGATGGGGAAGCAACCGCATGGTGAGGGTGGCGGGGGTGGTCGGGTTATGCACTAGGGCGACGGTCAGCTTGTGGCTCCCGATGACGGTTTCGAGCCGGGCAACGTTCCGGATGAAATCCTCGGTCAGATCGCGCCGCTCGAGGAGGAGCTGCAGATGGATTTCGTCTAGCGCCGGGTTATGGCAGCACGCCTGAAGCACTTCCATCGACGGATCGAGGATGATCTGGAACAGCTCGTCTTTGCCGCAGGTCAGCGCCGTGTGGAGCCGCCGTGACAATTTCGGGTCGAGCGATGCACTTTTTGCGTGGCTGTCGAGTCCCATAGTCCTCACCTGGTGCCGGGAGACGCAACCCGGTGGTGCAGCCGCGCTCGCTCTCCCCGGTGGCCGGCGAGCTACTCGGCGCAGCAGGAGAGGCGATTGATGTCCCGGCTGAAGCCTTGGGCGCAGAGGCGCAGTCCTTCACCTATCGAGGGGTAAACATGCAAGGCATTTGCCAGATCCTGCACCGTGGCGCCGAGGTGGATGGCCAGCGCTGCCTCGTTGATCAGCTCCGCTCCCCGGTGGCAGGCCAGGTGGGCACCGAGCAGCCGGCCGCTGGCCTGGTCGGCCACCAGCTTGATTGCGCCGGCGGTATGGCCGGTAATGTGGGCCTTGGGAATGGCGGTGACCGGCATGACGTTGGTTGTCACCTCGAAGCCGGCCTGGCGGGCTGCTTCTTCGGTGTAGCCGACGGTTCCGACTTCCGGGTCGGTGAAGATAGCCATCGGGATGCTCTGGTAATTCATTGTGCAACTGCAGCCGGGGTTGAACATGTCGTCCGCCGCGACAATTCCCTCCCGAGCGCCGACGGTGGCGATCATCATCCCGCCGACTACGTCGCCGGCGGCCCAGATGCCTGAGGCCGAAGTGCGCATTCTGGCGTCGACGGTGACGAATCCCTTGGCGTCGGTCGCCACCCCGGCCTGCTCCAGGCCGATGCCGGCGGTAGCCGGTGCGGTTCCGACCGCCAGGAGCAGCTTCTCGCCCGTATAGCTTTCCCGACGGCCCTCCCGTTCGACTTCGACCCGGACTGCCGTCTCGTCGCCGCTCACCGCGCAGATGGCCGTGTCCAGGGCGAACTCCATCCCTTCGGCGGCCAGTGCCTGCTGGACCGCTTGGGCAACTTCCGGCTCAACCGGCGGCAGGACCCGGGGACCATGTTCGAGAACCGTCACTTTGCTGCCGAGGCGGAGGAACATCTGTCCCAATTCCAGGGCGATCACTCCGCCGCCGATGATTACCAGCGAGCGGGGGAGCCGCTTCAATAACAAGGCGCTGCGGCTGGTCAGATAGGGGGTCTGCTCCATCCCGGGAAAGTTCAGGATCCGGGGATTGCCGCCGGTGGCGATGAGAAACCGCTGCGCCCTGATTTGCCGATCGTTGACTTCCAGGCAGTCGGGGGCGATGAAACGGCCGGTCCCCTTGACCAGCTCGAGTCCCGGCACGTTCTGTAGGATGTCGAGATACTTGCTCTTGCGCAGGTAGCGGACCGCCTCTTCCTTGTGGGCCAGCAGGCGGGGAAAGTCGATATCGCCGCTGCACCTGCCGAGGCCGAGCCTTGCTCCGAGCATTCCTTCCTGATAGAATAGCGCCGCGTGAATGAGGGTTTTGCTCGGTACGCACCCCCAGTTGATACAGGTTCCGCCGAGGACGCTCTTTTCCACCATCAGCACCCGAGCCCCGTAGGATTGGGCGCGCAGGGCGGCGGCGAAAGCGGTGGAACCGGAGCCGAGGATGACGAGATCGTGCGGATCGGACATGAGGCCTCCTGTGTTTACTTAGTGTACCTCCAACCCGCCAGCCAGACAAACGGCAAAATGGTTTCGCCACCAGCAGATCAATTCCCGTACGGCAAAGGATCCTCCCGATGGAAACCAGCGCTATCCTGAAAAAATCCCTGCTCTTTTCCGGTCTCGCCGACGAGCATCTCGCCGAGGTGGCGGCCATCGCCGCCCGCCGGGCCTTCGCGAAAGGGGAAACACTCTTCAGCGAAGGGGAGGCGGCGATCGGCTTCTACCTGCTCGCCACGGGCAGCCTCAAGCTCTGCAAGGTCTCGCCCGACGGCAAGGAGAAAGTGCTCCATTTCGTCCACCCGAACGAAACCTTTGCCGAGGCGGCCTTTTTCGGTGACGGCCGATATCCGGCCGAAGCCCGGGCCCTGGAGAAAGGAGAGGCGCTCTTCTTCCCGCGGGAAGCCTTCATGGGGTTGGTGGAGCGTAATCCCCGCTTCTCCCTCAACCTGATCGTTTCCTTGTCGCTGCTGTTGCGCCGCTTCGCCCGGCAGATCGAGGAGCTTTCGTTCGCCGAGGTGCCGGCCCGGCTGGCTGCCTATCTGCTCGAACTGGCCGAGCGTAAATCGACTACGTTTCAGGGGAAGACCTACCTCGATCTCGACATGAAAAAAGGGGAACTGGCGTCGCGGCTCGGCACGGTGAGCGAGACCCTCTCCCGTTCGCTCCGCAAGCTGAAGGAAGAGGGGATCATCGAAGTGGAGGGGAGCCGGGTGGTCATCCTCGATGCTTCGCGGCTGCAAGGGTTGGCCGGCCGGCGTTTGAACGGCGGTTGAGCGGGGGAGGGGGGCGAACAGAACAAAGGGGGCGATGCCGGTCGGCGTCGCCCCCTTTGTGTTAATCGGTCTCTGGCACCCGTTTCCAGCGGCGGTAGACCCAAAGCCATTCGTCTGGGTGGCGGGCGATGTACTCCTCGATGGCCCGGTTGAGGAGTCGGGTCCCGGCGATGGGGTTGTGCGGGGGAAGTTCCACGGCGGGGTGGATGGTCACCACGTGACGCCCTCCTTCGCGGTGGATGAAGATTGGCAACAGCGGCGTGCCGGTCTTGCCGGCAATCTTGACCGGCATGGTCGTGGTCCAGGCGCCGCGGCCGAGAAAGTCGACGATCGCCCCTTCGTCGGGTTGGACCGCCTGGTCGATGAGGATGCCGATGGTATCGTTCTTGCGCAGCTTGAGGAAGATGCTCCGTGCCGCACCGTCGGCGTAAATCACGTGGTTGCCGAAGCGATGGCGCAACCGTTCGAGAAAATTGGTGAGCGGGTCGTATTTCTGCCGCCGGGCCACCACTGCAACCTCGTTATAGCGGACACCGAAGGTGAGCGCCATCAGTTCCCAGTTGCCGCAGTGGCCGGTAATGAAGAAGGTGCCCTTGCCCTGCTCCCGCGCCCGTTCGAAATGCTCGATGCCGCGGAGTTCGAGTTCGTTCATGAACGGCTTGCCGAGCCCGTAATAGAGCTTGAGGGCCTCGACGATGGTCCGCCCGTAATTGGCAAAGTTCCGCCGGGCAATCGCCTCGGGAGTGCCGTGATCAGGCGTCCAGCCGGGGACGGTTTCCAGGTAGGGGAGGGAGCTGCGGATGTTTTCGACAACGGTGGTCCGCTCCTTGCGGAGCAGCAGGTAGGCAAGGTTGCCGGCTGTTCCGCCCAACCAAACAGCCACTTGTCGCGGCAACAGGGCGATTGGCCAGGAGAACAGCAGGAACGCACCGAGCCCCAGGTGCCATTTCAACTGTTTCAGGCTGTCCCGAAGAGGCTGGTCCGCCGGAGAGACATTGTCGTTGGTCGGGTCGTTCGTGCCGGGTCCGACGGCCTGGTGCGGAGGGCATCCGCCGCCGTCCTGCCGGTTATGATCGTAAACGCCAGAATGCATGAATAAAAGTTCCTATCCCGCCCTTGGGGCGGAATATTCACTACTAACACAATCTGACGGATCATTGAACCAAAAAACGTGGTGGTCGTGAGGTCAATTGCCGGCGGGATGCCACCAGCCGTGATAGCTGAACGGGACGTGGTGGGTCAACTGGACGAGGGCGAGGGGGCCGTCGGCGAGCCGTTCGGCGGTGAAAACAGCCAGGGCACTCCGCTGGCTCTGGCTGTCGTAGATCTCGCACAGGAGCCAGCCCGGCTCGGCCGTCGCCAGGGGGGAGGTGACCGTTCCCGGCGGCGAGATGAAGACCGGCTCGGTGCAGTAGATGCCGTGGCCGAAACGGTACTCGGTGGTGGCGCCGCTCTGCAGATCGATCCGCACGACGATCGACCAGAAAAATTCGCCGGGGAGGGATTTGACCATGTAGCCGAACCGCTGGCGGCGGCAGCGGTGCGCCTCGTTGATCCGGGGCCATTCGCAGCTTCCCGGGTTGAGGCTTTCCCGGCGGACCGTCCGGCGGCCGGGATCGATCCGGTAGCGCATCACCTCGCCAGGATAGCGGAAATTTCCCTGTCGCCCCTCCATTACTGCCGCAATGACCGGGTCGGCACCGACGAAGTGGTCGGGATTCCGGTAGCCGATGAAATCGCCGACGATTTCGTTTCCCTCCTCGTAGGCGTTGTAGGAGTGCCACATGAAGCAGGCCTCCGTTTCCAGGTAGAGCGGTTCGCCGCTGCCGTTCCGGTCGAGCACCAGCAGCAGGTTGCCGTCCGCCGGCCGCCAGCGGAGGGAGGCCGCCAGGCTGCGGAAGCCGAGGAGGAAGCCCCAGTAGGCGATCTCCACCGGATGGAGGCTGAGCACCAGGTAGCGGCCGGCGACGAACCAGTCGTGCATGTAGACCATCCGGGGGAGTGGCAACGCCCGGTGCCACTTCAGGGTGCCGTCGGCTCTGAAGACGGTAAGGTGGACAAAGGTGGTGGGGCCGTACTTGAGGCCGAAGTGGAGCCATTCGCCGGTCTGGGGGTCGAGCTTCGGGTGAGCGGAGTAGATCGAGGCGCCGGGCGGCAGCCCGAGGGTCGATTCTCCCGTTGTTGCCAGGGTTGTCGGATCGAGTTCGTAGGGGAGGGTCGATTCGTCGAAGGCGTAGAGCCGTCCGCGCCACCGGAAGACGGTAATCCCCGCCTGGGAGGGGATCTTTCCCGCCTGCCAGAAGTTGGCCCAGATGCCGCCGGGAACCTCGGTGCTCCAGGTGGGGTAGAGGAAGCGGCCGGCCGCCTCTTCGGCAACGAACTTGGCGGTCCGGACGAAGCGGTTGCGGTAGCGGACTCCGGCGCCAGCGAAACGGAACAGCTGGATCATCCCGTCGCCGTCGAGGAGGGTCCGCTTGCGCAGGCCGCCCCGCTCGAAGAGGGCCGGGCCGTTCCGGTAGTAGTCCCCCTGCAGCCCGGCGGGAAGTGTGCCTTCGATGCGGGGGGTATAATCGTACTCGTGGCGGAGCGAAGTGGCCAGCCCCAGGTAGGGGCGCGCCGCATCCCCGAAGGCGGGGAAAACGCCGGCCCGAAGCGGCGGATCGCCGGCGCACCCCGGCAGGGCGAGCCCGGCGCCGGCCAGCCCAGCCAGCCGGAGGAAATCGCGGCGGCTTATGGATGGTTCGGTCGTGCGCACAGGAACAGTATAACAGGGATGGTGGCGCGGTGGGCGTGGCTCAGCGGAAGAGGGAGATGCTCAGCAAAATCTTGCTCGAATTGAGCGGTTCGTTAGGCTCGGCGGTGCCGGCGTTGGATACGTGGTGGTAGCGGTATTCGATGCCGATGGCCGTGTCGGGGCGGATCAGATACTGGAGACCGCACCCTCCCTGATAGGAGAAATTGAGCCGGGTCCCCTGGGTTGCCAGGCCGAGGTCGTTGTAAAGCACCCCGCCGCCGGCGAACACGTAGGGGGCGAGACTCTCCAGGGAGGTAAACTTCCAGCTGCCGAGCAGGTAGCCGCCGGTCATCGCCCGGAGCCGCGGATCGACCACCAGATGGACCGGCAGCTCCATGAACAACTCGTGCCGGCCGCGGTACCAGCCGCTGCCGTGCTCGGCAGAGAGGAAATAGCCGTAGCGGAGGATGGTGTCGGCGGTCTGGACCTGGGTGCGGGTGGCGCCGAAGCCGCGGTGGGTGATGCCGTAGCCGGCGAGGAGCGCCAGTTCCCCACTGGCGGAGCGGAAGCGGGGGGCGTCGGCCCCCCGTGCCGCCGGGACGCCGAGGAGCAGCGCCAGCAGGCAGGCGCCGAAAAGCCGCTGGGTCGACCGTCTCATGGGGTCACCATTTCTGTTCCCGCTCGAAGCGGAGGATCGCCGGCAGGTGGCGGAGGAAGTGGGCGACGCTGTGGGGGGATTTCCAGAGCATTTTCGTGTAGCCCCAGTGAATTCGGCTCCGCCGGTAGAAGCGGCGGATGAATTCGTTGTAGAGCCCCTCCAGCTGTTCCCGGGTCATGCCGTGGGGGACGAAGACGAAGTTCAGGCAATTCATCAGCGGCCACTCCTCGGTGAAGGTCCCCTGTTCGCCGATGGTCCGGTAGATCGGCGCCCCGGGGAACGGGGTGAACTTGGTGACGTTGATCTCGTCGAGTGGGAGCGACAGGGCGTAATCGATGGTTCGGCGAATCGACTGCTCCGTCTCGCCCGGGAGGCCGATCATGAACAGCCCCTTCACCCGCAGCCCGGCTTTGCGGACCATCAGCAGCTTCCGCTGGACCTCGTCGAGGCCGTAAAACTTCCGGTGCTGCTTCAGGACTTCCGGGTCCCCCGATTCGATGCCGAAGTTGACCTGCCAGCAGCCGGAGCGGCGGAGCAACCGGAGCAGCTCGTCGTCGACGTGCTCCAGCCGGGCGATGCAGTTGTAGGTCACCGGCAGCCGCCGCTCTTCCATCAGCACGCAGAGCCGCTCCACCCGGCGCCGGTCGAAGGTGAAGAGGTCGTCGTAGAAGAAAACGTGGCGGATACCGAATTCCCGGTGCAGGTAGGCGAGGTGCTCAACGATGTACTCGGGCGAATTGAAGCGAAAGCCGCGGCTGAAGACCGAGCGGTCGCAGTAGCTGCAGTGGTAGGGGCAGCCGCGGCTGGAGATGACGCTGGTGTTGGGGGCCGTCGGGTAGCTGAAGAGCGGCAGGTTGTAACGGCGCGGGAAGCCCGGCAGCCGGTGGTAAGCCGGGAAGGGGAGGGTGTCGAGATCGGCGATCAGCTCCCGGGGGGCCGCCAGGGTACCGCAGCCGTCCCGGCGGAAACCGACCCCGGGGATGGCCGCCGGGTTGCGGAAACCGGCCGCCGCCAGCTCGTAGAGGGTGTTCTCCCCCTCGCCGATTACCAGGTAGTCGATGGCCGGAAAGCGGTCGAGCAGCGCCACGCCGACGGAACAGGCGTGGGCGCCGCCGAAGACCACCGGCAGGTCCGGCCGGCGCTCCTTGAGCAGTTCGGCGATCCGGTACCCTTCGAGAAACGACGAGGTGGTGCAGGAAAAGCCGACCGCGTCCGGCTGGCGGCGGAGGATTTCGGCCGCCAGCGCCTCGCCGCGCAGCGGCGTGCCGTAGCAGTCGATGATCTCGGTGGTGATTCCGCGCGCTTCGAGAAAGGCGGCGATGCTCATCATCCCGAGGGGGGGCATCAGGTTGAAGATGGCGCTGATATCCTGGCCGGTCCCCAGCCAGTTGCTGCCATGGGGATGGACGAAAAGGACCTTCACGGGGACCTCGAAACGGGTTTGCTGTAGCTAACTTAGCGTAATTGCGCCAGAATCAGATATCTAGGATAGAGGGCTGCCGCGCCACTGTCAAATAAATTTATTTTCGGTTGAACGGTCGGGGCCCTTTCGCTATAGTCAGCGAAGCATCCCCGTTTCCGTCCGCTCGGCCCCGACAACGAACCGCTGCTCCATTCCGTTCACTCTGCCGCAGGTACTTCCATGGACCTTTTGAAAAATCTCAATTCTCCCCAGCGGGAGGCTGTACTCCACGGCGCAGGGCCGCTGCTCGTCCTGGCCGGCGCCGGGTCGGGCAAGACCCGGGTCATCGTCCACCGGATCGCTTACCTGATCCGCGAGCGGGGGGTCCCCCCCTGGCAGATCCTCGCCGTCACCTTCACCAACAAGGCGGCCGGCGAGATGCGCGACCGGGTGGCGCGGCTGGTCGGCGGGAGCGAGCTGCCGCTGATCTCGACCTTCCATTCCGCCTGTGCCCGGATTCTCCGCCGCGAGATCCACCACCTCGGCTACGAGAGCACGTTCGCCATCTATGACGACAAGGACGCCGAAAAGCTCCTCAAGGAGATCGTTGCCGGCCTCGGCCTCGACGAGAAGCGGTTCTCCGCCTCCTCATTCGCTGCCGCCATCGACGACTGCAAAAACCGCGGCATTCCACCCGGGGAGATCCCGACCGGCGACTTCATGGGCGAGCTGCTGGCCAAGGTCTACGCTGCCTACCAGGAGCGGCTGCAGAAATGCAACGCCCTTGATTTCGGCGACCTGATCATGCTGGTGGTGCGGCTCTTCGAGGAACATCCCGCCGTCCTCGATGCCTATCGGGACCGCTGGCGCTGGATTCTGGTCGACGAGTACCAGGACACCAACCCGATCCAGTACCGGCTGGTCCGGCTTTTGGCCGGCGACCGACAGAACCTCTGCGTGGTCGGCGACGACGACCAGTCGATCTACCGCTGGCGCGGTGCCGACATCCGCAATATCCTCGACTTCGAAAAGGATTTTCCCGCCGTCCGGACCGTCAAGCTGGAACAGAACTACCGCTCGACCCAGAATATCCTCGCCGCCGCCGGCAGCGTGGTGGCCAGGAACCGCGGCCGCAAGGCCAAGACCCTCTGGAGCGAGAACCCGCCCGGCGACCGGATCGTCTATCGGCGCCTCGCCGACGAACGGGACGAGGCCCGTTACGTCTGCCGGGAGATCGAACGGCATGTCCGGCGCGGCGGCGATCTGCGGGACGTGGCGGTTTTCTACCGGACCAACGCCCAGTCCCGGGTGGTGGAAGATGCCCTGGTCAGCGACGGCATCCCGTACCACATGGTGGGGGGGATGCGCTTTTACGAGCGGCTGGAGGTGAAGGATATTCTCGCCTACCTCAAGGTGCTGGTCAATCCGGCCGACGAGGTGTCGCTGAAACGGATCATCAACACCCCGCCGCGGGGGATCGGCCATACGACGATCGACCGGGTGGCGGAGCTGGCGGCCCGCGCCGGGCTCGGCTTCTACGACGCCCTGCGGGAAGCGGCCGGCGGCAGCCTCCTCGGCAACGGCCCGCGCGGCAAGGTCGCCGGCTTTCTGGAACTGCTCGACCGTTTTGCCGTCCTGGTCGATAGTGCCACCCCGGCGGAGCTGGCGGCGCGGATCATCCAGGAGAGCGGCTATGCTGCCCGGCTCCAGGAAGAACGGAGCGACGAGGCCGCCGACCGGCTCGCCAACCTCCAGGAACTGCTCACCGCCCTGGAAGAGTTCGAGAAAACCAGCGATGAGAAGAGTATTGCCGCCTTCCTCGAACAGGTGGCGCTCGTCTCCGACCTGGAGCGGGGCGAAGGGCAACGGGAGTCGGCGACGCTGATGACCCTCCATGCCGCCAAAGGACTGGAATTCCCGCTGGTCTTCATGATCGGCATGGAGGAAAAGCTCTTCCCCCACGTTCGCTCCCTCGACGACCCGGAAGGGATGGAGGAGGAGCGGCGGCTCTGCTACGTCGGCATGACCCGGGCCCGGGAACGGCTCTTCATCACCAATGCCCGCCGCCGGCGAATTTACGGCCAGGACCAGCTGAACATGCCGTCGCGGTTCATTGCCGACATCCCCCGCCAGCTCCTTGACCTGGAGGACGAATACCAGCCGGCTTTCGGCTTCGGCGCACGTCCGGCGCCGGCGGAAGTCCCCCCATCGGCTGCCGAGCCGCCCCGGCACAACCTGGCGGCGATCCTCGAAACGGAGATCGAACCCGACTTTGACGATCTCGAAGTGGTGCCCGAAGAGCCGGAGGACGGCGTCTGGCTCGGGATGCGCGTTCGCCACGGCAAGTTTGGCGTCGGGGTGATCCGCAAGATTGAAGGGAAGGGGGACGAGCAGAAGGTGATCGTCTGGTTCAACTCGGTGGGACCGAAAAAGCTGCTGGTCCGCTTTGCCGGGCTGGAGCGGGCGTAGCCGCCACGTCGGTTCCTACCGCGAGATCTCGGCCGGATAGCAGTTGCTGCCGGTGCAGTTGGCCACGGCGAGCGCTCCGCCCTGGTTCTGGAAAACCAGGTTGAACTGGTGGCTGTGCGGATAGGGGGTGACCGAGTCGCCGGGGACATCGACTGCCCCGGAGACGACGAAGCCGCCGGCGGCCGGGATTGACCGGACTTCCTGGCGGTGGGTTTTGATGAACGTCCCGGTCCGCAGATCGAAAACGTCGATGGTCAACTCGGCCCGTTGCCCGTAACTTTTGATGTAACCGGCATAGACGAGGGCGTTGTCGAGCCAGCGCAGTTTCACCATCACCGGCGTCGGGCGGGTTGCCGGTTCCTCCGCCGGCCGCTCTTCGGCGTCGGGAGGCGGCGTGGCCGGTTGGGCCGGCGCCGGCTGCTGCACCGGGGCGGGCGGGCTCCCGGCGGTCTGGCTGGCCGGTGCCGGCTCGGCCGGATGTTTGGCCTCTTCTTTGGCGGCCGGCAGAAAAAAGCCCATGCCGACGAAGATGGCGCCGCCGATGATGGCGACCAGCCGGGTCGGCCAGCTCATCTTGGGAATTTTCAGCTCCTTCAGTTCGAAGCCGCCGCCGATGATGCCGATCAGGACCAGAATACAGCCGAAGATAAACGCCAGCCGCTCGATGTCCATGGAGTCCGCCTTTCCCGGGAAGTCTCTTCGGCACCGCCAGGTCCGTTGGGCATCCTGGCGCCTGTTTCCCCCGTTTGTCCGCCACCGGCCGATTTGCGGTCGCCTGCTACGCCAATCACGGCCAACCGCTTGAATTAATAAAGATAAACCAAGTATAATCCCGGTTTGGGATGCCGCAAGCCGCGCGGCCGCCTGCCGGAGAATAAGAGCAAAATTCTTTCGCCGCAGGTTTTCGGTTG
Source organism: Geotalea uraniireducens (assembly GCF_027943965.1). Classification (NCBI taxonomy): domain Bacteria; kingdom Pseudomonadati; phylum Thermodesulfobacteriota; class Desulfuromonadia; order Geobacterales; family Geobacteraceae; genus Geotalea; species Geotalea uraniireducens. Next base: position 4,105,430 of record NZ_AP027151.1, on the reverse strand, counting down.
ACCCGTCTATCGCTGCACGGTTTAGCGTGGTCTTTGTCATGGCCACGACAGACTCTGCACGACGAAAGGAGAACGACAATGCACCAGACGGTAACGGTTGACGAATGGGTCCGGCGCTTCCGCGCCATCGGGCTCGACGAGGCGGCGATGCGCCGCTGGCACCAGCTGTTCGAAGAGGAGAACCCGGCCGGCCACCAGAGTTTCCTGGAATGGCTCGGCCTCCCCGCCGAACGGATCGCGGCGATCCGGGCCGGCACATACTGACCTCTACCGCGGCCCCGGAACCGGGGCCGCGCCCACTTATTCCGGAGAGCTCATGGAGCGGATCAGCCAGCTTGCCCGGCGCTTCGGGCTATCGCGCAGCACCCTCCTCTACTACGATCGGATCGGCCTGCTCTCCCCGACTGGGCGGAGCGAGGCGGGCTACCGGCTCTATGCGCCGGCGGACAGCCGGCGCTTGGCGACCATCTGCAGCTATCGCCGGGCGGGGTTGACCATCGAGGATATCCAGCGAATCCTCACGACCCGGGAAAACGAGAACAGTCCGGTCCTGGCACGCCGGCTGCGGGAACTGGGCGAGGAAATCCGGGCGCTGCAGGTGAAGCAGCACCTGTTGGCCGGCATGCTGCGCCAGGTGGCCGGCGGCGATCTGCCAGCGACGGTGGACAAGGAAACCTGGGTGGCGATGCTGCGGGCCGCCGGCATGGACGACGCCGCCATGGGGCGCTGGCACGCCGAGTTCGAGCGGCGGGCGCCGCAGGCCCATCACGATTTTCTCCGCTCGCTGGGGATAACCGAGGAAGAGGCGCTCCTGATTCGGCAGTGGTCGGCCCGGTCGGCCGGTGAAGCGCCGAGCGGCGGCTGACGATCATGCCGGTGGCCGGCGGGGGCAAGCCGTTGCCCGGACTCGCCAAAACAGTTCCGGCGTGCTATGATGCCGCCACTATGGAGAATGACGATCAGAGCCGGCCCTTCCCGGCGCCAGCGCCATGCCGGGGGCGGAACGTGGCGCACAACCTCTGGAGCGGGGTACGGCTCGCCCTGCTGCGCCGGGTGACGGCCGAGACATTCTGCGGCACGCCGGGCGATCTGGCGATCCTGGCCGTTGCCGATCTGCTGCTCAATCTGGTCGCCTCCTTCCTGCTGGTCGGCCGGAGTGGCGAGTTTGCCTACCAGGCCATCCCTTCGTTTTTCTTTCACCTGCCGCTCTTCCTGCTGCTCGGCGCCCTGGCGGCCCGGCGGCTCGATCGCCCCGCGCTCGTGACGGCGATCCCGGTGGCGCTCGTTGCCCTGAGCATCCCCCTGGAGCTTTGCCATGCCCTCCTGGAAGGACTGGCGCAGCTCCCTCATCTGGACCGGCTGAACGATTGGCTGGAAGAATCCCACTATTACCGTTTTTTCTGGTGGTGGCTGACCGCCGGGGCGGTGTTTCTCGGCCGGCTGGTGCCGACGTTGCGCCGCCGGCTGCCGGTGCTGCTCTTCTTCTCCGTGCTGGTTGTCGTCCCGCTCTGGTTTTTCCCCCGCGGTGACCTCTGGGTGGCGCCCGACGAGGGGGCCGAAGGGGGAGAACTGCACCTGACCGGCGACGTCCTGGCGACCCAGCAGCAGCTGCTCGACCGGCAGCTCGATCAGTTGCTTCCCGGCCGGCCGGCGACGCCGCATCTCTATTTCGTCGGCTTTGCCGGCGACGCGGGGCAGGATGTCTTTACCCGGGAGCTGACGGCGGTCGGCCGGCTCTTTGCCGAACGGTTCGGTGCCGCCGGCCGGACGGTGCTGCTTGCCAACAACCCGCGGACCGCCACCATTCTTCCCTTTGCCACCAAAGCCAACTTGGCGCGGACCCTGGCGCGGATCGGCCGGGTGATGAACCGGCATGACGATCTGCTGTTCCTCTATCTTACCTCCCACGGCTCGCCGGGACACGAGCTGGTGGTCGACAATCCGCCGCTGGAGCTCGGCGGCCTGACGCCGGCGCAGTTGCGGGCGATGCTCCGCACATCGGGGATCACCTGGAAGGTGGTGGTCGTTTCCTCCTGTTACGCCGGCGGCTTCATCGCGCCGCTGGCCGACGACCACACCCTGGTCATCACCGCGGCCGATGCCGACCACGCCTCGTTCGGCTGCAGCTATGGCGAGCGGTTCACCTGGTTCGGCAAAGCGTACTTTGACGAAGCGTTGCGCCGGACCTACTCCTTCACCGGGGCGTTCGCCCGGGCCCGGGAGACGATCCGGCAGTGGGAGCGTCAGGAGGGAGAAACGCCCTCCAATCCGCAAATCAGCGCCGGGGGGGCGATCGAGCGGCAGCTGGCCCGGCTGGAAAAGCACCTGAAAAACGGTGGCAGCACGGACGGTCCCGGCAGAACAGGGCGCGGCCGACTGCCGCAAAGGAGTCAATCCGAATGAGTTACAAAAAGATCGTGATGCGGCGCAACAAGCAGATTGCCCTGGTTGCCCACGACAACAAAAAGCGCGACCTGGTCGAATGGGCGCGCTTCAACCGGAACCTTTTGGCCCAGCACCGGCTCTACGCGACCGGCACCACCGGCACCATCCTCGCGGAGGAACTGGAGCTGGAAATCCTCAAGCTGCAGAGCGGGCCGCTCGGCGGCGACCAGCAGGTCGGCGCCAAGATTGCCGAGGGGGAGATCGATTTCCTCATCTTTTTCTGGGACCCGCTCGAACCCCAGCCCCACGATCCCGACGTCAAGGCGCTGCTCCGGATGGCGGGGGTCTGGAACATCCCGGTGGCCTGCAACCGCGCCTCGGCCGATTTCATGATCTCCTCGCCGCTGATGGACAAGGATTACGAACGGCTCGTCCCCGATTACGAGGTCCATCGGACCCGGAAAGTGGTGATCGCCGGATGAGCCGCGTATTTTTTCCCGCAGGGAGGGACTGTAGATCATGGCGATAGGCGAGGCGTTCGACAATTCGGTGGCCTATTATGACGGCTGGGTGAGGAAGGCGGTGCCCGGCTACGACGACCTGTTTGCCATTGCCCGGGAACTGCTGCCGTTTCCGGCGGCGGCCCCGATCGAGGTTCTCGACCTGGGCGCGGGGACGGGGCTCTTTTCCTGGCAGGTGCTGGCCAAGTATCCCCAGGCGCGGTTCGTCCTCTGCGACGTGGCTGACCGGATGCTCGATGTGGCCCGCGAGCGGTTCCGCGACTATCCCGACCAGTTCCGCTATCTGCTGAGCGACTACCGCGAGCTTCGCGATCCGGGGCGCTTCGACCTGGTCATCTCGAGCCTGTCGATCCATCACCTGGCCGACGAGGAGAAAAAAGCGCTCTGCGGGCGGGTCTATGCGCTGCTCCGGGACGGGGGGATGTTCGTCAATATCGACCAGATCAAGGGGCCGACGCCGGGACTGCAGGAGCTGTACTGGAATACCTGGCTGGCGAAGATCCGCCAGGCCGGCGCCACCGAGGAGGAGGTCCGGGCCGGTATCGAGCGGCGGCTGGCCTACGACCGGGAGGCGACACTCGCCGACCAGCTCCGCTGGCTGGAGGAGGCGGGCTTCGCCGATGTGGACTGCATTTACAAGAATTACCTGATCGGTCTGATTATTGGGGTCAAAAAAGGGCGGGCCGGCTGACGACCCGCTCTCCTTGCCGCTTAGTCGAGGTAGCGGCCACCATTGATGTTGATGGTCTGGCCGGTGATGTAGCCGTTGCGGGCCAAGAGGACCGCCACCTCGGCGATTTCGGCGGCGGTGCCGAATCGCCCCACCGGCAGTGACTCCGGGCGGAGCTGCGGCAGTGCGGCAGCCATGTCGGTGGCGACCGGCCCCGGGGCGATGGCGTTGGCGGTGATCCCCTCGCCGGCCAGCTGGGCGGCATAGTAATGGGTCAGGCCGATGATCCCGGCCTTCGATGCCGCGTAATGGGGGCCGACCACCCCGCCCATCTGGGCGGCGACGGAAGAGATGCTGATGATTCGTCCCCAGCCGGCGGCACGCATGTCGGGCAGGGCCGCCTGGGTGACGAGGAAGGCGGACGTGAGATTGACCGCCAGGGTTTCATCCCATTCCTGTTCGGTGATCGTCTCGATGGTTCGGGCCGTGGCAATGCCGGCATTGTTCACCAGGATCGCCACCGGTCCCAGCTCCCGCCGCACCTGCGCCGGCAATTGCCGAACCTCTGCCGGCCGGGCAATATCCGCCCGGATTGCCACTGCCTGCCGGCCGAGTTGCCGGATCGCCTCGCACGTTTCCCGGGCTTCGCTGTCGCGACTCCGGTAGTTGACGGCCACCTCCGCCCCTGCCGCGGCGAGGGCCAGGGCGATCGCCCGGCCGATCCCCCGGCTGCCGCCGGTGACCAGGGCAATTTTCCCCGCCAGATCGTCGCTCATCGTTCCCTCCGTTCCTGGTTGCCGACGTGTCCGATTGTCGTCGCTTCCCCAAATCTACCACGCTCCGTGCCGTTGACAACCGGCTGCAGCCGGGCGGATATGGCAAAAAAATCTCGTAAAATCACATTGACGGCAACTTGGCGGCGGTGCTATCCTTCTTCATTAAATTAAAACCGTCGCCATCCTCCGGGGTGGCCGGCGGGAAAATGCATGGTGAACAGGAGGTTTTCGGTGAGAAAACGAATCGGCTTGTTGCTAACCTTCCTTGCGGTCCTGGTGATCTCTGCGCCGGTGCTGGCGGCAAATCCGCCGAAGAGGGTCCTGATCGGCATCTCCAAGATCGTTGCCCACCCGGCGCTGGATGCGGTGGAAAAAGGGATCCAGGATGAACTGGCAGCGGAGAAGATCAACGCCCAGTATGACCTGCAGAATGCCAACGGCGATATCAGCACCGCCTCTTCCATTGCCAACAAATTCCAGTCGGAGCGGGTCAATCTCGCCGTCGGCATCGCCACCCCCACCTCCCAGGCGCTGGCCAACACCCTGAAGGGAATTCCGATCGTCTTCTCCGCCGTTACCGACCCGGTCAAGGCCGGCCTGGTCCCGTCGCTGCGCCAGGGGGGCAAATCGGTTACCGGCGTCTCCGACATGACCCCGGTAAAACAGCAGATTCAGCTGCTGCTCCGGATTAAGAAGGTAAAACGGCTCGGCCATATCTACACCAGCTCCGAGGAGAATGCGGTCGTGCTTGCCGGGATCGTCAAGCAGGCCTGCAAGGAGCTCGGGATCGAATATGTCGAGACCACCGTCTCCAAGTCCGCCGAGGTGAAGCAGGCGGTTCAGGCGATCATCCACCGGGTCGATGCCCTCTATATCAGCACCGACAACACGGTGGTCTCGGCCCTGAGCGCCGTTGCCGACGTGGCGATGAAGAACCGGGTGCCGATCATGTCGGCCGATCCGAGTTCCGCTGAAACCTACCCGGTGCTGGCCGCCTGGGGCTTCGATTACTACAAGATGGGCCGGGCCACCGGCCGGTTGGTCGCCGAGATCCTCCGCGGGAAGAAGCCGGCGCAGATCCCGACCCGCTTCATGACCAAAACCTCGGATATCGACCTGCTGATCAACCTTGACGTGGCGCGGAAGCTTGGCCTGACCGTGCCGAAGGACATCGTCAAGAGCGCCAACCAACTGGTGGAAAACGGCAAACTGATCAAAAAGAAATAGGCAGACAGGCTGATGGCTTGTTGATTGCCCCCAAGACCCGGCGACCGCCAGGCAAGGCACTGGCACGGGTTCTTGGGGGCATGCGCGTGTTACGGACAACTCGGAGAGAAGTGGCGTCGCTATGATCGAAGGTATTCTCGTAGAAGGTCTGATTTACGGCATTATGGTCCTTGGGGTGTTCATCACCTTCCGGGTGCTCGACTTCCCGGACCTGACGGTGGACGGCTCGTTCCCGCTGGGGGCGGCGTTGATGGTGCAGTGCATGCTGCTCGGGGTGAACAACTGGCTGGCGCTGTTGGTCGCCTTCGCCGGCGGTGTGCTCGCCGGGATGGTCACCGCCCTGATCCACAATCACCTCAAGGTGCCGAACCTCCTGGCCGGTATCCTCACCATGACCATGCTCTATTCCATCAACATCCGGATCCTCGGCAACCGGGCCAACGTGCCGATCCTCAATCAGGAAACGATCCTTACCCAGATAACGGACCGGCTCACGGGGATCGTTCCGGACGATTACATCCTGCTGGTGTTTTTCGTCGTCGTGGCGATCGTCGTCAAGGTGCTGCTCGACCTGTTCTTCCGCACCGATCTCGGGATGACCCTCGGCGCTCTCGGCAACAACGAGCAGATGGTGATCTCCCAGGGGGTCAATCCGAAAACCCTGAAGACCATCGGCGTCGGCCTTTCCAACGGGCTGGTCGCCCTCTCCGGCGCCTTCGCCGCCCAGTACCTCGGCTTTGCCGACGTCGGGCTCGGCCAGGGGATCATTATCTCCGGGCTGGCATCGGTGATGATCGGCGAGTTCCTGGTGATGAAGAGCAACCGGATCGGTGTCCTGACGTTTTGCGCGTTGATGGGCTCCATCCTCTTCCACGGGGTGATGTACGTGGGGCGATACTACGGCTACCTGATCAAGATGACCCCCAACGACCTGAACCTGATCAAGGGGGTGTTGATCATCCTGCTGCTGGTCATCAGCCAGAGCAAGAAACTGAAGAAATTCGCGCTTAAGGCAATGGTGCAAAAATGATCGAACTCAAGGATGTCTCCATGCTCTTCGGCCAGGGGACGGTAAACGAGAACCTGGCACTCAACGGGATCAACCTGAAGGTAAAAGAGGGTGATTTCATTACCATTATTGGTAGCAACGGCGCCGGCAAGACCACCCTTTTCAACCTGATTGCCGGCACCATCGCTCCGAGCCGGGGGGCGATCTTCGCCAACGACCGGGACGTGACCCGGGAGCCGGAATACAAGCGCGCCCGCTACATCGGCCGGATTTTCCAGAATCCGCTGCTCGGCACCGCTTCCAACATGAGCCTGGAAGACAACATGATGATCACCTACCGGAAAGGGTTCAAGTGGCTGAAGCGGAGCCTCAACCACCGGATGCGGGACTACTTCCGGAAAGAGCTGGTCCAGCTGAACATGGGGCTGGAAAACCGGATGAAGGAGAACCTGGTGATGTTTTCCGGCGGGCAACGGCAGGCGCTGACCCTGCTGATGATGGTTCTTTCCAAGCCGTCCCTGATCCTGCTGGACGAGCACACCGCGGCTCTCGATCCGAAGAATGCCCAGATCGTCCTCGAGCTGACCAACAAGTTCATCGAAGAATACCGGCTCACGGCGATGATGATCACCCACAACATGAGCCATGCCATCGAGTTCGGCAATCGCCTGCTGATGATGGACAAGGGGGAGATCATCTTCGATGTCGAAGGGGAAGCCAAGAAGCAGCTGACGGTGGAGAAGCTGATTGACAAGTTCCATCAGCTCCGGCACAAGAGCTTCGAGAACGACCGGACCCTCCTGGCGGAAGAGTAAGGGGGGCGATTTCCGCCACTTTTGACAACGGCCTGCCTCTGCAGGCCGTTTTTTATTGCGGCCGCCTGGCCGGCCGCAACATGCTGCCCCGCCTGCCTTGCCTTTTTCCCCCGATCATGTTAAAAAATACCTTTGCTTTTGCCGAATTATCGCCGATGGAGAAGGTCATGAAGATCACCAAAAAGGATGTCGAGCATGTCGCCCTGCTGGCCAGGCTGGAGCTGACCGAGGCGGAGACGGCGACCTTTACCGGGCAGATGGATGCGATCCTTGCCTACGTCGAAAAACTGAACGAACTGGACACGGCCGGGATCATCCCCACTTCCCATGCCGTGCCGGTGGAGAACGCTTTCCGCGCCGACGAGGTGCGGCCGGCCATCGGCGTCGATCAGGCGCTGCACAACGCCCCGGACCGGGTGGGAGGATTTTTCCGTGTGCCAAAAGTCATCGAATAACATTCCCGCCGACCTGGAACTGGAACCGTTGATCGAGGCGCTCCGCCGCCGCTATGCCGAACTGGACGATACCGCCTGTCAGCGGCGGGTGTTTCTCAACCGGCTCCGCAACCTGGCGCGGTTTGCCGCCGAGCCGGTCGATTACCAGCGGCCGGCCGAGGCGGCGCTCCCCAAGGAGCTGGAGATCGCCTTTGCCGTCTGCCACCCGGAGTGTGGCAACCAGGCGCTGATCGTCGTCGACGGCGGCCCGGAGGGGTGCGACTGCTGCGGCGGCACTATGTATCCGGTCGAGGTTGCCTCGTACCGGCTGAAGAAATCCTGACAGAGTGGAGAAGGACGGCATGGAACTGTTCGAGTTGACCATACATGAACTGCACGACAAGCTGAAAAAGCGTGAGGTCTCCTCGGTGGAGGCGACCCGGGCGCTGCTCGCCCGGATCGAGGCCACCGAGCCGCAGGTCGGGGCCTTCATCACCGTCACCGCCGCCGAGGGGCTGGCCGCCGCCGAAGCGGCGGACCGGCGGATCGCCGCTGGCGAAATCGACCTGTTGACCGGGATTCCGGTGGCGCTCAAGGATATCTTCGTCACTGCCGGGGTGCGGACCACCTGCGGTTCGCGTATCCTGGAAAATTTCGTCCCGCCGTACGACGGCACGGTGGTGGCCCGGCTGAAGGCCCAGGGGGCGGTGCTGCTCGGCAAGCTGAACCAGGACGAGTTCGCCATGGGCTCCTCCACCGAATCGAGCGCTTTCGGCGTCACCCGCAACCCCTGGGATCCGGAACGGACGCCTGGCGGCTCCTCCGGCGGCTCGGCGGCCTGCATCGCCGCCCGCCAGGCGACCGCCACCCTCGGCACCGATACCGGCGGTTCGATCCGCCAGCCGGCTTCCCACTGCGGCTGCGTCGGGCTGAAGCCGACCTACGGGCGGGTTTCGCGCTACGGGGTGATTGCCTATGCGTCGTCGCTCGACCAGGTCGGGCCGCTGACCCGCGACGTCACCGACGCCGCCATCATGCTCGGCGCCGTCGCCGGCTACGATCCGCTCGATTCGACCAGCGTCGAGCGGCCGGTGCCCGATTACCGGGCCGCCCTGACCGGGAAGGCCACCGGCCTGAAGATCGGTCTCCCCCGGGAGTATTACCGGGAAGGGCTCGATCCGGAGGTCAAGCAGGCGCTGGAGGCGGCCATCGAAACCTTCCGGGGGCTCGGCGCCGAATTCGTCGAGGTGTCGCTGCCGCATACCGATTACGCGGTGGCCACCTACTACCTGATCGCCACCGCCGAGGCGAGCTCCAACCTAGCGCGCTACGACGGGGTCCGCTTCGGCCACCGGACGGCGACTGCCGAAGGGTTGCTCGACATGTTCCGCAAGAGCCGGGCCGAAGGGTTCGGCGCCGAGGTGAAACGGCGGATCATGCTCGGCACCTACGCCCTCTCTTCCGGCTACTACGACGCCTACTACCTGAAGGCGCAGAAGGTCCGGACCCTGATCATGCAGGACTTCAGCCGGGCCTTCGAGAGCGTCGACCTGCTTCTCACGCCGGTGGCGCCGACCCCGGCTTTCAAGATCGGCGAAAAAGTAGACGATCCGCTGCAGATGTACCTGTCGGATATCTTCACCATCCCGGTCAACCTGGCGGGAACCTGCGGCATCTCGGTGCCGGCCGGCTTTTCCGCTGCCGGGCTGCCGATCGGCCTCCAGTTGGTCGGCCGGCCGTTCGGCGAGGAGACCATCCTGCGCGCCGCCCATGCCTTCGAGCAGGCGACGGCCTGGCACCAGCGGCACGCTGCCCTTTGACGCGACCTTTATCCAATTCCCGGAGTTGACTCATGAAATTCCAAGCTGTCATCGGCCTTGAAGTTCACGTCCAGCTGAAGACCGATACCAAGATCTTCTGCGGCTGCCCGACCACCTTCGGCGCGGCGCCGAACAGCCAGACCTGCCCGGTCTGTCTCGGCATGCCGGGAGCGCTGCCGGTCCTCAACAAGAAAGTCGTCGAATTCGCCATCCGGGCCGGTCTGGCCACCAATTGCCGGATTGCCCCCCGCTCGGTTTTCGCCCGCAAGAACTACTTCTATCCCGACCTGCCGAAGGGGTACCAGATCAGCCAGTTCGAGCTGCCGATCTGCCAGGAAGGCCATCTGGATATCGAGGTCGAAGGGGAGACGAAACGGATCGGCATCACCCGGATCCACATGGAAGAAGATGCCGGCAAACTGGTCCATGCCGATGTGCCGGAGTTGGGGAACGGCTCGGGGGTTGACCTCAACCGTGCCTGCACACCGCTCTTGGAGGTCGTTTCCGAGCCGGACCTCCGCTCGGCCGACGAGGCGGTGGCCTACCTGAAAAAGCTGCACCAGATCGTCGTCTATCTCGGCGTTTCCGACGGCAACATGGAAGAGGGGAGTTTCCGCTGCGATGCCAACGTCTCGGTGATGCCGGTCGGTGCCGGCCAGTTCGGCACCCGGGCCGAGATCAAGAACGTCAACTCGTTCCGCTTCGTCAAACAGGCGATCGAATACGAGATCGAGCGGCAGATCGAGCTGATCGAAGAGGGGGGGACAGTGGTCCAGGAAACCCGACTGTTCGACCCGGGCACCGGCCAGACCCGCTCGATGCGTGGCAAGGAAGAAGCCCACGATTATCGCTACTTCCCCGATCCGGATTTGGTGCCGCTGGTCATCTCCGACGACTGGGTGGCCGATGTCCGGCTGGCGCTGCCCGAACTTCCCGAGGCCAAGCGGCTCCGCTACCGGGAAGAGCTGGGGCTGCCGGACTATGACGCCGAAGTGCTGGTTGCCAGCCGTGAGCTGGCCGAATATTTCGAAGCCTGCGTGGCGGCGGGGGCCCCGGCCAAGACGGCGGCCAACTGGGTGATGGGGGAGGTGACCCGGGCGCTCAACGAGGCCGGCCTGGAAATCGGCGCCTGTCCCGTGGCGCCGGCCCGACTGACGGCACTGCTCCAGCTGATCGAGAAAGGGACCATCTCCGGCAAGATTGCCAAGACCGTCTTCGACGAGATGTGGAGTAGCGACAAGGCCCCGGAGGCCATCGTGGAGGAAAAGGGGCTGGTCCAGGTTTCCGACACCGGCGCCATCGAGAAGATCATCGACGAGATCATGGCCGCCAACATGGGGCAGGTGGAGGAGTACCGCGGCGGCAAGGAGAAGGTCTTCGGCTTCTTCGTCGGCCAGGTGATGCGGGCCAGCAAAGGGAAGGCGAACCCGGCGGTGGTGAACGAGCTGCTGTTGAAGAAACTCAAGGGCTGAGGAGTAATCATGTCATTTCGAACCATTGAATGGCGCGACGACAAGGTGGTGATGATCGACCAGACCCGGCTGCCGGGCGAGGAGGTCTATGTCGAATACGTCGATTATAAAAGTGTGGCCGAGGCGATCCGCGGGATGGTGATTCGCGGCGCCCCGGCGATCGGGGTGGCGGCAGCGATGGGGGTGGCCCTCGGCGCCCGGGAGATCATCGCCGATACCCACGAGTCCTTTCTCCAGCAACTGAACAACGTCTGCGAAGTCCTGGCCCGGACCCGGCCGACGGCAGTCAACCTCTTCTGGGCCATCGAGCGGATGAAACGGGTGGCCGAGGCCAACCGCGACCGGACTCTCGATCAACTGCGGACCATCCTCAAGGAGGAGGCGATCCGGATCGAAGAGGAAGACCTGGCGCTCTGCAAGGCGATCGGCCGGCACGGTGCCGAGCTGATCCCCGCCGGGGCGACGATCCTTACCCATTGCAATGCCGGCGGGCTGGCAACGGCCGGCTACGGTACCGCCCTCGGGGTGATCCGCGCCGCCCACGAGGCGGGAAAGAATATCCAGGTTTTTGCCGACGAGACGCGTCCCTGGCTGCAGGGCGCCCGGCTCACCGCCTGGGAGCTGATGAAGGATGGCATCCCCGTTACCCTGATCGCCGACAACATGGCCGGCTTTTTCATGAAGCGGGGCGAAATCAGCTGCTGCGTCGTGGGGGCCGACCGGATTGCCGCCAACGGCGACACGGCGAACAAAATCGGGACCTATAGCGTGGCGGTGCTGGCGAAGGAGAACAACATCCCCTTCTATGTAGCGGCACCGACCACCACCCTCGATCTTTCGCTGGCCAGCGGCGACGAAATTCCGATCGAAGAACGCCATGCCCGGGAGGTCACCCATCTCCACGGCTTCCCGGTGGCCCCGGAAGGGATCAGGGTGCGCAATCCAGCGTTTGACGTCACGCCTGCCGGCTACATTGCCGGGATCATTACCGAGAAAGGGGTGGTCCGCGGCGACTATCGGCAGGGACTGCGGGCACTGGTGGAACCATGAGCCGCAACGACGACTTCGCCCGCCGGCTCGACGAAGCGCTGGCCGGGGACCCCGGCGTCGCCAACGACCATCTGCTGGTCGAACTCCTGGAAGAGCGGGGCTTTGCCTATGCCAGCCGCTCTGTCGCCAACCTTCGCCTGCTCCAGCAGGTGTTTCCCGATCACCTCCTCCGCACGGTGACCGTTGCCGCGCTGGCGACGCCGTCACCGGACATGGCGCTCAATGCCCTGGAGCGGGTGAGCGGTGTCGTCGAGCGGGACGAGTTGCTGGCGGTCTGCAACCGGAAGGAGCGGCTGGCTCAATTCCTCGCCGTTTGCGGCTCTTCGCCGTTCCTCGTTACCATCCTCTGCCGCGATCCCTCCTATTTCCATCAGCTGTTTGCCAAGAAAGCGATCGACCTCCGGCGGAGCGAGCGGGAGATGCTCGGCCTGCTCCGCGCCCAACTCCCCGCCGACGTCGATTATCCGGCGCTTTTCCCCCTGCTGCGCCGCTACAAATTCATGGAGATCCTCCGCATCGCCGCGCGCGATCTGGTCGGCCTGGCACCCCTGGAAGAGGTGACCGCCGAGCTCTCCTCCCTGGCGGCCGCTTCGCTGCAGATTGCCTACGAGGTGGCCCGGGCCAAGCTGGTAGCGGAGCACGGTCTGCCGCTGATGCGGACCCCGGACGGCCTCCGCGAGGCCGAAATGACCATCATGGGGATGGGGAAATTCGGCGGCCGCGAGCTCAATTTTTCTTCGGACATCGACCTGATCTATTTCTACTCGTCGGATCAGGGCGAAACTGCCGGCGTTCCCGACGGCCAGGGGGGGATGAAAGGCGTGCTGTCGCTGCACGCCTTCTTCACCAAGCTGGGAGAGATGATCTCCAAGGCGCTTTCCCAGGTGACCGCCGACGGTTTCGTTTTCCGGGTCGATCTCGGACTCCGGCCCGAGGGGAAGAGCGGCGACCTCGCCTGCTCCCTTCGCTCGGCGGCGACCTATTACGAGTACTGGGGACAGTCGTGGGAGCGGGTCGCCATGCTCAAGGCGCGGCCGGTGGCCGGCTCCATCTCCCTCGGCGAGCAGATTCTCAAGGCGATCGAACCGTTCATCTACCGGAAATACCTCGATTACAACCTGATCGAGGACATGATGGCGATGAAGAAGAAGATCGACGCCTCGCTGGCCCGGGAACGGGAGGGGGAGTACAATATCAAGCTCGGCCGGGGCGGGATTCGCGAGATCGAATTCTTTATCCAGGCGCTGCAACTGGTCTATGCCGGCCGCAACCCGCAGTTACGGGAGCGGAACTCGCTCAAGGCGCTGCAGTCGCTGCGCGATGCTCGGTTGATCAGTGACGAGGACGCCTCGGCCCTCAGTGAGGCGTACCGCTTTCTCCGGACGGTGGAGCACCGCATCCAAGTGGTCCAGGAACGGCAGACCCATTCGCTGCCGAGGAAAGAGGATGAGCTGCTGGCCCTGGCCCGCCGTTGCGGCTATCGGCGCGGCAATGGCCTGGCGACATTTTCGGAGCAGCTCGAACAGCATCGCCGGCGGGTTTCGGCGATCTACGGCGATCTTTTCCTCTCCCGCGATGAAAAGCTGAAGGAGGAGGTCAAGCCGGAGATTCTCCACTTTTTCGACCGGAATGCCGATCCCGACTACATCAAGGACATGCTTGCCGAACGACATTTCGAAAATGTCGATGCCGCTTACGAAAACCTGCTGCTGCTCCGGGATGGTCCAACCCGGACTCCGCTGACCGAACGGGCCCGGCGTCTGCTGGAAAAAATCTCACCGCTCCTCTTGCAGGAGATTTTTGCCTCCCCCGATCCGGACCTGGCCCTCAATAACCTGGAACGGTTCCTCTGCGCCGTCGGCAGCCGTTCCGCCGTCTATGCCCTGCTGGCCGAGAATCGGGAGATCCTCAGGCTGCTGGTGTCGCTGTTCGGCACCTCCGAATTCCTCTCAAAGATCTTCATCGGCCATCCGGAACTGCTCGACGGCCTCGTTGCCCGCTCCTATGCCAGCTACATCAAGGACCGGGAGGCGATGGAGATGGAGCTGAACGGGATGCTCGATACCGCCGAAGACCTGGAGGAACGGCTGGACGTGCTCCGGCGCTACCGCTGCGAGGAGTTCCTGCGGATCGGCATGAACGACATCTACGGCAAGCTCGGCCAGTCGGAACTGACCTACCAGTTGACCGGGCTGGCCGAAGTCTGCCTGGCCGCTGCCTGCCGGCTGGCCAAGAAGGAACTGGCCCGCTTCGGGCGGCCCATTTTCCGCGACGCCGACGGCGACGAGCGCCAGGCCCACTTCGCCGTGGTTGCCATGGGGAAGATGGGGGGGAACGAACTCAACTACCACTCGGATCTGGACATCATCTACATTTACGATCGTCAGGGATATACCGATGGGGAGAAGCAGATCAGCAACCACGAGTATTTTGCCAAGCTCGGCCAGAAGATCATCTCCATTCTGACCACCCTGACCCGTGAAGGGTATGTCTATAAAATCGATACCCGCTTGCGCCCCTCCGGCAATGCCGGCCCCCTTGTCACTTCCATCGAGTCGTTCCGCAACTATCATCGCGACGAAGCCCAGATCTGGGAGCGGCAGGCGCTGACCAAGGCGCGTGTCGTCTATGGCGACGAGCGACTGCGCCGGGCCATCGAGGAGGTGATCAGGGCAACGGTCTACGGCGCCGGGGCCGATGATACGGTCCGCCGGGAGATCCGCCGGCTGCGGACCCGGATGGAAGTGGAACTGGCTAAGGAGAAAGCGGGGAGTTACAACATCAAGACCGGTCGGGGCGGCATCGTCGACATCGAATTCCTCGTCCAGTACCTGCAGCTCTGCCATGGCCGCCACCACCCCGAGGTCAGGAGTACCAACACTCTCCTCGCGTTGAAAGCGATGCGGCTCTGCAACGTGATCGGCGAGGAGGAGTCGACGGTCCTGCAGGCCGGCTACAAGTTCCTGCGCCGGCTGGAAAACCGCCTGCGGCTCATTCACGACTATTCTATTAACGACCTGGGAGGCTCCCGGGAATATCTGGACAAGCTGGCCCGCCGGCTCGGCTACGATCCGAAGCTCCGTCACCCCGGCACGGCGCTGCTGAACGAGTACGAGCGGACCACCGAGGCGGTGCGGGCGGTTTATGACACCATCATGGGGGGCGGTGAAGAGTGAGCAGGGAGTCCAGCGAGGGGCCGTCGCGCCGCTTGCTGCAGATTTATGAGCTGCTCTTCCAGCAGTACGGCCCCCGGTACTGGTGGCCGGCGGAGACGCCATTCGAGGTCTGCGTCGGGGCGATCCTTACCCAGAATACCAACTGGGGAAACGTGGAGAAGGCGATCGCCAACCTGAAAGAGGCTCGGCTGCTGACGCCCGGGGCGCTTCGGGCGGTGCCGGTAAGGGACCTGGCCGAGGTGATCAGGCCGGCCGGCTTTTTCAATGTCAAGAGTGTCCGTCTAAAGGAGTTCGTGGCGTTTCTCTTTGCTCGTTACGAAGGGGATTTGGCGCGGATGTTTGCCGGAGATTGGCGCGAACTGCGGGAAGCCTTGCTTGGGGTCCGGGGAATCGGCCGCGAAACCTGCGACTCGATCCTCCTCTATGCGGGGGGAAAGCCGACGTTTGTCGTCGATGCCTACACGAAGCGACTCTTAGCCGCGCTCGGACTGGCGGTGCCGACGGCTGGTTACGAAGAGGTCCGTGCCCTGTTCATGGAGAACCTGCCGAACGATCCGCAGCTGTTCAACGAATACCACGCCCTGATTGTCGAACATTGCAAGGCGCATTGCCGGAAGAAGCCGCGCTGCAGCGGCTGCGCCCTGCACCTGCTATGTATCCCCTGAAATCATCAATTCCACGCGGTTGCGCCCCCCCTGCTTGGCCCGGTACAACGCTTCATCGGCCTGGCGGAACAGCGAGTCGACGCTCTCGACGCAGGACGAGGGAAATGTCGCGACACCGAGGCTGATGGTCAGCACATTGTTCTGCAACCGGCCGCCGAAGACGTGATCCTGGACTTCCAGGCGAAGCCGTTCGGCGATCGTCCTGGCTTCGCCCAGTGGGGTTTCCGGCAGGAGCAGGACGAATTCCTCTCCCCCATAACGGGCGGCGATGTCGTAGCTGCGCAACCGGGCGCGGACGATCTCCGCCAGGCTGGCCAGGACCCGGTCACCCTCCTGATGGCCGTAGGTGTCATTGACCTTCTTGAAATAATCGATGTCGAGGATGATCAGCGAGAGGGCTCCGCCCTTGCGGGCCGCCCGGTGAAACTCCTTGTCGACCATTTCCATGAGGTGGCGGCGATTGTGGAGGTGGGTGAGCGGGTCGGTAATCGACAGGGTCCGGAGAAGTTCGTTAGAGCGTTTCAGCTCATCCTGCAGCGCCTTCATCTTCATCTGCACCCGGACCCGGGCCACCAGTTCGCCGGCGTCGAAGGGCTTGGTGACAAAGTCGGAGGCTCCCTGTTCCAGCCCCCTGATCTTGGTTTCCCGGTCTTCCTTGCCGGTCAGGATGATCACCGGCAGATCCTGGAATTCTTCGCGAGCCCGCGTCATCGACAGGAAGCGGAAGCCGTCCATCCGCGGCATTTCCAGGTCACAGAGCACCAGATCGACCTTGTTGTTCAACAGTTTCTTGAAACCGTCGAGGCCGTCTCCTGCTTCCAGATAAGAGGTGAAGAGGGATACCTCGCTGACGATCCGGCGAATTTCATCCCGAAGGGTTTCTGAATCATCAATGATGAGAACGGTTCTCTCCATAGCGGTGCGGTTCTCCATGCCGGTGGCAATCTGCATTGCATGTTCACGGGGCGGAACGGGGCGGCGGGAAGACGCAGTCAAGAAACTGCTTGATGATTGCCGCGGTTAGCCCCCAAATCTCATCTTCGCCGTACGAATAAAAATAGACGGGCTGGTGCCGGCCCTGCCACGTCCAGTCTTCAACCCTGAACCGACCGGGATCGAGAAGGCCGGCCAGCGGGGGAGTGATGAGCCGGTCGATTTCGGCCGGATTTGGCTGCAGCCGGTAGTCGGCGGGGAACAAGCCGACGAACGGAGTTACCAGATAGTTGTGAATTGAGTAGAAATCGTCCAGTTCGCCGAGGATCTCCACGTCCTCCGGCCGGATTCCCACTTCTTCCCAGGTTTCGCGCAGTGCCGTTGCCTGTGCGTTACGGTCCTCCTGCTGGCGCACCCCGCCGGGGAACGAAATTTCCCCGCGATGATGATTCAGACGCTCCGTCCGCTTGGTCAGCAGCAGGTGAGGTTCGCCGCCCCGGAAGAACAACGGCAGAAGCACTGCCGCCGGGACCGGCCCCGCGGCCAACGGCACCCGGGTGCGGGCGGCCAGGGCTGCCCGTATTTTCGTCAGTAATTCCTGCTGATCAAACAGCACTGCCTGCATAGCTGGATTTGCCTGAAATAAGTTACTGGACGCGTAGTTACAGTATCGGCTCTTTGGCGCGTCGCTTTAACTCTTTTATCGTCGTTGCATAATTGTCACTGCCGAACACGGCACTGCCGGCGACGAAAACGTCGGCACCGGCATGGGACACCTGGTCGATATTGGCGATCTTGATCCCGCCGTCGACTTCAAGCTCCGCCTCGCAGCCGTGACGGTCGAGCATCGACCGGAGTGCATGGATTTTCGGCAGGCAGGCCTCAATGAATGACTGACCGCCAAAGCCCGGATTGACGGTCATCAGCAGCACCAGGTCGAGGTCGTTGAGGATATAGTCGAGGACCGAGAGCGGCGTTGCCGGATTGAGCGAGATGCCGGCTTTCTTGCCGAGCGACTTGATCAACTGGATGGTCCGGTGGCTGTGCGGTGTCGCTTCGGCGTGAAAGACGATGATATCGGCACCGGCGGCGGCAAATTCGGGGATGTAACGGTCCGGGTCGGCAATCATCAGATGAACGTCAAGCGGGAGGTCGGTCACCCGGCGCACTGCCTCGACGACCAGCGGGCCGATGGTGATATTCGGCACGAAATGGCCGTCCATCACGTCAATGTGGATATAGTCGGCGCCGGCCTCGGCAACGGCACGCACTTCATCGCCGAGGCGCGAGAAGTCGGCGGACAGGATGGATGGGGCAATCTTTTTCATGAATCCTCCACGGGTATCAACAGAAATTACCGCTTGCGCAGCCGGGCGGCGAAGAAGCCGTCCATCCCGTCCCGGTGCGGCCAGCTCCGGAAGCAGCCTGTCGCAGTGAAGAGCTCGGTAAAATCGGGAAACAATTCGTGCAAGTTTTCTAACATAAAATCGCCGTGCTGCGAAAGGAAATCGGCGATTACCGCCTCGTTTTCCTCTTGGGTGGTGGAACAGGTCGAGTAGAGGAGGACGCCGGCCGGCGCCAGCCGGGGGGCAAGATGGTTGAGGATCGCCCGCTGGGTTGCCGCGAGCTGGCCGGCATCGGCGGCCGATTTCCACCATTTTCCGTCCGGATTTCGGCGCAGGACACCGAGGCCGGAGCAGGGGGCATCGATGAGAATCCGGTCGAAAGGGGCGTCGGCGGCGGGGAGAGGGGACGAAGCGGCGTCGGCCTGGGCGGTGTGAATGATGGTGATGCCGAGCCGGTCGGCGGTCTCCTCGATCAACCGCAACTTCTGCCCGGCGCTGTCGCAGGCGAAAACTTCCCCGTGGTTCTCCATCAGTTGAGCGAGATAGGTCGCCTTCCCCCCCGGCGCCGCACAAGCGTCGAGCACCCGCTCGCCAGGGCGGGGGGCGAGGAACAGCGCGGCAAGCTGGGAAGACTCGTCCTGGACGGTAAAAAGCCCCTCCTGGAAGCCCGGCAACTGGGGGACGGCCAGCCGCGAGCGGAGCCGGAGGCCGCAAGGGGCAAAGTGGGTCGGCTCGGCATCGATCCCGGCCGCGCTCCAGCGCGCTGCCAATGCATCGCGAGAAATCCGCAGGGTATTCACGCGCACGGTCAGCGGAGCCGGTTCGGCCATCGCGGCGGCCAGTAGTTCCGCTTCCGCGGGCCCGAGCTGGCCAAGCCATTGTTCGACAATCCAGCGCGGCTGGGAATAGCGGAGGGCGATAAAGCCCGCCGGGTCTACCTCTCGGTCGGGATAGGGGACCGTGGCCCGCTCCCGGTCGGCCCGACGGAGAATGGCATTGACGAGCCCGGTGGCTCGGGGCGCCAGCACCTTGACCAGGTTGACCGTTTCGTTGACCGCGGCGGAAATGGGAATCCGGTCGAGGAAGAAGAGCTGGTACAGGCCGAGACGGAGGAGGAGCAGGACGGCCCGTTCCAGTTTGGCGGCTTTGGTCGAGGAAAAGACGTCGATCAGGTGATCGAGGGTGGCCCGCCGCCGCAGCACCCCGTAAACGAGCTCGGTCAAGAGGCCGCGATCCGCGCCCTGCAGGAGGTTGCGGGAAAGGGCGTGGTCGATGAGCGGTTCGGCGAAGGCACGATCCCGGTCGACCCGCAACAGAATGTCGTAGGCAAGGCGGCGCGGTGTTGGACGGTTCACTGTTGCTCCCGGTGAATGGTTATTGACTGCGGCGGATCAGCCTGGGGTACGTCGGCGATCAGTGGTTGTGCCGGCCATAGGCCATCTCTTCCAGCCGCCGCACCCGCTCCGCCATGGGAGGGTGGGTCGAGAAGAGCGACATGATCCCGCCACCGCGCAGCGGGTTGACGATAAACATGTGGGCGGTAGCCGGGTTGGCGTCCATCGGCAATTGCTGGTTCGCCATTTCCAGTTTGCGGAGGGCGTTGGCCAGGTAGAGTGGGTTGCCCGCCAGTTCTGCGCCGCCGGCATCGGCAGCGTATTCGCGGGAGCGGGAGATCGCCATCTGGATCAGCATGGCGGCAATCGGGGCGATGATCGCCATCATCAGCATGCCGGCACCGCCCCCTTCGTCGTCGCGGTCCCGGCCGGTGCCAAAGATTGCGGCCCACTGGGCCATGTTGGCGAGATAGGTGATTGCGCCGGCGATGGTGGCGGCGATAGACGAGATGAGAATATCGCGGTGTCTGACGTGCGCCAGTTCGTGGGCCATCACTCCGAGCAGCTCGTCGCGGGACAGGATACGTATGATGCCGGTGGTGGCGGCAACTGCCGCATGCTCCGGATTTCGGCCGGTGGCAAAGGCATTCGGGGTGTCGGAAGGGATTTCATAAACCCGTGGCATCGGAATGGCTGCCTGCAGGGCAAGCTGACGAACCACCCCGTACAGCTCGGGGTTTTCCGCCTCGCTCACCTCTTTGGCGCCGTACATGGCCAGGACGATCTTGTCGGAAAACCAGTAGGAAGCGAAATTCATCACTGCGGCCATCACCAGGGCGAAAGCCATGCCGTGCCTGCCGCCAATGGCGCCGCCGGCCAGGACCAGCAGCACCGTCAACAGTGCCATGAGTAAGGTTGTGCGTAAGGTATTCATATGATTGGTACTCCTTGGTGTCGAGAGAATAGCGAACACTGCTACCGCTTCATTATAGGTATTCGCCGGCAAAACTTCAAGGAGCCCGTCCCTGGATCTGCCGTGGCCCGGTCGGGCCAATTAACCTGCCGAATCGACAGGGAATTTGTCGTTAAGGTGCCTCTCATGTTGAATCTGAAGTACTTTTACGGTAAAAGGTGACAACTGCTGCGTAAGCGGCATTCCCCACCGGTCGTCTCAAGCGGCGTACAGGGGGAGAGGAGCCGAAACGAGATGGACCATCTCTTCTTTGCCATAGCCGTCGTGATCGTGGCCGGTTTCTCCGTCCTTTCCGCCGGGCATGCGTTGATCATGAAGCGTGATCCCCGTTCGGCGCTCGGCTGGATCACTATCTGTCTCACCATTCCTCTCATCGGCGCCCTGTCCTACTGGAGCATGGGGGTCAACCGGATTTTCCGCCGGGCCCGCAAGTGGCAGGAGAGCGGGCGGCGGCTGGCCGGCTCGGAATACTTCCGTGCCTTTCCCGAGCACGATGCGGCAATTGTCATGCCCCCAGGGGCCGAATACATGGGCGAACTCCGCCGGCTGGCCGACCGGGTGGTAAGCGCGCCGCTGGTTGGCGGCAACCGGGTCGAGCCGCTCGAAAACGGCGAAGAAGCCTACCCGGCCATGTTGGCGGCCATTGCCGCCGCCCGGGATTCCATTCACCTTTCCACCTATATTTTCGATACCGATGGCACCGGCCGGCGTTTTATCGCTGCCCTGGCCGCCGCGGCCGCGCGCGGGGTGACCGTGCGGGTGATCATCGACGGGATCGGCGAAAAGTATTCCTTTCCCCGCGCCCGCAAGCTCCTGGAGCGGGCTGGAATCCAGGTCGCCCGCTTTCTGCCGTTGCGGCAGGGAATCTACATGAATCTCCGCAGTCACCGGAAGCTGCTGGTAGTCGATGGTCTCAAGGCGTATTCCGGTGGGATGAACATTGGGGACCGGCATCTGGTCAACCGGCCGGACCCGACGGCCGTCAAGGATCTGCATTTTGTGGTGGAAGGGACGGTGGTGGGAGAGCTGCAGCGGGTTTTCCTCGAGGATTGGCACTTCGTCACCGGCGAATTGCTCGATGACGAGCGGTATTTCCCGGCGGTGCCGCCGACCGGGGAAGCGCTGGCCCGGGCAATCGGCGACGGCCCAGACAAGGAGTTCCGCAAGCTGCAATGGATTCTGCTGGGAGCCCTCTCCCGTGCCACCCGCCATGTGCGGATCATGACTCCGTACTTCATTCCGGACCGAACGTTGATCGCCGCCCTGGTAACCACGGCGCTGCGCGGGGTGGAGGTAACTCTCATTCTGCCGGAACGGAATAACCTCCCCTACGTCCACTGGGCGACCCGGGCCTACCTGTGGGAACTGCTGCAGCAAGGGATTCGGGTTTTCTACCAGCCGCCGCCGTTCGTCCATACCAAGCTGTTGCTCGTCGATGGGCTCTGGAGCCTGATCGGCTCCGCCAATCTCGATCCCCGCAGTCTCCGCCTTAACTTCGAACTCAACCTGGAAGTCTACGACCGGGAGCTGAGCGGCCGGCTGGCGCGCCATTTTGCCGCCGCCCTCGCCAAGTCCCGCGAAGTGACCCTGGCCGAGATGGATAGCCGGCCGCTGTCCGAAAAACTTCGCGACAGCACGGCAAAGCTCTTTTCTCCCTACCTCTGATTACTTTGCATAGGCGGCAAGATTGACCAGCGCCCGGTCTAACGCCTCCCGGCAGTGGGCCTCGATGGTCCAGGCGGCATTCGGCGCGTATTGCTCCATCAGGGCGAAGAAACGGTCGAAGTCGATCGCTCCTTCCCCCAACGGCAGGTGGTCGTCCCGTGTTCCCCGGTTGTCGTGAATATGGGTTTCAGCAATGTAGCTCCCCAGTTCGGCGAACCACTCCTCCAGCCCCACCTTGTGGAACAGATTCCAGTGACCGATATCGAAACAGTGGCGGAACTGCGGGTGGTCGAGCGCTTCGAACAGTGCCCGGAGCGTTGACGGCTCTTCCTCGAAAATGTTCTCTACGGCCACCGTGCAGCCGATCGGCTCCGCCTTGGCGATTACCGCCTGCCAGGTTTCGATGCTGTGGGCGAGCCAGCGCTCCTGGTTTTCCCCGTAGCGCCAGCGGTCGTAGCCGGGATGGAAGACGATGACGTCCGGCTTGAGGATGGCGGCGACCTTGAGGACCTGGTCGAGCCGGTGCCTGGTCACTTCGCGGATCAGGCGTTCCACCGAGCCCGGGTTGAGGTCGATGAACGGAGCGTGGAAGGTACAGCGGATTCCGGCCGCGGCCAATGTCTGGGCAACGGTGCCGACCTCCTCGGGGATCAGGCTGTCGAGAACTTCGCCGGGGAAGAAGATTTCCGGATTGAGCTGGCGGCTGATAATCGTTTGCAGATTTTCCACCAGCATCGGATAGGGAACGTGGGCATAAACGCGATTACGCATGGTCATGGGGCTCTTTCGTGTCGTGGTTGATGATTGAATCGGCGCAGGATTCGCAGGAAACCAGCTGTTCCAG
The DNA here is from genome assembly GCF_027943965.1 of Geotalea uraniireducens. Lineage (NCBI taxonomy): Bacteria > Pseudomonadati > Thermodesulfobacteriota > Desulfuromonadia > Geobacterales > Geobacteraceae > Geotalea > Geotalea uraniireducens. Next base: position 4,082,315 of record NZ_AP027151.1, on the reverse strand, counting down.
CTTGGTGATCTCGCCTGGTTCGCCGAGGACGATCAGGGTGTCGAGGGCTTCGATTTTGGTATGGGAATGGGGGTTGAAAACCATCTTGCCGGTGGCCTTCTTGATCCCGACGATGATTACCCCGGTCGCTTTGCGCACTCCTGAGGTAACGAGGGTTTCGCCGATGAACGGCGATTTTTCGGGAATCCGGATCTCCTCCATCTGCAGGTCGAGATGTTCACGGCCGGTGGCGATCTCGATGAAATCGACGACATTGGGGCGGAGGATGGCCTGCGCCATCCTGCTGCCGCCGATCTGGTACGGCGACACTACCTTGTTGGCGCCGGCCCGTTTCAGCTTGATTTCCGAGCCGTCCTCACCCGAACGGGCCAGGATGTAGAGGTCGGGATTCAGACCGCGGGCGGTCAAGGTGATATAGACGTTTTCGGTGTCGGAAGTGACCACTGAGATCAGTCCCTTGGCCCGCTTGATTCCGGCCCGAAGCAGCGTGTCGTCCTCGGTGGCGTCGCCGCGCAGGAAGAGATATTCCTCCTGCTCAAGCTTGCTGACGACCTCGCTCCCCTTTTCGATCACGACGAACGGCAGCGGCCGGGCGGCGAATTCGCGGCAGATCAGCGCGCCGATCCGGCCATAGCCGCAGATGATGTAGTGGTCATGGAGCGCGTCGATCTTTCGTTCCACCTTTTTCCTCCCAATGATCCGTTGAAACTGCCCCTCGAACATGATCTGGGCAAGACTGCCGACGATGTAGCCGAGAACGCTGACGCCGAAGATGATCAGTCCGATGGTGAACAGCTTGCCGGCAGCGTCGAGATCGTGCACTTCCTTGAACCCGACCGTGCCGAGGGTGATGACCGTCATGTAGAGGGCGTCGAGGAAGCTCCATCCCTCCAGTGACATGTAGCCGATCGTTCCGCCGGTGATAAGCGCGGCCAGGATGGCGACGGAAATTTTGAGATGGCGGACGGGATCCATGCTCAGCGGTCCTTTCGCGCTAAAGATACTATCGGCCAGGCGAAATGGCAAGAATGAAGGATGTCGAGCGGAGTTGCCGCGCTTTTTTTAAGCGCCCCTTAACTCGTACTTGACAAATATTGTATACTGTATACAATTAGGCAGCCCCGCTCTGGAGAAAATCCATGAAAAAAGCCATCGAGAAGCATCTGACCCTCCGGGAAAAAATCCTGGAGACTATTCGCGACGCCATTCTCACCGGCGCCCTCAGGCCCGGGGAAAAGGTGGCCGAGCCGGATTTGGCCGAGCGGTTCGGCATCAGCAGGACGCCGATTCGCGAGGCGTTCCGGCAGCTGGAATCTGAAGGATACCTGACGGTCATTCCCCGGAAAGGGGCGGTCGTTACCTCGTTTTCCCCCAAGGACGTCGAAGAGTTCTACGCCATCAAGAGCATTCTGGAAGGGTATGCGGCCCGGCGGGCCTGTGAAAAGCTGAGCGCCAAGGAGCTGGAAAAGCTCAAGGGGATCAACGACCGGCTCCGGCAACTTGCCACCGAAGGCGATATCAGACATTTCTTCAGAATTCATAATGACTTCCACGACCTGTTCATCCGGGCGGCCGATAATGACAAGCTCTACGAAATGGTCGGCAATCTGGTGCGCAAGTTCCAGCGGCTCCGTTATGCCTCGTTGAGTCTTCCGGGGCGGATGGCCATCTCGGTGGAAGAACACGACAAGATCATCGATGCTTTCCGGAGCCGCAACCCCGATCTGGCCGAAACGCTGGTGCGCAAGAATGCCGAATATGGCGGTAAGGTCCTGATGCAGGAAACCGACGGGACTCCGCCGCTCAAGCCGGCGGAACGCGCCGCCGCCCTGCATATGGATCTCTAGCTGTTGTCCCTCCTCGCGACACTGCTCTCCTTGACAGGTCCTGGTCAATCTGGTACTGAGGTCACAACGGGTTGACACCGCCATCTTTCGTGGGCAGAGGGCCTTTTCGTGACATCTCTCCAGCGCATTCCCAAGGTTGACAAAATCCTTGTCTGGGAGGGGATTCAGCTCCTCCTCTCCCGTCATCCCCGTCCCGCCGTCATCGAGGCAATCCGCGGTGTGCTTGATGAACTGCGTACCGCCGCCCGAACGGGACTCCTTCAGGATGCCGATCTTGCCCCGGCGGTACTCGCCGGTCGGGTCGCCACTGAAGTGGAGCGGCTGGCGGCGGCCAGTCTCCGGCGGGTCGTCAACGGCACGGGAGTCGTAATCCATACCAACCTCGGTCGTTCGCTCCTTGCCGATTCGGTCCATGCGGCGCTTGACGAAATCGGTTTCGGCTATTCCAATCTGGAATACGATTTGGAAAAAGGTGAGCGGGGGAGCCGCTATTCCCATGTGGAACGTCTGCTCTGCGAGTTGACCGGTGCCGAGGCTGCCCTGGTGGTCAACAATAATGCGGCGGCGGTGCTGCTGGCCCTGTCGGCGCTTGCCGCCGGCAGAGAGGTGATCGTTTCCCGCGGGGAACTGGTGGAGATCGGTGGCTCATTCCGCATTCCCGACGTCATGCGGCAAGGTGGCGCCCTCCTCCGCGAAGTGGGAACCACCAACCGTACCCATCTTCGGGACTATCGGGGGGCGGTGACCGGAGAAACCGGACTGCTGCTCAAGGTCCACTCCAGCAATTTTGCCGTGGTCGGCTTTACCGCCGAGGTGGCGGCCGGAGATCTGGTCGTGCTCGGCCGGGAACTCGGCCTGCCGGTGATGGCGGACATCGGCAGCGGCTGCCTGGTTGATCTCGGTCGCTACGGTATCTGCGGCGAGCCGACGGTCCAGGAATTCGTCGCTGCCGGGGTCGACGTCGTTACCTTCAGCGGTGACAAGCTGCTCGGCGGTCCTCAGGCAGGGATCATCGTCGGCCGCAGCTCATGCATCGCCCCGCTCAAGAGCCATCCGCTGCTCCGGGCGCTACGGATCGACAAGCTCACCCTTGCAGCCTTGGAGGGAACGCTCCGCCTCTATCGCGACGAACGCCAGGCGCTGGCCGAGATCCCGACCTTGCGGATGCTCACTGCTTCTGCCGACGAACTGAAAACGCGGGGGCGCCGGATTGTCCGGCGGCTGTGCCGGGAGCTCCCGGCGTCGGTTACCCTTACGCCCCTGGCCGGCGTGTCCCAGGTCGGCGGTGGCGCCTATCCCCTCCTGGAACTGGTCACGACCCTGATTGCCGTCGAGGTCGGCCAGCTGTCTCCACAGGAGCTGGAATTGCAGCTCCGCCGGCTGACGGTGCCGGTACTCGGTCGAATTCACAAAGGGCGCTTCCTGCTCGACGTCAGGACTATCCAGGAGCGCGATCTGCCGCTCCTGGCCACGGCTTTGGCTGAACTGGCGGGCTGATGGCGCCGGGCACCCGGCCTTGGCGGCGACTCCCCGGCGCCGAGAATTTTGGCTGGTCTTTTCCGTATCCTTTTGTATAATCTGAAGTTTCCTGCCGGCCGGCCGACTTTGTACCCGGGCCGGGGGTGACCACCGCTTCCGCCGGGAGCGGCTGCGAGGTTGAGCATGGGAGTGTATGCGCTGGTCCCGGCTGCCGGTATGGGCAAGCGGATGGGGGCCTCGATCAATAAACAGTACCTGCAGCTGGCCGGCAAGCCGATCCTTGCCCATACCCTGGCCGTATTCGAGCAGGCGGCGTTCGTGGCGGGAATTTACCTGGTGATCCCGGAAGACGAAATCGCTTACTGCCGGGCAGAGGTGGTCGAACGGTACCGGCTGACCAAGGTGCGCCGGATCGTCGCCGGTGGGAAAGAGCGGCAGCAGTCGGTACTCAACGGCTTACGGGCCATGGAAGGGACGGCTGCCGATGACGTGGTACTGATCCATGACGGGGTCCGTCCCTTTGTTCCGGAAGAGGTGCTGTGCCGGGCCGCAGAGATGGCGCGGGAGGCCGACGGCGCGCTGGTTGCCGTCCCAGCCAAGGATACGATCAAGGTGGTGGAGAACGGCGTTATTACCGCCACCCCGCCGCGGGAGAGTCTCTGGCTTGCCCAGACGCCGCAGGCGTTCCGTTATGCGGTGATCCGTGCCGCCCATGAAGTGGCCGATGCGGAGCGGTTTCTCGGTACCGACGACGCCATGCTCGTCGAGCGGCTCGGCCGGGAGGTCCGGATCGTCATGGGAGATTACCGCAACATCAAGATTACAACCCCCGACGATCTGCTCCTTGCCGGGGCGTTCCTCCGGGAACGGGCGACGCCGGTGCCTCATCCGGCCGGATGATCCATACCTGCAGACGGGAGAGCGACATGATGCGCATTGGCCATGGCTATGACGTACATTGCCTGGTGACGGACCGCAAGCTGATTCTCGGCGGCGTCGATATTCCTTACGAAAAGGGGCTTCTCGGCCATTCCGATGCCGACGTGCTGCTCCATGCCATTGCCGACGCCATCCTCGGGGCCATTGCCGCCGGGGACATCGGTAAGCATTTCCCCGATACCGATCCGGCTTACAAGGGGGCGGACAGCCTCAAGCTGTTGCAGCATGTGGTCGAGCTGGCCGGGCAGCGCGGCTATCGGCTCGGCAACCTGGATGCGACCATTGTTGCCCAACGGCCGAAGCTCGCGCCATATATCGAGGCGATGCGGGCGAATATCGCCCGGGCCTGTGCCGCCGATATCGAGCAGGTAAATGTCAAGGCAACGACCACCGAGCAACTCGGGTTCGCCGGGCGGGGCGAGGGGATCGCCGCCTACGCGGTAGTCCTGATGAACCGGCTGGGATAACAGTAAACCTTACGGAAGGCGAGGCCACTTCATGACGAACCAGGAACCGACCCACGTTACCAACTTTGTCCGCAACATCGTCGAAGAGGATTTGCGGAGCGGCAAGCACCAGTCCATCGTCACCCGCTTCCCGCCGGAACCGAACGGCTATCTGCATATCGGCCACGCCAAGTCGATCTGTCTCAATTTCGGTCTGGCACGCGACTTCGGCGGCTGCTGCCATCTCCGCTTCGACGACACCAATCCGGTCAAAGAGGATGTGGAGTATACCGAATCGATCAAGGAAAGCGTCCACTGGCTTGGTTTCGATTGGGGGGAGCACCTCCACTATGCTTCCGACTATTTCGAGCAGCTCTACCAGTGGGCCGAAGAGCTCATCCGGCAGGGAAAGGCCTATGTGGACGATCTGTCCGCCGAGGAGATCCGCAGCTACCGGGGGAGCCTGACCGAGCCGGGGAAAGAGAGCCCCTACCGGCAGCGTTCCGCAGCGGAGAACCTCGACCTGTTCCGCCGGATGCGGGGCGGCGAATTTGCCGAAGGAGCCAAGGTTCTCCGGGCCAAGATCGATATGGCTTCGCCGAATATCAACCTCCGCGATCCGGTGATGTATCGGATTATCCATGCGTCACATCCGCATGCCGGCGACGGCTGGCGGATCTATCCGATGTACGATTACGCCCATGGCCAGTCGGATGCCATCGAAGGGATTACCCACTCGATCTGCACTCTGGAGTTCGAGGATCACCGGCCGCTCTACGAGTGGTTCCTCGACAATCTGCCGGTTCCGAGTCGGCCGCGGCAGTACGAATTTGCCCGGCTCAACCTGACCTATACGGTGATGAGCAAGCGCAAGCTGCTGCAACTGGTGCGAGATGGCGACGTGGCCGGCTGGGACGACCCGCGGATGCCGACGCTGGTCGGGTTGCGCCGCCGCGGCTACACTCCCGAGGCGATCCGTGGTTTCTGTGACCGGATCGGCGTTGGCCGGAGCGATAGCTGGATCGACATGAGCATCCTCGAAGAGAGCGTGCGGGAGGACCTGAACGAGCGGGCACCCCGGGCGATGGCGGTATTGAAACCGCTCAAGCTGGTGATCGACAACTATCCGGCCGACCGGGCCGAAGAATTCGATGCCGCCAATCACCCCCAACGTCCGGAGCTGGGGACGCGGAAGATCCCTTTCTGTCGCGAACTGTATATCGAGCAGGACGATTTCATGGAGACGCCGGTCAAGGGGTTCCATCGGCTGGCGCCGGGGCAGGAGGTGCGGTTGCGCTACGCCTACATCGTCAAATGCAGCGAAGTGGTCAAGGACGAAACGGGGGCGGTGGTCGAGGTGCGCTGCAGCTACGATCCGGACAGCCATGCCGGCGGGGCTGCCGCCGGCCGCAAGGTCAAAGGGACTATCCACTGGGTGTCGGCCCGCCATGCCGTCGATGTGGAAGTCCGCCTCTACGACCGGCTCTTCACGGTTGCCAACCCGGCCGGCGATGACTGGAAACAGTATCTCAATGCCGCATCGATGGAGCTGCTTAGCCACTGCAAAATTGAGCCATCTTTGGCACATGCCGCCGCCGAAGAGCGTTTCCAGTTCGAGCGGCAAGGATACTTCTGCGCCGACCGGAAGGATTCCCGCCCCGGGACGCCGGTTTTCAACCGGACCGTTACTCTGCGCGATTCCTGGGCGAAACCGCGCTGAGCGGGCGTGGCAAACAAACACCGAGTGATCGGGAGCAAGGAGTAGGCATGGGATTGCGCGTCTATAACACCCTGTCGGGAGCCAAAGAAGAATTCGTCCCGCTCGAGCCGGGCAAGGTCAAGATGTACGTCTGCGGCGTTACGGTTTACGACCATTGTCATATCGGCCACGCCCGGGCGAACGTGGTTTTCGACATGATCTACCGATATCTTCGGCACCGCGGCTTTGCGGTGACCTATGTCCGGAACTATACCGACATCGACGACAAGATCATCAATCGGGCCAATCGGGAAGGGGTGCCCTACAATGTCATCTCGGAGCGGTTCATCGGTGAGTTCGATCATGATATGGCGGCGCTGGGACTCGATCTGCCGACCCATCAGCCGAAAGCGACTGATAATATTCCGGAAATCATCGCCATCGTCGAAAAGCTGATCGCCGGCGGCTACGCTTATCAGGCGGAAGGAGACGTCTATTATTGCGTCGAGAAATTCGCCTCTTATCTGAAACTCTCCAAACGCAATCTCGAAGAGATGCAGGCCGGTGCCCGGATCGAGGTCGGGGAGAAAAAACGCCATCCGATGGATTTTGCCCTCTGGAAAGAAGCCAAGCCGGGTGAACCGTTCTGGGAGTCGCCGTGGGGCCGGGGGCGGCCGGGGTGGCACATCGAATGTTCCGCAATGAGCATGAAGTACCTTGGGGAGACCTTCGACATCCATGGTGGCGGCAAGGATCTGATCTTCCCGCACCACGAGAACGAAATTGCCCAGTCCGAGGCGGCTAACGGCAAGCCCTTCGTCAAATACTGGCTACACAACGGCTTCGTCAATATCAACGCCGAAAAGATGAGTAAGTCTCTCGGCAACTTCTTTACCATCAAGGAGGTGCTGGACAAGTACGATCGGGAAGTGCTCCGCTTTTTCCTGCTTTCGGCTCACTATCGTTCCCCAATCGACTTCTCCGACCAGAACCTGACCGAGGCGGAAGCCGGTCTGGAAAGGATATACAAGGCAATTGGCGCCGTTGAAGCGGCACTGGCTGGGGGGGGAGGGGGCGGGGATTCCGCCGGAGCCCGTGAGCTGGCGGAAAAGGCCGCCGGGTTGCCGGTCCGATTCGCCGAGGCGATGGACGACGATTTCAACACCGCTCAGGCATTGGGTCACGTTTTCGAGCTGGTTCGGGCGGTGAACCGGGTGCTTGCCGAAACGGCCGTCAGTCGCGATATCCTGCTTGCCGTTCAGGAGAGTATCCGTGGGGCCGGAGCGGTCCTTGGCCTCTTTACCTCGTCACCGGACGAATTCACGGCGCGGTTGAAAAGTCGCAAGGCTGCCGACTTACCGGTTGCGGTAGAGGAAATCGAGCGGTTGATCGAGGAGCGGAAAGCGGCTCGGGCGGCCAAGGATTACCGGCGGGGCGACGAGATCAGGGACCAGTTGCTGGCGCTGAATATCGTCCTGCTCGACTCGCCGCAGGGGACGAGCTGGAAGGTGAAATAGCCCACAGAGCCCGCTGCTGCCGGCAGAAATTTCTTGCCGGCATGCCACGCGTAAATCCGGGGCAAAAATAAGAAAGGGTCGCTGCGCGACCCTTTTCTTTATGCTGCCTTCTTGTCAGCCGGCCGGGCTTTTTCGAGCTGGCAGGTGATCAGGTCCATCGCTTCCCGCATGATGTCGGAGACGCTCATCTGGGTTGTCTCCATGATTTGCTGCAACCGCTCGCGCTCTTCGTCGCTGATCCTCATCGAAATGACATTGTAGCGCGGATTCTCTCTCATCTTGCCCATTGGTTTGTCCTCCATGTATTCTGGTTTGGTTGATAACGCTTGTAATGCCCTTGTATATTGCTATATACATGCCAGAATTGATGTGGACGGTAAAAATTATAACAAAGCGAAATTGTTGTGCTTTATAACGTTAGTTTGTTTTAACGCAATATTTTGTTTACATTGGTGTGTCACGATTGGCACAAATCGGGCCAGAAGTGCGCACTATTCTCCCGGATTGTTGTGCCGCCCTTTCGCGTCACTATCTTTGAGGCGATATTTATCGAGAAGGCGATAAAAGGTTCGCCGGGGGATATTTGCCAGCTTTGCGGCCCGGGTTACGTTGCCGTTGGCCTCTGTCAAAAAGCGTTGAACCAGTTTCTTTTCCAGTTTCCCCACGTGCCGTTCCCGCTCGGCGCGGAAGGAATTGCGGAGATCCAGGGCAGTTGGTGCACCTTCTTCGTAGTTTTCGGCAAAGGCTATCGGCAGGTTCTCGAGGCGGATGATATCATCGTGGGTCAAGACCGACGCTCGTTCGATGATGTTGTGCATCTCGCGGATGTTGCCGGGCCAGGGATAGCGCATCAGCGCCTTGATTGCCCGGTCTTCGATGCCGACAATCCGCTTGTTGAGCTTGGTGCTCGCCTTGTCGAGGAAGTGGTGCACCAGGATCGGGATCGACTCGACCCGGTTCCGTAACGGCGGCATGGTAATGGTGAAAACGTTGAGCCGGTAGTAGAGATCCTCGCGGAACCACCCTTCCTTTACCCCTTCTTCCAGATTTCGGTTCGTTGCCGCGATCAATCGCACGTCGACTTTTCTGGCCGCGGTGCCGCCGACCGGCCGGACGTCGCCGGTGTCGAGAACTCGTAACAATTCCGCCTGAAGCTTGGGAGTGATGTCGCCGATTTCGTCAAGAAAGATTGTCCCTCCGTCCGCTGCCTCGAAAAGACCTTTTTTCTCGGCGATGGCGCCGGTGAAGGCGCCGCGCTTGTGGCCGAACAATTCGCTCTCCAGCAGCGAGTCGGTGATGGTGGTGCAGTTGACCGTCACCAGCGGCTTGTCGTTCCGCTTGCTGTAACGGTGGATGGCGCGGGCGGTCAGTTCCTTGCCGGTCCCCGATTCGCCGCGGATCAGTACGGTGGTGGGGGTCGGGCCGACCTGTTTGATCAGGTCGAGCACCTCAAGGGTCTTCCGGTCGTTGCCGACAATAAATTCGTCGCCGTATTCCCGTTCGATCTCGCGCCGGGCCAGCTCGTACTTCTGGATCAGCCGGCCACGGTCCTCCTCCAGCTGCTGGAGGTTGTAAGGGAGGCACATCTCGATTTCCGCCAGCCCCTGGTAAACCGCCACGGCATACTCCCGGCAGGTCCGATAGCCGCAGGCGCGGCAGTTGAGTTCGTCCTTGTGGGAAAACTTGTTGGTCGACTGAAGGATGTTCTTGATATCGTTCGCCTTGGGGCTGTCGAGACGGGAATGTTTGCTGGTAAACCCGCGGGTCAGGGAAACCGGTTCGCGGTGGCGCAGGTAGTGTTCGGCCGTCTGGTGGGGCACCTCCCGCTTGTAATGGTTGATGATCAGGTTGCGGCGGTAGAATTCGGTGACGTCGTGGTTGCGGCCGGGGCCGCCGATGCAGCCATCGTAGCAGAAGCGCAGATCGACGAGACGGGGGGAGATCCGGCCGGCCGCGAGGTCGTTGATGACCCCCATAACGTTAACTTCGCCGCAAGCGCTGACCGATTCGGTGTCGAGGGGGTCTACCGGAATCGAAAAGGCGCGGAACGTTCCTTCGTCGATCGAGAAGAGTTTGCCCAGGTGTGGCGGGATGCCGTCGAATGGTTCATCCGGCAGGCTTTGCAGGGTGATTTGCCGGCTTTTGAAGATGCCTTCGAGCTCGCGATAGGTCAGCACGATGTCGATTGCGCCACGGGTTTCCTTCATGTTGGTGTCGAACTTGGCGGCAATGCAGGAGCTGATGTAGACGATCCGGACCTGGGGGCCGAGGACCTCCTTCAGGAATCGCCCCATGGCCACCATCGGCGAGACAACGGGGATGAGGTTTTTTAACAGTTTCGGGTAATGCCGCTCGATCAGGTCGACGATGGCCGGGCAGTGGGAAGAGATGAGCGGCATGGAGCGTTGCTGGGTGATCCGTGCGTAGTGGCCGGCGATCAGCTCGGCGCCGTACGCTCCTTCGTGGGCCTCGGCAAAACCGAGTTTTTTAAGTCCGGCGGCCAGTTGGCCGGGGGTGGCATTGTGAAAGAAGGCGGGAAACGACGAGCCAAGGACGGCAATCGCCATGTCCCCTGAGGCGAGTAGCTGTTCGGTAACGCCGACCTTGTCGGCAACCGTCTTCGCCTGCTGCGGGCAGTTGCTCAGGCAGTTGCCGCAGCCGATACAGCGGTCGAAGATGATCTCGGTGTAACTTTTGTCGACCTTGATTGCCTTAACCGGGCAACTGCGGACGCAACAATAGCACTTTCGGCATTTTTCCTTGAGGGTGACAATCGGTTCCATGATGCTCCTTGGCGGGCTGCAAAAAATCTTGTCCAGAATAGCTTACTTTGGCATGTTGTGCAACAATTGACACACTGTTGAGTTGCTGTGCCATGTATGGCACGGCCGGAAAGGCCCGGGCCACGGAACGGATCGGTTGGCTGGACCGATCCGGAAAAGCAGGAGCGGGTGCCGGCTTTCATAGCAATTGCCACAAATATCGGCATGCGCTATGTAGCAGGCAATACACCGGACAGCTTTTGCGAGATGCAACCACACGTAATTGTTGACTCTTGTGCTGCAGTCGTTTTGGCACGCTCCATGAACCCACTCGAGGGGACGCGGGGGTGGACTGTCCGAACGGACGCCGACCGTTCAGGTCCTCGCTCCGTTGGCCGTGACGGCCTCCGGAGAGGAAAGCAGGAACCGTTCCAGTGCTACCGTCCGATTGACGCGGGGCTGTGCAACCGAGGTTGTAAGGAGCTACCATGAGCTGCGCCGTACTCGATTTATCCATTGCCGAGCTAGTTCGCCGATACCCGGCCAGCCGCCAGCTGCTGGCCGGCCATGGCATCACCCAGTTCGACGATCCAGAAACGCTCGCCACCTATGGCGGATTGTTGAAGGTCAGGACGCTGCTCAAGGCGCAGCGGATCGATGAAGGGGCATTTTGTGCCCGCTTGGCGGCAGAGTCGACCGTTGTCGACGGTGAACCGGTACCGGCGGTGTCGACGGTCCCAAACCTCTTCGCCCTGTTACCCTGTCCGCTGAAGGTCCCGATCGAGGAGGCGTTTGCCGCCTTTCTGCAGCGTCTTCCCGCCGATCGCCGGGAGCGGCTCACATTCTTTATCGAGGGGAATGCCAACCATCAGCTGGATTATGCCGACTACGCCGACCACTTCGAGCGGCTGGACGAGATCCCGGACATTGTCATCACGCCCGGGTTCAACAGTTTTTTCCATCCACATTTTGTCGAGCGTTTTATCCGGGTCGGCCGCTTCACCAGCGTCAGCGGCTACGCCGGTGATCGCCATCTGGCACCGCTCGGGGTGATCGATCCGGCGGGGCACTATACCATGCTGGCGATGAATCTGCTGGTGCCGGTAGTCGACCGGTTCCGGCTCGGCAGCCGACCGGTGCCGCGGTGCTGGGCGGATCTCCTGGACCCGCAGTATCGTGCCAGTATTGCCATTCGCGGCAACAGTGACGGGACTTTTTGCGAAACGTTGCTGCTGGCGATCCTCAAGGAGTTCGGCCCGACAGGCCTTGAACAGTTGGGGCGGAATGTCAGCTACGGCTGGCATCCATCCCAGATGGCCAAGACGGCCGGCAACGGTCGGGAAGAGGGCCCGGCGATCAGTATCATGCCGCTCTTCTTTACCACTACCATCAAAAACCGGGAACAGGTTGAGATCGTCTGGCCGGCGGACGGCGCGCTAGTGAGCCCGGTTACCATGCTGATCAAGGCGGAAAAGCGGAGCGAATTGCGGGAGGTCGTCGATTTCCTGGCTGGGCCGGAAGTTGCCCGGATTTGCGCCGGCGCGCTGTTCCCGGCCGTGCATCCGGAAGTGGACAACCGGTTACCGGATAATGCCACGTTCAAATGGATCGGCTGGGATTACGTCACCGGCCACGATCTAAAGACGCTCATCGCGCAGGCCAATGAAGCCTTTCGCCGTGGTTTTCGCCGTTCTGCCGAGTGAACATACTCATTTCTGCGTTGCCGCAGTTCTAATGTACGACCCACAGGAGGGATCATGTCGACATCGCTGTCGCTTGGGCAGGATACCGAAGCAACCAAGAAGGGAAGCTGGAAGGATGCGAGTTTTCAGCTCCAACAACGGGGTACCGACCGTTATCAGTTAACCATGGACGGCTACTTGACTACCGGCTGGATGGGGCGGCTTGCAGCCGGTCTGGTGCGGAGCCGCCTGGGAATAATCGGTGGTGAGGCGGAGAAAATATCCGCGACGACATGGCATGCGTCCTTCGAAATCTCCCGACATCCGCTTGCGCCGGAACCGTTCGGGATCGATTTCCTTGCCTGTGCCAACGAGGAGCAAGCGGCAGTGCCGGCAGGGAGCATCACGCTGCACGACTTCGTGGTGGAGCCGTCCAGCCGGCATGGCGGCTGCCTTTATGTTGAAGTGACTGGGTTGGACCGGCTCGGTTTTCTCGACGCGTTACTGGCCGGTTTTAGTATGAACTGCCTTTTCCCGGTACAAATGACCATCGATACCGTGGGGAATGAAGTCTTCGACCGCTTCTGGCTGAAAGGGATGGCCGGCTCGAGGCCATCGGAGCCGGCTACGCTGGCCCTCAGGCAGTGGCTGGAGCGCCAGATGCGCTAAATGCGCACTTGGCAACGGATCTGGCGCTCTGTCGGGTGCTGCGGCGGTCAGTCGATGGCAACCAGTTTCAGGGCAAAAGTCAGATCAAGGCCTGCCAGCGGGTGATTACCGTCCAGGGTTACCATCGTCTCATCCACCTCTGTGACCAACAATACCCGCTCGACACCGGCGGCGAAGCCGACCCGCAGTTTCTGTCCCACCTTGATTTCCCGGCCCGGGGGAAATTCCGTCCGCTCAACCTTGATGATATTTTCGGCCAGACGCGGGCCAAAGGCCTCGGCGGCGGGAATAACGATGTTCTTTGCCTCGCCGGTCGCCATGCCGACGACCGCCTGTTCCAGCGCCGGAAAAACCTCGTTGGTCCCGATGGTGAAGACGAGGAGTTCATCCTCGGTACGACTGTCGAAAATGCGGCCGTTGTCGAGCGTGCCAATGTACTGGATTGAGACGGTGCTGCCGTGCTGCGCGCGTTTCATAAAAGCAACTCCTGTCGAGTGATCCCCACCTGCCACGGATCATGCAAAGGGCTCGCCGATAACCGGTAGTGGTACTTCTCATCAAGGTAAATCAGGCACTTGCCGAGGCGAGCAGCGAATTCGGCCCCGGCAGATCACCGGAGCGGCCGGGCGAGTGCCTGCATAGCAACAGCAGCTGCCGAATTTTACGGCAGCTGCACGCAATTTGCCCAACGTTATGTTGAAGACTATATAACGATAGGGGACTGCCGATGAAAAAGCTCCGCATTTACGGCGGCTTAACCGGTGCGGTGCAGCTGGCACGACTTATGAACTGGGAAAAGGGAGTTCCGCAAGGAAGCAGCGACCTCCCGCAACGGTGCGGGGACGACAACAACGGCGGTTGCGGCAGCAGTTCCGATAAACCCTGCCGCGAGAGGAAGCAATAACTGCATCATGACGGCGAGGGGGCCGCCATTCACAATGGGGGTGCCACCCGGCGACTCCGGACAATTGAGAAAAGGAGAAGGTCATGAGACAGGTAGCAATTTACGGCAAAGGGGGGATCGGCAAGTCGACCACCACCCAGAATACCGTGGCGGGGCTGGCGACACTTGGCAAGAAGATCATGATTGTCGGTTGTGACCCCAAGGCCGATTCGACTCGGCTCATTCTTCATGCCAAGGCTCAGGACACGGTGATGGACCTGGTTCGGGAAAAGGGGACGGTCGAGGATCTGGAGCTGGAGGAAGTCATGAAGGTCGGCTTCAGGGATGTGCGGTGCGTCGAATCCGGCGGTCCGGAGCCGGGCGTCGGCTGCGCCGGTCGTGGCGTCATTACTGCCATCAACTTTCTCGAAGAGAATGGTGCCTATACCCCTGATCTCGATTTCGTCTTCTACGACGTTCTTGGCGACGTCGTCTGCGGCGGGTTCGCCATGCCGATCCGGGAGAACAAGGCGGAAGAGATTTATATCGTCTGCTCCGGCGAGATGATGGCCATGTACGCGGCCAACAACATTGCCAAGGGGGTTCTCAAGTACGCCTCCTCGGGCAAGGTACGGCTCGGTGGGTTGATCTGCAATTCGCGCAAGACCGACCGGGAAGCTGATCTGATCGAGGCGCTGGCGGCCAAGCTCGGTACCCAGATGATCCATTTTGTTCCCCGTGACAACCAGGTACAACGGGCCGAACTGCGGCGGATGACGGTCATCGAGTACTCCCCGGACCATCCCCAGGCCAAGGAGTATCTCGCCCTTGCCCAAAAGATCATCGACAACAAGATGCTGGTGGTTCCGAGCCCACTGGAAATGGACGAGCTGGAAGCGCTGCTGATGGAGTTCGGCATCATGGAGGCGGAGGACGAAAGCGTCGTCGGCAAGGCCGAGACGGTGGCAGGGTAATCTCGCCCGCGGTGAGATCCTCCCTGGAAAGGAGGTTCGGATGAAAGTTGCATTTGCCACATCGACGGGTGTTGCGGTCGATCTCAATTTCCGCAGTGCCAGAGACTTCACCGTCTGGAACATCGAACCGGGCGAGTCGTGCTACGTTACCACGGTGACGGTTGATGCGTCGCCCGATGATCCCGAAGGGAGCATCATTGCCCGGGCCGATGCGCTCGCCGGCTGCACCATGGTCTTTACGCGCGAAATCAACGGGCCGGCGGCGGCCAAGCTGGTCGCGCGCAGCATCCAGCCATTGAAAACGGGCGATGAGAGCTCCGTGGAAGGAATTATCGGGAAACTGGAAAAGGTGCTACGCGGCACTCCACCGCCGTGGCTGAAAAAAATGCGGATCAGGGACACGCTTTGTGACGAGGACGGCCACGTCTGGCGGTAACCTGTTGCCCTGCCGGAACGGGAGCTATACGGAAGTACTCTCCTTCATGTGGTGCGGGGGGGGGATTCCCCCCCCGAATTTTTGTGGTGCAGGTGGGAGCGGTTGGTCAGGAGAGAGATCGTTCAGGCAAAAAAACACCCTAGCGACTAGGAGGGAAGTCAACTAGGGCATAATGAGGATCTTGCGATCCTCGCAATTCTTTCTATAGTCAGTATACCTCCTCAGTATTTCCTCCGCAAGCGAATAAATATAGCTAAGCTGCTAATATTTAATAGAATTTAATCAAACCGCCTAGTGCCGGGATGGGTGGTTCCCCCTGCCGCGCCGATTGCCTCGCCAGCCGGTTTATGGTATAAGCTGAACAACAACCAACCACCTGCCAGTTCATCACACCAAGGAGATTTTCATGGAGCTGACTCTCGACGAACACAAGCTGATCGCCGACTTCCGTCGACTGGGCCCTGCCGGGAAAAAAGAGCTGCTCGATACCGTAGCCTGCCTGCTCAAAAAAGATGTCGCCGAGCTGCCGGAAGAATCCGCTTCCCCAGCGGACCGCTGTGCGCTGAAGAAAAAAGCTGACCGGCCGGAAGCCGCCGAAGAACCGATCTTTACCGAGTGACCCTGTCCGAGGGGCCGGGGGCTGCCGGCAGATCGTCCCCGTTTTGCCAGTTCACCGGCCGCGCCGGCGGCTGGGCTCGCCTGAAAAAAACGTTGCGGAATCATTTCATGGCTTTTCTTCGATTTATCATCGCGCTCGCCCTGATGATTGCGGCAGGCGTATTGCCGGCAGCCGCTTCCGGGGCATCGCGCCTTCCCCTGCTTGCTAAACCGCCGCTCGGTGAATTCTGGTTCCGGCTGTCGTTGAGCGGCGAGCGGACCGGTTTTGCCGAGCAGACAATCGTTGAGACGGCAGATGGCTTTGCCGTTGCGGCGGCCGGCAGCGTCAAGATGGAGGTGCTCGGCTTTTCCCGGCAAGCCGCCTCCCGGGAGGAATATCGGGTCAACCGGGATCTTTCCCTGCGATCGTTCAGCGTTGCGGAGACCCTCGACGGCGTTCCGCAACAGCTGACCGGTGAGATGACCGCCAAGGGGGTGAAGGTGATCGTTCGGACCGGCGGCGAAGAGAAGGAAAAACTGCTCAAGACCAGGGGGCCGGTCTATCCGCCGCCGCTGGTCAATCTCTACCCACTTATCAAAGGGGTGGTGCCGGGGAAAAAATACCGGCTGCAGATGCTTGACATCGAGGCGGTCAAGCTCAAAGAAGTGACCATGATCGTGCAGGGGGTGGAAGCCCTGCCGGATGGCCGGCGGGTGGTCAAATTTACCAATGATCTCTATCCGCTGGTCGACAACGAGGTCTGGGTCGATCTGACGGGGCATACCGTTCGTGAATCAGTGCGGGACGGGTTGGTTGAGACCACCGCCGAGGAGCCGCAGCAGGCGCTGCGCTTTATTGCCTGCGCCGCCCTGGCCCGCAGCGGGTCGCTCCTTGATTACAGCCTGATCCGGGTCGATCCGCCGCTTGCCGATCCGGCTGCCCTTCGGCGCCTGGTGCTGGAAATTACGGGGATACCGCCTGCGTTGCCGCTCGTGCAGGGCGGGGGGCAGCACGCCGAGCGGCTTGCCGACGGCCTGGTCCGGTTCAGCGAAGAACCGATCCGGCCGGAGGGAGGACTGCCGCCCGATCCGGCATCATTCTTGGGCGCCACAGCACAGCTGCCGGTCGATGATCCAACCGTCAAAAGCTGCCTTCGGGAAATCGTTGGAACCGAGCCGGCGCCGGCAGTGCAGGAGAAGCTTCTTGTCCGCTGGGTGGCCGAGACCGTCAAGGATGATGCCGCCGCTACCGCCGATTCTCCCCTTGACGCCCTGAAAAACAACAAAGGAAACAGCCTGGCCCGGGCCCGGTTGTTCGTTACCCTGGCCCGGGCTGCCGGCATCCCCTCCCGGGTGGTGTCTGGCATCGTGTATCTGCCGGGAAAAGGGTTCCTCTACCACAGCTGGGCTGAAAGCGCCACCGCCGAAGGCTGGCGGCAACTTGACCCGACCTTTGGGCAACTGCCGGTGGATGCAACCCATGTCAAATTGGTATCCGGCGATACCGATGCCGATCTCGTTGCCCTGGGAGGGGTCGTCGGCATGTTGCAGGTCCGGGCGGTGACTGCGGAGGGGGCTGCGCCGGCCCGGTGAGTCTTTTCAACGGCAGTCGGCGGCATAGCTGTCGAGCATGCCGGTCACTTCTTTCTTCAACCGGGCGGTGAGCGGACCGACTGCCACCAGGTTGAGCCCGGCCGGCGCGAACAGCTGGCCGGCCACTTCCCTGATTAGCGCTGGCGTTACTGCTGCCGCTTCGGCCCGATCCTCCTCGATGCTCTTCACCATGCCCATCAGCTCGCCCCAACCGTAACGCACCTGCATATCGAACGTGGAATCGCGGCTATAGGCCAGATCAAAGAAATAGCCCTGCTTGACCCGCTCCAGTTCCTCGGCGTCAACCGGCTCCTGTGTCAACAACCGTACTTCCCGCAGCACTTCCCGGACGGCCACGATCAGGTTTTCCGGGGCCGTTGCCAGATCGACCGAAAAACAGCCGGTTTCATCGTAGGAGGCCAACTGAGCATCGACGGAATAGACAATGCCCAGCCGTTCTCGTAGCGAAAGATGAAGTCGGGAGCAGCCGCCGCCGGAAAGGAGGCGGCGCAGCAGCCGGGCCGCCGGATTGCGGCGGTCGTCCCGGGCAAATCCCCGGAAGGCGATTTGCAGGTTGATCTGGCTGTCCGCGTCCTTAACGAACAATGCCTGGGGGGCAGTCTGTCCCGCCGGGGCCGGAGAGCCCGGCAGCGGCAGGGGTCCCTGCCAGGTGGCAAATGCGGTCGCGGCTGCGGCGAACAGCTCCCCGGCGGCGAGTCGGCCGGCGGCGACCAGTACGGCATTACCCGGGACGTAATGACGCCCCAGGTAGTCGCGGAGGTCGGACTCGGTGAAGCCGGCGATCGTTTCAAGGAAGCCGATTGTCGGCATGCCAAGCGGATGGTCGGGCCAGAGTAGCCGGCTGGCCAGATTGTCGGGGTTGATCTCTTCGCCCCGCTCGTTGATATCTTCCAGCGCCTCTTCGGTGATGATCCGCTTTTCGATGTCGATGCCGGCAAACGTTGGTGACAGGAGCATGACCGAGAGGAGCCGGACCGCTTCCGGCAGGTGGTCGGGGTGGATTCGCGAATAGTAGCAGGTGCTTTCAGCGTCGGTTGCGGCGTTGACCGCGCCGCCGATCGCTTCGAAGGCCGCTTCCAGCTCCAGGTTGGTCGGATGTTCGGCGGTGCCGCGAAAGAGCATATGTTCGAGAAAGTGGGCTAGCCCCGCTTTCTCTGGCAGGTCGTTGCGGCCACCGGCCCGGATGTAGAGCGCCACCTCGGCACTGTGCAGGTGGGGCATTTCCACCGCGATCACCCGGAGACCGTTGGCCAGGATCGTCTGGCGCGGAGCAACAATCATTGGGCGTCCACGCTGATCTGGCGAATGGCGTCGAAGACCACCGTATCGTACTTGTCCTGACAGAGAATTGCGGCGACGGCGGGGATCTTGAGGAGCGATTTGACCAGCCCGAAGCGCATGTCCCGCGACAGGATATCGATGTAACGGACCAGGTTCTCCTCCTGTTCCGGGTTGAGAGCGGGAGTAGCGGTGAGGGTGGTTACAAGGTCGCTCATGGTCACTGCCTGCTGGTCGTCCCGCTGATTTACCAGTTGCGGCTGGACCCGCGGCCAGTCGTTGAGCACCTCGGCAGCGGTTACCGGTCGGGAGGCATTCTCGCTGCACCAGTGGAGAAAGGCGATGGCTGATTCCTTGCCGACAATCCCCGCATAGATTTCAATCTCCAGATCCTTGGGGAAGCGGCAGTTCTTGCGCAGGATGCTGACCATCTCCCAGCCCCGCTCCGTCGGTTCGGCTTCCATCTCCAGAGGGCTTCCCTGCGCG
Organism: Geotalea uraniireducens; assembly: GCF_027943965.1. Taxonomy (NCBI): domain Bacteria; kingdom Pseudomonadati; phylum Thermodesulfobacteriota; class Desulfuromonadia; order Geobacterales; family Geobacteraceae; genus Geotalea; species Geotalea uraniireducens. The sequence continues at coordinate 4,063,007 of NZ_AP027151.1, read as the reverse complement.
GCCAGGAATGACCGGTTGGCGGCGAGGAACTGCCGTACCCCCCGATCAAGATCGCGGGCGGCGGCATAACCGGCCCAGCAACTGTAATCAGTCTCGACGTACAGCATCACCATCCGGTCGATGAGCGCCCGGTCGAGGGTCGCTACCTGGTAACTGCCGTCGGGCGGGTTGATGGTCACCACGACTTTGTGCCGCGGGTGAAGCTTGTGGGTATGGAGCGCCCGCCGTTTCCCTTCGGCCGGCGGTTCGATGAACTGGAAGATTGCCTGCAGGGTATCTTCTTGCTGGGCTCGGTTGAGCTCGTCGCAGTGGATCACGGTTTCCGGGTCGGTGTCGGACGGCCACCAGCAGGGGCGCGACCAGTGCATCACGTCCTCTTCCCGGTAGGGGATTCCCACCAGGTCGCCGACTTCCATCTGGCCGAGGCGGAGCGGCACATAACGACGCTCCAGGTCGCGGGTGAGCTGGATGATGCCGGCGGTCTTCCCGACCCCGCGGTGGCCGACCACGCAGGGAGTCAGATCGGTCTTGGTGATGATTTCCCGAAGGACACTCTTCATCTGTTCGACATTCATGGCTGCAAGGATACCTTTCTCTCTGTTGCCGGCAGGCTTCCGGACCTGCTCAACCCTCCCAGCATACCACGTTTGGCGAAGCGAGGTCCAGCGGGTCGTCCCTGCCGGGCGGCTAATCCGCCTTGACAGCCGCCGGGCAAAGTGCTATAACCGCCGTCCTTTCTCCCGTCGCCGGGCGTTCGACCCGGTCGGGGAATCACGGAGAGATGTTGCAGGAGGGGGCAATGGTGACAGGGATTGGTAGCAGGCGGCGGGCCGCGGGAGATATTATCGAAGCTCGGTGTACCAAATGCAGGTCGCTGCTCAACCATACGATCGTCGCGATGGTCGGCGAACGGGTGGTGCGGGTCCAGTGTAACACCTGCGGCGGCCAGCACAACTACCACCCGCCGCAGGCGGAACGCGGCGGTGAGCGGACCACAGTCAGGAAAGCTGCCGTGGAGCGGCCGCGTAAGGAAAAAGCTCCGGCGGGGCCTTCGGAATGGGAAGTAACGGTGAAAGATCTCGATCCGGCCACCGCTGTTTCCTATGCCATGGATGCGTCTTTTTCCGTCGGACAACTGGTTGCCCATCCGGTTTTTGGCCTCGGGATCGTTACCGCCCTCTGCAAGCCGAACAAAGTCGAAATCCTGTTCAGTGCCGGCAAAAAACTCCTCCGTTGCGCCTGATCCGGCCGGTCATTCGTCCCGGCCGACATCGTCCCGCCGCCGGCCCTTCCTTCGTCCTTTCTCTTCATACATCCGCTGATCCGCCAGTTTCCAGGTCTCGTAAAGCGTATTGACGACCGTTGCCGTAGCTGCCCCCAGGGAAAGACTGAGAAATGATTCCGATTCGGGCCCGTTGCAGCGCACCACCGCTTCCCGAATGCGGGCAAGCGCAGCAGCGGCGGCGCCTTCATTGGCCAGCTCCAGAAGGATGGCAAATTCGTCGCCGCCGATCCGTGCCACCACGTCTTCGGTCCGGAAGGCTTCCCGCAATGCCCGCGCGGCCGCTGCAATCAGTGTATCGCCGGCTGCATGCCCCAACGTGTCGTTGACCCGTTTGAGATTATCCACATCGACCATGACGATCGAAACCGGATAGGTCCGCCCCCAATTGAGCCTTTCCAGCTCGGCTTCGAAAAAGAGCCGGTTGTAGAGGCCGGTCATCGCGTCATGGGTGGAGAGGTGGTAGAGCTTGTCTTCCTTTTCGTGCAGCCGGTTCATCAGGCTGTTGAATGCTTCGGCGACATCGGCGATCTCGTCGCCCGATTTGATCAGGACGTTGCGGTAGACGCCGGTCTCCTCCGTTTCGCGAATCTGTTCTTTCAGCTGGACGATCGGCAAGGTGAGGTGGCGCATGAAAAGCCACATTGCAATGACGAGAAAGAATCCGCCGGGGATGATGCTCAGCCAGGCGGAGCGCTCGGCGGTTCTGAGCGGTGCATAGGCCTCCTTGACCGGGAAATCGGCTGCCAGGATCCAGTCGACGGTCAGCAGCCTGACGAACGTTGAGATGACCGGAACCCCTTGCCGGTTGGCCATCCGTACCGTCAATCTTCCCCGGGCGTCAACCTGAGCGGCGAAGTTCCGGTAGCCCTGCAAAAGGGTCGTGTCGAGAATCCGTTGCCGGTCGGGGTGCATGATCATCTGCCGGTCGGTGGTGAACAGATAGAAAAAGCCTGTTTGGCCGATTTTCGTGGCGGCCAGCGAGCCGAGGAAATTGTCCTTCATCAGGTCGAAACTGCCACAGAGAATGGCGATCAGTGTGCCGTTGGGAGCGATGACCGGGGCAGTGAACATGATGATCGGGTGATGGTGTGCCTGGCGGGAAACGAACGGCGGAGAGATGTGCGGCGCGCCGCTGGTTTTGGTCGCCCTGATGTACTCCCGGTCGCCGAAACTGTTGCCGGCGCGGGCGGTGGTGGGGTCCGTGCCGGCAATCAGGTCGCCGTTCGGGGTGAAGAGAAAGGTGCCGTTGTCGAAGTGCGAGTTGAGGCCGGGGAGGCGCTGCAGAAAGCGTAGCGCTTTGCCAGGCGTGGCGATATCGTCGGCAGAGACGGAGTTGGCGGCATCGATCAGGGCGCCTTGCGCCACCCGGATCTTGTCGTCGAGTTCCCCGGCGATCAGCGCTACCAGGGTTTGCTGCTGCGTCTGGACGGTACGGGCGAACTCCCCCTGGAAAAGAGAGAGCATGACATGAGCGGCCAGGGGGACGCAGGCGACGATCAGTGCCAGCATGAAAAAGGCGATCTTGCTCTTGAGGCTGAGACGGGTGATTCTGTTCCTTGGCATTGCTTGTTGTGCCTTTGCGAAGTGTCGGGGCAAGTCTGTTTATCCTTTTCGGCGTTCGGCGGAAAAGAATGAGTTTGAAATGCCAGATTCGTGCCAGTCTCCCGGCGCTATGGGGCTGGTGCCGGCGGCAGTGACGGGGAAAGAACCTTTCCAGGGCGCGGCGATTAGTGCTATGTTGTGAACAATTGTCCAGGAGGGATTCGCATGAACACACGGGATCGGGCCGTTCTCTTCCGGGGGCTGGTCGTCGACATCGAGCAGTTTGAAGTGGAGATCGGCAACAAAGGGTGGCACCGCTTCCAGGTGGTCCGCCATCCCGGCGGCGTCGGCGTCGTGCCGCTCCATGATGATGGTACGGTGACCCTGATTCGCCAGCTTCGTCCCTCCATCGGCGTCAGTCTGCTGGAAATACCCGCCGGTCGGCTCGACCCCGGCGAGGAGCCAGCCGCCTGCGGTGTGCGCGAACTGGCCGAAGAGACCGGCCTAACCGCGACGTCTCTTGAATCTCTCGGCGATCTTCTGACCTCGCCGGGAGTCTTCGACGAACGAATCCACCTTTTTCTGGCCAACGGTCTTTCTCAGGGAGAAGCAATGCCGGAACAGTACGAGGATATCGCGACGGTCCGCCTCCCGTTGGCGGAGGCTGTGGCGATGGCAGCCGACGGCCGGATCCGTGACGGCAAGACGATCGTGGCCCTGATGCGGGCCCAGGCAAGGCAACGATGATTCTGACGGCGCGGGTGACGGCCGTCCAGGCGGGAATGCGACTCGACGACGGTGCAGCCAGGCTCTTTCCCGGTCTCTCCAAGAGCCGGATCCGCAAGATCATCGACTGGGGCGGATGCAGCATTGCCGGGACAATGGTCCGGGTTGCCTCCCGGACGCTCGCCGAGCACGACGAAATCGTCCTCGGCGTCATGGAGCCGGACGAATACCGGGAGCGGCTCCTTGCCCGGGATGAGATCCTCTACGACGATCGCGATTATCTGGCGGTCAACAAGGCCGCCGGCCTCAACTGCCAGCGAACCCCCTACCAGCTCAAAGGAACGGTTGAACACGCCGTTACCCTCTATTTCCGCGCCGCCGGCAGTCACGAACCGGCCCGGGTCGTCCATCGGCTCGACCGCGGGACCTCCGGGGTGATGGTCTTCCCCAAGAACCGTCGGGCCGCCGCGCATTTTTCCGCCGCCCTGCAGCGGGGAGCGGTCGAGAAGATTTACTGGGCCTTGGTGGCCGGAGCGCCCGATGCCGATCAATGGACCGTCAACGCTCCGATCGCCAAGATCGATCGTGCCCGGTACGGCGTTGCCCTCCCCGGCAAGGACGCCCAGACGCTCTTCCGGGTCCGGGCGTCCGGTGTCGGGCTCACGCTCGTCGAAGCCCGGCCCCTTACCGGTCGCACCCATCAGATCAGGGTCCATCTGGCCCATTGCGGTTTGCCGATCCTCGGCGATACCGTGTATGGCGGCGATCCGGCGGCACGGCTGCTGCTCCATTGCCGATCGATGACCTTCGCCAACGCGGCTGGCCGGACCATTTCGGCCACGGCGCCGGTCGACCGGGATTTTGCCGCCTGTTGTGCCGCCGCCGGCATTCCGCTCCCCGTTGCTCGTCCGGCGGCCGGCGGGCTTGCCAGCGATTAACTCTGGCATGACTGCAGGCTAGCCCCAACCGCCCGTGGTGGTTTCCGTTGCCCTTCCCGACGGGGGAAAATTGCCTTGCTTTTACCCGGCCGATGCTGCACCATGCGCGAAAATCACTTTTCCGGAGGTCACATGGTCAGGAGAGCAACCGTTGCGGTATCGTTCGTTGTCGCCCTCGTTGTCGGCGCTGCCGTTACCTGGGCGGGCCCTGCCGAGGTAACGCAGGGAGGGACAGCGAACCAGCAGTCGCCGGTCTGTAATAAAATGTGTCGCCTGGCCGCCAAGAAACAGCGGCAACAGGCGGCTGCTACGGCCCCGTGTCCGGTCGATTGCCAAAGCTGTCCGCAAAAAACGGCAAACTGCCCGAAGAATTGCCCGAAAACGGTTGGGAAAACGGTGAAAAAGAACTGCCCGAAGGTTGCCAGCAAAGGGACCGGGGCGGCGACGGGGGTCACCGCCTGCCCTCTTGGCAAGAACTGAAAGGGTTGTCCCGTCCGTTTTGCCGGACGGGACGCCCGACAGGGTCGCGGGTCAGCGCGACCAGTTGACCCTGACGAAACTCTCTTCATGGCTCCACTGATAATGGAGCTCCCCTTTGTGTGCCCGGAAAATTTCCCGGCCGAGCTTTTGCGCCAGCTTTTCCTCCGTGGTGGTTACGGTGAGGATGTTCTTGTCCTGCCGGATCTCCATGATTCGCCCGAGCGGGTTTTTCTGCCGTGCCTTTGCCTCGATGTTCTGGATCGAGTTGAGAATTTCCGCTTCATGGGCCAGCAGGTATTCGCCGGAAAAGGTGGCGACCCCCGCCGGATTGTTGTCGGCCATCCGCTGACAGGCGGGACAGGTGACCTTGGTGACGTTTCCTTCCGCCGGTTTCCCTCCTTCCATTGTCCAACGCTTGTCGTGATACAGTGCGCCGCATTTCTTGCAGAGCGCGGTTTCCTTGAGTCCTCCCTTCGGTAGATAGACATCGGGACTGTGCACCGTCCGCTTGCCCTTTTCCTCAACCCCTGCCTTGTGGGAAACCTGTGCCATGGGCCGTCTCCTTTCCCCGAAAGAATTCCTGCTGATCATTTGTCGGTTCCGGAACCAAAAGTATATCATCCCCCGGAGCGGTCGCCAGCGGCGGGCTCGCTAACACACCCCTCGACCCGGTTCCGGCCCCGCTGCTTGGCGCAATAGAGCGCCCGGTCCGCTGCTGCCACTAGGTCCCGTCCGGTACGGGCATCGTCGGGGAAGGTGGCGATGCCGACGCTGACCGTCAGTTTTCCCCCCGGCTGGGTCTCACGGAAGGGAAAGAGGTGTTCGGCCACGGCGTGCCGTAGTTTCTCGCCGACGACCAATGCCAGTTCGCGGTCGGTTTCCGGCATGATGACGACGAACTCTTCACCGCCGTAACGGGCGACGATGTCGGAATGGCGGATGCTGCTGCAGAACAGGGCGGCCGCCGTTTTGAGAACCTCGTCCCCCTGCAGATGGCCGTGCCGATCGTTATACTGCTTGAAAAAGTCGATATCGATCATCGCCAGGGAGCAGCTCCGCCGGTAACGGTGTGCCCTGGCCAGCTCGTGGTCGAGGCTTAGCCAGAACTGCCGCCGGTTGAAGAGGGTGGTCAGGGAATCGGTGAACGCCTCGCTGGTGGCAATCTCGTAATTCCGCTTGAGGAAATCGTAGTTGAATTTCTGGGCAATCAGGCTCTTCGCCTTCAGCAACAACTCCCTGCTTTCGCCGGGGAAGGCGAAGAAACCGTCAGCGCCGGCCTGGGCGCTGCGGATCGCTATGGAGCGTTCGCGGAGCGGGGCGATGATCATTACTGGAATCTGCTTGCTCCGCTCATGGGACTTGAGCCGGAAGCAGACGTCGATCCCCCCCAGCTCAGGGAGGGCAAGGGCGAGAATGCAGAGATCGGGGGCCAGCGATACTCCTTTGTCGAGGGCCTCCAGGCCGTCGCGGGCGATCAGCGGGGCGTATCCTTCCCCGCGCAGCCGGGCGAGCAGTGGCTGCAGCAGTTCGTCGCTGCCGGCGGCCACCAGTACCTGCGGGGTGCGGAGCAGCCGGTCCGGCGGCCCCTTTTCCGGCAAGAGAACGGTGAAGACGCTCCCTTTGCCGGCTTCGCTCCGCACGGAAATGGTCCCACCGTGCAGTTCGACGAAATGTTTGACCAGGGCTAGGCCGATACCGAGACTCCCCGGCCCGGTGGCAATCCCCGCCCCTCCTTCGAAGCTTTTGAAGATATGCTCCAGCTCGTCTTCGTTGATCCCGCGCCCCTGGTCCTCGACGCGGATTTCCAGGAAGCCGGGCTCGGCGTCATTGCGCGCGGCTACCGGGCGGAGGGCGACGGTGATCGTTCCCCCCCGGTCGGAAAAGTGGAGGGCGTTGGTCAGCAGTTCATCGATGATGAAGGTGAATTTTCCTTCGTCGGCGGTGATGGTCCCGACTGTCTCGTCACGTTGAGCGACGATCGCGATCCCCTGCCGGGCGGCGGTTTCGCTCAGTTGGTCGAGCACCCGGGTCAGCGGCTCGTCGACCGGGAACTCTTTCGGCAGGAATACCGCCGTGCCGAGATCGCTGTTGCAGAGCGCCAGCACCCGCTCCAGGAGTCGCTGGATTCCCTGCCCCCGGCTGATGATTGTTTCCAGGCCGATACGCTGCTCGCGGCTGACAGCTCCCATGACCCCGTCGCGCAGGCAGGTGGCAAATTCGACGATGTAATCGAGGGGGCGTTGGAACTCCCGGGACATGTGGGCAAGGAACTCGGCCTTGACCTGGTTGGCGATGAACAGCCGTTCGTTGGTCCGCTCCAGTTCCTCGGTCCGTTCGGTGAGCAGGCGCCGAAGCAGGTCCAGCTCCCGGGCACTGACTATTTTCCGCGCGCGGGACATGGGTGCCTCGTCAGGACAGGGGCCAGCGGCTCGTGTGGGGGTCGAAGGGGCGTTCCACGGTTTCGGGTCGTTCGTGGCTCCGCAGCAGCGCCCGGACCGGTGCGCCGTCGCCGCCACGGACATTCAGCGGCAGACAGAGGAGCTCGTATTCCCCCGCCTCGACGCCGTCGAGGTTGAGCCCTTCAAGGATGACAATGCCGGCGTCGAGCAGCTGCCGGTGGATGGCACCGTCGCTGTCGAAACGCTCGATGGAGAGATAGTCAATGCCGATCAGCTTGGCGCCGGTTTCCAGTAGATAGTCGGCTCCGTCGGGCGTGAGGCAGGCATACTCGGTACAAAAACCGCTTCGCTCCCAGAGCAGCGAGTTGTCGGTCCGGAGGAGCAGCCGCTCTTCGCCGCGCACCGGCAGGCGGGCCAGCTCCTTGCGGTCAATTGCCCGCACTCCGCGGAGATCGATCACCCGGGTTTTGCCGACGAGCAGCGAGAGCGGCAGCAGGTCAACACTGCTGCCGTCGTCGCGGAAGTGCAGCGGGACATCGAGATGGGTACCACTGTGGGTGGTCAGGGTGAGGCGGGAAACGTTGGCCGTGTCGCCCCGGGCGATTCGGGTTACCGGCTCGATGGTCACCGGCGGATCGCCGGGATAGGTGGGCAGGTCGGCGGAAAGGGGCACGGTGATGTCATAGAGTTTCATGGTGGCCTCCGCAACGTTGTCGGGTCACAACAAGTATACACGTCGCGGGGGGATTTGCGAGGCGGGGAGAGTTAGCCGGCGGACGGCTGCGGCTCGTCGTGGAGCCGCTGCAGCTCCTCACGGCTGAAGTGGTAGCGCTCGCCGCAGAGTTCGCAGGTCACCTCGGCTTCGCCCCGGTCGGCGATCATTGCTGCCAGTTCGTCCTTGCCGAGGGAGAGCAGCACCCGCTCGAGCCGTTCCCGACTGCAGGAGCAGACGAAGGCTAGCGCCCGTTTTTCCAAGGTGTCGTAGGGGATCCCGGCAAAGAGATACTCCAGCATTTTCTCCGGGGTGGCCCCGCCGCGCAGCTGCTCCGAAACGGCCGGCATAGTCTCGATCCGGCTCATCAGCTGCTCGATGACCGCCTCGTCGTGGGGGGGGAGCGCCTGGACCAGGAAGCCGCCCGCCACGCCGACCGAGCCATCCGCTTCAACGAATACCCCGAGCCCGACCGCCGAGGGGATCTGTTCCGATTCGGTCAGGTAGTAGGCCAAGTCTTCGGCAATCTCGCTGGTGTAGAGCGTTACCGTTCCCCGGTACGGTTCCTTGAGCCCCAGGTCCTTGGTGACGGTGAGCAGTCCGGCATGGCCGAGGGCGCGTCCCACGTCGAGCTTGCCGTCGTCCCTGACCAGCACGACTTCGGGGTTGCCGACGCACCCCCGCACGGCCCCGTTGGCATCGGCTTCCACCAGGATTTTCCGCAGCGGCCCGTTGCCTTCGAAGGCGAGGGCGATCCGTTGCCCGGTCTTCAGCAGCGCCCCGAACAGGGCACCGCCGGTCAACGCCCGGCCGAGCGCCGCCGAGGCGGTGGGGAAGGTGCCGTGCCGGTGGCAGGCGTCGGCGACGAGGCCGGTGGTGACGCAGGCCAATGCCCGGACGGTGCCGCTTCTGCTGATGATCCGGACGAGATAGTCGCTCGATTCGCGGGGAATGCTCATGGGACACAACCTTTCACTGGGGGACGGGGCTTGCGGTCAGGGTACGGCAAAGGACATCCTAGACGAGTCCGTTGACAAAATTGAATTCCGAGGTGCCCGGCAGCTCCTCGCCGCGGGCTGCAGCGTCGAGGATGCGGCGCCACTGGTCGCGATGGGCCTTGGTCAGGTCGATGACGAAGGAATTGCAGCCCATCTCAGAGAGCCGGCCCCGGAAATGGGTCAGGGAGAAGGGGGTGGTCGGGGTAATCGTGGTCAGGGAACCGCGTACCGCCACCTCGTACTCTTCTCCCCGGTCCGAAACCAGCGGCGCATCGCTTTTGATCCCCTTGATGGCAACGCGGGTGGTCATGGCCGGCACGCTACCGTAGATCAGTACCCGGCGCTGCAGGGGGACGCGGGCCCGGAGCAGCGCCGCCATGTTTTCGGCATCGTCTTCGATATAGAGGGTGGCGGCAGTGGCGCCGAACTCGTGCCAAGAGAGCATCGCCTGGCTGTTCAGCGAGAAAAGCCGGAAATCGGTGGCGATCTCCACCTCCCGGCCTTTGAGCAGGGCGAAGTGGGAGAGGTTGCTCGCCTCGAAACGGCGGAAGCCGGCGGCGATGAGGGTTGCCACCGCCGCTTCGTAGAAGGGGAGTTCGCCGCCGAAGATGGTGAATGGCAGCTGCCAGACGATCCGTTCCGCATCGCCGCGCAACCGCCGGCCAGCCTGGGGGAGCTGGTGGAGGTTGGCCCGGGATACCGGCAGCGCTATCGCATCGACCCCCGGCTGGTGGAGGATCGCCGCGTCGCGGAGCTGTTCGAGCCGGACCGTTACCTCCGGCCGGGCCCCCTTCGCCGGCGGGCCGGCCGACACCAGCGCCGCCAGCGCCTGGCGGGTGGCAGCGCGCCGCCGCCCGGCCAGTTCGGTCGTTACCCGCTCGGCCAGCTGCCGGTAGAACTCGCGGCGGAGTTCCTTGAAGCGGGCGGCCGGAATGAGTAGCGGAGGAAAATCGGCGGCGTCCAGGGATTCCAGGGTGAACGGCGTCTCACCGGTGCGGCTGAACTGGGCGCGGAGCACCCCCGCCATGTCGGCGGTGCGCGCCTCTTCCAGCGGACCGAGGGGGAAGGACGCCTCGTGGCAGAAGCCGGCGACCCGGCCGGCCACCTGGAGCGCCCCGGCGACGAACGTTACCGTCAGCGCGCAGGGGAGTTTCCCCGGCTGCACCCCTTCCAGCCGTTTCTGGCAGGCGCTTTCGCTCATCGTGAAGGCGGTTTCGGACGAAACCTTGAACACCGCGTCGCCGACCTTGAAGGCAAAGGGGGCGGCAACGGTGACGAGGCTCTTCTCCTTGGCCGACTTGAGCCGTTCCTTGCCGGCGAACAGCTCCTTGACCGTGAATGCCCGCCCGGCCATGTCGCTTTTCGGCTGGACCCGAATCCGGTCGCCGACAAAGAGCCGGTCCCGGGTCTCGAAGGTGATCCGGTCGCCGCGGATGCTCCTGATCTCGCCGAGGAACCGGCCGGTGGCGCCGCGGAGGGTCGGCGTGGCGATATCGGTCGGCTCGCGCGAGCCGAGAAAACCCTTGGTCGGCACCCGGCCGAAGGAGAGTTTGAGGAGCTCTTTGGCTGCCGCCACCGCCTCGCTTCGTTTCCGCTCCGGCGCGTCGAGCACCTGCCGGTAGGCCTCGACGACGCTGGCGACGTATTCGGCCGATTTCATCCGCCCTTCGATCTTTAGCGAGGCAACCCCGGCCGCGACCAGCTGCGGGACCATTTCGATCGTCGAGAGATCGTTGGTGGAGAAGTAGTACCCCTCCTTGCCGCGGTAGCGGTACTGGCGGCGGCAGGGCTGGGCGCAGCGGCCGCGGTTGCCGCTGTGGCCGCCGAGGAACGAGGAGAAATAGCATTGCCCCGAGATGGCGAAGCAGAGGGCGCCGTGGATGAAGCACTCTATTTCGGCGCTGCTGGCGGCAGTGATCGCCCGGATGTCGTCGAGGTGCAGCTCGCGGGCCAGGACCACCCGCTCGAAACCAAGCTCCTCCAGCATCCGGACTCCTGGCAGATTATGGATGGTCATCTGGGTGGAGGCATGGCGGGGAAGGGCAGGGAAATGGTCACGGATGAGCCGTGCCACCCCGAGGTCCTGGATGATGACCCCATCGGCGCCCATTGCCTCCAGGGCTGCCAGCGTCTCCACCAGTTGGGGGAGTTCGCCTTCCTTGACCAGGGTATTGAGGGTAACGTAGACCTTGCGCGAGAGCGAATGGGCGTAGGCCACCATCCGTTCCAGCTGGTAGGCGCTGAAATTCTTCGCCTTGGCCCGGGCGGAAAAATCCCGCAACCCGGCGTAGACTGCGTCGGCCCCCTTCTCCATGGCGGCGAAGAATGCTTCCAGTGAGCCGGCGGGGGCGAGAAGTTCCGTTTTTTTCGGCTGTTGCTGCTGGTAGGTCATCTCTCCAGACTACCCGATGGCTTGCCGGTGCGTCAAGCAGGTTTGTCGGAATGGTCGGCCGGCTTTTCATATTGTGTTGCCAAGCCTTAAATGATATAAGGGGCCGGTTATTTTTCTCGGGAGAAACTGTTATGAAACAAGGAGGCAGCGCCTCATTCTGGGGGGGGATCATCAAGTCGATGGGGCTGGTTTTCGGCGACATCGGCACCAGCCCCATTTATACCCTGACTGTCATCTTCGCCCTGACCAAGCCGACCATCGGCAATGTGATGGGGATTCTCTCCCTGGTCTTCTGGACCATGACTGTCCTCGTTTCTGCCGAGTATTCCTGGCTTGCCATGGGGCTTGGCCGCAAAGGGGAGGGGGGGACCATCGTTCTCAAGGAGATCCTGATCCGGCTCCTCAAACCGGGCCGCCGGCTGACCTTCGTGGTCTTTCTCTCTTACCTCGGCGTCTCGCTCCTCTTGGGTGATGGGGTTATCACGCCGGCGATCAGTATCCTTTCCGCGGTGGAAGGGATGGTGCTGATTCCCGGCCTGGAAAATCTCCACCACTGGACGCTGATCCTGATTGCCGCCCTGGTGGCAGTCACCCTGTTCGTCTTCCAGTTCAAGGGCACCGACAAAGTTGCCGGCGCCTTTGGGCCGATCATGGTGATCTGGTTTGGCGCCCTGACGATCTCGGGTGTTGCTGCCATTGCCACCAATCCCGAGGTAGTGAAAGCGATAAGCCCCCACTACGCATTTTTGTTCCTCAGGGAAAACGGCTTCGCCGGTTTTTTCGTCCTCTCGGAAGTAATCCTTTGCGCTACCGGCGGTGAGGCCCTGTATGCCGACATGGGACACCTGGGCCGCCAGCCGATCAGGCGCGCCTGGTATTTCGTCTTCTGTGCCCTGGTCATCAACTATCTGGGGCAGGGGGCCTACGTCCTCTCCCATGGGACGAACAAGAACCTGCTGTTCGGCATGATCCAGTGGGAAGCGCCGCTGCTCTACATCCCGTTCCTGATCCTGACCATCCTGGCGACCATCATCGCTTCGCAGGCGATGATCAGCGGGGTCTTCTCCGTCATCTACCAGGGGATTACCACCCGGATCATGCCGCTGATGAAGGTGGACTACACTTCCAGCCACCTCAAGTCCCAGATCTACATCGGTTCGGTGAACTGGGCGCTCCTGACGGCGGTCATCTTCATCATGCTCATCTTCAAGAGATCGGACAACCTGGCGGCTGCTTACGGCCTTGCGGTTACCGGGACGATGACCATCACCGGTATCATGATGATCATGATCTTTTCCCGGACCACCAAGAAATGGAAAGTCCCCTTTGCCGCACTGGTGACCATCGTCGACTTCATTTTTTTCTTCGCCTGTCTCAACAAGCTGCCCCATGGCGGCTACTGGTCGATCATCCTCGCCTCGCTCCCCTTTGCCACCATTCTCATCTGGACTTTCGGCCAGCGGGCGCTTTACCGGGCGCTGAAGCCGCTCGATCTGGAGACCTTTCTCCTTTCCTACGAGCAGATTTATGCCAAGGGGCATAATATTCCCGGCACCGCGCTGTTCTTTACCCGTGAAGCGGTGGTGGTCCCTCCCTACGTAATTCATTGCATCATCCGCAGCAATATCATCTACGAACGGAACATCTTCGTTTCGCTGACCCGGACCGAAGAGCCGTTCGGCGTCAAGGTAAAGCTCACCACGGGGTTTGGCACCGGTCTCGACGCCTTTGAAGTCCGGGCGGGCTACATGGAAATGGTGGATATCGAGCGGCTGCTGAAAAAGCACGAGATTCAGGAGAAGGTCATTTTCTACGGCATCGAGGATATCGCCACCAATAACCCGATCTGGAAGATTTTTTCCACCATCAAGCGCCAGTCGGCCAACTTTGTCCAGTTCAACAAGATGCCCGCCAGCAAGCTCCAGGGGGTGGTGACACGGGTAGAGATGTAAAGGGGTGGGGGGTACGCCAGACTTAACAGAAAAAGCCCGCAGCATGCCGCGGGCTTTTTCTGTGGATCTCCGACCGAGCATATCGGGCTGGCCGGCTATTTCCCCTTGCCGGTGCAAATGTCCCGGGTCATGAAAATCCGTTCGGCGAGCTTCTTGTCCATATCGGCCGGGACGACGCCTTTATCCTGGGTGCCGACCACGGTCTGAATATACCGGGTAAAGTCAACTTCCTTCGGCAGGTTGGCGGTTAGGCAGCCGCAGAACTCCTTGATCCCGATCGCCGTCATACACTGATTCTCTTTTTCCCGCAGTCGCTGGTCTTCGTGCTGTTTTTGCAGATCTTTCATTTCACGGATCTGATTTTCCAGGTTCTTGATCCGCTCAAGGAGTTCCTGGTTCGGTGTTCCTGTGGGAGCGGCGGCCGTCGCGACTCCGGTTCCCGCGAACAGTACCACCAGCAAAACGCTGATCCATCGCACTACCATAAAACCTCCATCACAGTAAAATTGGCCGACGGCATCAGGGTCGGCCGAATGTCCGGGCCAGGTCGTTGTCGATGACGTAGATGCAGACCTCTTTGGCGCCGTTTTTCGTATAGCGGTATTTGCTGCCAAGGTTGTTGATCAGGAAGGTGACATCGCTTCTGATCCGTTTGTCGTAGGTTTTGAATTCATCCCGGCCAAAGTCCTTGATTGCCCGCCGGAAGTTGGCGTTATCGAGGAACGGGTCCAGGGCTTTTTCCTTCAGATTGAAGAGGTAGCGTTCAAAGAGGGTCTGATAGAGCCGGGTGCCGGTAATCGGTTTTCCCTCGGAACGAATCTCCTGGGTCAGGGTCCGGGCGGTATATTCCTTCTGGGTGGCGAGCCGGAACTGCCGGCGTTTTTCGCTATCCACGCTACCACCGAGCAGCCGGTTTTCGATCCCTTCGAAGAACGCTTCGCTGATGTGCAGCTTCTCCCCGGTCCAGGTACAGGTTTCGTCGACTCCCGGCTCGAAATTGATGGCAAAAAGATAGTTCTGGATGTCCCGGGAGATTTGCTCTTCGTTGTAATAGTAGAGGGATTCTTTCACTTCCTGCAGGATGGTGTAATTGTACAGGCGCATCAGCGATTCGAGAAATCCCGGGGGGATCTGCCGCCCCAGCTCCGGTTGGACCTTGGTGAAGAAGTTGTTGAGGATGGTCATGGTGATCAGTTTGTCTTTCCGGGCGTAGGTCGAATAAAAATCGTTGAAAATCTTGATCGCGTCCCGGCCGGAAAAGCCGCGGTCCCCCTCCATCTCCGATTCGGCAATGATCTGCCGGCGCCGTTTTGCCGTCAGATTCTTGCGGTCATCCTCGGAGAGCCAGGCGGGTATATAGCCCGTGTAGATCTCCATCTTCAGAAGTTGCAGGTTGAAGTCACAGAACGTGCTGTAGCGGTGCGGCTCGGGAATCCATTCCGCCATGGCCAGCGACTGTTCGTTCATGCGCGACGAAATGATGATCCGGGCGAAATTGTGCAGTACCCGCGGCAGAAAGCTGTGATCGATATGCTTGCCGAAGACGTTCCGGTAAATCTCCACCTCGGTGTTCAGGTCGAGGATATACGGTACCTTGATATACTGGATCCGATCAAGGAAAGACTGGAAGCTCTCGATATTTTTTTTGTCTTCCGGGTTCATCAGCGCCAGGAACAGCGAATCGACGTTTTCTTCCAGGTCGTCCACCTTGTGGACCCCCTCGCTGACGATGTTGTGCAGCTCGATCAGCCGGTCGGTATTGTGCCCCTTGATGTCCATCATAGCGTAGATGCCGTTGTTGGTCTTGGCGTAGAGGGAAAAGAGGTATTTCACCTGGTTGCTGTCCCGGAGGATCGAGTTGATGCGGGTCTGCAGCATTTCATTGGAGAAGACGTTCTGGCGCATCGGCTTGTCGCCGGGGTTGAAAACGCTGATCCCTTCGCCGAGCCGCCGGTTGAAATGGTAGGGGCGGGCATAGAGCATCTTCAATACCTCGGCCGGGCTTTTCAGCCGGTCCAGCAGCGCTTGGTAGAGTGAGCTGCAGATGGTGCAGGAGGTGTTGCGGAAGATCCACTCGTATTCCTTTTCGGTGAACAGCCGCCATTTCATCTCGTCGTTCTTGAACAGGTCGTCGAGGAACTGCCGCCGGTAGTGCTTGGGAATGATCATTAACGGGTTGTCGTGACTCGGGCAGGGGATCTCCACCAGATCGTCCCCGGCGTGCAGAACGTGCTCGGCTTCGAGCAACTCCTCCTGATTGAACTCATATTCGTCGAGCAGTTTGGACAACTTGTCGAGAAAGACCGCCGTCTCCCGGCGGGTATAGCCGCCGAGCGCCTGGCGGTCGAGGCGCCAGACCGCTTCGTAGCACATTCCTTCGCTGGTATTGGCGTAGTTTTCAAATTTCATCAGCAGGTTGTTCAACAGGGTGCTCTTGCCGCTCCCCGGCGGACCCTCGAAGACGTAGATCTTGTTCTGCTGGGTACCACGCTGCCACGCTTCGACCAGGTTCACCAGCCGGTTGGCGAAGAGCCGGTCGGCAAAGAAAGGGTTGTCGGTATTCTCGACGAAGAGCTTCCGACAATCGTAGGGCATGTAGTGGATCGATTCCGGGTCGTCCGGGTACTCGTCCGAGCCGATGCTGATGTGGCTCATCACCATGTCGTGGAACAGCTGAAAGATGTTCCTGATCACCGCATTCGGCCTGCTGACGAGGATATTCAGGAATTCTTCAAAGGGGATCGGCGCACGGTGGTTCCAATCCTTCATTTTCAAGTCGATATGTTGCAATGCCCGGGCAATGGTGTCCATAGGTCGGTTCCGATCACAAAGCGGTCTTGGTGAGTGCCCGGTTTTCCATGGTGTACACGAACCGGCGCCAGTGAATTTTCGCCCCTTGGCCCCGCTTCGGCTGCTGGGCAAGGGTCTGATAGCTTTCCGCGGGCGGTCCGGAAACCACCTCGCTGGTTTCCAACTGCACCGGACCGCCCCAGAGGAATTCGATGCCCATCATCGTGTTGGCGATGAATTCCCTGATCAGCGGTTTTTCCTCGAACTGATGAATCAGATAAAGGTACTTTCCCCCGCCCTTGTGCAGCTCGATCTCGATCTTCGGCGGATGGTAGAGGGAGTTGAGCAACATGGCTCGATACTCTTCCGCCTTGCGGCTCTTGACGTAATACTGCCACGCCATCCGCTCCTTGTTGAACCGTCGGCCGGCGACGAACAGCTTGTGCCGGTTGACGAAGTCCTGGTCGATAAAGGTACTGATGAAGCTGAAGTCGCAGTAGTTTTCCCGCAGGGCGAAGATCATCTCCCGTCCCGTGCCGGTTTGCCGGTCGTAGCGCTCCCTGAGCCCGATGTCGGCGAGCCGCTGGAAATCGAGTGACAGCCTCCCCTGGTCGGCAATCTCTTCGAGGTACTGGAACAGGCGCATGCCGATGGCGTACGGGTTGAGCCCCACCCGGCTGAGAGCGGTGACACCCGAATGGCAGCGGGCAAAATCGATCTCGTGGCCCTTGATCCGCTCGTCGGTAAGGAACAGCTGCTCATGCCAGTAGCTGGCCCAGCCTTCGTTCATAATCTTGGTCCTGATCTGGGGCTGGAAGTAAATCGAGGTTGAGCGGAGCAGTTCGAGGACCGATTTCATCCATTTGTTTTCACTCTGGTTGAGGAACTCCGAGTTCTCCATGATGAACTGCAGGAGATCCTGTTTGCGCGTTTTCCCGCCTTGGGTGCTCTTCAGGTAGATCGCTTCGAATTCCGGGTATTTTCTGGCCGTGTCGGCAAAAAAAGTCTCCTCGCCCAGCTCACCATATTCCCGCATCGATCGATTGTACCGTTCGATCTCTTTGACGTAATCTGCCGTTTTCGTCTTCTTGATGGTCTGGAGAAAGTAGTCGAAGTAAAAGTCGAGGCGCCGGGTGAAGGGCGGAATTTCTTCGCGGAACAACCCGGACAGTTCGTCGAAATAACCGACGAGATTGTCGATGGATCGACCGAATTCGATCAAGTAATCGACCCAGCGGCCGTGCTCGGAACGGAGCCGGGCGATGAGCCGCTTGTCGGAGAGGGCTTTGCCGGTCAGGTCGTAGTCCCAGGTATGGCGGTAGTAGAGATTGTTCTGGAAAAAGTCGATATGGGCCAGGACATGATAGAAGATCATCACGTTCAGCCAATCGGGGTTATTGTCGTTGTAGAACGAGATTGGGGGCCGGGTGTTGATTACCGTCTCGTACGGATTGTGGGGATAGAGTTCGTATTTCCCTTTGCCTTTCATCACTTCGACATCATGCACCCAATAGTCGTAGAGGGTCGGGATCATCACCTTTGGCGAAAGCTCCAGCATATCCCGATTGGTGACAATGTATTCGAGGGTTTCGTCCTGGAAGCGGAGGCCAGCCTCCCGTGCCCGCTCCTTGCACCCCTCCATGATCTTTTTCGTGTGCTGGTCGATAAGTTGCATTTTCCCGCCTGCGGGGGAACGGTCCCCGTGAAGGGCAGGCACGGGGGCCTGCCCCTCCGAATCCGTCTCCTAAGAAATCAGCTTCTTGATCCCGTCGATGATCCGCGGCTCGTCGGCGTCCTCACCCATGATGTCGAGCCGGAGCAGCTCCGGCTGTTCTTCCAGAAGGCCCGACCGCTTCAGGTAACGCTCCACTTCGGTGGCTCCGGTGGAGCCGTAGGCATTATGCTCGGCGATGGTGATGCCGACCCGGTTGGAGTAGCCGAGCATCCGCCGCAATTCGGGGAGGGTCTGCTCGCCGTTGGTGTCCCAGTCGTCGCCGTCGGTGCCGTAGAACACATAGATGTTGTAATCCTTGGCCAGGTTTTCCTGCTCCACGAGCTCGTTGACCAGCCGGAGCGCGGCGGCAACGCGAGTCCCACCGGCCACCCGCAGGTTATAGTAGGTGTAGAAATCGGGGACTTCTCGGGCATCATTGTCATGCAGAACAAACCGGGATTCGACCTGGCGGGCAAACTGGTAGAGGAGCCAGCTGTAGATCAGCACGTGCTGGGAGCAGATAACTTCTGTCGCCAGCCCTTCCATGGAGCCGGAATAGTCGCGGATGAAAAAGACCAGCGCCTGGGATTCGTACTCCAGTTCGCGGGAGAGGATGCGGTAAATCCGGTCCCGCGGGGCGATGAGCAGTTGGGTCGTATCGATGTCGGCCACGTCCGTGATGGTGCCGAGGTTGATGTTGGTTTCGATAATCCGGCGCAGGGTCTGCTTTTTTTCCAGGATCTGGCCGAAACCCCGGTTCCGGTCGGTCAGGTCGTAGGTGTAATGGGACAGCGAACTCTTTTTCCCTTTTTCCTTCAGATTCGGCAGCTGAAACCGTTCCGTCAGGATCTTCCCCAGGTCGTAAGCCGATGACTCCAGTTCGTGAGATTCACCTTCGCCGTGGCCGGCTGTGCCGCTCCCCCCTCCCTGTTCGGGGCGAACCGGCTGTTCGCCGATCACTTCCCCTTCCTCACCGTCGCCGGCTCCGCCCAGCGGCTCTTCCTCCTCCGGCGGCAGGGGCGATCGGTCATGGATGAACTTTTCCTCGACGGTGGTCGGTACCACCACGAATTTTTCCTTTCCTCCCCGGGTCGGCTTGATCAGCTTGCCGATCCGAATCTTGCGCGGAAAGCCGTCTTCCTCCCGCAGCCGGTCACGCTCCAACAGTTCGTCGAGGGAATGCATGCTGGTGGCGCTGCTGCCCTGCATGGCAGCGATCCCTTGCAGCGCGGCCGGATCAGCGTAGTCGTAGATGCCGGGCTGCCGCGGCGCGACGAGGGGCGGGGAGGGAAGAATGTGCTTTCTTCCCTCCGCAAGCTCCTGCCTGAGCCGGGCCTCCCGCTCCGGGGAGAGGTCCTGTTCGTTCAGTGTGTTGAGAAGGTGTAAGAGCTTTTGGTCCATGTTCTCGATTTCCGAGCCTCGGATGCTCCCCCTCTCCCCCGACCCTCTCCCACCGGGGGAGAGGAAGCGGTAGGTTCTCCATCTTTTGGAGGAGGGGGCGAGGAGGAGGGTCCCGGCGTTGCGCTGCGGCTAGGTCTCGTCTTCCTGGGTGCAGAAGTACTCGATGGTTTTCTGCGCACAGGTCCGGCAGTAACCGAGTTTCTTCAGCATGGTGGTGATCATCCGGTCGTAGAGCTTCTGGTTCTCCTCGTTGGTCCGGTTGGCCAGCGCCCCGATCAGGCTTCCGGCGCCGGCGATATCGGACTTGAGGCGGACGTCGGTCACCGCCTTCACCAGTTCCAGGTTATCCATGAAGTCATAGTTCGGATCGACGGAGATCTTCTGGCCATAGATCTTGCGGACGGAGGTCCGGAAGCTCTCCCGCTGCTCGTCGGTTTTGAGCCCGAGCCGATCTTCGACGTTCCGCACGTAACGCTCGTCGATTTTCAGCGCCTTCAGTTCGCCGGTCTGGGGATCCTTGTACTTCCACATCTTGTCGGGGCCGAGATTTTCGGCATCGATGCCGATGACCATATTGACGTAGTTCATGACGTCTTTCTTGATGGCGTACGGCTCGTCCATGTAGGCGTTGAACATCTCGGTCATGATCCGTTCCCGGTAGAGCCCCTTGGCGGTCTTCAAGTCTTCAAGGTACTTGGCCCGGTCGTTGGCGTCAGCAACATAATCGAGAACGATCCGCTCCAGCGAAGTAAAGACGTCGTGGGCGACCATGCAGCGCCCTTCGTTGGTTTCTGAGCTTTCCACCAGCAACTGGATCGCCCGGCCGAGGTTCCGCTGGCCGAGCCCTCTCTGGCCGAACCGCTTGGTGATGTCCGGTTCCTGGTTGAGTACGTCGATCACTTCGGCCAGGGTCTTGAGGCTCTTCTCCCCGGCGATCTCGCCGGCGGCCAACTTCATCGTCTCGATCGGGGTGAGTTTTTCCGAGCGGGGGAGGCGGGTGAGGGTGATGGCCACCGATGCCGCATAATTCAGGTTCGGGTCCTGGTGCAGCTCTTCCTTGGTCAGGGTGGTCTTGGTCTCGCTACCGATGGCGTAGTTGGTCAGGCTCTCCTGCATCCGGTAGTTAGTGTTGTGGGAGACGTAGCAGATCCGGCAGCGGTCGATGATCGGCGCCTCTTCCTTTTCGGCCAGGAAACGATTGAATTCGGAATTGTTGCTGGTGGCGATGATCAGGGTGTCGATCGGCCACTTGTAGCCGTCGATTTCGATCACCCGGTTCTGGATTACGCCGAGATAGACCTGGACCAGGTCCTTCTTATTCTTGTAGATTTCATCGGAGAAATGGATGCCGCCGCCGGCGACCCGGGCCAGCGCGCCGCGCCGCAGGTCGAAACGGTAAGGGTTGTTGGTGTCGGTGATGTGGAGAAGCCGCTGGATCGACTCCTCGCCGAGCAGGTCGACGGCCGACGAGGTAATCTTGTCCTTGGCGGCATACTTGCCGGTCACGGTGCCGAGGCTCTCCGTCAGTGGCACCGGCACCACCTCGACGAACGAGAGCATCTCCGCCAGATCGCCGCCGGTGAATTTTCGGATGTCGTTCCACATGTAGCCTGAGCATGCCCCGAGGGGCCGGTAATCGTCGTAGAACGTTTCGAGCTCATCGTCACTGAAACCGAACTGGGCGGCAAGGTAGTTCCGGGTCTCGTCCGTCGTTTCCCCCAGGTTCATCGCCAGGATCATCGGGTCTTCGTAAGTCTGCGATTCGATGGTCGCAATCTTGCCGTAGCTGCCGAGCCGGTCCATGCCGGTGAACTGGAAGGTGAACTTGCGATTCTCTTCCCGGTTGAGGAACTGCCGGTACTTGGCGCAGACGAATTCGACGAAGAATGTCTTGCCGTTACCAGGTTCGCCGACCAGGACGAATGCCATCTCTTTCGATGACCCCCCTTCGGCGGCATCCTTGACGAACGACACGAAGCTGTTGATCTCGTCGTACATGCCGATCGGGTGTTTGCGGCCGGTGCGGAAGATTTTGAAATCGTAGGTCATCCGTCCATTGACGGTGATCTTTTCGATTTCTCCTTCGAGAATCATCCGTGCGACCCCTTGGAAAGCGTTTTCAAAACGCCGGCTGCCGTTCTTGACGGCCTCGAGGTGTTGATGCAGCGTCCATTTGCTGTTAGCGTTCATCGTCGATTCCCCTCCTCGGAGCACAGGTCGCGGGGCACCCCCCATCGCTATCAATTATACACATTTTTCCGGGTCGCCAAGATCGACCGGGTTATTTTTAATAAATGATTCGGCGTTATTTCAGGGTGTTACGAGAGGGAAACCGTGCTGTAAACAGCGAGGAGGGTCGGCGGTGAAAAAAAAAGGGGAGACCGTCCGGTCTCCCCTCTGTTGCAGCGTTGCCGCAGTGGCGGGGTTACATCATGCCGCCCATGCCACCCATGCCGCCCATGCCGCCCATGCCGCCGGGCATTGCCGGCATCGCGGCTTCTTCTTTCGGCATGTCGGCGATCATCGCTTCGGTGGTCAGCATCAGGCCGGCCACGGAAGCGGCGTTCTGCAGTGCCGAACGGGAAACCTTGGTCGGGTCGATGATCCCGGCGACGAGCATGTCGACATACTCATCCTCGGCGGCGTTGTAACCGAAAGACTCGGCGCCGTTTTTCACCTTGTCGACGACGATGGAGCCGTCGACGCCGGCATTCTGGGCAATCTGACGGATCGGCTCTTCCAGGGAGCGCTTGATGACGTTAACGCCGAACTGCTGCTCGGTGGCCAGCGAAACGCTGTCAAGAGCGGCCAGGGAACGGAGATAGGCGACGCCGCCGCCGGGGACGATCCCTTCTTCCACCGCAGCGCGGGTGGCGTGGAGGGCGTCTTCGACGCGGGCTTTCTTCTCTTTCATTTCGGTTTCGGTGGCAGCACCGACCTTGATCACCGCTACGCCGCCGACCAGTTTGGCGAGACGCTCCTGAAGTTTCTCACGGTCGTAATCGCTGGTAGTTTCTTCGATCTGGGCACGAATCTGCTTGACCCGGCCCTGGATGTCGGCTTCGGTGCCGGCGCCGTCGATGATGGTGGTGTTGTCTTTGTCGATGGTGATCCGCTTGGCAACGCCGAGCATATCCATGGTGGTGTTCTCGAGTTTGAAGCCGAGCTCTTCGGAGATCACCTTGCCGCCGGTCAGGATGGCGATGTCTTCCAGCATTGCCTTGCGCCGGTCGCCGAAGCCGGGGGCCTTGACGGCGCAAATGTTGAGCACGCCGCGCAGCTTGTTGACGACCAGGGTGGCGAGCGCTTCGCCTTCGATGTCCTCGGCGATGATCAGGAGCGGCCGGCCGCTTTTGGCGGTCTGCTCGAGAACCGGGAGCAGGTCCTTCATGTTGCTGATCTTTTTGTCGTGGATCAGGATAGTGGCGTTTTCCAGGTTGGCTTCCATCCGCTCCGGATCGGTGACGAAGTAGGGGGAGAGGTAGCCGCGGTCGAACTGCATCCCTTCGACGGTTTCCAAAGTGGTTTCCATCGATTTGGCTTCCTCGACGGTGATGACCCCTTCCTTGCCGACCTTCTCCATCGCCTGGGCGATGATGTCGCCGATGGTCCGGTCGTTGTTGGCGGAGATGGTGCCGACCTGGGCGATCTCCTTGTGATCCTTGATCGGCTTGGAGATTTTCTGCAGCTCGGCGACGATGATCTCGACGGCCCGGTCGATGCCGCGCTTGATTTCCATCGGGTTATGGCCGGCGGCGACCAGCTTGGAACCCTGCTGGTAGATGGCCTGAGCTAGGACGGTGGCGGTGGTGGTGCCGTCGCCGGCGATGTCGGAGGTCTTGGAGGCGACTTCCTTCACCAGCTGGGCTCCCATGTTCTCGAACTTGTCTTCCAGCTCGATTTCCTTGGCGACGGTGACGCCGTCCTTGGTGATCAGCGGCGAGCCGAACGACTTCTCGATGACCACGTTGCGCCCTTTGGGGCCGAGGGTCACCTTGACGGCGTTGGCAAGGGTATTGACACCTTTCAGGATGGCGTTGCGGCCGTCCTGGTCGAATTTGATGATTCTGGCTGCCATTATTCTTTTCCTCCCGATAAATTAACTTTGTCTTTCGATGCTTAGACCACTGTTATCTGCCATGGCCAACGGCTCCGGACGCAAGGCGCATGACGAACGCACCGCCGCGGCCGGACCTTTGGCGAGGCCAGCCATCTTACTCGATAACACCGAGGATGTCGTCCTCTCTCATGATGAGGTATTCCTGTCCTTCGACTTTGATCTCCGTGCCGGCATACTTGCCGAACAGAATCTTGTCGCCAACCTTGACATCAATCGGCAGGACCTTGCCATCTTCGGTCTTCTTGCCATTGCCGACGGCGACGATTTCGCCACGCTGCGGTTTTTCTTTGGCGGTATCGGGAATGAGAATCCCTCCGGCGGTTACCTGCTCTTCTTCGATCCTTTTCACCAGGATGCGGTCTTGCAACGGTCTCAATTTCATCTGCTTGCTTCTCCTTTCTTCCATGATATGCCCATGAGGTTTTATCGAAAAAAATTAGCACTCAACCCTGCCGAGTGCTAACACGGAGTAACTATAATCACCTGTCCATCAAAAATCAAGTCTATATGAAAAAAAAATCGGCGAGATGGTGATGGGAAGGGGAGCCTAGCGGGGGGCGGCAGTGGCCATAACGGCGAGCAGACGCTGGGAGAGTTCGCGGGCAAGGTTGTGGGCAAGCCGGTCCTGCTCGCGCTCCAGGGTCGATTTGTCGTGGTCGAAGAACGCTTCGAGCGGAACAAAAATTTCCACTGACGGCTCTTTCTGGCCGGGCTCATGAAGATAGACCCGGGCCTTGACCCGGATGTTGGTCGAGCAGCAGCCCGAATCCTCCACATAGCTCCAGATTTCGCCGGATATGTAATATTGCCGGGCGAGCCAGGCCGGATCGACGTCCTTGACTTCCTCCTTGAGAATAAGGAAGGATTTTGCGCCGACTTGACGACGGTTTCGGTTGAGCTGGTCGACGAAATCGTTGAACACCGTTTCATTGAACGAATCGGGGACCAAGACGGCGGCAAACGGAACGATGTATGCCGAATCGATGCCGGTTACCGGCTTGAAGGCCGGCGCAACGGTAAGTTGCGGCTTCGGGCCGCAGCCGGCGGTAAACAGTAGCGGGAGCAGGAAGAGAGGGATCAGCCGACGCAGTCTCCCCCTCTGGGAAAGCCGAGAGGTCACCATTTCCGTTTGGCCAGCTCTTCCTGGTAGAATTTCTGGTAGAGGATTTCATACTCGCGGCTGCCGGGGACCTTGGCCTGGGCGTAGGAAGCGAGTTTTCGCCGAACGGTGTCGTCGATCTCTTCGGCAACGGCGAAAAACGAGGTGATCGCCTCCTTGATGCAGGCGAGCGGTCTGCTTTCGTCGGGAAAGTCGGCCAGATCGTCGCGCCAGAGGCGGTCGTAGATTCGGTGGGCAAGATGGGAGACACGATCTTCTGAGATAGCCATGATTACCTCGCACCAAGAGCTGGTGGATGTTGGTCCCTTGTTAGAGGACGATGCCGCGCTCCTTGGCCAGCCGTTCCTTGATCATCCGGAGCATCTTGTGGCGGTCGATGCCACCGGCAGCTCCTCCCATTGACCGGAGGGTCTGTTCCAGCAGTCGCTCCGCTTCCTTTTCCAAATCTTCCTCGCCTTTGCAGTCGGCGGCGATTACGCTTCTGATCCCGGCAAGAAGCTTGCCGCGCTCGCTTTTCAGCTGGATCAGGCCGGCAACGGTGAGCCGTTCCAGAATCCGCTCGGCAAGCCTCTCTATCTGCCCGTCCTTCAGTTTCATACGCACCCCGGTGCCCTGCGAAAGTTTCCCCATTCTACTGGTTTTACCGGAAAAAGCAACATTGGCATCTGCCCGGAGTCCCAGGTTGCTGTTGACCCCGCTCCCTTCCCTCTGGTATCTTGATCGCGCATCACCACCTGCAGAGAATGGAGGGGCGCGTGCTTATCGTCATGAACCACAAGGCTGGGCAGAAACAGATCGATGCAGTGATCAGTGCGGTAGACCGGATGGGGCTCACGGCGGCGCCGATCCCGGGGAGCGAGCGGACCGCTATCGGGGTGCTGGGCAACCGGGGGTATGTGGACGATACCACGATTCGCGATCTGCCGGGGGTGCAGGAAGTCATCCACGTTTCCAAACCGTACAAGCTCGTCTCACGCGATTTTCATCCTCGGAATACGATCGTCAAGGTCTGCGACGTCCCGGTCGGCGAGGGAAAGCGACCGGTGGTGGTGGCGGGGCCGTGCGCCGTCGAAAGCGAGGAACAGATTCTCAAGACCGCCCGCGCCGTCAAGAAGGCCGGTGCGGACATGCTGCGCGGCGGAGCGTTCAAGCCCCGGACCGGGCCCCACACGTTCCAGGGACTTCGGGAAGAGGGGCTCAGACTGCTTGCCCTGGCGCGCGAGGAGACGGGCCTGCCGGTGGTGACCGAGGTGATGAGCCCCGACACCGTCGGCCTGGTTGCCGAGTATGCCGACCTGATGCAGGTCGGGGCGCGCAACATGCAGAACTTTGAACTGCTCAAGGAACTGGGCCGGATCAGGAAACCGGTACTCCTGAAACGGGGGATGAGCGCCACCCTCGAAGAATTCCTGGCCGCGGCGGAGTATATCCTTGCCGAGGGGAATCCGCATGTGATCCTCTGCGAACGGGGCATCCGGACCTTCGAGACCGCGACCCGCAATACCCTCGACCTGGCGGTGGTGCCGCTGATCCGGGAACTGTCCCATCTGCCGGTGATGATCGACCCGTCCCATGCCACCGGGAAGCGGAGCCTCGTTCCGCCGATGGCCAAGGCAGCGCTGATCGCCGGTGCCCACGGTATCCTGCTGGAGGTGCATCCCGAACCGGACAAGGCGATGTCGGACGGTCCCCAGTCGCTGACTTTCCATGGCTTCGAGTCGCTGATGGATGAGATTCGGCGGCTGAACACCTTTCTCGGTTTCGAGGCGGCGGTGGAAAAACCTGCTTGATTTCTCCGTGGTGGGGCGCTAGACTGAAATAAAATTAAGGTTCTCTCTGCCATGTGCGTGAGGCTGACACGCCCGAGCGGAACATTTACACAATCGGGGGTTTCTTCAAGCCGTGGTGTGCTGTCCCTTTACGGGACTTGCCTGAAGCGGCTCAGAAGCGCCCACCTGTGAGGGAACTCGCTGTGAGGCCCTGCAAGCCAACGGCATGGTGGAGAGATACGGAAAAGAGGAGCGGTTTAACCGCTCCTCTTTTTTTGTCGCTTGGTGCCAATCTTGCTCCAAATCTCTCCTTAACTTCCGGTGGATGGAAGCGCAGCGCAGAGGTGTCGCTCCCGGCTGGGGGGACGGGATTGAATCCCCCACCGCCAGAGCGAATTGTGCTATAGTATCCCTTTCGCCGGCGGTCTTCAGTCCGTCGAGCGGCAGTCCACCAACGCGCAGCAGCGGATTCGGGGTAGTAGTATGGCAAGCGATAAGATCATCGTCAAAGGGGCCTGTGAGCACAACCTGAAATGCATCGACGTGGAGATCCCGCGCGATCAGCTGGTGGTGATTACCGGCATCTCGGGCTCGGGAAAATCGACCCTCGCCTTCGATACCATTTATGCCGAGGGGCAGCGGCGCTACGTGGAATCGCTCTCCGCCTATGCCCGGCAGTTCCTCGAGCAGATGGAAAAACCGGATGTGGAATCCATTGAAGGGCTCTCCCCGGCCATTTCCATCGAGCAGAAAACCACCAGCCGCAATCCCCGTTCCACCGTCGGCACCGTCACCGAGATCTACGACTATCTGCGGCTCCTCTTCGCCCGGGTCGGCCATCCCCACTGCTACCAGTGCGGCCGCGAGATCACCTCCCAGACCGTCTCCCAGATGGTCGACCAGATCATGGCGCTTCCCGCCGGTACCAAATTCAACCTCCTTTCGCCGATGGTGCGGGGGCGGAAGGGAGAGTACCGCAAGGAACTGAATCAGCTCCGCAAGGACGGCTTTACCCGGGTGATCATCGACGGGGTTCAGCACGATCTAACAGAAGAGATTTCCCTCGACAAGAACAAGAAGCACGATCTCGACATCGTCGTCGACCGCTTGATCGTCAAGCCGGAGATCGAGCGGCGCCTCGCCGATTCACTGGAAACTGCCCTCAATCACGCCGAAGGAGTGGTCAAGGTGGCGATTGTCGACGGTGAAACCATCCTCTTTTCCGAGTCCCTGGCCTGCATCGACTGCGGCATCTCCTATCCCGAGATGACGCCGCGAATGTTCTCTTTCAACAATCCCTACGGTGCCTGTCCCGACTGCACCGGTCTCGGCACCCGGATGTATTTTGACGAGGAACTGGTGGTGCCGAATCCGGACCTTTCGATCCGCGAAGGGGCCATCGCTCCATGGGAAAAGCGGCTCTCCGGCTGGTACCACCTGACCCTCGAAGCGCTGGCCAAAGCATATGATATCGATATCCGGACCCCTTTCAAAAAGCTGGCGGATCGAGCGCGGGAGATCATCCTCTATGGCTCGAAGGGGGAAAAGGTCGAATTCTGGTGGGAAGAGGAGAGCGGTCGTCGCCATACCTACTGGAAGGAGTTCGAGGGGGTGATCCCCAACCTGGAGCGGCGGTACCGGGAGAGCGAGTCGGAACAGGTCCGGGAGGAGCTGGAGCGGTACATGAACGTGATGCCCTGTCCGACTTGCAACGGGGCCCGACTCAAAAAGGAGGCGCTGTTCGTCCGGGTGGCGGGGCGGAATATCTGCGAGGTGACCGCACTGTCGATCAAGGATGCCCTGGAGTTTTTCGCCGGCCTGGCGTTTACTCCGAAGGAAGAGGAAATCGCCCGGCGCATCCTTAAGGAAATCCGCGAACGGCTCTATTTCCTGGTCAATGTCGGCCTCGACTACCTGTCGCTCGACCGTTCCTCCGGCACCCTCTCCGGCGGCGAGGGGCAGCGTATCCGCTTGGCGACCCAGATCGGCTCGTCGCTGGTCGGAGTTCTCTATATCCTCGACGAGCCGTCGATCGGCCTGCACCAGCGGGACAATGCCCGGCTGCTGCAGACGCTCAAGCACCTGCGCGATCTGGGGAACACAGTACTCGTCGTCGAACATGACGAGGAGACGATCCTCGAGGCCGACCACGTGATCGACATGGGGCCTGGGGCCGGGGTGCACGGCGGCGAGGTGGTTGCCCAGGGGACCCCGGCGGAGATCTTGAAAAATCCGCACTCCCTCACCGGCCAATATCTGTCGGGAGAACTGACCATTGCGGTGCCAAAAAAGCGGCGCCGGTCGGAAAAGTTCCTTACCCTGGTCGGCGCCAGCGAGAACAACCTGAAAAAGGTCACCGCCAAGATTCCGCTCGGGGTGATGACCTGCGTCACCGGGGTTTCCGGCTCGGGCAAGTCGACGCTGGTGATCGATACTCTTTACAAGGTGCTCTGCCAGCGGCTCTACCGGAGCCGCGAGCGGGCCGGGGCGGTGCAGCAGATCAAGGGACTCGAACTGCTCGACAAGGTGATTAATATCGACCAGTCGCCGATCGGCCGGACTCCCCGCTCCAATCCGGCCACCTACACCGGGGTCTTTACCGACATCCGCGACCTGTTCGCCCAGCTGCCGGAGTCGAAGGTCCGGGGGTACAAGCCGGGCCGCTATTCGTTCAACGTCAAGGGGGGGCGCTGCGAGGCCTGCTCCGGCGACGGGATCATCAAGATCGAGATGCACTTCCTCCCCGACGTCTACGTCCAGTGCGAGGTCTGCCGGGGGGCGCGCTACAACCGCGAGACCCTGGAGGTCAAGTACAAAGGGAAATCGATCGCCGAAGTCCTCGACATGACCGTCAACCAGGCAGTCCAGTTCATGGAGCACATCCCGAGGATCCGCAACAAGCTGCAGACCCTCATGGACGTCGGGCTCGGCTACATCCGGCTCGGCCAGTCGGCCACCACCCTCTCCGGCGGCGAGGCCCAGCGGGTCAAGCTGGCGAAGGAACTCTCCAAGCGGGCCACCGGCCGGACCATCTACATCCTCGACGAGCCGACCACCGGCCTCCATTTTGCCGACATCGCCAAGCTCCTCGATGTGCTACAGAAGCTGATCGAAGGGGGGAACACCATCGTCATCATCGAGCACAACCTCGATGTCATCAAAACCGCCGACTACCTGATCGACCTGGGGCCGGAAGGGGGAGACCGGGGGGGCGAGGTGATCGCTACCGGGACACCCGAGGAAGTGGCGAAGGTGACCCGCTCGTACACCGGGCAGTTTTTGCGGAAGCTGGTGTAGGCTAGCGTCGGAGCTGTGCGCAAGGGTCAGACCGGCAGCGAAAAGTAAAAGGTTGCCCCTTCGCCGACGGCGCTTTCCACCCAGACCTGGCCGCCGTGCTTGGTGACGATTCGCTTGACGATTGCCAGGCCGATGCCGGTCCCTTCGAATTCCTGGGGACGATGGAGGCGGGAGAAGACGCCAAACAGCTTGTCGGCGTAGCGCATGTCGAAGCCAACGCCGTTGTCCCTGACGAAATAGGTCGTTTCTCCGGCGCCGGGACGGGAGCCGACTTCGATGAGCGCTTCTTCTCGGGTGGCAGTGAATTTGATGGCGTTGGCCAGCAGGTTGACCAGCACCTGGCGGATCATTGTCCGCTCCCCTGCAGTGGGGAGGAGCGGGGCGATCGTACAGCTGATGCGCCGGTCGCCCACAGTGGCAGTGAGTTCGTGGTAAACCTCGGCAGCCAGGGCACTCATGTCGATGGGGCTTTTTTGCACTTCCGACCGGCTCAGCCGGGAAAACTCCAGCAGATCGTCGATCAGCGCCGCCATCCGGCGGGTATTTCGTGACAGCCCTTCGAGCAGTTTTTCCTCTTCGCTGTCCAAAGCGGCGGGGAAATCTTCCCGGAGGATGCCGACTGCCCCGTCGATTGCCCGAAGCGGCGCCCGCAGGTCGTGGGAAATGGTGTAGCAGAACGCCTCCAGTTCCCGGTTCGAAGCCTGCAGATCGGCGGTCCGTTCCCGGACGCGTCGTTCCAGATCGCTGTTGAGCTGCCGGACCTGTTCTTCCATTGCCTTCCGCTCGCCGATTTCCCTGCTCAACTCTGCCGTCCGCTGGGCAACCCGCTCTTCCAGCTCCGCATTCAAGGTCGTAATGGCCTGTTCGGCTTGTCGTTGTTCGGTGATATCCTCGCCTGAAGAGAGGAGCGCCGTGATCACGCCCCGGTCGTCGTGCAATGCCGAATTATGCCAGCGGATCAGCCGTTCGTCCCCCGCCCGGGTCAGGATCGGGTTTTCCACAGACTGGGGTGGACTGATCTCTTTCGTGACGACGCCGTGGAAAAGCGTCCTGAACTCGTCGCGCAGACGAAGGGGCAGACAGGTGGCAAACCAGTCGTGGCCGAGAATCTGGTCCTCGGTATAGCCGAGGATCTCGCACCCCTTGCGGTTGATTAACCGGACGGTCCCATCGACATTGAGTACCAGCAGGATGACGCCGGCGACGTCGAGATAGCCTTGGGCGGCTTCTTTTTCTGCGCGGAGTGCCGTTTCGATCCGGGTTCGTTCTTCCAGCTCCCGCTGCAGGGAGGCGGTGCGGCTGCGGACCGTTCGCCGTAGCGACTGGTTCCACAGGGCCCCTGCAAGAAGGATGAGCATGATCGTTGAGGCCGCGGCTGAGATGATGAACGCTCTCGATGGTCGCCAACTCTGCTTTTCAGCGAAGATCCACCGGCTGATAATAGCTTGCCGTTCGTCGGCGGTGATTGCTGCCACGCCTTTGTTCAGGATGCTCTGCAGCTCCGGCCAGTCATTGCGAATGCCGACTCCCCACTGGTAGGTGAAGCTGGTGTAGCCGGCCAGCCGCAGGTTGGTGATCCCTGTTTTCTGCAGATAGTAGCTGGCATTGGCCATGTTTTCGATATAGGCGTCGTCGACGCCAAGGGAAACCCTGCTCAAGCCGGTCGCCACGTCCGGCACTACATCGAGGTCGATCTCCGGCCGCTCGGTGCGCAAATAGTCGTGGGCCATGTAGTTGGAGACGACAGCCACCTTGAGCCCCTTCAGCGCGTTCAGGGTCAGAGACCGGCGAGGGAAGCCGGTGCGCACGAATATGCCGCCGGGAATCTCCACCAGTGGCGTGGTGAAGAGCATGTACTTTCGCCGGGCCGGGGTGGCGGCTACGGCCCCCAGGGCGTCGATCTCGTGGCGCTTAAAGGCGTCGATGACCTGATCCCAGTTTTTCAGCCGGACGATGGCGAAATGGATGCCGAGTTTCTGTTCCAGGAGGCGGATGTGGTCGGCAGCTGCCCCTTGATACTGCCCGTTGTCGTCGAAATATTCGATGGGCCGGAATTCGGGATCGGGGGCCAGTCTGATGATCGGGTGGGCATTCAGCCAAGCCTGTTCTTGGGAGGTCAGCGTGACCGAAGGGGGGGAGGGACGCAACAGCGAATGTACGGCAAGGAAAGAAAGTACCGTAGCGACAAGGATTCCGCTGCCGGCAACGATCCGGAGGCGGGAATGTCTGTTCGGCTGCGTCATGGGAAGATCCTGGGATGGGTGGGCCTGATGGCGTCAGTCCGTCGGCACAATCACCGGCTGCTTCTGTAACCGCTTGAAATAAAAGTTCTGGCCATAAAGGACCGCCACCGGGTTATGCCCGGTAACCCGGTCTTTGCAGACCAAAGTGGTGACCGGTGCCCGGGAATGTTTGGCGAATAGCATGTCGTGACCGACACAGAGGCCGACGATGATATTCATCTGGCAGTCGAGCCGGTTGAGAATCTCCGCCTGGGCGATCGGGTTGCATGCCGGTTCGAAGGTCCCCGGTCGTACCTTGCTATCTTCCTCAATGCCCAGTTCCAGCTTGTCGATGCTGCCAGCCTTGCAGCAAACGCTGTAGGGGGTGAGCCCCTGAGCCTCCAGGATGGTCGCCAGTTGGCGCGTCTCTTCCAGCAGACCGACGCAGGTGGCGATGCCGATCCGTTGCCAGCCCATCATCTTGGCCAGGGCGATGGTGTCTTCGACCCGGGTCCAGCGGGCGATTACCGCATCGCTCCCCGGCAGCTGCTGGTAGCAGAGCCCTTCGACGCGGGCCGCGGCGCGGGCGAGCTTTCCATCCTCGGTTTCCTCGGCCCGGTATTCCCGGAAGCTGGCTTCGATGATTTCCCCGTGATGTTTTGCGGGGCAATGGCCCGGTTGCTGCGGGCGTTCGTCGGCAGTGGTCAGGCAGTTGGTTGCACCGGTCTTCAGCCAGGCGCCGCTGCAGGCGGCGCAGTGTGGGCCTTTCGCCGGGTCAGCCATGTAGTTTCTCCTGGATAAGTACATAGGGGCTGATGATCAGGGTCGTGAATCGAACTGTCTGATCGCCGTCCCAGGCAGCAATCTGTTCCGCGGTCGGTTTGGTCAGTTTCCGGGTTTCGATCCATGTCTGGACAGAGGCCGCATCATCGGCGGCAATCCGCTCACCGACCGCAGCAATGTCCAGGTCGGCGGCGACGCAAATCAACCCGCCCCGTTCCAGGTGTGCCCGCAGCCAGTCCCATTGGGCCTCGTCGATCTGAGTTGCCAACTCCTCCTGAGTCGTTTTCACGTCATGTGCTCCTTGAACCGGTGCCCGGCAGCTGCCGGGCCGCTTGGTCGGAATTCCACGGCGGGGGTGATTGTCCTGCCGCGCCATTTCTGCCTAGGATAGCAGCCTTTTGCAAAAAAGCCAACGAGATGCGACAGGATGGTTACGGCACCACCGCGGGGGAGTGACGTGACCTAGCGTTTATCGAACTCCGGCAGATGTCGGCGGTGTTTGCGGGGAACATGCTGTTGCTGCAGGCGGGGGTTATGGCGTTCGGCAATGGCGAGCCTGTCGAAGTAGCACTGCCAGAGCGACCGGAATAGCTGCTCGTCGGCAGTGTCGCAAAGCGGTGCGCGCACCTCGAGGGGGACGATGAGCCACTGCTGGGGTACCGGATCGTAGACAACCGCTTCGCTGCGGCGTTCGTCGTGGATTAGCCACTGCTGATCGGCAAAGCGGGCGGCAAAATGGGGGGCGATCAGCGGCAGGATCCGGTAATCGGGGGCAATGGCGGCGTAGTGGTAGCCGCCGGCCAACTGGCGGAAGCGGACGAATCCCTTGAAACGATGGGCTTCGCGGCCGACCGCCCGGGCCAGTTCCCAGACCGGTTGGACCTGCTCGTGGGTGAGCATGCTGCCGATAGCCGGTCCAACCCGTCGCGCCAGTTCCAGGTAATGCCAGAGCCGGAGTTCCACCCCGGGGGCAGCGGAGAGAAAGGCGGCATGGATGAGTCGCCGGCCGGCCGGCGACAGGATGGCGGCCAACTCGTCCCCCTGTTGTGCTGCCAGCTCCGGTTCGGTGGTTACCCGAACAAGAGGCGAGAACAGTGCCTGCTGGTCCGGGGCAACGCGACAGATCGCCATCGGTGACGTGCCGGCCCGGCGGGCGGTGGCAACGACGGTCAGAAAGCCGCTGAAAGTGCCGTCGTAAAGATAGTCCATTCAGAGTTCTCCGGTGATGGTCGAGCGCCAGTCGCCGCGGCCGTGGTCATCGAACAGCGACGGCTGATTCCAGCGGTCGCGGGTCGGCCGCTCGGCCAACCGGCTGCGCAGACCGGCGGCATCGGGCGAGAGGTCGGCGGCGAACTGGCCGCGGGCGGTGATGAAGTAGCGGGCCCGTTTCATCACGACTCCGAGCTTGGCCAGGGAGTCGAGCGCCAGGTGCCCGCCGCGTCGGGCCCGAACGATCCGTTCCGCCGACCGAACCCCGATTCCTGGCACCCGGAGCAGGATTTCGTAAGGGGCGCGGTTCACCTCGACGGGAAAGAGCTCCAGATGGCGCAGCGCCCAGTCGGCTTTCGGGTCGAGCGTCAGGTCGAGGAAGGGGCGGTCGTCATCGAGGATCTCATCGGGGGCGAAGCCGTAATAGCGGAGCAGCCAGTCGGCCTGGTAGAGACGGTGTTCCCGCAGCAGCGGCGGCGTATCGACCGGCGCCGGGAGGCGGTTGTCGCGGTTGACCGGAACGAAGGCCGAGTAGTAGACCCGTTTCATGGCCAGCCGGTCGTAGAGACCGGCGGAGAGCCTGACGATCTGCAGATCGTTTTCCCCCGAGGCGCCGACGATCAACTGGGTGCTCTGGCCGGCCGGGGCGAACGGCGGGACAGTGCGGGAAACCTTCCGTTCGGCCTTGGTCTGGACGATCAGCGCACCCACCCGGCGCATCGGCGTGACGATCGCTTCGCGGCTCTTGTCGGGCGCCAGCAGAGCCAATCCTTCCCTGGTCGGCAGCTCCATATTGACGCTCACCCGGTCCGCATAGCGCCCCGCCCGCTCGACCAGCAGCAGGTCGGCCCCCGGCACGACCTTGACATGGATATAGCCGTTGAAGCGGTAGGTTTCGCGCAACGTGCGGATCGCCTCGATCAAGAGCTCCATGGTGTAGTCGGGATTGCGGACCACGCCGGTGCTGAGAAACAGCCCCTCGATGAAGTTGCGCCGGTAAAAGCCGATAGTCAGTTCGGCCACTTCCGCCGGAGTTAGGATTACCCGGCGGGTATCGTTGCTCCGCCGGTTGATGCAGTAGGCACAGTCGTAGATGCAGGCGTTGGTGAGGAGAATCTTGAGCAGCGAGACGCAGCGGCCGTCGGCGGTCCAGCTGTGGCAGATACCGCACGATGCCGCGTTGCCGATCCCGTGCCGATTGCGGCGACTGCTGCCGCTCGAGGCGCAGGAGATATCGTATTTGGCGCCTTCGGCCAGAATGGCCAGTTTTTCTTCGAGGCTGCCGGGATCGGTCATCGGCCTTCTCCGCTGGGTAGTCGACAGGGTTTTGTCGTTGCCGCAGCGTAAATCCCATTTGGGACGGAATATGTCGTAAACTTACATGTGCTGCAACAACCACCACCAGCCGGTAAGGGTGAGGAAGGAGAGCGGGATGCCGATGCCGAGCAGTAGCGTCACCAAGGGGGGATTGAGCTGGTGGTCGACGGCGATGATGCCGGCGGAGATCATCGGTGCCATGGCAGCTTCGAACAGGGTTACCCGGATGACGGGGCCGCTGCCGCCAAGCAGGCCGATGAAAAGAAGGGCGATCAGCCCCGGGCCGATCAGCAGTTTGTAAAGGAGGCCGAGGGACAGCGGCTTCAGCTCGCCGCGCAGCTGGCTGAGCTGCAACTGGAAACCGACCGAGGCCAGTGCCAGCGGCGTCAGGGTATCGCCGATCTTCTGCAGGACGATCTCCAGCCAGCCGGGGAAGAGAACCGGTTTGAGGAGCAGGGCCAGGACCACTGCCTGGAACGGGGGGAACAAAACGATTTTCCGGATGATCTGGCGGGCAGAGACGGCGCCCGACGAGTAAACGGTGGCGGTAAGGATGCCGAAGGTGGAGAGGACCAGAAAGGAGCCGAGCTGGTCGGCAATCAGGCCAATCCCGAGGTACTCCTTGCCGTAGAACGCCTCGATCATCGGCAGCCCGACGAAGGAGGTATTGCCGAGCCCACCTACCAGCATCAGTGCGCCGATCGTTTCCTGCGACAGCCCGGCGGCCCGGCCGGCGAACCGGAAAAAGAGCATGCCGGCACCGAACAGGAGCCAGGCCATGCTGGCGGTGTAGGCCAGTGAAAGGTCGAGCTGGAGCCTGTGGATATGGAGCAGGGCGATGGCGGGGAGCGAAATGTAGATGATGAAGCCGTTGAGGGCCTGGGGGGTGCTTTCCGGGAAACGGCCGGTCCGGCGGAGAATGATGCCGGCGGCAAAGCAGACAATGAGCAGCATGATATTCGCCATGTCGTCGGAACTCCTCTGGGGCAGCTATAACACTGCCGGATGTGAAAGAACGGTCGGTGGAAGCTTCGCGGGAAAAGGGGCTAAAGAGTTCTTCCCCGGCTTTCCTGCTCGATGCGGTCGACCACGCAGTAGATGCCGTGCTCGCTCAGTCCCGGCTTGAAGCAGCCGTTGCAGGAGATGCAGCGCGCCCGGGCTTCGTTCCCTTCCTGCCAGCGCCGGGGGAGGTTGGGTTCGCGGATCAGGGGGCGGGAGAGTGAAATGTAGTCGGCTTCTTCGCGGCGGATGATCCCTTCGGCGACATCGAGGGAGCGGATGCCGCCGACCACCATTACCGGGCAGGAAACCACGTTCTTGATCCGGTAGGCGAAGGGGAGATTATAAGCCTCCTGTTCCCTGGTTTCGATCTCCTGCCGTACCGGGGTGAATTCGCCGGAGGCGGGAGTGCCGCCGGAAACCTCGATGGCGTCGATTCCTTCGTCATCGAGCATCCGGGCAACCTGCACGGCGTCGTCGAGTCCAAAACCGCCCGGCAGGTTGTCGTCACCATTCAGCTTGATCAGCAGCGGGAAATCCGGACCGACGGCGGATCGCACCGCCTGGCAGATCTCCAGCAGAAAGCGGCTGCGGTTTTCGAGCGGGCCGCCGTACCGGTCGGGGCGCTGGTTGGTCAGCGGCGAAAGGAACTGGTTGATCAGAAAGCCATGCGCGGCGTGGAGTTGGACCGCATCGAACCCCCATTCCTTCGCGCGCCGGGCGGCGGCGGCGAACAGCTCGACCAGCTCGGCGATTTCCTCGACCGGTAATGCCCGGGGCAGTTCGGGGAATTGGTCCGCCTGGACGGCCATCGGCGCCACCGGTTGGGCGCCGGCGGCATGGGCGACGGTCTGGCCGCCGCAATGCACCAGCTGGAGGCAGATCTTTCCCCCCTCCTCGTGGACTGCTGCGGCCAGCCCGTGCATTTCGTCGGCAAAGTCGGCGGCATGGGCGCCCAACTGGCCCGGCATCTGCCGGCCGTCACGGCGGATGAAGGCGTAACCGGTGATGAGCAGTCCCACTCCTCCCCGGGCGAGGGTGCGGTAGTATTCGACGAGCTTCCTGGTTGGCCGACCGTCGTCACGGCACATCCCTTCCCAGGTGGCGGAACGGACCAGCCGGTTGCGGATGAGCAGGTGATTGATCTTCGTTTCGTCGAATACCTTTCTCATGGCGATCCCTCGTTCAGAAAATCTCGTAAAACTGGCCGGTCCCGAGCTTGTGGACCTTCATCAGATTGGTCGAGCCGCGGGCTTCCACCGGCACTCCCATGGTGATCACAATGACATCCCCCTTATGGTAGCCGGTGGCCAGGAGCGACGATTCGACGGCGCAAATCTGCTCGTCGGTGCCGGTCATGCTGCCGATCGGTCGCGGCTTGACCCCCCAGTAGAGGGAGAGCCGACGCATGGTGTCGACGGACTGGGTGAAAGCGATGATCGGCAGCGGCGGCCGATAGCGGGAGATGCGGGCGGCGGAGCTGCCCGACTGGGTGTGGACGGCGATTGCCTTAGCCTTGAGGGCGACGGCGGCGTGGCAGGCGGCTTCGGCAACCGCTTCGGCAATGCTGGCGCTGTGACGGCGGGAGTGTTCCCCCCCCTCCAGAGCGTATCGCTCCACGTCGAGGGCCACCTTGTCCATGGTTTTAACCGCTTCCAGCGGGAACTGGCCGGAGGCGGTTTCGCCCGACAGCATCACCGCGTCGGTGCCGTCGAGGATGGCGTTGGCCACGTCGGACGTTTCGGCCCGGGTCGGTCGCGGGTGGTTGATCATCGATTCGAGCATCTGAGTGGCGGTAATCACCGGCTTCCCCGCTTCGTTGCAGGCGCGAATGATCTCCTTCTGGATCAGTGGCACCTTTTCCGGATTGATTTCCACCCCCAGGTCGCCCCGGGCTACCATCACCGCGTCGGCGATGGCCAGGATTCCCTTGAAGTTGCGAAGCGCCTCCGGTTTTTCGATCTTGGCCACCACCGGGATGTGGATGTTTCGCTCGTAGAGGATGCGCTTCAAGTCGTCCACGTCTTCCGGTGCGCGGACGAAGGAGAGGGCGATGTAGTCGACCCGCTGCTCCAGGCAGAAGTCGAGATCGGCGAGGTCTTTGGCCGACAGGGACGGGGCTGATACATGGAC
This sequence comes from Geotalea uraniireducens, assembly GCF_027943965.1. Classification (NCBI taxonomy): domain Bacteria; kingdom Pseudomonadati; phylum Thermodesulfobacteriota; class Desulfuromonadia; order Geobacterales; family Geobacteraceae; genus Geotalea; species Geotalea uraniireducens. Next base: position 4,024,709 of record NZ_AP027151.1, on the reverse strand, counting down.
GCCGGGGAGGTTGATCCCCTTGAGATCCTTGAGGATCCCGCCGGCTACTACCGTGCAGTGGACGGTATTGCCAGTCACCGAGGTTACTTTCAGTTCGATCAGTCCATCGTCGAGCAGGATGCGGGAGCCGGGTTTCACATCGCGGGGGAGGGCGCGGTAAATCGTCGAAATAAGCCCCGGCCGGCCGAGCACCTCATTGGTGGTAATGTCGAGGGCGGTGCCGGTAATGAGCTGGATGGCACCGTTTTCCATTCGGCCGGTTCTGATTTTCGGCCCCTGCAGGTCGGCCAGAATGCCGATCTCTTTCCCCCGCTCCCCGGAGAGGCGACGGATGATGGCGATCACCTCGCGCCGCTGCTCATTGGTGCCGTGGGAGAAATTGAGCCGGAAAAGGTCGACCCCCGCCGCCATCAGTTGTTCGATCATCTCCGGCGAGGAACTGACCGGGCCCAAGGTGGCAATGATCTTGGTCTTGCGATCCGAGGTTGTAAACGCTTTCATCAGTGGTGGAATCTCCCGATTCTCCCTTTGTGAGCCGGAGTCGGTGCCTTGTGGCACTCGAAGCAGGGGAGCTCGTCGACCTTGCGGATGTCGAGGGACGATGCCGGCCGGCTGGTCTGGGGCATAGTGTATTCACTGGTCTGGAAATAATTCCGGTCCCGCTCGTCGGTCAGATAGGCCGCCTGGTAGGTAACCTGCCAGTTGCTGCTGATCGGAACGGTATGGCACTGGTCGCATCCTCCCGGTGGCGGAATGCTCTTCCATGACATGAACATGGCACAGCCGGCGTACAGAGGCAGCGAGGCGAACAGAAAAAGGAACAGGGATTTTCGCATGGGAAGAACTCCTTGAGGTGGGTACGTCAACTTGGGGAAATCATAGCACATTGGCCCGGCAAAACAAGGCGAAATGGCGTTCGGGGCGCCCGACCCCGGCCGTGGCGGCAGAATGCTTGACCTTTCCTGGCAAATCCTATAGGCTAAGAGCCTGAAAATGGTGAGTTCCGGCAGTTTCTCGCACCTTTACCACCCCGCCCCACCATTGACGCCCATCATCAGATCAACTGGCCACCGGCACGCTCAGGAGCCGCCTTGCGGCCGGGAGCCGTACCCCATTTCGATTCGGGACAGGAGGCGACTTCGACGATGTGTACCACCTGTGGGTGCGAAAGCGCTTCGCACCATCATCACGATCATCAGCACGATGACCGGCATCATCACCACCATGGCGAGGACAAAGAGGCGAAGCGGATTGCCGTCGAAACCGACATCCTCTCGCGCAACAACCTGTTCGCTGCCGAGAATCGGGCCATCTTTGCCGCCAAGGGGATCTTCGTCCTCAACTTGGTCAGTTCGCCCGGTTCCGGCAAGACGACGACTCTGGAACGGACCCTGAAGGATTTGGCGGGGCGCTATCGCTGTGCGGTCATCGAGGGTGACCAGCAGACCGACAACGATGCCCGGCGAATCGCCGCGACCGGCGTGCCGGTAAAGCAGATCAACACGGGTGCCGGTTGCCATCTCGACGCCCACATGGTTGCCCATGCCGTCGAGGGATTCGATCTTGACGCTCTCGATCTGTTGCTGATCGAAAACGTCGGCAACTTGGTCTGCCCTGCCTCGTTCGATCTCGGCGAACATCACAAGGTTGCGGTTTTGTCGGTTACCGAAGGGGAAGACAAGCCGCTCAAATACCCGAACATGTTTCATGCCGCCGACGTGATGCTGCTCAACAAGGTGGATCTCCTGCCGTACGTCGACTTCGATTCGGATAAATGCCAGGAGATGGCCCGGCGGGTCAGCCCCGGGATTACGATCTTCGAAATCTCCAGCCGCACCGGTCAGGGGATGGATGCCTGGTACGGCTGGCTTGCCGAACGGATTGCCGCCGTCAAGAGCCAGAGATGATCGAATGAGGGCCCGGCCCGTCCCTTCCCCAGACACGATCTGCCGGCCGGGTGCGGCGCGATGGAGGATTACCGTCGAAGGGATCGTCCAGGGGGTCGGGTTTCGCCCGTTCGTTTTTCGCCTAGCCACCGACTGGCGGCTGGCCGGTTGGGTGAAAAATACCACTGCCGGCGTGGTGATCGAAGCGGAAGGAGAGCCGGCCGCCCTGGCCGGTTTTGCCGCTGCGCTGGAGACCCAGGCGCCGCCGCTGGCTCGGATCGCGGCAATCGGCCGGCAGGAACTCGTCCCGACGGGCGAACCGGGGTTCGCCATCCACGACAGCGAGGAGAGCTCCGGGGCGGTGCGGGTGGCACCGGATGGCGATGTCTGTCCGGACTGCCTCCGGGAGCTGTTCGACCCGGCCGACCGTCGTTACCGCTACCCGTTCATCAACTGCACCAACTGCGGTCCCCGCTATTCGATCATCACCGGCATTCCGTACGACCGTCCCAAGACCACCATGGCGCCGTTCCCGCTCTGTGACCGCTGCCGGGCCGAGTACGAGAACCCGGCCGACCGGCGCTTTCATGCCCAGCCGGTAGCCTGCCCGGTCTGCGGCCCCCGGTTGCGACTCGTTGACCGGGCTGGCAGCGAGCTGGCCGGCGATCCGGTGGCCGCGGCCGTCGATCTCCTGGCGACGGGGAAGATCGTCGCGGTCAAAGGCCTCGGCGGCTTTCACCTGGCGGTCGATGCCACGAACGGTGAGGCGGTCGCCGAACTGCGGCGGCGCAAGCGGCGCGACGAGAAGCCGTTTGCGGTGATGGCACCGGGGTTGGCCGAAGTGGCCCGGTTTGCCTGGTGCGACGCGCTGGAAAGCCGGCTCTTGACCGGTCCGGAGCATCCGATCGTCCTGCTGCGCAAGCGTGCCGACAATCCGTTGGCGCCGCTCGTGGCGCCAACCAACGGCTATATTGGCACCATGCTCCCCTATACGCCGCTGCACCACCTGCTGCTTCGCGAGCGGTTCACCGCCCTGGTGATGACCAGCGGCAACTTGGCGGACGAGCCGATCGCCTACCGGGACGACGAGGCACGACAGCGGCTGGCCGGGATTGCCGATGCTTTTCTCGTCCATGACCGGGAGATCCATACCCGGACCGACGATTCGGTGATCCGGGTGTTCCGGGGGAATCCACTGTTTTTGCGCCGTTCCCGGGGGTACGTGCCGCGGGAGGTGCGCTTGCCGATCGCGTTGCCGAAAGTGTTGGCGGTTGGCGCCGAGCTCAAGGGGACGATCTGTCTCGCCGCCGGTGAGCGGGCCTACCTGAGCCAGCATATCGGCGATCTGAAGAACGCTGCCACCCTCCGGTCGCTGGCGGAGACGGCCGGCCAGCTGCAGACGCTGCTGGAGATCGTTCCCGAGCTGGTTGCCCATGATCGCCATCCCGATTATCTTTCGACGACCTATGCGGAAGAGATGCCGGGGCTGCCGCGGGTGGCGGTCCAGCATCATCACGCCCATCTGGCGTCTTGCATGGCGGAAAACGGTCTCGATGGCGAAGTGATTGGGGTCATTTTCGACGGCACCGGCCTCGGTGACGATGGTACCGTCTGGGGGGGGGAATTCCTCCTTGGCGGCTACGCCAGCTACCGGCGGGCGGGATATTTCCGGCCCGTGCCGCTCCCCGGCGGCGACGCGGCGGTCCGCGAGATCTTCCGGATGGCGCTTGCCTATCTCTTTGACGCTTTCGGCGAAGAGTGTTTTGCCCAACCGCTCCCTTGGCTGGCGGAGATTGCCGCCGCGGAACGGAAGCTCTACCTGCAGATGCTGGCCCGGCGAATCAATTCGCCGCTCACCTCCAGCTGTGGCCGGCTCTTCGATGCGGTGGCCGCCCTGCTCGGCCTGCGCCGGCAGGTGAGCTACGAGGGACAGGCGGCCATCGAGCTGGAAGCGCTGGCGGAGGAGAGCAGCGCGGAGGGGACGTATCCCTTTTCCCTGACCAGCCGTGACGGTTCCTTTGCCATCGACTTCCGGCTGGCGACCCGGGCCCTGGTCGCCGACTTGGCGTCAGGTGAGCTGCCGGCCGCCCTGGCCCGGGCTTTTCATAACACGGTGGCGGCGGCGGTGGCGGAAGGGTGCGGCCGGATCAGGGAGCGCGACCGGGTCGACCGGGTCGTGCTCTCCGGCGGGGTTTTCCAGAACAAGCTGCTGACCGAGATGGTGCTGCAGCTGCTGGAGAGGGATGGGTTTACCGTGTTCACCCATCGTCTCGTGCCGCCCAATGATGGCGGCCTGGCTCTCGGCCAGGCGATGATAGCCGGATTACGCGTAACGGAGAAGGAGTAGCTATGTGTCTCGGAGTACCGATGCAGGTGGTAAGTATCGCTGACGGTGAGATCGTTGCCGAGATCGACGGCGTGAAGCGGGAAGCGAGCCTGATGCTGCTCGACGAAGCGGTGGCGGTTGGTGATTTCGTCATCGTTCATGCGGGATTTGCCATCTCCAAGCTGGACGAGGAGGATGCCCGGGTGACGCTGCAGATGATGCGCGAGGTCTTCAACCCCGAGGATATGGCATGAATTACCAGGACGAGTTTCGTGACCGGAACGTGGTGCTCGGCTATGCGGCGCGGATCGCCGAGCTGGTGGCCGACCGGCGTGAGCCGCTCTCGTTCATGGAAGTTTGCGGCACCCATACCATGTCTATCTACCAGTATGGTCTGCGTAGCCTCCTCCCCCCCCAGGTGCGGCTCATCTCCGGCCCCGGCTGTCCTGTTTGCGTCACCCCCAACGACTATGTCGACCGGGCCGTCGCCCTCTGCCGGCTCCCCGGAGTGATCGTCGCCACGTTCGGCGACATGGTCCGGGTTCCCGGTTCGTCTTCGTCGCTGCTTGAAGAACGGGCCAAGGGGGCCGATGTGCGGATCGTCTACTCTCCGCTCGACGCGGTGGCGCTTGCCGCCCGGACGCCGGAGAAAAAGGTCGTTTTCCTCGGCGTCGGCTTCGAAACCACCGCTCCCGCCGTCGGCGGCAGCATCATCGCCGCCCGCCGCCAGGGGCTGACCAACTATTTCGTGCTCGCCTCGCACAAGACCATCCCGATCCCGATGGCCCTCCTCTCGGCCGATCCGGAGCTGCAGATCGACGGCTATCTCTGCCCGGCCCACGTCAGTGCGGTGATCGGCGCGGAAGCGTACCGGTTCCTCGCCGAAGAGCGCGGCGTCCCCTGCGTGGTGACCGGCTTCGAGCCGGTGGACGTCATGCAGGGGGTGGAGATGCTGGTGCGGCAAGTGGTCGAGGGGGCACCGCGGGTGGAGATCCAGTACAGCCGAGTGGTGAAATGGGAAGGGAACCGCAAGGCCCAGGAAGTGCTCAAGGAAGTCTTTACCCCCTGTGATGCGCCGTGGCGCGGCATCGGCGTCATCCCCGACAGCGGGCTGCGGGTTGCCGAACCGTACGCGGCGTTCGACGCCGAGCGGATGATCCCGGTGGCGGTGGAGGAGACGAAAGAGCATCAGGGGTGTCTCTGCGGGGAGATTCTCAAAGGGAAGGTGTCACCCTTCGATTGCCCGCTCTTCGCCACCGCCTGCACCCCCGAGGCGCCGGTCGGCGCCTGCATGGTCTCCTCCGAGGGGACCTGCGCCGCCGCCTACAAGTACGGCCAATAGCCGGTTTCCCGCCGGCGAGCGACCATTTTCCCCAGGAGCGCAACAGTGAACAAAGATCTGATCCTTCTCGGTCACGGCAGCGGCGGCAAGTTGTCCCACCAGCTTCTCGACGACCTGATCATCCCGACGCTTTCCAGTATCCCCCAGGCGGGACAGAATGATGCCGCCGTCCTGGACCATGGCGGGGTGCGGCTTGCCTTTACCACGGACTCCTACGTGGTCGAGCCGATCTTTTTCCCGGGTGGGAACATCGGCAGCCTGGCGGTCAACGGTACGGTCAACGATCTGGCAATGATGGGGGCGCGGCCGCTGTTTCTCAGTGCCGGTCTGATCATCGAGGAAGGCTTCAGCCGGATCGAGCTGGGGAAGATCCTTGCCACCATGCGGCAGGCGGCCGACAGTGCCGGGGTCCGGATCGTTACCGGCGACACCAAGGTGGTCCCGCGGGGGAAGGCGGATCGGATATTCATCAACACCTCGGGGGTCGGGGCGATCGAGCACGGTCTGACCATCACCGGCGCCGGGGCCAAAGTCGGCGATAAGGTGATCGTCAACGGCACGATCGGCGACCATGGCATTGCGGTCCTGGCCAAGCGGGAGGGGCTGGAGTTGGAGACGGACATCCAGAGCGACTGTGCGGCCCTGAACGGCCTGGTGGCGGAAATCCTCGCCGAAGGGGAGGCGATCCACGTTCTTCGCGATCCCACCCGGGGCGGCGTCGCCACGACGTTGAAGGAGATTGCTCTCCAGTCGGCCGTGACCATTACCCTCACCGAGACTGCCCTGCCGCTGCAGGGTGCCGTCAAGGGGGTATGCGCCATTCTCGGCCTCGATCCGCTCTATGTCGCCAACGAGGGGAAACTGCTGGCATTCGTTGCCCCGGAGGCGGCCGAACGGACGCTGCAGCGGATGCGTCGGCATCCGCTCGGCAAAGAGGCCGCCATTATCGGCGAGGTTACCGCCGCCGGTGCCGGCCGGTTGCAGCTGGAAACCGCCGTTGGCGGGGTACGAGCCGTGGAGATGCTGGCGGGAGAGCAGCTGCCGCGCATCTGTTGAGTTCGGCGTCGAACTTCATCTTGTCGGAATATCTGGAGATTTATGGAAGAACAAGCCTCAGCGCAGCCTGCCGCCGGAATCGAGCCGATCACCTTGCTGCTGGTCGGGGGCGGGATTCGTTTCCCGGCCTTCATCGGCGCCCTGCAAGCGGTGGAACAGATGGGGGTGCCGATCCGGCGGATTATCGGCGCCTCCACCGGCGCGATCGTGGCGGCCCTCTATGCGGCGGGCTTTTCCCCCGACGATATCCAGCGGCTGTTGCTGGAAACCGATACCGGCCGGTTCCGCGACTTCAAGCCCCGCGGCCTGCTGAGGGGGATGGGGTTCTGTGCCGGAGACGTGCTGGAGCAGTGGCTCGACGAGCGGCTCGGCGGGCGGACCCTCGGTGAAGCGGGGCGGGTGCCGCTCGGGCTCGTTGCTACCGACATTCTCAATCACTCTCCCCATCTCTTGACCGCTGACAGTTGCCCCGGATTGAAAATCTCGACCGCCGTGCGTTTCTCGGCGGGGATTCCCCTGGTGTTCACCTGGAAAAAATTCGTCAACCGGGGGCGCGAGCATATCTTCATCGACGGCTCGCTGATGGCGAACGTCGTGGAAACCCAGTGCGCCGAAACCGGCCGGACCCTGGTAATCAAGACCTTCTCCCGGCGCAGCATGGGGTCGTCCGGCTCCTCAACCCTGACCTTCCGCCGTTACGGCGCCGATCTGCTGACCATCTTTTCCCATGCCATGGATCGCGAATTCCTCAAGGGGGGACGGTGGCGGGATACGATTACCATCCACTGCGGCTCGGTTGCGCCGATCTCCTTTTCCCTCTCCGACGAGGAGAAGGCATTCCTGTTCGAACAGGGGTATCAGCAGACCGTCAAGTACCTCCGTTACAAATGGGGGCTGTAGCCTTTTCCCGCCGGACTTCCCCTCTTTCAGCTGTTTTCTTTGGCCGTTTTTTGTTAGGATGCGGCGCCATAGACGATGTTTTTTTCGGTGAAACGATTGAAAAATCTTAAAGGTCGATCGCTGGCGGCCGATATGGTTACTGTATGTAACAGCGGGTAACGGAGGGTGTGGGGTGGAAAAAAGAAAGTTTGAACGGGTCGATTTCAAGACCGAAGCGGTCATCCGCCATCGCGGGGTAGCGTTCAAGGGGGAGGTCGAGAACCTCAGCCTGAAAGGGCTCTTCATCCGGACCGATCACCAGATTCCCCTCGACGAGCAGGTTGACGTGACGATGTTTTTCTACGGTTCGTCGTCGGAACTTTCCTTCAGCCTGGAAGCCAATGTCGTCCGGATCACCAATGACGGCCTCGGGCTTAATTTCCGGCGGCTCGATGTCGATTCACTGGTTCGCTCCGAGCAACTCGTGACGACCAGCGACGGTGATCGCCAGCAGGTAATCGAAGAATTCTACGGCTTTGTCGAGGATAACGAGGAGGGTGGGGACGAGCAGCCTGTCCCCACTCCTGCCTGATCGGGGTTAATCGACGTAATTCCCCTTGGTCAGGACATCGACAATTGAAATGAGCGAATCGGGGGTGAAGGGACAGACGCGGTCGACAGTTGTCCCGTCATCCCTTTTTTGTTGCCAGGCAATGCTTTGCTGACCATCGGTGGTCTGGCGCGACAACCGGTCGGGATCGAGTGACCTGGCGATTTCCCACAGTTGTTCCATGGACAGCAGTTCGTACCCGGTGAACTCCTCGTCGGTCCGGGCGTTCTTGATGAAGGTGTCGATGAGCTCGAAATCGATAAAATCATTCTCCTTCCGCCACCATTTGATGAAATACTGTTCCCCCTTCCGTGTCTCCAGAATTTGTTTCGCGATTTCCCGGCCAGTCATACTCGCCCCTCCTTTCTCGACCGGAGCCGTGGTGGCTCTGGCGATCGGCCCGGCTTCCGGGGGAGCGGCTCTGGCTGCTGGTGGTTGCCGCACGCTGGTGTCGCCCCTTCGTCTGGGCCGGCGGTGCCTACCGAACAAGTATAGCACGACCGGTCGAAACAAAAAGCTGGCTGGGGAGACGGTTTTTGGGCCGTAATTTGCAGCCCGAGAAGGCGGATAGGGGGGGTGCACGACGATGAGCGATGAACGGCAACACTGGTATCGCTTGCTGAATCTCGAGCCCGGCGCCTCTCCCGAGGAGGTCAAACGGGCCTTCCGGGAACAGGTCGGCGTCTGGCATCCCGATCGGTTTGCCGGTGATCCCATTGCCCAGCGTCGCGCTGCCGACCGGCTGCGGCAGATTATCGAAGCCTACCATGGGCTGCTGGCGGAGCCGGCTGCTGATGTGCGGGCGCCCCGCGGTGCCGGAAGCCGGCGTTCGCCCGGCTGGCCGGGCGATGCCGCGTCGCGAACGATCCGCCGCCCTACGGGGGTGGGGAATTTATCCGGGCTGCTCCCCAACCGGTTGTTCCTGGCGCTGCTCTTCTCCGCCGGGTTGCTGGCGACGGTACGTTTCGGCTGGTCCGGGCAGGGCGCGGCCTACCTGGCGGAGCTTGTTCTTGTCCCGGCCCTTTTCTCCCTGGCGTACAATTTCCTTGTCGTTGAAGGTCTCCTGGTCAGGAACCTGTATGTCGGGTTTACGGCAGCGGCCTTGGTGCTGGTTGTAGCGACGGCCGTCGCCGTCGGCCGGGAACCGGGGGAACCCGGCCTTTCCGCCGCCCCGGCAGACGGCCCGGCTTTCAGTGCCGGTGGCGGGGAAGCATCCCCGGCCAGGAGCTTCTCCGGCGGAGTTCTCGAAGAGAGCCGCATGGGAAGGGGGCACCCGGGGCTGTCCGGCGCTCGTCCACCGGTTGCGCCGACCGTGCCAGCGGCGCCGGTCGCACCGGCGGCCCCGCTGGCGCCTCTCGTGCCGCCAGCGCACTGAGCCGGAGCCGGATGTTTCTCCCGGCGGCCCCGGACACCGCCTGCCACGGAGTGCATGATTTGCGGCCCCGAGATGGTATACTGAGTCAATTCGAGTCCCGGCAGCAGGCTTGCCGGGTAGATCCAGCGGCAATGGAGAGCGCGGATGGAGATCAAGCTCGGGGAAATGTTACGACGGGCAGGGATTATCACAACGGCGGAACTTGATGAAGCGCTGAAGAGCCAGATCATCTTCGGTGGCCGACTCGGAACCAACCTGGTCGAAATGGGATGCATCGAGGAAGAGCACCTGGCGCGAGTGCTCAGTGAGAAGCTGCACGTGCCGTTTGCCGAGCCCGGGGCGTTGCTGGCCATTCCGGCGGCGGTTATTGCCCTGATTCCCCACGAGGTGGCGAAGACGCACCAGGTGGTGCCGCTGCGGGTCGACGGCCATCGCCTGACGTTGGCAATGGCCGATCCTTCCGATCTGTCGCTGATCGACGAGCTTGCCTTCCTCACCGGGCTGGTCATCAGTCCGATGGTCGCCCCGGAGGTCTGGCTGTACCGGGCGCTCGAAAAATACTACGGTATCCGGCGCGATGCCCGGGCACTGCCCGTAGCCAAGGAACTGGGCGGTCGCCGGGTTCGCTTTCAGCACCCGGGATTTGCCAACGTGCCGGGACCGCGGAAAGATGTGGTGGACTTTTCCGCTATTCCGGGCGACGGCGATTTCCCACTGCTGGGGGCGCAGCCGGCGGGATCCCGCGACGAAGCGGTTGCCAGTTACACCGTCGATTCGCTCTCCCGGCAGTTGGCTGGGGCGGAGGATCGAAATGTCATTGCCGTTGCGCTGGTCGATTATGCCGCGCAGCAGTTCGGCCGGGCCGCCCTATTGCTGGTGCTGCGCGACGTGTTGGCTGGCTGGGAGGCGGTAAACGGCCAGACTCGGGTAGCCGCGTTTCACGAACTGCGGATTGCCCTTGACGAGCCGTCGGTCTTTAACCGGGGGGTAACGGGGCGAACCCCCTATCTGGGCGAAATCCCCGAAACGCCGGCTAATCGCCGGTTTGCGGCGGCACTTGGCGGGAACTCGCTGCGAACCGTTCTCATCCTCCCACTGGTCATCAACCGGCGGGCCGTGGCAATTCTCTGTGTCGAGGGCGAATCCGCGGCGCTCGGTTCCGGGGTCGGCCAGCTGCAGAACATCGTGCGCAAAGCGGTGATGGCCTTCGAAGTCCTGATCCTGCGAAACAAGATACTGATGACCTAGGTATGGGGGGCGGTCGCCGGCTGTGCGGCACCGCTGCCGTGGGGGAGACTGTTTTCATGAAAAGGGTTGTAGATTTGCCGGGAACTCTGTAGTCTGATGCGAAACGGCGTAGTCGGCGCATTCCCGGCTGATGAAACCGAAGTCCCTTTAAGCAAGGAGTACAACGTATGAAAATGGCATTACGATTGGCAGCCCTCGCCGGAGTTCTATCCTTCACCCTGCAGGCGCACGCTTTCAGCCATTCGCAACCGATGGGCGGTGACACGACGATGGGGGGGGTGACGACGGTGCCGCTTTCCGGCAAAGTTGTCGAGACGTTCAATAGCGGCGGCTATACGTATGTCTCGCTGGAGAAAGATGGGAAGAAGACTTGGGTCGCCATCCCGGAAACGGCCGTTGAAGTCGGCCGCGAACTGTCGTTGAAACCCGGTGTCGAGATGACGAATTTCCAGAGCAAAGGGCTGAAAAGGACGTTTGCCACGATTTATTTTTCCGAAGGGCTGGCTTCGAGCGTGGAAAGCACCAAGGGCAAGGGTTCGAAGGGGAGCAGCGGCGGGGTGACGGTGCCGGCGGAAAAGATCACGGTGAAAAAGGCCACCGGTCCCGATGCCTATACCATTGCCGAGGTGTACAAAGAGAAGGCCAAGCTCGATGGCAAGAAGGTCACGGTCCGGGGCAAGGTCACCAAGGTGTCGGCAGGGATCATGGGCCGGAACTGGGTGCATATCCAGGATGGTACCGGCAATGCCGAGGCCGGCTCCCACGATCTTACCGTAACATCCCAGGATCTGCCGGCCGTCGGTGAGGTGGTGACGGTCAACGGCACCTTGCACAGCAATAGGGATTTCGGCGGCGGCTACAAGTATCAGGCGATCGTCGAAGACGGCACCATCAAGCAATAATTCATTGCGGCCTGTTGAGGGGGGGCGCAAGCCCCCCTGTTGTATTGGCGCGGCGGATCGGGTATGCTGACGCCATGACCGCTGCCATCATTATCTGTTACCTGCTGACCAGCGCCGCAGCCTACGCGTTGCGGCTGCTCAATCTCCAGTTCCTGAAACGCCACGGCACCACCGTTCCCGCTGCGCTGGCCGGGGCAATTTCGCCGGAGACGCTCGACCGGACCGTCGCCTATACCGTCGACAGCAGCCGCTTCGGCCTCATCGAGTCCCTGTTCGACGATATCCTGCTGCTCCTTTTCCTCTTCGGCGGCATCCTCCCCGTTTTCGATCACTGGGTCCTCACCAATGCCGGCGGTTCGTTCGTTGTCGCCGGGCTTGCCTTCTTTCTTCCCCTGACGTTGGTTCAGGCCGTCCTGTCGATTCCGTTCGACCTTTACGAGACCTTTCGCCTGGAAAGCCGATACGGCTTCAATACTACCACCATGCGGCTGTGGTTTGCCGATCTGCTCAAGTCCACCGGACTGTCACTCGTCATTTCGGCGCTGCTTCTTTCCGGGGCCTTTGCCCTGGTCAAGGCAAGCCCGCAACGGTGGTGGCTCTGGGTTTGGCTCTTTTTTGCCCTGGTTACCGTCGTCATGATGTATCTCGCGCCTTATGTCATCGAACCGTTGTTTAACAAGTTTGAACCGGTCAGTGAGGAAGGGCTCGAAGAAGAGATCAAAAGCCTGGCCGAGCGGGCCGGCCTGCGGGTGAGCAGGGTGATGCAGGTCGATGCATCCCGGCGCAGCCGCCATTCCAACGCATACTTCACCGGCATCGGCCGGGTAAAGCGGATCGTTCTCTACGATACCCTGCTCCAGCAGATGACCCATCGCGAGATTCTGGCGGTGCTCGCCCATGAGATCGGCCACTGGAAAAAAGGGCATATCCGGAACCGGCTGCTCCTGACGGAAGTGGGGGCGCTGGCGGTCTCCTACCTGGTTTGGCGGCTGATCGACTGGGGAGGGCTTCCGGGGCTCATCGGCCTGCCGGGCGGCTCGTTCGCCGCCCAACTGGTCATCCTCGGCTTTCTCGGGGCCATTGTCTCCTTCCCCATTACGCCGCTCTCAAGCTGGTTATCCCGCCGCCACGAATGGCAGGCGGACCGCTTTGCCACCGAACTGTCCGGTGACCCTGAAGCTCTTGCCTCGGCGCTGGTCAAGCTGTCGAAGGAGAATCTCGCCAATCTGCATCCCCATCCCCTCTACGCCGCATTTTACTACTCCCATCCGCCGGTCGTCGAGCGGATCACGGCCCTGCGCCTGGCGGCTGCCCGGCGCAACCCGCCCGTACCGCAGCGATAGACGTCGGCCGGCTCTGGCGGCGGTGCTGAGCTGGTCGAGCCGCCCCACGTCGTGCCAGTCGTGTTCGTGCGCGGTTACAGAAGAAGGGGTTTGCCCAAGGTACCGCGCACCGGTATCCGGTAGTCGCCGGGAGTAACCAGGTACTTGGCCATCAGGAGGAAGATCAGCTTCTGGCGATCAAGGAAGGCCGGTTGGGGCATCAATTCCAGTGAAAGGTTGAGCGGCGAATTGCCGGGGGGAGATGCCAGCATTACTTCTCCCTTGAGGCGGAGGTAAACGTCCGCTCCCTGCAGGGTAAAGCTGTCAATGGTGGCCCGGCCGCTACCGAAGCGAATCATCCCGCGCACCGTGTCATAGGAGGCATCAGGCAAGGGCATGCCGCTGATCTTTACGCCGCGGATCTCCGCGCCGCGCACTTCGAGCCGCAGCCGGCCGGTGGCGCGCGGCCCCAGGCCCTTTAGTTCGGCATCGGCCCGCAGCTCCCCTTTGAGGTCCGCATCGGCCACTGTCTTGAAAAAAGGGACGTCGGCAAGTGGGATACCGGTCAAGGTGAGGCTGGCCGCGCCGTTTCCCCGGGGCGAAAGTTCGCCGTCGATCCGGCCCGCACCGATGTTGCCGTCAAAGACGATCTTTACCTTGCCGGCCAGAAGCGGGAGAAGCGCCAGCCTTGCCGCGGCCCGATCAAGATGGACCACCGGTCCTTGCTCCGTGCCGATGGTAACACCGCGAGCGGCAATTCCGAGCGGCAGAGTCTTGCCGAAGCGGGTAGCGCTGAAGGTGTAGCCGTTGCGTTGGCATAGCTGCGCCACGATCCCTTCGATCTGCCGGGCCGGGATCAGGAAGACGGTAAAAATGACGGTCAGGAAGAGTGCCGCGACAACGGCGCCCCCCCTGACGAGAAACTGACGTCCGGTCATCGTCCCCCCGGTGCGGCGACCCGCAGCAAGGCAACGTTAAGGACCAGGTCGAGCCGGGATGGGTCGTCGAAGCGGGTCCTGAGGAGCGCTTTCTTGATGATCAGTGGCTTGGCGCCTTTTTCGAGACGGTAGATGAGGTTGATCGCCTCATTGGCGGTGAGGCCATCGACCTTCACTTCGGCCGCTTCCTCAATGAATCCGGCCCGCTCTTCGCCCTTCATCGGGGCGATCTGGATTGATTTTCCCTTGATGCCGGTATCTTCGATGATCTTGGCGGGGGAATCTTCGCCGCGGGCCGCGGCCAGCCGGTTGGAAAAACGCTGGGAAAGCGCCCGCACTTCGAGGAATTTCCCCTTGAGCTGCAGCATTTCCACTAGGTCGGCCTCGCGTCCCTCGCGCTGCCGTTCCAGCCTGGCGATCCGGTCGGAAAGCGTGGAAAAGGCGATCGCCAGCACCAGCAGGGCGATCAGGACATAGCCGAGGCGCAGCCGGTTCCGACTGTCGAGGGCGTTATAGGCGTCGCGGAGACGGTCCAGGATGGTGGTCATTGTCCTGCCTCCTTGATACTGCCGCGGATGCTGAAGGTGACGCTTCCGTCAGGCTTGGAGGTAATCGGCCCCAGCTCGGTTCCCGAAACGAAGCCGGCGAGGCGGTTCTTGAAGTCGGAGACTGCTTGGGCCGAGCGGGCATCTCCTTTTACACGCAGTTGCGAGCCGTCGATTTCAACCTCATAGAGACCACTGATATCGTTGCCCTTGGCTTCGGCAAGTTTCTTCATGGTGTCAAGGACGGCACTCCGGGCACTGGCGGCACCGAGCTTGCGAATCTCCGCCCGCAGTTCCGCCACTTCGTCGACGCTCTTCTTGCGGGTGGGGAACAGCTCGTGGTAGATGGCGCCGATGGAGGCGTTGAGCGAGGCCAGGTCTCGCTTTACCAGCGTGTAACGGAGACCGCTGTCGGCAGCCAGCAGCACCAGCAACAGCAGGGCGAGGATCGCGGGAAGACGGAGCTGGCGTTTGAGTCGCTCCCGGCCTTTGGTGTAGGCGAGGTCGCCGGATCTGAAAGAGATGATGGTGTCGGCGTGCAGCGCCTCAGCAAGAGCCCAGGCGCCGGCCCGCCGGCGGGCGGTGGCTTCGTCATCGCCGAAGGCCGCTGCCAGGGCGCCGGTCAGCGGTAGCGGGGCGATCGGGGTTGTCCCGGCTGCCGGCATATCGGAGGGGGCAAGCGCTCCATGCAGGTAGAGCCGGTCGATGGTGATCCCTTTGCCGATCTCCAGCGATGCCAGGGTGCGGTCAATCTCGTCAACCCCGCCGGGGAGCGGCCGGAAGAACAGCGGTTCGCCGTCCCGGTAGACAGCCAGGGCAGTACCATCGCAGAGAGCGACGGTGCCGGTCCGGTCGGCGTCAGGCAGCAACAGCTGCCAATGGAGTGGCGATGCGGTTACTGCTTCCGGTTCGGCGCCGGCTTCCGTGCCGATTCGGATTGCCGTCGCTAGGTCATGTTTTCGGCCCCACAGCGCCAGCACTGCGTCGCTGGCGAGCGGCAGCCCGTCGAAGACCAACTCGTCGCTTTCCAGCGCGGTCTCCCCTCGCAGCTCGATGGGGAGGATCTCCCGCAACTTGCGGCGGTCCCGCAATTCCATGTCGAGCTCTCTGCTAAACAGCTGGCTGAAAGGGAGCGCCCAGATAACCCGGGCGTCGGCTGCGGCTGGCGGGACCAGTTCGCCGAGGAGGTCGGGAAGCTCGCTGTCCGTCGCCACTTCCCGGTTTTCCTCACCCTGAAAAACGAGCTCGCCCCTTTGGCGCAGGAAACGGCTGACGGCGATGGCGGTCGCGGTCCGTTCGATTATCAGGTACGTCATCAGTACTCTCTCCAGTATAGATAGTTGCCGTCAGTGGTCACGACTGCTTCGGCGATCCGCTTTACCTCTCCGACCGATGCTTCCGCCACCAGGCGGTAGACTGTGCCGCTGACCCGGATGATGCCGCTGATCCGGGGGAAAATACGGTCCATGCCGGCGAGGTTGCTCAGTTCTCCCGTCGAGGTGAACGGCTTGGTGTTGCGGCGGTCGATGATTTCTTTGACCAGGGTGTCGTTCATGTCGCCGTCAAGCGCCAGCAGGACCTTGGCCGGTGCCGTGTTGATGTTGATCGGATAATCGGGTCCGTAAACGGTGCAGTAACCGCGCAGACCATTCAGGATCGGTGGGGTGATCCCCTTGACCAGCCCCAGCTCGCCGAAGGTGTCGAACGGTCCGTTCTTGGCGCTGTATGGCGTCGGCAGCGAGCGGTAGTAATTCGTTTCGGCCCCATCGGGGAGCGGCGCATCGTTCAAATCCACCCAGTCGGCGAGCGTGTCGTGCAGCTCCGCCGGCAGGCCGAGTAACACCAGCAGTCGCTGTTCGACAGCGTCATAGGCGGAGTTGGGATCACCGTTGGGCAAAGTAACGGCATTGAGATTCAGTTTGCCGCCTTCATCCTCGATGGTGACCGAAACTGTTCCCCGCTCGTCGTCAAGTTGCTGCGGCTGTCCCACGAGGGCGAGAAACTGCGGGTCGGCCGTGTTGTTGCCGAACTGGCGGATCAGGGTCATTCCCCCCTTGATCCCCCCCTCGGCCAGCAGACTCGCCTGCTGCTGATTGATGTAGTTCCGGCTGAACGACATCTCCACATAGGCTTCACGGATGAATTCGGTTGCCACGGCGATCAGCAGGGCTGTCACCACCAGAGTGAGGACAAGGGCGAAGCCCCGTTCGTTGCGCACGCTCATCGGATCCTCGGCCGGGCAAGAGCGACGAAGTTGGCGGTCTTGTCGCCATCCTTTACCGTCAGAGTGATTCTGACCTGTTCCGGCAGCCGCGGATTCAGGTCGGTGTTCCAACTGCGTACCCACTTGCCGCCGTCGTAGCATTCGACCAGGAAACCCTCCAGTTCCTCAATCTGCGGGTAGGGAACCGGTTTGATCCCGAGATAGAGGTCGCTGGCTGCCCGCGTCAGCTGCAGGGCGGCATCTTTTTCCACTATCTCGTAACGAACCGTGAGCAGGTCCGAGCCGGGCTGTTCGCCGATTCGCGGCGGGGCGATGACCGTCATGTCGAGGTTCGAGGCCGGTTTGCCGAAGACGTCACGATCCTCCACCACGAAATGGAGCCGCTTGTCCCGGGATTTGAACAGGACGCCGGCAATTTCGCGGCGCAACAGATCAAGGGTTCCCTCGAATTCCCGGCGCGCTTCGCTGTTGGCCAGCGCCCGATCACGGGCGCGGACCACCGTGAAGTAGCTCGTATAGAGAGCAGTGGCGACGATGGTCAGCAGGAGCAGTGCCACCAAAACCTCAAGCAAGGTGAATCCCCGGCATCCGCGCTGGTCGGCCGACGAGCTATTTCCCAAGGAAGCGCACAAGCGCGAGACTCCTCTTTTTCCCATCCCAGAAGACGGTCAGCGCTGCCCGGCGGAAGCCCGGGATCTCGGTCGGGGTGACCCGGAGCTCCCATGTGTAATCCGGCTGGTCGGGAGCGAAGGTGCCGTCTTCCTTGTCCGGGTAATCCAGCTTGTCATCGAGGCCATCCAATTGCTGCCGTGCCAGCAGGACCGCCAGTGTCTCGCTCCGGTCGTCGGCCATGATGTCGAGGTGGTGGTTGATCGTCGCGATGACGGTGAAGACGACGGCGGCGATAATGGCCAGGGCGATCATCACTTCCAGAAGCGTAAAGCCGGCTGTGGCAGACGGTCTTCTGCTCACTGCGGCGCCTCCTGGTACCCCTTGGTTACGGTAACCTTGCCGGAAGAGGGGTAGATCATGATGGTATAGAACTCCTCGGCACTGTCTTTCAGATGTATTGCCGTGAAATCCTGGATCCCGCCGGGGCCGAAGTCGATCATTGCCTCGCCGTCAGCGAGCTTGCCGGCCCGTTGGCTGAAGACGTCGGCAACGGACATCCCGTCGGTCAACAGGGGCTGGCTGAGGATCGGTTCGCCCGGAGTTCCTTCCGAGCCGTCGGCGAGCACCGTCCGGACGGTGATGGTGCTGCCGCCGGTTTCAAGATGCAGCCGATAGGCGCTCTTGGTGGTAATGGCCTGGTCTTGCAGGTAGCGGATGGTCGCTGCCAGTTCCCGGGCGGCCCGGGCAAGCTCGGCGGCCTTGCTAACGGAAAGTCGCGGCACCACCATGATCGTTACCAGCGACAGCAGGGCGATGACCACCACCAGTTCCATCAGGGTGAAGCCTGCCCTCCACCGGGGAACCGTCTTACTGGAGGTTCCAGCTTTCGATGTCCGCATTCTTTCCTTCGCCGCCTTTTACCCCGTCTGCTCCGAGGGAGTAGAGGTCGTAATCGCCGTGCTCGCCAGGGGAGAGATACCCGAAGTCATTGCTCCAGGCATCCTGGGGGACTTTCTTGCTCTCCAGGTATCCCCCGTCCCGGTAGTTCTTTGGAATGATGCCGACGGTCGGTTTGGTGACCAGCGCCTGAAGTCCCTGCTCTGTGGAAGGGTAGTTGCCGTTATCCAGTTTGTAAAGTTTGAGTGCCGTTTCGATGTTCTTGATCTGGACCTTGGTATCGGCAATCTTGGCGTCGTCGGAGCGGCCGATGATCTTCGGGGCGACCAGGGCTGCCAGCAAAGCCAGGATGGCGATAACCACCATAATCTCGATCAGGGTGAAGCCGCGCTTGTCACGTAACGGGGTGTACATCGTCAATAACCTCCACTGATGTTAACGTATGAGTTGATTGAGTTCGAAAATGGGGAGCAGCACCGCCAAAACCACCAGCCCGACCGCGACCCCCATGGCGAGCACGAGAAGCGGCTCCAGCAAGGTCATCAAGCTGGAGACGGCGGTTTCGAATTCCCGCTCGAAGGCGGTACCGGCCTTGGCCAGCATCTCTTCCAGCTCTCCCCCTTTTTCACCCACCGAAACCATGTGCACAAGCAGGGGGGGGAAAAGCCGCGTTCCCTGCAGGGCACCGGACAGGCTGCCCCCTTCCGCCAGTTCCGTGGCAATTCCCCGGAGCGCTTGGCGGTAGACGCGGTTAACGACCACTTCGGCGGTGATTTCCAGCGCCTTGATAACCGGCACTCCGCTGGCGAGGAGTAGGCCGAGTACCTTGGCGAAGCGGGCCATGATCAACCGTTTGGCCAGACTGCCGATCAGCGGCAGTCGCAGCAACAGCCGGTCCCGCCGCTGACGGAACCGTTCCTGCTGCATGGCGCGCCGGTACAGAACGACCAGCCCGGCACCGAATGCGAGCACCAGCCACCAGAAGCTCCTGAGGAAATGACTGAGCTTGATGAGCAGGATGGTGATGAGAGGGAGGACGGCCTTGTTGTCCTCGAATATGGTGACAATCTTTGGAATGACGAAGGTCAGCAGGAAGAACATGACACTGCTGCCCACCACAATCATCAGCAGCGGATAGGCGAGGGAGGAGGTTACCTTGCTCTGGATAGCCCGCTGTTCTTCCAGGAAAAGCGCCAGCCGCTCCAGAATCGTGTCGAGGGCGCCGCTCGCCTCGCCGGCCGCCACCATGGCAACATAACTCTCGCTGAAGATGCGGGGGTCAAGGGCCAGCGCCCGGGCCAGCGGTGCCCCTTCGGCAAGACGTTCGCGAATGCGGCCCAGCGCCTTTTTTAGCTCGCCCGGCTCTTCCTGATCATAGAGCGTGGTGACCGCTTCGTAGATCGGCACCTGCGAGCCGACCAGGGTGGCGAGTCGGCGGGTCATCAGGGCCAGCTGGGCGGGACCGACCCCTTTGGTTAACAGGGCGCGGCGACCCGGTCCCTGTTCGTCGACCGCCGGGGCCAACTCGCGGGGGAAGAGCCCGTCGTGCTTCAGGCGAAGCTTGGCCTCCTTCAGGCTCTCCGCCTCGACGGTCCCGGAGGTTTCCCTGCCTCCTGCCGTATAGGCACTATACCTGAAGGTCGGCATACTCTTCCTGTGTTACCCTGAGCACTTCCTCGATGGTGGTGAGGCCTGCGGCAGCCTTGATCAGGCCGTCGTCCCGTAGGGTGCGCATCCCCTTCGAGAGGGCGTACTCCTTGATAACCCCTGCCGGGGTCCGCTTGATAATCATCGAACAGATTTCGCTATCGATGGGGAGCAATTCATAGATGCCGATCCTTCCCCAGCTCCCGATGCCGAAACAGTGATCGCAGCCCCGACCGCGGTAGAGGGTCGCAGGCAGCGCGAAACCCGCGTATTCCCGTTCCGGGGTGTATGGTTCCCGGCAGTGGGGGCAGATCCGCCGGACCAGCCGCTGGGCCATTACTGCCGACAGTGAGGAAGCAACCATGAACGGCTCAATCCCCATGTCGATCAGCCGGGCGATGGCCGTTGCCGAATCGTTAGTGTGGAGGGTGGAGAGAACCAGGTGGCCGGTGAGCGAGGCCTGCATGGCGATCTCGGCCGTTTCTGCATCACGGATTTCGCCGACCATCACGATGTCCGGGTCCTGGCGGAGGATGGCCCGCAGCCCGCTGGCGAAGGTGAGGTCGATTTTCGGATTGACCTGGATCTGGCCGACCCCCTTGACCTGGTATTCGATCGGGTCTTCGATGGTGATGATGTTTTTCTCGGGCGAGTTGAGCCGGTTGAGGGCGGCGTAAAGGGTGGTCGACTTGCCGCTGCCGGTCGGTCCGGTGACGAGAATGATGCCGCTGGTTCGCGACAGGAGCCGCTCCATGGCCCGGACCCCCCCCTCGTTGAGCCCGATATCGGCCAGAGAGATCAGGCCCTTCTGTTTATCGAGCAGCCGGAGCACGACCCGTTCGCCGAAAAAAGTCGGGATGATCGAAACGCGGATGTCCACATCCCGGCCGGCAACGATCACCCTGATCCGCCCGTCCTGGGGAAGGCGCTTTTCGGCGATGTTCAGCCCCGCCATGATTTTCACCCGGGAGACGAGCGCCTCCTGGACTACCTTGGGTGGGGCAAGCTTGCGGTACAGGATGCCATCGATCCGGAACCGGACCTCCAGCTCCCGTTCGTAGGGCTCGATGTGAATATCGCTGGCGCGCTCTTTGACCGCTTCGGAGAGGATCGAGTTGAGCAGCCGGATCACCGGCGCCTCTTCGGTCAGGTCGAGGAGATCCTTCGGCTCGGAGAGTTCAGTGGCGATCACCGACAGGTCTTCGCCTTCCAGCTCCTCGACGACTTCCTGGGCCGAACTGCCGAGCCGGGCGTAGAGACGGTTGACGGCGTCGAGAACTACTTTTGCCGGGCAGGCCACTGCCTCGACGTCCCGACCGTAAACTGCCCGCAGCTCGTCGAGCGTTGCCAGATCGGCCGGGTTGCCGGTGGCGATTCGCACGCGGCCGTCGCTCTCCCGCAGCGGCAGCACCAGCCGTCCCCGGGCAAAACTTAAGGGGAGATGGGCAAGGAGCGCCGGGTCGGCAGCGCCATCTTCGATCTCTGGCAGAAACGGCATACCGAGCCGTTCCGCCACCTGTTGAGGGGTACGCTCTTCACTCATGGCTTAAGCTGCTGCTCCAGGCTGAACGGCGCATCCGATTTGACCGCGTCGCTGAACTTCCCTTTCTGGGTCGCCGAGACCTCCGCCAGCTCATCGGCACCGCGAATGATGCGGGGGGTCAGGACGATCATCAGGTTGGTCTTGACCCGCTCTTTATGCTTGGTCTTGAAGAGCCAGCCGAGCAGGGGGATATCGCCGAGAACCGGGATCTTGTTGACCGTTTCGGTGTCCTGGTCCTGGATCAGCCCACCGATCACCACGGTCTGCTTGTCCTTGACCACCACCGACGTTTTGGCTGACCGTTTGGTGGTCACCAGGTCGGTCGCATCACCCTTACTGCTCTTGACGGCGGAAATCTCTTGGTAGATGTCGAGCTTGACGTACTCGCCCTCGCTGATCTGCGGGGTAATTTTGAGGGTGATACCGGTATCTTTCCGTTCGACATTGGATGTTTGGGCTACGCCGGTACTGTATGTGGTGTTGGAGGTGACGAAGGGGACGTTCTCACCGACGAAGATTTCCGCTTCCTTGTTGTCGGAGGTCAAAATGTTCGGCGTCGAGAGGACGTTGACGGCGCCGTTGGTCGCGAGTGCCTTGAGATTGCCTGCAATCTGGATATTGGAGCCAGTGGCCAGGGATTGTAGAACACTATAGATTGTCTTCTGCGGGTCTGAACCTGAACCGATGAAGCTGAACGGGTCGAAGGCGCCGGCACCGGCGGTATTGCCGCTGATGCCGCCGCCGGTGATGCCAAGCTGCATCCCGAGGTCTTTCAGTTTGTCGAGGGAGACTTCGGCGATGACCGCCTGGACGAAGACTTGGCGGCGCCGCTTGTCGAGCTTTTCGATGACCTGGAGCAGGTTCTGGTAATCGGCCGGCGAAGCCATGATCACCAACGAGTTGGTGGCCTTGTCGGGGGTGATCGAAATTTTCCCGCCTTCGAACGGCGACTGCTGGGGAGCGGCCGCAGCGGCTGCGGTTCCCGGCTGGGTGGGGGTGGTGGCCGGTGCCCCCTTGACTAGGCCTTCGAGGACTTTGGCTACCTCGGTGGCGTCGGCGTTTTCCAGGTAATAGACATTGATTTTGCTGCTGGTGGTGGGGGGGACGACATCAACCATTGCTATCAGCTTCTTGATGTCTTCCTTGTCGCTGTCGGAACCGAACAGGATCAGGGCGTTGAGTCGGCTGTCCGGCACAACGACAGCACCGGAGGAGCTGGCCGCCGTCGCCGGCTGGCCGGGAGCTCGTTGTGTTTTGCTCCGGTCGCCAAGCCATTCGCGGACCACGTCGGCAACGCTGTCGGCGGAGGCGTTTCTGAGAAAGACCAGCTCGGCGCCTTCCCGTTTCTGGGGAGTGTCGATCAGGGCGAGGATTCCCATCACTTTCTGGATGTTGAAGGCCGAATCGACCACGAGTAGCATGTTGTTGGCGCCGAACGAGGCAAGATAGCCATCCCGGGAGACGATCGGCTGCAGGAAGGGAACGGCCTCCTGGGAGGCAATATTCTCCAGGGGGATGATGCGGGCCACGTAAGCGTCATTGACCGGCGGACGTTCCTTCCCGGTAAAGATTTTCGTCCCGGATTGCTTTGCCATTGCCGTCGGGACGATCTTGTAGACCTTGCCGGCAGGAATGGTCGTGAACCCCTTCAACTCCAGCACCGAGGTAAAGACGTTAAAAGCATCGTCCGGCGAGAGCTTCGACGGGGAATAGACCGAGATCTTCCCTTTTACCCGCTCGTCCATGATGAAGTTTTTGCCGGTCAGGTCGCTGATGAACTTGACCATTGTGGCAATATCCACGTCGTTGAAGTTGAGAACGACCCCCTTGGCGAAAGACGGGGCTGGCGCGAGCAAGGAGAGGATGAGCGCTGCTGAGGCAAGAGTTGACGCAATACGCATGATTGGCTATAGCCTCCAGTGATCCGGACGTGGTGACATGAGCCCGAACGGTTGTCCGGTCGTCGTCTCCGGGTATTTCGTCGCAGAAATCCTAACGGATGTCATACGTAAAGGTGGTCGGTTGACCATCCCTGATAAGGTCGAGTTTTATCCTGCTTTGCCCCTTAAGTGAGGCCAGCGACTGGATCGCCCGTTCGGGCGAATCGATGGGGAGATCGTTGATGCTGCGCAGCACGTCGCCATTCCGGATTCCGACCATCCCGAAAACGCCGGCCGGCTTGACCTCTGAAACCCGGAAACCCTCAACCTTGCCATCCTTGACGCTGGGGAGGAGCCGGGCGTCGGTCATTGCCTGGCCGATGTTGTCGAGAGCGGCGTTAAGTGCCCGTTGATCGATGACGAAGCTGCCTGGCGCCGTCTGCGTTGCCGCGATCGGCGATGCTGGCGGTCCTCCCTGCTGAGCCGGGGGTTCCGTCGGGGCTGCGGTAGGGGTAAAGAGGGTGATGCGCCGGCCCCCGGCCATGATTTCCGCACGCTCCTTCTGTACTCCGACCAGGGGGCCGAGGCCGAAGACCGATTCCCCAAGGCGGAAAACCCGCTCTTCCGGGGGGGACGCACGCCGGATAAGGGCAAATGTCTCGCGGTATGAGCCTTGGGCCGTACCGACCAGGGTCAGGTTTGCTTGATTCACCGGTTGTTCGCCGGCAGCGGGGGCGGCGACGACGACCGGAGTCAATTTCCCTTGGGTGGCCTTGCCGAAAAGACCTTGTTCCAGGATCGGTGCGAAGGCAGTCAGACTTTCGCTGCTGGCCGGCGTTGTCGCGGAGGTGGCGAGGACGGGGCGCTTGCCGACGACATGGGCAAGGCGGTAGGAGACGATGCCGGCAGCGATCCTGGCAGCGGCAAAGGAATTGAGGATGATGAGCAGGATGGTGAGGAGATGAATTTTTTTCATCGGCAGTTATCTCACACGCGAAATGCCGACATAGTAAGCCGAAAAAGTGCGGCGAAGCAAGCGAAAACAGATTTTATGCCGCTGTATCGCGGCAGCCTGTCCCTGTGGTACCCGTTACCCCCCTTGGTTGACAAATACCGGGGAGCTTATTACAGTAGAGCTATCATTAAACTCGTGGAGGTCCATATGAAACTTTTTCCTGTGCGGCTTCTCAATTGGTTAGCCGTTGCCGGAGCCTTGACGCTCATGACGGTGGCGAACGTCTCGGCCAAAGTCATCGCCCCCGACTTCGTTGCGTTGGCCGAGAAACTCAAGCCGGTCGTCGTGAACATCAGTACCACCAAGAATCCCCGCCCCATTAAGCGATTTCACCGATCCCCCAATCAATCTGCCGACCCTTTCCAGGATTTCTTCAACCGCTTCTTCGAGGATATGCCCCGGCAATCCCAGCAGCAACGCAGTCTCGGTTCCGGTTTTATCATCAACGATCAAGGTTATATCCTGACCAACAATCATGTGGTCGCCGGTGCCGATGAAATCAAGGTCCGCCTGTCCGACGGCCGTGAATTCAAGGGCGAAGTGAAAGGCGCCGACGACAAGCTCGACCTCGCCTTGGTCAAGATCAATACGAAAGAGCATCTACCGGTTGCCGAACTGGGCAACAGCGACGATATCAAGGTGGGGGAATGGGTGCTGGCGATTGGCAATCCTTTCGGGCTTTCCCAGACCGTTACTGCCGGTATCGTCAGCGCTACCGGGCGGGTGATCGGTAGCGGGCCCTACGATGACTTCATTCAGACCGATGCTTCGATCAATCCCGGGAATTCCGGCGGACCGTTGTTCGATGCCGACGGAAAGGTGATCGGCATCAATACCGCCATTATTGCCGGGGGGCAGGGGATCGGTTTTGCAATCCCGATCAACATGGCTAAAGACGTTATTCCGCAGTTGGAAGATAAAGGGAAGGTGATTCGCGGCTGGCTGGGGGTTACGGTTCAGCCGATCACTCCTGACTTGGCAAAGTCTTTCGGCCTGGAGAGCGACAACGGTGCCCTGGTCTCTGATGTGGTCAAGGACGGCCCGGCTGCAAAAGCGGGGTTGAAAAGCGGCGATATCGTTCTTGAATTCGCTGGCAGAAAGATCCGCGAGGTGGGCGAACTGCCGCGGCTGGTTGCTGCTACCCCCGTTGGCAAGGATGTCACGATGAAGATTGCCCGTGACGGCAAATCTCAGGAAGTTACCGTTAAGATTGGCCGGTTGGCCGACGGCAGCGGCGAGGGAAACCTGAAGGCGGCCGAAGTGAAGTTCGGGATGAGCGTCAGCGAATTGAATAAAGACCTGGCTGCCCGAATGGGGCTAAAAGAGAGTTCGGGGGTAGTTGTCTCCGGTGTTCAATCGGGGAGCGTAGCCGAAGAGGCCGGCATCCTGCCCGGCGATATCATTCGGGAAATCGGTGGCCGGACTATCAAGACACTGAGCGATTACGAGCAGGCGATGAATTCATACAAATCCGGTGACGTGGCCCGATTCCTGTTGCGTCGTGGCGACAGCAACTACTTCCTGGCGTTCAGGATTGATTAAGCTTTCTGCCGTTGTGCTCTCAAAGGTGCGCTTCTCGCCAGGCGCACCTTCTTTTTTTGGTGAAAGGATCAATTGATGAAGGTTTCTGTCGAAACGGGAAGCTATCGGGAGCATCAATGCCCGGTACTGGTGGTCGGTTGCCATGAGGGTAATCCCTCTCGTGATCGGGTCGTTGCCGATTTGGACGACTCCCTGGCCGGCACGATTGGTCTGTTGGCGCGCGATCGCGAGTTCTCCGGCAAGCTGAATACCGTCAAGCTGCTCCATACCTGTGGCCGATTGCCCGCCGAGCGTCTTCTCTTGGTCGGCCTTGGGCAAGAAGGGCTGTTGACCGCTGAGCGGTTGCGACAGGCGGCCGGGACCGCTGCCAGGACCTTGAAGGCGGCGGGTTTGGGGCGTTTTACCAGCATTCTTCACCAAACTGCCGTTTCCTTGCCAGACGCCGTCCCGGCAACGGTTGAAGGGTTGCTGCTCGGTGGCTATTCGTTCGACCGCTATAAAACCGCACCGCTTGAGGAAGGACCGTTGCTCGAAGCGACAGTCCTCTGTGCTGATCCGGCCGTACTCGACGACTGCAGTAAGACGGTCAAGGACGTTGAGACCGTTTGCGCGGCGGTTGCCATGGCCCGCGATCTCGTCTCCCAGCCGGGTAACGTTGCCACTCCAGCATATCTTGCGGAACGAGCCCTGGAAGTGAGTTCCCGCCTTGGCATAGACTGTCGGGTGCTTGAGTGTGATGACCTGGAACGTCTTGCGATGGGAGGGCTTATCGCCGTGGGGCAGGGGGCTCATCATCCGCCACGGTTTATTATCATGGAATATAATGCCGCTCCTGCCGGGACGCGTCCGATTGTGCTGGTTGGCAAAGGGGTCACCTTCGATTCGGGAGGCATCTCGCTCAAGCCCCGGGACGGAATGGAACGAATGAAGGATGACATGGCCGGGGCCGCCGCAGTAATGGCAACGCTGATGGCCGTTGCCGGCCTGAAACTCCCGCTTAACGTCGTCGGCCTGGTTCCTGCCGCTGAGAATCTTCCTGGTGGCGGAGCATACAAGCCGGGCGATATCATTCGGACCATGTCCGGTCGGACCGTCGAGATCGTCAATACCGATGCGGAGGGCCGGATGCTCCTTGCCGACGCCCTGTGCTACGCCGAACGGTATCGGCCGGCGGCGCTCATTGATCTGGCGACTTTAACGGGGGCGTGCCTTGTTTCTCTGGGGACTGCCGCTTCCGGTCTGTTAGGAAATAATCCCGCCCTGCTGCAGGAGTTGAAACGCGCCGGAGAGACTACGGGGGAACGGCTGTGGGAGTTGCCGCTGTGGGATGAATACGGCGAATTGATGAAAAGTGAAGTGGCCGACTTGAAGAATGCCGGTGGATCGTCGGCGGGAACCATCACGGCGGCCTGGTTCCTCAGCCGTTTTGTGGGCAAGACGAGGTGGGCCCATCTCGATATTGCCGGAACGGCCTGGGAGGAAAAGGGGCGGTCGTACCAGCCGAAAGGGGCGACCGGGGTCGGTGTCCGTCTCTTGGTGGAATACCTGCGGAAAAAGGCGGCGAAATAAAAAAAGGGTGTGTCTGACGACACACCCTTTTTGCGACTGCTTGGCAGAACTTATTTCGCCACGGATTTGGCAATTTCGATCGCCACGTCCTTGTAAGGGTTGGCGAAGAGGATGATCAGGCAGACAACCAGAACGTAAATGGCCAGAGACTCGATCATGGCCAGACCGATCATCATGGTGGTCAGGATTTTCCCGGAAGCGCCCGGATTGCGGGACACACCTTCAACAGCACTCTTCACGGCGAGGCCCTGGCCGATGCCGGTACCAAATGCGCCGATTGCCATACCGAAGCCAGCCGCCAACATACACATCGTCAAAAATTCCATCTTCTACTTCCTCCTTTGGGTTGTCTTCTCCTAAATAATATAGGATAGCGATTTAGTGAGCTTCCTCGAGGGAACCTTGGATATAGATCATGGCCAGGAGCATGAATACGAAAGCCTGGATGAAGGAAACCAGTACCCCCATCAACATCATCGGCAGCGGCACGAGGAAGGGGGCCAGGGCAAAGAAAATCATCAACACGAGTTCGTGGCCGTTCATGTTGCCGAAAAGACGCAGCGAGAGCGAAAGCGGCCGACTCAGGTGGCCGATTATTTCAATGAAAAACATCAACGGTGCCAACCACCAGATCGGTCCCATGAAATGCTTCAGGTAATGAAACCCATGTTTTTTGATGCCGACCACGTGGGTGGAGAAAAAGACAATGACCGCACAGGCCGCCGTCGTGTTCAGGTTTGCCGTCGGCGGGAAAAAGCCGGGGATGAGCCCGATCAGGTTGGAGACGAGGATAAAGAGCGCCAGGGTGGCAATCAGCGGGAAATAGGGGCGGCCCTTTTCACCCATGGTCTCTTCGACCATGTTCTCAATGCCGCCGATTACCACTTCCATGAAGTTCTGCACGCCTGAAGGCACTGCATTCATGGCTTTGGTAGCCAGGATCGAGAGGATGACCAGCATGAGGATGATCAGCCACGTGTATGCGATTGCATCGGCGCCTGCCTCGGAAATGTGGAGCGGTTCAAGGAATTTTCTGAAAAATTGCAGGAACAGTAACGGGTGAACCATGTTAAATTTCTCCTTTTGCTGCAAACAGATAAATTGCCAGAACTGTTATCGTTATCACCAGTACGGAAAGGCCGACGAGCAAGCCGAAAATGTCGACGCCGATTTCAACAACCAGCACGTAGACCAATCCAGCGGTGATCATCAATCTAAGTAGGAAGCGAAGGGCGGCAAAACTGGCGGCCTGATGCGGCTGCAAGTTCAAGGCGCGTCTCATCGCCCTCAACAGCCAATACTGGTTGGCCAGGATCAGGCACCCTCCGGCCAGCACGCCGACGGCAAAACGCCCGGAAACGAAAACGAAGCCACCGGCGGTAAAAAGGAGCAGCAGGATTCCGCTTCCGACGCTCGTTAAAGCGATGAGGTTGCGTTCGCTAATTCTTGCCGCTGTCATCCTTCTTAATTTCACGTCCCGCAATTATATATATGTTTCTGAAGCCTGCTGCGATGCCGAAAAACAGAAAAATGAAGAAAAACCACGGGCTGCTTCCCAGCCAACGGTCCAGCGTCAGCCCGGTGAAAACTCCGATGGCGATTGCCAGCGCCATCGAGATCCCCATGCTCGAAACGAGTCCAAGATTTTTTATAAGACTTCGCTTATCGTCGTCCATTAAGGAGAAACCTAGGCTTCATAGCATACCCGCAGTAAGTATGTCAATCTCATTTGTGTCAAATCGTTACAGACTCTTGAAGCTTTTGCGTGCCGCGTCGATTGTCCGCTCGATTTCAGGCAGCGTGTGGGCAGCGGACATGAAGGCCGTTTCAAACTGGGATGGTGCCAGATAGATCCCCTCTTCGAGCATCGCCCGAAAATATTTGGCGAATGCCGCGGTATTGCATTTTGCGGCAGAATCCCAGTCGTGGACCTCTTCAGTGCCGAAAAATGCACAGAACATGCTCCCGACCCGTGTACCGTAGAGCGGGCAGCCGGCAGCTTTTGCCGCGGTGAGAATCCCGCCGGCGAGCAGTTGGCTTTTTTCCTCAAGTTGTGTATAGAAGTCCTTCTGCTGAAGCAGACGAAGAGTTTCGATACCGGCAGTCATTGCCAGCGGGTTGCCGGAAAGGGTGCCCGCTTGGTAAATTCCACCAGCTGGCGATAATTTTTCCATAATCTCTTTTTTGCCGCCAAATGCGCCAACGGGAAGTCCGCCACCGATAATTTTGCCCAAGGTTGTCATGTCGGGTGTAACGCCGAAAAGCTCCTGGGCGCCGCCGTACGCAACCCGGAATCCGGTCATCACTTCATCGAAGATAAGGATGATTCCTTCCTCGGTGCAGATGCTGCGAAGTCCTTCGAGAAATCCCTCCCGCGGCGGGACCGTTCCCATGTTGCCCGCAATCGGTTCGACGATTATGCAGGCAACCTGGTCCTTGTTCTGGGAGACGAGTTGTCGCACCGAGGCCAGATCGTTAAACCGGGCGGTCAGGGTGTGTTTGGCAAAATCGCCCGGTACGCCCGGGGAGTCAGGGACACCGAATGTGGCTGCACCGGAGCCTGCCTTGACGAGAAGCGAGTCAGCGTGGCCGTGATAGCAGCCTGAAAACTTGATGATCTTGTCCTTGCCCGTGTAGCCGCGGGCAAGGCGAATGGCGCTCATTGTGGCCTCGGTGCCCGAGCTGACCATGCGGACCATCTCAATAGAAGGCACTGCTTTGATTACCATTTCAGCAAGAATGATCTCTAGCTCGGTCGGCGCCCCAAAGCTACTCCCTTTCTCAACGGCATTTTTGACTGCCGCAACGACTTGGGGGTGGCAATGACCGAGGATCATCGGTCCCCATGAGCCGACATAATCGATGAATTCGTTGCCGTCGGCGTCGATAATCCGGCTGCCTGAAGCTTTGGATATGAACAGCGGGTCGGCGCCGACGGATTTAAAGGCACGTACCGGGCTGTTGACGCCACCGGGAATGGAGGTGATTGCTCGTGCGAAAAGCTGCCGGGAGGTTGTTGTGGTTATCATGGGTGGTCTCCTGGAAAATATTCTGAAAAATTAAGTAGTTATTACCATGGGCAGGGTGGCGGTGTCAAGGGATAATCGTGTTTGGCCCAATACGGCAAAGTAGGTGAATTTTCAATACGAATTCAACAAATTGAAGGGCTTGCATTAGAAATTTTTTTTCTTGACAAAGTTTTTTAAATGACATAAGTTCCCACCAAATTGTATACAGTATACGCAATAAGAAAACCGGATATTCAGGCGCTATAAAGAATCAGAGATAAACGAGGGGTTTATACAACCTCATTCTTGGAGGGAAACATGCTTGCCGCTTATCTGCCCATTATAGGACTCGTGATTGTTGCCATTGCCTTCGGTCTGATCTCGTTGGTCGCATCGTCGTTGATCGGGCAGAAAAAGCCCAGCTCGGTGAAGCTGAGTCCGTACGAGTGCGGTTGCGAGCCGGTTGGGTCCGCCCGGGAACGTTTCTCGGTTAAGTTCTACATTATAGCGATGTTGTTCATCTTGTTCGACATTGAAGCGGTGTTTCTGTATCCATGGTCGATTCTTTTCAAGCGTCTCGGCATGTTTGGGCTTGTTGAGATGGGAGTATTCATAGTCATTCTCTTCGTCGGCTATATCTACGTCTGGAAAAAAGGAGCTTTGGAATGGGAGTAGAGCAACCAATGGGAGATAATGTGGTAGCGACGTCTCTGGACAAGCTGGTCAACTGGGCACGGAAGTCTTCGATCTGGCCGATGACCTTCGGTCTCGCGTGCTGCGCTATCGAAATGATGGCAACCGGTGCGTCGAGTCATGACCTTGACCGTTTCGGGATTATCTTTCGTGCGTCGCCCCGCCAGTCCGACTGCATCATTATTGCCGGGACGGTTACCAAGAAGATGCTTCCCGTCATCAAGACGGTTTACGAGCAGATGCCGGAACCGAAATGGGTTGTGGCGATGGGGGCTTGCGCCTGTTCGGGTGGCATCTTTGACACTTATAGCGTTGTGCAGGGGGTTGATGAAGCTCTTCCTGTGGATGTCTACATTCCGGGTTGTCCTCCCCGCCCCGAAGCGCTGCTCTATGGTCTGCTCAAACTGCAGGAAAAGATATCGAATGAGCGGAACTCCTTCGGGTCTTCGTTTGGCTTTGGTGAGCGGCTTGAGCCCGCTGCTGCCTGATCAGATTCTTCATCAAGGGAAAAGGTAACGTGGTCATGACAGACAACAATCGTGCGGTTATCAAACTGAAAGAGAAGTTCTCCTCGTCGATCCTTGATGTCAAAGAGTTTCGGGGTGAAGTGACGGTCACGGTGAAGAAGGAAGATATCATCAGTGTCTGTAAGTGTCTCAAGGAAGAATTGAGATACGATATGCTCACTGATGTGACCGCTGTGGATTATTTGGGGCAGGATCCGCGTTTCATGGTGGTTTACAACCTGTATTCGATTCCCAATAAGGATCGGTTGCGGCTGAAAGCGCCGGTTGGTGAGGAGAATGTGGAGATCGAGTCGGTGGCCTGCCTGTGGAACTCGGCAGACTGGCTTGAGCGCGAAACGTATGATCTGTTCGGGATAGTGTTTGCCAACCATCCTGATCTGAGAAGAATTCTGATGACAGACGACTGGGTCGGTCATCCGCTACGCAAGGATTATCCTCTCCAGGGGCCGGGACGCGAGCCATACAAGGGCCGGCTTTCGTAAATACAGCGAGCAAGAATTCCATTCGACAATAGAGGCGATAAATGGCAAGCAAAGAAATTATGACAGTAAACATGGGGCCTCAGCACCCGAGTACGCACGGGGTGCTTCGGCTGGTCATCGAGCTGGACGGCGAAGTCATTGAGAAAATTACCCCGCATATCGGGTATCTTCACCGGGGAGTTGAGAAGCTTTCCGAGCATCGCACCTACCATCAGGCGATGACGCTGACCGACCGACTCGACTACCTTGCGCCAATGAGCAATAACCTTGGTTATGTATTGGCAGTGGAAAAGCTGCTCGACCTCGAAGTGCCGGAACGTGCCCAGGTTGTCCGGGTAATCATGGCAGAGCTGACCCGTCTCAAATCGCACCTGGTCTGGCTTGCCTGCCACGCCCTCGATATCGGCGCGATGACCGTTTTTCTTTACTGCTTCCGTGAGCGCGAGCTGATCATGAGTATCTACGAGAAGCTCTCCGGTGCTCGTATGACGAGTAGCTACTTCCGGGTCGGTGGGCTGTCGCGGGATGTCTATGATGGGTTTGAAGCGGATGTGCGGCAGATAGTTGATGAGTTCCCTGCCCATTTCGACATGTATGAGGGTCTGCTCACGAAAAACACTATCTGGCTGCAGCGGACCGTAGGTAACGGTGTTATTTCCGCGGAGGACGCCATCAATTGCGGCATTACGGGGCCGGCGCTCAGGGGATCCGGAGTCGACTGGGACCTTCGCCGCGACAATCCGTACAGCGGCTACGATAAGTTTTCGTTCAAAGTTCCCGTCGGCGAGAAGTGCGATACCTTTGATCGTTATAAGGTGCGTCTCATCGAAATGCGGGAAGCGATCAATATTCTCAAGCAGGCGCTTGGGCAGCTGAAGCCCGGGCCGGTTCTTGCCGACGCCCCCAAGGTTTGTTATCCGCCGAAAGAGAATGTCTATAACACCATTGAAGGCTTGATTCATCACTTCAAGATTGCCAGTGAGGGATTCCCGGCACCTGAAGGCGAGGTGTATCAGTCAGTTGAGGCGCCAAAAGGGGAGCTGGGCTACTATCTTGTCAGCGACGGGGGAACGAAACCGTATCGGATGAGAATCCGGCCGCCTTCATTCGTTAATCTCAGCGCGATTGAGAAGATGTCAAAGGGATCCATGATTGCCGACCTTGTGGCGGTTATTGGTACGCTCGACATCGTCCTTGGTGAAATTGACCGGTAAATAGTGCGATAAAGGAGAAGGGTTACATGAGCAACGCTCCTGCTGAGGCTTTGCCGACTGAAGAGGTCGATCTTTCCTACGCAAACAAGGTAATTGATAAATACCTGACGTTGCCTGGCAATCTCATGCCGGTACTTCAGGGGATTCAGGATGAGTACGGCTTTGTGCCCAAGCCGGCAATTGATCTCGTTGCCGAGCGACTCAACGTTTACCCGAGCCAGATTTATGGCGTGTTGACGTTTTATGCACAGTTTCATCTGAAGCCTCGTGGGCGGTTCATTATTCGTGTCTGTGTTGGTACAGCATGTCACGTGCAAGGTGCCGAGCGGATTGTAGAGACCTTTTTTGAAAAACTTGGCATCGGGCATGCCGAAACATCTCCCGACCTTCGCTATACCTTTGAGAAGGTAGCGTGTCTGGGGGCCTGTGGTATGGCTCCGTTGGCGATGGTGAACGATGATACCTTCGGCAAGATGACCGTCCAGAAGGTCGGCGAAATCATCACGGAATACAACCAGAGACCGCTGAAGTAAGAGAGTTCTCAACTTTCCATCAGAGGATACATTGATATGGGCGCACAAGCGGAAATCAAGATTCTGATTTGTCAGGGAACGGGTGGTATCTCGGCTGGGGCCAGAAAGGTCGAAAGCGAGTTCAGGAAGGTTCTTGACGAAAAAGGAATTCAGGCAGTAGTCGGCAAACGTTGCGATGTTATCAATACCGGGTGCCGTGGTCTTTGTGCCAATGACGTGTTGGTTGATATTGTCGACCCCGAGTTGGGCCGGGTCACGTATGATTTTGTTCAGCCCGAGGAAGTTGCACAGATTATCGACGAACATATCGTCAAACGTTCGCCGATCGAAAAGCGCAAGGCAAAGCCCTACTACAATACGTTTGTTGATTCGCAAATGCGAATCGTCATGAGTGGTTGTGGCCAGATCGATCCAGAGAGTTTGCAGGCCTATCTTGAAGAAGATGGCTTTAAGGCGATCGAAAAATGCGTCAAGGAAATGAAACCCGCTGACGTCATTGATGAAGTAAAGAAATCTGGACTCCGTGGTAGAGGGGGCGGGGGCTTCCCCACCGGCATGAAGTGGTCGTTTTGTGCCGCCTCGCAGGGAAAACAAAAGTATCTGATTTGCAATGCTGACGAAGGCGACCCCGGTGCGTTCATGGACCGTTCGGTTCTTGAGGGCGACCCCTACTGCATTATCGAAGGGATGATGATCGCTGCCTACGCGATCGGTTGCACGAAGGGCTATGTATATGTCCGCGCCGAGTATCCGCTGGCTATTGATCGTCTCCAAAAGGCCTTGGATGTCTGCTATCAAAAAAACTACCTGGGGCACAATATTCAAGGGTGGGGGTTCGACTTCGACCTGATCATCAAGAAAGGCGCAGGGGCGTTCGTCTGCGGTGAAGAGACCGCCCTGATGGCCTCAATTGAAGGTGAGCGCGGCATGCCGCGTCCGCGTCCGCCGTTTCCTGCGGTCAAGGGGCTCTGGGCTAAGCCTACCAACATCAATAACGTTGAGACCTTTGCCAATGTCCGGCACATCATCAACAAAGGCGCCGATTGGTATGGCTCGCTCGGCACCGATACGACGAAGGGGACCAAGATTTTTGCCGTAACCGGCAAAGTGAAGCATACCGGTCTCGTCGAAGTTCCAGCTGGGATGACCGTTCGATCCGTCATTTACGACGTGTGCGGCGGGATTGCCAATAACCGCAAATTCAAGGCGGTTCAGG
Organism: Geotalea uraniireducens; assembly: GCF_027943965.1. Classification (NCBI taxonomy): domain Bacteria; kingdom Pseudomonadati; phylum Thermodesulfobacteriota; class Desulfuromonadia; order Geobacterales; family Geobacteraceae; genus Geotalea; species Geotalea uraniireducens. The sequence goes on along the minus strand of NZ_AP027151.1, from coordinate 3,989,678 downwards.
CTGGGGGGCCGTCGGGTGGCTGTATCCCGTCGGAAGTTCTTGATACCCCCGTTGACTACGATTCGCTGATCAAGGCCGGTGCAATGATGGGTTCGGGCGGTCTGGTCGTTATGGATGAGACGACCTGCATGGTGGACGTTGCCCGGTTCTTTCTGACATTCACCCGGGATGAGTCCTGCGGCAAGTGTGTGCCGTGTCGGATCGGGCTGAAGGTCATGCTGGACATTCTGGAACGGATCACCGAAGGTCGCGGCCAGGCAGGGGACATTGAGACATTGCTTGAGATGGGTTCAACCATCAAAAAAGCGTCTCTGTGTGGTTTGGGTCAGACGGCACCCAACCCGATTCTTTCGACAATCCGGTATTTCAGGCATGAATATGAAGCACATATCAACGATAAGCGATGCCCGTCCAATTGTTGTAAGGAACTGCTTTTGTGGCAGGTAGTTGAAGACAAGTGCGTTAAATGCGGAGCGTGCTTTAAAGCTTGTCCGTCCGATGCGATCGTTTGGGAAAAGGGGCAAATAGCGTATCTCGACAAGGAAAAGTGCACTAAGTGTAAATCGTGTTATGACGCCTGTCGCTTCATGGCGATTGAGTAGCCGCTCGACGAGCTAACTTCCGAGGGAAACAGAGGTCACGATGGTAAATCTCACGATCGACGGAAAACAGGTAACGGTACCAAAAGACGCTACCATTTATGATGCCGCAAAGTCGGCAGGCATCAAGATACCCATTCTCTGTCACGACAAAAAGCTCCATCCTTTTGGTGGTTGTCGTATGTGCCTCGTTGAAGTGGAACAGATGAAGGGGCGGCAAATCCCGGCATGTACTACCCCGGTGACGGAGGGGATGATAGTCAGCACCATGACGCCGGAAATTGTTCAAGCAAGAAAGATGGTGCTGGAACTGCTTCTGCTTAAGCACCCCATCGACTGTCCAGTCTGTGATGCTGCAGGTGATTGCGACCTGCAGAATCTCACCTATGAATACGAAGTAAATGCGAATCGGTTCCAGGACGAGAAGTTCCAACACCAGATCGACTACGAAAATCCACTGATTGAACGCGATATGAACAGATGCGTTCATTGTGGCAAATGTGCACGCATCTGCGATGAGATTGTCTCCTTTGGGGCGTATTCGTTTATCAATCGCGGTATTGAAGCAAAAATCGGCACGCCGTTCGACGGCCCCCTGAACTGTGAATTCTGCGGTTCATGTATCTCTGTCTGTCCGGTGGGAGCACTTATCTCCCGGCCGTTTAAATTCAAAGCCCGGTGGTGGTCTTTGAACAAGGTCAAGACCGTTTGCTCGTATTGCGGGACCGGCTGCAACCTGACCTTGGGTGTCAAAGATGACAAGGTACTTACAACTGTTTACGATGAAGATCAGGGCTTTCATAACGGGCAACTCTGCACCCGGGGGAGATTTGGCTATCAGTTCGTGAACAGCGCCTCCCGGCTTACAACACCGTTGTTGAGGAAAAACGGTAAGCTTGAGCCTGTCAGTTGGGATGAAGCGCTGGGCGTCATCAGCCAGCGCCTTGTCGAAGGGAAAGCAGCAGGAGGCTCGACTGTTGCCGGCCTTGTGACCCCACGCCTTACCAATGAAGAGCTGTACCTGTTTAAAAAGCTGTTTAATGGGGCGATTGGCTCTGACAATATCGACCATGCGGCAGGGTATGCTCATGAGGCGTTGACCGTCGGTGCTGCTCAAAGTGTCGGAATCCCTGCTTCTCCTGCGGTGATAGCCGATATTCAGGATGCGGATTTGTTGCTGGTTGTCAAGACTGACGCCTATGAAACGCATCCGGTGCTCGGTTTTGAAATCAACCTTGCGGTCAAGAGAAAAGGGGTCAAGCTGCGAATTGTTTCCGACAAGCGCGGCAAGCTTGCCAAATTACCCGGCGCGGCAACGTATCTTCATAAGCCGGGCTATGAAATACAATTCTTCAATGCGCTGGCCAAGGTTGTTGTCGACGAAGGGCTGGGGGCTCCGGAAGCTGCCGCCACGATCCCAGGCTATGGCGAATTCAAGCGGTCGCTTGAAAGTGTTTCGCTGCCGCAGGCTGCCGAGCAATGCGGGGTTACGGTTGATGAGCTTACAGCCCTTGCGCGTGACTATGTAGCCGCTCCTAAGGCGCTGATAGTAATGCCGACCGGTATGGGATATCCAGGCCATGGCAGCGATTTGGCTCATGCCGTTATCAACTTGGCGTTGGTCGCTGGAAAGATTGGTGCGGCTGGCGGCGGCGTCTTGATTCTCGGTGAGAAGAACAACAGTCAGGGAGCAGCGGATCTTAAAATTCACCCGGTTGCGGCCGGTAAAAATGCGGCTGCAATTCTTGATGGCTGCATAGCCGGGGCGGTTAAAACCCTCTATATCGCCGGCGAGAATCCGGTTGTCTCGTATCCGAATCGCAAGCAGGTGGAACTTGCCATTGACAAGGCAGAGTTTGTAATCGTCCAAGACCTGTTCCTTACTGATACAGCTGCCAAAGCCGATGTCGTGCTGCCAGTGTGTTCCTTTGCCGAGAAAGAAGGAACCTATACCAGCGTTGGTAAAGCAGTGCAGAGAATTCATAAGGCAATTAAGCCTATTGGCCTTGCGAAAAGTGATTTCGAGATATTCAACCAGTTGTATGCAGCCCTTGGCGGCGACAAATTCGCTGGTCCGGAGCAGGTCTTCGCGGAAATTGCTGCAACGGTGCCTTGCTACGGCGCAATCGAGTATGCTGCGCTCGGCGACACCGGGGCGATATATGCGGTGACGCCAAAGCCAAAGCTGATCCCGGTTGCCGGTGCTGTACCCAATGCTGAAGCAGGGAAATTGGCACTTGTCACGGGGAGTGCGCTTAATCATTGCGGTACGCTGTCATTGCATGGTGAAGGGCCGATGTACGTTTGTCCGGCAGGTTATGCCGAACTGAACATAGAAGATGCGGCGAGACTTGGTGTCAATCAGGATGAGCTCGTTACGCTGAAATCGTCTGTCGGTGAAGTACGACTCAAGGTCAAGGTCGGTGTGCGATTGCCAGCCGGCATGGTCTTTGCCCCATACCATTTCGCGGAAAATTCAATCAATAACGTTACAAATGGTGCTGCGGTCCAATGGGTCAGCGTCAGCAAGTAGAAAAGTACGAACAGAAACTAGACTAAAATAACAGAGGGGACGAGGAGCAAATGGGATACGAAATATTGGGATTGCCAATGGCGTATTACATCGCCATGGTGGCCAAAGTTGTTGTCGTGTTTGTGTTTGTTCTGCTGACCGTGGCATACGCCACCTATGCTGAGCGAAAGATCATTGGCCACATGCAGGTGCGACTCGGTCCGATGCGGACCGGTTGGCACGGGCTTCTTCAGCCTATTGCCGATGGGGTCAAACTGTTCTTCAAGGAAGAGATCATTCCGGCGAATGCCAACAAGTTCGCTTTCCTTGTGGCACCGTTGATCTCACTGGTACCCGCCTTCATTGCGTTTGCGGTGATACCGTTTGGCGACACAATCGAAATTGCGGGAAATAAGATACCGTTGCAGATTGCTGCCTATTACGACACTGCCGCCGGCAAGGTGGTCGATGTGAATGTCGGGGTTTTGTACATCCTTGCCTTGGCATCCTTGGGGGTCTACGGGATCGTATTGGCGGGCTGGGCCTCTAACAGCAAATATTCTCTGTTGGGTGGCCTACGGGCATCTGCGCAGATGATCTCCTATGAGCTTGCCGCCGGACTCTCGATTATCTCGGTGTTTATGCTGTCGCAGTCGCTGTCGTTGCATCAGATCGTTGCCGACCAGGCCGGATTCGGCTGGTACGCCTTCAAGCAGCCACTGGCATTTGTTCTGTTCTTCATCTGCTCCGTTGCAGAGATCAACAGGACTCCCTTTGACCTTCCGGAGGCCGAAAGTGAACTTGTTTCCGGATTCTGCACCGAATATTCGAGTATGAAGTATGCGATGTTCTTCATGGCAGAATATGCCAACATGGTAACGGTCTGTGCCGTAACGACGACGCTCTTCCTCGGTGGGTGGCATGGTCCGCTTCCGTCGGTGCTCAACTTCATTGTCAAAGTGTACTTCTTGATGTTCTGTCTGATGTGGATTCGCGCTACCTATCCGCGCTACCGCTATGACCAGCTGATGAGACTGGGTTGGAAGGTGTTCCTCCCGTTGGCGCTTCTTAACATTGTTGTTACCGGTGTCGTTGTAGCACTCTAGTCAATTCCATGACGAGGATATCGAAATGATTGTGCCGCTGCTTAAAGGTCTGAAAATCACCCTGACTCATCTCTTCAAAAAGCCGATTACGCTGCAATACCCAGACGAGAAGCCGGTTGTTTCTCCGAATTTCCGGGGACTCCATGCTCTCAAGGTGTCGCATGATCGTGCGAAGTGTGTTGCGTGCTATCTTTGCCCGACCGTCTGCCCGGCGAAATGCATTACTGTTGAGGCCGGTGAAGACCAGAACCACGACAAGTTTGCAGCCAAGTACGAGATCGACATGTTGCGGTGCATTTTTTGCGGGTACTGTGTTGAAGCATGTCCGGTCGATGCCTTGACGATGACTGGGGAGTTTGAGCTGGCTAATTACAAGAGAGAAGATTTTGTTTTTGTCAAAGAGAGACTTTTAGAAAAGAGATAAAGGAGCAGCAATGGAAACCATTTTCTTCACCATTGTGGCAGCAATAGCTGTCGTGGCCAGCATTATGGTCATTACTTGTAAAAATCCGATTAACAGTGCGCTCTCTCTTGTCATGACATTCTTCTGCCTGGCCACGCTCTATGTAATGCTTGATGCGCCATTCATGGCAGCCGTGCAAGTGATTGTCTATGCGGGCGCGATCATGGTCTTGATAGTGTTCGTCATCATGCTGCTCAACCTGCGGGCCGAGTCGGGCAGGAGAAGCTCCCATACGGTGCTGTTCGGTAGTTTGGTTGGAGTTTTCACACTCTTCCAACTTGTTTATATCCTGAACAGAAGCTCGCTGACTGGAGCAAAGGGGCCGCTGGACGCGGACATCATCAACAACGTTGGGCATACTGAGATTATCGGCAAGGCACTGTTCACCGATTTTCTCCTTCCCTTTGAAATTACTTCTATTCTGCTTCTGGTGGCGATCATCGGCGCAGTCGTACTTACCAAACGGAAAATTTAACCGACAGGGGTGAAGCAAATGGTACCTTTGCACAGCTATCTGATTCTCAGCGCAATCTTGTTCTCAATTGGAACAATCGGGGTTCTTATCCGGCGAAATGCGATTGTCATTTTCATGTGCGTTGAAATGATGCTTAACGCCGTAAACCTAACCTTCATTGCGCTCTCTCGGCAGCTTGGCAATATCGATGGGCAAATCTTCGTTTTCTTTGTTATGACTGTTGCTGCAGCAGAGGCGGCAGTAGGCTTGGCGCTGATGATTGCCTACTACAAAAACAGAGAATCCATTGATGTTGAAGATATCAAGCTTATGAAGCTGTAGCAGAGAGACAGAGACTTTATCAAACTGAATTTCTCGCTCTAAAGGAGTCTGGAATGTTCGAGTACGTATGGCTGATACCCCTGTTCCCGCTGATCGGTGTCGTGATTAACGGCCTTCTTGGGAAAAAGATCAAAAACGAGAAGGTTATTGGCGGCCTTGGTGCACTGATGGTCTTCTGCTCCTTCGTCGTCTCCTGCGGTATCTTGAAACAGCTGCTCTCGCTCCCGGGTGAGGAACGCGTTTTCGAGAAGATTCTTTTTACCTGGATCAAGTCTGGCCAGTTTAAAGCTGATATCGGCTTCCTAATCGACCCGCTGTCAGCCTTGATGATCATGGTTGTCACCGGCGTTGGCTTTCTGATTCATGTTTACTCCATAGGCTACATGCACGGTGAAGAGGGCTTTTATCGCTACTTCGCCTACCTGAATCTGTTTACCTTTTCGATGCTCCTTCTCGTCCTTGGCAACAACCTTCTTCTTATGTTTGTTGGCTGGGAGGGTGTAGGTCTCTGCTCCTACCTCTTGATTGGTTATTATTTCCACAAAAAGTCCGCGGGTGATGCCGGTAAGAAAGCGTTCGTCATGAACCGAGTCGGCGACTTCGGCTTTTTGCTCGGTACCTTCACGCTATTCTGGTATTTGGGGCAAAATCACAACGTCTGGACGATCAATTTCCGCGAGCTAGCCGCCAGTGCGCATCTGCTGCCGGTTGGTGGAATTGTGACAATAATTACGCTCTGTTTCTTCCTGGGTGCCACTGGCAAATCAGCCCAGATCCCTCTCTATACCTGGCTCCCTGACGCCATGGAAGGTCCGACTCCTGTTTCCGCCCTCATCCATGCGGCCACCATGGTAACCGCCGGTGTGTATATGATCGGCCGGCTGAACTTTGTCTATATCCGCTCCCACGAAACCATGATGGTGGTTGCAATCGTTGGCGCAGCAACCGCGCTGTTTGCGGCCACTATCGGTACGGCGCAGAACGATATCAAGCGGGTTCTAGCTTATTCTACTGTTTCCCAGTTGGGATACATGTTCCTCGGTATGGGGGTTGGCGCGTTCACCGCCGGTATCTTCCATCTGATGACCCACGCCTTCTTCAAGGCATGTCTGTTCCTTGGCTCCGGTTCGGTAATCCACTCAATGCACCATGCGCTCCATCATATCCATTCGCACGATGATCCTCAGGACATGAGAAATATGGGTGGCCTGCGGAAAGCCATGCCGTTGACCTTCCTGACCTTCCTGCTTGCAACGGTAGCCATTGCCGGTATTCCGGGCTTTGCTGGCTTCTTCAGTAAGGACGAGATTCTGTGGCAGGCATACGCGAATCCACATTTTGGTGAATTAAACACTGTTCTCTGGGCTGTTGGGGCGATAGCTGCCGGCCTGACTGCCTTCTACATGTTCCGGCTTGTGTTCATGACCTTTTTCGGCGAGTGCCGGATCAAGGAGAAAGCAAAGGAACATCTGCACGAGTCGCCTTTTGTCATCGTTTTTCCTTTGCTTGTTCTTGCCGGTCTGTCGGTGGTTGGAGGCTGGATTGGGGTGCCGAAACTTTTGGGTGATGCCCTGGGCGGGATGCCTAACTATCTTGAACAGTACCTCGAGCCGGTGTTTGCAAGCTCCAACGAGTTTGTGCAGCAGCAGATTCAACACGCTGCGGTTCATCACAGTGTCGGTTTAGAGTGGGGTTTGATGAGCATCTCGGTAATTATTGCCGTGGTTGGAATTGCCATCGCCTACTTGCTGTATGTTGCCGCTCCGTCGATCCCGGCGAAGTTTACTGCTGCATTCCCTGCGCTGCATCGTGCTGTCTACAACAAGTGGTACATCGATGAACTTTATGATTTCCTCTTCGTCAATCCGTGCAAGTGGTTGGGGAATTTCCTCTGGAAAGGCTTCGACGTGCTGATTGTTGATGGGGTTGTCAACGGGGTTGCTGCGGTAGTGAAGGGGTTCGGTGGCGTTTTGAGAAATATCCAGACAGGCTATGTTCACAATTACGCATTTACCATGGCCTTAGGTGTGGTTGTAATCGTAGGCTTCTACATCTTCCGTTAACAGTGAATTAATAGGACCAAAGGAGCAGAATTCATGAGCCAGTTTCCGTTAATCAGCGTGATGACCTTTCTTCCTCTCATGGGGGTCATTCTGCTCTTCTTCGTCAATAAGAAGAGCTACTCACTGCACCGGGTTATTGCTCTTGTAGTATCCCTGGCAACCTTTGTCGTATCGCTCCCCCTGGTCACCGGCTTTCAGTCCAACGCCGAGTTCCAGTTCGTGGAAAAGGTGCCCTGGATCTCTGTCGGCCCCTTCCAGATGAATTACCATGTCGGTATCGACGGGATTAGCCTCTGGCTTGTGATTCTGACCACCTTCATCATGCCGATTGCAATCCTTTCAACCTGGACAGCGGTTGAGGAGAAGGTCAAGGAATACATGATCTGTCTGCTTCTCCTTGAGGTCGGGATGTTGGGAGCGTTTATCTCTCTTGATCTCTTCCTGTTCTATATCTTCTGGGAAGTCATGTTGATCCCGATGTACTTCATCATCGGTATTTGGGGTGGCAAGAACAAGATTTATGCTGCGGTTAAGTTCTTCATTTATACCATGGTCGGTTCGATGCTGATGTTGGTTGCACTGATCGCGCTGTACTTCAAAGCTGGCGGTGGTGATTTCAGTCTCCTAAGGTTCTATGAGGTTTCTCTTGATCCCGCAACACAGACCTGGATGTTCCTTGCGTTTGCACTTGCCTTCGCAATTAAAGTGCCGATGTTTCCGCTGCATACCTGGTTGCCAGATGCTCATACGGAAGCACCGACAGCCGGTTCCGTGATCCTCGCCGCTGTGCTGCTGAAAATGGGAACTTACGGCTTTGTTCGGTTTGCCATGCCGCTCTTCCCCGATGCCACAGCACGTTTTACTCCTCTTTTTGCCACGTTGTCGGTAATCGGCATTATTTACGCTGCATTGGTAGCAATGGTGCAGGAAGACGTCAAAAAACTGGTTGCGTACTCATCTGTTGCTCACTTGGGATACGTCATGCTTGGCGTGTTTGCTCTCAACCAGCAGGGGCTGTCCGGTGGGATGCTGCAGATGCTGAATCATGGTGTGTCTACCGGCGCACTGTTCCTTATCGTCGGCTTTATCTACGAGCGGCGTCATACCCGTTTGATCACTGACTTTGGTGGGCTTGCCAAGCAGATGCCGATTTTTGCGACAATCTTCATGATTGTTACACTCTCTTCGATTGGTTTGCCGGGTACCAATGGTTTCGTTGGAGAGTTTCTTGTCCTGCTCGGCTCGTTTGAAAGCAGCCTCAGATGGTATGCGGTAATCGGAACGAGCGGCGTGATTCTCGCCGCTGTCTACATGCTCTGGATGTTCCAACGAGTTATGTTTGGCGAGCTGACCAATCCGAAAAACCAGACCCTGACTGATCTCAATGCCCGTGAAATTGTCATTATGTTGCCCCTGTTGGTGCTGATCTTTGTAATGGGTGTTTACCCGACTCCTTTTATCGACAAGATGAGTCCTTCTCTAGAGAAGTTGATAGTGCATTGTAAATCGAAGCAGCAGACCGCAAAAGCGGAAGTTCCCCAGCTTCCGGTTGCACAGGTAAGTCCCGCAGCGGCGGTGATACCCGCAGATTCCAAGTAAGCGTCTCAGAATAGCCACCGGAGGGAAATTAGATGGAAACAATTGCAATTCCAGCCATTAACTTCGCCCCGATCATGCCAGAGGTGATTCTTTCGATCTTTGGTATGGCGTTGCTCCTCGTTAATGTATTTGTGCCGAGCGAGCAGAAGGCCTATCTGGGGTACCTAAGTCTCGGAGGCATCATCATTGCTGCGCTGACATTGCTCAATGGCTGGGGAGCACCTCCTCAGGAGGGTTTTAGCAGCTCTGTACAACTCGACAATTTCGCGATTTTCTTTAAAGGGATCTTCCTACTCTCGGCTACGCTGACCATATTGATCTCTGACCACTATATGAAGCGCGAAGAGTGCAACGTTGGTGAACTCTATCCGTTGATTCTGTTTGCGACTACCGGGATGATGTTGATGGCTTCCGGAACGGACCTGATGACGATCTTCCTTGGTTTGGAAGTGCTTTCGGTTTCTCTTTATGTTCTGGCCGGCTTTAACCGGGCTAACGTAAAGTCGAATGAGGCTGGGCTTAAGTATTTCCTTCTCGGTGCATTTTCGACCGGCTTTCTCCTTTATGGAATGGCTCTGACTTATGGCGCAACTGGAACGACAAGGATCGCAAAGATTGCTGAATTCATCGCCCAGAATACTTCGGTGGCCGCGAATCCGATGTTTTACATCGGGATGTTGCTGATGGCTACGGGCTTTTCGTTCAAAATTGCTGCGGCCCCGTTCCACATGTGGACCCCCGATGTGTATGAAGGCGCTCCGACCCCCATAACTGCCTATATGTCTGCCGGGCCGAAGGCTGCTGGTTTTGCCGCCTTTCTTCGGGTACTGATCGTAGCCTTCCCTTCCTTGAAGGCTGATTGGACTGACCTCCTTTGGGTGTTAGCGGTCCTGACGATGACGATAGGCAATATCATCGCCCTCAATCAGAACAATATCAAGCGGATGCTTGCATATTCGTCGATTGCCCACGCCGGTTATGCGCTGGTCGGTTTTACGGCCGGGAATGCTGAGGGGACTGCGGGTATTCTCTTTTACATGCTGTCCTACACCTTCATGAACATTGGCGCGTTTGCCATCATCATCTTGGTGGGCAAAAAAGGCGAGGAAAACAATAACGTAAGCGATTACGCCGGATTTGCCACTAAGCATCCGGTACTTGCGCTCGCGATGTCGGTATTTCTCTTCTCCTTGGCGGGGATGCCACCGACTGCCGGTTTCATCGGGAAATTCTATCTCTTCTCCAGCGCTATCAAGGCAGGCTATATCTGGCTCGCCATTATCGGGGTACTGAATAGCGCTGCATCCGTTTACTACTACCTGCGGGTGATGGTTTACATGTACATGAAAGATCCGGTCGAAGAATTTGACTGGATGAAGGCCTCTCCGGCCGTTATGCTCTGCATTTTGGTTTCGGTGGCCGGTGCGCTGATCCCGGGCGTGCTTCCTTCGTACCTGCTCGAACTTGCACAAAAAGCGGTATTGCTGTAAGAATCAGCTGTTCATATATGGAGAAAAGGCCCTTTCGAAAGAAAGGGCCTTTTTTTATTAACTCAGATGCTCGAAGGAATCGTCTTTAACCAGAACCGCCAGCTTAGCAAGGCCCAGGGCTAGTTACGGACAGGATATTGGCAGAGGAATATCCGTTGGGATGGCAGCGGCTGTGCGCGCAGTATCATGCCATTGGCGAACGTGAACCGAGGTTTCTGGCAAAGTAATTGCCTTAGCTTGTAAGACTGTTAGCGCGCGACTGTCGTCTGGTGATTTGCGAAGGAACCTGGCAGTAATCTGGTGGGAATTTTCGACGACAAAAGAAGCTGTCCGGTAACCAGCAGTGGTAGCCGGCAGGCATTAATGAGTCATGATAATTTTCAGAGATTCGTCGATCTTTTCGACATCAACTTTGGTGTTGAAGCAAGGCCCAAAAGGACGGTCGTTAAGAACGCCGATTACCGGGAGTGGATAGCAATCTTTGATGCCCGAGGTGAGGTCACGTTCGCAAGCAACAGCCAGCACAAGCTTGGGACGTTTTTCGATGATAACCTTCCGCGCCAACGTTCCGCCAGTTGCCACGGAAATATCTATCTGATATTTCTGCGCCAGATCGGCAAGCCCTTTGATATCGCATCTGCCACAACGAACACATTTGTTAATGTTGCCGGTTACCTTGATCTCGCAGTCGAAAAGCTGCAGACAATGGGGAAGCAGGATCAGAATCCGATCCGGCTTTACCCGATAACGCTGAGACAGGACAAGGCTGTTGTTCATAGCGATAAAGGATTGGCGAATCGTATCGACGGAAATGCCGAGTGAGCGGCCGAGTAATTCGATGGCCGGGAGGAGGAACTTGATCACGACGCCGCGAAGAAAACGGGTGAAAAGGATATCCTTGCCGAGCGCCGTGGTCAGTACCAGTACAAGTGTGCCAAGGAGCGCTAGGGCCGAAAGCGATCCGAAGACGATGCCTACCAACCCCGGCAGTTTGGGGTGAATATTGGCAAGCCCGGTGGTCGGGACCCACCAGAGTAAATAGATGACCCCGACAATAATCAGGCAGGTTAGCCCCATCAGGGCGATGAAAAGGCGTTTTTGCGGTTGACGGTCAGGCATCGCCGGTCCTGGTGATAGCGGAAAAAGTGTCGCCGACACTAATTTTGTAGCCAGCAAGGAAGTCGGCAACCTTCAGGCGTTTCCGCCCTTCGAGCTGCAATTCCCTGACCAGCACGCTTTCATTGGTGCCACAGCCGACTACAATTCCGGCCGGGCCGACACTCAGAATGGTTCCGGCCGGCCCCGATTCTGCAGCCACATCAACTTGAAAAATCTTCACTAGCTGCCCGTGCAGGTAGGTAAATGCTCCGGGCCAGGGAGTCATCCCCCGGACAAGGTTTTTGATCTGCAGAGAGGACTTGGTCCAATCGATCAAGCCGTTGTCCTTCTTCAGCAAGGGGGCATAGCAGGATTGTGTATCATCCTGCTTCTGGCGCTGCAGCGTACCGGCCTGGAGTTGGTTCAGGGTCTCGTCAATCGTTTCGGCACCGAGCTGTGAAAGGCGATCATGGAGCGCTTGGGCGTCTTCGTCTGGAGTAATGGCCAGCTGGCGCTTGACCAGCATATCACCGGTATCGAGTCCGGCATCCATGAGCATGGTGGTAATGCCGGTCTCCGTTTCGCCGTTGATCAGGCACCAGTTGATGGGGGCTGCGCCACGATAACGGGGCAACAGCGAAGCGTGAATGTTGATACAGCCGAGCCGGGGGATGTCCAGGAGCGCCTGGGGCAAAATCTGGCCGAAGGCCACGACGACAATCAAGTCGGGGCCCAGCTCCCGAATTTGCTCAATAACATCCGGATTGCGCACCTTTACCGGCTGGAGTACCGGGACCCCGTGCTGTTCGGCAAGAACCTTTACCGGCGGAGGGAGAAGCTTCTGCCCGCGACCCTTGGGGCGATCGGGCTGGGTGACCACAGTGATTACGCGTTCACCACGCTCGATGAGCTTCTGCAGGGTCGGGCAGGCAAAGTCAGGGGTCCCCATGAAGATGATGCGCAGTCCGGGCATGGTATCTCCTTAACCTTCTTCAGTCTGACGGCGGTACTTCTTTTTGAAGATTTCCTTTTTGAGGGGGGAAAGATGGTCAACGAAAAGAATGCCATCGAGGTGGTCGATTTCGTGCTGAAAGGCGATCGCCAGCAACCCGTCGGCATGGTAGGTAATTTCTTCGCCGGCGAGGTTGAGCGCCCTGACGACAACCTGGGCGTGACGATGGACATTTGCCGCATACTTGGGGATGGACAGGCACCCTTCTTCCTCGTAACTGTCCCCCTCGGCATGGACGATCAACGGGTTGATCGCCACGATCAGCTCAGGACGGTCGTCGCGTTGTGAGACATCAATCACGACCAGTCGCTGGTTCACGCCGACCTGAGGAGCAGCCAAACCGACGCCTTGGGCCTCATACATGGTTTCGGCCATGTCGCGCACCAACTCCTTGATGGCGTCACTGATAATTGCCACCGGGGCGGACTTTCTTTTCAATATCGGGTCGGGATAGGCGAGGATCTTGCGGATCATTACGCACACCTTTATCAATAGATCATCTCATGAATATATAAATTTGCCCTGAAAAAATCAAATCAATACTGAAAGAGCAGGGTTACATGAGGTCTGCCGGGTCGACGTCGATCTGCAGACGAATCCCTGCCGGGGCAAGATAGGCCGAGCGGAAGTCGACCAGCAGATGATGCAGTTCGGTCCGGTTACGGGATTTCAGGAGAATCTGCCAGCGGAATCGCCCGCGCAGCTTGGCCAAGGGGGCGGGAGCCGGACCGAGTATCTCCAAGCGGGTGCCGGCCCGGCGGCGGACCGCCAACAATTTATCAGCGGCCAGCCGTGCTTCCCGCTCGACAGCCTCGCCGGCAGTTCCAGTCAGGTAGAGTGCCGCCAGAAACGCAAAGGGGGGGTAACCGGCCTCCCGGCGAAAATCCACCTCGCACCGGTAAAAACCGTCGATCTCACTCCCGCAGCTGAAGGTGAGAGCGTAGTGCTCGGGGTTTAGGCTCTGCACCATTACTTTCCCCGGCTCCGAGCCGCGGCCGGCCCGTCCCATAAGCTGGGTAATCAGTTGAAATGTCCGTTCGGCACTCCGGAAATCGGGAATATTGAGTGTTGACTCGACAGACAGTATCCCGACAAGGGTGATGCCGGGGAAGTCGTGGCCTTTTGCCACCATCTGGGTGCCGATCAGGATGTCGGTCTGCCGTTCGGCAACGCGTTGGAGAATCCGTGAATGGCTCCCCTTGCCGGACGTCGTATCGCGGTCCATCCGGTCGATCCGTGCGGCAGGGAACAGCTCGCGCAGTCGGGCCTCAACCTGTTCGGTGCCGATGCCGAAATGAGTGACCGGACCGTTGCAAGCGGGACAGACCGACGGCGCCGGGATCGAGTAATCGCAGTAATGGCAGCAATGGCGGTTGCGGCGCTGATGGTAGGTCAGCGTCACGGCGCAGTTAGGACAGCGAAGAACCTGCCCGCACTCGGCACAGGTAAGCCAAGTGGCGAATCCCCGGCGGTTGAGGAAGAGGAGGGATTGGCCGCCCGCCGCGAGGTTGTCGGTCAGGGCGGCAGCGAGCGGTGGCATGATCAATTCCCCGCGGCGTTGCCGCATGTCGATGATTTCAGCCCGGGGGAGCGGTTGGCCATTAACCCGGTGCGGGAGTGGCAAGACGGTTACCTGGCCGGCATGTGCCGCGTGCCAGGTTGTCACCTGGGGCGTGGCCGAGCCGAGGACGACACAGGCGTGGGCCATCTTGCCCCGGACGAGCGCCAGGTCCCGGGCATTGTAGCGGAATCCCTCGTTCTGTTTGTAGGACCCCTCGTGTTCTTCATCAACGACAATGATGCCGAGTCGTTCGAGGGGCGCAAAGATCGCCGAACGGGCACCAATGACGATCGATACCTCGCCGCGCCTGATCCGGCGCCATTCATCGTAACGCTCGCCGGTGGACAAGCCGCTGTGCAACACGGCTATTCCGCAGTCGAAACGGCGCTTGAATCGGTTGACCAGCTGGGGAGTGAGAGCGATCTCCGGGACCAATACGAGTGCGGTCTTGCCGAGTGGCAGCAGCTGGGCGATTGCCTGCAGGTACACCTCGGTCTTGCCGCTGCCGGTAACCCCGAACAGCAAGAACGGCTGGAAGCGTCCAGCCGCCATGGCGTCGCTGATCTGGTGCAAAGCCGCCGATTGCTCGGGATTGAGGGGAAGGGGAGCGTCTCGGTCGAAGATCACATCCTTGAATGGGTCCCGGTATACTTCGCGCTGGCGGGAGTGTACCAGACCCAGCTCAGCCAAACGACGCAACGGCGCGGTGCAGTCGGCGAACAATCGGCGCAACTCGGTCGCGGAATATTCGCCGCCGGTGCGGAAATGGTCGAGGAGCAAAGCAGCCTTGCCGCGCGGAGATCGCTCGACGGTTGCCCCGGGGGTGAGGCGATAGACCGTCTCGGTCTTGATGCGCTGGCCGCCGGTCAGAAGCTCGGCTGGCGCAGTGCCGGGCGTCACGGCAGCACCCTTTCTGCCGCTTTGCTGGTTAATGCCTGCCGGCAAGGCCGCTTTAAGGATTTCGCCCAAGGGATGCAGGTAATACGCTGCTGCCCAGCGGTAGAATTTCAGCTCCTGCGGGGTAAAGAGCGGCTGTTCGTCAAGCACGTCGAGGATATCGACGAGTTGATGTTCGCTGGTCGCTGCGTGGCCAAGGACATAGGCGGTCACCTTCCGCTTGCCGAAAGGGACCAGCACGCGTCGGCCGAGTTCGGCCTGCCGGGCGAGGGATGCCGGCACCCGGTAGTGGAAGGTGCTGTCCAGCGGCAGGGGGACGGCGACTTCAATTATGATGGAAAGGGGGTTGCTCATGGCCTCGGCGCCGTTCAACCGGCATTTCATTGAGAAGACCGCTTTGACGGGAAAGCGACTGCCTCTATCATAGCAGCAGAGAGGGGGGCGGGACAAGGAGAACGGCAGGGGGGCGCTGCCGGGAAAACCGTAAAGGCCATTCTTGACTTCAATCGTCCAGTTAAAGTACCCTGAAAAAATTAGTTACCAGGTGAGGGTTGCATGACGGCGGTTGAAGAGAGGCTGTACAAAAGAATCAAGAACGGGGTCGGCCGGGCGATCGCCGATTTCAACCTGATCGAGGAGGGGGACCGGATTGCTGTGGCGGTCTCGGGGGGGAAGGATTCCTATACCCTGCTCCAGATGCTCGAAGCACTGCGCCGCCGGGCGCCGGTCAAATATGAACTGCTGGCGCTGACCATCGATTCCGGCTACCCGGGGTTCCGGGCGGACATCATTGCCGCGCATTTACAGGCAACCGGCGTCCCCTATCACGTGGAAAAGACCAATCACTTTGAGATCATCACGGAAAAACGCCGCCCCGGTTCCTCCTACTGTTCGATCTGTGCCCGGCTCAAGCGCGGCGTACTCTATACCCTCGCTCAGCAGTTCGGCTGCAACAAGCTGGCGCTCGGCCACCATCTCGACGATTTCATCGAAACCCTGCTGCTCAACCAGTTCTACGTCGGTTCGCTGAAAGCGATGGCGCCACGGATGCTCGCCGACAACGGCGCGACGGTGGTCATCAGGCCGCTCGTCTATGTGGAGGAACAGGAGATCATCCCCTTTGCCCAACAGAGCGGCTTTCCGGTGGTCTGCTGTTGTTGCCCGGTCTGCGGGACGGCGGATCTGCAGCGGCAGCGGATGAAAAAGCTCCTCGCCGAACTGGAGAGGGAGAACCCGTCGGTCAAGCGGAGCCTCCTGCGGGCACTGGCCAACGTGCAGCCGCGCCATCTCCTCGACCGGGAGTTGCAGCAGGTTTGTGCCGTGCCCTGACGGTACGCTTTGCCGGGGACTTGCTCCGGCAGACGGCCGGCTCGGTTCGGCCTCGCCGCAGGTCGACCCAGCTGAGATAGCTACAGTAAATTACGAGACCGGCACCAAAGACAACCAACGGTTCCATAGTATCCTCCCGATAATGATATGGTGAGGATAACGCAAGGTTGTGACAGAATATGTCGCTTAGTAGCAGCCTCTATCCCGCCCGGACAAGGGAGTGCACGTGAACAGTCGCTACGTACAGCCGTTGCGGATCGCTATCCAGTGGATTTTTCTGCTATTCATGCTCTACCTGGGCGCCCGGCTTTACCTCTTCGTCCAGGCGGTCCGCGCCGGTGACCTGGCCGGTCTCGCGCCCCGTCCGGACGGTGTTGAGGGCTTCCTGCCGATCTCCGGTCTGCTGGGTGTGAAAGACTGGCTGGTCAACGGCACCATCAACCCGGTTCATCCGGCCGCCGTGGTGATCCTGCTGACGGTAGTGGCGGTGTCGTTACTGCTGAAACGCTCATTCTGCTCCTGGATCTGCCCGGTCGGCACTCTTTCCGAGTTGCTCTGGAAACGGGGCTTCGTCGTCCTGCGGCGCAATGTTCGCCCGCCGCTCTGGCTTGACCGGGTGCTGCGGGGGATAAAGTACCTGCTGCTTCTCTTCTTTCTCTCTTCGATCCTCTGGGTTATGCCGCCGGCCGCGGTCTCCGGCTTCGTCAACTCCGACTATAACAAGATCGCCGACGTTCGGCTGCTCGACTTCTTCCTCGGCCTTTCGGGGGTGCCGCTGGCGATCATCATCGTCCTGGTGATCCTCTCCCTGCCGGTGCGCAACCCCTTCTGCCGTTACCTCTGCCCGTACGGAGCGCTGCTCGGGCTCGTCGCGCTCGTTTCGCCGCTTAAGGTGACCCGGGAACGGGCCGCCTGCGTCTCCTGCGGCCTCTGCACCCAGGTCTGCCCCGCCTACATCCCGGTGATGGCCAAGGAGCGGGTCCATTCCGAGGAGTGCATCGGCTGCTGGCGCTGCGTCAGTCACTGCCGGGCAGCCGGCGCCCTGGAGATGAAGCTGCCCGGCCGAAAGATCGCCGTGAGCGGGATCGTCTTCGCCATGCTGGTGGTTGGGCTGTTCTGGGGTGGTACCGTGATCGGCAAGATCACCGGCCATTGGCGGACGGCGATCCCGCTCAGCGAATACGTCCGGCTGCTTGGCGACTGAGGCACCGGCGCAAGAATCGGCCGGGGGGACACCCTCCCCCATGTGCCGGCTGCACACCACTACACACTAAGGAATAAGGAGAATGCAGATGTCACTGACAAGCGAACTGGCGGCTTGGTCCTATGAACAGAAATGTCGCACGGCGGTCGCGGCGCTGGAGAAAAACGGCTTCACCGCCTGCTACTGCGCCAACCGCCAGGAGGCCTTCGATTATATCGTCAACGAAGCAGCGCCTGCCCAATCGGTCGGCTTCGGCGGTTCCATGTCGATCGCCGATCTCCAGGTGGCGGAGCGGCTGCAGGGCGAGGGGAAGGAGCTCCTGATCCACGGCCGCCCCGGGCTGACCCCGGAGGAGCGGCTGGCAATCATGCGCCGCCAGCTCACCTGCGACCTGTTCCTGACCGGTACCAACGCCCTGACCCTTTCCGGCTGGCTGGTCAATATTGATGCCACTGGCAACCGGGTCGGTTCGATGCTCTTCGGCCCGAAAGAGGTGATCGTCGTCGCCGGGCGGAACAAGCTGGTGGACGGCGATCTCGAGACGGCGATCCGCCGGGTCAAGGAGTGGGCATCGCCCCCGAACGCCCGCCGGCTCAACTACCAGACGCCCTGCGGCAGCACCGGCTTCTGTGCCGACTGCAACGCCCCCGACCGAATCTGCCGGATCACCACGGTGATCGACCGCAAACCCCGGCTCACCGACCTCCGGGTGCTGGTGGTGAACGAGGACCTGGGGTTCTAGGCGGTGATCCTCCGGGCGTTTCTCGATATCCTCTTCCCGCCCCTCTGCCATGTCTGCAAATCCTTCATCCCGGCGGCGGGGCCGTTGCACCTCTGCCCCGCCTGTCACCGGGACGTCCGCTTCATCTCCTCCCCCTGCTGCGTCACCTGCGGAGTTCCCTTTGCCACCGAGGAGGGAATTGACCACCGCTGCGGAGCGTGCCAGACTACACCTCCGCCCTTCACCGCCGCCCGGAGTGCTGTCCTGCTTGCCGGGCCGGTCCAGCAGCTGGTGCACCGCTTCAAGTATGGCCACAAGGTGCACCTGCGCCGACCGCTTGCCCTGTTGGCCGGGGAAACGCTGGCCCCCTTCGTCCAGACGGCTGGCCCGGAACTGATGGTGCCGGTGCCGCTCCATCCGCGCCGCCTGCGGGAGCGGGGGTTCAATCAGGCAATCCTAGTCGGCGAGGTGCTGGCCGCCACCTGGGGGGTGCCGCTGCTGCGCGATACTCTGCGCCGACAGCGGCCGACCACCCCACAGGTCGGGCTCAGTGCCGGCGAGCGGCGGGAAAATGTCTGCGGGGCTTTTACCGTGGCCGCGCCGGACCGCATCGCCGGCAAGAAGATCCTTTTGGTCGACGACGTGTACACGACCGGCAGCACACTGGCGGAGTGCGCCCGGGAGTTGCGCCGGGCGGGGGCCGCCGAGGTGGTGGCGGTCACCGTTGCCCGGACGTCGGCGCCCTGAGGGTGCCGCCTCTCCTGGTGTGGCGGCCGCGACTGCCGGCATCTGTAGAATAATGTTTTATATCGTTGTCGATCGCCAGTATGATTTCGCATCGCTTCCAGCCCGTTGATCCGTTCCTCCTCTTGACAAATCATGAGAATTGGTAAGACTTGTTGGTAAATGCCGTTTTATCCCGTGCCGGGTATTCCGACCCGGGACGCATCGCCGCAAGCAGGCCCGCTCTCCCTCACTTGCCCAAGGAGGAACCGATATGGCGAAGAAGCGTGATGGTCTGGAAGTGGGGCCGGTGACCGGCCCCGATTTGTGGGAGGAGCGGGGAATCTCGCGCCGTGACTTCCTGAAGTTCTGTACGGCCATGACGGCCGCCCTGGCCCTGCCGGCGTCGTTCGTGCCGCGGATCGCCGCGGCGCTGGAGAGCGACAACCGGCCGTCGGTGATCTGGCTGGAGTTCCAGGGGTGCACCGGCGATTCGGAGGCCTTTCTCCGGGCGGCCAACCCGACGGTAGCCGAGATTGTCCTCGATGTTCTCTCCGTCGATTATCATGAAACCATCATGGCTGCCGCCGGCCACCAGGCCGAGGATGCTCGCCTGCAGACGATGAAGGCGCGTAACGGCAAATACATCGCTGTGGTCGAGGGGGGGATTCCGCTCAAGGATGGCGGCGTCTACTGCTGTGTCGGCGGCAAGGCGGCGGTGGATATCGTCCGCGAGGTCTGCGGCGGGGCGCTGGCCACCATCGCCGTCGGTACCTGTGCCTCCTACGGCGGCATCCCGGCCGCCGCCCCCAATCCGACCGGTGCGGTCGGCGTCAAGGAGGCGGTGCCGAATGCAACGGTCATCAACCTTCCCGGCTGTCCTCTCAATACCGACAATCTGGTTGCCACCATCGTCTATTTCATCACCTTCGGCAAACTGCCGGTGGTCGACGGCAAAGGGCGGCCACTCTTCGCCTACGGCAAGCGGATCCACGACAACTGCGAGCGCCGGCCCCATTTTGATGCCGGCCAGTATGTGGAGCAGTGGGGGGACGAGGCGCACCGCAAGGGGTACTGTCTGTACAAGATGGGGTGCAAGGGGCCGGAGACCTTCCATAACTGCAGCATCCAGCGCTACAACGAACGGACCAGCTGGCCGGTGGGGGCCGGCCATGGCTGCGCCGGCTGCTCCGAGCCGTACTTCTGGGATTCGATGACCCCCTTCTACCGGCGACTCCCCAATGTCCCCGGTTTCGGCATCGAGACGACCGCCGACAAGATCGGCCTCGGCGTCGCCGCGGCGACTGCGGCGGCCTTTGCCGCCCACGGGGTGGTGAGCGCCTTCCGGCATGATGACGAATCCGCAGGGAAAAAGGAGGAGTAGGCCATGGCGAAAATTGTCGTTGATCCGATTACCCGCATCGAAGGGCACCTCCGCATCCAGGCGGAGGTCAACGGCGGCAGCATCAAGGATGCCTGGAGTTCGAGCACCATGTTCCGGGGGATCGAGAAGATTCTCCGGGGACGGGATCCGCGCGATGCCTGGTTCTTCACCCAGCGGTTCTGCGGCGTCTGTACCACGGTCCATTCCATCGCCTCGATCCGGGCAGTGGAGAACGCCCTCGGCATCAAGGTGCCGTTGAACGCCGAACTGATCCGCAACCTGATCATCGGTGTCCAGGCGGTCCAGGACCATGTGATCCATTTCTACCACCTCCACGCCCTCGACTGGGTCGATATCACCTCCGGCCTGAAGGCCGATCCGGCCAAGACGGCGGCGCTGGCGGCCTCGCTCTCCGACTGGCCGCTCAATTCTCCCACCTATTTCAAGGGGGTCCAGGAGCGGCTGGCCGCCTTTGTTGCCAAGGGCCGCCTCGGCCCCTTCGGCAACGCCTACTGGGGGCATCCGGCCTACCGGCTCCCCCCGGAGGCGAACCTGATGGCTACCGCCCACTATCTGGAAGCTCTCGACTGGCAGCGGGAAATCATCAAGATCCATGCGATTCTCGGCAGCAAGAATCCCCATCCCCAGACCTTCCTGGTCGGCGGGATGGCGATTCCGGTCGATCCCAATTCCCAAAACGCCCTCAATGTCGACAAGATTGCCGAGATCGGCGAGCTGCTGAAGAAGGCCAAGACCTTCGTCGAAAAAGTCTACATTCCCGACCTGCTGGCGGTCGCCTCGTTCTACAAGGAATGGGCCGGGATCGGCGGCGGGGTCGGCAACTATCTCTGCTGTGGCGAATATCCCGCCGACAACAGCGGCAAGCCGGAGCGGCTCTGGCTTCCCCAGGGGATCATCCTCAACCGGGATCTCTCCCGCGTTTATCCGCTCGATCAACGGAAAGTCACCGAATCGGTGGCCCACTCCTGGTACGAAGGGGGGGCCAAGGGTGTTCATCCGTGGGATGAGCAGACCGAGGCAAAGTACACCGGCCCGAAACCGCCTTACGACCTGCTCGACACCGACCAGAAGTACTCGTGGGTCAAGTCGCCCCGCTATGATGGAATCCCGCTGGAGACCGGCCCGCTGGCGACGGTCCTCGTCGCTTACGCCGCCGGTCATCCGGGGGCGAAGGGGGCGGTCGACATGGTACTGCAGAAACTCGGGGTCGGTCCCGAGGCGCTCTTCTCCACCCTCGGGCGGACCGCTGCCCGCGGCATCGAAACCCTGCTGGTGGCCCGCGAGCTTCCCAACTGGCTCAATCAACTGGTGGCCAACATCGGTGGCGGTGATCTGACCATCCACAACAACGAGCGCTGGGATCCCGCCACCTGGCCCCGCGAGGCGGCGGGTTACGGCTGGCACAATGCCCCCCGCGGCTCCCTCGGGCACTGGATCAGGATCCGCGAACAGCAGATCGAGAATTATCAGGCGGTGGTCCCTTCGACCTGGAATGCCTCGCCGCGGGACGAGCGGGGCCAGCGCGGCCCTTACGAAGCGGCGCTGCTCGGGACGCCGATTGCCGATCCGGCCAAGCCGCTGGAGATCCTCCGCACCATTCATTCCTTCGACCCGTGCCTGGCCTGCGCCGTCCACGTTGTCGACCCGGCGGGCGGCGAACTGGTCAGGGTCCAGGTTCTCTGAGGGGGGTGAAGCATGGCACGGCAGAGCTGTCTCGCTGAAAAGTACGTCTGGGAAATCCCGGTCCGGGTCAGCCACTGGGTGAACTTCCTCGCCATCATCATCCTGTCGGTGACCGGCTACTACATCGGCTCCCCCAAGAGCCTCGGTCTCACCCCGGCGGATTATGTCATGGGGTGGGTGCGGTTTGTCCATTTCACCACCGGCTTCATTTTTGCCGTCAGCGTCGCCAGCCGGATCTACTGGGCCTTCGTCGGTAACCGCTATGCCCGGTGGCGGGAGTTCTTCCCGCTGCTCAGCCGGGAGGGACGGCAGAATGCCTGGGCGACGTTCAAGTTCTACACCTTTCTCACCAGGAAAGTCCCCCATCCGCCGGGACATAACGCCCTGGCCGGGATGGCCTACTCGATGGTCTTTCTCCTCTACCTGGTGATGATCGGCAGCGGCTTCGCCCTCTACGCCGAGCATGCCCCCGGCGGGGTGATGCATCTCCTCGCCACACCGCTCTACGCGCTGTTCAGCGACCAGGGGCTGCGGCTCACCCACCACCTGGTGATGTGGCTGCTGATCGCCTTCGCCATCCATCATGTCTACAGTGCCTGGCTGATGGACATCAAGGAGCGGTGCGGGGTGATTTCGAGCATGTTCAGCGGCTATAAGGCGATGCCCAAGGAGTGACACCCTGGCAATCCTGGTTCTCGGCATAGGCAATCTGATCATGTCCGACGATGGCGTCGGAGTGCGGGTGGCGCAACGGCTGCAACAGGAGTTCCGTTTCCCCGCCGGGGTGACGGTGCTGGACGGCGGCACCCTCGGCCTCGACCTGCTTCCCCGCTTCGAGGGGGTGACCCGGCTGCTGGTGATCGATGCGCTGGAGACCGGCGGGCCGCCGGGGACCACCGTCCGGCTGGTGGGCGACGAGCTGCCGGTGGCGCTCAAGACCAAGCTGTCGCCGCACCAGATGGGGTTGCAGGATCTCCTGGCGGTGGCCGAGCTGCAGGGGAACTGCCCGGAGGAGATGATTCTCTGGGGGGTGCAGCCGGCGAACATCGAGGTCGGCATGGAGCTGTCGGCGCCGGTGGCGGCGCAGCTCGATTTCCTGGTGGCGAAGAGTCTCGACGAGCTGGCAGCCTGGGGTGCTCATCCGGCAACGCGCTAACCAGTCATCTCTCTGAACGGCAGACACCGCCCGGACCGCAGTTGGTCCGGGCGGTGTCGTTTTGCCCGCGCGCCGGCAAATAACCACTTGCCGGAACGGAGGCCGTTTGCTATGTTCGAAGCGGATCACATCCCTGTGCCCGTGAGGATAGAACATGGTTGAAGCGATGAAGAACATTGTGGTTTTTGTCAGCGATCTGGAGGTCGCCAAGACCTTCTACAAGGAGCAGTTGAAGCTGCCGCTGGTGCAGGAAGCGATGACGATGCTGGAATTTTTCCCCGGCGGGACATCGCTGGGGGTGGCGGCCGCCCTGACCGACGAGGCGAAGGCGCTGGTCGGACGGCACACCGGGATCACCCTGCGGGTGTCGGAGATCGATACACTCTGCAGCGAACTGGCCGAGGCAGGGGTGACCTTCGCCGAACCGCTGGAGCACAGCCCCTGGGGCAAGATGGCGGTGGTCCAGGATCCGGACGGCAACCTCTTTGCCCTGGTTGACCGGTAGGCGGCAGTGATGGTTGCGATCACCGGTGAACTGCTCGACCGGCTTACCGCCGAGGCGCGGAATCATCCGCGGCGGCGGAAGAATTTCAATCTCCACCCGAGCGACGACTTCTGCTGCCATCGGCTGCTCAATGCCGTCGAGCCGGGATCCTACGTCCCTCCCCACTGTCATCTCGATCCGGCCAAGGACGAGTCGATGATCATTCTGCGCGGTTGCCTCGGCATCGTCACCTTCGATGCGGCCGGGAACGTGACCGACCGCCAGCTCCTCCGCCCGGGGGGGGACACCGTGGCCGTCGATCTCCCCCATGGTTCGTTCCATAGTATCGTCAGCCTCGAAAGCGGCACCGTTTTCTTCGAGGCCAAGGCCGGTCCCTATCTGCCGCTCGCCGCGGCGGAGAAGGCCGGTTGGGCGCCGGCGGAAGGCGATCCCAGGGCCGTCGCCTATCTTGCCGCGCTGGAAGGGCTGTTCCACCAGTCATGATGCTTCGCCGTTCGTTAACGATCCTCGCCGTGCTTGTTTTCCTCTGCCCCATGCTGGCGGCCGCCCGCCCGGCCCCCCGGCCGGAAACCGGGATTGGTCTGCTGGTGGTGCGGCCGGCGGCCGGCGCCGCGGTGCCGGTCCCGGCGCCGCTGGTCATCTATCGGGAGCCGGGGATCGGCCGGCTCGGCGAGCGGAGCCCGGCGAAGATGCATTCCCTGACGACAGTGGTCAGGACCGCTTCCGGCGAATACCCGCTGACCGTCACCGCCACCAGGCTCGACTGGCTGAAGATCGTCTATGACGACGCCGGGCGTGAAGGGTGGATCGAGGAGCAGCGGCCCTGGACCTTCGTCCGCTGGGACGACTACCTGCGCGGCAAGGCGGCCCACCTGCTGCGGGGGCTGCGCAAACCATACTACCAGCTGCGCGGCGGGCCGGAAGAAGGTGCCCCGGAGCGGGCGACGCTGACCCCGGAGCGGCAGCTGCGGATCATCGAGGTGGCCGGCGACCGGGTCCGGGTGCTGGTCGATCTGACCACTATGGGGTGGCTGCGCTGGCGGGACGAGGACGGGAGAATACTCCTGGCCATCGATTGAAACGGCCGGCGAAAAAAGCATTGACTTGCGGAAAACGCTGTGTTATTCGAGACAGTATGAAAAGAAACACTGTTTCCATCATTGCGGCAGCACGAGCTATCGGCGCCGCGGCGCGACGCGCCGCAGGGGATCCCGCTGCCTGGTGAGGAACTGTATATACTGATTTGCAGTCAAAGGCCGTGGGTAACTCCACGGCCTTTTTGCATTCTTGGCTTGACGGCACCATCATCGCACGGATACGCACCATCAATATTTACGGGGGAATTGTGAGAAACGAACTTGTAACACCGGGAGCGGGAGAACTGACCTACGAAATCCGCAACATTGTCAACGTGGCGGAGAAGCTGCAGAAGCATGGCGTGAAGATCAACTGGGAGAACATCGGCGACCCAATCGTCAAGGGGGAGGATATCCCGCGCTGGATGAAAGAGATCGTCGCCGGCGAAGTGATGCACAACGATACCTGGGGTTACTGCCACACCCGCGGCGTCCTGGAAACCCGCGAGTTCATCTGCGGGATGACCAACCGGCGAGGGGGGGCGCAGATCACCCCCGACGACATCATCTTCTTCAACGGCCTTGGCGACGCCATCTCCACCGTTTACGGCAACCTGCGCCACGAAAGCCGGGTCTTGATGCCGTCGCCGACCTACACCACCCACTCGATCGGCGAAGCGGCCCATGCCACCGCCGCCCCGGTCTGTTACCGGCTGCGGCCGGAAGAGCTGTGGGCCCCCGACTTGATCGACCTGGAAAACCACGTCAAGTACAATCCGCAGATTTCCGGCATCCTGCTGATCAACCCCGACAATCCGACCGGGATGGTTTACCCGGAAGAGACCCTGCGGCGGATCGTCGCCATTGCAAGCACCTACGAACTCTTCCTGATCGTCGACGAAGTCTACAACAACATCGTCTATAACGGTCAGAAGACCGTGCCGATCTCCGACGTCATCGGCGATGTGCCGGCCATCGCCATGAAGGGGATTTCCAAGGAGATCCCCTGGCCCGGCTCCCGCTGCGGCTGGATCGAGGTTTACAACAGCGACAAGGACGAGCGGTTCTGCAAATACATCAACTCGATCCTCAGCTCGAAGATGAACGAGGTCTGCTCGACCACCCTGCCCCAGCGCTGCATTCCGGCCATCATGAGCCACCCGGAGTACCAGAATTACCTCCGGGAACGGATCGGCCGCTACGAGCGGATCAGCAACATCACCTACGACTGCCTCAAGGAAGTGCCGGGGCTTTTGGTCAACCGGACCAACGGCGCCTTCTACATGTCGGTGGCTTTCCGCGACGGCCTGCTTAACCAGACCCAGAGCCTGCCGATTGCCAACGCCGAGGTGCGCGAGCTGGTAGAGGGGCTGGTGAATGCCCCCGGCGTCTCCCCGGACAAGCGGTTCGTTTACTACGTCCTCGCCCATACCGGCATCTGCATCGTCCCGCTCTCCTCCTTCAACACCTCGCTCCAGGGGTTCCGGGTTACGCTGCTGGAGAGGGACGAGGCCGAGTGTATGCGAATCTACAAGACGCTGGCACAGAAGATCGGCGAATACCTCAACTCCTGAAACGACGCACGGGCAGCGGGGCGGCCAAACGGTCGCCCCGTTTTTTTCCGCTTCAAGCTGCCAACGACGAATACCACGTATCCGCAAAGGAGGGGCTCATGGAAAAATTTCTGCACACGGTGCGGGAAACGGTGAATCCGGCCACCCAGCCGGTGGGGGTCACCCTGGTGAAAGACCCGGCGCTGGTGGAGGGGAAAAAGGTCAAGGTCCGGGGGCAGCGGCTGGCGATCTGCCAGCAGATCGCCTACAGCCGGCTCTACGGCTGGTCGACCTGGGCCGACCGGGCCACCTCCCACTGCGTCCTCGGCGCCGCCTGCGCCGGGCTGATCGCTCCGCCGGCCCGGGTACTGGACGGTTCGGTCAACACGGGCATCTATCAGCAGGACCAGCCGGCAGCGGCGGTGATGCAGCAACAGATGCCACGGCTCGCCCCGGGGACGGCCGGGGTGCTCACCTATCCGCTCGGCCGTCCGGTCGACGGCGTCGCCGCGGACCTGGTGGTACTCTATGTCAATTCGGCCCAGGCGATGCGCTTCGTCCAGGCGTTCCTCTACCGGGAGGGGGGTGAGTTCACGATGAAGAGTTCGGGCGATGCCGGGGTCTGCTCGCGGGGTGTTGCCCAGGTGGCGCTGACCGACCGGCCGGTGGTAGAGATCCCCTGTCTCGGCGACCGTCGGTTCGCCATGGCGCAGGACCACGAACTGATCGTCGGCATCCCGGTCTCCTGGCTCGACCGGACGGCCGAGGGGCTCGCCGCGACCCATAAGGCGGGAATCCGCTACCCGGTGCCGTTCCAACTGCCGGTCGGCTGCGACCTGCCGCCGGACTACATCACCCGGGACGACGACCGGTAGCGACGGGACGCACCGTCAGGCCGGGCGACGGAAGAAGCCCTTGAGCCCGGCGGCCTCCCCGTGCTACGGTAGGGAAAAATCATCGGCACAAAGGAGATCCCGCAATGGAATCACCACTCACTATCGGCCGGGAACGGGTTGCCGTTACCCATCATACCTTTATCCGCCGGGTTTACGGCTGGATGGCCGCCGGCCTCGCCCTGACCGCTCTGACCGCCCTGCTGACCATCTCCAGCGAACCACTGCTCCGGCTGGTCTTCGGCAACCGGCTGGTGTTCTACGCCCTGGTCATCGGCGAACTGGGGCTGGTCGTCGCCCTCTCCGCGGCGATCAACCGATTGAGCGCCGCCACCGCGACGCTGCTCTTCCTCCTCTACTCGGCGTTGAGCGGCGTCACCTTTTCGGCGATCTTTCTCGCCTATACCCAGTCGTCCATCGCCACCACCTTCCTGGTGACGGCCGGCACCTTCGGCGCCATGAGCGCCTACGGGACACTCACCCGCCGCGACCTGACCTCCTGGGGGAGCTTTCTCTTCATGGGGCTGATCGGCATCGTCCTCGCCTCGCTGGTCAACCTGTTTTTCAAGAGTCCGCTGGTCTACTGGGTCTCCACCTACTGCGGAATCATCGTCTTCGTCGGTCTCACCGCCTACGATACCCAGAAGCTGAAGGCGATGGCCCAGTACGGCTTCGCCGACGGCGACGCCGAGCGGAAAGGGGCGATCGTCGGTGCGCTGCAGCTCTACCTCGATTTCGTCAACCTGTTTCTGATGCTGCTCCGGTTGTTCGGCCGGCGCCGCTGATTCATTCTCGCTGGCCGGCCGCCTTCGTTCGGGGGCGGCCGGCTAACGCCCCTCCTCGACGTACTTTCCGTAGATCCACCCCTCCCGCGCTTTGCCGCGGTGTTCCCAACGAATCTTCACCCATTTTCTCTCTTTTGCCACGATCGTCACCGGGGCGCCGCCGCGAAGCACCGCCACGGGCCGGCCATGCGAGCCGGGGTGTTGCCGGACGTTGACATTGCGATGACGGCTGGTGATCCGGGCGGTGACCGGCGTGGCGGGGGCAGTGACCACCACCACGGCGGCTGTCGGTGCCGGTGCCGGCTCGACCGGTTTTGGCACCGCCGGTGATGGCGCTGCCGCGGCCGGCGGCTCGGGTGACGCTTCGGCCGCGAAGGAAGGCGATGGTGCTTGGGGGATCGTCGGCTCCGGCGCGGTGGCGCAGGCAGCGACGAGGGCGAGGGCGAACAGGGCGGCGCTGCGGATGACAGTGCTGGTGGCGCGATGGGTCATGATGCGGACTCTCCTTCTGGGAGACGGCCGGCGATGCTGCCGATGGTCCCGCCGGCGACGGTGGTGTGGCTTGATTCAGTAAAGTGTAGCACCGGACTCTGGCGGTCGACAAGGGCATCGTTTGCGGCGACGACGTCTGCGTTGCGAGGTGGGCTCAGGAAAAGGATGGTCGCGTCGGTGCCGGTGCTATCCTGGTCTCCCGGGCACATGCCCTGCCAAAGAACTGGAAGAACCGAAAAAAAACTGATATGTTTCGACAGTTTCTCATAAACGCCGGAGTTGGCGGGGCCGGGGCGGGAAAAGCCGTGGTGAAGGGAGAGCAAATCTATGTCTGACGACATTCGCTGGAAACAGCGCTTCGACAATTACAAGCGCGCATTGCATCAGCTTACCTTGGCCGTGCTGCTTCTGGAGCAACGTCCGCTCTCCGATCTGGAACAGCAAGGGATCATTCAAGGGTTCGAGTTTACCCACGAACTCGCCTGGAATGTATTGAAGGATTATCTGGAATACGAAGGGATTCAAGGGCTCATGGGCTCCAGAAGCACCGTCCGAGAAGCGTTCAAACGGGGCCTAATCAGCGATGGCGAGACGTGGATGGACATGATTGAGAAACGGAATCTTTCCAGCCATACCTATAATCTCGAGGTGGCAAACCAGCTGGTAATCGCCATTCGCGACGCATACCACCCGGCATTCCTGAAACTGCTGGAGCGGTTGGATAAAGAAGTCTGATATGCCGGATTTCGGTCTCCCTGACACGACGTTGGTTGTTATCCGGCAGATTCTCGCCGACTTTCCCGCCGTTGAAAAAGCGATTCTGTATGGTTCGCGGGCCAAGGGTACTTACCGGCACGGCTCCGACATCGATCTGGCCCTCGTGGGAGATGGACTCGACCTGCGCGTCCTGGGGCAGATCGCTGTCAGGCTTGAGGAATCGCCGATTCCGTACCAAGTGGACCTGACTCTGTGGGGCCAGATCGACCATGTGCAACTGAGGGAGCATATCGATCGGGTCGGGGTGGTTTTTTACCAGCGGGCAAGACCCGATGGGGAGGAGTGCAGGGAGGACGGCGGGGTGGAGTAAAGAAGTCGGGTCCAAATGGCAAGCGGCTGGCGGAACTTGCTGGGGAAGCATTCGTCCTGGACGTCGGAACGCCTGAAGATCCTGATGCACCGCAAAGAGTACGAGCGGGCGGTAACGGTGCTACTCAAGGAGAAATATCTCCGCTATGCCTGGGACTCCACTGATGAACTGCGGGCAGCCAAGCGGCTGGAGAGCCACTTCCCGGCGCAGATCTTCACCTACTACCTGTCCGGGCTTGGCAACCTGAACAGCAATGCCACCCGAAAAGGTTATGCCGAGCGGGCCCAGGTCATGCTCAAGGTCCGGCACATGCTGGTTGACGTGCTGAAGGACGAGAATCGCTGGAAGGCGTTTGCAGGCAAGGTAAAGCGTGACAACCTCCGCCGGCCGGCCTTTCAGGAGGAGTTTGCCAAGGTTGTTCCTGGGTGGCGGGAGTTGGTTTGAACCTGTGAAGGGATGTCCGAAAGTCTAACCTGACCCTGTGGGCTCTATTAGCGGTTGTCGGAGATTATAACGCATGTGATTTTCGGCTTATCCCGAGGTGACGAGGATCTCCGAGCTGATGAGGCAGGTGTCCCATTGAGATTGGTTCGCGCAAGCTAAGTAGCCCTTTTGAGCTGAAAGCCGCCTGCAAGTGGTGAGGACTCACGCGAAAAAGAAAAAGGCCTTCCGGTCGGTTAACGGAAGGCCTTTTTGACTTCTAAATGGTGCCCAGGGACGGAATCGAACCGCCGACACGAGGATTTTCAGTCCTCTGCTCTACCGACTGAGCTACCTGGGCGAAAAGAGCTATCATCTATAGCCCGAAATTGGCGAGGTGTCAACAGCTTTTTTCCCGGAATCGCTCAGGCCCGGGAGACAAAGCGGCAGTCGCGGGTGTCGACCTTGATTTTTTCGCCGACCTCCAGGTAAGGGGGGACCTGGAGGGTGAGGCCAGTTTCGAGGGTCGCCTCTTTGGTCTGGGCGGTGGCGGTGGCGTTCTTGAGGACCGGCGGAGTGTCGGTGATGGCCAGTTCCACCACCTGGGGCGGGTCGACACTGACCATCTGCTCCTGGAAGATGCCGAGGGTGACTTCGACGCCGTCGATGAGGTAGTAGCGGATGGCCTCGAAGGCCTCGGCAGCCAGTTCGAATTGCTCGTAGGTTTCCAGGTCCATGAAGACGCCACGGTCGCCGTCGGCGTAAAGATACTGCCCCTTGTGCCGCTCGAAGTCGGCTTCCTCGACCTTGTCGCCGGAGCGGAAGGTCTTGTCGAGCACCTGGCCGGTCAGCAGGTTGCGGAAGCGGGTCTTGACCATGGTGTTGGCACCGCGGGCGGACGGCGACTGGAAGGTGACGTCGATCAGGAGGCAGGGGGCGCCGTCGAGCTTGATGACGATGCCGCGTTTGAAATCGGATGTGGTGAGCATGGTGATTCTCCTTGGTGAAAAGTCTCCTATTCTTAACAAAAAAATGCTACAAAGACAACCTGATGGCGTAAACGGCGTGGGAAAGGCGGCAGGCCGCAATGAAAATAGCAACCGACCACATCAAGCTCGACAGTTTTCTGAAGGCGGTGGACGCCGTGGCGAGCGGCGGCGAGGCGAAGATCGTCATTGCCGACGGGCTGGTGCTGGTGAACGGGGTGGTGGAGCTGCGCCGCGGTCGGAAACTCCGGCCCGGTGATCGGGTCACGCTTGAGGGGGAAGAGTTTGTCGTCGAATGAGAAACAACCCGCCGCGAAAATGGTGACGGTCAGCTGCCCGCACTGTGCGTTTTCCCGCGCGCTGCCTGCCGGGACCATCCCGCTCGGGGCGCGGGTGACCTGCCCGAGCTGCCGGGGGCAGTTTACGTACAGCGAAGCAGTCACCACTCCGGTGACGCCTCACCCGGGGGCCGTTGCGCCGGAGCTGGGACCGGCCCCGCCAGCCATCGCCGCCGCCCGCCCCCGGCCGCTGACCCCGCGGACCATGCGCTTCACCTTCAGCGGCACGGCCCGCGAGTATTTCGGCATCTGGATCGTCAATACCCTGCTGAAGATTGTCACCCTCGGCGTCTACTCGGCCTGGGCCAAGGTGCGCAAGCGCCGCTACCTCTACGGCAACACCATGCTCCACGGCGCGCCCTTCGACTACCTGGCCGACCCGCTGGTGCTCTTCCGCGGCTGGCTGATCGGCGTCCTGGCACTGCTCCTCTACACGGTCGGCAGCCGCTACAGCCCCACCGTCGCCTCGCTGTCGGGCCTGCTCTTCCTGCTGGTGATGCCCTGGCTGGTGGTCCGCTCGCGGCTCTTCAACCTGCGCAACTCCTCCTACCGCAACATCCGCTTCAACTTCCGGGCGGACTACCGGGGAGCCTACCTGGTCTTCGCCGGACTCTACCTGCTGCTGCCGTTTACCCTCGGCCTGCTCTTCCCCTATATCGTTTACCGGCAGAAGAAGTTCCTGGTGGAGCAGAGCGACTACGGCAAGACCCCCTTCGTCTTCGCCGGGAGCGCCGGCGATTTCTACCAGCTCTACCTGAAGGCGTTCGGGATGCTGATCCTCCTCGGTGGCGCGGTCTTCCTGACGCTCTTTGGGCTCGGCGCCTCGCTATCGTTCACCGGCCGGCCGGCGGGGGCACCGCAGGCATTGGTGGTGCTGCCGGTCGTGGTGCTGCCGCTGGCCTATTTCGTGATCGCCATCTACGTCCAGACTGCCCAGACGAACCTGGTCTGGGGCAAGACAAGCATCGCCGGCAACCGGCTCGCCTGCACGCTGCGGAGCGGTGAGATGATCTGGCTCTATCTCTCCAATGCGGCGGCGATCCTCTGCACTCTCGGGCTGCTGATCCCCTGGGCGACGGTGCGGCTGACCCGCTACCGCTTCGATAACCTGACGCTGGCGGCGCGGGACGAGCTGGAAGGGTTCGTGGCCGCTTCCCAGGCGGAGGTGAGCGCTGCCGGAGAGGAGATCGGCGACCTGTTCGGGATCGACATCGCTTTATGAGCGGCGTATGGGGCATTTTCTATGACGGCGTCAGCTCCGCCCAGCGGCGGGTGTTCCTTGCCGTGGAAGACGGTCGACTGGTGCTGCGGGGCGACGGGCTGACCCGGAGCGCGCCGCTGGCGGAACTGACGGT
Organism: Geotalea uraniireducens; assembly: GCF_027943965.1. Taxonomy (NCBI): domain Bacteria; kingdom Pseudomonadati; phylum Thermodesulfobacteriota; class Desulfuromonadia; order Geobacterales; family Geobacteraceae; genus Geotalea; species Geotalea uraniireducens. The sequence continues at coordinate 3,956,771 of NZ_AP027151.1, read as the reverse complement.
CGACCCCCGGCTCGGCACGGTGCGCCGGGCGATCCGCTTTGCCGACGGCGCCCTCTGCGAGGTGAGTGACGACCGTTTCCTCGACGGGCTTTTGAGCCGCCAGGGGCGAGGGCGCGCCGCAACCTTCCTCCACCGCTGGGAGCGGAGCATCCCCCGGGCGCTGGCCGCCCTGGCGGTGATGGTGGCGGTGATCTGGCTCTTCTTCGCCTACGGCATCCCGTTCCTGGCCAAGAAAGTGGCCTACGCCATCCCGCCGGCCACCGAGGTGACCCTCGGCCGGGAGAGCCTGGCGATGCTCGACAAGCTGGTCTTCGCCCCGACGCGGCTTCCCGCCGCCCGGCGGCGGGAGATCACCGCCCTCTTCCGGCGGATGGTCGACGAACGGCCGGAGACCCGCGGCTACCACCTCGAATTCCGGGCGAGCCCGGAGATGGGGGCCAACGCCCTCGCCCTCCCTTCCGGGATCATCGTCGTCACCGACGCGCTGGTGCCGCTGGCCAAAAACGACGACGAACTGGCGGCGGTGCTGGCCCACGAGATCGGCCACGTCCGCTATCGCCACGCCCTCCGCCAGGTGCTGCAGAATTCGGCGGCCGGCCTGATCATGGCCGCCGTCACCGGCGACATCTTCTCGGCTACCTCCCTCTCCGCCGGCCTGCCGACGGCGCTGGTCGACGCCAAGTTTTCCCGCGATTTCGAGACCGAGGCGGACGATGCCGCCGTGGTCTACCTGAAGGCGCACCACATTCCGCTGCAGCGTTTCGCCGACATCCTCGGCCGGCTGGAGGCCGATCATGCCAAGCGGGCGGCGGCCGGCAAGCCGGAGGAGCGGTCGTTCTCGGACTACTTCGCCAGCCATCCGGTGACGGCGGAGCGGATCAAGCGGATTCTCGCGGGGGGACGGCTGTGAGCGGCCCGAATCCGGCGCAGGAAGGAGCAGTGATGACGCTGGCGACGATTGCCGCTGATCTGGCGGCGGATCTGGAACGGCTCAGCTTTTCGCCTCCTGTGGCCCATGTCTACAACCCGCTGGTTTACGCCCGAGCCCCTCACGAGGAGTACCTGCGCCGCTACGGCGCCGGGCCGAAGGAGGCGCTCTTCGTCGGGATGAACCCCGGGCCGTGGGGGATGGCCCAGACCGGCGTGCCGTTCGGCGAGATCGCGGCGGTGACTGGCTGGCTCGGGATTAACGGCCCGGTGGCCCATCCGGCCGGCGAACACCCGAAAAAACGGGTCGACGGCTTTGCCTGCCGGCGGAGCGAGGTGAGCGGCCGCCGGCTCTGGGGGCTGATCCGCGAGCGGTTCGGCGAGCCGGAGCGGTTCTTCGCCCGCTTCTTCGTCGTCAACTACTGTCCGCTGCTCTTTTTGAACGATGCCGGCGGGAACATCACCCCCGACAAGCTGAAAAACGGCGAGCGGCAGCCGCTCTTGGCGGCCTGCGACCGGGCGCTTCGCCAGACGGTGGCGCTCTTGCGGCCGCGGCTGGTGATCGGCGTCGGCGGCTTTGCCGAAACCCAGGCCCGGGAGGCACTGGCCGGCAGCGGGGTCGCGGTGGGGCGGATCCTTCATCCGAGCCCGGCCAATCCGGCCGCCAACCGGGACTGGGCGGGGACGGTGCTGGCCCAGCTGGCGGCGCTGGGGATCGACTTTGGTGAGAAAGGAGCATTGCCATGAGCGCTGCAGCCGAGCTGCTGACTTTCCTGGCGCCGCAGTTTGGCCGGGAGATCCATGTCGGGGAGTGGCTGACCATCGACCAGGAACGGATCGACCGTTTCGCCGAGGTGACCGGCGATCGGCAGTGGATCCACATCGATCCGGAGCGGGCCCGGCGCGAGTCCCCCTACGGCACGACGGTGGCCCACGGCTTCCTCACCCTGTCGCTTCTCCCCCTGCTCACCCAGAGCAACCATCCCGACCACTTCCAGCGCAACTACCCGGGGATGCGGCTGCGGGTCAACTACGGCCTGAACCGGGTCCGTTTTCCGGCACCGGTCCTTGCCGGTTCCCGGGTCCGGGCCCGGACGGTGCTCAAGGACGCCGAAGCGCTCGGCGAGGCGGTGCAGATCCGCTACGAGATCACCGTCGAGATCGACGGCGGGGAGCGTCCCGGCTGCGTCGCCGAGCAGCTCGTCCGCGTCTATCCTTGAGCGCTCTCCCGCGCTCTTCCCGGCTTTCCATTTCGTGGCCGCTGTGCTAGTATCCTCTCCCTTTTCACCTTGCCCCGGAAGGACGACCCGCAATGACCACTCCTGACCAGACCCGGCAGCGCATCCTCGGCTACCTTATCGACGAAACCGGCCTGAAGCCGTTTCAGGTGGCGAACACCATCGAACTCTTCGACGAGGGGGCGACGGTGCCGTTTATCGCCCGTTACCGGAAGGAGCGGACCGGCGAGTTGGACGAGGTGCAGATTCGGACCATCGAGGAGCGTTACGGCTATTTCCGCGAACTGGAGGAGCGTAAGGTCGCGGTGCTGAAATCGATTGCCGAGCAGGGGAAGCTGACCCCCGAGTTGCAAGCCCGGCTCGAAGCATCGCGGCAGAAGACCGAGGTCGAGGATCTCTATCTCCCCTACAAGCCGAAACGGCGCACCAAGGCGACGATCGCCCGCGAGCGGGGGCTGGAGCCGCTTGCCGAGCTGATTGCCGCCCAGGAGCTGACGAGCGGCACGCCGGCAGAGGCGGCGCTCCCCTTCGTCGATCCGGCCCGGGACGTCCTGGACGCAGCGGCGGCCCTCGACGGTGCGGGGCACATCCTGGCCGAGCGGCTGGCCGACGATGCCGACGCCCGGGCCTTCGTCCGCCGCCTGACCTGGGAGGAGGGGATCTTTACCGCCCGGGTGGCCGCCGACAAGAAAGAGGCGGTCACCAAGTTCGAGATGTACTACGACTACCAGGAGCCGTTGCGGAACATCCCGTCCCACCGGATGCTCGCCATGCGCCGGGGGGAGAAGGAGGAGGTGCTGCTGTTGGCGATCGTTGCGCCGGTCGAGCAGCTACACGCCGGGCTCCGCCGGCGGTTGGTCACCGGCGAGAGCATCTTCCGGCCGCTGCTGGAACAGGTGGCCGAGGACGCCTACAAGCGGCTCATCGCCCCCTCTATCGAGGTGGAACTTCGCCTGGAGGCGAAAAAACTGGCCGATGAGGCGGCAATCCAGGTCTTCGCCCAGAATCTGCGCAACCTGTTGCTGGCGCCGCCGGCGGGGATGAAACGGGTGCTCGGCATCGATCCCGGGCTGCGGACCGGTTCCAAACTGGCGGCGGTGGACGGCACCGGCCGCTTCCTCGAACATGTCACCATTTATCCCCATACCGGCGAGGGGCGGGTGGCGGCGGCCAAGCGGGAGCTACTGCGCCTCCTCGACGACCATGCCATCGAGATGGTGGCGATCGGCAACGGCACTGCCGGTCGGGAGATGGAGCAGTTCGTCAAGGAAACCCTGGCCGAGGCGGGAAAACGGCTGCCGACGGTGATGGTCAGCGAGGCGGGGGCCAGCGTCTACTCGGCATCGGAGGTAGCCCGGGAGGAGTTTCCCGAGCTCGACCTGACCGTCCGCGGCGCAATCTCGATCGCCCGCCGGCTCCAAGACCCGCTGGCGGAACTGGTGAAGATCGACCCGAAAAGCATCGGCGTCGGCCAGTACCAGCACGACGTCAACCAGGCCGCCCTGAAAAAGGCCCTCGACGACGTGGTGGAGTCGTGCGTCAACTACGTCGGCGTCGATCTCAACACCGCCTCCTCGGCGCTCCTCTCCTACGTTTCCGGTCTCGGGCCGGCCTTGGCCAAGGCGGTGGTCCGCCACCGTGACGCGCACGGCCCGTTTACCTCCCGCCAGGAGCTGCTCAAGATTCCCCGTTTCGGCGACAAGGCCTTTGAACAGGCGGCCGGTTTCCTGCGGATCCGCGCGGCGGCCCATCCGCTCGACAACAGCGCCGTCCACCCGGAGCGCTATCCGCTGGTGGCGGCGATGGCCGCCGATCTCGGGGTGTCGCTGGCGGCCCTGGTCGCCGATCCGGCGCTGGTGGGGCGGCTCGACCCGGCCCGCTACGTGAGCGAGAGCGTCGGTCTGCCGACCCTGCGCGACATCCTGGCCGAGCTGCGGAAGCCGGGGCGCGATCCGCGGCAGGAGTTCGTCGCCGCCGCCTTCCGTGACGATCTCAAGGAGCTGGCCGATCTCCGCGAAGGGATGATCCTCCAGGGGGTGGTAACCAACGTCACCGCCTTCGGTGCCTTCGTCGACGTCGGCGTACACCAGGACGGGCTGGTCCACGTCAGCCACCTGGCGAACCGGTTTGTCAAGGACCCCCACGAGGCGGTGCAGGTCGGTCAGGTAGTGCAGGTCAAGGTGCTGGCGGTTGATCAGGCGCGGCGGCGGATCTCGCTGTCGATCCGCGAGGCGAGCCCTGGTGGTGGCGGGGAGCCGCAGCGGCGACAGCCGTCGCCCAAGGAGGAGCGGCGGCAAGACGGCCTCGACCTCGGTAAGCTGGAGAAGGCGGGGTTTCGGGTAAAGCGGTAACGAAAAAAGGCCTGCGGGAACGCAGGCCTTTTTTCATGATGTCCGACCGGCTGGCTAGGCGGCTGCCGTCCAGTGACCGTGCAGGTTGCAGTAAGCGCGGGCAGTGACGGTGGTGGCGCTGAGGCAGAAGGTGGCGGCGGGGGCGTCGCCCGGCTTGAGGTGCTGGCGGTAGACGGTGCCGTCGGCAACCAGTTCGATCCACTCGATGTAGTGTTTTTCCTCCATCGGATGGGGAACGCTGCCGACTTTGACGGTGATGGTGCCGTTGCCCTTTTCGATGACCGGGACATGTTTTTCCTTGGCCGCATCAACGGTGTTTTCGGTCTGCAGCTCCATCGGCGCGCCGCAGCAGGCGAGGGGGCCGGGGCCGGCGTGCAGGACTTCGACGATGTTGCCGCAGATGGAGCATTTGTAAAGTTCGAGTCGGGTAGCCATGAATCAATTCCTCCTGGTAAGTTGATTGGTCCGGCGGCAGCGCCAAGGGCTAGAGCCGTCGTGACCGGGATGTATCGGCGGCCGGCTGACCGAGCCAGGCCACCAGATTCCGTGCCAGGAGGAGATTTCCCTCCTGCAGGAAACGGTTTTGGAAAATGGCGTCATCGGCGAAGACCAGGAACCGGCCCCGGCCGTACTCGCCACCGACGATCACCGCGAAAGCCTGCACTGCATCGCCCTGATCCTGCTGATTGTCGAGATTCAGATCGATCCAGGCATCCGGGCCGGTCAGCGCCAGCGGGCGGCATGTCTTCCCTTCGTTAAGCAACGCCCAGCTGCCGTAAAGAGCGAACGAGCGGATGCCGGCGAAGAGAGGATCGGCGGCTAGCCGGTTCACCCGGAAATTGCGTGCCTCGTTGCCGATGATGTCGGTTCGCTCGCGGATCACGCCGTTGGACGTGAGGACGCCGAGTTGCTCCAGGAACGGCGCCAGCGGCTGAGGGACATGCAGCATGATGCTGAGTCTGCCGCCACGTTCCAGGAACTGCCGGACCGCTGTCTCTTCGGCCGGGGCGAGCGGTGCCAGCGCCCCCGAGATCACCAGGGCGTCCACCCCGGCCAGGGTCGCCGCGGAGAGCGGCGCGGCGGTGGTCTTTACCGTGAAGCCGGCGTTGATGAACTGGTCGGCCAGGCCGGAGAGGTCGAGGTCTTGCTGCCGGTCGGCGAGAAACCGCTGGTTGTGCCCCTGGTCGAAGAGAACCGTGGCTGCCATGGCGCCGCTTGCCGGGGTGCCGAGCAGGGCCGCCAGAAGGAGCAGGATGCCCAAGCACTTCCTACTATACTCCATATTCATCCTCCCGCAACAAAAAGACAATAAAGGTCTTGTTTGTCCTTATAACGGATGCCAGCACGCCTGTCAACGGCAAAGTGCCCGGGGGATTCCCCCCGGGCAGCGGAGTCGGCCGCGGTTATGCCAGCAGCGCCCTGGTCGCGGCGAGTACCGCGGCGTAGTCCGGTTCGCTGGTGACTTCCGGGACCTGCTGGATGTAGCGGATCGTATCCTGGCCGTCGATGACGAAGATGCACCGGGAGAGGAGCATCAGCTCCTTGATCAGCACACCGTAGGCGAGGCCGAAGGAACGGTCGCGATAATCGGAGACGGTGCTGACCCGGTCGATGCCGGCCGCCCCGCACCAGCGTTTCTGGGCGAAGGGGAGGTCGAGGCTGACGGTCAGCAGCACTACGTTGTCGGGGAGTGTTGCCGCTTCCTGGTTGAAACGGCGGGTTTCCGTGTCGCAGACCGGGGTGTCGAGCGAGGGGACGGCGCTGATGATCTTGACCTTGCCGGCCAGGGCCGCCAGAGTGACCGGTGCCAGGGCCGTGTCGACAACGGTGAACGGTGGCGCCTGATCGCCGACTTTCAATGCCGGCCCGAGCAAGGTCATCGGGTTTCCTTTGAATGTGATGATACCGGAACGTTCCTGCATGCTGCTTTCCTCCTTTGGCTGATCTCCGCTCAAGTGTAGCCGGAATTTGCCAAAAGGAAAGCGAAAGATGCCCGGTCTGGCGCCCTTTTCAGCTGGCGGAAATCTGCAGGGTGGCGATAAAGCGCTGTTCGCCGCGGTAGAAGGGGACGATGACCGCACAATTGTTGTTCATCACTTCGATGGTGTAGTCCTTACCGGAGATGATCGACGGCGTCGACAGGCAGAGATGAAGATTCTTGTCGGAAAAGAGCATCTTGACCTCGCCGGCCAGCATGTTGGTGATCTCCCCCACCGCATCATTGATATCGCTCTCGGCGTCGACTTCCTCGACGGTCATGCCGAGCATCGAGGCGGTCGCTTCCTGGGCGAAGTCCTCGGGAAGGTGGACGCCGACCATTCCGGAAAAGGCGCCGCCGAGCCCGACCATGCCGGAGATGCTGCAGTGGAAATGCGACACCGGCTTTTCCAGCGGGTAATCCTCGACGATGTCATCGATGAAGATCATCGTCGAGAAAATCGTCTTTACCGCGGCGACCATGTGCTGCGCCACCTCTTGTTCGGTGACGGTAACGTCGCCGAAGGTGTAGCTGTTATCCATGAACTATGGCTCCTTTCGTCCTTCTGGACGGGGTCGGGGCCGGCGACGGGGCCGGGTGCCGCCCGGGCTCTGCCGGTATCCGGAAAATCAATTACGATTATTGAGTTAGCTTATCGGTGGTTCCATTAGAATCTTTAATGATTTGTCCGGTGCCCGACATTTTTTTGCCGTCGGCCGGCCGCCGACAAACCCCTTGCCCTCATGGCGGAAAAGGTGTATCAAATGTCCCTTTCAAAATTCTGCCAAGGAGTTGCCTTATGGGAATAGTAGCAAACACCGTTGCCCTCTGCCAGTTCCAGGTCGCCGGCGAGCTGCCGGCCGGCGATCTCTACGAGTGGGTGGCCGCGCGGCTGGCCGGCCAGGCGTTCCACCCCATCGACCAGGAGCTGGCCGAGCAATCGGTCGGCTGGGTGCACCTCGATGATCACCGGCAGATGGATTTTGCCGTTCCCGCCGCCTTCTGGCGCGACCACTACGTGGTGTTTACCCTGCGCCGCGACCAGCGGAAGCTGCCGGCGGCGCTGCTCAAGGCCTACCTGCAGGTGGCCGAGCATGAGTATCTGGCGGCCAATCCCGGCCTGAACCGAGTGCCGAAGCAGAAGCGGGAGGAGTTGAAAGAAGCGGTGCGGGCGAATCTGCTGGCCAAGACCCTGCCGGTGCCGAGCGCCTGGGATGCGGTCTGGGATACCCGGAGCGGGATCGTCTCCTTCACCTCGCTCTCCGCACCGGTGATGGAGCTGTTCGAGAGCCAGTTCAAAAAGACCTTCGACGGCCTGCGCCTGGTGGCGATCCACCCCTTTGCCCGCGCCGAGCGGGTGGTGGCCGGCGAACTGCAGCCGGCGCTGGCCAAGGCCAACCAGGCAACTTCCGACGCGGCGATCGACCTGATCCGGAGCAACCAGTGGCTCGGCTGGGATTTCCTCCTCTGGCTGCTGCACCGGACGATGACCGAAACGTCGGAATACCGGGTGACCCGGGAAGGGACCGCCCTGGCCGGCGAGCCGTTCGTCGCCTACCTGAACGACCGGCTGGTGCTGCTGAGCGCCGGGGAGAACGGCACCCAGAAGATCACCGTTGCCGGTCCCCAGGATCACTTCCGCGAGGTCCGGACCGCCCTGGCCAACGGCAAGCGGATCACCGAAGCGACCCTGTACCTGGAGAAGGACGAGAACAGCTGGAAGCTGACCCTCAAGGGGGAGCTGTTCCATTTCGCCGGCTTCAAGGCGCCGAAGGTGACCATCGAGCGGGACAACACCGTTGACGAGACGAGTGAGCGGGAAGCGGCGTTCTACGAGCGGATGTTCGTTCTCGAGGAGGGGCTGCAGCTTTTCGACAGCCTCTACGCGACGTTCCTCGCCGCCCGGCTCGGCGCCGGCTGGGGCGAGGAGCTGGCGCGGGTCGAGACCTGGCTCGGCGCCGAGTAGCGGCCAACCCGCTCAGCGGCGGCCGATCCGGGGGAATTCTGTCGGCAGGAACGGCCGGGGGGTGAGGTGTTCGGGGAGCCGGAGCAGGACGGTCGTTGCCGGCAGCGAGAGTTCCCCGTACAACTCGGCGCTCCGGCCGTTGTTGCTCTTCGACAGGTGCATCGGTAGGAGGAAGGCGGGGCGGAGCTCCCGGACGAGAAGATTGACGTCGCCGGTGCAGAGGTGGTGGGAGGTGCGGGCCTTGGCCCGGTCGGTGGCGAGGAACGACGCTTCGCAGATCAACAGGGTCACCCCGGCGAGGAACTCACGTACCGTGGCGCGATTGGCGGCGTTCATGGCAATGTCGGTCAGGTAGCCGATGCTGGCGGGGGTCTGTTCCTGCCGGATCGCCGCCAGGAGAGCGTCGGGATCGGCGACCTCGTCCGCGCTGACTTTGTCGCCCCGTTGCCGCAGCACTGTCAGCCCACCGTCGGCCAGGGTCCCCTGATAGAAGCGCCGTTTCAGCTCGCGCAGCCATTCCCCCGGCACCAGCCCTGCCTGCCGGACCTTGTCCCCGTCGATCCAGAAGGTCGGCCGCTCGGTGATCCGGAAGGCCAGCGAGGGGATCTTGTGGTCGCAGAGCGCGGCCTCGACGGTGAGAAAATCGTTGCCCCAGATCGTTCGATCGCGGCGCGCCGTTTCCCCCTCCTCCCGGCAGGAAAAGCCGGCGGCTCCGGGAAAGGCGAAGTGCCGCAGCCGGTCGGCATGGACCTCGTGGACCCGGAAGGTACACCAGGAGGCTTCGGCCAGGTTCCAGTCGTAGCCGGCCAGCTTGGCGGCCACCCTGGCGGCGATCCCCGGCGGGCCGAACAGCTCTACCGTCCGGGGCGAGACGTGGATGTGGCGGACCAGGGTGTCGAACCCCATGAAGTGGTCCATGTGGGCGTGGCTGACGAAGACGGCGTCGAGCGATTTGAGGACCCGCTTGGCCAGGTGGTGCAACTGGCCGCAGTCGATCAGGATCGCCCGCCCGAGGGGCCGGGAGTGGAGGTAGAGCACCGGGTCGTCCAGGAGCCCGGCACAGAAGGTCGGTTCGAGATAGCGGAAGAGGAGGCGGCCCATCGGGGTTCCTTTCTCCGGCGCGCGGCGCTTCTCTCTATGGTACCATACTTGTGGCCATGCCATCGAATCCCGAACGTTTCCCCTTCTGCCGATTGATGACAAGGCCCGCCATGGCGCGGGCCTTTGCCGTTTCCGTCCCCGCTGGCCGGCGTTGAAGATCGTCCTGCCGCTGCTATACTTAAACGGCGGTCCGGTCTGGAACAAAGAGCGGCGAACGGGAGGCGGGAAATGAAAGCGATCCAGGTCCATGGATTCGGGGCGCCGGAGGTACTGCGGCTGGCGGACGTGGCCGAGCCGCAAGCGGGGACGGGGCAGGTGGTGGTGCGGGTGCATGCCGCCGGGGTGAACCCGGTGGATACCTACATCCGGGCCGGGTTGTACCGCCCGGACCTGCCGCTCCCCTACACTCCGGGAATCGACGGCGCCGGAGTGATCGAGGCGGTGGGGGCCGGGGTGAAGCACCGGACCGTCGGGCAGCGGGTTTACGTCGCCTGGTGCCTGACCGGGACCTACGCCGAGAAGGTCCTTTGCGAGGAGTTCCAGACCCATCCGCTGCCGGAGGCGATCTCCTTCGGTCAGGGGGCGGCCCTCGGTGTCCCTTACGGTGCGGCGTTCCGGGCGCTCTTTCAGCGGGCCCGGGCCGTTGCCGGCGAGACGGTGCTGGTTCACGGCGCCAGCGGCGGGGTGGGGATCGGCGCCGTGCAGCTGGCGCGGGCGGCGGGGCTGCGGGTGATCGGCACCGCCGGCTCCGAGCAGGGGCGGCAGCTGGTGCTGGCCCAAGGAGCACACCACGTCCTCGACCATCATGCCGCCGGCTATCTGGAGCAGCTCCGCGAGCTGACCTGCGGCCGCGGCGCGGACCTTATCCTGGAGATGCTGGCCAATGTCAACCTGGGGAACGACCTGGGGGTGCTGGCGCCCAAGGGGCGGGTGGTGGTGATCGGCAGCCGCGGCCCGGTGGAGATCGATCCGCGGGCGACCTTCCTGCCGGAAAGCGCGATCCTCGGCATGAGCCTCTACAGCGCCACGGCGCCGGAACTGGCGAGCATGCACGCCGCCTTTGGCGCCGGGCTGGAAAACGGCACCCTCCGGCCGGTGGTCAGCCGGGAACTGCCGCTCGCCGAAGCGCCGACCGCCCACCACGCGGTCATCGAGGCGAGCACCTTCGGCAAGATCGCCCTGGTCCCTTAGGAGTCTGAAAAAGAGAAGCCCCTCTCCCCGGCCGTTAAGGCGGCGGGAAGAGGGGCTTCGTGTCTTCTGACCGGTAGGTCTGGCTTACGGGCAGCCGCAGCGGCCGGCACGGGCCGCCTCGTAGCCTTTGTGGAGCAGCCGGGCCGCTTCCTTGGCGTGGTAAGTGAGGATCAGGTCGGCCCCGGCCCGCTTGAAAGAGAGCAGCGTCTCCATGATCACCCGCTCCTCGTCGATCCACCCCATCCGGCCGGCGGCCTTGATCATGCTGTATTCGCCGGAAACGTTGTAGACCGCCATCGGCAGGTCGAATTCCTCCCGCAGGTCGCGGAGGATGTCCAGGTAGGGGAGCCCCGGCTTGACCATCAGGATATCCGCCCCTTCCTCCACATCCATCTTCGCCTCGCGCAGCGCTTCGCGCCGGTTGGCCGGGTCCATCTGGTAGGAGCGACGGTCGCCGAACTGGGGGGTCGACTCGGCCGCTTCGCGGAACGGCCCGTAGTAACCGGAGGCATATTTCACCGCATAGCTCATCAGCGGCAGATGGTCGAAGCCGTTCTCGTCGAGGGTGTCGCGGATGGCGGCGACGCGGCCGTCCATCATGTCCGAGGGGGCGACCATGTCGGCGCCGGCCTGGGCGTGGGAGAGGGCTTCCTTGGCGAGCAGCTCCAGGGTGGCGTCGTTGTCGACGTCGCCGTCCTTGATGATGCCGCAGTGGCCGTGATCGGTGTATTCGCACATGCAGACGTCGGTGATGACCGCCAGCCCCGGCACCCCTTTCTTCAGCGCCCGGATCGTCTCCTGGATGATGCCGTGTTCGGCGTAGGCATCGCTGCCGACCGCATCCTTCGTCTCGGGGATACCGAACAGGATTACCGCCGGAACCCCCAGCTCGTAGACCTCCTGGGCCTCCTCGACGATGTATTCGATCGACTGCTGGTAAATGCCCGGCATGGAGGAGATCTCTTTCCTGATCCCCTTGCCGAAGGCGGAGAACATCGGATAGATCAGATCGTTGGCGGAAAGGGCGTTTTCCCTGACCATGCGGCGGAAGACTTCCTTGCCGCGGATGCGCCGGGCGCGGAACTGGGGAAAGAACATGGCGTCGTCTCCTTGCTGGGTTTCATGGGGCGCGTCGGCGCCCGCCGGATCGTCCGGCATGCCGGACCGGCTTTTCATCATACCGCAATGGCGCTTGCGGCTCAAACCATTTTCGCCGACCGGAACCGGCGGCTGGTTTCTGTTGCGTCCGTCGCGGCGTTGTGGCATGAATAGCTGCGGGTCGGCCGGACTTGCCGTGCCGCCCGGTTCCATCTCTCCTGACGGGAGGTTTCCATGGCCAAATCAAGCCTGGGTGCCAGGGCCGATTCCCTGGCGCTCCTCATGCTGCGGCTGCCGCTCGGCCTCATCTTCATCGCCCACGGTTCGCAGAAACTGTTCGGGGCTTTCGGCGGTCACGGGCTGACCGCCACCTTCGCTACCTTCGAAACGAAGCTCGGCATCCCGCCGATCTTCACCCTGCTGGCGATCATCGCCGAATTCGGCGGCGGCGTCGGCGTGCTGTGCGGTATCTTTACCCGGCTGTCCGCCTTCGGCATCGCCGCAGTGATGGCGGTGGCGATCTACAAGGTTCACTGGGCGAACGGCTTCTTCCTCAACATGGCCTGCGTCCCCGGTCATGGCAACGGTTTCGAATACAATCTGGCGCTGCTCGGGATGGCCCTCTCGCTCCTTTTCAGTGGCGGCGGTTCCTGGACCCTCGATCGTTATATATTCCGGCGTTAGCGGGCGAGGGACGAGCGGTTCATCGCCTTGGCAGTGCGACAGATTTGCTGGTAACGAGAGACCTGATTATCACCGATCTTCCGCTTCATTTTCTCCTCCCTCCTTTGTTGGGAGGGTGCGGGTGGACGCGCCACCGCTTTTCACCCTCTCCCCGGCCCTCCCCCATCAAAGGGGGAGGGAGTTTTTGAGGCTTTGTGGAAGATAGGGCCAATTGCCACGGGAGTGACGACCGGAGGCGTAGCGGAGCTACGGCGAGGATTGGCAGCGGGAGGCGCTGGCGAAGATGGCGTGCTGACAGCCGCGAGCCCCCTAGAAGATGCTGTCTTTCAGTTCTCTGATTATCTCCACCTGCCGCTGGAAGATGAACTGGGAGATCGCCTTTTCCGCCCGGGCGTTGGGTCTGGTCTCCATGATGAAGAGGCTGCGGTCGTCGACTTCGATCCGCCGGAGCAGCTTGGCCGGCATTTCGCAGGGGGTGTCCGGCAGCTTGAGGGTGACGGTTCCCACCAGGTTGTCTTCGGGGGGATTGGCGAGTTCGGCGGCGACCGCCAGCCCGCCGATGGAAATGTCATGGAGGGTGCCGTTGAAGGTGGCGCCGGTGGCGGTGAAGCCGACTTCGATCCGTTCCCGGACCTCGACCCGGACGAATTGCCGGCGTTCGGCCCGGATCACCGCGTAGGCGAACTTGCTCACCAGGGCCCGGCATTTGTCGATGTTGATGTAGCTGACGGCGGCCAGGACGTCCTTCGGGAAGTGGTCGCTCTTGATGAAGGTCTGTTTTTCCATCTGCATGACGATGGCTTGCTGTTGCTGCACCGCCAGTTCCACTACGTCGCCGTCGATATGCTCGACAGTGGCGCCGTAGTTGACCGGAATCGACCGGTAGTAGTTGAGCAGCCGCAGATCATTGGTGCGGGCGCCGTTCTTGATGTCCGTCAGGATTGCCAGAATCTGTTGGCTGTCCTGCTGAACGTCGTTAACGGTGGTCAGCTGATAGTAGTCACTCATGAGCCAGTCCCTTGGGGGGTGAAGTCGCCGTGGAATTTCTTCGGTTGTAATGAACCATTGATCTATAGTAGGATGATCAACAAGGCGAAGATATCTTCTTCGCCTTTTGTTTGTCCAGATTTTTCTCGGAAAACCAACGCGGGAGAACCATTTTGCAGAAGCACAACCAATTGGAAGTCGACAAACGCCGCACCTTCGCGATCATCAGCCATCCGGACGCCGGGAAGACCACCATTACCGAAAAGCTGCTCCTCTTCGGCGGGGCGATCCAGCAGGCCGGCGAGGTCCGGGCGCGCAAAAGTGCCCGCTATGCCACCTCCGACTGGATGGAGATGGAGAAGCAGCGCGGCATCTCCGTGACCTCTTCGGTGATGAAGTTCACCTACCGGGACTTCGAGATCAACTTGCTCGACACGCCGGGGCACAACGACTTCTCCGAGGATACCTATCGGGTGCTGACCGCCGTCGACTCGGTGCTGATGGTGATCGACTCGGTGAAGGGGGTGGAGAGCCAGACCAAGAAGCTGCTCGAAGTCTGCCGGCTGCGCAGCACGCCGATCATGACCTTCATCAACAAGCTGGACCGGGAGGGGCGGGAGCCGCTCGACCTGATCGATGAAATCGAGAGCGTCCTGCAGATCCAGTGCGCGCCGATGACCTGGCCGGTCGGGATGGGGAAGCGCTTCCGCGGCACCTATCATCTCTACCGCAAGGAACTGACTTTTTTTGATCCCGATGCCGAACAGGGGACCGGGCAGATCGCCACCATGAACGACCTCGCCGATCCACGGCTCGACGAACTGCTCGGTTCCCAGGTGGAAGAGCTGCGCAACGACGTCGAACTGCTGGAGGGAGCGGCCCATCCCTTCGAAGAAGAGGCATACCTGGCCGGGCTGCAGACGCCGGTCTTCTTCGGCAGTGCCATCAATACCTTCGGTATCCAGCAGCTGCTCGACACCTTCGTTGACCATGCCCCGTCCCCGCTGCCACGGGCGGCGCAGAGCCGGGTCGTTTCCCCCTACGAAGAGCCGTTCACCGCCTTCGCCTTCAAGATCCAGGCGAACATGGACCCGGCCCACCGGGACCGGATCGCCTTCTTCCGGATCTGTTCGGGGAAATTCACCCGGGGAATGAAGGTCCGCCATGTCCGGACCGGCCGTGACACCCAGCTCAGCAACGCCACCATCTTCATGGCCCAGGACCGGACCAACGTCGACGAGGCATACCCGGGGGACATCATCGGCATCCACAACCACGGCACGATCAAGATCGGTGATACCTTCACCCAGGGAGAAGATCTCAAGTACACCGGCATTCCGAGCTTCGCTCCGGAGCACTTCCGCAAGGTGCGGCTCCTCGATCCGCTGAAGTCCAAGGCGTTGGAGAAGGGGTTGACCCAGCTGGCCGAAGAGGGAACCACCCAGGTGTTCCGGCCGCTGATGGGGAGCGACTGGATCGTTGGCGCCGTCGGGGTCCTCCAGTTCGACGTGGTCATGCATCGGCTCGAGTACGAGTACAATGTCCGGGCCACCTATGAACCGGTCGGTTACGTGACGGCCCGCTGGGTGACCGGCGACAAGCGCAAGCTCGACGAGTTCCAGAAGCGGGAAGCGATGGCCTGCTACCTGGACGGCGAGGGGCGGCTGGCCTATCTCGCCCCTTCCCAGTGGCGACTCGACAATACCATGGAGAACTGGAAGGAGCTGGAGTTCCACGCCACACAGGAACATAACTGAGCGGCTCCCCTGTGCCTCGATCGGCACAGGGTGTGTCCCCGTTGGCACGAAAAGCCCCGGAATGGGCTGTTGCTGTTTTGGCAATAGCCCGTTTTTGTGGGCTTTTTACGTATACGTCACGCCCCTGTATACGGGAATCGGCCTTGCACTTCTCTCCCTCCGCACGCATCAAGGTGGCCGGTCGGCAGGCCGGCTGCCGTACCGTTCGGAGGCGCACATGCAGATCACGCTCCAGGCAGGCCAGCAGACCCGGTTGTTGCTCAAGTATCTCCACACCTTCTCGGCGATGATGTGGATCGGCGGCGCCCAGGCGATTCTCATCCTGCTCTACAAGGACCGCCAGGCGGCCAACGGCGACGAGCTGTTCGCCGTCAACGACGCGATCCGCTCCCTGGACAACTGGCTGATCGGGCCGGGGGTGATCGGTTCGATCGTTTCGGGCGGGCTGATCTGCCTGACGACCAACTGGGGGTTTTTCCGTCATCGCTGGGTAGTGGTCAAGTGGGTGGTGACGGCGGTGGCTACCGCCTTCGGGGTCTTTTTCCTCGGGCCGTGGCTTGAGGCGCTGTCGGCGTTGACTGGGCTCAATCGGTTGGCGGTCTTTGACAACGGGGCCTATGTACAGACCTACCGGCTCGGCGTGGCTTTCGGCATCGCCCAGACGGTCGTGCTGTTGCTGTTGGTGCTCCTCTCCATCGTCAAGCCCGATTTCGGTCCGGCGCCGGGTGAAGGGCGCCGGGGCATACCGCCGGCGCTGCGCCCGCTGCTGCCGGTTATCGACTTTCCCGCCCAGCTCTGCAGCCTGTTCCGCCAGGAACACGACTGATCGGTCTGCCGTGCCGGCGCCCGTCGTTTCCCGACGATGGGTGCCGGCCCTCCCTCGGCAAATCTTTCCTTCCCAGCTCCCGGAAATAGTGGTATTTTATTACGATTGCCCAATATTTCTGCAATGGATGGTGACCATGGATCCGCAGGAGCTGAAAACCCTGCTGCGTAATTTTAAGAACGGCGATCTCAACGAAGACGACGTCCTGACCCGGCTGCGCCATCTGCCGTTCGAGGATTTGGGCGAAGCGGTGGTCGACCACCACCGCGGACTCCGCCAGGGGTTTCCGGAGGTGATCTTCGGCGCCGGGAAGAGTGTCGGCCAGATCGAGCGGATCATGACTGCCCTTGTCGCCCAGGGGAACAACATTCTGGTGACCCGGATCGACGAGGGCAAGGCGTTGCAGGTGCTGGAGGCCTTTCCCGCCGCCCGTTACCACGAGGCGGCCCGCTGCCTGACCCTCGAACAGAAACCGCCGGAGCGCCGTGGCCGGGGGCGGGTACTCGTCATCTCCGCCGGGACCTCCGACATTCCGGTGGCGGCGGAGGCGGTGGTTACTCTCCGGGCGCTGGGGAACGAGACGGAACATCTTTACGACGTGGGGGTGGCGGGTATCCACCGGCTGTTGGCCCGGCGGGAGGAGCTGTTCGCCGCCGCGGTGCTGATCGTCGTGGCCGGCATGGAGGGGGCGCTGCCGTCGGTGGTCGGGGGGCTGGTCGACCGGCCGGTGATCGCCGTGCCGACCTCGGTGGGGTACGGTGCCGCTTTCGGCGGGATCGCCGCCCTGCTCGGCATGCTCAATTCCTGCGCCGCCGGGGTGACGGTGGTGAATATCGACAACGGTTTCGGCGCGGCAGTGGCGGCAAGCCTGATCAACCGGGAGTGACGGTGCGGGGAATGGATTGGTGATGAAGGTTCTTTATTTCGATTGCTTTGCCGGTATCGCCGGCGATATGACCGTGGCGGCACTGCTTGACCTGGGGGTCCCCTTCGCGGTGGTAAGCGAGGCGGTGGCCTGTCTGCCGCTTCCCCCTTCGAGCTACGAACTGGCGGTTGAGCGGACCAGCCGCCGGGGGATTGCCGCCAACCGGTTCGTCGTCCGGGTGGAGGAGCATCAGCCGCATCGTCACTATGCGGGGATTGCGGCGATGATCGAGGCGAGCCCCCTGGCCGCCGGGGTGAAGGAGACGGCGCAGCGGATTTTTTTCCGGCTGGCCGAGGCCGAGGCGAAAGTCCACGGCGTGGCGCTCGACCTGGTCCATTTTCACGAGGTGGGGGCGGTCGATTCGATCGTCGACATCGTCGGTACTGCGGCGGCCCTCGACCACCTGGGGATCGATGTTATCGAGACGGGCCCGCTCCCGCTCGGCGGCGGTTTCGTCGAAACTGCCCACGGCCTGCTGCCGGTGCCGGCGCCGGCGACGGCGGAACTGCTTCGCGGGCTGCCGGTCCACGGAGCGGCAGGAGAGGGCGAGCGGGTCACCCCTACCGGCGCCGCCATCGTCGCCGCCCTGGCGACTGGCGTCGCGCAGCCGCCGGCGATGACCGTCAGCGGTATCGGCTATGGGGCCGGCAGCAAGGATTTCTCCGATCTTCCCAACGTGCTGCGGCTTTTCCTCGGCGAACGGCCGGCGGCGCTCGACCGCGACGAGGTCCGGGTGATCGAGACCCACCTCGACGACATGAACCCGGAAGTGCTCGGCTTCGTCCTGGAGCGGCTGCTGGCCGCCGGGGCTCTCGATGCCGCCTTCTCGCCGCTGCAGATGAAGAAGAACCGGCCGGCGGTCCGGTTGACGGTTATCGCCCCGCCCGAGCGGCTGGAGACGCTGGCCGCCCTGATCCTCCACGAGACCACCGCCATCGGCGTCCGCCATTATCCGGTAGCCCGGCTGAAGCTTCTCCGCCAGGAAGAAGAGCGGGACACCTCCCTCGGTTCTGTCCGGGTGAAGGTGCTGCGGGACGGGGAAGCGGTGGTGCGGGTGGTACCGGAATACGAGTCGTGCCGGCAGATCGCCGAGCGTTGCCGGCTGCCGCTGCTCGAGGTCTACCGGATCGTCGAGGGGGAGGTCGGCCGGGGATGAGACGCTTCGTTGTCCTGGCAGCCACCTGGTTCGGTACCGGCTTCAGCCCCGTCGCCTCCGGGACGGTCGGCACTCTCGGGGCGATCCCGTTCTACCTGATCCTGGCCCGGATGCCGCTCTGGCTTTACCTGGCGACGCTCGTGCCGTTCTTCTTCTTCGCCTGCTGGGCGGCTGGCCGGGCGGAGGCGCTCTTCGGCGAGCACGATTCGGGGAAGATCGTCATCGACGAGGTGATCGGCTACCTGGTGACCATGGCGGCGGTGCCGCCGGCTCCGCGTTACGTCGTCGCCGGCTTTTTCCTCTTTCGCTTCTTCGATATCGTCAAGGTGCCGCCGGCCCGCTTCTTCGACCGGCAGGTCCATAACGGCTACGGCGTTGTCCTCGACGACGTGGTCGCCGGGCTGTACGCCTGCGCCGTCCTCCATCTGCTGACGAGATGGCTGTAATGAAGGCCGCGCTCCTTTCCATCGGCGACGAGCTGTTGCTCGGGGAAACCGTCGATACTAACGCGGCGGTCATTGCCGGCCGGCTCTATGGGGTAGGGGTCGCCGTCCGGCGGCAGCTGACCGTCGGGGACGACGAAGAGGCGATTGCCGAGGCCCTCGATAGCCTGGCGGCGGAACACCAGCTGGTGATCGCCACCGGCGGCCTCGGCCCGACCGACGACGATGTCACCGCCCGGGCTGCTGCCCAGGCCAGCGGTCGCCGGCTGGTGCTCCACGAGGAGGCGCTGGCCCGGCTGCAGGATTTCTTCGCCCGGCGGGGACGGGAGATGCATCCGGCCAACGAGCGGCAATGCCTGCTGCCGGCCCGGGTGACGCTGGTGCCGAACCCGACCGGCACGGCCAGCGGTTTCCAGCTCCTCCATCGGGACTGCCTGCTGATCTTTCTCCCCGGAGTGCCGGGGGAGATGGTGCGGATGCTGGAGGAGACGGTCCTGCCGCTCGTCCTGGCACGGCGGGACGAGTCACGGGTTGTCCGGACCAGACAACTGACGCTCTTCGGGGTGTCGGAGGCGGAGATCGGCGCCCGGTTGACCGGCCTGACCGTGGCCCGCCCCGGTCTCGGCGTCGCTTACTGTGTCGACTATCCGCTGGTGCAGGTCCGGCTGCGGGGGGAAGGGGACGGCAGCGAGGCAGTCCAGCGGCTGCTCGACGGGGCGGCGGCGGAGGTTCGGGAACGGCTCGGCGAGCATATCGTTGCCGAAGACGGCGAGAGCATCGACCTTGCCGTGGCCCGGCTGTTCCGCGAGAAGCGGGTGAGCCTCGCCCTGGCCGAGTCGTGTACCGGCGGCCTCATTGCCAAGCGGATCACCGATGTGGCCGGCAGCTCGGCCTATTTCCTCCTCGGGGCGGTTACCTATGCCAACGGGGCGAAGGTGCGGCTGTTGGACGTGCCCGAAGAGTTGCTGGCGGCGAAGGGGGCGGTCAGCGCCGAAGTTGCCATGGCCATGGCGAAGGGAGCCCGGCGGCTCGCCGGCAGCGACCTCGCCCTGGCCGTCACCGGTATCGCCGGCCCGGAGGGGGGCGATGCCGTCAAGCCGGTCGGGACGGTCTTCATCGCCCTGGCGGACCGGGCCGGCTGCACGAGCAAGGAGTATCGTTTTTCCGGTAGCAGGGACCAGATCAGGACGGTTACTGCAGTCACGGCACTGGATTGGCTGAGGAGGCGGCTTTTGACCCTCTGATTGCTCTTCCTGCCGCCGCGCCGCTGCCTGGAGGCGGGGTCATGACAACATTATCACGCGACAAGCTTTACCGGATTATCGTCTGGACGGCAGCACTGGCGCTGCTCGGGGGGGGGAGTACCGCCCTGATCCTCTGTTCCCGCCAGCATGCGCCGTTCTTCGATATTCATGCCCTCCTCGTCCTGCTGCTGGTTGCCACGTTCGTGGCGGTGATGGTCAGTTTTCATCGGGTGCGGAGCAGCGAGGAGCGGGCTCATGTCCGGGAGCTGATGCAGGTGCAGCGGGAACTGGACAAGAGTGTGCGCCGTTACCGGAGCCTCCTGGAGGGGGCCGGAACGGCGATTTTCGTTTTCAGCGTCGACAACGGTCTGCTGGTTGAGGTGAACCGGCGGGGGACCGAACTGCTCGGCTACAGCAAAGAAGAGATGCCCTCTTTGCGGATCAAGGATTTGCTGCCTGAGGAAGACCAGGAGAAGTTTTCCTCGCTGGTGGTGCGGGTTGTCCGGCGCGGCCGGGGGCGGGCCGACGGGATCACCTTCCGGCGCAAGGGGGGGGACCGGTTCCGCGGTGAGATCGAGGCGCGGCTGATCGACCTGGGGGACGAAAAGGTGGTCCATGCCACCGTCCGGGACATCACCTACAAGTACCGCGCCGAGCGGGAACTTCGCCAGCGCAACCGGGAACTCTCCTCGCTCATCACCCTCATCGAGCGGGCCAACCGGGAGATGGACCAGGACACGGTGCTCGAGGTTACCCTGCGGGAGACGGTGGAGGTGTTCGGCGCCGCGGGCGGGGGGATTCATCTCCGGGAGCGGGAAGGACACCTGGTCCCCGCCGCCTCCTGGAACGTCTCGCCGCAGCTGACCGCCGCGCTTGGCGGCGATGGTCCGTCGGGAGGGCTGCTGGAGCGGACCGCCGTAACCCGGAGCCCGCTGGCCCTCGAAGACCTGACGGCGTCCGGCGCGGACGGGATCCCGGCGGAGATCGCCGCCGGTTGGGGGGGGATCGCCGCAGTGCCGCTGCTGGCCAAGGATCGGGTGACCGGCGTTATGTATCTGCTGAGCCGCGATCCGCGCCGCTTTTCCGAAGAGGAGATGCGGCTCTTTCTCTCCATTGCCGACCAGATGGGGATCGTCATCGAGAACGTCCGGCTGT
The DNA here is from genome assembly GCF_027943965.1 of Geotalea uraniireducens. NCBI lineage: Bacteria > Pseudomonadati > Thermodesulfobacteriota > Desulfuromonadia > Geobacterales > Geobacteraceae > Geotalea > Geotalea uraniireducens. Next base: position 3,935,744 of record NZ_AP027151.1, on the reverse strand, counting down.
TCAACGAACTCAAGTGGAAAAGCGACGAGCTGATGAGTTCTTTCCGGCTGCTGGAAAAAAGCAGCCACGAACTGGCCCTTTCCCAGCACCGGCTCCGCAACAACCTGCTGCTCGTCGAGCGGGCGAACCTTGAACTGGAACGGCTCGACCGGATGAAGAGCAGTTTCCTCGGCATGATCTCCCACGAGTTCCGGACGCCGCTCACCAGCATCATCAGCGGCACCGAATTTCTACTCACCTCCCGGTCGGCGGAATTCGACAGCGAAGCCCGCCAGGTCCTCGACATGATAAACCAGGGGGGCGAACGGCTCTCCGAAATCGTCAATGACATCCTCAAGGTGGCGCGCCTCGAGGCGAAGACCTCCCCGGTCACCAAGACCGCCCTCTGCGTCGGCCAGGTGGTCCGGCAGGTGCTCGCCAAGCTCGAACCGCTCATCGAGGAGCGTAACCTCAAGATCGTTACGGGAAACATGGAAGGGCTGCCGCCGTGCAGCGGCGACCGGGACTGCTTCGAGGAGATCTTCGCCGAACTGCTCGGCAACTCGGTCAAGTTCACTCCCGACGGCGGGAGCGTGCTGATCGATGCCCGGGTTGTTGACCGGCCGGCACTGGCCGCCAAGCGGGACACGATGGCCCGTTTCAATGCCGGCTTCTACGCCGAGATGGGGGCCCGTTGTTACCTGGAGGTGACGGTGCGGGACAACGGTATCGGGGTCAGCCACGACGAGCAGGTGAAGATTTTCGACAAGTTTTACGAGATCGGCGAGATTCGCCATCATTCCAGCGGCAAGTACAAATTCCTCGGCAAGGGGGCCGGCCTCGGCCTGGCCATTGTCAAGGGAATGGTGGAGGCCCATGGCGGCATGGTCTGGGTGGAGAGCGTCGGGACGGATGCCGCCGCCCGCTTCGGCAGCGCCTTTATCGTCCTGCTGCCGCTGGAGGAGGGGGCGCGGCCGCCGGTTTTTCCCCTCGCCGACGACCGGCGGCTGGCGGCGCCGACCGGGATGGCGGCCGACGAGGAGTGAGCCGTCGCGGCGCAAAGATCGCTTGAAAAGAGCGAAACACCTGTGTTATTTCTGATCAACTTACTACCACAATCCATCGCCGGCCGGCGCGGGGCGATGATTTCAGGAGGCCGCTGTGACACAGGAACGCGAAAAAGCGATTGAGCTGGCCCTCAGCCAGATCGAAAAGCAGTTCGGCAAGGGCGCGATCATGCGGCTCGGCGCGGAAGAGGCGCTCCCCGACGTGGCCGCCATTCCCACCGGCTCACTCTCCCTCGACCTGGCCCTCGGTGTCGGCGGGGTCCCCCGCGGGCGGATCATCGAGATCTTCGGTCCCGAGTCGTCGGGTAAGACAACCCTCGCTCTCCATATCGTCGCCGAAGCGCAGAAGCTCGGGGGGATTGCCGCCTTCATCGACGCCGAGCATGCCCTCGATATCGGTTACGGCCGGAAGCTCGGGGTGAAGACCGACGATCTGCTCGTCTCCCAGCCCGATACCGGCGAACAGGCCCTCGACATCGCCGAGATGCTGGTGCGAAGCGGCGCCATCGACGTCCTGGTCATCGACTCGGTGGCGGCCCTGGTCCCCAAGGCGGAGATCGAGGGGGACATGGGCGATTCCCACATGGGGCTGCAGGCCCGGCTGATGTCCCAGGCGCTGCGCAAGCTGACCGCCATCATTTCCAAGTCGAACTGTTGCGTCATTTTCATTAACCAGATCCGGATGAAGATCGGGGTGATGTTCGGCAACCCGGAGACCACTACCGGCGGCAACGCCCTCAAGTTCTATGCCTCGGTCCGGCTCGATATCCGCAAGATCGCCTCCCTCAAGCAGGGGAACGATATCGTCGGCTCCCGGACCCGGGTCAAGGTGGTGAAGAACAAGGTCGCGCCGCCTTTCAAGGAGGTCGAGTTCGACATCTTCTACGGCGAGGGGATTTCCCGCGAGGGAGACCTGCTCGATCTGGCGGTGGACAAGGGGATCGTCGACAAGAGCGGCGCCTGGTTTTCCTTCGGCAGCGAACGGATCGGCCAGGGGCGCGAGAATGCCCGCGTCTTCCTCCGCGAGCATCCGGAAATCGCCGCCGAGGTGGAAGGAAAGCTGTTCGCCGCGGTCGGCCTGGCGCCCAAGGAGAGCGGCGAAGGACAGGGGTAGGCCATGGAGCTGAATGAAATCCTTGCGGTGGCGGTAAGGGCGAAAGCCTCCGATGTCCATATCAAGACCGGCCTGCCGCCGGTAGTCCGGATCGATGGCCGGCTGCGGCCGATCCCGAATGCGCCGCGGCTGGCGCCCGATCAGGTCCGGGCAATGGCCTTCGCGATCATGAACGAGCGCCAGCAGCGAATCTTCGAGGAACACTACGAGGTCGACCTGGCCTATGGTGTCCCCGGTCTCGGCCGCTTCCGGGTCAGTGCCTACTCCCAGCGCGGCACCGTCGCCATGGTGTTCCGTTTCATCCCGTTCGGCATCCCCTCCCTCGAAGCGCTTAACCTGCCGCCGGTCCTGAAAAAGCTGGCCCTGGAGGAGCGGGGGCTGCTGCTGGTCACCGGGACCACCGGCAGCGGTAAATCGACCACCCTGGCGGCGATGATCGATTACATCAACGAAAACCGGACCTGCAACATCATCACCGTTGAGGACCCGGTCGAATACCTCCACCGGGATAAAAAGAGCATCCTGAGCCAGCGGGAAGTCGGCTTCGACACCCTGTCGTTCGCCGATGCCCTCAAGGGCGCCCTCCGCCAGGACCCGGACGTGATCCTGGTCGGCGAGATGCGCGACCTGGAGACGATCGAGACTGCCATGCACGCCGCCGAAACCGGCCACCTGGTGATGTCGACGCTCCATACCCTCGACGCGGCCGAAACGGTCAACCGGATCATCTCGGTCTTCCCGCCGTACCACCAGCGGCAGATCAGGATCCAGCTGTCGGGGGTGTTGCGCGGCGTCATCTCCCAGCGGCTGGTGCCGCGGGCCGACGGCAAGGGGCGGGTGCCGGCGGTGGAGATCATGATCGGCACCGCCCGAATCCGCGAGTACATTGACGACAAGGACAAGACCAAACTGTTGCCGGAGGCGATCGCCCAGGGGTACACCACCTACGGGATGCAGACCTTCGACCAGTCGCTGATGCAGCTCTACACCCAGAAGCTGATCACCTACGAAGAAGCGTTGCGCCAATCCTCCAACCCGGACGATTTCGCCCTCAAGGTGTCGGGTATTTCGTCAACGTCGGACAGCACCTGGGACCAGTTTGTCCATGACGAGGAACCGCCGGTTGAAGGTGACGGGGGCGCAGTTCCCGACAAATACTAGATGGACCGGCCGCAAAACGGCTTTGCCGCTGCCCTGGCGATCCTCACCCGCCGCGACCACAGCGAGCTGGAGCTGATCCGGAAGCTCGAACGGAAGGGGTTTGCGCCGGCGGAGATTGCCGAGACCGTTGCCCGGCTCCGCGATTGCGGCTACCTCGACGATCGGCGGCTGGCTGGGCGGCTGGTTGAAACCGCACTGGCCAGCGGGCGGCTGGCCGGCTTCCGTCTCCGGCAGGAACTGCGTCGCCGGGGGATTCCGCCGGAGCTGGCGGCGGAGGCACTGGCCCGGGAGACGGCCGGGTACGACGAACGGGCCGCCATCGGCGAGCTGCTGGCGCGGAAATTCCCCCGTCTCACGGCGGCGGCCGATCCCCGGGAGAAGCGGCGGGCGGTCGGCTGGTTCCTCCGCCGGGGCTTTTCCCTGGCCAACGTCCTGGCCGCCCTGCAGGTGGCCGAACACGAAATTGACCCATGACTTTGCCTAAATGAGGATCAGATGACCGGAACAGAACTACGTGCCAGATTCCTGAAATTCTTCGCCGACCGCGACCACACCATCGTTGCCAGCTCGCCGCTCATTCCGCGGAACGACCCGACCCTCCTCTTCGCCAATGCCGGGATGAACCAGTTCAAAGACGTCTTCCTCGGCCTCGAAAAGCGCGATTACCGCCGGGCCTGCACCGCCCAGAAATGCGTCCGGGCGGGAGGGAAGCACAACGACCTGGAGAATGTCGGTCGGACTGCCCGCCACCATACCTTCTTCGAGATGCTCGGCAACTTCTCCTTCGGCGACTACTTCAAGAAAGAGGCGATCGCCTTCGCCTGGGAATTCCTGACCAAGGAGCTGGGGCTCGACAAGGAGCGCCTCTACGTCTCGGTCTATACCGACGATGACGAGGCGGCGGACATCTGGCACCTCCAGGAAGGGGTCCCGCGGGAGCGGATCTTCCGCTTCGGCGAGAAAGACAATTTCTGGTCGATGGGCGATACCGGCCCCTGCGGCCCCTGCTCCGAGATCTTCTACGACAATGGTCCCGAGGTCGGCTGCGGCAGCCCCGACTGTACGGTTGGCTGCGACTGCGACCGCTACATGGAGATCTGGAACAACGTCTTCATGCAGTTCAACCGGGCCGCCGACGGCACCCTGACCCCCCTCCCCAAGCCGTCCGTCGATACCGGCATGGGGCTGGAGCGGATCACCACCGTCATGCAGGGGGTCACCTCCAACTACGACACCGACCTGCTGCAGGGGATCATCCGCCATGTCGAGCGGCTCGCCGGCAAGCAGTATCGCGCCAATGCCAAGGATGACGTCTCGATGCGGGTGATCGCCGACCATGCCCGGGCCACCACGTTCCTGATCTGCGACGGCGTGCTGCCGTCCAACGAGGGGCGGGGCTACGTCCTGCGCCGGATCATGCGCCGGGCGGCCCGCCATGCCAAGATGCTCGGTTTTGCCGAGCCGGTCCTCTACCGGATCGTCGATGCGGTCAACGAGGTGATGGGCGGGGCCTATCCCGAGCTTTTCGAGCGGGAAGAGTATATCAAGAAGGTTGTCCGGGCCGAGGAGGAGCGATTTGCCGAAACCCTCGACAACGGCCTCCGCATTCTCAACGACGAGGTCGCCCGGCTCAAGGGGGAAGGGCAGAGCGTCATCCCCGGCGAGGTGCTGTTCCGCCTCCACGACACCTACGGCTTCCCGACCGACCTGACCGCCGACATCGTCGAGAGCGAGGGGTTCTCCATCGACGAAGCCGGCTTCGAGGTCTGCATGGAGCGGCAGCGGGAGCAGGCCCGGGAGCACTGGAAAGGCTCCGGCGAAGAGGGGATCGCCGCCATCTACAAGGAGCTGCACAACCGCGGCCTGCGGAGCGCCTTCGTCGGCTACCATGAGCAGAGCGCCTACTCCGTCATCACCGCCCTGGTGCGTGACGGTGTCGAGGTTGCCGAGGCGCGGAGCGGCGAAGAGGTCGAAGTGGTCGTCGAAACAACCCCGTTCTACGGCGCTTCGGGCGGCCAGGTGGGGGATACCGGCACCATTTCCACCGGCAGCGCCCATTTCCGGGTCGACGAGACCCTGCGGCCCTATCCCGATCTGGTCGTCCATCGCGGCACCGTGATCGAGGGGACCCTGAAGAACAGCGATGCGTGCGACCTCAAGCTGGCGACCGCCGACCGCCAGGCGACGGCGCGCAACCATACCGCTACCCACCTGTTGCAGTCGGCGTTGCGCCAGGTGCTCGGCGAGCATATCAAACAGGCCGGTTCGCTGGTCGCCCCCGACCGGCTCCGCTTCGACTTCACCCATTTTACCGCCATGTCGCCTGACGAGCTGCGCCGGACCGAAGACTTGGTCAACAGTTACATCATGGTCAACGAAGCGGTCGACGTCCGGGAGATGGACGTCGACGAGGCGATGGAGAGCGGCGCCACGGCGCTGTTCGGCGAAAAATATGGCGATCGGGTCCGGGTGGTCAAGGTCGGCGAAGTGAGCGCCGAGTTGTGCGGCGGCACCCACGTCCGGGCGGCCGGCGACATCGGCTTCTTCAAGATCGTCTCCGAGGCGGGGATCGCCGCAGGCGTCCGGCGGATCGAGGCGCTGACCGGCATGGGGGCAGTGCGCTACGCCCAGGAGCTCGAAGACGAAAAGCGGCAGATTGCCCAGCTGATCAAGGCCGAGGGAGGCGACAACCTGGACCGGCTGCAGAAACTCCTCACCCGACAGCGAGACCTGCAGCGGGAAGTCGAAACCCTCCAGGGACGGCTCAACGCCGCTCAGTCGGCCGACCTGCTGGCAGGGGCCCGGGCGATCGGCGGGGTCAAGGTCCTGGCGGTAACGGTGACGGTGGACGACCCGAAGGGGCTGCGCGAGCTGGCCGATACCCTCAAGGACCGGCTCGGCTCCGGGATCGTCGTGCTCGGCTGTACCACGGGCGAGCGGGTCAATCTGCTGGTGGCGGTGACCCGGGACCTGACCGACCGTTACAAAGCCGGCGAGCTGGTCAAGCAGCTGGCGCCGCTGGTTGGCGGCAGCGGCGGCGGCAAGCCCGAACTGGCCCAGGCAGGGGGGAACCGTCCCGACCAGTTGGCCGCAGCGCTGGAAAGCGTCTATACCCTGATCTCCTGAACAGATCAGCAGTCAATCACGTTGCGGTGAGGCCGCCATGGATGTCGTCGACAAATTTGAAGTAGAACGTACCCCTAAATCGATCCTGGTCGTCGACGACGAGGCGGTGATCCGCGATCTCTGCGCCCGGGCGCTCAGGGGGTACCGGGTCCTGCAGGCGACCGATGGCGAGGAGGCGCTCCGGCTGTTCGGCAAGGGGGGCATCGACGTCATCCTGACCGACGTGATGATGCCGAAACTGAACGGTATCGATCTCTTGCGGCGACTCAAAGAGATCGAGCCGACGCTGGTGGTGATCGTCATGACCGGCTATGCCGAGAAGGAGATCATCCTCAACGCGCTCAAGGCCGATGCCGACGACTTCATCACCAAGCCGCTCAACCTGCTCCAGCTCAAGACCGCCGTCGACAAAGCGCTCGACAAGAAGGCGCTCAAGGAAGAGATCGCCAACCTGAAGAGCATGGACCGGCTGAAGAGCAACTTCCTGTCGCTGATTTCCCACAAGTTCCGGACCCCGCTCACCACTATTTCACTCTTCCTGCAAAACCTGGCCAGCGGCGTCTACGATCCCCAGGATCCCGAATCGCGGAAAAACCTGGAGCTGATCTACGGCCAGTCCTGCTACCTGGAATCGCTGGTCACCGAACTGCTTGCCTTCAGCCGCTTCATGGACGCCGGCGAGAGGACGCACCTGGAGCCGTGCCGGCTCGACGAAATCCTCCGCCACCTGGCCCGCACCTCCAAGGAGGCGGCCAGCAAGCCCGACGTCGAGACGGTCTTCGATCTCGATCCGCTGCCGCTCTTGCCGCTCGACCGGGAAAAAATCACCTTCGCCCTCAGCCAGGTGATCAATAACGCCTTCAAGTTTTGCTACGATGCCGGTACGGTGATGATCTCCCTGAAAGCGGAAGGCGAGGGGTGCCGGATCGTCGTCCAGGATAGCGGCGTGGGGATCCCCCGCGAGGAACTGCCGAAGATCTTCGAAAAATTCTACCAGGTCGACCCGGACGGCGCCGGCCAGATCCGTGGTTTTGGCCTCGGCCTGTTCTACGCCCGGGAGTTCGTCAAGCTCCATGGCGGTCAGATTACCGTCGACAGCGAACCGGGGCAGTGGACCCGGGTGGTGATCACCCTCCCCCGTCTCGGCCTGGCCGGCGAACAGCCGGTTTACCCGGCCGCCGCAAGTCCTCTTTGATGTTGATTATTTCCCCCTTTCTGCTATAGTTGCTCCTTTCCAATGCCGAATCCCGCCCCCAATCCACCCCTTCGGGAGGCTGCTCCGCATGCAGAAGCTGATCGAGAAAGCCAACACCCTCATGGAAGCGCTGCCCTACATCCGGCGCTTTTCCGGCAAGACCATCGTCATCAAATACGGCGGCCACGCCATGGCGGACGAGGCGCTCAAAGAGTCCTTCGCCCTCGACGTGATCCTCCTCAAGTCGCTCGGCATCAACCCGGTGGTGGTGCACGGCGGCGGTCCCCAGATCAATGAGACCCTCAAGCGCTACGGTATCGTCTCCGAATTCGTCAAGGGGATGCGGGTCACCGACGCCGCCACTATGGCGGTGGTCGAGATGGTCCTTACCGGCCAGGTCAACAAGGAAGTGGTCGGCTATCTCAACCAGCACGGCGGCCGGGCGGTCGGTCTCTCCGGCAAGGACGGCAGCCTGCTGCTCTGCGAAAAGCTCCTCCAGGAGGTGAAACGGGAGGACGGGACGAGCGAGCGGGTCGATATCGGCTTTGTCGGCGACGTGGTCAAGGTAAACCAGGAACTGATCCAGACCCTGGAGCACGGCAAATTCCTGCCGGTGATCGCGCCGATCGGCGTCGGCGAGCATGGCGAGAGCTACAACGTCAATGCCGATCTGGTGGCCGGCCGGGTGGCCGGTGCCCTCAAGGCCGAAAAGCTGATCCTCCTCACCGACGTCGAAGGGGTCAAGGACCGGGATGGCCGGCTGCTGTCGAGCATCACCCGGGATGACGTCCCGCGGCTGATCGACGACGGGGTGATCACCGGCGGCATGATCCCGAAGGTGAGCTGCTGCGTCGACGCGCTCGCCGAGGGGGTCAAGAAGGCGCATATCATCGACGGCCGGGTGCAGCATGCCATCCTGCTGGAAATCTTCACCGACGTTGGCGTCGGCACGGAGTTCAAGTAATGAACGCAAGTCAGTGGATTGCCAAGGCAGACAAATACATCATGAAAACCTACGGCCGGTACCCGCTGGTGCCGGTGCGCGGCGAAGGGTGCCGGCTCTGGGACGCCGACGGCAAGGAGTATCTCGACTTCCTGGCCGGCGTGGCGGTCAACAACCTCGGCCACTGCCACCCCAAGGTGGTGGCGGCGCTGCAGCGGCAGGCGGCGGAGCTGATCCACTGTTCCAACTACTACCACATCCCGAGCCAGATCGAGTTGGCGGAGCTGCTCTGCGCCCACTCCTTTGCCGACAAGGCCTTCTTCTGCAACAGCGGCGCCGAGGCCAACGAGGCGGCGATCAAGTTGGCCCGCAAGTATGCCCGCGAGAAGCACGGCGACGCCGAGCGCTACGAAATCATCACCGCCCTGGCGTCGTTCCACGGCCGGACCATGGCGACCATCTCGGCTACCGGTCAGGAGAAGGTGCAGAAGTTCTTCGATCCGCTGCTCCACGGCTTCCGCTATGTGCCGTTCGACGATGCCGATGCCCTGGCGGCGGCGGTTACCCCGCAGACCTGCGCGGTGATGCTCGAACCGATCCAGGGGGAGGGGGGAGTTGTGGTTCCCTCCGCCGACTACTTCCGCCGGGTGCGGGAGATCTGCGACCGGCACGGGCTGCTGCTGATCTTCGACGAGGTCCAGGTCGGCATCGGCCGGACCGGCAAGCTGTTCGCCCATGAGCACTTCGGTGTCTTCCCCGACATCATGACCCTGGCCAAGGCCCTGGCCGGCGGCGCGCCGATCGGCGCCATGCTGGCGCGGGACGAGATTGCTGCCGCCTTTTCCCCCGGCACCCACGGCTCGACCTTCGGCGGCAATCCGCTGGTCACCGCCGCCGGGGTCGCCGCGCTCCGGGCGATCCTCGAAGAAGGGTTGCTCAACCGGGCCGAGGAGATGGGCGAGTACCTGCTCGGCGAACTGGAGCGGCTGCAGGCCAAGCACCCCTCCTTGGTTCGCGAGGTGCGCGGCATCGGCCTGATGATCGGCATGGAACTGACGATCCCCGCCGGCGAAATCGTCCTCAAGGGGCTCGACCGGGGAGTGCTGCTCAACGTCACCCACGACTCGGTGCTCCGCTTCGTCCCGCCGCTGGTGGTGACCAAGCAGGAAGTGAACGAGATGATCGCCATCCTGGATGGCATCCTGGAGGAGACGAACCGATGAAACGCGACTTCCTGGCCCTGAACCAGTTCACCAAGGACGAGCTCGACGCCCTGTTCCGCCTGACCGCGGAGCTGAAAGCGCAGCAGAAGAAGGGCGAGCCCCACCAGTTGCTGGCAGGGAAGAGCCTGGCGATGATCTTCGAGAAATCCTCCACCCGGACCCGGATCTCCTTCGAGGTCGGGATGTACCAGCTGGGGGGGCATCCGCTGTTCATCGCCAACCGCGATTCCCAGATGGGGCGCGGCGAGCCGATCCGGGATACCGCTCGGGTGATGTCCCGCTACTGCGACGGGGTGATGATCCGCACCTTCGGCCAGGAGATCGTCGAAGAGTTCGCCCACTATGCGACGGTGCCGGTGATCAATGGCTTGACCGACCTTTTCCACCCCTGCCAGATCATGGCCGACCTCTTCACGGTGATCGAGCACAAGGGGGGATACGACGGGCTCAAGTTCGCCTGGGTGGGGGACGGCAACAACATGGCCAACACCTGGATCGAGGCGGCGGCGATCTTCGGCTTCGATCTCGCCCTGGCCTGCCCGCCGGGGTACGAACCGGCGACGGAGGTACTGCGGTGGGCAACCGCCCGGGCGCCGGGGCGGATCAGTCTCACCACTAATCCCCATGAGGCGGTAGCGGATGCCGATGTCGTCAACACCGACGTCTGGGCCAGCATGGGGCAAGAGGCGGAGCAGAAGGTGCGGGAGAAAGCCTTTGCCGGCTTCTGCGTCGACGAGACCCTGGTGCAGCTCGCCAAGGCGGACTGCCTGGTGCTGCACTGTCTGCCGGCCCACCGGGGCGAGGAGATCAGCGACGGGGTCATCGAAGGGCCGAACTCGGCGGTCTGGGACGAGGCGGAAAACCGGCTGCACGTCCAGAAAGCCATCATGGCAACCGTAATGAAATAGAAATAGGGCCCGCCGCTGTCGCGCCGACCCGGCGCTCCCTCCGGGGTGCCCGGGGCCGGGACAGCCGCGACGATCCCATGAAGCTCAGTCCGACAACATAAGGAGAACCACATGGCCAAGAAAGAAGTGAAAAAGATCGTCCTTGCCTACTCGGGCGGACTCGACACCTCGATCATCCTCAAGTGGCTGAAGAACGAGTACGGCTGCGAAGTGATCGCCTTTTCCGCCGACCTGGGGCAGGGCGACGAGCTGGCGCCGATCCGCGACAAGGCCTTCGCCACCGGTGCCGACAAAGTCTATATCGACGACCTGAAAGAGGAGTTCGTCCGGGATTTCGTCTACCCGATGTTCCGCGCCAACGCCATCTACGAGGGGCACTACCTGCTCGGCACCTCCATCGCCCGGCCGCTGATCGCCAAGCGGCAGATGGAGATCGCCCGGATCGAGGGGGCCGACGCGGTCTCCCACGGCGCCACCGGCAAGGGGAACGACCAGGTCCGCTTCGAGCTCGCTTACTATCACTTTGATCCGGCGATCACCGTCGTCGCCCCGTGGCGCGAGTGGAAGCTGAACAGCCGCCAGGCGCTGGTCAACTACGCCAAGCGGAACGGCATTCCGATCCCGGTCACCAAGAAGCGCCCCTGGTCCAGCGACCGCAACATGCTGCACATCTCCTTCGAGGGGGGAATTCTCGAAGATACCTGGGCCGAGCCGCCCGAGAACATGTACGTGCTGACCAAGGCGCCGGAAAAGGCCCCCAACAAGCCGCAGTACATCGAGATCGAGTTCGAGAAGGGGAACGCGGTGGCGGTCGACGGCGAGCGGATGTCGCCGGCCCAGCTCCTCGCCCACCTGAACTTCCTCGGCGGCGAGCACGGCATCGGCCGGGTCGACCTCTTGGAAAACCGCTCGGTCGGCATGAAATCCCGCGGCGTCTACGAGACCCCCGGCGGCACCATCCTCCGCGAGGCTCATTCGGCGGTCGAGCAGATCACCATGGACCGTGAAGTGATGCGGATCCGCGATTCGCTGATCCCCGAGTATGCCCGCCAGGTCTATGCCGGCTACTGGTTCTCGCCGGAACGGGAGATGCTCCAGACGCTGATCGACGACTCGCAGAAGACGGTCAACGGCGTCGCCCGGCTCAAGCTCTACAAGGGGCACTGTCGCACGGTCGGCCGCAAGTCGGAGACCAACTCGCTGTTCAACCTCGACTTCGCCACCTTCGAAAAGGACCAGGTCTACAACCAGGCCGACGCGGAAGGGTTCATCAAGATCAATTCGCTGCGGCTGCGGATTCGCTCGCTGATGCAGGGCCAGAAGAAATAGTTCCGTCAGTGCCGGCCGGGGGCACGGCCAGCCGTGTCCCCCGGCGTTTATTATGCCGAAGATCCAGTTCAAGAAAGAGCATATCGTCACCTCGGTGGTGGCGGTGATTATCGACGACGACGAGCAGGTGCTGCTGACGCGGCGGAGTATCGCGCCGTTCCTCGGCCAGTGGGTGATGCCCGGCGGCAAGATCGACCTCGGGGAGCCGATCCTCAAGGCACTGCACCGGGAAGTGATGGAAGAGGTGGGGCTCGAGGTGGAGGTGGTGGGGCTGATCGACGTCTTCGAGCACCTGACCCCCGGCCTCGACAACAATCACTTCGTGATCCTCTATTACCGCTGCCGGCCCCTCTACTGCGACATCCGCCACAACCCCGACGAGGTGCATGAGGCCCGCTGGGTGCCGCGTTCCGAGCTGCCGGGCTACGACATGCCGGAAGGGACCCGCTTCATCCTCGGCAAGGTGTTCCCGGAGTTGTGCAGCTGCGAAGTCTGACTACGTTCCTCGACAAATCAGGTTTCCCCGCATGGTCCAGATCATCGACAAGAAGGTCAACCTCGAGTTCCCGCTGGGGCATCATCTCCACTGCCTGATCGCCCAGCTGCCGAACCGGCTGCGCCGTTCGGAGATCGGCTTCGCGGTGACCGAGCCGGAGCGGCAGTGGCGGCAGATCGCCGCGGTGATGGAGCTGGTGGCGGCCGGGGAAGGGAACCTGAAGAAGCTCCACTTCCTGCTCTTTCCCGAGACCGCGGTACCGTTCGCCCGCTTCGACGAGATGCTGGCGATCATCGGCCGGGACTTCCGGCCGAACAGCACGGTGATGTTCGGTGTGGAGCATGTTCCCCTGAAGATCTACCGCCAGCTCCTCGAACGGTTTCGGGCCGACAACGGCGAGGCGGTCGAGCTGGTCGACCGCGACATCGATTCGGGCGACGTGCTGGAGATGCCGGTCAACTGGGGCTGCGTGGCGATCAAGGAGGCCAGCGGCGCGCTGCGGGTCTTCCTTGAGGCCAAGAGCCACCCCTTCAGCGGCGAGGAGTTTCCCGACAAGTTCCACGACCTCTACCGGGGGCGGCATTTCTACCTGTTCCGCAGCCGGCCGTCGTGCTTCAACTTCATGATGCTGATCTGCCTCGATTACCTCTACCGGGATCTCTACCAATCCAACATCAAGCAGGTCATCGACCACGCGAATCAGCTCTATTTCAGCACCAGGCAGGGGCTGGACAGCCTGTTCGTCATCCAGTGCAATCCGAAGCCGGAGCACCGCGCCTACCGGGACGTGCTGAGCGGCTTCTACGGCGAGTACCTGGAGGATCTGCCGGGGGTGCGCGAGACAGTGACCGTCTTCGGCAACAGCTCCGACGAGACGGAGATCGAGGATTTTCCCCAGAAACACGGCTACGGCCACTCGGCGGTGGTGATCAACCGCCGTCACCGGCTGGCGCCGCTCATTCTGGCGGAGTTCGCCACCGACGACTTCAGCGGCGCGCCGCTCTGCCGCCTCCGCTTCGGCGGCGGCACCCGGCTCTACTATTTCAACCTGCCGCTCCATCACGAACTCGACCCGCGCAGCAGTCGGATCCCGCTCAAGGTCCACACCATCATGCGCTGGTCCCGGGACGACAGCTGGGTGAAAGTGACCGAAGACCGGCTGCTCGGCGGCGTCGAACTCGGCGCGGCCGAGCAATCGCATCAAGACCAATGATCAGGAGACAGACTCATGGCAGACGAGTGCAAGGATAAACTCTGGGGCGGGCGGTTCTCCGCGCCGACCGACAAGTTCGTCGAGGAATTCACCGCCTCGATCGATTTCGACAAGCGGCTCTACCACCAGGACATCCGGGGGTCGATCGCCCACGCCCGGATGCTCGGCAAGCAGGGGATCATCCCGATTGCCGACGTAGAGCGGATCGTCCATGGCCTGCAGGAGATCCTCGACCAGATCGAAGCCGGCGAGTTCGACTTCTCCGTCGCCCTCGAAGATATCCACATGAACATCGAGGCGCGCCTCTCGGCGCGGATCGGCGAGGCGGGGAAACGGCTCCATACCGGCCGCTCCCGCAACGACCAGGTGGCCCTCGACATCCGCCTCTACCTGCGGGACGAACTGGTCGAGATTTCCGCCTACCTCGACCTGCTGATCGACGCGCTGGTTGCCCGGGCGGAGGAGCAGCTCGGGGTGATCATGCCGGGTTATACCCATCTGCAGACCGCCCAGCCGATCCTTTTCTCCCATCACCTGCTCGCCTACGTCGAGATGTTCAGCCGCGACAAGGGGCGGATGGAGGACTGCCTGAAGCGGACCAACGTCCTGCCGCTCGGCGCCGGGGCGCTGGCCGGCACTACCTTCCCGATCGACCGGGAACACGTGGCCGAGCTGCTCGACTTCCCGGCGGTGACCCGCAACTCCCTCGACTCGGTCTCCGACCGCGATTTCGCCCTGGAGTTCCTGGCCGCCGCCTCGATCCTGATGATGCACCTCTCCCGCTTCTCCGAGGAGCTGATCCTCTGGTCCACCAGCGAGTTCAAGTTCATCGAGCTCTCCGACTCCTTCTGCACCGGCTCGTCGATCATGCCGCAGAAAAAGAATCCCGACGTCCCGGAACTGGTCCGCGGCAAGACCGGCCGGGTCTACGGCAACCTGATGGCGCTCCTGACGGTGATGAAGTCGCTGCCGCTCGCCTACAACAAGGACATGCAGGAGGACAAGGAGCCGCTGTTCGATACCATCGACACCGTCAAGGGGTCGCTGAAGATCTTCGCCGACATGATCCGCGAGATGCGGGTCAACGTCGGGACGATGCGCGCCGCGGCGGCCAAGGGGTTCTCCACCGCCACCGACGTCGCCGACTACCTGGTGCGGAAGGGGATGCCGTTCCGCGACGCTCACGAAGTGGTCGGCAAGACCGTCGCCTACTGCATTGCCAACGGCAAGGATCTGCCCGACCTGACCGTCGAGGAGTGGCAGCGGTTCTCGCCGCAGATCGGCGCCGATATCGCCGCGGCGATCGGCCTGGAGGCTTCGGTCAACGCCCGCGCCGCCACCGGCGGCACCGCCCTGGAGCGGGTGAAGGCGGAGATCGAACGGATCAAGGCGGGGCGCTAGCCCGGCGCCCGATATCCCCTCGCCCGCCGAGGGATGGAGAGAAGGCCCCCGATGAAAAAACTACTGCTTGTTGCCCTGCTCGTCGGGGTGGTTGCCGGCTGCGGCAAGAAGGGGCCGCTGATCCCTCCCGAGGCGTTCCAGCCGGCACCGATCGCCGATCTGCAGGTGGCACAGAAAGAAGACCGGCTCTACGTCTCCTGGAGTGCGCCGACCGTCGACGCCGCCGGCCGGGCGCTCAAGGGGCTGGCCGGCTTCCACCTCTACCGGCGCGTGGTGCTCCCTCCCGATCAGGATTGCGAATCCTGCCCCAATGCCTACCAGCTGCTCAAGACCGTCGATCCGGAGTACCTGCAGGACGTCCGGCGCTTCAACAACCGTTACGTCTTTGCCGACAGCGGGCTGAAGGACGGCACCATCTACCAGTACAAGGTGATCGCCTTCAAGGGGGACGGCACCGAGAGTGCGGCGTCGAACCGGGCTCGCTGGCGGATGGTGGTGCCACCGCCGGCGCCGCGGCTGCAGGCGGTTGCCACCCCCACCGGCGTCCAGCTCAGCTGGGAACCGGCGGCTGCGCCGGGGGCCGATTTCCTCGGCTACAACCTCTATCGGCGGCGGAGCGACGATATCCGTTCCCTGGAGCTCTTGACCACCCAGCCGACGAAAGAACGTCGTTTCGAAGACCTTCGCCTCGAACGGGGCGTCAGCTACCTCTATCTGGTGCGCGAAGTGATCGGCGTCGACGGGGAGTCGGTGGAAGGGGCCGCCTCCAACGAGGTGCGCGCTGCCCTGGCGCCCCCCGAATAGACGGCCACAGCGTGCCGGCCGGGCGCGGTAAGTCCTTAAAACTTTGACTTTTATAACGCCGTGTGGTAAAAATACCCACTTTTGTTTACGGTTCGCGATGCGTTTTCATACAATTTTCATATGACGGAGGAAAGGCATGAATCACTTTCAGTACAAGGGGAACGAACTCTACGCCGAGGAGGTGGCGATCCGGGAAATTGTCGCCAAGGTCGGCAGCCCAGTCTACATCTACTCCCAGGCCACCCTGGAGCGGCATTTCCGCTCCTTCGACGAGGCTTTCGCCGCGGTGCCCCACACCGTCTGCTATTCGGTGAAGGCCAACTCCAACCTGGCGGTGCTGAAGACCTTCATCAACCTTGGCGGCGGGGTTGACATCGTTTCCGGTGGTGAACTGTTCCGGGCGCTCAAGGCTGGCGTCGACCCGCGCAAGGTCGTCTACTCCGGCGTCGGCAAGCGCGACGACGAGATCGAGTACGCCCTGAACAGCGGCATCCTGATGTTCAACGTCGAGTCGGAGCAGGAGCTGACCCGGATCTCCGAGATCGCCTCCCGCCTGGGGAAAAAGGCCGGCATCGCCATCCGGGTCAACCCGGACGTCGATCCGCAGACCCACCCCTACATCACCACCGGCCTCAAAAACGCCAAGTTCGGCATCACCATCGACCGGGCCATGGCCGAGTACGCCCGGGCCAAGACCCTGCCGGGGATCGAGGTGATCGGCATCGACATGCATATCGGCTCCCAGCTGACCAAGGTCAACCCCTTCGTCGACTCGATCGAGAAGCTGAAGGTGATGATCGGCACGCTGCGCAGCCAGGGGATCGATCTCCGGTACTTCGACTGCGGCGGCGGGCTCGGCATCCAGTACAACACCGAAGAGCCGCCGCTCCCCGCTGACTACGGCAAGGAGATCGTCGCCGCCACCAAGGACCTCGGCATGCACCTGGTCTTCGAGCCGGGGCGGAACATCGTCGGCAACGCCGGCATTCTGGTCGCCACCTGTCTCTACACCAAGGAGCGCGACGAGAAGAACTTCATCATGATCGACGCCGGGATGAACGATCTGGCCCGGCCGGCCCTCTACGGCTCCTTCCACGGCGTCCAGCCGGTGGTCAAGGACCAGGACGGAATGGTCGTCGCCGACATCGTCGGGCCGATCTGCGAGTCGGGCGACTTCCTGGTCAAAGACCGGGAAGTGCCGATGTTCAAGCAGGGGGACCAGATGGCCTTCATGTCCGCCGGCGCCTACGGCTTCGCCATGTCGAGCAGCTACAACAGCCGGCCGCGGGTCGCCGAGGTGATGGTCAAGGGTGACCGCTTCGAAGTGATCCGCGAGCGCGAGACGGTCGAGGATTTGATCAAGGGAGAGCGGCTGCCGTCGTTTTTGTAGCGGAATAGCCGCTGTTGCGCCCGCTCTGCGTTGCGCTGCGGCATTCGCGCCCCACATTGGCTGTTTCGCCCCATCATTGCTAATTCCGCCGAAAGGGAGGATACGGATATGTTCAAAGGAAGCATCGTCGCCATTGTCACGCCATTCAGAAACGGCGCCGTCGACGAAGAGAAACTGCGTGAGCTGGTAGAGTTCCAGATTGTCAACGGCACCGATGCCATCGTGCCGTGCGGCACCACCGGCGAGTCGTCGACCCTCGACTACGAGGAGCACGACCGGGTGATCGAGATCGTTGTTCAACAGGTGAACAAGCGGGTCCCGGTCATCGCCGGCACCGGCTCCAACTCGACCCGCGAGGCGATCGAGATGACCGGCCACGCCAAGAAGCTCGGCGCCGACGGCTGCCTGCTGGTCACCCCCTACTACAACAAGCCGACCCAGGAAGGGCTCTACCGCCACTACAAAGCGGTGGCCGAGGCGGTAGCGATCCCGCAGATCCTCTACAACGTCCCGGGTCGCACCGGGGTCAACCTCCTCCCCGAAACGGTCGCCCGGCTGGCGGAGATCGGCAACATCGTCGCCATCAAGGAGGCGACCGGCTCGCTGCAGCAGGCCTCGGAAGTGCTCGCCCTCTGCGGCGACAAGATCGACGTCCTCTCCGGCGACGACTTCATCACCTTCCCGATGATGGCCTGCGGCGCCAAGGGGGTGATCTCGGTGGTCGCCAACATCATGCCGAAGGAAGTGGCCAACCTGGTCGACGCCTTCTTCGCCGGCAACCTGGATGAGGCGCGGCGGCTGCACCTCCATCTGCTGAAGATCTCCAACGCCATGTTCATCGAGAGCAACCCGATCCCGGTCAAGACCGCCGTCGGCCTGATGGGCAAGGCCTCCGACGAGGTCCGGTTGCCGCTGGCGCCGATGGGCGAGGCCAACAAGGCCAAGCTGGTGGCGGTGATGAAAGAGTACCGGCTGATTTAACGATCAAACGAGCTTGCGCCACCGGGGACACAGTCGCTCGCGGCGAAGGTGACGGCAAGTCCGCGCAGCCTCCCTCCCAATGCTCCCTCCCCCTCGCTGCGGGAGGGCTGGGGAGAGGGCGCGGTAGCCTTCGCGGTGGCACAGCATACGAGGTATATCATGGTTAAAATCGCAGTTTGCGGCGCCGCCGGCCGGATGGGGGGGCGGATCATCGCCGCCGTCCGGGAAGCCGACGGGGTCGAACTTTCCGGGGCTCTGGAACGGCCCGGCCACCCGATGGTCGGCCAGGATGCCGGCTTCAATGCCGGGCTCGGCGCCATCGGCGTTGCCATTTCCGACGACCTCAACGCCCTGGTGGCGGGGTGCGACGTGCTGATCGACTTTACCACCCCCAAGGTGTCGCTGAAGAACCTGGAGGCCTGCGCCCTGAAGAAGAAGGCGATCGTCATCGGCTCCACCGGCTTCACCCCCGAGGAACGGGCGCTGGCCGCCGAGCTGGCGAAAGAGATCCCGGCGGTCCTCGCCCCGAACATGTCGGTCGGGGTGAACGTCTGTTTCAAGATCCTCAAGGACATCGCCCAGACCCTCGGCGACGACTTCGACGTCGAGATCGTCGAGGCTCACCATAAGATGAAGAAGGATTCCCCCTCCGGCACCGCGGTGCGGATGGGCGAGGTGGTGGCCGAGGCCTTGGGCCGCGACTACAACAAGGTGGCCAACTACCACCGCGAGGGGATCTGCGGCGAACGGACCAAGGAAGAGATCGGCATGCAGACCGTCCGCGGCGGCGACATCGTCGGCGAGCACACCGTCTACTTCATCGGCATGGGGGAGCGGATCGAGCTGACCCACCGCGCCATGAGCCGTGACATGTTCTCCCGCGGCTCGGTGCGGGCAGCCCAGTGGATTGTGGGGAAGAAGCCGGGGTTGTACGACATGCAGGACGTGCTGGGCCTTAAGTGAAACGCCGCTTTTTGGCAATCTCTGCGTTGGGCGGCGCGCCTCCTTGTGCGGCGTAGCGCTGCTACGCCTCCGCGTCGCCTCTTGCCCGCCTTGACCTTGCCGAAAAATCGACGTTTCACGATGAATGTCACACAGAATGCCGCTCGCGCGGCATTTCCTTTATAAAAAATATTGGAGGTTCTACCGAAGATGGCAAAAATCAATGATAACTACCTCAAACTCAAAGCCGGCTACCTCTTCCCGGAGATCGGCCGCCGCGTGCGGGAATTCGCCGCCGCCAACCCCAGCGCCAAGGTGATCCGCCTCGGCATCGGCGACGTGACCCGTCCGCTCGCCCCGGCCGTGATCAAGGCGTTCCACGACGCGGTCGACGATCTGGGCACCATCGACCAGTTCGCCGGCTACGGCCCGGAGCAGGGGTATGACTGGCTCATCAACGCCATCATCGAGAAGTCCTACAAGCCGCTCGGCGTGGAGCTGAAGACCGAGGAGATGTTCATCTCCGACGGCTCCAAGTGCGACTGCGCCAACATCCTGGACATCTTCGCCCTGGACAACGTCGTCGCCATCGGCGACCCGGTCTACCCGGTCTACAACGACACCAACGTCATGATCGGCCGCACCGGCGACGCCGACGACAAGGGGTACTACCAGGGGATCGTCTATCTCCCCTGCACCGAGGCGAACTACTTCATCCCCGAGCTCCCCAAGGAGCGGGTGGACATCATCTACCTCTGCTTCCCCAACAACCCGACCGGCACCGTGGCCAGCCGGCACGAGCTGAAGAAGTGGGTCGACTACGCCCTTGCCAACGACGCGGTCATCTTCTTCGACGCCGCCTACGAGGCGTTCATCACCGACCCGGAGATCCCCCACTCCATCTACGAGATCGAAGGGGCCAAGAAGTGCGCCATCGAGTTCCGCTCCTTCTCCAAAACCGCCGGCTTCACCGGCGTCCGCTGCGGCCTGGTGGTCGTGCCGGAAGAGGTGATGGGGACCACCAGCACGGGTGAGAAATACTCCTTCAACAAGCTCTGGCTGCGCCGCACCACCACCAAGTTCAACGGCGCCTCCTACCCGGTGCAGAAGGCCGCCGCCGCGGTCTACTCCGACGAGGGGTGGAAGCAGAACAAGGAGATCATCGACTACTACATGGAGAACGCCCGGATCATCCGCGAGGGCCTCAAGGAAGCGGGCCTCACGGTCTACGGCGGCGTCAACGCCCCCTACATCTGGCTGAAAACCCCGGCCGGCATGAGCTCCTGGGACTTCTTCGACAAGCTCCTCAAGGAGTGCAACGTGGTCGGGACCCCCGGCTCCGGCTTCGGCCCCAGCGGGGAAGGGTTCTTCCGGCTCTCCGCCTTCGGCCATCGCGAGAATGTGATCGAGGCGGTGGAGAGGATAAAGAGGAATTTGAAGTAATAATGAGGGCGCCAACTTGGCGCCCTTTTTTACAACAAAAATACCAACATAATTAATATTACGTATGAGGTTGCAATGTTATTAAAAATTGAGGTTGCTGTCTCTGAGAATATATCCAGTACTGAACGTGGAAAACTTCTTGAAAATATTGGTAGTGAAGTATTGAGTGTTATGCAGTACGACGTTACGGAAGAAGTCAGATTAACTGGAATGGAAGTTGACTTACTTGCAAAACACCGTCTGAGTGGTGAAGTCATTTATGTAGAATGCAAAGCATATCGCCAGACATTAGCAGCAGATGTCATTTTAAAGCTTCATGGTGCTGTGAGTTTTAAGTCAGTTTCATCAGGGTGGTTACTCACAACTGGTGATTTAGGAAAAGATGCAAAAGGATTAGTTAGTGAATGGGAATTAAAAGATCCGACAGAGCGTAGAAAGTTACAATTCTATACTCCGCAAAGATTGATCGAATTATTGGTTGGCTCAAAAATAGTTTGCGATCCAAACAAGCTTATTAAGCCGAATGGATACTTATATGCAAATGAAACTTATTTGTTGCTAACTAACTTTGGGCGATTTTGGGCAACACCAACAGTTGATGTGAGTGCAGGCATTAACCAAAATGTATTACTTTTTGATGCAATTACAGGCAACCCTATCACTGATAATAAAATTATCAAAGATATATCCTCTACTGACACTTCTCTAAAGGAATTAAACTGGGTCTCTGCGTCTTCCAAATGTTCTTCCACACTGCAAGATATTAAAAGCGAAATGCAAAGCATTGTGAGTGTGCCTGCAAGTGACCATTGGTCAGACTACCGTCCAGCACGCCCTCAAGACTTTGTAGGCCGAAAACAAGTGATATCTGATATCTATGATTATTTTGATAAAGTAAGGTGTCAGGATACTACTACGAGGTTAATCGCAATTAAAGCACCGTCTGGTTGGGGCAAGAGTTCAATATTGTTAAAGCTGAAGTCAATTTCTTCATCCAAGCGAAATAAAAAGAAAATATATTTCTATGCTGTGGATTCTCGTGCAGCAGTATCACGTCGTTACGCAGAACTTGCCATAATAAAATGTTTTAAAAATGCGATTGAAGAAGGTTTTGTAGAAAAACCAAAAAATGATCTTAGACTTGGAGCGAGCTCAGACCCATTCTCAGATCCATCCTTGCAAGAACTACTAGAAAGTCTTAGTAAAAATAAGAAAACAATAGTGTTGTTTTTTGATCAGTTTGAAGAAATATTTGCGAAACAAGAATTAGCCCCACTGTTTAATGAACTTTATAGTATATGTACATCAATAGATTCGTTGCAAGAAAACATTATACTAGGATTCTCTTGGAAAACGGATGGCACAATACCTCAAGACCATCCTGCGTATCACATGTGGCAAGGTATTTCTGATAGTAGGCGTGAATTTAGTTTGACACCATTTTCTCCTTCTGAAGTTGCCAGTGCCTTGACTATGTTTACTAAAGAACTCAATCAAACAATTAATCCTCAACTAAAAAGAATACTTTCTGATCACTGTCAAGGATATCCTTGGTTACTTAAAAAGTTATGTATACATGTTTACAAGCTTATTAAAGAAGGATATGACCAGTCAGAAATCTTGGGTAAATCATTAAACATAAGTGAATTGTTCAAGAAAGAGCTCGAAGAACTACCTTCAAATGAATTAAGTTGCATTCAAAAAATAGCAGCTGACTCCCCAGCTGAATTTTTTCAGATAGAAGAAAATTATGGTGGAGATACCGTTAAATCTTTAATAAATAAAAGGTTAATTCTTCGAAGTGGTTCTAGATTGATCCTCTATTGGGATATTTTTAGAGACTATGTTCTCACTGGCAAGGTACCACAAATTCCTGTTAGTTATATTCCGCAGAGCGATTGTAGAAGATACTTAGATGCACTAAAGTACATTTTGGGAAAGAGTACTATTACTTTTGAGGATTTAGGTGCTGAATTAAAGGTAGGTGATGGAACTACTGATAACATCGTGCGTGATATGATTATGATGGGTAGTTCTGAATCAAGTCGAAAAAAGAGGACCCTTTCTTCACTTTGTGCAACAGAGCAAGAGTCCTTGATTGCGCTTCATCGCTTTTGGAAAAGCCATGTTGTATTGAGAAGCTTGATTTCAAATAAAGGTTCTGGATTCGAAGTAACTTATGACGAGATAAAATCAACTTTAAAAGAAGTGTACTCTACATCACAGTTTGCAGAAAAAACCTGGGATATATATGTGAAACGGACTGTAGAATGGTTGGCAGCCATCGGAATTGTTATTGTGAATGGCAATTATATTAGCCACATACCAGATTCTTCAGCAAAAGACATTTCAATTAAGCCAAGAACAAATGTTCCAAGATTTTCAGGAAACTTTTTCGGTGATGCACCACCGCCAGTAGTTTTGGAGGTAATTCAATTAATTGCTTCGGGTCAGAACAGCAAATCAGAGTTAACAAAGAACGGAAAAAGAAACTCAATTTATGTTCTCAAAGAATTGAACATGGTTACCGAATCAAATAAAAAATTGGAATTAAATTTGATAGGAGATATTGACTATACAAAATGGTTAGCGACTTGTGTTTTAAAGACTAAGAACATTGAGGCTGTAATCTCAATCATTAAATCAGCTAAAGATATCAAGACAAAAGAGATTGGAACAATACTGGCGGAGAAATTCGGATATTCTTGGTCTGATGCAACTAAGGCAAGATATGGTTCTGCCCTTTCAGTATGGGCAAAATGGGTAACAAATTTACCTGTGGGCTAAATGAAGACTGGAAGCTTATGGGACATAACATGTTAATGTCCTTTCAAAACGCAGCTGTTCCTTTTTGTTTCAACTAACACTGGCAAATTTCGGGGACAGCATACTTAATTCAAAAGGCGGCCGATTGGCCGCCTTTGCTGTTTCATCCCCGCGGATGATCAAGGGGAAATACAGGAACACCATACCTATTTAAATTCAAAAGGCAACCAACCGGCTGCCACTTCTCACCCATACAGCACAGCCCCCTCACCTCACTCCGGCTCCGCCAGCAGCAACCGGTTCTTCGGTGTAATCTCCGCCGGGATCGTCTGCGTCACCACCCGGTAGCCGGCCGCCTGCAGCCGTCCGACGCGGGCCACATCCATCGCCAGCGCTCCGTCCAGCCAGCCGCGCAACTCCACGCCGCTGCCGCTCGCCAGCTCGTGGCAGCACGGCAGCACCGCCAGCCGGGCGCGCGCCGCGATGGCCAGATCCATGACCCGGTCGGTGAGACCGCCACAGGCGTGAACCGAGACCACCAGATCGTCCGCCGTCAATGCCACCTCCTCAAGCTCCCCACGACGCAACTCCACCCGCCCGGCCAAGCGTGGCCAGGCGTTCTCCAGCACCGTCTGCAGCTTTCCCGCGCTCGGCGGCAGGGCACGGTCGATACCGAGGGCGTGCGGGGAGCTATCGTCGAGGAGAAGCAGGATGCTGGAGAGGAGGCCGTGGCCGCAGGCGAGGTCGATAATGCGGCCGCCGCGCAGACGTCGCCGCACCCGCCGCGCCACCTCCCAGGCCTCGTAGAGTTCCTTGCGCGGCAGGCAGCCGGCGCGGCAGACGGCACGGGCGATGCGGTCGAAGAGACTCTCACCGGGGAAACGTTCGAGGTGACGGTCGGTGAGGCGGTTACGGGAGGCGTGGTTCATGCGTGACTCCGATCAGCGTAGGTCGCGTGCAACTGCGCGGGAGCAGTTGAAATAAATGGACACCATACCAATTTCAAGGCGGCTATCAGGCCGCCTTTAGCATTTCAGCCCGCAACACTCCATCAATCCAACGCCGGCACAAAGCCTTCTCTGACAAGAATCCGCATGACCGCCCGGATCAGGGCATTATTGACGAAGTTGATGGTGTAGGCCCGGGCGTGGGGCCGGATCGGCTGGAGCATCCGGGCGTCGACGAGTTTTTTCAGTTGGTAGGTGCGCTGCCGCTCGGTCAGATCGGGAAACAGCTCCCCGAAGTCGCTCGCCTTGAAGGTGCCAAGCTCGGCGGCACGGCGCAGCACCGTCTCTTCGGTCCGGGTGATCAGGCCGCGCGTCCGGCTGTAATCCAGGGCCGGGAAGAGAATCCGTTCCTTGAGGACCTCGTAACGGGTCAGCTGGTCCACCTTTGCCAGTTCGTCCCTGATCCCCGCCAGCACGTACAGGCACCACTCGGCAATTCCGTCGTCGCCGCCACCGTCGGCCCGCGACAGCATGGCATAATACCGTTCACGGTCATTGCAGAATACGGCCGTTGGATTGAGCACGCGCCCGCCGGCACGCACGTTGAAGCCGTATTTGATCAGCAGCGCATAGGTGAGCAGGCGGACGACCCGGCCGTTGCCGTTGCTGAAAGGGTGAATCCAGGCAAACCGGTGGTGGGCAAGGGCTGCTTTCAGCAGGTCGTACTTGGGCGGGTCGTCACGGTTGATGAACCCTACCAGCTCTTCCATGTAGTCAGGCACCCGCAGTGCATCGGGCGGCAGGTGGCTTGCGCCGGCAATGGCGACCGAGCCGGTCCGGTATGCGCCGGGCGTCCGGTCCCCTTCGCGGTCCAGCCCCCGCACCGTCAGGACGTGCTGCTCGCGGATGAACTGATGGGTAATGGGACTCCCCTTGGCAACGGCTTCTTCGAGAAACGACATGGCGTGCTCGATGTTCTCGATTTCCCGCATCTGCTCGCCCTGCGACGATTCGGCAGCGATTTTCGCCTCGACGTAATCCGCCAGGGTGGTGTGATTCCCCTCGATCCTGGCAGAACCGAGGCTTTCCAGCAGATGGAAGATCTGCTTTAATTGGTAAAATATGGCTGCCGGCGTGTCGCCACTCAAGGTCAGCCGCCGCAGATGCTCCAGCTCCATGATCACATCCGTGAGCGGAGAGTCGAACGACAGGAGCGGGAGTTTGAGCGGAATATCTACAAAGGCGGCTTGCGTCATCTCTATCGTACCTTTTTGCTAAATACACAATCATTACATAACATCTTTATAATACAATATAATATATGGCACGATAAAAAAGACAACTACAATCTATCCCGTTAAGAACTACGCTAACTCCAAATTTTACGGACAGCCATACTTTCCGGCAAGCATGGCCGGATGTCATGCCGTCAGGTTGACCGATTCCTACCGCATCACTCTGACCGCCATGATCACCGAAAACGAGATCATCCTCCTCGACATCGGCAGCCATGACGCGGTGTACCGGTGATACGCATAAAGACGGCGGCCACTCGGTCGGCAGATTCTTCGGCTGACCGCCCAGCCGCTGCTTGACGGCCACGCGAGAATCAACTACAGTGCCACCTCGCCCGCCTGTCGGGTGTATCTCTTCCGCGGAACACGCTGCGTATGACCAAACAGTACCTCGTCGCCACGATTATCGCCCGGCTGGAGGCCGATCTGGCCCTGTTCACCGCGGCGGCCCGGCATGCCCACGCCGCGGCCACCCATGAGGAGTGTCAGCCGGACAACAAGTACGACACCACGGCGCTGGAGGCCTCTTACATCGCCCAGGGACAGGCCAACCGGGCGCAGGAGATCCGCCGGAGTCTGGAGGCGTACCGTACCCTGGAGCTGCAGGCGTTTGACGACGATACGCCGGTGCGGCTGACCGCCCTGGTGACCTTGGAGGACGAGGCGGGCGAGGCGCTCCGGCTGTTCATCGGCCCCCAGGCCGGCGGGATGAAGCTGGCCGATCCGGCGGGAGAGACCGTGGTTATTACGCCGGCTTCCCCCTTGGGCAAACGGCTGCTCGGTCTGGTGGCGGGTGATGAGGTAGCGGGGGTGGACGCCGGCGCGGGGAAGCTCTACACTATCGTGGCTATCGCCTGAGCCTCTTGCAACACCGCAGACCGGCCCCGCAGTAGTTTTCAAGAGGTTCACCCGAAAAGAATCGTTGGGAGCTGTATGAAGATCTGGATTGATGCCGATGCCTGCCCGCGGGCGGTGAAAGAAATCCTCTTCCGGGCCTCGACCCGGCTGCAGGTGCCGCTCTGCCTGGTGGCCAACAAGAGCCTCGCCAAGCATGCCGGCCCACTGGTGGAGACCATCGTGGTGGCTGAAGGCTTCGACGTGGCGGACGACTACATCGCCGAGCACGCCCTCCCGACCGACCTGGTGGTCACCGCCGACGTGCCGCTGGCCGCCCGGGTCGTCGCCAAGGGGGGGGTGGCGCTCAATCCGCGCGGCGAACGCTACACCGAGGAGTCTATCGGCGACCGGCTGGCGATGCGCGACCTGTTGAGCGAGCTGCGCGACACCGGCATGATCCAGGGGGGCGGCCCGGCACCGTTCAGCATGAGCGACCGCAACCGCTTTGCTTCGGCCCTGGACAGCCTGCTGCATCGCATGCTCCGGCGCTAGTCGGTAGCCACGTCTCGGGGGATTCAGCCATGCCTGGTTCACCTCTGCACATCCTGGCCCCTGCCACGGGGAGTGCCGCACTCGTCGCGCGGGAGATCGAGCGACTCAAACGCCGGGTCATCTGGGCCGAGCGGGCCGGGGCGGACCAGGGGCGGCAGCTCGCCTTCATTTACCGGGCGGCCGACCGCTTCGGCCGGCGCGTCTTCCCCCATACCTTCTGCCACACCGATGCGGCCGCTGCCGGCTGCGTCACCGGCTCCTGCTGCCTCTGCCGCCCCGACGTCTTCGCCCGGGAGCAGGCGCTCCTCGACCTTCTGCCCCAGCCGCACGACAACGACGGCTTCTGCCCCTTCTTCAACCGCGCTCGGCGCAACTGCGGCATCTACGCCATGCGCCCGCTGGCCTGCCGGATTTACTACAACCTCGCCGCTTCCCGCCACGGCTGCCCGAATCCCGCCGACGCCATGCTGGCACTCCTGGCCTTCCTCAGACCCCATCTGGAAAAAATCCTCGGCCCCTACCAGGGCGGCTATAATTCCATGATGCGGCGGAGCTCCGGGGACGGCATACAATAAGTCAAAAGGCGGTCAAGCGGCCGCCTTTGTTGTTGCCGGAGTAGCGTTGCGTACTGGCTCCGGGTCTTGTGAAATACGTAACCGAGCGCCGGCTAGCCACCGCTGACGTCGGGGTCGCCGGCCATGGCCAGCCAGGCCTGGGCGGCGTGGGAGAGGTAGCCGTCGCGCCGCCAGATCAGGGCCATGTGCCAGTAGATCTCCGGCGCTCCCACCGGGATGCGTTTTGTGGCCGGGTGGGGGCGCTGCTCGGCGATCAGCCGGGGGAGGAAGGCGCCGCCGAGACCCGAGGCAACCAGTTCGACCACCAGATCGAGCTGGCTCGACCGGGTCGCCACCCGGGGGGGGAAGCCGGCCGTCCGGCAGGCGGCCATGATCAGCGGATTGAGGGCAAACCCCTCGCCGTAGAGGATGAGCGGCAGCTCCGCCAAGTCGGCGAACGCCAGGGTCTCGCGGCCGGCCAGGGGGTGATCGGCAGCCAGCAGCAGGTCGACCGGCTCCCGCCGCAGCTCCTGCCAGGCAAATTCCTCCCCCACCGGCAGGAGCGACGCCGCCAGGTCCAGCTCGCCGGCCAGTACCAGCTCCTCCAGCTTCTTGCTGCCGTGCTCGACGAGCCGCAGCTCCACCCCCGGATAACGGCTCCGGAAGGCGGCGAACCAGCGGGCGAAGAGGATGCTGCTGCCGATCAGCGGGAAGCCGAGGCGGAGGGTCCCCCCCTCCAGCCCCCGCAGCTCCTCCAGTTCGGCCTTCAGGTCGTCCCGCTGCGCCAGGATCGACAGGGCGCGCCGGTAGACGATCTCCCCCGCCTCGGTCAGCCGGCTTTTGTGGCCGACCCGCTCCAGCAGCCGGAAACCGAGCTCGTCCTCCAGCTGCCGGACCGCCTTGCTTACCGTCGACTGGGTGGTGAAGACTACCTCGGCGGCCCGCGAAAAGCCCCCCTGGCGAACTACCTCGACAAATGCGCGCAGCGCCCGGATGTCCATGACTATTCCTTTTTGGAATCAATTATAGTCGGATATTTCACTGTACGAATAGCATAGAACCGCCTATCATGCAATCAGTGCGCGCGAAAGGAGAAGGTATGACAACCCGACACATCAGGGCGATCTGGCTCCGGACCTGCCGGAGAAGCCGCTGGCTGCAGGTCCTGGTGATCCTGGGATTCTGGTTCGTCGGCGACCTGGTGGCCCGCTTGACCGGCCTGCCGGTCCCCGGGGCCATCCTCGGCCTGTTCCTCCTGCTCATCCTGCTGGGGAGCGGCAAGATCGGCATCGGTACGGTTCGCCAGGGGGCCCGGCTCTTTCTGGCGGATATGCTCCTCTTCTTCATCCCGGCCGTGCTGGCGGTGCTGGATCATCGGGAGCTGGTGGGAGTCCTGGGGCTGAAGATTCTGGTGGTGATCCTGGTGAGCACGGTGATGGTCATGCTGGTGACGGCGGTGGTCATCGATCTCTGTTACCGGTGGCTGAACGCCGGGAAGAAGGTCTGTCATGGGACCGACTGACCGGTTATTGGCGGCGCTCTTCTGGTCGGCGCTGACCATCGGCCTCTATTTCCTCGGCAAGGCGCTTTACCGTCGCCGGCCCTGCTGGTGGCTCTCGCCGCTCATGATCTCGCCGGTGCTGCTGATCGCGGTGGCGCTGGTGCTGCACGAGAGCTATGCCGAATACATCCGGGGAACCCACTGGCTGCTGGCTCTCCTGGCCCCGGCCACGGTCTCCTTCGCCATCCCGATCTACGAGGAGCGGCAGCTGATCCGCCGCACCTGGCCGCTGCTCTTGCTGGGGGTCCTGGCGGGGAGCATCACCTCGTTTCTCTCCTCGTGGTGGCTGGCAAGTATGCTGGGGTTGGACCGGCTCCTCTGTCTCAGTCTACTGCCGCGTTCCCTCAGCACCCCCTTCGCCATGACGGTCTCGGGGGATATCGGCGGCGTGCCGGCCCTCACCGCGGTATTCGTGGTCTTGACCGGCGTCCTGGGGGCAGCCCTGGGCGAGGGGCTTCTCGCCTGCCTGCCGCTCCGCTCCGCCGTTGCCCGGGGGGCGCTTTTCGGCATGGGGGCCCATGGGGCCGGAACCGCCAAGGCCCACCAGATCGACGGCGAGATCGGCGCCATCGCCGGGCTTGTCATGGTGCTGGTCGGTCTGCTCAATGTGCTGACGGCGCCGCTTTTGGCCGCCGTGGTGCGCTAGGGTAGAAGAGAGAGGAGCTCGTTACCCCATGTCCAGCCCCCTGTATGCCCGCATTTACACCCTGGTCCGCCGGGTCCCGCCGGGGCGGGTCACCACCTACGGGCGGATCGCCCGGCAGGTCGGCTGCACGGCGCGGACCGTCGGCTTTGCCATGGCGGCGCTCCCGGCCGGTCATGACGTCCCCTGGCAACGGGTAATCAACGCCCGGGGGGAGGTGAGCCCGCGCCGCAACGGCGGCGGCGACCTCATCCAGCGGTTGCTGCTGGAGGCCGAAGGGGTGCGGTTCGACGCCCGGCGGCGGGTCGATCTCAGCCGCTACGGCTGGGAGCTGGAAACGGCGGGCGGTGGGCCGGCCAATCCGTAGCGGCTTTTTCGTCTCGGGGCAGGACGAGGTGTGGGCGTAGCCGGCGATCTGCGGTACACTGAGAGCAGGAGGCACGCAGTACCGGGAGGTGACACCATGACAACTTCACGTGGTAAGCAACTGGCTGAGGAAATCCTGCAGAAGGTAGCGACGCTGAAAGAGTCCTGTGCGGGCGTTGACGAGAGTCTGGCCGCCCGGGCGCCGGCGGGCCGGTGGTCTCCCAAGCAGATCCTTTCCCATCTGTGCGGCCCCGAGGGGACGGGGCATCTGCCGCTCCTCAAGGCCTTTATCGATCACGACATCCCCTTGCTCGATCTCAATGCCGAGAATCCGTTCTTTACCGAAAAACGTGCGGCGATGAGCTTCAGCGAACTGGTCGCCGAGAGCGAGCGGAATTACCGGCGGGTGGCCGACTTTGCGGTGGGCCTGACCGAGGCGCAGCTGGCCCGGACGGCGCATATTCCGGAGTTGAAAGAATCGCCGCTGGGCGAGTATCCCACGCTTGACGGGATGATCAAGGCACTGGGCGAGTTCCACATCCAGTTTCACATCGATCACTTGCATGAGATTCTGGCGGCGCTTGCCGGCGAAGGGAAAAATCCGGCAGGAGGGTAATGCCGTGAGCGTTCATCCTGCATCGGGCGGCCAAGCGGCCGCCTTTTCTTTTGGTGCAGCGGAATCGCCGGCGCCGGTTCAGTCGCGCAGATGCTCCCGTGCCCAGTTGCCCATCTGCAGGAGGATCGGATACATGCTCATCCCCTTTTCGGTCAGCGAATACTCGACCTTCGGCGGCACCTGTGGATAGACCTCCCGGTGGACCAGTCCGTCGGTTTCCAATTCGCGCAGCTGCTGGGTGAGCATCTTGCGGGTGGTATCCGAAAACTGTCGCTGCAGATCGGAAAAGCGCATCGTCTGCTGCGCCAGGTGCCAGAGGATCGACGCCTTCCATTTGCCGCCGACTACCGCCAGGGTGACGTCGATGCCGCAGGTGTACTCTTTGCCCCGATAGACCAGCCGGTCCGCCGTTGTCTCGCTCATTGCCGTGCTCCGCTATGGTTCCAAAATAGGTACTACGTACCAAATAAGTACGTAATTGACTGTAAAATCCCTATGCATAAAAATAGCGCAAACGGTTGGGAATGTGAACCGGAAATTCACGGGAGGGCGATATCATGAAGGTGGTGGCGTTTAACGGCAGTCCCCATGCGGAGGGGAATACCTGGCATGCGCTGAAGATGGTGACGGCGGAGCTGGAACGGGAAGGGATCGAAACCGAGATCGTTCAGGTGGGGAACAAGGTTATCCGCGGGTGCATCGCCTGCGGCCAGTGCGCGAAGAACAAGAACGAGCGGTGCGTACTGCCGGGCGACGAGGTCAACGAGTGGCTGCAGAAGATGAAGCAGGCCGACGGAATCATCCTCAGCTCGCCGGTGCACTATGCCGCCGTTGCCGGGACGATGAAGTCGTTCCTCGACCGGGCTTTCTACGTCGCCGGCGTCAACGACGGCATGCTGCGGCACAAGGTCGGCGCGGCGGTGGTGGCGGTGCGCCGCTCGGGCGGCCTGCCGACCTTCGACCAGCTGAACAACTTCCTCAACTACGCCGAGATGCTGCTGCCGACCTCCAACTACTGGAACGTCATCCACGGCCGGGCGCCGGGCGAGGTGGTCCGGGACGAGGAGGGGGTGCAGATCATGCGGGTGCTGGGGAAAAACATGGCCTGGTTGCTGAAACTGGTGGCCCACGGCCGGGAAGCGGTCCCCCCGCCGCCGCGGGAGCCGAAGACCTACATGAGCTTCATCCGCTGAACGCGGCGACAAACGGCAAGGCGGCCACGCGGCCGCCTTTGTCTTGTCAGTTCGCCAGCCCTGCCAGCCGGCCGGTTTCCCCGCCTTCCCCGGCAATTGGCTCCTGGCCTCAATGGCTCACCGCACTCTTCTGCCGCTGGCGCAGGAACAGCCAGACCAGCGGCGGCAGGAGGAGCAGGTAGGCGACGAAGAGCAGCCGGAAGCTGTTCCCCACCCCATGAGCGTCGGCATAGCGGCCGATGAACGGGCCGGTGACGGCGAAGAGCAGCCGGAAGCAGAGGGACTGGAGCGAGAGCATCCCTGCCCGGTTGGCGGAGGGGATTTCGGCTTGGGCGACGTGCAGCAGGAACGGTCCCCGCAACCCCCGCATTGCCGTCAGCAGGTAATAGAAGAGAAAGCCCCACACCCCCACCGCCAGCCCAAGCCCGAGAAAGCCGCCCCAGACCAGCACTATCAGGAAGACGATCATACCGCGGTCGCCGAACTGCTCGCGCAGCCGGTGGCTGCTGACGGCGCAGAGGGCGACGGTGAGGTTGGCGCCGGCCCAGATCGGGCCGAAGGAGGCGAGGGGGACGCCGGCCTGCCGCATGTAGGGCTGGATCAGCCAGACCGGGTAGAAGGAGGCGAGGCCGAGGGCGATGCTGAGGAGGACCGTTACCCGCAGGCGCCGGTTGTCGACGAAGACATAGCGCGCCGAGGCAAGGGCCTCGTGCAGATGGTTGACCTGGCAGTGCCGCTCGCGGGGCGGTTCGCTCATGCCGCGGGTGAGGAGGAGCGCCAGGAGCCAGACCGCCACCTGGAGCAGGAAGGGGAGGAGCGGGTAGCGGGCGTAGAGGACCCCGGCGAAGAGCGCCCCGGCGGCCTCGCCGGTCTGGCCGAAAAAGGTGGAGCGCCCCTCGAAGCGGCCGTAGGCCGCCTCGTCCGCCGTTCCCTTGAGCGATTCATAGAGCAGGGCGCTGTCGGTGCCGCTGATGAACGAGGTGGAGATGCCGAGCAGGGTTTCGGCGATCAGCACGTCGCGGAACGAGGAGGCGACGGTGTAGACCCCCCAGCCGGCAACGCCGAGGACCGCCGCCAGGGTCAGGGCGGTGCGGTAGCCGAGCCGGTCGCTGATGTAGCCGGAGGGGTATTCCATTACGACCATCGCTACGGCAAAGATGCTTTGCAAAAGGAGGATCTGCGCCAGCGAGAGGCCGATCCGGTCCTTCCAGAAGAGGGTGATGATCGCCATCGGGAAGAGGGTCATCTGCAGGAAGGAGAAGGCGTAGAGCAGGGGGATATTGCGCCGGAGCGAGGTCATGGCGGCATTATGGCCCATTCCGGCGCAATTATGAAGCGGGAAGGTGCGGCTGCCGGCGGCTGCGGCGCATTCCGCGCTTGAAATTTGCCGGCGAGCTGCAGCACAATGGTTGTCGGCAGCGGGCAGTTCTTGACCCTTGACGGAAGGCGGCAGCGAGACGACGATGTTCGACGGGATTTTCTGGGACAACGACGGGGTGCTGATGGAGACCGAGCACCTTTACTATCAGGCCAATGCGGCGGCGCTGGCGCAGGCGGGGGTGACGCTCACCCTCGACGACTTCCGCCGTATCTCGCTGCGCCAGGGGGAGAGCGTCCTCGATCTGGCCGCCGGCAGGGGGGAGGAGGCGACGACGGCGCTCCGCCGGGTGCGGGACGAGCTCTATTACCGGCTGTTGGGCGAAGAGGCGCGGCCGCTGGCGGGGGTGGCGGAAACCCTGGCGCGGCTCCACGGCCGGCTGCCGATGGCGATCGTCACCAGCTGCCGCCGGGAGAATTTCCTGCAGATGCACCGGGCGAGCGGGCTGCTCGGCTATTTCGATTTCATCCTCACCCGCGAGGATTACGGCGCCTCCAAGCCCGATCCGGAGCCGTACCGGACCGCCTGCGTCCGGGCCGGGCTCGACCCCGGCCGCTGCCTGGCCATCGAGGATTCGGAGCGGGGGGTGATCTCCGCCGCCCGGGCCGGACTGGCCGTCGCCGCGATCCCCGGCGAGATGAACCGGGGGGGCGATTTCGGCGCCGCCCGCTGGCTGCTGACGGGGATCGACGAGCTGCCGGCGCTGCTCGGCCTCGACTAGGGCAGAAAAGGGGAGCGCAGCAGAAATTCTTTGCCGTGCCGCTCCGCCTGTGGCATGATTTCCGCGACCCTCGAGTACCTCCGACCCCAGGCGGGCCGGGAGACGCTCACCTTCACCATGCCGTACCGGCGGTTCCTGGAGATGGAGGCGACCGTGGCGGGGAGCTTCCTCGAAGAGGAACCGTGGCTGGCCGCTGGTCGGCTGACGGTCAGGCACAGGAGATCCGAGACGATGTCCCAACCGCGCAACCGCCGCGAACCGCGCTTCCTTGTGCTGGCCACCGTGACCTGCCTGGCGGTCTCCGCCATCCGGCCGCACGATTACCCGACCTGGCTGATGGAGATCGCCCCGATCCTGATCATCGCGCCGCTCTTGGTCGCCAGCTACCGGCGCCTGCCGCTGACCACGCTCTTGTACCGGCTGCTGTTCGTCCATGCGCTGATTCTGATGGTCGGCGGCCACTATACCTATGCCGAGGTGCCGCTCGGCAACTGGCTGAAAGAGCTGTTCGGCTTCGCCCGCAATCACTACGACCGGATCGGCCACTTCGCCCAGGGGTTCGTTCCGGCGATCCTGACCCGCGAAATCCTGCTCCGCCGTTCGCCGTTGCTGCCGGGAAAATGGCTGTTCCTGCTGACGACCTCGGTCTGTCTCGCCTTCAGCGCCTGCTATGAGTTCATCGAGTGGTGGAGTGCCCTGCTCGGCGGGTCGGCTGCCGATGCCTTCCTCGGCACCCAGGGGGATGTCTGGGATACCCAGTGGGACATGTTTTTCTGTCTGATCGGCGCGCTGACCGCCCAGCTCCTGCTGGCCCGGATTCACGACCGGGCGTTGCGCGAGACCGACGCGGCGGTAGCCGGTAAGTGGCCGGTGGCGCCCGAAGGGTAGGGCTGGACTGTACATATCGCCTCAACACGAAAAAAGCCCGCCGAAAGCGGGCTTTTTTCGCTGCTGCCGCTCTGCCGGAAGCCGGCTCAGGCGGCTTTGCGCGCGGCTGCTGCCGCGAAGTGCTCGGCAAAGGTCGTCTTGGCGAACGCCTCGATTGAGGTCGTGGTCGTGTTTTCCGACGTCCTCGGCCGGTTGACGGCAAAGCGTCCCTCGTTCAGAGCCCGGTTCATCTCGATGAACAGCCGGCTCGCGTCGCTGCCGATCCCCATCTCGCGCAGCCACCGTTCCGCTTCCCCGTACGAGAACTGCACGTACTGCAGATTGGCGAGGCCGATGCTCCGGCCGATGACGGCGGTCGCTTCGGCGAGGGAGAGATCGCGCTCACCGAGCAGGTCCTGGACACCCTTGCCGGCGAAGTCCCGTTTGACGAGCCGCTCTGCTGCGTAGGCGGCGATGTCGCGGGTGGCGATCATGGCGAACTTCACGTCGCCGCGGATGGCCGAGCCGGCGATCCCCTTGGCGTTGATCAGGGGGATGTTCAACTGCAGATTCTCCATGAAGTAGGTAGGACGGAGATGGAGAACGTTCACCCCGGCCAGCCGGTTGAGCCGCGCTTCCTGGTCGCGGAGCCCGAGAATCGGCCCGGTCCCCTCGGCCAGCTCGGCTCCCTGGCTGCTCAGGTTCACGACGTACTTCACTCCTGCCGCCGTGATCGCCGTGGCGAGATTTTCACCGATCTCGTTCTGGTAAGCCCGGAAATCCCCGGCGTTGTATCCCGGGGGGATCATGGAGAACACCGCCGTGGCGCCGCGGAAGGCTTCGACCAGGAATGCCCTATCCGTCAGGTCGCCGATAGCCGCTTCTGCACCCCGATTGACAAACCGCTGGAGATGTTCTCTCTTCCTACTGATCACTCGCACCTGCTCGCCTGCGGTCAGCAGGATATCGGCAATTTTACTGCCGATATTGCCCGTTGCTCCGGTGATGACGTACATAGTATCCTCCTCCGGCGCTGCGAAGCGCCGTGCGCTCTTTTCACTTAGCTGCTATGGAGTTACTATAGCACATTCCGGAGGTTACGGTGATATGGAATTTCAATATCAGTTGTCGCCAGGCTACCGCTTAGCTTCCGGATAGGGGCGACAGGCGATTCGGCACTCTTCCCGGTGCCCGTTGCCGCCGATGGCACCGAGGGTGGCGATGATGCCGGCGGCAGCAGCGTCCGCCGCGATGATGTCGAGTTTCACCTTCTCGACGACGTCCGCCGGGAACGTCGCCCCGCGAAACCGCATCGGCGGCCCCTTTTCGTGGCAGCGGACGATGCTCTCCATGAAATCGTCGACTCCCATCTCCTCCAGGGCGTCCCGGACTTCCTGCAGCCTAAATTTCTGGATGACCGCTTCGATCTGTTGCATGGCTCCCTCCCGGTGCGGGCTTTACCGCCCCAACGTGCCGGAGCGGCTTGGGAAGGTCGTTACATGGCCCGTGCCAAGGCAAGTGTCGATCATTAACGTAACGATCACGGCCGGTTAGCCGTGGCCCGCTCGGGGGGTACACGACGGGGTGCCGGAAAGTTGTGCAGGGGGGCGCCGGGTGTTCAGGAAATGGTCAGGCCACCGCGGGACGGGCGTTTTCCGGCGGGGACTGGGGCACGCGGGCGGGGCATTATCTGTTCGTCAGCGGTCCGGCCGCTGTGCTATAGTGGCAGGCAGCGCTGCAGCGGCAGCGCCATCTTCGAGAAGCAGGCTGTTTATGACCGCATTTCCGCTCTCCTCCCCCTTCGGGCCGGCCCCGTCGCCGTCTGCCCTGCTGGCGGTCCTGAAGCTGTTCGTCATCCCGGTGGGGGGCGGCATCCCGGCCGGGGTGCTGCTCGCCCAGGCCAAAGGGGTGACCTGGCCGGTTACCACCCTGCTCTACCTGGTTTCGGATCTCCTTCTGGCTGTGGCCTTCGAACCGGTGCTGCGGCTGCTCGCCCTGCTCTGTGGCCGGGTGCCGTTTCTCGCCCGGCTCGGCACCGCCCTGAAGGCAGCCACGGCGCGGAGCGCGGCGCATTTCGGCGGTACCGGCGCCGGGCCGCTGGCACTGGTGATGATTGCCTTCGGCGTCGATCCGATGACCGGCCGTTCCTCGGCGCTGGCCGCCGGT
Source organism: Geotalea uraniireducens (assembly GCF_027943965.1). NCBI lineage: Bacteria > Pseudomonadati > Thermodesulfobacteriota > Desulfuromonadia > Geobacterales > Geobacteraceae > Geotalea > Geotalea uraniireducens. The sequence continues at coordinate 3,898,567 of NZ_AP027151.1, read as the reverse complement.
TACGGCTTCGTCGCCGGCTGGCTCTTCGCCATCGCCGGCGACATGCTCTATTTTGCGGTGATCGCCCTGACCACCGTGCGCCTGAACAGCTATTTTCACGACCCCGAGACGACGGTGCTCTTCGTCCTCGGGGCGATGCTCATCGTGCCGGCACTGGTCCGGCGACTTCGCCCGCATCCGGCGTAAAGTGCGGCCATCGGCGGACGGGAAGGGGGAACAATGGATTGGCAACCGGCGCCGGGATTGTACCGGCACTACAAGGGGGGCGAGTACCGGGTCATCGGCATTGCCCGCCACAGCGAGACCGATGAACCGCTGGTGGTCTACCGCTGCCTCGCCGCCGACGGTTCCCTCTGGGTGCGGCCGCTGGCGATGTTCGGCGAGACGGTGACGGTGAACGGTGTCGCGCAGCCCCGTTTCCGGCTGATCGCCGCCGACCATCCCACTGGCGTGACCGCTGCCGGACTGATCGACTCCCTCGGCCTGGCCCGCCATCCGGAGGGAGGGTGGTACCGGGAGACCTATCGGGCAAGCGGCTCAATCCCCGGCCACCTCCTCCCGGAGCCGTTCGCCGGCGAGCGTTCCTACGCGACGGCGATCTACTTCCTGCTGGAACGGGGGGACGTGTCGGCGCTGCACCGGCTCAGGTCGGACGAGCTGTGGCATTTCCATGCCGGTGCTCCGCTGACCGTCCATGTCATCACTCCCGGCGGCGACTACTATTCCCTGCGGCTGGGGAGCGAGCCGGCGGCGGGCGAGACGTTCCAGGCAGCGGTCCCGGCGGGGTGCTGGTTCGGCGCCGAGACGGCGGGCGCATACTCGCTGGTGGGGTGCACGGTGGCTCCCGGCTTCGATTTTGCCGATTTCGAGCTGGGGCACCGGGCCGAGCTGCTCCGTCGCTTCCCGGCCCATGCCGGGATCATCCGGCGGCTGACCCCGGCCGACTGACCGGCCGGCATTGCCGGTGGCGCCATTCTCCCCCGTTGACGTTTCGCGTTCTCCGGCCAGAGTTGAATTGTCGGCAGCGACGGGAAAACGGGGGAGGGAGAGGGAAAAGGGCCGCCTGGAAGCCTTCAGTGAAGGGGGCGGCAATTGACAAAGGGCGACCCCTGGGGCCGCCCTTTGCTGTTGGCACCGGCGATGGTTCTTCCTCAGGGGCTTGTGGTCAGACCGATATCGCCGAGGTCGGTGGCGGCCCCCGCGGTGACGTTTACCGCCGGCGAGGAGTAGACCTGGAAGCCGTTGGCGGTGATGAAGGTCTTGTACGAGACCGACGTCGAGCCGGGGACGAAGGCGGCGAAGGGGGCCTGCCAGGTGCCGCTGGTGTAGTTGCTGAAGATGCGGCCGCTGGCGATCGGGTCGACGTCGTTGATCGTGCCGCGCCGCTTGACGGCTACCGTGGCGCTGGACCACGGGGCGAAGGCGGTGACGTTGCCGGTAATCGAGCCGTACTGGCCGAGGACTGCCGCCAGCTGGACCAGCCGGATGCCGGTCGGTTTCAGGTTGTAGGCGCCGTTGCCGCGGGCGACGATGGCGGTATTCGGATCGAAGTCGATCATCACCGCGTTGATCTGGCCCTGTTTGACGGTGATCGGGCCGAGGATTTTAAGGCCGGACTGCTGGGCACTGGGCGTCGTCAGCGGGATTCTGGTCGCCGGATCGGTTTTCAGGACGAGATAGTTGACCGGTGTTTGTCCCTGCCCGGTGGGGTTCGGTTCGAGGATCAGGCGGATCTGGCTGTAGGTCCCGGCCGGCAGAAGCGCTTCTCCCAGGGCCTGCTGCACGAACTGCAACTGCATGACGTCGATGACCCGTGGTATACTGAACTGGGCCACGATCGGCAGCCCCGGGTCATTGTCCGCGGCATTCTCGCGGCCGGCGGGCACCGCCCGGATCTCCCTGATGCTGACGACCACCTGGGCGAAATTGTCGCTCTGCTTGTCGGTGATGGCCAACTGCAGGGTTCCCGTCGAGGAGCTGCCGCTCCCGCCGCCGCCACCACATCCCTGGAACTGGAGCAGGGCGAACGACGCGATGCCAAGGGCGACCACCATTGTTAAGAGGGCTGACATTCTTTTCCACATAGGCGCTCCTTTGCCGGCCCGGAAAATGACAAAGCCGGGCCGCTGAAATAGGGTGATATTTCGGCAACCCGGCTGTCTCGGTGAGACCCTGTGGGCTTTCCGCCCCACCCTCGCGGGTGGTTGAGTATTATCGTCTACCACGTCAATCGTTTTGTACTGCCAACTATAACAGCGTCAGGCGAAAGTCAAGTGACAATCTGTTACGGAGGATGCCGATGCCCAAACCATCGATAACCAGGGAATCGGGCCGCTATTTTCTTACCGACCGGATCAGGGACGAAGTCGATTGGTGGGACACTCCCCAGTCGCGGGGCGTCGCGCCGCCGCCGGTCCAAAAACCGCCGGCACCGGGCGCGACGATCGTCCCGCTGCCGCGGCCGGAGGAGTGGCGGATTCCGCCCTGCGAACTCGTCGCCGCCCTAGCCCGGCGGGAAAGCCGGCGCCGGTTCCTGGCGGCGCCGCTGACCCTCGACGAGCTGGCGTTTCTCCTCTGGGGCAGCCAGGGGGTGCGCCAGCAGCTCCCCGAGGCGGCGGTGTTCCGCACCGTGCCGTCGGCCGGCTGCCGCCATCCCTTCGAGACCTACCTGGCCGTGCTGCAAGTCGCTACCCTGCCTTCGGGCATCTACCGCTATCTCCCGCTCGACCACGCCCTCGTGGCGGTCGGCGCACCCGCCGATCTGGCGGTCCGGCTTACGGCAGCCGCCCGGGGACAACGCTTCGCCGGGGAGGCGGCGGTGACGTTCCTCTGGACGGCCATCCCCGGCCGTACCGAGTGGCGCTATGCCGAGGCGTCCTACAAGGTGATCGCCCTCGATGCCGGGCATCTCTGCCAGAATCTCTACCTGGCCTGCGAGGCGATTGGCGCCGGGACCTGTGCCATCGCCGCCTATAACCAAGAATTGGCCGATCAACTGCTCGGGGTGGATGGCGCCGAGGAGTTCGTCGTCTATCTCGCCCCGGTCGGCAAGGTTGGCGGGGGCAGGCGATGAAACTCTATCGGCTGCAGCAGACCCAAGCGCTGCCGATCCCGCTGGCGGCGGCGTGGGCATTCTTCGCCAATCCCGCCAACCTGCCGCTGATCACCCCGCCCGACCTCGGTTTCCGGGTCACCTCGCCGCTGCCGGCGCGGATGTATGCCGGGATGATCGTCAGCTACACCGTAACCCCCTTCGTCGGGCTACCGGTCGCCTGGGTGACGGAGATCACCCGGGCCGAGGAGCCGCGGTTCTTTGTCGACGAACAGCGCTGCGGCCCCTACCGCTTCTGGCATCACCAGCACCTCTTCCGGGAGGTCGCCGGCGGAACCGAGATGACCGATCTGGTCCATTACCGCCTGCCGTTCGAACCGTTGAGCCGGCTGATCGCGCCGCTGGTGCAGCGACGGCTCGCCGGGATCTTCGCCTATCGCCGTCGGGTGCTGGAGGAGCGGTTCGGCCGCTTGAGCGGCGCCGCCGGGGGCGGCGGTCCGGGGGAGGCCGGATAAAACGACGGGCGGCCATGGGGCCGCCCGTGTGCTACTGCATGAGGTGAAAGCTATTGCCGGCAGGGGAGCCGTTGCTTTCCCCGGCGCGGCGGGCGGGGTCACCGTTCCCGGCCCCGCTCCCGTTCATCGTCTTTCTTCTGCCACTGGCCCTGCCCCCGCTGTTCCTGCCCCTGGGGCCGGGGCGCCTGTCGTTCGTACTGTCCCGGCGCCTGCGGCCGCCGTTCTTCCCGGTAGGTCGGGCCGCGCTGCTGCGGTGCCGGCTGATACGGGGCCGGCCGCTGGATTTCCTGCGGTCCCTGCTTCCTCATCTGCCGCTCTTCCTGCCCTTGCCGACGCACCGGCGCCGCTGCCGGCTGTCCCCCCTGTTGCCTGAAGTGCTCACGGACCGCCTTGCTGCGGGGCTGGTAGCGGTAATGCTGGCGGCGCAGCTCGCGTTGCTGGTCCATTGCGGGATAGCGATCGCCGCTATAGCTCCGCTGGTAGGAGGGGAGCGGCGCGCGGGACGGGGCGCCCCGCCGGTTCCAACGGTCCCAATTATGGTGCCGCTGTTCCCACTCCCTCCCCCAATGCTCGCCCCATCGGGGGGGTGCATCCCGGCGCCAGCCCCGGAAGTAGGGCGGCGGGTGCCGGTAGTAGCGGACCGGGATCCGCAGGATGAACAGCGGCACGTCATAGGGGTCGACCAGCGACCACGGGCCGTTGTACCAGTAGCTCGCGTACCAGCTGTCGTCGAGATAGACCCAGTACATGCCGTCGTAGAAGAAATAGTTGGCATCAACCCGGGGGGCGTAATAGACCGGATAGCCCGGCACCGGCACGAGGTCGGGGAACAGCGGCAGGTTGATGCCGATCTGCAGGTTCGGCAGGCCGATGCCGATGCTGATGCCGGCCTGGGCCGGGGGCGCCGAACAGCAGAGCAGCAGCCCCAGCATGACGATTCCGTAACGTATCTTCCGCATGGTCTCCTCCATGGTGCCCGGCGGCGCGGCTGGCGCCGGCCGGCTGCGTGGTATGTGCCGGCGGACGGGTCGGGTGGTGCAGGCGGTGGCATCCCGCAGGGGGTGCCCCTCTAGTGTATCCCCGGTGGCCGGGCTGTCAATCGGGAGGGGGCGGCTATGCCGGATGGCGCCACAGCGGCCGGTGGGCCGCCGTGGCTGCTTGGACCGCCGCTCAGCCGGCGGCTTTGCCGGCTGCCGGGTTCATCTGCCAGAGCGCCAGCGTCGCGCCGGTCGGGTCGGTGATGACGCTGAACCAGCCGATGCCAGGGACCTCGGTGACCCCTTTGCAGATCGTTGCCCCGAGGGCGCGGGCCTTGTCGGTGGCGGCGGCCGCGTCATCGACCAGCACGTAGGCGAGCCAGAACGACGGGGCGCCGGGAACGGGGTTTTTCATTATCCCCCCGCCGGTCCCTTCGCCGACCTTGATCAGCGTGTAGTCCATTCCCGAAATTTCTTCCAGCTGCCAATCGAACAGTTCGCCGTAAAACGCCTTGGCCCTGGCCAGGTCGTTGGTCGCCAGTTCAACATGCACGAACGGATTTGCCATGACACGCACTCCTTTCTCTCGGCGGTGATCTCCGCTGTCTTTCATTATATCGCTGCCGGTTCCGGGAAGGGCGAAGGAAATTTCCGCTCCGCCGGCCGGAGTCTGGTATACTGGTAGCCGCAACAACATCCACGACACGTACGGCCGGCCATGGCAACGGAGCCCACGGGGGAAGCATTCCCTGCGGGCTCTTTTTCTGTCGGCCGTGGGGAGCCGTATCGACGGGAGGAACGATGGCGACGATCATTTTCTGGGAAAAGCCGGGGTGCCAGGGGAATGCCCGGCAGAAGGAAATCCTGCTTGCCTCCGGGCATCAGCTGGAGGTGCGCAACCTGCTTGCCGAGCCGTGGAGCGAGGAGCGCCTGGCGCTCTTCTTCGGCGACCGGCCGGTCGTGGAGTGGTTCAATCCGGCCCATCCGCGGATCAAATCGGGCGAGGTGGTGCCGGCGTCCTTCGGCCGGGAGGAGGCGCTGCGGCTGATGGTGGCCGAGCCGCTCTTCATCGTCCGGCCGCTGATGCAGGTCGGCGAGGAACGGCTGGCCGGCTTCGAGGTGGCCCAGGTGCACAACTGGCTCGGGCTGGCGCTTGCCACCGTCGGCGAGCGGGATCCGCGGAACTGTCCCTGCGTGACCCGGAGCGCCCCGGCGGGAGGCCGGCCATGATCCCCGAACCGGCGCGGCTGGCGATCCACCAGGCCGGGCATGCGGTGGTGCAAACCCTGGTGGGGGGGCGACGCAGCGCCGTGCGCCGCGTTTCCCTGGCCGGCGAGCACGGTGCCGCCTGGGGCGGCCTGCCCGCCGCCGGCGAGGCGCTCCTCGACCAGGAAATCCTCTTCGGGCTTTACGAATTTGGCCTGGTGACGCTGGCCGGGATCGCCGCCGAAGAACGGTACCTGGCGAATTCCCCGCCGGCTGCCGAGCCGGTCGTGGCGCTGAGCGATCTGGCCGCCTGGCAGGAACAGGCCTGGCGCGTGCTGGGCGACGAAGCACGGGTGGCGCTCGTCAGCCGCAACGTCATGCGCCGGCTGGAGGAGTGGCTGGCGGACGGCGCGATCTGGCCGGTGGTCGAGCGGCTCGCCGCGGAGTTGCTGCTCCGGGAGACGGTCGAGGGGGCGGAGCTGCAGCAGCTCCTTGCCTCCCTGCCGGGCAGGGGGGGCGAGTAGCGGCCAATTCCGGCACGGCGTCCGCCGGCGGCGGTAAAGGGGTTGCGTCGGGCGCCGGATCGTGCTAGAGCTGGCAGGCGAACGAACCATGGGGGTGCCCATGGTTTTTTTGCGGGTGCTGCCGCGGCCGCGGCGGGACACGCCGCCGGTTTTCCGCTATAATGCGCAGGGAAGGGCAACATTTTCCGGGGAAAGGAAGACGACGGTGCGAAGACGGATACGGCTGCTGATCGCCTGCTCGCTGCTGGCACTGCTGTTCGGCTGCAGCAAGCTGACCATGGAGAATTACGAAAAGCTGCAGATGGGGCTCGGTTATGACGAGGTGGTCGATATCCTCGGCAAGCCCGACCACTGTTCGGAGGCGCTGTTCGTCCGGAGTTGCGTCTGGGGGGACGAACAGCGGAACATCACGGTCAACTTCGTCGGCGGCAAGGTGGTGCTGTTCACCAGCAAGAATCTCAAGTAGCCGGCTCCCGGAACACCTCGCGGCGTTTCCGGGGCGCGCAAGGAGGAAAAGGTGGAAAACTCCGCACAACCCGAACTATGCCGGGTGCACATCCTGCGGGTTGCCCGGGTCGACCAGCGGGGAATCTGGCTGGAGGCCGGCGGGCGACTGGCGCATCTCCCCCGGCGGGAGGTCCCGGAGGCGGCGGCCGGCGACGAGCTGGCGGCGTTCCTCTATCAGGACCAGACCGGGGAGTTGCAGGCCACCTGCCGGCAGCCGCTGGCCCAGGCCGGCGAATTCGCCCTGCTGACGGTCCGTTCGGTCGGTCCCCACGGCGCCTTTCTCGACTGGGGGCTGGCCAAGGACCTGCTCGTGCCGGCCAGTCTCCAGCAGGAGCGCTTGCAGGTCGGCGAGAGCTGCCTGGTGAAAGTAGCCGTCGACCGGCAGGGGCGGCCGTTCGGCAATGCCCGGATCGACGATTGCCTGGACTATGGCCGGCCTGCGCTGCAGGAAGGGGCGGCGGTGACCCTGCTCGTCTGGCAGCTCACCGAGCTCGGCGCCAAGGTGATCGTTGACGACCGGTTCCCCGGGCTGCTCTATCGGGACGAGCTGCCGGCCGGCGTCCGCCCCGGCATCCGCCTGGCCGGTTACGTCAAGCGGCTCCGGCCGGACGGCAAGCTGGATGTGACGTTGCACAAGGTCGGCGCGGCGGGGGTGGCCGACGCCCGCGAGGCGATCCTGGCGGCGCTGGCGGCCCACGGCGGCAGTCTCCCCCTCCATGACCAGAGCTCGCCGGAGGCCATTCAGCAGACCCTCGGGATGAGCAAGAAGACCTTCAAGAAGGCGGTCGGCGGCCTTTATAAGGAAGGGCTGGTGACGCTCGCCGCCACCGGCGTCGCGCTGACCGCGAAGAAACCCGGGCCGAAGCGGCCCTGAGCGCCACCGGCGCGGCCGGGCGGCTAATGAGTTGCGAGCGCCGCCGTAACATGCTATATCTGGTAAGCACCTGGACCACAGGGACACCCCCCTGTGGTCTTTTTTGTGGGCGCAGAAAGAGAGTCAACGGATGATTAGTGCTACCAATGTCAGCCTTGCCTATGGCAAGCGGGTCATTTTCAAGGACGTCAACATCAAGTTTGTGCCGGGCAACTGCTACGGCCTGATCGGCGCCAACGGCGCCGGCAAATCCACCTTCCTCAAGATCCTCGCCGGCGAGCTCGAAGCGGACTCGGGGACCGTCTCGGTCGGGCCGCGGGAGCGGATCGCCGTGCTGAAACAGGACCAGTTCGCCTTCGATGAGCATACCGTCTTCAACACCGTCATCATGGGGCATGCCCGGCTGTACGAAGTGATGACCGCCCGGGAGGCGCTGTACGCCAAGGCCGATTTTTCCGAAGAGGACGGGATCCGTTCGGCGGAGCTGGAGGCCGAGTTCGCCGAGCTGAACGGTTACGAGGCGGAGTCCGAGGCGGCGGTGCTGCTCAACGGCCTCGGCATTCCCGAAGAGCTGCGGCACAAGCAGATGAAGGAGCTGGAGGGGGGCGACAAGGTCCGGGTGCTGCTGGCCCAGGCGCTGTTCGGCAGCCCGGACGTGCTGCTGCTCGACGAGCCGACCAACCACCTGGACCTGAAGTCGATCGCCTGGCTGGCGGAGTTCCTCTTCCGCTTCCCCAACACGGTGATCGTCGTCTCCCACGATCGCCACTTCCTCAACCAGGTCTGCACCCATGTCGCCGATATCGACTTCGGCCGGATTCAGGTCTACGTCGGCAACTATGATTTCTGGTACCAGGCGAGCCAGCTGACCCTGAAGCAGAAGCAGGACGAGAACCGCAAGGTTACCGAGCGGGCCAACGAACTGAAGGAGTTCATCCAGCGCTTCAGCTCCAATGCCTCCAAGGCCAAGCAGGCCACCTCGCGGAAACGGCTGCTGGAGAAGCTGACCGTCGAGGAGATGCCGGTTTCGTCGCGCAAGTACCCTTACGTGGTCTTCAAGCCGGAGCGTCCCTGCGGCGACATCATCCTCGAGATCACCAACCTCGCCAAGGCGATCGACGGTGTGCCGGTGCTCCAGGATCTGACCCTGACGGTGCGTAAAGGGGACAAAATTGCCCTGGTCGGCGGCAACGGCCTGGCCAAGACGACCCTCTTCCAGATCCTGGCCGGCGAACTGGAGCCGGACAGCGGCAGCTTCCGCTGGGGGGTGACCATCACCAGCGCCTATTTCCCGAAGGAGAACGCCGCCTATTTCGCCAACGACCTGAACCTGATCGAGTGGCTCGGCCAGTACTCGCCGCCGAGCGAGGGCGAGTCCTTTGCCCGCGGCTTCCTCGGCCGGATGCTCTTCTCCGGCGACGAGGCGACCAAGAAGACCGCCGTTCTCTCCGGCGGCGAGCGGGTTCGCTGCATGCTGGCCCGGATGATGCTCACCGGCGCCAACGTGCTGCTGCTCGACGAACCGACCAACCACCTCGACCTGGAGTCGATCACCGCCCTCAACAACGGCCTGATCGCCTTTCCCGAGGTGCTGCTCTTCGCCTCCCACGACCACGAGTTCGTTGCCACCGTGGCGAACCGGATCGTCGAGATCACCCCCGGCGGGGTCATCGACCGGGTGATGGGCTTCGAGGAGTACCTGGAAAGCGCCGAAGTGGCCGAGACCCGCGACCGGCTCTGGCATGGCCACCACGACCTGACCCTCTAACCGACCCCGTTACGGAGCCGTTATGATTCATCTGTCGAACATCACCAAACAGCACGGCGCTCAGCTGCTGTTCCGCGACGCCAGCTTCCAGATCCTCCCCGGGTCGCGGACCGGGCTGGTCGGACCGAACGGCGCCGGCAAGACCACCATCTTCCGGCTGATCACCGGCGAGGAAGAGGCGGACGCCGGCGAGATCAGCTGCGGCAAAAAGACCACCATCGGCTACTTTTCCCAGGACGTGGGGGAAATGGCCGGCCGAAGCGCCCTGGAAGAGGTGATGGCCGGCTCGGCGGCGACGGTGCAGCTGGCCGGCGAGCTGAAAGCGATGGAGCGGGCGATGGCCGAACCGCTGGGGGACGACGAGCTGGCGGCGCTGTTGGAGCGCTACGGCACCGCCATGGAGGAGTTCGAGCATCGCGGCGGCTACGATCTCGACAGCCGTGCCCAGGCGGTGCTGACCGGTCTCGGCATCGGCCCCGACCGCTTCAACCTGCCGGTGGAGTCGTTCAGCGGCGGCTGGAAGATGCGGATCGGCCTGGCCCGGATTCTCACCCTCCAGCCCGACGTACTGCTGCTCGACGAGCCGACCAACCATCTGGACGTCGAATCGATCATCTGGCTGGAGGAGTGGCTGGCGACAGAGTTCGGCGGGGCGCTGCTGATGACCAGCCACGACCGCGACTTCATGAACCGGATCGTCAGCCGGATCATCGAGGTGAACAACAAGACGGTCACCACCTACGGCGGCAATTACGATTTCTACGAACGGGAGCGGGAGCTCCGCCACGAGCAGCTGGTGGCGAGCCACCGGCGGCAGCAGGAGATGCTCGCCAAGGAGGAGGAATTCATCGCCCGCTTCGCCGCCCGCGCCTCCCATGCGGCCCAGGTTCAGTCCCGGGTGAAGAAGCTGGAGAAGATCGAGCGGATCGAGCTGCCGGCCGAGGAGCGGGCGGTTCGCTTCGCCTTCAACGAACCGCCGCGCAGCGGTGACGACGTGGTGGTGATGAATGGGCTGGCCAAGAGCTGGCAAGGGGCGGACGGTCTTGAAAAACCGGTTTTCAGCGGTATTTCCGGTATCGTCCGGCGGGGGGAGAAAATTGCCGTCGTCGGGGTGAACGGCGCCGGCAAGTCGACCTTTCTCAAGGCGCTGGCCGGGCAGACCGCCCCGACCGCCGGCACCGTCGTCCGGGGGGCGAACGTGGAGCTCGGCTACTTCAGCCAGCACGCCATGGAGTTGCTCGATCCGCGGAAGACGGTCTTCGAGACTGTCCAGGAAGCGATGCCGCTGGCGACCATCGGCGTGATCCGCAATCTCCTCGGCGCCTTCCTCTTCTCCGGTGACGCGGTGGAGAAGCGGATCGAGAACCTTTCGGGCGGCGAACGGAGCCGGGTGGTGCTGGCGACGCTTTTGGCCCGGCCGCACAACTTCCTGGTGCTCGATGAGCCGACCAACCACCTGGACATCAAGTCACGGGAAATCCTGCTCGACGCCCTGCGGAACTTCACCGGCACGGTCCTGCTGGTCAGCCACGACCGCCACTTCCTCCGCTCCCTCGTCGACCGGGTCTACGAGATCGACCATGGCGAGCTGCGGGTTTACCAGGGGGACTACGCCTACTACCTGCACAAGGTCCACGGCGAAGCGGCCTGAAATGCGGCCGTCAGGCGAGTTCGGCGATGAGCGCCAGCGCCTCGGCGGCGATCAGCTCTTCCGGCTTGCCGGCGTCGATAATCCCCACCTTGTCCTGCGGCAGGTTTGACAGCTCTTTTTTGTAACAGGCCGCCTGGCGATGGATGTCGTTGGGGGAGAAAAAACCGTCGATCCGCGTACCGAGCCGTTCGAGAGCGATCTCCGGGGCGAGGTCGAGATAGATGGTCAGGTCGGGGATCACTTCGCCGCCGAAATTCAGGCCGCGGGCGCGGGCTTCGAGGCAGTTGAGGTCTTCGCGGAACCAGTCGTGCCCCTTGATCTTGGCGTAGGCGATGGAAGAGATCGTGAAGTTCTTGCAGATGACGATCTTGCCGGACCGCAGCTCGTCGCGGATCACTGCGCAGGCCCGGGCCCGCGAAGCGAGTTCGTAAAGGAAATCGGCGCGGAACTGGCCGTAGCGCCAGCCGCAGTCCAGATCCTGGGCTCCCATCAGCTGGGCGCGGCCGGTGTCCGGGCTGTCGATCTCGTAGACCTCTTTTCCCTGGCGGACCAGCGTTTCCCTCAGCCGTTCGGCCAGGTTCACCGCCAGCTTTCCTGTCCCGTAAATCCCCTCGATGACGACCAGCTTCCCTTTGCTCATTGCCGCTCCTTCCGGGTGGAATCCGGACGACCGGCGCTTGCCGGTCACACCGTCCGGTGTTTAGTCAGAATAATGAATTTTACTATAGCTTAAAACTGCTGCCATTGCCAGCGCCGAGTGCGCGGCAGCGGGTCGGCGGCGGAGATTCTACATTTCTGTCAACAACTCTGCCGGCGAAGCGTTGTATAATAAGAACAGAAATGTCGCAGCCGTCCCGGGAGAAAGCGGGGCGGCGAAGAAAGAACAGGACGCAAGGGGGCACGGTATGAAAACGATTACGCGTGGCATCCTCGCCTTGATGGTTGCGCTGCTGCTGGGTGCGCCGCCGGTACATGCCGACCGCCACGGTCACTTCCGGCACGGTGGGCACGTCGGTTTCGGCGTGTACATCGGCCCGGACTGGTGGGGCCCGAACTGGTGGGGGCCGGGATGGGGGCCATATCCCTATTATCCGTATTATTCGCCGCCGCCGGTGGTAGTCCAGCCGCCACCCGAGATTTACGTCCAGCCGGAACCCCGGCAGGAACAGCCGCCGCAGTACTGGTATTACTGCCCGGAACCGGAAGGATACTATCCCTATGTGAAGAAATGCCCGCGGGGGTGGCTGAAGGTCGTCCCGCCGGAAAATCCGCCGGACGGAGAGGAGTGACCGTATGAAGAGCAAACGAGTGCGAAAGCTGGCGTTGATCATGACATTCCTTTTGGCGGGCGGTTGCGCGACCATGCCGACCGGGCCGAGTGTCTTGGTGCTGCCGGCGCCGGGGAAATCCCTGGAACAGTTCCGGGTCGATGACTTGGTCTGCCGGCAGTGGGCCGGCCAGCAGATTGGCCTCTCCGCCCAGGAGACCGCTAACCAGAATACCCTGGGGGGCGCCGCCATCGGGACGGCTCTCGGCGCCGGCGCCGGGGCGCTTCTCGGCGCGGCCTCCGGCCATGCCGGCGCCGGGGCGGCCATTGGTGCCGGCAGCGGTTTGCTGCTCGGGACGGCGGCCGGGGCCGGAGCCGGTGAGACCTACGGCTGGCAGGCGCAGGAGCGGTACGACTACGCTTATGTCCAGTGCATGTATGCCAAGGGGAACCAGATTCCCGGCCAGGTGCACCGGTACCGGATCCGGCGGCTGACCCCGTCGACCCCGCCCCCACCGCCGTCAGGCGGTAGTGCGGTACCGCCCGACTACGTTCCCGAGGGGGACGCGGTCGAGTAGCTGCGGGCGTCCGCCGGGACGGTCTGGCTGACGTAGTACAAGAGATTCTTTCCTGCAAGGGGGTGGCTAAATGTGGCCGCCCCTTTTTTTATTTCAGGGGCGATTGCTAAAAAACGCCATAAATTGACGTGTTACATTGTGACGACTGGCGGCTGGTTGACAGAAATTTATTTGTATGCAAATAATACGTACACAAATTAACGCAGCATGGCATATTCGACCATCGGCAGCACCGGCACTCCGGCACCGATCCTCCCTCTATTTGCCGCCCCGCCTAATTGTCCCTTTCCATTGTCTCTCTGAGAGTTATCCCGTGCTGCGATTGTGAGCAAATTTCCCGTGAAGGAGTCGTACCATGGTTTATTCACAGAAGCAGCAGGATATCGCCGGCAAAATCGATCGGGCCGTCGACCGCTCCCTCTGGGAGGACTGGCGATGGCAGGTCCGGCATACGATCCACGACCTGCCGACATTCGAACGGCTGCTCGGCGTGGAGTTTTCAGCCGAAACCAGAGCCCAGTTCTCCCATACCGTTGCCAAGTTCCCGTTGGCTGTAACACCTTATTACCTGTCACTTATCGATCGGGACAACTATGCTGCCGACCCGGTATTCAAACAGGCATTTCCGTCATCGGCCGAGCTGGAGGTCGGGCCGCACGACCATGAGGACCCACTGGACGAAGAAGCCGACAGCCCGGCACCGGGGATTACTCATCGCTACCCCGACCGGGTTCTTTTTCACGTCAGTAACGTCTGCTCGATGTACTGTCGGCACTGCACCAGGAAACGCAAGGTGGGAGACGTGGATTCCATCCCCGGCAAGGAACAAATCCTGGCAGGGCTGGCGTATATCCGCCGAACTCCGGTGGTCCGCGACGTGCTGCTCTCCGGCGGCGACCCGCTGATGCTAGCCAACGACTACCTGGACTGGATTCTGGGCGAATTGCGGGCGATTCCGCATGTGCAGGTGATCAGGATCGGTACCCGGATGCCGGTGGTGTTGCCCTACCGGGTCACCGAAGCGTTGGTGGCGGTGCTCAAGAAACACCACCCCCTCTGGCTCAATACCCACTTCAACCATCCGCGGGAGATTACCACCTCAGCCAGGGAAGCCATGGCGCGGCTGGCCAATGCCGGCATCCCGCTTGGCAACCAGACTGTCCTTTTGGCCGGGGTTAACGACTGCCCGCTGATCATCAGGACGCTGGTGCAGAAGCTGGTTGAAAACCGGGTTCGTCCTTATTACCTCTACCAGTGCGATCTGGCGGAGGGGCTGAGCCACTTCCGGACACCGGTGGGGAAGGGGATGGAGATCATGGAAAGTCTGATCGGCCATACCAGCGGCTTTGCCGTTCCCACCTACGTGATCGACGCGCCGGGTGGTGGGGGGAAGATCCCGGTGATGCCCACTTACCTGATTTCCCAGGCGACCAACAAGGTGGTCCTCCGGAATTACGAAGGAGTGATTACTACCTACCAGGAACCGGACAACTATCAGCCGGCCTTCTGCGACCGCGACTGCGCCGGGTGCAAGCTCGATCTGCATCTTGAGGGGACGGAGGAGTATCCGGCAATCGGTATCGAACGGCTGATCTCCGATTACGACGAGGCTATTTCACTCACTCCCGAGGATAATGACCGGATGAAGCGGAGGAACGATGAGTGATGTCCTGGAGCGTATCGGCAGTTCGCTGGTCCAGCACGGTCCGCATAACAATCGGGTCTATCTCATGAAACTGGAGGCCGGCGACTATCCGGGCATTATCGGCCGGCTCGATGCCCTCGCCACGGGCCGCGGTTATGACAAGATCTTTGCCAAGGTGCCGGAGCGAGCGCTGTCTGGCTTTCTCGACAATGGCTACCGGCTGGAAGCGGCCATTCCGGATTTCTTTGCTGACGGGTCCGCTGCCTGTTTCCTTGGCAAGTATCTCGACACCGCACGGCAGGACGAACGTCAGCCGGTGCTAGTCGAGGAAATCCTGGCAACGGCGCGACGGCAGGAACCAATGGCCACTGCCCGGCCACTGCCCGAGGGGTTTGCCTGCCGGCTCGCCGGGGAGGGGGACGTCACGGCAATGGCTGCGGTTTACCGGCAGGTGTTTGCCAGCTATCCGTTCCCGATCCATGATCCGGCGTTTATCCGGGCCGCTATGGGAGACGCGACGCTCTATTGCGGCGTCTGGCACGCGGGGCGGCTCGCGGCCCTTTCTTCGGCGGAAATGGACCCGGCGAGCGGGGCGGCGGAGATGACCGACTTCGCCACGCTGCCCGAGTACCGGGGGCAGGGGCTGGCCCTCTACCTGCTCCGCCAACTGGAGACGGCCATGGCATTCCGCGGTATCCGCTCGCTCTTCACCATCGCCCGGGCCTATTCGTTCGGCATGAATATCACCTTCGCCCGGAACGGCTATCGCTTCGGGGGCACCCTTCCTGCCAATACCAATATCGCCGGCGCTCTGGAAAGCATGAATGTCTGGTACAAGTCGCTGCCAACCGCCACTGGTGACGGGGCCGCATAAGCCGGCGGCCGGTTTGCGCCGCCGGCTCCGGGTTGGTGGCCGGGGGAAAATGGCGTCTGTCGGCGGCCCGCGGGGAGGGGGTTGACTTGCCGCCGGGGAAGGCGTATGACAAAAGGCGAATCGGGCGCCAGTCTCCCTGAAGGAGTACGATATCCTTGGTTTCCCTCTCCTTGTTGCGTAAAGAAATCCTCTGCCGGTTTGTCGCCGGCCTGTTCCTGCTTCTTCTGCTCATCCCCGCCCCTGCCCGGGCCCAGGCCCAGGACCGGATAGCCGCCTATCCGCTCCTGCCGGCCGGTTATTCGTCGATCCGGGTCTTCGACCGTCATGGCCGGTTCGTCGGCCGTATCCTCCCCGAACAGCGCTACTGGGTCCCCCTCGACCGGATTCCCGTCTTCCTGCAGAGGGCGGTGGTCGCCGTGGAAGATGCCCGTTTCTATGAACATGGCGGCATTGATATGGTGGGGATCGCCCGGGCGCTGGTGAAGGACGTCGTCAAGGGGAAATTCGTCGAAGGGGGCTCGACGATCACCCAGCAGTTGATCAAGAACCTCTATCTCTCCGGGGAGAAGACCCTTGACCGGAAGGTCAAGGAAGGGCTGATGGCCATCGAGTTCGAAAAGAAGTACACCAAGCAGCAGATCCTGGAGATGTACTTCAACCGGATTTACTACGGCAACGGCGCCTGGGGGATTGCCCAGGCGGCCCGCCTCTATTTCGACAAGAACCCGGATGAGCTGAGCGATGCCGAATGCGCCCTGCTCGCCGGCATCCCCAAAAATCCGGTCCGTTACAACCCGCTCGGCAAAGCGGCCAACGTCGCGACCCGGCGGGACGTGGTCCTCCGGCGGATGGTCGACCAGAAGATCATCACCGCCCGGCAGCGGCAGAAGCTGCGCGCCCATCCGGTGACGGTCGTCCCGCCGAGCCAGACGCCGCGCTACCTGGCCTATCTTCGTGGCAAGCTGATCGAGCGTTACGGGGCCGGGGTCGTCGACCAGGGGGGGCTGGAGGTGACCGCCGCCCTCGACCTGAAACTGCAGAAAACGGCGGAAAAGGCGCTGCACGACGGGGCGGGGCGCATCTCGCCGACCCTGCAGGGGGCCTTGCTCTGCCTCGATCCAACCAGCGGCGATGTGCTGGCGGCCGTTGGTGGGGTCGAGGCCGCGGCGAGTTCCTACAATCGGGTCTTTGCCGCCCGCCGCCAGCCCGGTTCGGCGATCAAGCCGTTGCTTTACGCCGCGGCCCTGGACAAGGGGCTCACTGCCAGTAGCATCTGGAGCGATGCGCCGGAGACCTACAACCGGGGGAACGGCGAAACCTGGCGGCCGGAGAATTACGGCAGGGAAACCTTCGGAGAGCTCACCCTCCGCCAGGCGCTGGCCTATTCCAACAACGTCATTGCGGTCAAGGTGCTGGAGACGATCGGCGTCCCCTATTTCGTCGATTTTGCCCGGAAGATGGGGGTGTCGCTACAGGCGGCAAATGGTCTCTCCCTGGCGCTGGGGACCGCGGACGTCAGCCTCAACGACATGGTCCTTGCCTATGCCCCCCTGGCTACTGGCGGGAGCCGGCCCGAAGAACGGGCGATCATCCGGATCTTCGACCGGCGGCGCCGTACTTGGACAGAAAATCCGCCGGCCAGCACGCCGGTGCTGGCGCCGGCCACTGCCTTCGTCACCACCCAGATGCTGAAGGACGTCCTGACCTACGGGACCGCCAAGGCCCTGAAGAAATTCAGCCAGCGACACCCGGCCGCCGGCAAGACCGGCACTACCAGCGATTACCGCGATGCCTGGTTCATCGGCTATACCCCGCAACTGATCACCGGCGTTTGGCTTGGCTACGACAAACCGAAGCCGGGGGGTAAAGGCTTTACCGGCGGGGTCGCCGCCGCCCCGATCTGGGAGCGCTTCATGCGCCAGGCGGTGGCCGATCGGCCGAGCGGTGATTTCCCGCAGCCGCCGACGGTGGTCGCCGAGCCGATCGATCCGGCGACCGGCTGCCTGGCGGCGCCGGGGAGTCCGGACGCCCGGCAGGAGTACTACCTTGCCGGCACCGAGCCGACCACCGACTGCTCGGGACAGCACGGCGCCGTCGGTGCGCCGCAGGCAGCGCCCCAGCCACCGCCGGCTGCGCCGGCGCCGGGAGCAGAGCCGTTGCCGGCCGGCGCCACGGAGAACGGCGCAGCTGACGAAGTCCCGCCGCCAGCCCCGGCGCATTAGAGTCCCGTGCGGTGAATTGCGGGCGGAGTTCCAGCCCGTTTAGCCCCTGCTGTCGCCGCTTGTCGACGTTCTTCAGCGGCTTGCCGCGCCGGTGCAGCGACTTCTTGAACTCCCGCCTTTCTGCGCTACACTCCCCCTAGGACGCATCAATTCTTCCGGCGAGCCCCCGGGGCCGGTGCCGATAGCCCTCCTTTTCTCCTGCCCCCTTCCCGGTGGCGTCCCGCTTTTCCGGCTTGCCGGCATGCATCACCAAGATCTTGGCGAAGCCGTTTTTTTTGCCCCGGGCCGAACGGTTCCAGCCGTCGGCAGGCGGTGACGAAGCCGCCGTCGCGAACGGTGATCACCGCATTCCCGCCGCGGATGGTCGCCTCCTTTTGCCTGCTGCGGCGAGCTTATTTCCTCGGGGGGATTAATCAATCGGCGATGGCGGGCGAAGGTCGGCGGAACAAGGGCGACGCCCGCGGGGAGGCGTGATGAAAGAGTGCAGGCTGACCATTCCGGAAGTGTCCCTGATTGCCGGCACGCGGGCCGCCCTCGGCGGCGGGCTGGCGCTGCTGTTGGCGGACCGGCTGGCGGCGAAGGAGCGCAAGGCCATCGGCTGGACCCTGTTCCTGGTCGGGGCGGTAACCACCGTGCCGCTGGCGATGTTGGTACTCGGCAAGCGCCGTTAGCCGGGCGCGGCTGGGAATGCCGCTCCCCCGCCGGGGAGCTCGGGGAGGACTCATGGCAGAGACAACTGTCAACGACCGGGCTGCCGGGGCGATCATCGGCGCCTTCGTCGGCGATGCCCTCGGCCTCGGGCCGCACTGGTATTATGATCTTGCCGAGCTGCGCCGGGATTACGGCGAGTGGATCAGCGACTATACCGATCCGCGGCCGGGCCGCTACCACGCCGGGCTGAAGGCCGGCCAGCTCTCCCAGGCCGGCTTCATCCTCACGCTGCTCCTGCGCTCGCTGGTCGAGTGCGGCCGCTACGACGAGGCGGACTTCTGCCGCCGGCTCGACGAGGAGTTACTGCCGCTCCTCGACGGTACGCCGATCTGCGGCCCGGGGGGGTATACCAGCCAGTCGATCCGCGAGTTGTGGCGGCAGCGGGTGGTGCAGGGGCTGCCGTGGGGGCAGACCGGCGGCCATGCCGATACCACCGAGGCAATTGAGCGAACCCTGGCCCTAGCGGTGCGGTATGCGGACGATCCCGGCCAGCTGGCTGCCGCCGTCGCCGGCAATGCCGTCCTGACCCAGACCGACCCGACCGTCGTTTCGATCACCGTCGCCTTCGGCGCGGTGCTTGGTCAACTGGTCCGGGGACATCCTCTCGACAGCCGCCTGTCGGGCCGACTGATGGCCTTGGTTCATGCCGGCACCCTGCCGTTCCATGCCGTCACCGCCGACAATCTCCAGCCCCCCCGGCCCGGCGATCCGGACCCGCCCCGGGCCGGCAAATTCGCCTCCCCCGATGCCCTGCTCACCCCGTCGTGCATCGCCGCAGCTGCCGCCGATCCGGCGATCCGTATCGAACCGGCCTGGAAGGTGTCGCTGGTCTACGGGATGCCGTGTGCCATCTATCACCAGGTGCCGGCCGCCTACTACCTGGCGGCCCGCTTCGCCGGCGATTTCGAAGCCGCGGTGCTCCATGCCGTCAACGGCGGCGGCCAGAATCAGGCCCGGGCGATCCTCACCGGCGCCCTGGTCGGCGCCCAGGTCGGTCTGACCGGCATTCCCGCCCGTTTTCTCGCCGGGCTGGCCGAATCGGCGCAGCTCTGCCGGCTGGCCGGGGACCTGGCCGCCCAGGCAGCGGCCGAGGCCTGATTTCCCGGCGGCCATCAGCGCTCTTCGGTCTCCCCGGCCGGCCGGGTGATGGCTGGAACGATCCGGAAGTCGCGCTGGAAAACCAGGTTGTGCAGGTCGGCGGCGGCGATCGTCCGTAGGGTGGCCAGCTCGGCGGCGGCATCGGCGTCGCTGAAGACGTTGAGCGGCCAGACGCCGACGGTCGCGCCGCGCAGGTGGGGGTGGTGGAAGCCGTGGCCGAAGAAGGCCTGGATGGTGATCGGGGGGATGTTCGCCCGTTGCTGCTCGGGCCAGCCGAGGGTCCAGGCAGCAGCGACGTCGCCGTTGGCCGCCGTGGTGACGCCGCTGGCGGTGATGGTGCCGCTGCAGAGCAGCAGGGCCGCGTTTAGCTCCGCGAGGGCCTGGCGGGCGTAGGGGGCAAGGAAGTCGACCGCCGCGGCGAAGAGCTGTTCCTTGTCGGCCCGGCTGACCGCGCCGGGGCCGTGGGTACCGTCCCGGAGGTCGGCGAAGTGACGGAAGAGCCCCTGCAGGTGGGCCGGGATCGGGTCGTGATGCGGGGTGAAGGGCATGGTGGTTCCTCCTTGCCGGGCCGTCGTCAGAAGCGATAGCCGATCCCGCCGAGAATGACGTCGGTGTCCCGGTCGTAGTTGGTGACGATCCGGTTCCAGGAGGTGCGCAGGTCCCAGTGGCGGGCGAGGCGGTAGCTGCCGGTCATGGTGACGATGGCGGCGGCTTCCTCGGTGTCGTGCTGCTGGCTTTCGGCCGACTGGCTGTAGCGGTCGATGGCGAAGTAGGCGCCGCCACCGAAGCCGAGCGCCAGCCGGTCGGCGAGAAATGCCCGGACCAGCCAGAGCTGGCTGGCGATACCGTTGCGCCGGATCAGCCGGTTGTCCCCTTCGTGGAGCCAGGCGACGGTCCAGTCCAGGTAGCGCCAGAGCCCCCGCCGGTATTCAAGGCTCAGGGCGGTGGAGTGCTGCGAGTCGAAGCTGTTGACGATCGTCTGGCCGGCGAAGAATGTCAGCTCGTTGCGGGTGGTCGTTGCGGGCTGCGGCTCCGGGTCGGCAATGGCTCCCGGCGCGGGGGGCGGGTCGAGCTGGTAACCGATGCCGACCAGGGTCGAGAAGGTGTCGATGCTGGTGAAGGTTTCGACCCAGTTGTTGCGGAGTTGGAAAAACCAGCGGTGGTCGGTGTACCAGGTCGCCGCCAGACTGAAGATGGCGCCCCAGCCGTGATCGTCGGAAAAGGAGGCGCCGGCCTCGGCCTTGGTGGTGTCGTAAAAGAAATAGGGGCCGGCGCCCGCTTCCAGGGAGAGCTTGCGGTCGAAAAGGCTGGTCCGGGCCCAGAGGGCGGCGCTGTTGCCGTCACGATGGTGGCTCGGCACGTGTCCTTCGTTCAGGTAGGAGATGCCGAAGGCGAAATGCTCCCCCAGCCCCTGGCGGTATTCCAGCTGCCAGGCGCTGGAACTGTTGCCGCCGCTGGTGTCCTGGAGGATGCCCCCCAGGGCGCAGAATTCCTGGGCGCGGGCCGGGGCGGCCAGCCAGCCGAGGATGAGCAGCGGCAACACCCCCCGCCGGGCGATCTGCCCGGCCGCTCGTTGCATGAACGCAGCCATCGGCTCCCTCTCTCCGCTGGTGGATGGCGGCGCCGGAGGGCGCCGCGCTTTCTGCCGTAACTGATTGTATCCCCATTGACCGGAAAAGAAACCGGGCCGCGAAAATTTTCCCCGCCTGGCGGGGGCGGGGTTATTTCCCCCGGATTGTGATGCAGAGGCACTCCCCTTCGGCGTAAACCGCCTCGCCGCAGAAGAGCCGGCCGTGCACCTTCACCTTCCGCCCCTCGGCGGAGATGACCCGGCTTTCGAGCGTTACCACCTGCTCAAGCGGCAGCATGGTCCGGAAACTGACATTGAGGTTGCCGACGACGATCGAATAGCCGGCCGCCCAAGCCGCCAGGCCGAGCGCCTCGTCCATTACCGCGGCGACCGCGCCGCCGTGGACGTGGCCCGGCGGGCCGCCAGTCTCGGGGCCGAACCAGATGCGGGCGTGGAGATGCTTCTCGCTGTCCCGGTAGTAACGGACCCGGAAGCGGTTGCCGTCCGGTTCGCCGGAGACGAAGCGGAGCGATTCGCCGACCAGCGCCGGCGCATCGAAGGGCGCCCAGCCGGCCTCGCCGCTGAGATCGATCGGGGAAGAGGATGAAGGGGTGGATGTTTCGACAGGTGTTTGTGCCACGGAAGCTGCTCCTTCGGAAAAATTGTCCCGCTGCCGGGACCGATGTCCCGCACAACGACAATAGCAGAGTCGGTCGGGAGAATAAAGGGGGGCGTGACAGACGCGGCAGAAAGGGCCGTTTGTTCGCCCGGCCAGGGAGCGTCATTCCGGGTTGACATGCCCGCCGGGCGCCGCTACAATCCGCCCATGATCAGTTCTGCCCATCATACCGTCGGCAGGGTCGTCGTCGTAGTCGTCACCTCGTGACGGCTCGCCGCTGCCTGTCCGACTGAGACATCAAGGAGCGCGGGCCCACCCCGCGCTCTTGTCGTTTTGCCGCCCGGCAAACGAATAAGGCCGCGGGACCAACTCGCGGCCTTATTTCATCCGCCGAAAGGAGAAACGCCGATGCAACTCACCCCCCGCCTTCATCTGCTGACCATCCCATTCACCATTCCGCTCCCCGCCGGTCCGGTCCGCCGGACGGTCAACGTCGTCCTGCACTGCGGGCCGACGATCACCCTCGTCGACAGCGGGGTGGCCGGGGCGGAGACGCAGATTTTCGCCTGCCTGCGGCAGCTCGGCCGGACCGCGGCGGACATCGACACCCTGGTGCTTACTCACAGCCATCCTGACCATCTCGGCGCAGCGGCGGCGATCGTCGCGGCCAGCGGCTGCCGGGTGGCAGCCCATCCGGCCGAACGGGCCTGGATCGAGGATCCGGAACGGCAGCTGCGGGAGCGGCCGGTGCCGGGGTTCCGGCAGCTGGTGGGGGGCGTGGTGGCGGTCGATCGCTGGCTGGCCGACGGCGACCGCCTCGATCTGGGGGAGGGGGAGCGGTTCGAGGTGCTGCATACCCCGGGGCATTCCGCCGGCTCGCTGTCGCTCTGGCATCCGGGAGCACGGGCGCTGCTCGTCGGCGATGCCGTGCCGCTTCCCGGGGCGATGCCGATCTTCGACGACGTGGCGGCCTCGCTGGCGGTGGTGGATCGACTGGCGCAGTATGATGCCGAGTGGCTGCTGTCGGCCTGGGACGAGCCGCGCCGCGGCGCGGAAGTTGGGCAGCGGCTCGCCGAGGGACGGCGCTGGCTGGAACGGCTCCGGCAGACGGTGCGCGCCCTGCCCGGCGCCGCCGAAATGGAGCCGCTGGTGCTCTGCCGAGCAGTGGCGGCTCCGCTGGGGTTGCCGGCGGAGGCGGTCAATCCGCTTGTCGCCCGCTCGCTTGTCGCCTGTCTGCGCGGCTGAAGCCGCTTATTCCGCCGCCAGCGCCTGCCGCTCGGCGGCGGAGAGGGTATCGACGTACTCGATCATCCCGCGCAGGGTATTGCCGAGAAAGTAGCGCTCGCGGGCTTGGATGTCGGCCGGCAGCCGGCTGACGTTCCGGTACTGCGCGTCGTGCTCCAGCAGCCAGGCGACCAGCGCCGCCTCGCGCCCCGCCGGATCGGCCGCGGCGGTCGCCGCCACCCCCTTGACCCAGAGGGTCAACTGGCGCCGGGCGAGCCGCAGGTGGTCGAGGGCGGTCTCCACCAGCCCGTAGTGGGCGAAGACCATGGCGCGGGGGGCCAGGGCGATCATCCGGTCGAGGGAATCGAGGGCCACCTGGAGAATGAAGCGCGGCGGGGTGGCCGGGCGCATGAAAATGCCGTCGGCCAGCGGGCAGCGGACGCCGGCCACTTCGCCGCCGAACAACAGGTCGTCGAGGAGATAGGAGCAGTGGTGCTGGGCATGGCCGGGAGTGAGGAAGGTCCGGACCCCGGTTGCGCCGACGGTCTCGGCAAAGCCGATCCGCTCCGCCGGCACCGGGACGATTTCGCCGTAGGCGTCGGCCAGCGGGCCGAGCACCTTCCGTGACCCTTCCCAGAGCTTTGCCGGCGCCACCAAGTGGCGGATGCCGTCCGGATGGCAGACGACCGTCGCGTCGGGGTATTCCCGGAGCAGCGCCCCGGTGCCGCCGGCATGGTCGATGTGGATGTGGGTGAGCAGCACGTAGTCGAGCCGCGTCACCCCGCGCCGGCGCAGTTCGGCGGTGAGGCGGGGGATGGTGGAGAGGGGGCCGGGATCGACGAGCAGGGTGAAACCGTCGCCCCGATAGAGCCAGGAGCTGATGAACTGGCGGAACCCTTCGAGGGTGGGCTGGTCGAGGTCGATGCAGGACAGCTGCTGGAGATTCATGGCGGCTCCTTGGGTGATCTGGCGCGGGGCGATTCCTTCCCGGGCTGGGGTGCCGGCCATTGTCGCGCGGCGGGTGGGACTTGTCAACCGTTCGCGGGCAGGGCGCAGGGAACATGCCGTCGGTTGCCGATTCCGACGATTTTTCACTGGATTGGCCCGCGACGGAGTTGCCGCTGATGGTAAATTTTGTATGCTTTATGAAACTACCAAGCGAGGAGCGTGCCATGCGTCCGACACTGAACAACCTGGTTACCCTGATCCTGACCGGCTGCGCCGCCTTTGTCCTCGGCGGGTGCGCCACCCTGGCGGTCACTCCGCTGGAGAAGCCGCAACCGACGGCGGTGAGCCGCCCGGCCAAGGTGGCGGTGCAGGCGGTCGGCGAGCGGCTGCGGGAGGCGCTCAGCGATCCGACTGAATCGGTGGTCGCCACCACCTCGGGGAAACTGTTCGCCACGGTGGTGCTGTTGCCGCCCGAGGCGCGGCTCGCCTCGCCGGCCGATGTCCGGACCATCTACGGTGCCGATTATCTCTTGTCGACCAACATCTCCGATGTGACGGTGAACGGCAAGCTGAACCCGATCTGGTTCGCCACCATTCCGATCTTCTTTTTCAAACCGCTGGCGCCGATCGTCACCTTCGAGGCCACCGTCACCCTCGATGCCGCGATCCGCGATACCCGCACCGGCGCAGTGGTGGTGCAGCGGCAGGTCAGCGAATCATCGACGGACCACTTCAGCCCGATCGACCCGCAGGAGAAGGTGCAGAAGCTGATCGGCCGCAGCATCAACAATGCCCTTTTCTCCTTCCTGGAAGATTTCCAGGCGAAGCTGCCGGACCGGCCGGTCGCCAACTGAGCCCGTGCCCGCTCCGCCGGCGTCCCGCCGCAGCTATTCGCCGGTGAAGTTGGGGGGGCGCTTTTCCTTGAAGGCATTGATCCCTTCCGCGTAGTCCCGACTGTCGTAGACCCGCCGTCGCAGCCCCTGCACCCGTTCGAAGGTGTGGGGGCTCATCGGGTGGGCACTGGCCAGCAGGCGGATCTGCTCCTTGATCACCGCGATGGAAAGGGGACTGTTGCAGGTGATCTGCTCCGCCAGCGTGTAGGTGAACTCCTCCAGCCGGTCCGCTTCCACCAAGTGGTTGAGGATGCCGGCGGTGCGCGCCTGTTCGGCGGTGAGAGGCTGGGCGGTGAAGAACATCTCCTTGGCCCGGTTGACCCCCATGATGTTGATGAAATGGAGAATGCCGGTGACGTTGTAGGGGACGCCGATCTTCGCCGGGGTCATGCAGAAGCTGCAGTTCGGGGCGCCGATCAGGATGTCGCACGACAGCGCCAGGTCGCAGGCGCCGCCCCATACTCCCCCCTCGATCATGGCGATCACCGGCAGCGGCAGTTCCTGCACGGTCCGCAGGATGGTGACCAGCGGATCGTGGTAGGCCAACGGATCGCGGCCGGGGAGGGGGAGTTCGCGGACGTCGTGGCCGGCCGACCAGACGGCGGCTCCCGGTTCGGCGCGGAAGATGATCACCCGGGCCTTGCTTTTCCGTAACGCTTCGATCGCCTCGAGAATCTCGTCGACCATCGCTTTGCTCAGAATGTTCCGGTAGGCCCGGTAATTGAACGTAATGGTGCCGATCTGGTTCTGCAACTGGGTGAGGATCAGGGACATGATGCCCCTCCTTCCATGGCAGACTGTTGAAAAACAGCTAGCGTCCCGAGCTCCGCGCCGGCTTTTTGCCCGCGTGCGCCCGGCCGATCATGACGTTTCCCGACAGTCTGTTAAATAGTGTTAATCCCTATGAGTACCAGAGAAATTCCTGCCGTCAACGATTTTCTCCTGTGGGGCCGAATTTGCCGGAAAAACCTGCTGCCGGGCTGGCAGAAATTGCCGGTTTGTTGTCATTGTGCCGTCGGCCGATTCGTGCGATGATCCCCCCATGAACAGCCTTTGCCAAGCCGCATCGGCCGGGACGACCGGCCTCCGTACCGTGGCCGTGGTCGCCTACGACGGCATCGAAATCCTCGACGCCGCCGGGCCGGTCGAGGTCTTCGAGATGGTCAACCGGACGCTCCGCGAACGGGGCGAGCCTCCCGCCTATGCGCTTACCCTGCTGGCCGGGGCGGCGGGGCCGGTCACCACCGCCGCCGGGGTGCGGCTGGTGGCCGATGCCGCCTGGGAAGACGCTCCGGCCGACCTCGACACCCTAGTCGTCGTCGGCAGCCCAGACGGCCCGCTGGCCGACGCGCTGGCGGACCGGCGGCTGATCGCCTGGCTGCGGCAGGTCGCCGGCCAGGTCCGGCGGCTGGTCTCGGTCTGTACCGGGGCATTCCTCCTGGCGGAGGCCGGGCTCCTCGCCGGCCGGCGGGTGACCACCCACTGGCTGGACGTGGAGCGGCTTGGCCGGGCCTATCCGGCGCTGGCGGTGGAACCCGATGCCATCTACGTCCGCGACGGGACGGTCGCCACCTCGGCCGGCGTTACCACCTGCCTGGACCTGACCCTGGCGCTGGTCGAGGAGGATTTCGGCCGGGAGATGGCGCTGGCCGTCGCCCGCCGGCTGGTGCTGTTCCTGAAGCGGCCGGGCGGTCAGGCCCAGTACAGCACCCAGCTTCGGGCCCAGGCATCCGTCGCCGGACCTCTGGCGCCGCTCCTGGCCTGGCTCGGCGAGCAGTTCCGGCGGCCGCTGACGGTCGAGGAGCTGGCGGCCCGGGCGGCGATGAGCCCGCGCAATTTCGCCCGGGTCTTTGCCCGCGAAACCGGGATGCCGCCGGCCCGCTACCTGGAGCAACTCCGCTTCGAACAGGCGGTCCGCCTGCTGGAAGATAGCGACTACCCGCTGGCCCGGATCGCCGCGGAGAGCGGCTTCGCCTCGGCCGAGCAACTGCGCCGGGCCTTCCGGCGGCTGGGGGTCACGCCGCGGGCCTACCGCGAACGGTTCTGAGCCGTCGGGAAGGGGGGGCGACGATGGACTATCTGCTTGGCAAGGGAGAGGTGGTAACGCTGGCCGGCGTCGCCCGGCAGACCGTGACGGTCCGTGCCGGGGCGCTCTGGCTCACCGTGGCCGGCGACCCCCGCGATCACCTGCTTGCCGGGGGCGAGCGCTTCTCCGTTACGGCGGACGCCCTGCTGGTGCTGGAGGCGCTGGCCGACGCCGTCGTCGGCGTCGACTGCCCGGTGGAACGGCCGCTCCACCTGCCGCTGCTGGCGGCAGTCTCCCGCAACAACGGCTGACCGGGGCGCAATCCGGTTGTCGAATCGTTGCCGCTCCGGCATAATAGGCCGATGCTGCTCATTCACCCACCCGTTGCCAAAGCCTGCGAACCGCCGGCCGGCCTGGCCCGCCTCGCCGGAACGCTCCGCGCCCGCGGCGTGTCGTGCCGGCTGCTCGACGCCAATCTCGAAGGGCTCCTCTGGCTGCTGGAGCAGGTGCCGGCGGCCGGCGACACCTGGACCAGGCGGGCGGCCGCCGGCCGGGCGCGGCAGCTGGCGACCCTGCGGGACCCGGCAGCGTACCGGACCCCCGACCGCTACCGCCGGGCGGTCAGCGACCTGAACCGGCTGCTGGCCGTCGCCGGCCGGGCGCACGGCACAGTCGTCGGCCTCGCCGATTACCAGCACGAGCGGCTGTCGCCGCTGCGGAGCGCCGATCTTCTCCGGGCGGCGGCCCACCCCGAGGACAATCCCTTCTATCCCTACTTCAGCCGGCGGCTTCCCGCGCTGCTCGCCGGGGTCCGCTCGGTCGGCCTGTCGCTCAACTATCTGAGCCAGGCGCTCGGCACCTTTGCCATTGCCGGCTGGCTCCGCCGGGAATTCCCCCCCCTGACGATCACCCTCGGCGGCGGGCTGGTCACCTCTTGGCTCTGCCGCCCCGACTGGCGCAATCCCTTTGCCGGCCTGATCGACCGACTGGTCGCCGGGCCGGGCGAAGCGCCGTTGCTGACCCTGGCCGGCCACGACGGGGTGGCGGTGCCGCCGGTGGCACCGGATTATGGCGATCTTCCCCTGGCCGATTACCTTGCCCCCGGCTTGATCCTCCCTTACAGCGCCGCCGGCGGCTGCTACTGGAACCGCTGCTCCTTCTGCCCGGAGCGGGCCGAGGGGAACGCCTACCGGCCGCTGCCGGTCTCCCGGGCGCTGGCCGAACTGCGGTCGCTCAGTGGGGCGCCCCGGCTGGCGCTCTTCCATCTGCTCGACAACGCCGTCAGCCCGGCGCTGCTCCGCGGTCTGGCGGCCGCGCCGCCCGACGCCCCGTGGTACGGCTTCGCCCGGATCGACGAGCAGCTGGCCGACCCCGATTTCTGCCGGGCGCTCCGCCGGGCCGGCTGCGTGATGCTCAAGCTCGGCCTGGAATCGGGCGACCAGAGGGTGCTCGACCGGCTGCAGAAGGGAATCGAGCTCGGCACCGTCTCCCGGGTGCTCGCCGCGCTGCGGCAGGCCGGGATTGCCACCTACTGCTACCTCCTCTTCGGCACCCCGGCGGAGACGGCGGCGGCGGCGCGGCGGACCCTGGAGTTCGTCGTCCGGCACCACGAAGCGATCGGTTTTCTCAATCTGGCGGTGTTCAATATGCCGGCTTTCGGTGCCGAGGCTGCCAGCCACGACACGGCGCCGTTCTATGACGGCGACCTCTCCCTCTACACCGCCTTCCGCCATCCCCACGGCTGGGAGCGGCAGGACGTCCGCCGTTTCCTGGCCCGCGAGTTTACCCGCCAGCCGGCGGTGGCGGCGATCCTCCGCCGCGACCCGCCGGTGTTCACTTCCAACCATGCGCCGTTTTTTGCCGGCCTTCCCTGACGTGCCGCTTCCGCTTGGTTCCTGGCGCGATCGGTGGTATGGTGAGCGGACGCAGCACCCAACGTCGTCATGGAGCGTGTTCCGATGTCCGCCACGCCGCACCCGTTTCAGAGCCTTACCCCCGATTTCATCATGGATGCCGTCGAAAGCCGGGGGCTGCGCTGCGACTGCCGCATCTTCGCCCTGAACAGCTATGAAAACCGGGTCTACCAGGTGGGGATCGAGGATAACCCGCCATTGATCGCCAAGTTCTACCGGCCCGGCCGCTGGTCGGCCGAGCAGCTCCGCGAGGAGCACCAGTTCTGCTGCGAACTGGCCGAGCAGGAACTGCCGGTGGTGGCCCCCTGGAGCGATGCCGCCGGGGAGAGCCTGTTCCGGTACGGCGATTTCTGGTTTGCCCTCTATCCGCGCCAGGGGGGACACGCCCCGGAATTCGACAATCTCGACAATCTGCTGATCCTCGGCCGGCTGCTCGGGCGGATTCACGGGGTCGGCGCCGCCCGCCCGTTCGTCCATCGGCCGACCCTCGACAGCCGGAGCTTCGGCTACGACTGCGTCGCTCTGCTCCGGGAGCGGTTCGTTCCCGCCGAGTATCAGGCCAGCTACGGCGCGGTGACCGACCAGCTGCTGGCGGCGATCGATGCCGCCCTGGCCGATGCCGGACCGCTCCGCTTCATCCGCACCCACGGCGACTGTCACAGCGGCAACATTCTCTGGCGGGACAACGCCCCGGCGTTCGTCGATTTCGACGACGCCCGGATGGCGCCGGCGGTGCAGGACCTCTGGATGATGCTCTCCGGCGACCGGGCGCGCCAGACCGCCCAGCTGGAGGCGCTGGCGACCGGTTATGCCGAGTTTGCCGACTTCAACCCGCGGGAGCTGCGCCTGATCGAACCGCTGCGCGCTCTGCGGATGCTCCACTACAGCGCCTGGCTCGCCAGCCGCTGGGACGATCCCACCTTTCCCGCCGCCTTCCCCTGGTTCAACACCGTCCGCTACTGGGGCGAACAGATCCTCCAACTCCGCGAACAACTGGCCGCTCTGGCCGAGCCGCCGCTCGAACTACCCTGACCGGACCGCCGTGGCTGCCCTGGCGCTCGACGCTGTCCCGGGCAATGGCGAACTCCTGCGAACGCTCCCTCGCCGTATCGGCCGGTACCCCCGGGCAGCTTATGCCGCCAGGTCGTATCTCAAACGGTGTCAGATTTTGCCGAGCCTCTGTATCCCCTTGCCGGGCCGGCGCGGGGTGGTGACAGAAATGGCTGACCAGGGACTGTGGCGGTGGGCGAGCGGGGCGGAATGCCGGCCGAAGCCGGCATTCCGGATGATAACGCGGGGCGAGCTTGCGGTGCTATGCCGCCTGGGCGGCGAAGCGGCGGGTCATCCCCTGGAGTTCGTCGGCCAGGCGGGCGAGTTCCGAGGCTTCGGCCGCCGATTCCTGGGCGCCGCTGGCGGTGAGGCTGACCACTTCGTTCACCCGGCCGATATTGTGCCGCATCTCCTGGACGGACGACTGCTGCTCGTCGACGGTGAGGGCGATCCGCTCGACGATAGTGGTGACCGTGGCGATGGTGGCGGTCATCTGCTGCAGCGCCTCCCCGGAGCGGGCCGCTGCGTCCTGGCCGCATCGCGCCTGGTTGGCCCCGGTCTCCATCAGTCGGACGACCGCCTTGGTTTCCGTCTGGACCGCCCGGATCATTGCGCCGATCTCCCGGGTGGCCGCCATCGTCTTTTCCGCCAGCGAGCGGACTTCGTCGGCAACGACGGCGAAGCCCCGGCCGCGATCGCCGGCCCGGGCGGCCTCGATGGCGGCGTTAAGCGCGAGCAGGTTGGTCTGGTCGGCGATCCCCTCGATGGTGCCGACGATCTCGCCGATCTGTTCCGAGCGCTTGCCGAGGCTGACCACCGACTCCGCCGCCCGGTTGACTTCGGCGGCGATGGTGTGCAGCGCGGCGACGCTTTCGCCGATGACCTGCTCACCCTCCTGCAGCTGGCGGTTGGCTTGGCGGACTTCGTTGGTGGCGACCGAGCATTTTTCGGCGATGGCTGCGGCGCCGCCCGCCATGCCGTCGCTGGAAAGCGACGCTGCCTCCACCTGCCGGGCGGCGGTAGCGGTGCCGCCGGCAATGCCGCGGGAGGTCTGGTCGAGGCGGGCGGCGGACCGGCCGAGCCGGACCGAGCTGTCGGCAATCGTCGCGATCAGCGTCTGGAAGCGCTCACCCATTTCGTTGATTGCCGTGGCCAGCAGGCAAATCTCGTCGCGGGCGTCGGCGCTGGCCAGACCATCGAGCCGGGCGGTCAGTTCGCCCTGCTTCAGCCGTTCGACGATGTCGCGCAGCCGGGCGAGCGGTCTGGCCAGGCCGGCAACCAGCAGGGAGGCGGCGGCGACGGCGATCAGGATGCCGCAGGCGGCAACGGCGCTGTTGATGATGAAGCCGAGGTGCGACCGCCGGGCATTGAGGGCGTTCCGCGCCTTCGCTTCGGCGGCGAATCCCGCTTCGATCGCCCGGAGGTTGTCGTGAATCCGGTCATTGACCTCGCCGGCGACGTTGCGGAGGATGTTGACCGCCTCGTCGGTCTGTCCCTGCCGGGCCAGTTCGATCACTTTCTGCCGGAACGAGGTATAGAGGGTCAGGTCGGCGCTCACCTGCCGGTGCAGCGCGGCAAGCCGGGGGGTGTCGACGAAGGGGCGGATGTCGCGGAGGCCGTCGCTGACCTGTTTGTCTTCGGCGGCGAGTTTGGCGAGGATTTCGTCCTGGACGTAAGGGGCGCGTTCGATCACCAGGTCGCGCACCAGCGTCTGGCCGGTTTCGAAGGCACTGCGCAGTGCGGAGATCCGGCTGACGGAAAGGAGGTTGCGCTCGTACATTGCGCCGCCGCGGCTGCTGACGTCGACGATGATCCAGGTGCTGCAGAGGGCGGCGGCGATCGCGCCGCCGGTAACGACGGCGAAGACGGCGACGATTTTGGTGGTGATCGAGCAGCGGCGATAGGAATCGAGGAGCCGGCGCAGTAGCGGTCGGCGCGGAGTCGATTGGACGATGGCGTGTGTCATGGCGATCCTTTTCCGATGGGATGGTGACAGCTGCACTGTAGGGGAAGGATGTGGCAATGCCGTTACGGCGGGGCAAAAGCGGCGAAAAAGTTGCACCGGCCGTGGCGATACGGTATACGCCGGGGGCCTGCCGTTGTGGCGTCCGCCGTTTTGTGTTACAACGGGGACAGAGCGGCTGCCGGCCGTGCCCAACGGTGCCGCGGAGAGGTGGGGGAAAGCTATGAAACTGCTTGATGGGAAGAAATGTGCGGAGAGCCTGATTGCCGATATCGCCAAGAAGGTGGCGGGGTATGTCGATTCCGGGCTGCGCAAGCCCCAGATGGCCATTATCCTAGTCGGGACCCATGCGCCGAGCGAGTCGTACGTCAAGTCGAAGATCGCCACTTGTGCCCTCTCCGGCTTCGAGAGTGTGCTGATACGCTTTCCGGAAACGGTCCGGGAAGATGAGCTGCTGGCCAAGATCGCCGAGCTCAACGCCGACCAGACCACCGACGGCCTGATTGTCCAGCTCCCGCTGCCGAAGCATATCAATCCCCAGCAGATCATCAACGCGATTGCGCCGGAGAAGGACATCGACGGCTTCCATCCGACCAACTTCGGCCGGATGACCCTCGGCCAGAAAGCGTTCCGGCCGGCGACCGCCTACGGTATCTGCAAGCTTCTCCAGTACTACGAAGTGCCGGTGAAGGGGAAACACTGCGTCGTCATCGGCCGGTCGAACATCGTCGGCAAGCCGATCTCGATCATGCTGGCCAACGATTTCGACATCGGTAATGCCACCGTGACCCTGACTCACATCGAAACGCCCCGGCAGCTGCTTTTGGACGAGACGCGGCGGGCGGATATCGTCATCGTCGCCGTCGGCATCCCCGGCTTCATTACCGCCGACATGATCAAGGAGGGGGTGGTGCTGATCGACGTCGGCATCAACCGGCTGCCGGACGGCAAACTGGTTGGCGATGCCGATTTTGCCGCCGTCGCCGACAAATGTTCGTGGATTACCCCGGTGCCGGGCGGGGTAGGGCGGATGACCGTCGCCGCGCTGATGATCAACACGCTGATGGCTTACCAGCATAACTTCAATCTGGTCTGAAAGCCGGCGTGCGCCGGCCGGAGGGGCAGACAACAACCGTGACACGGGGCGGCCGCTGGCCGCCTTTTCTGTTTCCGCACTTTGACGCTAAAGAAATCGGTCCGGCTGCCGATATACTCCTAATGATCCCGAAACCTTGTGGGACGAATGCTGGGGCCGCCGGGGTGGCGGATCATGGGGGGATGTGAGGCAATGACCGGAACCGTACTGTTTGTCGATGACGATAAGGCGATTCTTGATTATGCACGGGAGCTCTTCAAGCGGCGCGGGTGCCGGCTGGTCACCGCTGCCGGTGGCGACGAGGCGCTGCTCTGGCTCGAACGGGAGGAGGTGGCGGTGCTGGTAACCGATCACCAAATGCCGGGGATGAGCGGCCTGGAGCTGCTGGCCAAGGCGGAGCTGGTGTCGCCGGATACAGTGAAGATCATGACCACCGCCTACGGCAATCTTGCCCTGGCGTTGAGCGCCATTAACCGGAGCGAGCTGTTTCGCTTCATCCTCAAGCCGTGGCAGGGGGACGAAATGGTCAACGCTGTCAAGGACGGTCTGCGGCGCTACCGGACCCTCAAGGCGATGCAGCAGGAACAGGAAAGCGTCCTTCTCTCCCTTGCCCAGACGATCGAGCTGAAGGACCCGGACACCCGCGGCCATTGCGACCGGGTCGCCGAGTACGCCGTGCGGCTGGCCGAGGCGCTGGCGCTGCCGAAGGAGATGCTGCGGGAAATCCGCCACGGCAGCTGGCTCCACGATTGCGGCAAGATCGGCGTGCCGGAACAGGTGCTGAACGCCAAACGGCAACTCCGGGATGAAGAGTTCGACCTGGTGAAGAAGCATTCCTCCTGGGGGGCCGAAGTGGCAACTACTGCCAATCTTTCCCCGGTTATCGTCAACATCATCCTCTATCATCACGAGCGCTTCGACGGCCAGGGGTACCCGACCGGCCTCGCCGGCAAGGACATCCCGGTCGAGGCGCGGATCGTCGCCGTTGCCGACGTCTATGACGCCCTCTCTTCGGATCGCCCCTATCGGCCGCGTTTCTCCCGGGAAAAGACCCTGGAGATGCTCCGCTCGATGCGGGGGAGCGTCCTCGATCCCGCCCTGGTCGATCTCCTGGCCTCCCTGGAGTCCGCCTGACCCGTTCTGCTGCCGCGTCGTCGCTTTCCTGACCGGAGGCTCCTGGCATTCGCCGCTGCTCCTGATACAATGGGAACAGGAGGTGGATCATGCGTACGCCGATCATGAAAATGGTTTCCCTGGCCATTCTGATGCTGCTGCTCGTCTCCTGTTCCACCGTTTCGGTGGTCGATACCTGGCGCGCTCCCGACCTCGGGGGGCGGAAGTTCCATAAACTGCTGGTGGTCAATGTCACGCGGAACGGCACAATCCGGCAGGTCAACGAGGATGTGCTGGCTGCCGAACTGGCGGCGCACGGCGTGGCTGCGGTGCCGAGCCATACGGTGCTGGTCAGTGCCTACGGCCCTGACCGGAAGGCCTTGGCCGGCGCGGTGGCCGCTTCCGGTGCCGATGGCGTCCTAACCATCCAGCTGGTCAACCGGGAACGTCGGACCGACGTGGAACCGGGCTACACGAGCGGTTACCCTGGCGGTTATCCCGGCTACTGGCCGCCCGCCGACTATTATTCCTGGGACCTCTACAATTATTACGGCTCGGGGATTTTTTACGAGCCGCCGGTCGTCAGGACCTATGAAGTGGCAACGATCCAGGTCAGCTTGTTCGATGCCGCCAGCAGCCGGTTGCTCTGGGCGGTGACCACCGAGACAGCCGAGCCGGGGCGGACCCTGGCCATCGGCAAGGAACTGGCGAAGATCGTCATCAGCCGGTTGATGAAAGCCGGTTTGATCTGATCGTGCGGGAGGTTGTTGCCCATGGTACGCCGATTCTTTCTGTCGATCCTGTTCGTGCTCTCCCTCGCCGGCTGCGTCGTCTATCCCGACCTGAACCGGCAGCGGCTGGCGACGCTCCCCGAGCATTACGCCAATTTCGATATGGCCCTAGCCTGGGAGACCAGGCCGGCCGGCTCGGCAACCGAAATCGACGGGGTGCTGAAAAACCGCCGTTACCAGCGGATGGTGGAGATCGAGGTCTGGGTGTCGATCCTTGACGCATCCGGTAAGGTCGTTGCCCGTTCGGTCAGTTATGTCATCCCCCGGGTGCTCCAACTCGACGAGGTCGCCCCCTTCAGCCTCACCGTGCCGGCGCCGGCGCCGCCGGGGACGCGGCTGCTTTTCACCTACCGTTACTATACCCACGACGATGACAATGGCTTCGAATGGATGCAGAGCTTCGAGACTGTCGTCCCTTCCCACTGAGGGGCGGCCGGTCGCCAACACCCGGTGACCCCGTCGTCACCGGTAATTTACATTTGTTTTACATCCCCCTTGGCGGAAAGCTTCTATCATTGAGAGAAAGCGATTCGCCCCCTCCTCGGCTTCTCCACCGAACCGCTTTGTTGGAGAGCGTAATGAACATTCTGCTGGTCTATCCCCATTCCCCCGATACCTTCTGGAGTTTCCGCCATGCCCTGAAATTCATCGGCAAGAAGGCGGCCTTTCCGCCGCTGGGACTCCTGACCGTCGCCGCCCTGCTTCCCTCTTCCTGGGAGAAGCGGCTCGTCGACCTGAACGTACGTCCCCTGGCCGACCGCGATCTGGCATGGGCGGACTGCGTCTTTGTCAGCGCCATGGTCGTCCAGCGCGATTCGGTGCTCGAAGTGCTGGAGCGCTGCCGACGGCTCGGGGTGCGGACGGTGGCCGGCGGCCCGCTCTTCACCAGTGCCCCGGCTGATTTTCCCCAGGTCGATCACCTGGTGCTCGGCGAGGCGGAAGTGACCCTCCCTCCTTTTCTGGCCGATCTGGCGGCGGGGCGGGCCGGGCGTCTCTATGCCGCCGACCGCCGGGCCGATGTCCGGGAGACGCCGATCCCTCTCTGGGAGCTGGTCGACCCTCGTCACTACGCGGCGATGAACGTCCAGTATTCGCGGGGCTGTCCGTTTGACTGCGAGTTCTGCGACATCACCCAGCTGTTCGGCCGCCGGCCGCGCACCAAGACGACGGCGCAGCTCTTGGCTGAGTTGACGGTACTCTACGAGCGGGGCTGGCGGGGCGGGATTTTCCTGGTCGACGACAATTTCATCGGCGACCGGCGCAAGCTGAAGGAAGAGGTCTTGCCGGCCATCATCTCCTGGCTGGCGCCGCGCCGTTATCCGTTCGCCTTCTTTACCGAGGCGTCGATCGACCTGGCCGACGATCCGGCGTTGATGGAGCTGATGGTTCGGGCCGGGTTCGAGGAAGTATTCGTTGGGATCGAAACACCGCACGAGGCGGGGTTGCGGGAGACCGGCAAGGTGCAGAACAACAATCGCGACCTGCTGGCCAGCATCCGCCGGATTCAGCAGGCCGGGTTACAGGTACAGGGGGGCTTCATCGTCGGCTTCGACAGCGATCCGGTCTCCATTTTCGAGAAGCAGATCCGCTTCATCCAGGAGAGCGGCATCGCCACGGCGATGGTCGGGATGCTGACCGCCTTGCGCGGGACGAAACTTTACCGGCGGCTGCTCCGCGAAGGGCGGCTTTTGGGGGATACGACGGGGAACAATACCGCCGTGGCGCTCAATTTCGTGCCGGAGATGCCGGCAACGACCCTGATCGACGGCTACCGGCGCATCCTTACCACCATTTATGCGCCGAAACAGTACTACCGGCGGGTGATCGGCTTCCTCCGCCGCTACCGCCCCCGGCAGCCGGGGCCGTTCCGCGTCAAGCCGGGCTATTGCGGGGCCTTCTTCAAATCGCTGCTGCTGTTGGGGGTCATCGGTCGGGAGCGGCTGCAGTTCTGGCGGCTCTTCTTCTGGTCACTCCTCCATCGGCCGCGGCTCTTGCCGCTGGCGATCACCTTCGCCATCTACGGCTTCCATTTCCGCAAGATCACCGAGAATATCGACTGGCGTGGCATGTTCGACGTGGAGTGCGGCGAACGGCTGGCCCCCTGATGTCTGCTAGCCGCTCTTCCGCCGGCGCCGCCAGGCACTACGCAGGGCGAAAAAGCCGCCGATGGCGGTCAGCAGCCAGATGGTTGCCGTAACTACCCATTCGCTTGACGTCATCAGTCACCTTCCGAGCCGTAAACAGTGACCCCAGCCTACCAGTCGCCAGCCGGCCGTTCCTTGACGCCGGTCAAAACGGTGCAGTTCCCGGCGGCCGAATCTCCCTTGCGTTGGACGATTTTCCCGCTATGGTAAAAGAGAGACACCGGTGGCCGGGAGCCTTCGGCCGCCGGCGGGGGGAGAGACGATGCCCGGGCTCTTCATCGGCTGCAGCGGTTTCAGCTATTCCCACTGGCGGGGAACGTTCTATCCGGCGGACCTGCCGCAATCGCAGTGGTTCGCCTACTACTGCTCGCTCTTCGCCAGCGTCGAGCTGAACGTTACCTTCTACCGGCTACTGAAGCCGGCAACCTTCGACCGCTGGCGGCGGGAGTCGCCGCACGGCTTCGTATTCAGCGCCAAGGGGAGCCGCTTCATCACCCACGTTAAGCGGCTGGCCGATGCCGCCGATCCCCTCGGCCGCTTTTTCGACGGGGTGCTCCTCCTTGGCGACAAGCTCCGGGCGGTCCTCTGGCAGCTGCCGCCGGACTTCGCCTGCGATCC
Organism: Geotalea uraniireducens; assembly: GCF_027943965.1. Taxonomy (NCBI): domain Bacteria; kingdom Pseudomonadati; phylum Thermodesulfobacteriota; class Desulfuromonadia; order Geobacterales; family Geobacteraceae; genus Geotalea; species Geotalea uraniireducens. Next base: position 3,861,130 of record NZ_AP027151.1, on the reverse strand, counting down.
TGACCGGTTGGGCCGTTTCCTGGCGCTTGCCGGGCGCTATCCGGTGCGCCAGGCCCTGGAGTTCCGCCACCCCAGCTGGTGCTGTGCCGAGGTGGTCGAACTTTGCCGCGGGGCGGGCGTCTGCCTCTGCATGGCCGACTGGCCCGCGTTCGTTGCCGAGCTCCCCCTGACCGCCGGCTTCGTCTACCTGCGTCGGCATGGTCACGGCGGCACCTACGCCAGCCGGTACTCCACTGCCGAACTGGCGGCCGATGCCGAACGGATTGCCGCCTACCGGGCGGCGGGGCGCGAGGTGCTGATCTATTTCAATAACGATGCCGCCGGTCATGCTCCTGCCAACGCCGGCGAACTGGCGGCACTCTGCGGTCTCGGGCCGGCCCGCTGAGGCTGCCGGCTGCGGAAGTTCAACTGCCCGGCCTACGCCGGGCGGGGAGCGGTCAGCCCTGGAGGAGGTCGTGATGGCCGGGCTCGTTCGCCGAATCGTCGCACTACTGGTTGCCCTGCCGCTGCTGCTGGCCGTGACGGCTGCCGCCGCCGAACCGGTGACGCTCTACTTCTTCTGGGGCGAGGGGTGTCCCCACTGCGCCCGCGCCAAGCCGTTTCTGGCCGAGCTGGCCAAGCGTCATCCGGCGCTGCAGGTGCGCGACTACGAGGTGCTGCAGCACCGGGAGAATCTGGAGCTGCTGCTCCGGATGAGCCGTCAGCTCGGTGAAGAGGCCACCGGGGTGCCGACCATTATCCTTGCCGGGCGGATGTATTCCGGATTTTCCCCCGAAACCGCCCGGCAGCTGGAAACCCGGGTGGCGACGCTGACCACCCCCCGGCCGACACCGGCCCCCTGCCCGCCGGACGACTCCCTGGCCATCCCCTTTTTCGGCCGGGTGGATAGCCGCTCGCTTTCCCTCCCCGCCTTCACGGTGGTGGTTGCCGGGCTCGACAGTTTCAATCCCTGCGCCTTCTTCGTCCTCTTCTTTTTGCTCAGCCTGCTGACCCATGTCCATTCGCGGCGGCGGATGCTCCTGCTCGGCGGGGTCTTCGTCTTCTTTTCCGGCCTCGTCTACTTCCTGTTCATGGCCGCCTGGCTCAACCTGTTCATCCTGGTGGGGAATCTGCCGGCGATTACCGTCGGCGCCGGGCTGCTGGCGATTGTCATCGCCCTGCTCAATATCAAGGACTTCTTCTTTTTCGAAGAGGGGGTGTCGTTGGTGATCCCGGAAGGGGTGAAGCCCCGGTTGTTCGAACGGATGCGGGAGATTGTCCGGGCCGGCGCCCTGCCGGCGATGCTCGCCTCGACGGTAGTGCTGGCGGTTGCCGCCAATACCTACGAGCTGCTCTGTACCGCCGGCTTCCCGATGGTCTTCACCCGGGTTCTGACTCTCCACCGGCTGTCGACGGGCGGCTACTATCTCTATCTCGCCTTTTACAACCTGGTCTATGTGGTGCCGTTGGCGGTGATCGTCGGGCTGTTCGTCGTCACCCTCGGCAGCAGGAAGCTGAGCGAATGGCAGGGGCGGCTGCTGAAGCTCATCTCCGGCAGCATGATGCTCTGTCTCGGCGCGGTGCTGCTGATCCGGCCGGCACTGCTCAATAATGCCCTGGTATCCCTGCTGCTGCTGGCGGCGGCGCTGCTCGGCGCCGGCTTGACAGTGGTGGTTGCCCGGCGGGTGCGGCCGGAGCGGTTCGGCAACGACGGCTGACCGTCGCGCCGCTGGGGGGGGAAGCGGTGGGCCGGGGCGGCGAGACGCCGCCCCGGTCGGTTGGCTAACCTGAAAAGGTCGGTTAGAGGATTTCCAGCAGGGTCACTTCGAAGGAGAGATCCTCGCCGGCCAGCGGGTGGTTGGCGTCGAAGGTGACGCTGTCGTCGGTGACCTCGATCACCGCCACTCCCAGTTCTTCTTCGTCGTCGTTGGCCAATACCAGTTCGTCGCCGACCGAGGGGGTCAGGTCCTCGGGGAGATGGTTGCGGGTAACGGTAAAGACCCGCTCTTCGTCATACTCGCCGAAGGCCTCCGCGGCCGGGATGCGGATCGTCTTCTTCTCGCCCGGCGCCATGCCGATCAGCGCGTCGTCGATCTGGGGAAGGAGTTGCCGTTCGCCGATGGTCAACTCCATCGGCCCGCTCTCGCAACCGCAGCCGCAGTCGTCGGACTCGCAATCGCAATCGTCGTCGCAGCCGTCGCTGTCGCAGCAATCATCGCTGCATTCACTCTCCAGGGTGGAATCGAAAACGGTGCCGTCTTCGAGGGTGCCGGTGTAGTCGATTTTAACCTTGTCGCCCTTCTGTGCCAGTGCCATGAAAATACCTTTCTGATTGTTTGTTGCGGTGTAGCCACCTGTTTGTCCCATCATACCCGATATCGGCCCCCAGATCATACCGATTTTTTTCGGGCGGTCGCTTCGCGGGGCGGGAGAGCCGGTGAGTGGTGAGGAAAACTGTTGACAGTAAGGCAAAAAGCTAATATTGACTAATATTGTTAGTTGTAATTTATAAATTAACTAAGGAAATATGTATGCAGGGGTTGGATGATAACGATTTAAAAATTCTTGAGCTGTTGCAGCGGGATGGTCGCGCCACCCATGCCGCGGTCGGCAAGGCGGTCGGCCTGAGCGCTCCGTCGGTCTATGCCCGGATCCAGCGGCTGGAAAAAAGCGGCGTCATTCGCGGTTACGCGGCGCAGCTCGATCCGGCCGGCGTCGGCCGCGGGCTGGCGGCCTTTGTCCGGGTGACCACCCGGGCCATCACTGCCTCGGAAGAGCAGGACGAGTTCGAGCGGTTCGTACTGGCCGAGCCGTTGATTCTCGAATGCCACGATGTCGACGGCGAGGACAGCTATATCCTCAAGGTCCGGGCCGCCACCCTGGAGTCGCTGCGCGACCTGCTGGCCCGCATCCGGGGGATAGCGGCGGTGTCGCGGACGGTGACCTCCATCGGGATGGTGACGATCAAGGAGGAGGGAGTGGCGCCGCTGCCGGCGAATGGGCCGGGCGCCAGCCGGGGGAAACGGTCATGAGTGAAGTCATCTGGCTCGGCGTGCTGCTCGGGATCGGTGCCGCCCTTTCCGTCGGGCCGATCTTCGTGACCATCGTCCAGGAGGCGGCCTGCCGCGGCTTTTCGTCCAGCTTCCGGGTGATTCTCGGTTCGGCCTGCGCCGACCTGGTGTTGCTGCTGCCGGCCCTGGCCTTCACCTGGGTGATCCAGGCGGTGGCTGGCGCCCGGTTCTGGGTCGCCCTGATCGGTAGCGGCTATTTTCTCTATCTCGGCTATGCCGCCGCCCGGGATGCCCGGCGACTCTGGCAAACGGCTGCCCGGCCCGCCGGCAACGTCGGCTGGTCTTTCTGGAAAGGGGTCATCGGCAACCTGGCCAACCCGCTCTCTTGGACCTTCTGGCTTGCCACCGGCGCGCCGACGATGCAGCGGAGCTATCTGGCCGGCGGCTGGCCGGGGCTGGTGCTCTTTACCGTCGTCTGGTTCGTCGTTGCTTCGGGGGTGGAGGCGCTGGTCGCCTACCTGGTCGCCCGCTCGGGGCGGGCCGTCGGTCATCGGGGGCTGGCGCTCTTTACCGGTGGCGCCGCCGCGACCTTCCTGATCCTCGCGGCCACGCTGGCCGTTACTACCCTGCCGGCCTGATGCTGCCGGCCGGTGTACAAATGAAAGGCCCGCCGGTGGGGCGGGCCTCGCTATTCTTTATTCCGTGCACCCTTTTCAAGGGTCATTCCGGCGCGGTCGTGCCGCCGGACAGGTCCTGCCTTAAATTGTCTTCCGGAGTAGCTTCCTCGATAATGTCGCCCTCCTTTGTCTGGCAGTGTGCTGCAGGTAGCGCTACCTGTAGTAACTATATCGTCGGCTGGAGCAGAAATATAGGGTATCAATAAAAAAAATATCCAGGTATAATGAAACTTTGTGTCACGGACTGCGCAGAGGCGCGGTCTTTTTTTTTACGCGCCCCGTTGGCGCCGTCGGAACCGATCATGACGAAAACGCATCGAACGATACTGCGGCAGCTCTCCGGCGAGTTGGCCGCCCTGACGAAGCTTTCGTTGCCGCTGATTGCCGCCCAGCTTTCCCAGTCGGCGATGGGCTTCGTCGATACGGTGATGGCCGGCCGGGTTTCTTCCGTCGACTTGGCGGCGGTGGCGATGGGGTCGAGCATCTGGTTTCCGCTGTTCCTCTTCCTGCTCGGGATTTTGATGGCCGTGACCCCGTCGGTGGCCCAGCTTCACGGCGCCGGGCGGCAGCGGGAGATCGGCGGCCACGTTCGGCAGGCGCTGCTGCTCGGCTTATTCCTCGGCGGAGTGCTGATGGTGCCGCTCCGCCATGCCGGGCCGTTGCTCGATCTGCTCCGGGTGGATCCGCGGGTCGCCCCGTTGACCCTCGGCTACCTGGAAGGGGTTTCCTGGGGGTTGCCGGCGGTCGCCGGCTATTTCGTGCTGCGCCACTTCAGCGAGGGACTCTCCCGCCCCAAGCCGAGCATGATTATCGGCCTGCTCGGGCTGGTCTGCAACTGTCTCGCCAACTATCTCCTGATCTACGGCAAGCTCGGTCTCCCCCGGCTCGGCGGAGTGGGGTGCGGCTGGGCCACCGCCTTCAGCATGTGGGCAATGTGGCTCGGCATGTTCGCGGTGGTCCGGCGGGGGAAAGTCTACCGCCCTGCCGGCCTCTTCGCCGCCTGGCCCCGCCCCGATTGGCACGAACTGGGGCAGCTGCTCCGGCTGGGGGTCCCGATCGGTTGCGCCCTGTTCATCGAGGCGAGCATCTTTGCCGTAATCGCCCTGCTGATCGGCTCTCTCGGCGCCGACATCGTCGCCGCCCATCAGATCAGCCTCAGTTTCTCCTCGCTGGTGTTCATGGTGCCGATGAGCATCGCCAGCGCCATCTCGGTCCGGGTCGGCCGGGCGATTGGCCGGGGCGAGTTCGCCGGCGCCCGGCGGGCTGGCTATATCGGCATCGGCCTGACGGTGCTGATCGCCCTGTTCAGTTCGGCGGCGAGCTATTTCGGTGCTCCGGCGATCGCCGGCATCTACACCACCAACCCGGCGGTTGCCGAGACGGCGGCCGGACTGCTGGCCCTGGCGGCGCTTTTTCAGGTTTCGGATGCGATCCAGGTGAGCACCGCCGGCGCGCTGCGCGGCTACAAGGATACCCGGGTACCGATGCAGCTGTTGATCGTTGCCTACTGGGTCGTCGGGCTGCCGCTCGGCTATACCCTCGGCCTGACGTCCCTCTGGCGGGCACCGCTGGGCGCGGCGGGGTTCTGGATCGGACTGATCGCCGGCCTAACGGCGGCCGCCCTGCTGCTCAGCTTCCGGCTGCGGACGATCAGCGCCCGTTACGTTGCGGCGGGGCGCCGGTCGCTGGAGGATTCCCCCCGCCTTGCCTCCGGGCTCTCCTGCTGACCTGCCGCGTTTCGGGCGGCGGTCTCTTCGCCGGCGCCCGGCCATTCCCCGGACTGTTCAATCGGCTGCTGCCGGCTATACTGTTTCGTGACGGTCCATTCCCGCCGGCTCGCTGGCGGAGGAGGTAACGATGGGCTACGCGACCCTGGCCGATCTGGTAGTACTGGTCCATGCCCTTTTTATCCTCTTTGTCGTGGCGGGCGGGGTGGCAGTGCTGCGCTGGCCGCGGCTGGCATGGCTCCACCTGCCGGCGGCCGTCTGGGGGGCAGCGATCGAACTCGGAGGGTGGGTCTGTCCGCTCACCGACCTGGAAAACCATTTCCGCCGGCTGGGGGGCGAAGCGGGCTATCGCGGCACCTTCATCGAGCGGTACCTGGAACCGCTCCTCTATCCTCTCGGCCTGACCCGTCAGCTGCAATATATCCTCGCCCTAACGGTGGTCCTCCTCAACCTGCTCGTCTATCTGCGGCTGTGGCACTGCTGGCGGCACCGCTAGCGGCGTTCGGCCCGCTCGCCATTCCTTTGCCGGCCCGTCCGGCCGCTCACCGGAGCGGCGCGAAGAGAAATTCCAGACCGTTGACCTTGATTTCGTAAATGGCGCGGAGCTGGTCGCCCAGCTTGCCGGGGGGGAAGCCTTCGCGGGCGAACCAGACGACGTACGGTTCGGGGAGGTCGATCAGCCGGCGACCGGCGTACTTGCCGAACGGCATCCGGGCGGTGGCCAGCTCGCGCAGCGCCTGGTGATCGCAGGGGAGGGGCGTTTCCATCGGCTTAGCCGAGTTCGTCGAGGACGGCGGCGAAGGCGGTGACGGTGGCCGCCCGGCGGAGCCGTTTCAGCGGTTTGGCGAGGGCGGGATCGTCCATTGTGGCGACCACCCCCTTGATCTTGCTCAGCGCCTGAGCGTCGCCGCAGAACAGCTCCCGGTAGCGGGGGAGCAGCTCGCCGAGGTAGCGGCGGAGGGTTGCCCGCCGTTCCGCCGGCTCGGGCACCGCGGCGGCACGGCCGCGCAACCGCTCGAAGAGGAGCGGGTCGGCAATGGCGCCCCGGCCGAGCATCAGGCCGGCGGCGCCGCTCTCAGCCAGCAGGCGCCGGCCGCCGGCGGCGTCGCGGATGTCGCCGTTGGCGATGACCGGCAGCCGGGTCTGCCGCACCACGGCGGCGGTGACCGCATGATCGGCAGTGCCGGCGTACTCCTGGACGACGGTGCGGGGATGGAGGACGAGGAAATCGACCCCGGCGGCCTCGAAGAGCGGCAGGAGGGAAAAGATCTGCTGCGGGTCGTCGTAGCCGGCGCGGAGCTTGACGGAAAAGGTGCCGGCAATGGCGTCGCGCAGGGGGGGAATCAGCTCCGCCAGCGTTTCGGGATGGCGGAGCAGCCGGCCGCCGGCCGGGCCAGAGGTCATCCGGCCGAAGGGGCAGCCGAGATTGAGGTTGAGGTGGCGCGCGCCGGCGGCTTCGGCGGCCCGGGCCGCCGCCACCAGCGTCTCCCGGCCATGGCCGATCAGTTGCACTACCAGTGGCGTTCCCCGTTCCGCCGGGGCGATTTCCCGCAGGTCGGTGGCGGAGAGGCTGCGGCCGGCACCGACGGGATTGACCCGCATGAATTCGGTGAAGACCGTGTCGGGGCGGACCCAGTCGATGAACAGGGCGCGGAGGGCGCGGTTGGTCAGCCCCTGCATCGGCGCCAGCATCAGCGGCGGTCCGCCGGCCGGCCAGGGGAGCGGGGCGCCGTCCGGGCGGGCCGGGTTCGGCATGAGAACGGCCGCGTCGGGAGTCATGCCGGCTCGTGCCCCGGGCGGTGGATGGTGTAAAGCGGGTCGCTGATCGCCTCGTGGCGGCAGACCGGGCAGCGGCCCGGGGCGGTCAGCCGGTCGCGCTTGGCAAAGGTGAACCCGCAGCTACGGCAGACCGCCGGGACGATCTCCAGAGCGGCGCCTTCGGCGTGGAGGCTCCGGCGGATATGCTCCAGGTGGTCGTAGACCTCCCGTTCGGTGAGCCGCAGCTCGGCGGAGAGCTCCTTTGCCGACCGGGTTTCCCGGCAGAGGAGGTCGATCACGGCGTGGCGGGCCGTTTCCGCGGCGTTGCGGGGGACCGTCGGTTTCCGCGGTGCTGGTTTCATGGTTCCTCCTCCCTGTTTTATGCCCCAGAGTACCGTTACGGCGTGACCGCCGTCAAGAAGAGAACCGCTCTGCCCTCCTCTCGACCCGGCCGGTTTTCCCCTGGTGCCGACCGGCCACAATGCTTCTGCCGCTGCCACCTGAACGGAAAAATTCGCCGTCGGCAAAAAAATCCTAAAGGTAACACCGTTTTATGGCGATTAATGAGAGGTTGTCGCCGGCACGCTTCGGGCACTGCCGCCCCCTCGTTCGCCATGATCGGCAGCAATCAACCCCTCAACGGAGAGAAGCAGATGGCACGTCACGGTATTTCGCGGTTCAGTATCCTGCAGCAGATCGTTTGCCTGGCCCTCGTCTCGGTGGTCGGCATCATCCTCCTGGCGATCACCGCCTTCTCGGTGATCGGCACGGTCCGGGTCAATGGCCCCCTCTACCGGGAGATCGTCCAGGGGAAGGATGTGGTGGCCGATATCCTGCCTCCTCCCGAATATATCATCGAACCGTACCTGGTGGTTCTCCGGGCGCTCAATGAACCGGACCGGGCGAAGCAGGAGCAACTGTTCGCCGCCTTCAAGAAACTCCAGGCCGATTGTGTCGAGCGGCATGCCTTCTGGGACAAGGAACTGACGGACCGGGAAAGCCGGCAGCTGCTCCTCGATGATGCCTACCGGCCGGCCACGGCGTTCTTCGCTACCGCCCTGAACGAATTCTTTCCCGCCCTGCTGCGCGGCGATCAGGCTGCGGCGGCAGCGGTTGTGAAGAATACCCTCAACGGCCAGTATGAAGAGCATCGGCGGCAGATCGATAAACTGGTTGCCCTGACCGTTGCCCGGGGGAACCGGACCGAGCAGCAGGCCGATGGGGTACTGCGCCATTCCGAACTGCTGATGGTCACGGTCTGCATCGCGCTGCTGGCCGGCTGTCTCGTGCTCGGCGGTCTGATCATCCGCAGCATTAGCGGCACCTTCGCCCAATGCACCGCCATCACCGACCGGATCGCCGCCGGCGACCTGTCGGTCGAGGTACCGGTTGCCGGCCGGGGGAGTGTCCGGACGATGCTCGGCAGCCTGCGGGCGATGGTCGAGAATTTCCGCGAGGTGGTTGCCCAGGTCACCGGCGCCTCCGGCCAGCTGGTCGGTGCGGCGGAGCAGCTCTCGACCACCTCCCAGCGGATCGCCGACACCGCCGGGCAGGTGGCGACGGAGTCGACTGGCGTTGCCACTGCCGGCGAGCAGATGGCCAGCACGTCGCAGGAGATTTCGCGCAACTGCCACGAGGCCGCCGAAAATTCCCAGGCTTCCAGCACCATTGCCACCTCCGGGGTCGACGTGGCCAAGGATGTCATCGCTGTAATGGGGCAGATTGCCGAGCGGGTCCGGACGTTGGCCGGGACTATCGAGCTGCTGGGGCGGCGAAGCGATCAGATCGGCGAGATCATTGGCACCATCGAAGATATCGCCGACCAGACCAATCTGTTGGCGCTCAACGCTGCCATCGAGGCGGCCCGGGCCGGCGAGCAGGGGCGGGGCTTCGCGGTGGTGGCTGACGAAGTGCGGGCGCTGGCCGAACGGACCACCACCGCCACCCGGGAGATTGCCGGGATGATCAAGGCAATCCAGGCGGAAACGAGGGGCGCGGTGGCGGCCATGGAAGAAGGGGTCCGCGAGGTGGAGAGCGGCTCGGCGGAGGCCGGCCGAGCGGAAGACGCGCTGCGGGGGATTCTCGACCAGGTCGGTTCGGTTTCCAGCCAGATCGGCCAGATCGCTACCGCTGCCGAGGAGCAGACGGCGACCACCGGCCAGATCAGCGACAACATCCAGCAGATCACCCTGCTGGTGCAGGAAACGGCGCGGGGGTCCCACGACTGCGCCGACGCGGCGCATCAGCTGACGACGCTGGCCCAGGGACTCGAGACGGCGATTCACCGCTTCCGGGTCGCCTGACCACGGGGTTGACGGTTGCCGGCGGCTGCTTTACAATGCCTCCATCACGCGAGTGAAAGGGGAATCCCATGGCCCGTCTGACGATCCGGCAGCTTGCCGGCAATACCTGGCTGATCCCGGCTCCGGCCAACATCGGCGTCTATGTCCGCGACAAGCGGGCGACCCTGATCGACAGCGGCAACGACGAGGAGGCGGGGCGGCAGATCCTCAAGCTGCTCGACGAGCAGGGGTGGACCCTGGAGCTGATCGTCAACACCCACTCCAATGCCGATCATATCGGCGGCAACGCCTTCCTCCAGAAACGGACCGGCTGCCGGATCGCCGCCACCCCCCTGGAGGCGGCCTTCATCGTCCAGCCGCTCCTGGAGCCGACCGTCCTCTACGGTGGCTTCCCGTTGCCGGCGCTGCGCAACAAGTTCCTGCTCGCCAAGCCGTCGACGGTGACCGACCTGCTGCCGGCGGCGGGGCCGATCCTGGCGAGTGGGCTCGAAGCGCTGCCGCTGCCGGGGCATTACCTGGAGATGATCGGTGTCCGCACCCCTGACGACGTGTTGTTCCTGGCCGACAGCCTCTTCGCCGAGGCGATCCTCGCCAAATATCCGCTCTTTTTCCTCTACGACGTCCAGGGCCATCTGGAGACCCTGGCCCGGCTCGACGGGGTGACGGCGGGCTGCTACGTACCGAGCCACGGCGAGCCGACCGCCGATCTGGCGCCGCTTGTGGCCGCCAACCGGCGGCGGCTGGCGGCAACCCTCGACTTCGTCCGGGCCTGCTGTGCCACTCCCGTCTCCTGGGAGGGGGTGCTGGAGCGGGTCTGTCTCGAGTACGGTATCGAGCTGAACGCCAACCAGTACGTGCTGGTCGGCAGCACCCTCCGTTCGCTCCTCGCCTACCTGGTGGTGACGGGGGAGGTAACGACCGTCTTTGCCGCCGGCACCCTGCAGTGGCAGCGGGTGGGGTAGGGGGGCGCATCCCCCTATTCCCGCCTTCCGGCGACAGTCATTTCCGCCGCCCCTTTCTTCCCCCCGCATACAACAACAGAATTGCCCCCGTCAGCTTGGCCGCCCCGGCGATGCCGCCGCGGCCAAGCCGTTCGGCGAAGAGCAGCCAGGCGAGCACTGTCGATGTCAACGGCTCCAGCAGGGTGCAGATGCTGGCGACCGTGGCAGTGGTGTGCCGGATGCCGCTGATGAACAGGACGTAGGCAAGGGCGGTTGGTACCACGCCGAGGTAGCCGAGGAGCAGCCAGCCGGTCGGCGGGTAGCTGACCACTAGCCCCTGGGGGATGACCGCGGCGAGGAGTACCAGGGCACCGATGGCGAAGCTGATGGCAATCGGTTGCAGCGGGTGGTAGCGGCCAGCCAGCGTCCGGGTCGCCAGCGCCACTACGGCGTAGCCGAAGGCCGAACCGAGGGCGAGCAGGACGCCGCCGGCGCCCCGCACGCCGACGGGGCCGCCGCCAACCAGGAGCGCCGTTCCGCCCAGGGCGAGCAGCAACGCCGCCATCGTCCTACCGGTTGGCTTTTCGCCGAGAAAGATGACGGAGAGCAACGCCACCAGCACCGGTGCCGTGCAGAGGGTGACCAGGGTGGCCACGGCTACGCCGCAGCGGGCGATGGCGGCGAAGTAGCAGACCTGGTAGAGGGCGGTCATTGCGCCAATGAGGACCATCAGCCCCAGGTCGTGCCGGCCCACCCGGAAGAACTGGCGGCCGACCAGCGGCCAGCAGCCGAGCAGCAGTACCGGCACCGCCAGGGCCAAGCGAAAAAAGCCGATCGACAAGGGGGTGGTGGCGGCCAGCCCGTACAGCGCCCTGGTAGTGATGCCGACCGTTCCCCAGAGCAGCGCCGCCGTAATGATCAGTAAGAGTCCGTGGCGCGCCGCGACGCGCCCGGTTCCCGTAGTCTCCATGATGAATCTCCTTCTGTGCGTGGTGACCGGTCCGGCCCCGGGAAAACGGGGACCGGATCGCCGGTTGCCGCACGGAAAGCGGGACTCTGGCCGGCCTGGAGAGGAGATCAGCGTGGCAGCGTGATGTCGTCAGGGGCAATGGAACCGTTCACGGGCGGAAACCGGAGGGAATCCGACGTGAAGGCAGGAAGGCGCACTACGAGTGGCAGCGTCTGCACGACGCCGGGGGAAAAAAGTGACGACCGGCCTGCCCGACTAGGCGGGGATGACCGGTGGTGGGGGGAGTATGCTGAAGAGCGGATAATACATAGTTCCCCTATATCATGCCGGGCCGCCGCCGGTCAACCGTTTCCGGTGGTCGAGGGGGAGTCGCAAAAAATCATTGAGCTTTTTGCCCGTAAAAGATTATCCTGACCGGGTCATTGCGATGCCGCAGCGGGCGGTTTCGCCAGATGGCCGTAACGGGACAGGTGGGGCGCGGCTGGCGCCTCCGACTGGGGGGGAAAGGGGCAGATTAACGGATGAAGCGGCTGCTGATGGTCTTGATGAGCCTGGCACTCCTGGCGGGGTGCGGCGGTGGCGGCGGCAGTTCGTCGTCATCACCGTCGCCGGCATCACCGACGACGCCGACGACGGCGGCGGATACCCTGACGTTCTGGGCCGACGACTTTACCAACAACTCCTATTACCAGACCACCGCCACCAAGATGGCGGAGGGGAGCCACTGCTACATCTATCTCGAACAGGGAGCGGCCGTTACCACGGCGGAAATCAACGCCGTGATCGCCCAGTTCGACACTACCGTCTACCCCAAGGATACCGCCGCCTTCGGCAGCGAGCCGACCCCGGGAGCCGACGGCGACCCGAAGGTCTACATCCTGCTGCTCAATGTCCGGGACGGCTTCAATGCGGTGACCAGCACGAGTTATGTGGCCGGCTACTTCGATCCGCTCAATGAGTACCCCAGCTCCGTCACCCATTCCAACCAGAAAGAACTGCTCTACATGAACGTCAACTCGGCGGTGGTCACCCCGGCCAATGCCGAGTTCAATACCACCATGGCCCACGAGTTCCAGCACATGATCCACTGGGAGCAGAAGGAGCATCGCCTCGGGGTGAGCGACGACACCTGGCTCGACGAGGGGATGGCGACGGTGGCCGGCGATATCTGCGGCTACGGCCCCGATTACGAGACGGTGGCTACTTATGAGCATGCCGCCGGCCATTCGCTGACCGTCTGGGAGGGGAGCGCCGCCAACTATGGGGTGGTCTACATGTGGGCCCAGTATTTCCAGGATCAGTTCGGCGCCGGCAATATCTTCTACAGCATGCTCCATAACAACGACACCGGCATTACCGAGGTGAATACCGCCCTCGCCGCCGCCGGTACCGGCAAAACCTTCACCAGTGCCTTCCGCGACTGGGCGCTGGCGCTCTACTTCGGCAACGGCACGACCGTCACGGCGCCGGCGGGGCATCCGGAGTGGACCTATACTTCGATCAATACCTGGCCGGGAATCTATAATACCATCCGCTTGCCGGGGCTTTTCACCAGTACCAACCCAACCAGCCTGACCGCCCTGCAGGCCTGGGGACTTGGCTTCGCCAGCTTTACCCCGGTCAGCGGCACCGCCGGTACCGTCACCTGGACGCCGGCGACTGCCAACGAGAAGGCCTGGCTGGTCGATGCCGGAGGTGGCCAGGTGATCGATCTGACCGCCGGGGTGCCGGCGCCTTATACCACCAAGGGATACCTGATCGCCCAGAACCTGGCCGGCAGTGCCGCCGGGAGCGGGGCTTCGGTAACCCGGACCGCGCTGGTGCCGGTCGCCACTCCGGCCCTGGCGGCGGCCGCTGCCGAGCCGGCCGCCAACACCGTCAGAACGGCCCGGGAGGTCCTGGCGGCGGTGAACGGCAATCCGCAGTTGCAGGCCCAGGTGCAGGAGACTGGCCGGCCGCTGCATGTCTGCATCGATGCCAGTCTCCACCAGCAGGAACAAGAGCTGCGCAACCAGGGCATTAGGCCGGCGTTCTAAAGGAGGGACTGACGATGCGCATGCTACTCGTTGTCGGATTTGTCGCCCTACTGGTGCTGCTGGCCGTCGGTCGCAGCCAGGCCATGGGGAACCGGAAGACGCTTGCCACTACCCTCAGCGGCACGGTGCGGCTGGTGGGGAACGAACCGCATCCTCAGCTTGTCCTGACCACCGCCGACCGCACGGGAACGCAGACCGATTATCTGTTGACCGGCCCGCTTGCGGGGCAACTGCGGGCGACCTACCAGGGGCAGCAGGTCATCCTGGAAGGGAAACCGTGCGCTTCCCCTTCGCCTCGGTTCGTCCATTGCTTCGCTGCGGAGCGGATCGTCACCCCGACTGACCGCTGAGCCGGGAGCCTTGGCCGCTGCCGGAGCGGAAAACCTCGAAGCTCCCTGCCGACAGCTGTCGGTGGGGAGCAATTTAACTGCAAAGGAGCTCCGGATGGAGATTGTCCTGAACGACACGGAGGTCAGGGTGCTCGGCTGCCTGGTTGAAAAGGAGCTGACCACCCCCGAATACTATCCCCTCAGCCTCAATTCCCTGACTGCCGCCTGTAACCAGAAGTCGAACCGCGAGCCGGTACTTGCCCTCGATGAGGCCGAGGTAGTGCGGGCCCTCGACGGGCTTCGTTTCAAACAGTTGGCGGTGGTGGCTGCCGAGGGGGGGCGGGTTCCCAAGTACCGCCACCTCCTGGCGGAGCGGCTCCGGCTCAGTCCGGCGGAGCTGGCGCTCCTCGGCGAGCTGCTGCTGCGCGGACCCCAGACCGTCGGCGAACTCCGGACCAGGGGGGAGCGGATGCACTCTTTTGCCGATCTGGCGGCGGTGGAGACGGTTCTCGACGAACTGGCCGGTCGGACTCCGCCGCTGGTGGCGCGGCTTCCCCGCCAGCCCGGCCGCAAGGAGTCCCGCTTCGCCCATCTCTGTGCCGGCGAGCCGGTCGTTGTCGCCGAGGAGCCGGCGCCGGAAGCCGCGCGGCTGCGGGTGATGGCCGAGAACGAACGGGTGGCAAAGCTCGAAGAGGAAGTTGCCGCCCTACGGAGCGAGGTTGCCGGGCTGCGGCAGCTCATCGAGGAGTTTCGCGCCCAATTCGAATAGCGCCCCTTCCCTTCCCTTTGAAGGCTGGACCGGCCTGCCGCGGCAGGCCGGTGCGGTCCCTCTGTCACGTTCCCGCTCCACCGAGAGAGTCAGCAGTCAACCGTTTTGCCCTGCGGCGGTGCAAAATAACGATACCGTGAGGTCGCGCCCGTTAGGGGGGGACCTGCCGCCGGCCGTTTTCCTGGTATACTGGATGACGGTGCGGGCTGGCCGGCGGGTTGATGCCGTGCCGGTCTATTCATTCGGTGTGGACGGGAGGCGCGGATGGTGACGAGAAGCGTCGAATACCGGCAGGGCGAGACGGTGCTGGAGGGGTATCTCGTCTATGACGATGCGGTGCAGGGACAACGGCCCGGGGTGCTGGTAGCCCACGAATGGACCGGGCTCGGCCCTTACGTGCAGGGGCGGGTGGAGGCGCTGGCCCGCCTCGGTTTCGTCGCCTTCGGCGCCGACCTCTACGGCAGGGGAATCCGACCGGCAACCCCCGAAGCTGCGGCGGCGGAGGCTGCCAAGTACAAGAGCGACCGGCAACTGTTGCGGGCCCGTGCTGCGGCGGGGCTGGCAGAACTGCGGCGCCAGCCAGCAGTCGACCCGGCGCGGCTGGCGGCCATCGGCTACTGCTTCGGCGGCACGGCGGTGCTGGAGCTGGCCCGGAGCGGTGCCGAGCTGTGCGGGGTGGTCAGCTTCCACGGTGGCCTCGATACCCCCCAGCCGGCCGACGCCCGGAACATCCGGGCCAAGGTATTGGCGCTGCACGGCGCCGCCGATCCCATTGCTCCGGCGAGCCAGGTGGCGGCATTCCAGGACGAACTGCGCCAGGCCGGCGTCGATTGGCAGCTGGTGCTCTACGGCGGGGCGGTGCATAGTTTTACCAATCCGGCCGCCGGCAACGATCCGACTAAGGGAGCGGCGTATGACGCCCGGGCCGACCGGCGCTCCTGGCTGGCAATGCGGCAGTTTTTCGCCGAGCTGTTTGCAGAGGAGGAAGGCCGGTCGCCGACTGTCGCTGAATGAGTGTCGCGGCAGCCGGGTGGCGGCGATTGCGGGCAAGGCTTGGGGGAGCGCGATGTTGGTCGAATGGCAGGAAAACCTGGATCTCGGTCATGGGGAGATCGATGAGCAGCACCGGGAGATTTTCCGGCTGTTTGTCGCCTTTTCCGAGGCCTGCCAGGAAGAGCGGCCGGGAACCGAGTTGCTTGGCCGGCTGGCTTTTCTGCAGGGGTATATCCGGGCCCACTTCGATTACGAAGAACGGTTGATGGCCGCGGCGGGCTATCCGGAAGCGGAGCGCCAGCGACGTCAGCATGCCGATTTCGGCCGGGACCTGGAGAATTTTGCCGCCCGCCTGCGGGAAGGCGGGGTGAAACGGGACCTGGCCCTGGTGGTCAAACGGCGCCTGATCCACTGGATCATGGAACATATCTGCAATCTTGACCGGGAGTTGGTCAATTATCTCCATCCCGAAACCTGAAGCGGCCGGCGGCCGCTTTTCTTTTGCCCAGCCTTCCCGTGTCCACCGGCTTCATCGGTCGGCGAAAAAACCTCTTTGAATAATATGAAAAGTCATCTATAACCGATAACGATTACTGTTATTCAAGGAGGCAATATGAAGCGGATCATTATGGCGGCGGTGTTGCTGCTGCTGACGGCAATCCCGGCGCTGGCCGCCAATTACGTGGAGCCGGACGAATTCAAGGGGTGGCTCGAAAGCGGCAAACCGGTGCTCATCGTCGATATCCAGCCGGCTGCCGATTTCGCCGCGCATCACTTCAAGGGCGCAATCGAAACCAACGCCTTCCCGGCGAAGAGCGATGAGGAGAAGCAGCGCCTCGACAAAGTCCTGCCGCTGGCCAACGCCTCGGCCGCCCCCTTGGTAGTGGTCTGCCCCCGGGGGCTCGGCGGGGCCAAGAACGCCTATACCTACCTGGCCACCAAAGGGGTCAGCGAGGAACGGATGTATATCCTGGAAGACGGCATTGCCGGCTGGCCCTATCCGGCGCTTTTCGTCACCGGCAGATAACGGCCCGGCCGGTTTCAGGCGACCCGGAACCGGCCGACCAGCCTCTTCAGTTCCTCCGACAGCCCGTTGAGAATCTGGGCATTCTCGGCGCTCTGCTGGGCCTGTATCGAAGCGTCCTGGACCACGGTGCTGATCTGGCCGATATTGCCGCTGATCTCGGCGGTCGTTGCGCTCTGCTGCTCGGCGGCCGTCGCAACCTGGGAGATCTGGCATTCCAGCTCATCGACCCGGGAACGGATCCGGGCCAGCGCTTCGCCGCTTCTCCCTGCTTCGGCGGTGCCGCTCTCTACCCGCTTGACGCCGCTCCCCATCGTCGTCACCACGCTGGCGGTATCGTTCTGGATCGTCTTGATCATTCCCCCGATGCTCTTGGTTGCCTGGGTGGTCTTTTCCGCCAGGGAGCGGACTTCGTCGGCCACCACCGCAAACCCCCGGCCGTGTTCGCCGGCCCGTGCCGCTTCGATGGCGGCATTGAGCGCCAGCAGGTTGGTCTGGTCCGCAATATCCTGGATGGTGCCGACGATCTCGCCGATCTCGTCCGAGCGCCGACCTAGTTCCTGGACCTCCCGGCTCATCGTATTTACCTGCCCGGCAATTTCCTCCATGGTGGCAACGGTGCCGGCGACGACTTCGGCGCCGCTGGCCGCCGCCTGATTCACCTCGGTGGCACTGGTTGCCGCCTGGCCGCAATTGCAGGCAATATCGTGGGCGGTGGCGCTCATCTCCTCGCTGGCTACCGCCACCGTCGAAGCCTGGGAGGCAATCTCCTCGGCTGCGGTGGCCAGTTGGACCGAGTTGCCGTACAGGCTGGCGGCCTTGCCTTCGATCTGGTGGGCGTGGTCCATCAGGTGGGTGACAACCGAGCGGGTCTGCTCGATCATGCCGTTGACCCCTTCCGCCAGCCTGCCGAAATCGTCCCGGGTATCGACCGGTACCTCGCGGGTCAGGTCGCCGTTTTCCACTGCCACAACCACTGCCAGTGCATGCTCGAGAGGGCGGATGATCGAGCGGCTGATCAGCCAGCCGAAGAACAGCCCCAGCACCGTTGCCAGCGCGACGACCCCGCCCATGACGGCGCTCTGGGTCCGGTAGCTTTTCTGGTTCCGGTTGGACAGTTCGAGATTCACCTGTTCGTTATGGTCGATCAGATCGGTGACTGCGTCGCCGGCATCCTGGAAGAGCGTCGAATCGTTGCCGGCGATGAAGCTGGTGACTGCCTGGCGGGCCTGGGGGGTGTTGGCGGCGAGGGCGGTCTTTTCCAGCTCGATCAATTTCCGGGCATATTCCTGGTACTCCTTGAACGCATCGGCGAACGTTTTCATCGCCTCTTTCTCGGTGGCATCCAGATCGGTCCGCCGGTTCGCCTGGTCGATGGCGCCGGCAATGATTTTCAGCCGCTGCTCGGCATCGTGAAGGGCGGCGTTGAACCGTTCGCTATCCTGAAGAAAGGTCATGTGTGCCAGGTCGAGGCGCAGGAAGAGAAAATCGTTCTTCATGCCGTTGAACAGGACGATCTCCTTGATGGTAGAGTTGGCAAAGGAGGCGCCCCTATTGATCGTCTTGCCGCTCCAGACCCCTACGCCGCCGATGATTATCAGCCAGCTGAGGGAAAAGATGGTGAAGAACAGCAACTTGGTCTTCACTGAGAGATTGAGATACAGATTCCGTATCGCTTTAACCGCCCGCATGCCACTTCTCCTTTATTGTGCAAAGTCCCGGGACATCAGTTTGATTATGCGTATATTTGGATTATATCGGAGTGTCAACAGGATTCTTTAGTCTTTTGTTCGCAAATCGGTTGGCGGCGGGCCGCGCGCGGCCGGTTGCTTGAATTCGACGCCACTCCCGGTAGACTTGCAATGATGGCGAAATGCGTGTTCCGGCTCGATGGGGGGCGTGGCGAGGGCGACAATGGGGAAAGGGATTACGTTGTTGGTGGCGGCGCTCGGGCTGTTGCTGGCGGCGCCGACGGCAGGAAAGGAGAGGCGGAGTATGGAAAGAGTGACGGTGACCAGTCCGGTGTTTACCGGTGGTGGGGCGATCCCGGCCGCCTATACCTGCGACGGGAACGACCACAATCCGCCGCTTCATTTTTCCGGCGTGCCGAAGGCGGCCCGCTCCCTGGCGCTCATCGTCGACGATCCGGATGCGCCGGCCGGCACCTGGGTCCACTGGGTGGTCTGGAACATTTCCCCCGAGGGAATGATCGGGGAAAACAGCGTTCCCGCCGGGGCGACGGAGGGGCGGAACAGCTGGCAACGGAACCGCTACGGCGGCCCCTGCCCGCCATCGGGAACCCATCGCTACTACTTCAAACTGTATGCGCTCGACACGATCTTCGCTCTCGGCCCCACGACCACTGCCGCGGAGCTAGAGCGGGTGATGGCCGGGCACGTCATTGGCCGCGGGGAGCTGATGGGGACGTACCGGCGCCGCTGATCACTCCCAACTCCCGCAACGCCCGTTCGATGGCCGGCAAATCGCAGCCGTCGATGATCTTCCGGCCATGGTCGATGACGATCGTCGGCACGATCTCTCCCCGATAGCGGTCACGCCACTCCCGGAGCGCGGCCCGGTCATGCCTGATGTCCCGTCGGACGAACGGGATCCCTTTCCTGGTGAAATAACTTTCCACCTCGGCGCAGTACGGTCACCCTTCGCCGACATAGATGGTCACTGCCGGCGGCCCCGCGGGAAGAGGCGCGGCGGCGGCCGGCCAATGGGCCAACAGGAGCGCCAGCAGCGCGAACAGTGGTAACATGCCGCGCGCGGCGCGGAACGGGCGGTCAGCGATCGACATCGTATTGTTCCTCATTTTCCGCTATTGCCGAACATCAGCCGGTCGTAGAAGAATTGATATTCATCGAGCTTGTTGCGGAGTCGTTGCAGTTCCTTCGGTGTGTAAACGGTGGTGCCGAGGGCGATCTCGCGCTTCAGGGCGGCGATCTGCTCGGTGATGGTGAGTTTCTTGTCCGGACAATCCTCCGACCAGAGCAGGCAGAGGTTTTTTTTACTCGCCTGCGGCGGTTCCTGGGTGAGGGTGGCGACCGCCGGGGTGACGGTCAGCAGCAGCGCCAGAACCGGCAGGGCGATAATCGACGGTTTCATGGATTCTCCTTGGCAGGCGGCTGGTCGTTGCCTGCGCCGGCAGCCGGGGCTGCCGTTCCGGCCGGCTGGCCGGGCATATTTCCCGGCGCTGCTTCGCCGTCCTGGCGGAGCAATTGCTCATCCAGCGTCTTGAAAGCCTTTTTCACTTCCTTTTCCGGAAAATAGACATTGACGGTTATGAAGGCGCAGGAGGCGAGGAGGGCTATCGCCGAGGCAAGCAGCGCGGATATGATCGGGTTACGCATTACGATACTCCGCCCGCATGGTGACGGGCTGGGGATGAAGGGGACTGCCGGCCGGGCTGGTCTGCTGGCCGGCAGCTCGCAGGTTCGTTACTTTTCCCGCTCCAGCTTGACGTCGGCGCCGTCACCCAGCCAGGCAATGTCCGGCAGTTCGACCGGATCGCAGACGTTGGCGGGGTCGTTGGCCTTGGCCCCGCAATTGCCGCACTCCACGGTCGGTTTGGTCTGGAGCTTCCTGATTGTTGCCATGTCTCCCGCAGCGCTGAGGCTGCACATGTGAAGCCTATGCTGTTCGCCGCCTTCGCATCCCATGGTTTCTTCCTCCCTGAGCGGTATGAAATCGCCGGTCCGGTGGCGGATACTGCTAAGTAAAACATAGCGGGGGCGATTTTCAACGGCCGGGCCGTTCGGTGCGGCTTCAGCGGGCGGCGAAGAAATCCTTGCAGGCGGCGACAGTCTTCCGGATATCGGCCTCGTCAACGTCCAGGTGGGTCACTAGGCGGATGCAGCCCCGGCCGGCGATCAGGATATTCCGCTCCCGGAGAAAGGCTGCCAGGGCGAGGGACCGTTCGTCGCTCAGGGTGACAAAGACCATGTTCGTCTGGACGGCCGTCGGATCGAGTTCCAGTTCGTCGATCTCGGCCAGGCCGCTCGCCAGCTGGCGGGCGTGTTCGTGGTCTTCCGCCAGTCGCTCGACGTGGTCGGTCAGGGCGACGATGCCGGCGGCGGCCAGGATTCCCGCCTGGCGCATGCCGCCCCCCAGGGCCTTCCGCCAGCGCCGGGCCGCGGCGACCAGCTCGCGGCTGCCGCAGAGAAGCGAGCCGACTGGGGCGCCAAGCCCCTTGGAGAGGCAGACCGAGAGGCTGTCGAAGTGGCCGGAGATCCGGCGGACGTCGACGCCGAGCTTGACCGCGGCGTTGAATATCCGGGCGCCGTCCAGGTGCATGCCCAGCCCGTGGCCGGCAGCGACGGCCCGGGCCTCGGCCAGGTAGGCGAGGGGGAGCACTTTGCCGCCCTGGGTGTTCTCCAGGCAGAGAAGTCGAGTCCGGGGAAAATGGGGATCGTCCGGCTTGACCGCCCGGGCGATCGCCGTCAGGTCGAGTGTGCCGTCTGCGGCAAAGTCGAGGGGCTGGGGCTGGATGCCGCCGAACGCTGCTGCGCCACCCCCTTCGAAGCAGTAGCAGTGGGCGGTCTGCCCGGCGATGTATTCCTCGCCTCGGCCGCAATGGCAGAGTAGCGCCAGCAGGTTTGCCTGGGTGCCGCTGGCGACGAACAGTGCCGCTTCGCTGCCGATGGTGGCGGCGCCCAGCTCTTCCAGGCGGTTGACCGTCGGGTCCTCGCCGTAGACGTCGTCGCCGACCGGGGCACCGGCCATCGCCTGCCGCATGGCGGCGGTCGGCCGGGTAACGGTATCGCTTCGCAGATCGATCGGGTGCATGATGGGTCTCCCGGGGACGGAATTGCGGCGGAGGGCCCGACCGTCGGTCCGGCGCCGTCCCGGCAGGGTAACACAGAAACGGCCCGCAGGGAAGTCCGGCGACGTCCGGTCGCTCCGGGGCGCGAGCGACGGCTACCAGTGGCAGCTGCCGCTGTGCTTCTCCAGGTACTGCTGGTGGTACTCCTCGGCTCGCCAGAAAGCGCCGGCGGCGGTGATCTCGGTGACGATCGGCCGGCTGTGCCGGCCGGAATTCTGCTCCCGGTCGCGGGAGGCGCAGGCTGCCGCTTCCTGGGCTGACGAATGGCAGAAGATGGCCGAACGGTAATTGGTGCCGATATCCGGTCCCTGGCGGTTGAGCTGGGTCGGGTCGTGACAGTCCCAGAACACCTGCAGGAGCTCGTCGTAGGAGACCACCGCCGGATCGAAGGTTATCTCGACCACTTCGGCATGGCCGGTGGCCTTGCTGCAGACCTCCTCGTAGGTCGGTCGCTCCTTCCAGCCGCCCATATAGCCGACCTGGGTCGCCACCACGCCGGACACGCGGCGGAACGTGGCTTCCACCCCCCAGAAGCAGCCGGCGGCGAACGTTGCCTTGTTCATAGCCTCCTCCTTTCGTTCTTCCCGTTCAGGATAGCATAGTCCGGGGGGCGCTGTCCTGTGCTGCGAATCTCTGGATGGTGAAAGAAAAGTAACGATTTTTCGCAATGCTAGCAAAAAAGTGGTATAGTTGATTATGCCGTGCTGCTGGTCTGGCCGGCGAAAGAAAGGGGGTATCGTGGAACGGCGCAAGCACCAGCGATTGACCTTTTCGGCACCTGCATTCCTGGAAAAGGATACCCGGGTGTTTTTCGGCCAGGTGAAGGATATCAGCCAGCAGGGAATGTTTCTTGCCGTGCATGGCGACCACCGGAGCGAGGAGGATGCCGCGGTTTCCATCTATTTCATCAGCGGCCCCATCACTCTGTCGGTAACGGTCCCCGGCCGGGTGGTCCGTAGCGGCAGCGACGGCGTCGGTTTCAGCTCCCCCCACCTCGATCCCTACCTGCTGATGACCTGCGAATCGTTGATGAAGCACGAGGGCGAAGCACCGGAACGGTTCATGGCCGATTTTTACGAATTTATCAGCACCCCGCCGCCGGCCGCGGTACTCAGCTAAACGGTCCTGCCGTTCTCCCTGCTCCTGCGTGGTCCACTACGCCGGCGAAAGTGCCCGGCGTAGCGCTGCTGTGCCGTCGCACAGTCTCTTCTCCCTGCCTAATTAATAAGTTCCCCCCTGGGCCAAATGTTTTTCCCGCGGCGCCTTGCCGGTCAGAGGTGTTCGTCCTGCCCGGCGAGGCGGGCGAGGAACTGGATGACCAGCCGGTAGGTGATGCCCCAGAGGACCGGCTTCCCGGCCTGAGTGAGACGGATGGCCGGCCGCTCCAGGGTTTCGCCGCCGAAGCGGACCGGGGCCGTCAGCCGCCGGGCCGGCTCCGCCAGTTCCCGGAGCGGCACCCAGAAGGCGTCCCGTACCTCGGCGCTCAGCTGTAGCGGTGGTTTTCCCGCCAGGCCGTAGACGAAACAGGAGACCTGGACCGGCAGATGGGCGCCGGCGATATCGGCCAGCCGACCGAGCCGACGTTCCCGCCGGAGGTCGAGGCCGAGTTCCTCCACGGTTTCCCGCTCCGCCGCGGCCTGGGGGGTCGCATCGACCGGTTCCACCTTGCCGCCGGGGAAGCCGAGGTCGCCCGACCAGGGGTCGCCCGGGTGATTTGCCCGTTCGATGAAGAGGATTTCCGGGCCGTCCGGCCCGGCAGCGACCAACAGCGCCACGGCCGCCGGAACGAGGCCCGCGGCGGGGCTTTCCTGTATCGGCATCCCGGCCAGCCGCTGCTCGATGTCGTCCAGTGTCATTCCAGCTTTCTCCCGCTGCTATAGACTGTTGTAATTCCGCTCGTATTCCGCTACGATGAAACGGCACCAATCCCAGCAAAGGAAGCCGTTCATGGAGCAGAAACCCTTTTCTCTCGCCGGCAGCATCGGCGCCACGCCGCTTATCGAACTGACCCAGATCAATCCGAACCCCCGGGTCCGCATTCTCGCCAAACTGGAGGGGAACAATACCGGCGGTTCTATCAAGGACCGGCCTGCCCTCTACATGCTGGCCAAGGCCGAAGAGTCGGGCGAGCTGACCGCGGCAAAGACCGTCCTCGAGCCGACTTCCGGCAATACCGGGATTGCCCTGGCGATGCTCGGCGCCGCCAAGGGGTACCGGGTGAAGCTCGCCATGCCCGGCTGCGTCAGCATGGAACGGCGGAGCGTCCTGGAGGCCTACGGCGCCGAGGTGGTGCTGTCGCCGGCCAACGAGGGGACCGATGGGGCGATCCGCCTTGCCCACCGTATCCTGGAGGAGAACCCGGAGAGCTACTACATGCCGAACCAGTACGCCAACCCGAACAATCCGCTGGCCCACTACGAAACCACCGGCCCGGAGCTGTTCCGCCAGGCGGGGGGGGAGGTAGACTTCTTTGTCGCCGGGATGGGAACTACCGGCACCCTGATGGGGATCGGCCGCTACCTGAAGGAGCACCGTCCGGCGGCGGCAGTCGTCGGCGTCGAGCCGCGGCTCGGCCACAAGGTTCAGGGGCTGAAGAACATGCAGGAGGCGATCGTGCCGGCCATCTACCGGCCCGAGGCCCTCGACCTCAAGCTGACGGTCCATGACGAGCCGGCCTTCGAGACTGCCCGACTGCTGGCGGCCCGGGAGGGGCTGTTCGTCGGCATGTCGAGCGGCGCCGCAGTGGCCGGGGCGATTGCCGTGGCCAAGGATGCGCCGGCCGGCGCCACCATCGTCGTCATCCTCCCCGACCGGGGCGACCGCTACCTGAGCACGGCGCTCTTCCGCTCGGTCTGCGCCTGCTGCCCGCCGTAGCGCGCCGTTACCGTCCCGTTGTCCTGTTCAAGCCCGCCCCGCGCGGGCTTTTTCGTGCCCGCCGTTAGGCCGGGATGCTGCGCAGGAACTCCAGCAGACAATCGTTGAAGGCTCCCGGGTGTTCGAGGTTGGCCAGATGGCCGGCTTCGGGGACCAGGCAGAAGCGGCAGCCGGGGATAGCGGCGGCGATGGCCCGGCCGAGCTCCGGCGGGGCGGCCCGGTCGTCGTCGGCCCCGATCGCCAGGGCCGGCAGGTCGATGCCGCCGAGTAATGGCGTGTAATCCTTCCGTTCGCGCATCGCCAGCAATCCTCCCGCCAACCCGCGGGAGTCGGTGGCGGTGATCCAGCCGTAGACCTCACCCACCAGTTTCGGCCGCCGGGTCAGCGACTCCTCGGCAAAAAGAATTTTTTCGAAGGCGTCAGCCACTACCTGGGGACCGAACTTCATGGTCTGCCGGGCCAGTTCCAGCCGGCGCGCCTTGCCCGCCGCGTCGTCGGCCATCGCCCGGGTGACGATGAAGCAGGCGCCGGCCAGCCGCTCGCGGTAGCGCTCCACAAGGTTGAAGAGGACATACCCCCCCATCGACATGCCGCCGACCACCGCCCGTTCGATGCCGAGCCGGTCGAGTAGTTCCACCACGTCGTCGGCGAAGAGATCAATCGAGTAGGGGCCGTCGGGGGCATCGCTCTCGCCGAAGCCCCGCAGGTCGGGGACGATCAGCCGGAAGCCCGCTTCGGTGATGGCCCTGATCTGCGGATGCCACATCCGCCGGCAGAGGGGAAAGCCGTGGAGCAGGACTACCGCCGGCCCGCTGCCGTGATCGTCGTAGGCCATGGTGATGTCGTTGATCAATGCCTGCATGGGGTCGCCTCCTGTAAGGGTGACAGTGTGTCGTCCCTGGCAACCATATACCATCCGGCGCACCCCGGCAAGGGGCCGGGGCAAAAAGAAAAGGCCCGCAGTGCGGGCCTCGTCGGGACGGATTTTCAGGCGGCTCAGCCGTGGCGGGTGATCTCCTCCAGATTGCCGGCGATGACCGTGGCGGTGGCGGCCTGCTCTTCCGAGGCGGTGGCGATCTGGGTGATGACGTTCTTGATGTCTTCCACGGCGCGGACGATCGATTCGAGCGAGGTTTCCACCTGCTGGGACAACCGCTCGCTCACTTCCGCCTCCTGCTTGACGTTTTCGATCGAGCCGACCGCCAGGCGGGTCTCCTGCTGAATCTCGCCGACCATGGCACCGATCTGCTTGGTGGAGGCCATGGTCTTTTCTGCCAGGTTGCGCACCTCGTCGGCGACGACGGCGAAGCCGCGCCCCTGCTCGCCGGCCCGGGCCGCCTCGATGGCCGCGTTCAGCGCCAGGAGGTTGGTCTGGTCGGCAATCTCGTTGATGACGTTGATGATCTCGCCGATCTTCTCCGACTTGCCGCCGAGGGAGTCGACGATGGCCGCCGAGTCGCGGACGATCTGCGCCACCTTCTGCATCTCCTGGACCGATTGGTTGACGATGGTCTGTCCCTCGTGGGCGTTCTGGGCCACCTTGATCGCCGAATCGGAGGCATTGGAGGTGTTGCGCGCCACCTCGGTGACGGTCATGCTCATCTCTTCCATGGCGGTAGCGATCTGCGCCACTCGCTCCTCCAGGTAATTCTTCCGGTCGATCTCGGCCCGGCTGTGCTCCTCGATCGCTTTCTCGGCGCTGATATCGTCCCAGCAGGCCATGTAGCAGAGCAGCTTGCCCCGCTCCCTGGCGTCCCAGATCGGGTAGGCGGTGGTGCGGAGGGTAAGTCCGCCGATCGGGATCTCAGCCCGGTTGGGGAGTTCGCCCGGCTTGCCGAGGATCATCCGGACCCGCCCCGGGTCCTTGTGGTACTGGTGGATCGACTGGCCGAAGGCGTTGGCCACGTCGGCCCCCCGCAGCCCGCCGTTCAGCTCCTGGCGATGCTTCATCAGCATTTCGCGGGCCGGTTTGTTCATGTAGAAGATCTTGTTTTCCGGAGTAGTGTCGCAGAGCATGACGATATTGCCCAGATTGTCGAGCATCTGCTTGAGGGTATTGAGTTCGGTTTCCTGCTCTGCCAGCTGTTTTTTCAACTTTGCCGAGAAAAACATCGGGATCCCTTTCTGATAGAAAACTGGGGGCGGTCGCCGTGCGACGCTCACCATTCCTTTATCGGCAGCGGGGAAAAAAGCTGAAGTCGTTTTTTGTATTGCCGCCAAATCGGGTCGGAACAGTCCTCTTTACCCGGCACATTTGTCGCCCTTTGACTTATGTCAAGGCGTTTCCGCCGGACGTTGGTTCTAATGCTCCAAGGGAGATCGCCGCCGCGGTGCGGCCCGCCGCGAGCCGGCATTTCATCCGGGACCGCCGGATGGCAGCCAACTACTGGGGAGGAGAGCATGACAACGAAGATGGTGAAACGTGGGATGGTGGCGGTGATCCTGGCGGCCACAGCGGTCGGCGCGGGGTGTACGCCGAAGAAGACGGAGCCGGTGACGATGTCCGATATTGCCGACGGGACGATCGACCCGGCGGTCTGGGGGAAGGTCTATCCGGCGGAATACGAGCGCTGGCAGAAGAACGGCGAGCCGACCCCGGCCGGCAAGAGCAAGTACAAGCGCGGCTATGACGAGGGGATGGCGCGTCCCGACAAGCTCAACGAGTTCCCGTTCCTGGCGCTGCTCTACAACGGCTGGGGCTTCGGCGTCGAATACCGGGAGCCGCGCGGCCACATCTTCATGCTCCAGGATCAGCTGGAGGTCGATCCGTCGCGAATCAAGGCCGGGGGGTCCTGTCTTACCTGCAAGACACCCTATGCGCCGATCCTCCAGGGGAAGATGGGGCGGGACTACTTTGCCGAGCCGTACCTGGATGTGCTGGCCAAGGTGCCCGGTGAGCACCGGACCCTCGGCGTGGCCTGCATCGACTGTCATAACAACCGGGATATGTCGCTGCAGATTTCCCGCGGTTTCACTCTCGGCAAGGGCTTGGCCGAACTCGGCGTCGCCGGGGGGCAACTGACCCGGCAGGACAAGCGGTCGCTGGTCTGCGCCCAGTGTCACGTCACTTACAGCGTCCCCAAGGACACTCAGATGAAATCGACCGATGTGGTCTTTCCCTGGCAGGGGAGCTCGTGGGGGCACATCACCATCGAGCAGATCATCAAAGTGCTCCGCGAGCATCCGGAGTACGGCGAGTGGACCCAGAAGGTGACCGGGTTTAAACTGGCATTCATCCGTCACCCCGAATTTGAACTCTTTTCCAACGACAGCGTCCACTGGCAGGCCGGTGCAACCTGCAGCGACTGCCACATGCCGACCATCAAGGTGGGGGGGCGGGAGATTGCTGATCACCGGATCATGAGTCCGCTGAAAAACGACCTGCAGGCCTGTCGGCAGTGCCATACCGAAAGCCCCGACCAGTTGCGCGACCGGGTGATCGCCATCCAGGACCGGACCATGTCGCAGTTTATCCGTGCCGGTTATGCCACTGCTACCGTCGCCAAGCTCTTCGAACTGGCGAACCGGGAGCAAACGGCTGGCAAACCGGTCGACCGGACGCTCTATGCCGAAGCGAAGGACCATTACCTGGAGGCGTTCTACCGGGTGGTGTTCATCGGTGCCGAGAATTCGGTCGGTTTCCATAATCCCACCGAAGCGCAACGGGTCCTGGGCGATGCCGCCATCCATGCCGGCAAGGCTGACGGGCTGCTGCGCCAGGCGCTGGCCAAGGCGGGGGTGACGGTACCGGAAAAGGTCGACCTGGAACTCGCCAAATACGTCAACAACCGTGGTTCGAAGAAGCTGATGTTCAAGCCGGAGCAGGAGATCAAGGATCCGCTGGCCGGGAAGTAGTTGCCCAGTGAGGTGTGGGGGGAGGAGTGAGGCAACGAACTCCTTCGCTCCACACCTTGCCCCTCACCGAAACGAGGCATCATCCATGAACGGTCCCTGTTCCCCCGTACGCATTCCCCGCTGGCGAGCCGTGATCCAGTGGGGCTTTCTCGCCTGGGTGCTCTTCCTCGGCGTGCGCTTCGGTCTCTTCGTCAATGCCGTCGCCGCCGGGGGCACCCCCCCCAATGTCTCCCGGCCGCCGGGGGTGGAGGGATTCCTGCCGATCGGCGCCCTGGCGAGCCTCAAATACTGGCTGGCCACCGGCGACATCAATCAGGTCCATCCAGCGGCGCTGGTCATCTTCCTCACCGCCATCGCCGTCAGCCTGCTGGCGAAAAAATCGTTCTGCTCCTGGCTCTGCCCAGTCGGGACCCTCTCCGAAGGGGCATGGAAACTGGGTCGATGGCTGCTCGGCCGGAATTTTACCCCCTGGCCCTGGCTCGATCTGACCCTCCGGGGGTTGAAGTACGCCCTGCTCCTCTTCTTCGTCAAGCTGATCCTGCTCGATATGCCGGTGCCGGCGCTGGCCGGCTTCCTCGGTTCCCCCTACTGGGCGGTGAGCGACGTCAAGATGCTCCGCTTCTTTACCGACATGTCGCCGACCACGGCGGTAATTCTCACCCTGCTCACCGGCCTGTCGCTGGTCTACCGCAATGTCTGGTGCCGCTACCTCTGCCCCTACGGGGCGCTGCTCGGGCTGGCCAGTATCCTGAGTCCCCTCAAGATCAGGCGGGAGCCCGCCGGCTGCACCGGCTGTCGACGCTGTAGCGCCGCTTGCCCGGCGAACCTGCCGGTCCACGCCCGGACCCGGATCGTCTCCCCCGAGTGCACCGCCTGCCTCAGTTGCGTAGCAAGCTGCCCGGAGCGTGCCACGCTGCGGATCGGCTTGCCGTTCTGGCGGCGGCAGCTTCCCGGCTGGGTCTTCCCCGCCGCGGTGCTGCTGCTCTTTGCCGCCGGCATCGGCACCGGGATGGTAACGGGGCACTGGCAGGGTTCGCTGACCATCGACGATTACCGGCAGCTGCTCCCGCTGGTGCCGTATCTGAGCCACTGAGCCGGGCCGTCTCCTTGACGGTAACCGGTGAGACGGTAATGTTAAGCAAGCCGACCACCAAGGAGGTGCGACAATGTCAGCCGACCATGACGCCGCGTTGTACCGGGCGATTGCCGAGGGGAGCCCCGATGCCTTCATCTTTGCCGACCGCGACGGAATCATCCGGCTCTGGAGCCCGGCCGCCGAGCGGCTGTTCGGCTTTACCGCCGCCGAGGCGCTCGGCCGGTCCCTCGACCTGATCATTCCGGAAAACCTGCGGGCGCGGCATTGGGAAGGGTATCGACGGGTGATGGCCACCGGGGTGACCGCCTACGGCAGCCGGCTGCTCTCGGCGCCAGCCTTGCGGCGCGACGGTAGTCGGATCTCCACCGAGTTTTCGATGACGCTTCTCTCCGCCGGTGACGGGCCGGTTTACGGCAGTGGCGCCATCCTTCGCGATGTCAGCGAGCGGTGGGCGCGGGAAAAGAACCTGCGGACCCGGCTGGCCGAGCTGGAAGAGCGCTGCGGTGCCACGGCGCCGCCGCCCGGCTCATTAGCGGCGGATTAATTTGTCACTTGATTGCGTCCGGGGGTTCCGGTAGGCTGGACGGCAGCCGTATCATTCCCTTACCGTCTGCCGGCTCCGGCGGCGGTGCGAACCGGCCATGAACGATCAGCCGCTTTACAGCAGCCGCATCATCGATATCTACCTCAAGCTCCTCCGCAACCGTTATCCCGCCGTCGACGTGCCGGACCTGCTCCGCTACGCGGGGATGACGTTCGCCGAGGTGCACGATCCGGGGCACTGGTTCAACCAGGTGCAGGTGAACCGTTTTTACGACCGGCTCGTCCAGTTCACCGGCAACGAAGATATCGCCCGCGAGGCGGGGCGGTACGTCGCCTCGCCCGAGGCCCTCGGCGTGCTGCGGCAGTGCTTCCTCGGCCTGGTCGGCCCGCGGCACGGCCTTCGGCTGGCGGGGCGGGCCGCCTCCTTCTTTACCCGGTCGTCGGTCTTCAGTTCCCGGTTTCTCGCCGCGAACCGGGTGCAGATCGACGTCAGCTTCAAGGAGGGGGTCCGGGAAGAGCCGTACCAGTGTGCCAACCGGACCGGCTTCATCGAAGCATTCGTCATGCTGTTCACCGGGGCGCTGCCGCAGATCGAACATCCCGAATGCATCTTCCGCGGCGGTTCGGTCTGCAGCTACATCGTCACCTGGCGGCAGGGCCGGGCCGACCGGTGGAAGTATGCCCGGACCGCCGTACTGCTGCTCGGCCTGGTGGGACTTGCCGGCAGCGCCGGCCTGGGGCCGGAGCTACTCGCTCGCACGGCGGCCATCGGCGTTCCGGTCATGCTGCTGGCGATGCTCCTGGCCGAGCGGGCCGAGAAAAAGGATTTTCGCGCCGCCCTGACCCATCTTCAGGATTCGACCGGCATCCTGCTCGACCAGATCGGTGAGAATTACGAAAATGCCCTACTGGTCAACGAACTCGGGCAGGTAATCAGCCGGCAGACGGACGTGGACGGTATTCTGGCCAATGTGGTCCAGGTACTCGACAAGCGGCTCAAATACGACCGCGGCGTGATTTTCACCGCCGCTCCCGACCGTACCCGCCTGGTTTTCCGCGACAGCTTCGGCTTTGACGACCGGCAGCGCTCGGCGCTGGCCGAGACCGAATTCCGCCTCGACGGCGATCATGCCCGGGGGATTTTTGCCACCTCCTTCCGCGAACAGCGCTCGCTGCTGATCGACAGCCCCGAAGAGTTCGCACCCGCCCTCTCTCCCGAACGGCTGGCGATGGCCCGCCGGTTGGAGGTCCACTCGTTCATCTGTTGCCCGATCGTCTGCGACGGCAAGTCCCTCGGCATCCTGGCCGTCGATCGCCGCCACACCTGCAAACCGCTGCTGAAAAGCGACCTGAACCTGATGGCCGGGGTCACCCCGGCGATTGGCGTGGCGATCCACAATGCCTGGCAGGTCGAGGAACGGCTGGCCCTGGCGCGGCTGATCGAGGAGAGCGAGGAGAAATACCGGACCACCATGGAGGCTTCGCTGGTCGGTATCTTCGTCATCCAGGACCTGGTTTACCACTATGTGAACCCGACGATGGCCGAGCTGTTCGGCTACCGCCCCGAAGAACTGGTTGGCCGGCTCGGTCCGCTCGACCTGGTGGCAGCCGAGGATCGGGAGGAGGTCCGGTGGAAGCTGGCGAATCCGGCCGGCGAGCCGACGGGAGGACTGTGCGAGGTGACGGGGGTACGCCGCGACGGCACGCGGTTCGCCGTCCTGGCCTGGGGGAAGGGTGCCCGCTTTGCCGGCCGGCCGGCGGTGGTCGGTACCCTGGTCGATATCTCCGACCGGAAACGGGCGGAGGAGGAGCTGCAGCGCCGGAGCCGCGAGCTGGAAGCCGCCAACCGGGAACTGGAGGCCTTTGGCTATTCGGTGGCCCACGATCTTCGCGCCCCGCTCCGGGCGATCAACGGCTTTGCGGCGATCCTCGCGGACGACCAGGCGATTGCCTTCGACGCCACCGGCCGGGAGTCTCTGGAACGGATCAGGCTGGCATCTGCCCGGATGGGGGAGATGATCGACGCCATCCTCAACCTGGCGAAGGTGACGCGGGGTGAACTGGCATATGAAACGATCGATCTGAGCGCCCTGGCCCGGGAGATCGCCGGCGAGCTGCGGCTGCGGGAGCCGGCGCGGGCCGTCGATTTTGTCGTTGCCGACGGGGTGCGGGTGCAGGGGGATGCGACGCTCCTCCGGGTCGTGCTGGAAAATCTCCTCGGCAATGCCTGGAAGTACACCGGCCGGCGCGAGCGGGGGCGGATCGAATTCGGCATCCGCGAAGGGGCGGGAGACGGTACGACCTGTTTCGTCAGCGACAACGGCACCGGTTTCGACATGCGCTACGCCGGCAAGCTGTTCGGCCCTTTCCAGCGGCTCCACCGGGCCGGTGAATTCGAGGGGACCGGCATCGGCCTGGCGACGGTACAGCGGATTGTGCACCGCCACGGTGGCCGGGTCTGGGCCGAGGCGGCGGTCGACCGGGGCGCGACCTTTTTCTTTACCCTCTAGCGGCACCGCCACTCCGACGGGGGATCATCGCCATGAGCGAGCTGTACCACGACGTGACCGGCATCGTCCTCGCCGGCGGCAAGAGCCGACGGATGGGGCGCGACAAGGCGCTACTCCCCTTCGGCGGGCGGCCGCTGGCCAGCCGCTCCGTCGAGGCCTGCCGGGCGCTGTTTGCCCGGACCCTGCTGGTGGGAGGGGCGCGGGCGGAGCTCCGGGCGCTGGGGGTGCCGGT
This sequence comes from Geotalea uraniireducens, assembly GCF_027943965.1. Classification (NCBI taxonomy): domain Bacteria; kingdom Pseudomonadati; phylum Thermodesulfobacteriota; class Desulfuromonadia; order Geobacterales; family Geobacteraceae; genus Geotalea; species Geotalea uraniireducens. Next base: position 3,828,675 of record NZ_AP027151.1, on the reverse strand, counting down.
CATCGCCGACGACTGTCCCGGCAGCCCCCTCGGCGGCCTGATTACCGCCCTGCGCCATGCCGGTACCCCCTGGATCTTTGCCCTGGCCTGCGACCTGCCCTGGCCCGAACCACGGCTGATGGCCCGGCTGGTAGAGCTCCGGATCGGCTACGACGTTGTCGTCCCCCGCTCCGCTGCCGGCTACGAGCCGCTCTGCGCCGTCTACGGCAGCGGCTGCCTGGCGCCGCTGGAACGGCTCCTGGCGGCCGGCACCCTGCGGCTGTTCGATCTTTATCCCCTGGTACGGACCCGGGTCGTTCCGCTGGCCGAACTGGCCGAGCTGGTCACGCCGGGGAGGACCTTCGTCAATATCAATACTCCCGAGGAGTTTGCCATGATCAGCAGTCAGGAAGAGCGGAAAACGGTGCAAGCGGTTTCGTTCGTCGCCAAGTCGGGGACGGGGAAGACAACCCTGCTGGAGCAGGTGATTGCCGAGTTGAAGGCCCGCGGTTACCGGGTCGGCGCCATCAAGCACGATGCCCACCGCTTCGACATCGACCACCCCGGGAAGGACTCCTACCGTTTCACCGCCGCCGGCGCCGATACGATGCTCATCTCGTCGCCGGAAAAACTGGCGCTGGTCAAGCGCCACGCCGCCGCCCCGCCGATCGAGGAGCTGCTGGCGACGTATTTCGGCGACGTCGACATCGTTCTGACCGAGGGGTTCAAGATGAGCGGCCTGCCGAAAATCGAGGTGCACCGGCGGGATCGGAGTGCCACCCTCCTCTGCCGGGGGGAGGAGAATGACCCGACGCTCCTGGCGGTGGCCAGCGACGAGCCGCTGGCGCTGGATGTGCCGGTGCTCGACCTCAACGAGCCGCGCCGGGTGGCCGATTTCGTCGAGGCGCGCTTTCTCCGCTGAGGCCGGGGGGTGCCACCGTATACGGGATAGGCGGCGGGGCGGCTCTTCTGCTATACTGGAACACTGACGCCATTTCGGCGCCGCCCGCGACGATTGGACACGATTATGCCCCTCACCGACGGCTACGGCCGGCGCATCAACTATCTCCGGCTTTCGGTCACCGACCGCTGCAATCTCCGCTGCCGCTACTGCATGCCGGCCGCTGGCGTGGCCAAGCTCGGCCATGACGACATCCTCCGCTACGAGGAGTTGTACCGGATCGCCCGGGCGGCCGTCGCCATCGGTATCGAGAAGATCCGGGTCACCGGCGGCGAACCGCTGGTGCGCAAGGGACTGGTGCCGTTCCTGGCGCGGCTGGCAGCGTTGCCGGGCCTCAGACAGCTGGTCCTGACCACCAACGGCCTGCTGTTGCCAGAACTGGCGGCCGACCTGCGCCGGGCCGGCGTCCAGCGGCTCAACGTCAGCCTCGATTCCCTCCGTTCCGCCACCTTCCGCCAGATTGCCCGCACCGGCGAGCTGCAGCGGGTGCTGGACGGCCTTGCCGCCGCCGAAGCCGCCGGCTTCCCGCCGCCCAAGATCAACATGGTGGTGATGCGGGGCATCAACGACGACGAGGTGGTCGACTTTGCCCGGCTGACCCTGACCAGGCCCTATCAGGTCCGCTTCATCGAGTACATGCCCGCCACCCGCGAGGAGAACTGGCAGGCGCTGACGGTGGCGGGACGGGAGATCCTGGCCCGGATCGGCGCCGAGTTTTCGCTGGAACCGGTGGCGAAGGGGGAGTTGGCCGGGCCGGCGGAGGAGTTTCGCATCCCCGGCGCGGCCGGGACCATCGGGGTGATCAGTGCCGTCTCCGGTCACTTCTGCGGCGATTGCAACCGGATTCGGGTCACCTCCACCGGGCTGGCCAAGGGGTGCCTCTTTGCCGACGATGCCTTCGATCTCCGGCCGTTTATCGCCGCCGAGCCCGCCGTACTCGAAGAGCTGCTCCGTCGGCTGGTCGGCTGCAAACCGGCTCGGCACGGGCTGGCACCGGAGCAGGCGGCGCACCGGCCGTTCTCCATGGCCAAAGTGGGAGGATGAATGAGAGATGAGGGACGGCCGTCCGGTACGGCAGGGGAGACGTTCATGGGCGCAACAGTGATTGCCGTCTGCATCAGTCGCAACAAGGGGGAGCGGAAAACCCCGGTAGCACAGGTGGAGCTGCGGGAAAACCACGGCATCGTCGGCGATGCCCATGCCGGGGAGTGGCACCGCCAGGTAAGCCTGCTGGCGCGGGAAAGCATCGACAAGATGCGGGCGTTGGGGCTCGACGTCGACAACGGCGATTTCGCCGAAAATATCACCACCGTCGGGATCGAACTGCCGGCGCTGCCGGTCGGGACCCGGCTGGCGGTGGGGGAGACGCTCCTGGAAGTGACCCAGATCGGCAAGGAGTGCCATACCCGCTGCGCTATCTATCAGCAGGCGGGGGACTGTGTCATGCCGAAGGAAGGAATCTTCGCCCGGGTCCTCCGCGGCGGCATGGTGCAGCCGGGCGATCCGGTGCACCTCCGTTGAGCCCTCGCCGGCCCGCTATTCATGACGCCCCCTCCGTTCGCGGAGGGGGCGTTTTTTATGGGCGATCAGTGCCCGCACGCCTCCCCCTCCCCCTCCCCCATCGAGGGGGAGGGGGAAGGGGAGGAGAGTGCTGCGGAAGATGGGATGTTCTTTACTGACCCCCGGCTCGGAAATTGCGCTGCAGGTGGAGCCGGATCGCGTCCTCGAACTCGGCTTCCCGGTCTCCCTTGTAGACCAGCGAGGCGCCGAGCTCGGCGGCAAGGATCGCCGAGAGATACTTCTGCGGCAGTTGGCCGAGCCGGCGGCGGAAACGGGGCTCGTCGCGGATCAGCTGCGGCAGGTGGGCGAGGATCGCCCGGCGGTAGAGCGGTTGCCGGCAGAGCTCGGGGCGCGCCTGGAAAAAGCGGAACAGCCGGGCGTAGTTGGCGTTGATCTCGCTGCTCAGGCTGTTGGAAATCTCGGTGCAGAGCAGCGCCGGGTTCTCCCGGTGGCGCCGGAGGATCAGCCGCGCCTCGTCGCCGGCCCGCTGTTCGAGGATCGCCAGCACGTCGGCGACGTAGCGCTCCTTCTCGTCCAGGAACTCCTGTTCGCTGAGCAGCAGGTTGGCGATGATCTCGTAGGAGGAGGAGATGACGCCGCATTTGTTGGCCGAGGCGTCGCGCATGATCAGCACTCCGTGCTGCTGGAGCTGGACCCGGGCCTCGGGGGTAAGGAACGAGTTGGCCCCCTCGACGATCGCCCGGGCCGAGGGGGTGCCGTCGGCCTGGAGGAAGCGCTGCCAGTTCTCCTTGTCGATGGTCTCGGGGCGGCCGCCGCCGGGGATGAACAGGTCGGCGGGGACGGTGAAGACCAGCTCGTCGAACTCCTTGGAGAACTCATCGAGGGAGATCCACTCTTCGCTGAGACCGGCGGCGGTCCTGGTCACCTTCCGGAAAAGCTCCCGCAGCCCCTCGCGGCGGCTGCCGGTGCGGAAGAGCATGAAGCCGCCGGGGTGGAGCGCCGTCGGCGCAAAGGCGTCCAGATCTTCCTTGAGAAGAATGCGGCGCAGCTCGGTATGGTCTGCGCCCGCCGGGTCGCAGAGGGCGGCAGTGCCGTCGAGGATCAGGGCGATCTTCACCTGCGGCGAGCGGTCGAGCAGGATGCGCATGGCGTTCCCCGCCACGTCGCCGTTGGGGCCGCCGGTGAACTTGATGCTGAACGGGTCGCGGCGGATGTCGATGCCGAGTTCGGCCATGGTGATCTCGGCGAAGGTCACCACCCCGGTGGAGGTGACACCGTACTCCTTGTGGTTGATGCCGACCCGCTTGCTCGACATGATGCCGATGCCGAGCAGGTAGCCGCGCCGCTTCGACACCCGGGCGATGGTCTCGATCATCGAGTCGTGCATGTTCTCGTCGGGGCCGAGCTCGATCGGCTCGTCCTCCCGGTAGTAGTCGACCACCCGCGGGTGCTTGGCCACGCCGGCGGCGGTGATGAAGATGTCGAGGAAGGCGTTGAGGATCCCGTACTGGAGCTTGAAAAGCCGCCAGGTTTCCATCTCCCGCTCGTGGCCACGCATCAGGTCCGACGCGTCGAGCATCACCACCAGCTTCGAGCCCCCCTCGTAGATGTCCTTGTTCTTCAGGTGCTGGGTATGGGCGAGGACGAAGTTCTCCCGGAAGAGGGTGTTGGCGTTGGTGACGAAGTCGTCGGGGGTGCGGGCGATCACCGTCCGCCAGCCGCCGCGGGCGATGTCGGAGAAGCCGATGTGGTAGCCGAAGCCGTAGCGGCTGAAGAAGAAGGTGACCCGGAACGGCGCCGCCGGCGGCAGGTCGGCGGTGCAGGCCGGGCCGAGCTCTGTCAGGTAGGCGGGGTCGAGACGGAAGGAGAGGGCCTGCTTTTCCAGGACGAAGAAGTTGCTCTTCAGGGTGTGGCGGATAAACGTCAGGCAACAGCGGAAGATCGCCCGGCGGATCTCGTCCAGGTAACGGTGGCCGGTATTGTACTCCGCCACCTCCCGGTCGGCGGCGGCCAGTGCCGTGGCATAGACGCTCTCCCGGTCGGCAAGCTCGGGGTCGAAGCGGGTCCGGAACAGCTGCACCAGCTGGAGGGCGATTTCCGGGTGGGCGTGGAAAGCGCTCCGGACATCGTCGAGGCCGAAGCGGTCCGGCTGGTTGTGGGCCAGGTTGGTGTGGCAGAAAGCGATGAAGGCGTTGACCAGCGAGGCGTCCTCGCCGCTCATCAGGCCGCTGGTGACGAACTCCCGGTAGGTGTGGGAGCGGGTCGCCAGCACCTGGGTGTTGTAGAGCTCTTCGCGGAGCCGGGCGAAGATCTCGGCCTCTTTGGCGATCACTCCGCCGTCGTGCTGCCGGACGTAAAAAGTGCCGAGGAAGTACGGGTGGACGCCGTTGGAGATGGTCAGGCAGTAGGCCCGGTTCACCCCGAGACTGAGCCGGTAGAAGACCTCCATCACCTGGAGGAGGAAATCCTTCTGCGGCGGGTTGGCGACGGCGAAGAAGACCCGCGATTCGTGGGCGCCGCCGTTCTCCATCGGTTCGACGTCCAGATAAAGGCCGCCGCGCCGGTTTGCCTCCTGGAACAGCCGCAGCACCTGGGCAACCCGCCGCGGGGGCGAAACCCGGACGTAGTTGTCGTTGTTCTGCCAGAGGATCCGCAGCAGCCGCTCCAGTTCCTTATGGTCGAAATCGGGGTAATAGCGGCGCAGCGCCGCCGCCACCCGGCGGCAGACCTCCGGCGGGACGATGGTGCCGGCGCCGGCCAGGATCTCCTCGTTGCTCTTCCGGTCGAATTCGAAGCGCTGGATCTCCAGCGCCTCCTCCCGTCCCGGGATCGGGTCGTTCGAGTGGGCGATCATCGCGTAGGAGATCTCCCGCTCCTGGACCCGGCGGAGGGTCTCGTAAAGGGTTCCCGGCCGGTTGACCATCGCCATGATGATCGCCTTCTCCCGGTCGGCGAGCAGCAGCCGCCGGTTGTGGCGGAGGGCGCCGAGCTCCCGGGTCAGCATCGCCAGAGCCGCCGGTTCGTCCTTCATGGCGATGAAAAAGTAGGGGTTCATCTGTTCCCGGAGCCAGCGGCGGTTTTCCGCCTGCTCGGCCCGCTGGGTCCTGCCCGCCGTCGTTGCCGCGCTCATGCACACTCCTCCCGTTGTCGTCGGCTCGCCCTTCCGGGGCGTCGTTACGCTGCACAGTATACACTGCCTGGCCGGCTTTGCTAACCGCTTTCCTCGCTGGGCGCGCGTCGGTCAGCCCTTGACGCTCAGGGCGTACTTCAGATAGCGCCCCTCGGGGAAGGTAACCGGGTAGGGGAAATCCTCCGGCTGGCCGGCGAGGCCGATCACCCGCAACTCGCTCTTCGCCTGGAGGGCGCCGCGGCGCAGCTCTTTCAGGTAGTCGGCTAGGTCGACCTTCTGGTGGTTGGAGGAGGTGATCAGCAGGCCGCCGCTTTCCAGGAGCGGCAGGGCCGTCGCCACCAGGTCGGCGGTGCCGCCGCGGGTGGTGAAGCGGCTTCTGGCGGTGGTGGAGAACGAGGGGGGATCCATGAGGATAATGTCGTAGCGCTTTCCCTGGCGTTGCAGCTCGCCGAGCACCGCCAGGCAGTCGCCGACAAGGAAGTCGTGCCGTTTCGGATTGAGCCGGTTGGCGCCAAAGTTTTCCTTTGCCCAGTCGCTGTAGCCGGCAGAGACGTCGACGCCGGTGACCCGGCTCGCCCCGGCCGCCGCCGCGGCCACCGAGAAAGCGCCGGTGTAGGCGAAGAGATTGAGCAGCCGTTTGCCGGCCACCCGGCCCATCAGGTCGCGGCGATTGTTGCGCTGGTCGAGGAACAGGCCGGTGTTCAGCCCCCGTTCCAGCTCGACAAGGAAGGAGAGACCGTTCTCCCGCACCGTCAGCCGGGCCGGGGCGGCGCTGCCGGCCAGCAGCCGGCCGTAGCGCTTCTCCTCGTTCAGCGCTTCCAGTTCGCGGGTCTGCTGGGGGCGGCTCTTCTCGTAGATTCCCTTCGGCTGCAGCAGTTCGTCGAGGAGCGGCACCACGAGCCGCAGATGGGGGCGCCAGGCCCCGCTGTAAAGCTGGATCATCAGGTGGTCGCCGTAGCGGTCGACGGTCAGCCCGGGGAGGCCGTCCCCCTCGCCGTTCACCAGCCGGTAGGCATCGGTATCGGCCAGGATGGTATGGTCGCGGCGGAGCTGCAGCGCCCGGCGCAGTCGCTGTGCCAGCCAGTCGCCATCGAGGCGGAGCCTCTGCCGATCGAGCACCCGGGCGACGATCCGCTCGCCCGGATCGAGGAGCGCCGTGGCGAGGAACCGTCCCTGTTCGTCGGTCAGTTCCACCAGGTCGCCGGCCCGGCCGGCCGGCCATTGTTTCGTATAGCGGTCGGCGATGATCCACGGATGCCCCAGTTCCAGCATCCGCACCGATTCCGGGCCGACGATGCATCTCTGCTGCTTCATGACGTCTCCTTGCGATGGGCGGGAAATCTTTTGGCCTGGCCGGCGGTCAGATGACCGGCCCCTTTGGCAGCTGCCACCCCCGGAGGATGGCGGCGATCCTGATGGCGATCACCACGAGGGCTGCCACCGGCAGGGTGACCGCCGCCGCCACCCCCGCCCGGTGCAGCAGGTAAAGGACGATGCCGCCGGCAATGCAGGCGGAGGCATAGATCTCCCGTTGCAGGATCAGCGGGATCTCGTTGCCGAGCATGTCCCGGATCATCCCGCCGGCGGTGGCGGTCATCACCCCCATGATCACCGAGCCCATGAAGCCGAGCTTGAAGGCGAGCGCCTTGGAGGTGCCGATGACCAGGAAAGTGCCGAGGCCGAGGGCGTCGAGCAAGAGCATCGTCTTGCGCTGCCGCTCGAACTTGCGGGGGATCAGAAAGACGATGATCGTGACCGCCAGCGCCAGGTAGAGATAGGTTTCATTCTTGAAACAGAAGGGCGGGGTGTCGTTCATCAGCAGATCCCGGACTACCCCGCCGCCGGTGGCGGTCACCAGGCCGAGCACCACCACCCCGAGCAGGTCCATCCGCTTGCGGATGCCGACCAGTGCCCCCGAGGCGGCGAAGGCGGCGGTGCCGAGCAGGTCGAGGGCATAGATAACGTCGAAGGTGCCGCCGGTCCCGGCGGCCGTCATTGCCGTTCCTCCGGCAGCGCTTGTTCTGTCGTCGGTCGTCGGGCGAGGTCACGGCCGGGATGTCCGCTGCCGTGGGTGGAGAATTGCGCCATTGCGATGCTCCCTGTCGGAAAAGGTCTGGAAGATGAACCAGATAGCATGGCGTCGGCGCCGGAGCAACATAAATTTTGCCGCCGCGAGCCGGTCGCCGGTCGGCGGGCGCTGCTCTGGAGAGGGGAAGGGGGGGGAGGAGACGCGGATTCCCGCGCCGGGGGGGCGGGGGCTGGCTGGCCGGCGGTACCGCGGGCCCGGAACGGCGGGGCAGCCTACTTGCTGCCGCAACCGCAGCCGCCAGAGGTACAGGAACTGCGGCAGCTCGGGCCGGCGAGCGGTGTCATGCCTTCCCGGCAGACCCGGTCGAGGGCGGCCCGCTCGACATACCATTCTCCGTCGATCAGTTCACCGGCCAGGGCCTGCTGCTTGACGAGCATCAGCACCCGGAGGTGGGTGGTTTGCAGGGCGGCGGCAGCCGCCGCAAGAGTTACCAGGTCGTCACGGTCCATAGGGGTCTCCCGGCCGGGAGAATCCGGAGTTTCACCCGGCGGCTTGCGTTGCCCGACCGTCGTGCGACGGTGGGCGCCGGCGCGTTTCGCACGCGCCTCTCCCTGCTGGGTTTTCATGAGCCGTGCCAACTCTCCTGTCGGCTGTCGATCCCCGTTTGGCGCCGGCATGCGGGGGGTTCCCGCCGGCCGGGGCCGGCAAGGGAGCGGTGCGGGCTGCTGAAAAATCGGGCAGTACCGCCCCCCGATGCGGCAAGGGACGGTCAGATTAAAATTCTGGACCGACGTCACGCTTTGCATTAAGCTGGACACTCCCTCCCCCGGACCGTTCCGCCGGCGAGGCAGGGTGCCGTTGCCGGATAACAAACCAGTGAGGGGGGGCAGCATGTTTACCGATATTGGGACGGAAGTGTATCAGGCCTGGAGTACCGAGAAGCGTCGCGAAGAGATCGGCAAACTTGTCGAGGGGTACCGGGCCGGCGTGCCGGTGGTGGTCCTCTGCATGACCGCGGCGGCCGTTGCCGGTAGCCATGACGATGCCCGGGAGTACCTTTCCGACTTCATGCCGCTCGAAGAACGGCAGGCGGTGGTGGCTGCCCAGGCCGGTGCCGACGAGGAAGTGCAGTCGCTCGTTCGTTCGTTCATGCTCTGAACAGCCGGGTCGGCGCCGTTTTGCCACGGCGCGGCCGTTTTTTTTTGCCAGGTGAATTTAATCGTTTGACATTATTCAGGGAAACCTGTTAGGTTGAAACGACGTCCGCGGTATGCCCCGGATGATATTACAACAAGAAGTATCAGGAGAAAGTAAGCAAATGGTAAAAGGTACGGTGAAGTGGTTCAATGACAGCAAGGGTTTTGGTTTTCTCGAGCAGGAAAATGGCGAGGACGTTTTCGTGCACTACTCCGCCATCTCGGGGAATGGTTTCAAGTCCCTGGCTGAAGGCGATAGCGTGACGTTTGACATCGTCAAGGGCCCCAAAGGGCTGCAGGCTGCCAACGTCATCAAAGGCTAATCGGGTTTCCCGAACGGCTCGAAAACGCCCCGGAGCAATCCGGGGCGTTTTTTTTTTTGCCGCTGCCGGCCACCGGCCGCGGCAAAATTCCTTCTGGCATCATCTCCCCCTATCGGCTATCATTGAAGAGCAGCCGCCGTCCCGGACCACCTTCCGTCGCTCCCCCCTGCCGGTCCCGACCTGGCCGTCACGGAAAGGATCTTCACCCCATGGCCCTCTCGTCGATCATCTACCGCGCCACTATCGAACTCTCCCATCTGGACCGCAATCTCTACGAAACCCTCCATACCACCGTCGCCCAACACCCTTCCGAGACCGAGGAGCGGCTGGTGGCGCGGCTGCTTGCCCATGCGCTCTTTCTCGAACCGGAACTCGTCTTTACCCGGGGGGTCTGCGCCGGCGACGAACCCGACCTCTGGGTGAAGGGGGCCGGCGGCCGGATTACCCTCTGGCTCGAAGTCGGGCTCCCCGCCCCGGAGCGGCTGCTCCGGGCAAGCCGGCACAGCGACCGGGTGATCCTCCTCGCCTGTGGCCCGGCTTGCTGGAACTGGCAGGAACTGCACCTGGCCAAGCTCGCCGGCATGCCCAACCTCACCGTTTATACCATCGATCAGCGCTTCCTGGCGCAACTGGCCGCCCGCCTGCAGCGCTCGATCGTCTGGAGCCTGACGGTCACCGAAAGGACCCTCTACCTGACGGTTGGCGACGACACCCTGGAAACCACCCTCGTCCGGCTGGTGGGGCCCGATCCCTTCCAGGCAATGGCCCATGCCTGACGGCAGCGGCGAAAGCGCGGCGCCGGCGGTGGAGCGGCGTCCCGAGGCGTGGCTGCTCGATGAGGCGCGTACGGTCCGCGGCCCACTGCTTCGGGCGGTCGGCTGGGCGGGCGTCGGCGGCGTGCTGATCATCGTCCAGGCGCGCTTGCTGGCCGTCGCCTGCCAGCGTCTGGTGATCGACGGCACTCCCCTGGCGGCGATTCTCCCCCTGGCGGGGGGGGTGGCAGCGCTGGCGCTGGGCCGCGGCGGCTGCGCCTTCCTCGGCGAGCGGGGGGCGGCCGCGGCCGCGGCCCGGGTCAAGGAGCGGGTCCGCCAGTTTCTCTATCGCCGGCTGCAGGCGCTCGGCCCGGCGGGGCTGGCCGGCGAGGAAACCGGGCCGCTGGTGGAGGCGGTCACCGCCGGGGTAGACGGGGTCGAACCCTATTTCGCCCGCTTCCTCCCCCACCTGGCGCTGGCCGCCCTGCTGCCGCTGCTCGCGCTGTTGGTCGTCCTGCCCGCCGAATGGCGCGCCGGGCTGGTGCTGCTCTTTTCCGCCCCCTTCATCCCCCTGTTCATGGTCCTGATCGGCCGGGGCTCGGAAAGCCTCAACCGTCGCCAGTGGGGGACGCTGGCCCGGCTGGCGGGGCACCTTCTCGACCTGGTGCAGGGGTTGCCGGACCTGAAGATTTTCGCCGCCGCCAAACGGGAGGCGGCGACCGTTGCCCGGGTGTCGGAGGCGTATCGCCAGGGAACGATGGCGGTGCTGCGGCTGGCCTTCCTCTCGGCCTTCACCCTGGAGTTTTTCGCCACTGTCGGCACGGCGGTGGTGGCGGTGGTGGTCGGCTTCCGGCTGCTCGGTCGGGGCCTGACCCTGGCCGACGGCCTGTTCGTGCTGCTCCTCGCCCCCGAATTCTACCTGCCGTTGCGGGTGCTCGGTCTCTCCTACCACGCGCGGATGCAGGGGGTGGCGGCTGCCGAACGGATCGTGCCGCTCCTGGCGCTGCCGCTGCCGGCGGGGTACGATGGGACCTTGCCGGTGCCGCCGGGCCCGCCGGCGGTTTCTTTCGAAGGGGTGGCGTTCCGTTATGGCGGCAACCGGGGCGGGCTGGCCGGGATCGACCTGGAGCTGCCGGCCGGCAGCCTTACCGCCCTGGCGGGGGAGAGCGGTACCGGCAAGACGACCCTGGTCCGCCTGCTGGTCGGCCTGATGCGTCCCGAGACCGGGCGGATCATGGTCAACGGCACCGATCTGGCCCGGCTCGATCCTGCCGCCTGGCGGGCGCGGCTCGCCTGGGTGCCGCAGCGGCCGTTCTTCTTCGCCGGCACCATCCGGGAGAATTTGCTCCTCGGCCGGCCCGAGGCGAGCGAGGAGCAGCTTTGGGCGGCCCTGGAGGCCGCGGCCGCGGCACCGTTCGTTGCCCGGCTGCCGGCCGGCCTGACCACCGAACTCGGCGAGCGGGGGGCGGGGCTCTCCGGCGGCGAGCTGCGCCGGCTGGCGGTGGCGCGGGCACTGGTGCGCGATGCCTCGCTGGTGGTCCTCGACGAGCCGACGGCCGGTCTCGATCCGGAGAACGAGCGGCTGGTCGGCGAGGCGCTGGCGCGGTTGGCAGTCGGTCGGACGGTGCTGGTGATCAGCCACCGCGAGGAGACGTTGCGGCGGGCCGGCCGGGTGGCGGTGCTGGCCGGCGGGCGGCTGGAGCGGCTGGTGACGCCGGCCGACTACCTGGCGGCCGGGGAGGGGCAATGCGCGACCTGCTGCTGATCCTCGGCGTTGCCCGGCGACAGTGGCGCTGGATGGCGGCCGGGGTGCTGCTCGGGGTGGTGGTGATCGCTGCCAACGTCTCCCTGATGGCGGTGTCGGGGTGGTTCATCGCCTCGATGGCGGTCGCCGGGGTGACCGCCACGCCGTTCAACTATTTTTTCCCAGCCGCGGCGATCCGCGGCCTGGCGGTAATCCGAACGGTCGGCCGCTACGGCGAGCGGCTGGTGACCCACGAGGCGGCGCTGCGCATCCTTGCCGAGCTGCGGGTCTGGCTCTTCGCCCGGCTGGAACCGCTGGCCCCGGCGGGGCTGGAACGTTACGCCGGCGGCGAGGTGGCGGGGCGGCTCCGCGCCGACGTCGATGCCCTGGAGAGCCTCTACCTGCGGATCGTCGCCCCGCTGGCCACCGGGGCGACGGCAATTGTCCTGGCGGTGGTGGTGGCCGCCGGCTGGGACCGGACGACGGCGGTGGTGCTGCTGCTCTTCCTGCTCCTGGCGGGCGGGGCACTGCCGCTTTTGGCCCGGCGGCTGGCGGCGGCACCGGGGCGCCGCTCGACCGAGCTGGCAGGGGAACTGCGGTCGCTGGTTACCGAAGGGGTGCAGGGGGCGGAGGAACTGCTCTTGCTCGGCGCCGTGGAGCGGCAGGCGGCCCGGGTCGACGAGCTGTCGCGGCGGCTGGTGGCCGATCAGGAACGGCTGGCGAGGCTCGGCGGGCTGACCGCCGCCGGCGGGATTGCCTGCGGCGGCCTGGCGGTGGCCGCGGTGCTGGCGACCGGTGGCGCGGCGGTGACCGCCGGCCGGCTGGCGGGGCCGGAACTGGTGATGTTGCTCCTTTTTACCGCTGCCGCTTTCGAAGCGGCCGGCGGCATGCCGGCGGCGCTGCAGCTGCTGCCGGCGGCCCGGGCGGCGATCCGCCGGCTTCGCGATCTGGCCGAGGCTTCACCGCCGGTCCCCGAGCCGGCGACGCCGGTACCCGCACCGACGACCTGCGGAGTCGCCTTTCGCGGCGTCACCGGCATCCACGCCCCCGGCCTGCCGGAAGTGCCGCTGGCCGACCTGGAAATTGCCGCCGGGGAGCGGCTGGCGCTGACCGGCCCGAGCGGGGTCGGCAAGAGCACCTATTTGGAAATCCTGCTCCGCTTCCGCGACTATCGCGGCAGTGTCATCGTCGGCGGCATCGAACTCCGCCAGCTGGCGGCCGACGAGATGCGGCGACTGGTGACGGTGGTGCCGCAGCGGCCCCATCTCTTCAACGGGACCATCCGGGAGAACCTGCTGCTGGCCAACCCGGCGGCGGGCGCCGCCGAGCTCGGGCAGGCCCTGGACGATGCGGGGCTGGCGGCCTGGGTTGCTGCCTTGCCGGAGGGGCTCGACACGCCGGTCGGCGAGGGGGGCCGTGCCGTCTCGGGCGGCGAGGCGCGCCGGCTTGCCCTGGCCCGGGCGCTTTTGAAGGAGGCGCCGCTCGTGCTGCTCGACGAGCCGACCGAGGGGCTGGACGCCGCCACCGAGCGGCAGGTGGTGGCCCGGCTGGCGGAGCGCTGCCGGGGAAAAACGCTGCTGGTGATCACCCATCGGCCCGCCTGTCTGGCGCTGGCCGGGCGGGTCGTCCGGCTGCCCGGCCGGACCTGACGGGACAGGCTGTCCCGCGAAGAATCGATTCGAGGAGGTGGCACATGAAATGGCTGGCGATGACGATGCTGATCATCATGGCGGCGGCCGGTGAGGCCGTTGCCGACTGGCAGGTTTACCGGGAGGGGAAAACGGTGATCGCCGCGGTCGATTACCTCTCCTATGCGCCGTACCATAACCAGCCGTCGGTCTGGGTCCGTTGGCACTACGTGAAACCGCGCCAGGGGGTGGCCGGACGGAAAATCCAGTTCACTGCCGACTGCACGGCGCACCGGCTGTTCGAAATTGCCGACGCCACCTACAATACGGCGGGGGATTTCATTGCCACGAGCAAGTATTATCAGGCTCCCCGCGAATTTCCGATCAAGCCCGGCTCGCTCAATGAAGCCACCTTCGAGCTCCTCTGCAAGTGACTCTCCCCGCCGCCGCAGCCATCGGGCGCGGCGGCTTCCCCCTGTTTCCGACCCGCCAGCTTCTGAAAAACAATTCATAAACCGGTAGTAATAATTGGTCTGAAATGTGCAGATTGGATTATGTATATATTGAAGTTCGTTTGTGTATTTCGGCCACCGGTTCCCGACTATCCGTCCGTTATTCCTCGCCAATTGTTTGATTGGACAAGCTTTTCGGCGCTTGTTACCCGCTTGCCGTCTCGTCGGCGGTGAGCGACGCCACCGGTCCGGTCTGTTCTGCCGTCACTTCAATACCGCCAAACGCCGGTAACGACTCCGGGATTTAGCAGGGAAATGCCCGGCGGATGCCGGCACCGGTGGTTCGGGAGACGGGGGGAATTCAGGATGTCCATGATCGTTCGGCTCGGCAGACAATTCGCCTGCCGCGTGCTGCTCCCGGCGCTGGCAGTGCTCTTTTGCTGCGCCGTGGCCGCCGCGGCGGAACACCCCGCCGGTCAGGCCTACCATGTCCTGGTCCTCCACTCGTACCATCCGGGGTATCCCTGGACCGACCGGATCATGGCCGGCATCCAGGAGGTGTTGGCCTCCTCGGCGCGGCGGATCGATGCCGACGTCGAGTATCTCGATACCAAGCGTCACCAGGATGCGCAGTACTTTTCCCACATCCTCGACGCCATTCTCCATTACAAGCTCAAGGGGCGCACCTACGATCTGGTGCTGCTGTCGGACAACGAGGCGCTCAATTTCGCCCTGGAACACCGCCACGACCTGTTCCGCAATGTGCCGATCGTCTTTTGCGGCATCAATAACGATGTGTCGGGACTGCTCCCGGCCGGGGCGCCGATCACCGGGGTGCGGGCCGATCCCGATTTCGCCGGGGTGATCCGCCAGGCGCTCGCTTTCCACCCGCGCATCCGGGAGATGGTGGTGATTGGCAGTAACCGGGAGCTGACCGACCGGATCAATCAGCGCCGGCTGAAGGTGGTGGCGACGAAATTTGCCGACCAGGCAACCTTCCGCTTCTGGGACGACCTGCCGGCGGAGACGCTGCGGCGGCGGCTGACAGAGCTCGGCACCGACACGGTGCTGCTGGTCAACGGTTCGATCCGCGACGATGCCGGCAATCTCCTCTCGTTCAACGAGCAGACGCTGCTGCTCCGCCAGACGACCGACCTGCCGATCTACAGCTTCTGGGGAGGATATCTCGGCCAGGGGATCGTCGGCGGCCCGCTGGTCAGCGCCAAGACCCAGGGGCGGCTGGCGGCGGCGATGGCGCTGCGGATCCTCAACGGCGAACCGGCCGCGGCCATCCCGCTGGCGGCGCCGCCGGCGGTCCCCGCCTTCGACTACCTGGAACTGAAGCGGCTCGGGATTCCGCTCAGCAGCCTGCCGGCCCATTACCGGCTGATCAACGAGCCGCCGTCGGCCTACCAGCTGAGCCCCTCCCAGTTCTGGCTGGCGGTCGCCATCGTCGTCTCGCTGCTGGGGATTACCCTCGTCCTGACCACCAATATCCTGCGCCGGCGGCGGGCCGAGGCGGAGCTGCGGCGGAGTGAGCAGAGCTACAAGCAGCTGTCGCAGCAGTTCCAGATCATTCTCGACGGCATCCCCGACGGCCTGACTCTGATCTCGCCGGAGATGCAGGTGATCTGGTCGAACCGGGAGGCGGGAAACTACTTCAACCAGCGGCTTGGCTCGATCCCCGGCGAATACTGCTGCAAGCTCCTCTACAACCGGGCCTCGATCTGCGACAACTGCCCGGCGGTCACCGCCTTCCAGTCCGGGGTCGACGAGGAGGCGATCATCACCACCCCCGACGGCCGGGTGCTGGAGGTCAAGGCGTTCCCGGTCAAAACCGCCGCCGGGGAGATCAGCCACGTGATCATGCTCGCCAGCGACGTCACCGACAAGAAACGGCTCCTGGAGGAGACGATCCGGGCCAGCCGGCTCGCCTCCCTCGGCGAACTGGCTGCCGGCGTCGCCCACGAGATCAACAATCCGAACGCGCTGATCCTGCTCAATACCGAGCTGGTGAAAAAAGCCTGCGCCGACGCCGGGCCGATCCTGAAAAAGCACTATGAGCAGCACGGCGACTTCCTGCTCGGCGGGCTCCCCTATTCGGAGATGCGCGAGGAGATGCCGCACCTGTTCAGCGAGATGTTCGACGGCGCCGGGCGGATCAAGCGGATTGTCGAGGACCTGAAGGATTTCGCCCGGGCCGACGGGCCGGAGCTGCGCGAGGCGATCGACCTGAACGAGGCGGTCCGGGCGGCGCTCCGGCTGGCCGGCAACACGATCAAGAATGCCACCAACCGGCTGACGAGCGAGCTGGCGCCGGGGCTGCCGCTGTTCATCGGCAACCTGCAGCGGATCGAGCAGGTAGTGGTCAACCTGGTGATGAACGCTTGCCAGGCGCTCCCCGACAAGGAGAAGGGGGTGGCGATCGATACGTACTACGACGCCGGCCGCCGGGCCTGCG
Source organism: Geotalea uraniireducens (assembly GCF_027943965.1). Lineage (NCBI taxonomy): Bacteria > Pseudomonadati > Thermodesulfobacteriota > Desulfuromonadia > Geobacterales > Geobacteraceae > Geotalea > Geotalea uraniireducens. The sequence goes on along the minus strand of NZ_AP027151.1, from coordinate 3,812,499 downwards.
TGATCCGGGTCAGCGACGAGGGGGTGGGGATTCCCCGGGAAAACCTTCCCCACATTACCGACCCGTTTTTCACTACCAAGCGCGAGAGCGGCGGCACCGGCCTCGGCCTGTCGGTGTCGATGCGGATCGTCAAGGATTACGGCGGCAGCCTGGAGTTCCATTCCGCCCTCAACGAAGGGACCACCGTCCATCTCTATCTGCCGGTCGAACAGGAGGTTACCGGACCATGAACGAAGAGCTGTATCCCGCTGCGCCGATCCTCCTGGTCGACGACGAGCTCCCCTGGCTGCGCAGCCTCTCCCTGACCCTGCGCGAGGCGACCGGCGTCAATAACATCATCAAGTGCTCCGACAGCCGGGAAGTGCTCGGCATCCTCCAGCGGACCGAGGTCAGCCTGATCCTCCTCGATCTGACGATGCCGCACTTTTCCGGCCAGGACCTGCTGCCGATGATCACCCGCGACTATCCGGATACGCCGGTGATTGTCCTGAGCGGCCTCAACCAGGTCGATACCGCCGTCCGCTGCATGCAGCTCGGCGCCGTCGACTACTACGTCAAGACGGTGGAGCGGGAGCGGCTGGTGACCGGCATCCAGCGCGCCTTTTCGATGAAGGAGCTGCGCGACGAGAACCAGCGGCTGAAGGCCCGTTTCCTCGAAGATCACCTGGAGTTCCCCGACGCCTTCTACAAGATCAAGAGCCGCAGCCAGAAGATGCGCGCCGTCCTCCAGTACTGCGAGGCGGTGGCCCAGAGCAGCGAGCCGATCCTGATCACCGGCGAAAGCGGCGTCGGCAAGGAACTGATCGCCCGGGCGATCCGCTGTATCCGCTGCCCGGATGGCCCGTGGGTGGCGGTCAACGTCGCGGGGCTGGACGACAACGTCTTCTCCGACACCCTGTTCGGCCATACCCGCGGGGCGTTCACCGGCGCCGACCGGGAGCGGCGGGGGATGATCGAGGAGGCAGCCGGCGGCACCCTGTTCCTCGACGAGATCGGCGACCTGAGCCACGCCTCGCAGGTAAAGCTGCTCCGGTTGCTCCAGGAGGGGGAATTTTTCCCGCTCGGCGCCGACCAGCCGCGCCGGCTGAAAGCGAAGCTGCTCTTCGCCACCAACCACGAGCTGGCCGCCAAGAAGGAGAGCGGTGCCTTCCGCAAGGATCTTTACTACCGGCTGAGCGCCCACCAGGTGCGGATTCCGCCGCTCCGCGAACGCTTCGAGGACCTGCCGCTGTTGATCGATCATTTCCTCCAGGAGGCGGCGGATTCGTTCGGCAAGAAAAAACCGACCGCCCCGAAGGAGCTGGCCACCCTCCTGTCGACCTATGCGTTCCCCGGCAACGTCCGGGAGTTGCGGGCGATGATCTACAACGCAGTCAGCCTGCACAAGTCCCACGTCCTGTCGCTCGACAGTTTCAAGGCGGCGATCGGCTACTGCGGCGACGACGGTCCGGGCCCGTCGCCGGTGGTCGCGGAACCGGCCGCCACCGGCGAGCCGCCGGCCCGGCTGACCTTTCCCCAACGCCTCCCCCGCCTGGAAGAGACGGCGAACCTGGTGGTCAAGGAAGCGCTCCGTCGCTCCCGGGGGAACCAGACCCTGGCGGCGACCATGCTCGGCATCACCCGCCAGGCCCTGGCCAAGCGACTGAAAAAAATCGTCAGCGACGCCTGAACGTGCGCCGGCCTCCCGTCGGACCCGGGCAACCGTGGTTGCATGGCAACCACGGTTGTCGGCGGGCCGCATTCGTTCCTAACCCCTTGTGATCACGGTTCGCGACGGCGGTGGCCGGTGACGGCGGCCACGGCACCGCCGGCTGCTGCGGCAACTCCGGTTGCCCCCCTCCAGCACCCGGAAATTCGGGATTGACGCTAAAAATCAATTAATTTCAATAGGCTAATAATAAATTATAATCATGGCACCCTGCTTGCTCTTTCCGGTGGAACGCGGCGGGCCGGCGGCACAGCCTCCCGGCCCGCGCCATCCAACCAACGGAGGAGTAGAAAGAATGAAGAGAACGTTCAGCAGGGCATCGGCAATGGCGCTCGGCCTGGTAATGACCGCGGCAGCGGCCCAGGCGGCAACCGTCAACTTCACCTCGAACCACGTTTTCAATGTGTACGACGTCCAGTGCGACAAGGGGATCATCGGTTCCGCCTGTCTCGGCAGCCCGGTGGTACAGGAAGACGGTCTCACCTATCTGCCGATCGATTCGTCGTACGGCTGGTACGTCAAGAACTTCGACGCCTCGGCGCTGTTGCCGAAACCGATGGACGGCGTCTACGACGATGGCTTCGTCGCCAACGTCCTCGACGGCAACGGCAACGTCACCGGCGTCAAGGCGCAGAACCCGGCGACGGGCGACTGGAAGACCGGCCCGATCAAAGGCGAGTGGATGAAGGGGCTCGGCTCGCTGAAGGCGAAGGCGGCCACCGAGCACTACGTGGTCATGGAGCACCTGATGCAGTCCCCCTACCTGCCGACCATGGTCTCCGGCGTTGACTACAGCTGGCGGCTGAAGGACGACGGCAAGGTCCTCTACTACTGGGGGAACTACAACCAGGAGCCGACCCCAGTCTACCTTTACACCAAGATGGCGCTCCCCGCCGCCTGGAAAGTGGCCGGCGCCAACTACAAGGTCACCTCGGCCAAGCTGATCGTCGATCATGACATCACCAACAGCCCCAACGACCAGATCCGTCCCGAGGATTTCGAGAACGAGAACGCCACCGGCATCCTGCCGCGCTACACCGTCGCCGCCGACGGCAGCTGGCTGTCGGCGGTCGACTCCTACGAAGGGGGCGACGGCGAGTTCCTTCCGGCCGGTACCGTGCTCCGTGACGCCGCCGGCAAGTACACCAACGCCTGGTACACCACCCTCGACCGCGACCCGTTCGCCGGCGTCAATCCCCGTTACCGGCTGAAGTCGAGCAAGTTCGGCCAGGACCTCCCCGGCGTCGAGATCACCCAGTACGTCGCCGGCACGCCGACCACCACCACCATCGACCTGCTGACGATCAAGGACCCGACCACCGGTCTGCCGATCCTGGCGGAGAGCAAGAACTGGAACAACTTCCTCGACCAGTACATCGATCCGCTCACCGGCGTGCTGGTCGATCCGGTGGACGGCTATTCGGTCGGCGAGTGCCCGCTGACCAGCGACTTCGACCTGATGATCTACGTCAAGGGTGAGGTCGGCAAGCCGACCGTGGTGCGGAGCGCCCAGCTGGTCGTCGAGTACGAAGACCCGAACGCCGCCCCGCCGGTCACCGTCGACCTGAGCATCACCGGCACCTCGATCCCGAGTTCGGTGCACAAGTACGAAACCCGGACCCTTGCCGTCTCGGTGAACAATACCTTCAGCGGCGTGGTCAACGGCACCCTGACCCTGGTCGGCAAGGACAAGTACGGCCGGACCGTCGGCAGCTTCAGCAGCAACGTGACGACGACCGCCGACTCCAGTTCCACCACCTACTCCTTCAGCTGGAAGGCGCCGTCCTACTCGACCACCGTCTACTGGACGGCTACCGTCACCGCCACCGGCGACGTCAATGCCGCCAACAACGTCAAGACCGCCACCACCAAGGTGGAATAGCGGCCGGTCGTTTCTCCGCTCCCGCAGCCGGTCCGGTGCGGGAGCGTTTTTTTTGCCGAGTTGGACCAAGCGTGCGCAAGCCTCCCTCGAAGGGCTGAGGAGGGAGCAAATGGCCGGGATTTGACTTCCTAAGAAGTACCTTGACCATCCGCATAAACATCCCCCTCTCTTGATGGGAGGGGGCGAGGGGGACTGTCGAGTAGTCAAGTTAGGCGCCCATGCCTGTCGAGGGCGGGGCAAGATAATAATGCGGGATGATGCGGAAGATTGTGTCGTGTCACCCGGAGGTAAGCGATGAAACACCCCCTGAATTTATTGCGGCGGGCCGGGGCGCTCTGGCTGCTGTTCCTGGCCGCCTGCACGGAGGCCGTGATGCCCGATCCCCCGTCTCCTGCCACCGCGCGGCCAGCCGTTGCCGATTACCGCGCCGAGCTCGTGACCACCGTCAAAGGGGTCACCGGCAGCGCCCGGCTGCTCGTGCGGGCCGACCGGGTGCGTGTCGAGACCGACGGCGCCCGCCGCTCGTCGATCATGATCGCCCGCTTCGACCGGGCGCGGCTCTGGTTGCTGGTGCCGGCCATGAATCGCTACGCCGAGCTGCCGCTCGATGCCATGAACGACCTCCTTCCCCCCTTCTTCGAGCCGGGGCTGACCATCGTCCGGCAGCGGCTCGGCACGGAGACGCTCGATGGCCGGCCGGTGGTCAAGTCGGCGGTCCGGGTCGTCCGGCGCAACGGCAGGGAGTACCGGGGAACGCTCTGGGAGGAGCCGGCCTTTGCCGCCTGCCCGGTCAAGTGGCAGGACGCCGGCGGCGAAGTGACGGCCGAGTGGCGCGAGGTCGCCGCTGGCCCCCTGCCGGATGTACTCTTCGAGATTCCGGTCGGCTACCAGCCGCTCCCCCAGCAGGCGGCAGAGGCACGCCGCCGCGGCGGCGACTAGCCGGCGTCGGCCCGCTCCTTTTGACGGTGGCCTGTTTCGGTGGTAGAGTCTAGTTCCAGGTTCCCGCTGTCCGGGACCGGATCGACGCCATCGAGGAGCATACCGTCATGAAAAGAGCGTTGCCGGCACTAATGCTGATCGTCTTCCTGGCCGCCCCCGGCTGGGCCGATAACGGCTTCAAGGAGGGGGGCAAAGAGGTCGGCCAGGGCTTCAAAAAGATGGGGAAAGAGACCGGCGAAGCCTTCAAGCAGGGGGGGAAGGAAGTCGGCCAGGGGTTCAAGGAGATGGGGAAGGCGACCGGGACCGAGACCAAGAAGGCCGGCCGGTCGATGGGGGAGTGGTTCCGTGACGCCGGCCGGAAGACCGGCGAGGCGTTCCGCGAGTTCGGGCGGAAGGTCAGGCGCTTCTTCGGCGGCGACTGACCCTGGCCGGGATCAGCTGATCTGCACCCCCTTGATCGGCTCGCCCGCCTCCTTCAACGCCTGGTGGAAGCAGCCGGTCGCCCGGTCGAGGAGGATTTCCATGGTCATTCCCGGCCGCTGCTGGCTGGCGGTGAAGCCGACCACGCCGAAGGCGGCGGCGAGCCGGACCGTCTGGTTGTAGATCTTGATTTCCGTCGCCGCGCTCCTGATCCGCAGCCGTTTGGCAAGGATCATCGCCCCCGCCGCATCGGTCTCCGGCAGCACCGCCACGAAGGTCTCCTCGCCAAAGCGGGCCAGCCAGTCGATATCCTTGCGCACCGATTCCGTCAGGCAGTCGGCGCACCCTTTCAGCAGCAGTTCTCCGGTGAAGTGGCCGTGGCTCTCCACCGTCTCCCGCAAATTGCCGATGCCGATCACCATCACCGCCAGCGAGTGCTCATAGCGGTAGGCCCGCTTCAGCTCCTGGGGGAGGCGCTGCTCCAGGTAGCGGCGGTTGAACACCCCGGTGACCGGGTCGACCAGCGACAGGCTGGCGACCTCCTCCATGCTCCGCTTCAGCGAACTTTCCAGGTCGAGAATCCGCCGGGCGGTCTTCAGCCGGGTCAGCAGCTCCGCCTGGTGGAACGGCTTGATCAGGTACTCGTCGGCGCCGGCGTCGAGGCCGGCGATGATATCGTTCTTCGAATCCTGGGAGGTGAGGATGATCAGGTAGGTATAGCGGCCCGAATCGTCGGCGCGGATGGCGCGGCAGAGCTCCGGGCCGGTCATTTCCGGCATGACCCAGTCGGTGATGACGATCGGGTAGTAGCCCTTGTTGAAGATCTCCAGCGCCTGCTTGCCGTTTTCGGCGGCGACCACCGTGTAACCGGCGGCCTTCAGGCTCCCTTCGAGCATGCTCCGGATCAGCAGATTGTCGTCGGCGATCAGGATCGGGGCGGCCAGGGGGGCGGACTCTGCGTGCTCTGCCATGTCGCGTTACCTCCATGATACGTTTCGGCAGGGCGGGCCGTTTCTTTAATGAATAGATCGCCGCCGGCGTGTCGGCACGAGCCGGTTGCGCTGCCGCCGGTTATCGGGTACCCTGAACGGCAGGCAGGACGGTCCGCCGCCAATTCGGGCCGTCGCAGGGGGAGAAACCATGGGCAGAACCTTCAGACCGCGGACGCCGCGACCGGGGCCGGCCAAGAGCCAGGAAGAGCTGGACGAGCTGGTCCGCCGGCTGCGGGCGGAGCAGGACGCGCCGACCAACTACCGGGAGCGCTCCCTCAAGCTGCACGGCTGGATCTGCGCCAAGTGCGGCCGGGAGTTCACCCTGGAGAACCTCCACCTCCTTACCGTCCACCACAAGGACGGCAACCACCACAACAACCCCCCCGACGGCAGCAACTGGGAGAACCTCTGCATCTACTGCCACGACGACGAGCACAGCCGGTCGCTGCTCGGCGACTACCTGCAGGGGGAGGACCCAAAGCGATGAAGCTCGGCAAACGCGACGTTCTCTTCCTGGTGCTCATCGTGGCGCTCGTCGCCGTCCTCGCCCGGCACCGTGGCTCCGAACAGGGGAAGCCGGTGCCGCTCGACGCGGTACACCGCCCGTTCCAGGAGGCGCTCGCTAACGGCGCCGCCCGGGAAGCGACCGAACAGGGGTGCGTCCGCTGCCATGCCACCGCCGCCCGGCCGCTGCCGCCGGGGCACCCGCCGAAAGAGCAGTGCCTGTACTGCCACCGCTTTGCCGCCCCCCGGCACTGATCCTCTCCCCGCCGTTTCACGGTCTCATCATCCCGCCACTCGTCGTCGCTGCAAAAAAATCATCTCAGGTTACTACATATAGTAACTTTTCGGGCTTGCAGGCATTTTGGTCGAAAAAACGCTTTGTTGCCCGGGCGCCGTATGCTAAGAGTTCTCTTATGCCGGCTGTGCCAGCAGACCGGCAGGAATGATCATTCATTATCGGGGAGTGAACTATGAAAAGCAGGGCAGGGGCTGTGATGATCGGCTTGGTGGGGGGGCCTAATGTCTGACCCGCAGCCTGCACCAAGAGATGAAATCGTGAGCAAGTTAACTGGCTAACAACGTCCCCTTTTGGGCTCCTGAATTGGGGAGAATGGCCAAAACTATGGGCGGGACATGGGACCCTGACGTCAAGCTCTGGTACATCCAGCATGGCAAGATCAAGGGGACAGAACTGGAGAAGCATATAATATTGGATGCCGAGATGAAGAACAGTGGCAGTTGAGGGCATCTAATATTGGATGCCAGTATATAATATTAGATGCCCGAGAGGTTGCCAAAAGCATCTATTGTTATATGCATCCCGGTATCTAAAGTTAGATGCCGGGATATATTATTAGATGCTTGCATATAATATTAGATGCCGGTCCTGACCGGTCAATAACTAGTTGAACAACAAGGAGAAATTGATGAAAACTGAAGCGCTGCGAAAAAAGTTATTATCTGCCGAAGGGCGTTCTGAATTTGTTATTGCGGTTGTATGCGATATCCGTGGTTTTTCAGTATTCAGCACACATCATGAATCTCCTGATACCGCAATGTTTATCAAAAGATTTTACCTTCAATTGTTAGAGAAATATTTTTCAAAAGCTGTATTTGTCAAGCTTACCGGCGATGGTATGTTGATGACATTTAGATATTCTGAGAAAACTCTTTTTCAAGTTTCACAATATGTATTTTCATCCTGCTTTTCTGCAATATCAGACTTTCCAAACATGTTTGAAGATGATCCAATGATAAATTTCACAACGCCTCAAAACATAGGTTTCGGCATTTCACGTGGCCCAGCTTGCTGTTTGTATTCTGGAAAAGACACATTGGATTACTCAGGACACGTGCTCAATCTTAGTGCTAGGCTTAACGACATAGCAAGGCCGAGGGGAATTGTGATAGATGGCCATTATTTAATACAGTCTATCCCAGATGAATTCAAAGATAGATTTAAAGAAGAACATGTTTATCTAAAAAGCATTGCAGAAGAAAATTCTAGATTAGTATTTGTCTCAGACGAAGTACAGGTGCCAGCTTATGCTCGCTTCCCACTATCAACCGATAAGTGGGAGGAGCAAAAATATGAAATGACAGTTTCTCAACTCAATAAGCTATCAGGTAACTTTGTTCTTCCTTTGAATAAAGAGCCAAAAACACCTGAGAAAATTAAAGTTGATTTTGTCTGGCCTAACCCGAAGGTTAAGGGATTTACCTTGTCGCGTGAGTATCAAAATATTGAATATTACTGTGATGCCTCTGGTCCTAAGATTAAGTATGCTATACAGCAAGCAAAAAATATTGTTACCGAACAAAACCTCTCTGCTAAGACAAAGGTTCATTTCTACATTCAACTTGTTGCAAAAGTATAATGTTCAACCCGCGGCGACACGCGGTCTTCGCTACGCTCCGCCGGTGCGCCTTGTGACGTTGGCCATGAAAGAAGGATTTTAATGCCTCGGAGAAAATTGAAGATCATATCAATAGCCGCTCTGGTGGCGGCCTGTTTCGCTGGATACTTCGGTTTTAGGGAGTATTCTGAGAGAAAGTTTGACCACACTCCAAGGATGGTAAAGTTCTTCAAAGCAAACAGAGCGAATCTAGAAGAACTGGCCAAAATGGCGACAACAGAGCCCAAGATCCTACGCGTTGACCTAGTACAGCAGCACCCTTCGGGGACGTTGGTCACTTATGCTAACTTACATAGGATAACTATCTGAAAAACCATTCCACGAACAGCGCGAATCAAACATCTAAGGGGACGTAGTTTATTAGTTGAGTAGTGAAGGGTAAGTCAACAAATCAACTACGCCCCCTGGTGGCCCGCGCAACCTCCGAAAACGGGCTCATTACGATTGTTGCGGCGAAGTAATAGGGAAGAGAATGCCCCTAACGGCGCCAGCAGGGGAGGGCGCAAGCGGGGACCGATAATCCAGGAAGGCTCCATGAAGCTTAGCATTTCAGTATTGCTGATGATTCTGCTGGTCGCCGGTTCGTGCGGGGCCGAAATGTACCGCTGGGTCGGCGATGACGGTTCGAAGGAATCTAGAGGAATCTAGGAGGAATCTAGGGGGACGCCCATAAATTTATAAGTTTCTATTGAAACAAGAAGGATGAAAAGAGATGCCCCGTCAGGCTCGGATCGATGGAGCTGGCACGCTCCACCACATCATTTGTCGCGGCATTGAGCGCCGTGAAATTTTCACCGATGACTCGGACAGGGATGATTTTGTCTTGCGGATGGGGACGATCCTCGCCGAAACCTCGACGCGGTGCTATGCATGGGCTTTGATCCTAAACCATTTTCACTTGCTGCTACAGACCGGAACTGTGCCCGTCGCCACCGTCATGCGTCGCCTTTTGACCGGATATGCAACCAAATTCAATCGGCGGCACGGTCGACATGGACACCTGTTCCAAAACCGTTACAAGTCAATTCTTTGTCAGGAGGAGCCTTACCTTCTGGAGTTGGTACGCTACATCCACCTGAATCCGCTCCGTGCCGGGGTTGTGTCTTCACTGGAAGAACTGCGGGAGCATCGCTATTGTGGGAATAGCCGCATTTTCGCACGCAATGGTGATGCGTGGTTTGCAGCCCATGAAATACTCGGCCGGTTCGGAAAGCGACCGAATACAGCTCTTCAGGCCTATGAGGCATTTATCACTGACGGTGTAGCACACGGCAGACGCGATGACTTGACAGGCGGCGGTCTGTTTCGGAGTTCGGGAGGTTGGAGTGCCGTCATATCGGCGCGGGCGGGCGGCATCTTCCTGAAGAGCGACGAGAGGATTCTCGGAGACAGTGATTTTGTGGAGAGGATTCTGGAATCTGCGAATGAAGAGATGGAGAAGAGAGCACGATACTTCCATCTGGGATGTGATCTCGAAAAACTGGTCTTAGTGGTTGCAGGCGCCCTCGGCATCAATCCGGCCGAAGTGGAAGCGCCAGGGAGGCAACCGCAACGCGTCGAGGCTCGCAGCCTCTTTTGCTACTGGGCTGTCAGGGAACTTGGAAGTACATCGACGGCTTTGGCCAAACGGCTTGGGCTGACTCAGCCAGCTGTAAGCCTAACGGTTGGCCGTGGGGAAAGGTTCGCTGCCGAGAGAGGGTGGCGTCTTGATGATTTTCTGAGCAAAGCTTTGGAGGATGCAGGAAGTAACTTATAAATTTATGGGCGTCCCCCTTGACTGGGCCCCTTGACTGGGCGATGACATAACCAGAGCAGTGGAGCGGTGAACCCGCTCACCGCCCGGTCCGTTATACAAAATCGAATAAAAGACCGAATTATTTTGCGGGCTGATGAGGCCCGAATAAAGCCGAGAAACTGAGTGTTCCACTAGGGCACCATTACCCAGGAGGAAGCGATGACTGACGAACAATTGATGGTACTGAAAGACTCCCTCGATATGCTAACCGCCGCAACAATCGTGAATGCTACCTACACGGCCCGACTCATCGAACTTCAAGGAGGATTCGACCAAGAAAAAATCAGTCCATTACTCAGCGAAACAAACCAGCTCATCAATGGTTTGAAGAATATTCGACGAGTCGAAGACCTTTGCAAGGCGCAGACAAACCCGGAGTAGAAAGACAAATGCGGTCATGTTCAGCAAACAACTCCTCACGAGTCATGGAAGCGAGTTTGCTGTAATCCGCGACAATCCTCGCTGAAATACTTGAAACAATATCCTTTGCCGTCATTCTGATTTCCTCCTTTTCTCTCCCCGAAGAGAGGTTAAGGAGCCGGAGGACATGGTATAACCACGTAAATACACCGGCCTGACAGCCGGTGATTTCCGGCCCCGTTGTCTGATAAAAAAATCAATCTGAAAGGAAGAAAATATCATGACAGGGCTGATTGGTTTGTTGGTCATCGGAGCGATTGTCTGGTTCGTCTGGAAAACGATGTATAGGGACAACGCTAAAACTACTACGCAGGGTGAGAATATCCTCGTTCAGAAATGGAAAGCCAGTCCAATTGTAGTCAAGGGATTACTGATTCTATTTGGCCTTGGTGTTATCGCCAATGTTCTTGAAGAAAAGAAAAACCCACCGCCACAGGCCTCAGCTCCACCACAGGTAAGTGAAAAATTCAAACAAATGCCTCCCGGTGAACATCTGATTAACGCAAAAAAATCAATAGAAAGTAAAAACTATGACGCTGCCAAAACCCACCTTGAAGCAATTCAAAAAAATGCCTCTGAATATTCGCAAGTAGCAGCGCTTCAACAAGAGATATCAGAAAAACAAAAAACGCAGGAAGCTGAAAACAAAGTAACTTCTGATGATAACAAACTGAAGGAAATGGAAAAGAGAACCAATGATCTTCGTTCTAAAATGAAGAAGTATTACGCGAATGCAGATGATGTTAAACAAGCAATTCAAGATGTTGCAGTACTCACCATTGCTAAAGAGGCCTATTCAACCCGAAAAAACGAAACTGGAAAAAGAATATATTCTAAGACTGCATCATTACTGCCTAAAGTGCAAACAGCATTGCGTGATGCTTATGCGTCTTCAGTAGAAGAGATATTTGTCCGAACCGGAATGGATGCACAAGTAAGAGCAACAGGAGACAACAAGAAGACCCTTCGCATCAAATACGCATTAATGTCACAACCACTCGTCTACAAATTTCAGAACGAAATTCATATTGATGAACAGGCTAGGGCCGCAGGTTTCACGAAACTGTTATACACCAATGGCTTCGAAAGTTCTCTCGGTAGAACGTGGACTGTCAACTTGAAATGAATCAGATACGACAGCCAACCATCGGGTGGTGCGGAGCACCCTTCGGGGACGTTGGTCACTTATGCTAACTTACATAGGATAACTATCTGAAAAACCATGCCACGAACAGCGCGAATCAAACATCTAAGGGGACGTAGTTGATTAGTTGAGTAGTGAAGGGTAAGTCAACAAATCAACTACGTCCCCTGGTGGCCCGCGCAACATCCGAAAACGGGCTCATTACGATTGTTGCGGCGAAGTAATAGAGAAGAGAGAAGAGAATGCCCCCAACGGCGCCAGCAGGGGAGGGCGCAAGCGGGGACCGATAATCCCGGGAGGCTCCATGAAGCTTAGCATTTCAGTATTGCTGATGATTCTGCTGGTCGCCGGTTCGTGCGGGGCCGAAATGTACCGCTGGGTCGGCGATGACGGTTCGGTGACCTTCAAGGACACGCCGCCGCCGGCCGCGAAGAAGCGCAAAAAGACGAAGGTTTACTCCGATGCCGATTTCGCGCCGGCTCCCTCTCCGGCTGCCGCCACGGGGGCTGCGCGCCCGGCACCGCAGCGCTCCGCCCCGGCCGCTCCGCAGTCGAAGCGTTTCACCGGGACCATCGAAATGTACGTGACCGACTGGTGCCCCACCTGCAAAATGGCCAAGCAGTACATTGCCGCCAAAAACTACCCGGTTGCCATCTACGATATCGAAAAGGACCAGAGCGCCAACGCCCGCTTCCGCGAACTGGGCGGACACGGCGTCCCGCTGATCCTGGTCGGCTCCAAGCGGATGTCCGGCTTCTCGGCCCAGCTGCTCGAACAGTACCTGGGGAACGAGTGACCGTGCTTCCGGTACCTGCACCCCTGGCGATTGCCGCATCATGAGCTGCTGCCCGCCCGCCTTGCGCGGCGGGCGCCCGGCGCATGACCGGCAGGGAGGATTCCGCATGTCTGACACCTGGTCGTCGCTGCTTGCCGCAAGCCGTCCCGAGATTGCCGTGGCCGGCGCTGCTTCTCCCGCCATCCAGATCGACCTGCAGTCCCTTGTCATCCGGGAGCGGGCGGATGGTGCGACCTCCTGCGAAATCACCCTCAACAACTGGAGCGCCAGCGGCGGCTACCTCTTTGCCGACAGCGCCGTTTTCGATCTCGGGCACCAGCTGCGGGTGACGCTCGGGACTGCGACTCTCTTCAGCGGGGCGATCAACCGCCTCGGTGCCGGCTACCGCGAGACGGGCGGCCACACGCTCACCGTCGTTGCCGAAACGAAGCCCGTCACGCGGATACGACGCCGGGTGGCGAAAAGCTGGAGCATAACGTTGGGACAGGCCCTGCGGGAGGCGGCACTCGACCGTGCCGGCGGGACGATGGCCGGCGCCGCGGTGGCCGAGGTCAACGGCTCGTTGCACGTCGGCGACGCAGTCACCCTGCAGGCGGTGCTGCCACGGTTCGCCGGCACGTATACCGTTACGGAAGTGCGGCACCTCTTCGATCTGCAGGCCGGCTTGAGAACCGGCTTCTCGGTCAGCCGGCCGGCTTAGCCGGCTTCCGGCAGCGAGCCGGGCCGGCCTGTCCTTGCCCCGCCCGGTGGCTGCCGCCGGCAAACGGTTTCCAGTTACCGGATCCTTTCCCTTCTCTCTCTCCTTTGTCACCCTGCTGGTTGTCGGCCGAACACTGTTTTTCTCCCATTGGCAAAAAATAATCATCCGAGGTTACTATATATAGTAACTTTTAGTGATCACTTGAGTTTTGTTCGAAAAAGCGCTTTGTGGTTGCCGCGGCATGTGCTAGATTTTTGGTACTCGATCGGTTGCCGCCCGCAATACCGACGGGACGGTGGCCGGCTTTACCGACCATCGCAACGCCATCGTCTCCAGCGGCTTGGCCGCCGCCATCCTGTGGATTGGTACCCTCCTCCCAAAACCTCCTACGAATGTACTGACGAACGGCCATCTCCACCGGCCGGAATGTCTGCTAAAAGAGAAGATTGTTGTTAATTGGCCTGCTGCCAAGGAGGTGACATGTCTGGCACAGCGAGGCTGCCGATGACCGCAGCCAATCCCCCGACCTCGATCTCGCTCCGCCCCGTTACCGATGACGACCGGGAGTTTCTCTTCCGGCTCTACGCCTCGACCCGCGCCGAAGAAAAGTCGCTTGTCGGCTGGCCGGACGAGCCGTGGGAAAGCTTCCTGCGGATGCAGTTCCAGTTGCAGCACGCCCAGTACATGCAGAGCTACCTGAATCCCTCCTTCGACATCATCCTGGCGGACGGTATCCCGGCGGGCAGATTCTACGTGGATCGGCGGGATACGGAATACCGGCTGATCGATATCGCACTGTTGCCGGATTTCAGGCAACGCGGCATCGGCGGCAATCTCCTGAACGCACTGCTGCGGGAAGCCGGGCGGCATGGCCTGCCGGTCAGCCTGCATGTGGAGAAGAACAACCCGATTCTCGAGTATTACCAGCGGGTCGGCTTCCGGGTTGAGGAAGACAAGGGGGTCTACCTCTTCATGGTCCGCCGGCCGGCGGTCGCGGGGGAGCAAGCCTGACAGCATATTTACAGCGCAGAGGAGGAAAAGGGGATGGCAGGTTTCAGGAAAGAGGATTTCGAGCCGCATATCGCGACCGCCTTCGAGGTGGCGCCGGTCGACATGGCGCCGGTAACCGTGGAACTGGTGGAGGTCAGTGCGACAAGCTCCGCCATGCTGGAAGGATTTTCGCTCGTGTTCAAGGGGAGCCCGGCATCCGTATTCCGGCACAATACCCACACGGTGCGGCACCCCGTCATGGGCGAGATGGCGTTGTTCCTCGGCCCGATCCATACCGGGCATACGGATGCGGTCTATTATCAGGCAGTTTTCAGCGCACCGCGGGAGCGATGACCGGCGGGAGAAGAGGAGGACACAGCACGTTGCATTGCAGTTGGCTGGCTGTCCCGAGCAGCTTGGCCAGGACGGCCGAGAAGTTTATCTTCCCACAGACAGGAGGAAACGATGAGCGATTGTTTTATCGGAGAAATCAGGATGTTCGCCGGGAATTACGCGCCGGTGAACTGGGCGCTGTGCGATGGTCGCACCCTGAGGGTGAATGATTATCAGCCGCTTTTTGCCCTGATCGGCGTCACCTATGGCGGGGATGGCGTCACCACCTTCAACCTGCCGGACCTCCGGGGCCGGGTGCCGCTCCACAAGGGACAGGCGCCAAACCTGACTGCCAGGCCGCTCGGCAGCTCGTTCGGCACGGAGCTGGTGTCGTTGCAGGTCGCCAACATCCCGAACCATACCCATGCCATCAGCGTTGGCGGGGATGCCACCACCACGGCCCCGGCCGACAACTACCCGGCGAACAGTGCCGCCTTCAGCCTTTACTCCGACGCCACCTCCGACGCCCCCATGAGCGGGGTTGCCGTGGAGCCGTCTGCGGGTGCCGCTTTCCCCCATGACAACGTCATGCCGGCCCTGAGTGTCAATTTCATTATTGCGCTGGCCGGCGAATATCCCCAACAGTCCTAGAAAGGAGAACAGCCATGGGCGATCCGTATATCGGCGAAATACGCCTGCTCGCATTCAACTTTGCTCCGCGGGGGTGGGCGACGTGCGACGGCCAACAGGTGCAGATTCAACAGAACCCGGCGCTGTACAGCCTGTTAAGTACCATCTATGGCGGCGACGGCCGGACCACCTTCAACCTCCCCGACCTGCGGGGGCGGACGATGATCCATCGCAGCCAGACCTACCCGGAAGGGGTGACGGGGGGGACGGAAACCGTTGCCCTGACCGCCGCCTCCCAGCTGCCGGCCCATAGCCATGGCCTGCTCGCCAGCAGCGCCGCCGGCAATAGCAACGCTCCCGGCGGGAACCTGCTGGCGGCGGTGGCGGATGCTACCAACAGCAAGTTTGCCTACGCCACGGAGAAGGCGTCGCCGGCGGCTTTCCTGGCGCCCGCTTCGCTCGCTCCGGCCGGCGCTTCCGCGGGTCATGAAAATATGCAGCCCTCGTTGGTCGTCAACTACTGCATTGCGCTGACCGGAGTATATCCTCCCAGAGATTGGTGAAAAGGAGAGAGAGACCATGTCCGACCCATTTTACGGAGAAATACGAGCCTTTGCCTTCACCTACGCCCCTTACGGCTGGGCCACCTGCGACGGCCAACTGATGCAGGTTCAACAGAACCCGGCGCTGTTCAGCATTCTCGGCACAACCTATGGCGGCGACGGCCGGGCGACCTTCGGCCTGCCGAATCTGATGGGACGAGCACCCATGGGGTGCGGTGCCGGGAAGGGACTGACCCCCCGCGACTGGGGTGATGTCGTTGGCGAGTCCTCGGTGACGTTGATGGAGAACGATTTCCCGCCCCACAGCCACACGCTGAATGCCGTTGCGGCCAATGCGGACCAGACAGCCGTGGCGAGTCATTATCTGGCGGCGGGAGGGAATCCGGGGAAAAAATTCGCGGCGGTGAACACCTATCAATCGCCGGCGGCGCCCGATGTCCGTCTGGCCGCCGACGCGGTGCAACTGGCGGGCAGTGCCCCGGGTCCGATTCCCCACAATAATATGCAGCCGTATCTGCCGGTATTGCTCTGTATCGCGCTGACCGGCGTCTGGCCCCAGCATCCGTAACAACGAGTATCGAACCGTCACTGCTGTCTCCGGGGAGAGAAGCTGCTCTTCTCTCCCCGAAACGAAACAAGGATAGGCGAATCGCCTGCCAGGAGGTACGCTCCATGTCGATGCTGCGCACTAAACTTTATTTGCTCATGACCGTAGCTTTGGTCAGCCTGTTTTTCCTACTCGGGCCCGTAGCGGCTTCGGCAGGGGAGCATTCGATCGTTTTCATCGACGCCGGCGTGCCCGATGCGCAGCTGCTGGCAGAGGGCGTCCGGCCGGGCACGGAGGTGGTCCGCCTCTCCGCCGGCGGCGATGGGGTGGAGCAGATGGCGGCGTTCCTGGCAGGAAAGAGCGACCTCGATGCCGTCCATGTCATCTCCCACGGTGCCAGCGGGGTGCTCCGCCTGGGGGCGCTGACGCTGACGTCGCGGAACCTGCAAAACCACGCCGCCGACCTGGCGACAATCGGCAATGCCCTGAAACGGGACGGCGATATCCTGCTCTACGGCTGCAATGTCGCCAGGGGGGCGGCGGGGCGGCAATTCATAGCCGCCATCGCGCACGCCACCGGGGCCGTCGTTGCCGCTTCAACGGACCCTACCGGCGCGGCAAGCCTGGGCGGGAACTGGGACCTGGAAGCCAGCACCGGCACGGTTACCGTCGCACACCTGTCGTTCGGGGAGGGCTACCGCGCCCTTCTCGATGTTGCCTACGATTTGACACGCTTTGGCACGATCAACTCTTCCGGGACAAGCGTGTCGGATAGTTACTTCACCTTTACCGGGCATGAACTGAACGGCGACAACAGCAATATCATCAATGTCGATTCGTACGGCGTTTACCTGGACATAAACGGTACCAATACCTCGACGCAGGGCACGATCGATATCACGCCGGTCGTCGGCGGGGGTGTTTTTACCATAAAGTCCGTGACGGTCGGTGTGTATCCTGGTCCCAGCTATAGCTATACCTTCTCGATCAGGCTGGACAATAATGCCACTCCCGTCGCAACGTTTACGGTCAACTCTTCAAGCTACGATTCCATCGACGCCAACGGCAACTATTCGAAGACCTTCACGCTCACGCCGACCTCGGTCAGTGCCGTTCATGTCGATATTACCCAAGGGTCCAGTGGTGGCGGCGTCGGCAATAGCACGTCGCTGACGGGATTTGTCGTCGCCGATTATCCTGCCCTGCCACCAACGCCGGCCGTTACCGGCATAAGTCCGACCAGCGGCCCAACCGCCGGCGGTACCAGCGTCATCATCACCGGCACCGGCCTTTCCGGGGCCTCCGCCGTCAAGTTCGGGGCCAATAACGCTACCAGCTATACCGTCGATTCGGCGAGCCAGATCACTGCCACGGCGCCGGCCGGCACGGCCGGGACGGTGGATGTCACCGTCACCACTGCGGGCGGGACCAGTGCCACCACTGCCAGTGACCAGTTTACCTATCTTGCACCGCCCACCGTTACCACCGGGGCGGCAAGCGGCATCACCGCCGGCGGCGCCACCCTGAACGGGACGGTCAATGCCAACGGCGTCAGCAGCACGGTTACCTTCGACTACGGGACGACTGTCAGCTACGGCAGCTCGGTCACGGCGGCGCAGAGTCCGGTGACCGGCGCTGTCGCCACCGCGGTGTCGGCCGCCGTTTCCGGCCTGACCTGCAACACCGCCTATCACTTCCGGGCCAAGGCGGTAAGCAGCGGCGGCACCGTCACCGGCAGCGACCAGACCTTTACCACCGGGGCCTGTAACGTCGCTCCGACCTTCGTCGGCGCGACGACGGCGCTGACGGTGAACCAGAACGCTCCCGCCACGGATATCACGGGGCTGCTGCACGTCAGCGATACCGATTCGGGCCAGACGGAGACCTGGAGTCAGAGCGCGCCGCCGAGCCACGGCGCCTTGAGCTTCGTCGGTGCAACGGCCTCGTCCGGCGCTACCGACATCGCCCCCGGCGGCACCATCACCTACACCCCGGCGGCGGGATATGCCGGGAGCGACAGCTTTACCGTCCAGGTGAGCGACGGCGCGGCCACCGCCACCCGGACAATCACCGTCACGGTTCTCGCCCCTCCTACGGTGACCGATGCCAATATCGGCATCAGCGGCGCCACGGGGACCGGCGGCGCCTACCGGATCGGCGACACCGTCACCGCCACCTGGAACAACACCGCCGGCGGTGACAACAATGCCGGCATCAGCGGCGTGACGGTGGACTTCAGCCAGTTCGGCGGCGGTGCTGCCGTGGCGGCGACGAACAGCGGCGGCAGCTGGACCGCTACCTACACCCTGGTCGCCGGCGCCATCGACGCCAGCAACCGCAATGTCTCGGTTACCGCCACCAACAGTGCCGGCAGCACCACCACCGCCGACACCACTAACGCCATCGTCGACACCATCGCGCCAACGGTCACCGTTGCCAATATCAGCATCAACGGTGCCACCGGCACCGGCGGCGCCTACCGGATTGGCGACACCGTCACCGCCACCTGGAACAACACCGCCGGCGGCGACAACAACAGCGACACCATCAGTAGCGTCACTGTCGATTTCAGCCAGTTTGGCGGCGGCTCCGCCGTGGCGGCGACGAACAGCGCCGGCAGCTGGACCGCCACCTACACCCTGGTCGCCGGGGCCATCGATGCCACCAACCGCAATGTCTCGGTTACCGCCAGCGACAATGCCGGCAACAGCACTACCACCGCCGCCACCAGTAACGCCACCGTCGATACCATCGCGCCGACGGTCACCGACGCCCGCATCAGTATCAGCGGTGCCACCGGCAGCGGCGGCGCCTACCGGATCGGTGATACCGTCACCGCCACCTGGAACGACACCGCCAGCGGCGACAACAACAGCGACACCATCAGCGGCGTGACGGTGGACTTCAGCCAGTTCGGCGGCGGCTCCGCCGTGGCGGCGACGAACAGCGCCGGCAGCTGGACCGCCAGCTATACCCTCGTTGCCGGGGCCATCGATGGCCCGAACAAAAACGTCGCCGTTACCGCCACCGACAACGCCGGTAACAGCACAACCACCGCCGACACCAGCAACGCCACCGTCGACACCATCGCGCCGACGGTCACCGCTGCCAATATCAGCATCAGCGGTGCCACCGGCACCGGCGGCGCCTTCAAGATCGGCGACACCGTCACCGCCACCTGGAACAACACCGCCGGCGGCGACAACAACAGCGATACCATCAGTAGCGTCACCGTCGATTTCAGCCAGTTTGGCGGCGGCTCCGCCGTGGCGGCGACGAACAGCGCCGGCAGCTGGACCGCCACCTACGCCCTGGTCGCCGGGGCCATTGACGCCACCAACCGCAATGTCTCGGTTACCGCCAGCGACAATGCCGGCAACAGCACCACCACCGCCGACACCAGCAACGCCACCGTCGATACCATCGCGCCGACGGTCACAGCCGCCCACATCGGCATCAGCGGCGCCACCGGCAGCGGCGGTACCTTCAAGATCGGCGATACGGTCATCGCCACCTGGGACAACACCGCCGGCGGCGACAACAATGCCGACATCAGCGGCGTGACGGTGGACTTCAGCCAGTTCGGCGGCGGTGCCGCCGTAGCGGCGACGAACAGCGGCGGCAGTTGGAGTGCCACCTATGTCATCGCGGCCGGTGCCCTCAACAGCGCCACCAACCGCAACGTCGCCGTCACCGCCAGCGACAACGCCGGTAATACCACCACCGCCGCCGGCAGCAGCAACGCCACCGTCGACAACGTGTCCCCCACTGTCACCACGGTCACCGTCCCGGCCAACGGCAGCTATACCGCCGGCCAGAATCTGGACTTCACGGTCAGCTTCAGCGAGAACGTCACCGTCACCGGCACCGATTCCACCCTCGGGCTGACCGTCGGCGCTACCCCCCGGACGGCCGCCTACCTGGCGAAGACCGCCACCGGCATCACCTACCGCTACACGGTGCAAAGCGGCGATCTCGACAGCGACGGCATCGCCGTCGGCGCCCTGGCCCTCAACACCGGCACCATCACTGATGTCGCCGGCAACAGTGCCGACCTCACCCTCCATGGTGTCGGCGCCACCACCGGCGTGCTGGTCGACAGCCTGATCCCCATCGCCACCGCCGCCACCGCTGTTACCGCCAGCGGCTTCAGCGCCACCTGGGGAGCGGTAACCGGCGCCGGCGGCTACTACCTCGATGTGGCCACGGACAGCGGCTTCACCAGCCCGGTGGCCGGCTACACCAACAAAGACGTCGGCAACGTCACCACTGCCGCCGTCAGCGGCCTTGCCGCCACCACCACCTACTACTACCGGGTGCGGGCCTACAACGGCAGCGGCACCAGCGGCAGCTCCAACATCATCAGCCAGCTCACCGCCCCGGCTGCCCCGACGGCCAGCGCTGCCAGCGCCGTTACCTTCTCCGGTTTCACCGCCAATTGGAACAGTGCCAGCGGCGCCAGCGGCTATAAGCTGGATGTGGCCACGGACAGCGGCTTCACCAGCCCGGTGGCTGGCTACGCCAACAAAGATGTCGGCAACGTCACTACTGCCGCCGTCAGCGGCCTGACCGCCAATACTCCCTACTACTACCGGGTGCGGGCCTACAATAGCGGCGGCACCGGTGCCGACTCCAACACCGTTGCCGTCACCACCGCCACCACCCGTGTGGTCACCACTACCAATGACAGCGGCGCCGGTTCGCTCCGCCAGGCCATTCTCGACGCCAATCCCGGCGATGCCGTCACCTTTGCCGGCGGCCTGAACGGGCAGACCATCACCCTCGTCTCCAGCCTCACCATCGACAAGGACCTGACCATCAGCGGTCCCGGCGCCGGCCAGCTCACCCTCAGCGGCGGCAACGCCGTCCAGCTCTTCCAGGTTGCTGCCGGCACCAGCTTCACCCTGGAGAAACTGACCCTCGCCGACGGCAGCGCCGTCACCGGCGGGGCGCTCAGCGACAATGCCACCGCCACCACCGCC
Organism: Geotalea uraniireducens; assembly: GCF_027943965.1. Classification (NCBI taxonomy): domain Bacteria; kingdom Pseudomonadati; phylum Thermodesulfobacteriota; class Desulfuromonadia; order Geobacterales; family Geobacteraceae; genus Geotalea; species Geotalea uraniireducens. The sequence continues at coordinate 3,791,238 of NZ_AP027151.1, read as the reverse complement.
ATCAGCGGCTGCGTCTTCAGCGGCAACAGCGCCACCGCCACCGGCGGGGCCATCAGCGCCGCGGGGACCATAACCGTCAGCGACACCCTGTTCCGCAATAACAGCGCGGCCAGCGGGGGGGCCATTGCCACCGGCGCCACCCTCAGCCTGACCAACGTCACCATCAGCGACAACAGCGCCACGGCCCAGGGCGGCGGCATCGCCAATAGCGGCGGGGCGGCCACCCTCGTCAACGTCACCGTTGCCAACAACAACGCCACGACCCTGGGCGGTGGCATCGCCGTCGCCGGCGGCACCCTTGCCATCAAAAACAGCATCGTCGCCGGCAACAGCGCCGCTACCGGTCCGGACATCGCCGGCACCGTCACGTCCCAGGGCTACAACCTGATCCAGGATTCCGCCGGCGCCACCATTACCGGCGACAGCACCGGCAACCTGACCGGCCAGGACCCGCTCCTCGGCACGCTGGCCGACAACGGCGGCCCGACCATGACCATGGCGCTGCTCAATAACTCCCCGGCCATCGACGCCGGCGACTGCACCGGCGCCCCGACCGCCGACCAGCGGGGGCTGAGCCGGCCGCAGAACGGCTCCTGCGATATGGGCGCCTACGAACGGGGGCTGCCGGCCAGTCTCACCGCCACCGGCGGTTCCGGCCAGCTGGCACCCCCCACCGTCGCCTTCGCCGCCCCGCTCACTGCTGCCGTTGCCGACGCCCTCGGCGGGCCGCTCGACGGCGTCACCGTCACCTTCACCGGCCCGGCCAGCGGCGCGAGCATCGCCGCCAACGGCAGCGCCACTAGCGATGCTGCCGGCAGCGCCGCCTACGGCGTCGCCGCCAACGGCACGCCGGGGAGCTACACCGTCACCGCCAGCGTTGCCAGCCTGACCGCCACCTACACCCTGACCAACGGCACGCTGGATCAGAGCATCACCTTCACCCCGCCGGCCACGGCCACCTACGGCGATGCCCCGCTCGCCCTCTCCGCCACCGCCACCTCCGGACTGCCGGTTTCCTTCAGCCTCACCAGCGGCCCGGCAAGCCTCTCCGGCAACCTCCTGACCATCACCGGTGCCGGCAGCATCGTCGTCACCGCCACCCAGGCGGGGAATGCCACCTACAGCGCCGCCCCCGCCGTCCAGCGGACCATCGTGGTCGGCAAGGCGGGCCAGACGATCAGCTTCGGCACCGCGCCGAGCGTGGTGGTCAACGGCAGCGGCACGGTCAGCGCCACGGCGACCTCCGGCCTGGCCGTCGCCTTCACCTCCACCACCCCGGCGGTCTGTACGGTGAGCGGCACCACCGTCAGCGGCCTCACGGCCGGGACTTGCACCGTCGCCGCCAACCAGCCGGGGAGTGTCAACTACAACCCGGCCCTCCAGGTAACCCAGAGCATCACCGTCGGCAAGGGGAGCCAGACGATCAGCTTCGGCGCCGCGCCGACCCTCACCGTCAATGGCAGCGGCACGGTCAGCGCCACGGCCACTTCCGGCCTGGCCGTGGCCTTCACCTCCACCACCCCGGCAGTCTGCACGGTGAGCGGCACCACCGTCAGCGGCCTCACTGCCGGGACCTGCACCATCGCCGCCGATCAAGCGGGGAACAGCAACTACAACCCGGCCCCCCAGGCCACCCAGAGCATCACCGTCGGCAAGGGGAGCCAGACGATCAGCTTCGGCGCCGCGCCGAGCGTCGTCGTCAACGGCACTGCCACCGTCAGCGCCACGGCCACTTCCGGCCTGACCGTCGGCTTCACCTCCACCACCCCGGCGGTCTGTAGCGTCACCGGCACCACCGTCAGCGGCCTCACCGCCGGGACCTGCACCATCGCCGCCAACCAGCCGGGGGATAGCAACTACACCGCCGCGCCCCCGGCCACCCAGAGCATCAGCATCGGCAAAGGGAGCCAGACGATCAGCTTCGGTAGCACACCGTCGCTCACCGTCGGCGGCACCGCCACCGTCAGCGCCACCGCCACTTCCGGCCTGACCGTGGCCTTTAGCAGTACTACCCCAACCGTCTGCACGGTGAGCGGCACCACCGTCACCGGCAAGGCGCTCGGCACGTGCACCATCGCCGCCAACCAGGCCGGCGACGCCAACTACAGCAGCGCGCCCCAGGTCACCCAGAGCATCACCGTCGTCTACGGCACCACGCCGCCGACCACCACGCTCTCGACCCTCTCCAACAACGCCGTCACCACCGTCACCACCCAGAACGTCAGCGGCATCGCCCGCGACCCGGCGGGCATCCGCTCGGTCACCGTCAACGGCGTCGCCGTCACCGTCAACGCCGACGGCAGCTTCAGCTATCCGGTGCAACTCGTGGCCGGGGCGAACACCGTTACCGTCGTCGTCACCAACAACGCCGGCGTCAGCAGCACCACCAGCCGGACCATCACCCTCGACGCGACGGCACCGCAGCTGACGGTTGCCACCCCCGACGACAACGCCGTCACCTACCAGCAGAACATCGCCGTCAGCGGCAGCATCAGCCCGCTCGACGCCACCACCGTCGTCAGCTGGTCGGTCAACGGCGCCACGCCGCAGCTGGCCGCGCTCACCGCCAGCGGCTACGCATTCACCGCCACCCTGCAGAACGGCCAGAACACCATCCTGATCACCGCCACGAACGGCGCCGGGCAGACCGTCGAAATCAAGCGGACCGTCACCCTGGCCACGGCCTTCTCCCTGGCGGTCAGCGACCCGGCCGCCGACATCCGGACCGTCCTCGGCAGCTACACCCTGGCCGGCACGGTCGCCGACAACACCACCCCGGTCGCCGTCACCGTCAGCGTCAACGGCCAGAGCTACACCCCGGCGGTAGTCAACGGCAGCTTCCAGCAGCCGCTGACCTTCAGCGAAGCCAAGGTCTACCAGGTAGCGGTCACCGGCGTCGACCAGAACAACACCAGCGTCACCGTGCAGCGGAACATCATCTACACCCTGCCGACGGCCACCGACACGGCGAAACTCACCGTCGTCGACGCCCTGCAGGCGCTGCGGATGACCGTCGGGATCATCCAGCCGGACACGAGCCAACTGACCCGGCTCGACGTCGCGCCGATGGTCAACGGCATCTCGGTCGGTGACGGCAAGGTCGACATCAGCGACGTCATCGTCATCCTGCGGATGGCCATCGGCGCGATTCACTAACGAGCGAAATGGAAATATACCTGAGGAGGAAAGCATGAAGAGAGTACAGCACCTGATCGGCGTGATCCTGACCCTGGCGGCCCTGGCCGGCTGCGGCGGAGGCGACGGCAGCAGCACCCCGTCGACCGGCGACTACGTCTTTCCAGCCGGGACGGCCACCGTGACCTTCAGCGCCATGAGCACGGCGCAGCTGCCGGCGTCGATCAGCGGCATCGACTTCACCCTGACGCTGCCGGTGGGGATGGACGTCACCACGACCACCGGCGGCAGCGGGCAGATCGTCACCAGCACGCTCACCCCGGGGAGCGCGCTGAGCGGGACGAACCTGGCCTACGGCAACTACTCGGCCTCGACGCGGAAGGCGTACCTGACGATGGCGACCACCAGCGACAGCTACCGTTCGGGCGAGTTCCTGCGGCTGGCGTGCACGGTGGGGACGGGGGCGAGCATCACCCTGAGCGGGCTGCAGGCGCTGAATGCGCCGGTAACGATCGTCAAGGCGGTGGGGTACGACACGCTGACCAACAGCACCGTCGACCTGACCGACAAGCTGGCGGTAACGATCGGCGCCGTGCGGTAGCCGGGAAGAGCCGGGCGGCTGCCCCGGCTCGCCAACCTGCCGACGCCCCCGCCGTTCCCTTCGTGGAATGGCGGGGGCGTTTTAATAAATATTCTTAACTCACCTTTTTCCCACCAAACCGCGTCACTAAAAATAGCCAGTAACCGTTACGGTTCGATCTTCGTCCCAAGCAGCTTCAGGAAGGCGGCCAGCCAGGCGGGGTGGGCCGGCCAGGCCGGGGCGGTGACCAGGTTGCCGTCGGTGTGGGCGCCGTCCATCGGGAGTTCGACCCAGCTGCCGCCGGCGCTGCGGATTTCCGGGGCTACCGCCGGGTAGCCGTTGCACTGCCGCCCCTTGAGGACGCCGGCCGCCGCCAGGAGCTGGGCGCCGTGGCAGACGGCGGCGATCGGCTTGCCGGCCGTGGCGAAGTGGCGGACAGCCGCCAGCACGTCTTCGTTGAGCCGGATGTATTCGGGGGCGCGGCCGCCGGGGATGACCAGGGCGTCGTAATCTTCCGGGCGGAGGTCGGCGAAGGTGGCGTTGAGGGTGAAGTTGTGGCCGCGCTTCTCGCTGTAGGTCTGGTCCCCTTCGAAGTCGTGGATGGCCGTCCGGACGAATTCGCCGGCCTTCTTCCCCGGGCAGGCGGCATGCACCTGATGCCCGACCAGCTGCAGCGCCTGGAAGGGGACCATCACTTCGTAATCTTCCACGTAATCACCCACCAGCATCAGAATCTTCTTCGTTGCCATGAGCTCGTTCTCCTTGTCGAACCGTACTCTGGCCGACCGACTGCCGACCATGGCTCAAGTCTACCACGTTTTCCCGCCCGGTTCAGGCGAGGCCACACGCCCAGGCAAGCCCGACAACGACGAAGACCGCCGGCAGCAGGTTGCCGACCGGGATGCGCTTCAGCTCCAGCATGTCGAGGGCGATGGCGACGATCAGCAGGCCGCCGGCGGCGTTCATCTCGACGATCACCGGTTCGGTCAGCACCCCCTTGGCCACCTCGGCGGCCAGGGTGATCCCCCCCTGATAGAGGGCCACCGGCAGGGCGGCGAACAGCACGCCGATGCCGAGGGTCGAGGCGAGGGCGATGGAAGCGACGCCGTCGAGGGCGGCTTTGGCGTAGAGGATGGAGGGCTTGCCGCCGAGGCCGTCCTGCAAGGAGCCCATGATCGCCATGGCGCCGACGCAGTAGAGGAGGCTGGCGGTAACGAAGCCTTCGGCGATGTTGCCGGCGCCGGCATAGCGTTCCTGCAGCCAGCGGCCGAAATTTTCCAGCCGCGCTTCGATCTGCAGCAGCTCGCCGAGTACGCCGCCGATGATCAGCCCGCCGATTACCAGCAGCGGCTGGCGGCTCTTCAGGGCCAGTTGCAGGCCGATCAGCAGGACGGTCAGTCCTAGCCCGGCCATCACCGTCCGGCGGGTTTGGGCGGGGACGAAACGGCCGGCATAGCGACCGATCAGGGCGCCGGCGCAGATGGTGGCGACGTTGGCGATGGTTCCGGTGAGAATCATGGGGACTCCTTGCGGGGAATGTCGCCGTAATAGCATGGCTGCCGGCGGCTGGCAACGAAAAATGCCGGTTGGCGGCCGCCGGTGAAAAGAGGATGGTGACAAGTGGCCTCGCTGCTGTTAGCATAGATAGTCGACCGGTCTAACGAACGACGGCAGCGGGGCAAACAAGTTGGAAGGCAAAGGGGTAACGGGTGTCGATGGGGGCGAATGATCAGCTGGAGAAGGTTGGAGAACGGCTGCGGCTGATGCTGCGGGCGCTGCATTCCCGGAACTACCGGTTGTTTTTCGCCGGCCAGAGCGTCTCGCTGGTTGGCACCTGGATGCAGCAGGTGGCGATGAGCTGGCTCGTCTACCGGCTGACCGGCTCGGCGCTCCTGCTTGGCGTCGTTGGCTTTGCCAGCCAGATTCCGACCTTCCTCCTGGCGCCGGTGGCCGGGGTGTTGGCCGACCGCTGGCGGCGCCGGCCGCTGCTGATCGCTACCCAGACACTGGCCATGGTCCAGGCGGCGGTGCTGGCGGCCTTCGTCCTGGCCGGTACGATCCCGATCTGGCTGATCATCGTGCTGAGCGCGCTGCTGGGGGTGGTCAATGCCTTCGACATCCCGATCCGTCAGTCGTTCGTGGTGGAGATGGTGGAGAAAAAGGAAGACCTGGGGAATGCCATCGCCCTCAACTCGTCGATGGTCAACGGCGCTCGGCTGATCGGCCCGTCCATTGCCGGAATCCTGGTCGCCACCCTCGGCGAAGGAGTCTGCTTCCTGATCAATGCCGCCAGCTACCTGGCAGTGATCATCGCCCTCGCGGCAATGCGGCTCCGGCCGGTGCCGCCGCGTCCCGGCCGGAAGCATGTCCTCCACGAGTTGCGCGAGGGGTTCGGCTACGCCTTCGATTTCAAGCCGATCCGCTACATCCTGATGCTGCTCGGCCTGATCAGCCTGATGGGGATGCCGTACGTGGTGCTGATGCCGATCTTCGCCAAGGAGGTCCTCCATGGTGGCGCCCATACCTTCGGCTTCCTGATGGCTTCGGCCGGGATCGGCGCCTTCGGCAGCACCCTCTACCTCGCTTCCCGCAGGAGTGTCCTCGGCCTCGGCCGGGTGATCGCGGTGGCCGCCGGCGTCTTCGGTCTCGGCGTAGCCGGTTTCGCGCTCTCCCGCTCGCTGGTCCTCTCGCCGTTGTTTCTTGCCCTGGCCGGCTTCGGCGCCATGGCCCAGATTGCCTCCAGCAACACCATTCTCCAGACGATCGTCGACGACGACAAGCGGGGGCGGGTGATGAGCTTCTTCACCATGTCGTTCATGGGGGCGACGCCGATCGGCAGCCTGCTGGCCGGCGCGGTGGCCGACCGGCTCGGCGCCCAGAATACCCTGCTGCTCGGCGGGCTCGCCTGCCTGCTCGGCGGGGTGCTCTTCGGCCGGCAGCTGCGGCATCTGCGGCCACTGGTCCGGCCGATCTACGCCCGGCTCGGCATCATTCCCGAGGTAGCGGCGGGGATGCAGGCGGCGGCAGACCTCACGTCCCCCCCCGAAGACCCTTAGAGGGCTCGCGTCCGTCTTCACGCCATCTTCGCCGTAGCGCTGCTCCGCCTGCGGTGTCGCTCGGTCGGCCGCGACGAATCTGGCGCAAATCCGAACGCGATGCACCGTCCGGTGGTTCGTCGCCGCATTCGAAACCGAAAAGCTCCAATCTTCCGCAAGCTCCCATAAACTCCCTCCCCCTCTGATGGGGGAGGGCTGGGGAGAGGGAGAAAAATGGCGGCTCGTCAGTTAGAACGGGGGGTGCCGTTGGTGACGCCGAAGATGGTGGTGAAACCGCCGTGGAACTCGTGCTGCATGCCGCTGCTCCGGGGCGGGGCGGCGGGCGGCGGGGAGGTGGTGACCGGGTTGGCGGCGGGCGGCGTTGCGGCCGGGTCGGCGGTGGGCAAGAGGTTGCTCGGCAGTGCCGTGTTGCCCGGCTGTGCGGGAGGGCTGGTGGGAGCGGCCGGCGCAGCGGTTGCTGCAGCGTGGCCGACGCCGGTGGTGACAGCGACGAGGAGGGCGGCGGCAATGACGGTTCTTCCGGGCATGACGGGCTCCTGTGCTATTCGATCAGCAGGAAGGCGTAGCGGTTCATTTCTTCGCCGTAGCTGCCGAGCACTTCGATCGGGTAGCCGAACTTGGCGACGGTGGCGAAGACGTCGACTGCCATCGCCTCGGCCGAGGGGCGGGCATGCTTCTGATTGCGGCAGTTGGCGCGGCTGCGGGCGCATTCCCGGCAGAGCTTGCAGTTGTCCATGAACATCAGGAAGGCCTTCTGATAGCCGGCGACGAAGACCGACCGCTCCAGTTCCAAGAGCTGCCGGTTCAGCTCCCGCGACCAGCCGTGCCGTTCCTCCGGGTCGTCGAGCCGTTTGGCGAAGTGGAAGATCGCCCCGAGGCGGTATTCGCGGAAAAAGTCGCGGCACTCGGCCACCGAAGGGGTGTTGGGCGGACAGGAGGCGTTCCGGCCGTAGTCGCTGCAGCCGAACATGCACTTCAGCCGCACCCACTGGCCGACGACGATCTCGGCGGGGTCGATCCAGCGGAAATCACGTCCCCCGCCTTCCTGAAACAGTTTCTGCAGCAACGCCTGATCCGCCATCTTCCTTCTCCTTCGCTTCGCTTGGACACCGACCGGTCCCTGCCGGTCCGGGCGCCGTCGTCATCCCATTAGATGGCAGAGATTCGGGCGAATTGCAAGCGGAAGGAGCTGGCGGCGGCGCGGCCGGGCGTTCCCGGGGCGCCGCCGTTGAGAGAGGGGCGGGGTGGCTAGCCCATCCGGAAGCGGGCGGTGGTCGACACCAGACTGGCGGCGGTCTGCTTCAGTGTCTCTACCGTGCCGAGCACGCTGCGCGATACTTGTTCCACCGCCCGGGCCGAGCTGGAGGTCTGTTCGATGTTGTGCGACACTTCCTGGGAAACGGTCGACTGCTGGTCGATCGCCACGGCGATGTGGGCGATCTGGTCGTTGACCGACTGCACCTTGCCGTCGATGCTGACAAAGACCTCTTCGAGCCGGCGGATGTGATCGGAGGCGACCGCCACTTCGCCGAGGGCGCTTTCCATCGTTTTGGCCGTCCGGCCGGCATCGGCCTGCACCGTTTCGATCCGCCGGGAAATCTCGGCGGTGGCCCGGACGGTCTTTTCCGCCAGTGCCCGAACCTCGTCGGCGACTACCGCGAACCCCCGGCCCATTTCGCCGGCGCGGGCCGCCTCGATGGCGGCGTTGAGGGCCAGCAGGTTGGTCTGGTCGGCGATGTCTTCGATCACCGAGACGATCTCGCCAATCTCGGCGGTACTGCCGTTCAACTGTTCGATCATTGCCGCCAGCCCGCCGGTGGCGTCGTGGATGCGCTTGATCGCCCCGGTAGTGTCGCTGGTGACGCCGCGGCCGTTTTCGGTGGCACCGATCGCCTCCTGGGAGTGGCCGGAGACGTTCCGCGCCCCCTGGGCGATCTCATCGATGGTCTGGCTCATCTCCTCCACCGCCGTGGCTGCCTGGCTCGCCTGGACGCACTGCTGCTCCAGCTCCCGGACGGTCGAGCGGGCCCCTTCTTCCAGGCCGCTGACCACCGTCGCTACCTCGTGGGAGGAGTGGACGGTCAGCTCCACCAGGCCGCGCAGAGCGCTGACGGTTTCTCCGAGCGCCCGGCAGAGGTCGCCGACTTCGTCCCGGGCCGGATCGGCAACCTGGATTGCCAGGTTTCCTCCGGCTACTTCGCTGAGCGACAGGGCGACGGCTGCCAGCCGCTGGGCGATGTTCCGAACCATGAACAGTGACAGGATGATGCTGGCGACCAGGATGACGCTTACCCAGGCGATGGCGAAATACTTCTTCTGCTGGAAACCGGCGATCCGCAGGCCGAGCAACAGATCGAGTTCGCCGATGCTCTGCTGCCACAGCTCGCTGGCCTTGGTCACGGCGGCGACGGTCCGGCTTTCGAATGCTGCGGCGTCGATGGTCGGCCGGTCGCCGGCGATGATCTCTTTCTCGATGGTGTCGGCCACACCGTTGACGGCAGCCACGGTTGCCTCAAGTAGCGGCCCGACCTTCGGCTTGAGGTTGCCGGCGCCGTTGTTGGCGTAGGCCACCCCCATGCCGCGCTGCAGTTCGCCGATATTGAAACGGAGCTGGCCGAGCAGCACCACGAAGCGGGTCTTGGCGTCGGCCGACACCGTGCCGGCGGTCAGGCTCTCCCGGGCATGAATGATCAGCTGGCAGAGGATGTCCTCGATGGCCGGCAGCTTGAGCAAGGTGGCGTCCATGGCGTAGTAGCTGTCGAGGTCGGGATCGAGGATCAGGTTGGAGGTGTCTCCCACCTGGGAGATGAGCGCCTGGATGTTCTGGTAGGTGGCGGTAAATGCCTGGCGGTCCGCCGGCTGCTCCGCCAGCGGTTTCCAGGCGGCAAGCAGGGCGTCATACTTTTCGCCGGTCTTGAGCGGCCCTCCCAGGGCCCGCTCCGTGGTTTCCAGCTCCTGCAGTGCGGTGGCAACCCGCTCCCGGTCCGCCCCGGCCGCCGGGGTGCCGGCATCGAGGTGGTAGCGGGGAACGGTGACGAGCAGCTGGTAGAGCGGCCGGAGATAGCGATCGCCGCTGATCTCCTTGGCGGCGAAGTCGATGGCGATGTTCTTTTCGGCGACGAGCAGGTAGAGCAGAATCGCAATCGGGATGGTCAACGAACAGATGATGATCATGAATTTACCGCGAATCCGCAAGTTGTGAAAAATCTGCATCAGCCTTCTCCCCCTTTGCATTGCAAATGACCGGCAAAAACGACAAAAGGCAGCGGCCGCTTCACGATTGTGCTGCGGCGCTGCCTTCTTTGGCAGGACTGATCGGTTGGCGGGCCGGCGGCTTGCAGGCCGCCCGTTGCCCCCCTATGTTGCGGTGTTGCCCTAGGTATTGCTATCGGTGCCGGTGGGGATATCTTGAGGAAAAATGTTTAATTATTGCGGATTTCGCGAACACTGTTTGATAAAGGCGAAGGATTCCCGGCTGTTGCGGCGGCGGCCGTCGGGGCGAACGATTGAGGGGTGTCTGCCGATACGGAATGGCAGCAATTGTGGCCGCCGGCACGCCTCGAACAGCCGTTTCAAGCCGTTTTATTGCTTGACATGGGTGGGGGATTTACGTAAAAGGAATCACATTAGTATTTTATGGAACGTGCCCATCGGTTCCAGGGAGGGAACCAGCCCTTTCGCCACTCGATCGCCCCGACGGAGTTGCTCCGCCGGGGCTTTTCTGTTGTGGCCGGCGCCTGCGGCTGCTACAGGTCGCCGGTCAGCTCCTGCAGCAGGTAGACCTTCGGATTGAGCTCCCGGACGCAGGCGACGATCTCCCGGAGTCCCGCCTCGTCGACCCCCTCCTCCAGATCGCACCCCTGGAACCAGGGATACCCTTTCGGCAGTGCCGTGTAGGTCCCGTCGCGGAGCAGCGAGACGTCGACCACTTCGTTGATCCGTCCCTCCGCCTCCCACGGGTCCCGATAATTGAACTGCCGGGCGATGATGTGCAGCCCGAGGCCGTTGGCGAAGAGCGCCTTGACCTCGAAGGAGAAATCCCGCGGTGAGCCGTAGCTTTCGGAGCGGCCCGAGCGGGCCATCACCGTCGCGCCGGCGGCTTCGAGCAGCTCCCTGACCGAATCGGCGGTCATCGGTTGGGTGTCGGTCATTGCTTCATACCTCCAGTCTCATTGCCACTCCCCAGGGAGCCGGTTTTTCGCCGTCGCTGGTCAATACCCAGAGGGTGGGGAACTCCATCCGTTCCGGCACTGGGCCGATGCCGTCGGTCAGGTAGATCACCGCCGCCGGGCGCGGCTGCATGGTCCTGGCATAATCGAATACCGGCCGGAGATCGGTGAAGCCGCCGCCGTGATAGACCTCGGCGACGGCGGTACTCCCCCGGAAGGTCTCGATCCGCTGGACGCGGCTGTTGGCGTAGAGCACGGTCAGCTGCGCCTCCCGCCCCCGGGAGATCCGGACCAGCTCGTGGGCGAAGGCCTCGCGGAGGGCGACGATATTGGTGGAGTCGCTGACGTCGATGCCGATCAGCAGGTTCAGCCGACGTTTCTTGCGACTTCCCGGCGTGACGTGGGCGAACCGGCGGTGCTCCTTCATCCAGGTGGTTTCCCGGCCGGTCCGCCCGGCGGCGGCGACGAACTGGCGGAGGATTTGGCGCCAGGGGATCGGCGATGGCCGAAGCAGCCCTTCGACCACCCGGCGGATGTCGGCCGGCACCTCGCCGTCGCACTTTTGCCAGGCGTCGCGGGTCAGCCCCCGCACCACCTCTTCCGCCAGCCGGAGCGGGGTGCTCTCGGCGTCGTCCCATTGGCAGTGGTCGTCGACCAGTTCCCCGGCCGGCATTTCGTCGCGGCCGGCGCCGCTCTTTCCCCCTTCATCCCGGGCGGCGTCGCCGATGCCGGCGCCGTCGAGGCCGCCGAGGTCGAAGGGGTCGACCAGTTGGGCATAGTATTCCTCGGCTGCCAGGCCGTCGGGAAGGGCGAACGACGCGGGCAGGTAGGCCTCGGCCGGCAGTTGTGCAATCGTCGGGTTGATCGCCAGGTCGCAGGCGATGTCCCAGTCGCCGGCGTGACGTCCCTTGCGGCGGGACATGTGTAGATGGAGGAGGTGCTTGATGACGTGTTCCAAAAGCCCTTCCTGGATCGCCGGCGGTGCAGCGGCAAAGCGGGGGGAGACGGTCAGGGTCGGCACGCCGTCGCGGATGGTGACGCCGAGCGGTGCGGCGGTCTCCCCTTCCAGCCGGCGGAGGCCGAGCAGGAACTGGCCGTAGAAGGGGCGGCGCTTCAGCAAACGGACGATGGCGTTTTCGAGTATTGTATCGGACATGGCTTCGTCTTGTTCGTCAGTTGCTCTGCAGTGTCAGCCAGGCGACGGCGGCGTAGCGGAGCAGTTTGCCGCTGCCGACCAGCAGGGAAAAGCGGCCGAAGCCGACCCGGAGCAGGCCGCCGACCAGGCAGAGCGGGTCGCCGACCACCGGCAGCCAGGAGAAGAGCAGCGACCAGGCGCCGTAACGCCGGTACACGCGCTTCGCCCGATCCTCGGCCGCTTCGTCGATCCGCAATACCCGGCGGACCAGCAGCGTCCCGCCGTAAAGGCCGATCAGGTAGGTGGTGCAGGCGCCGAGATAGTTGCCGGCGGTGGCGACGGCGACCGCCAGCAGCGGGTCGCCGCGGCGCAGCACCAGCAGCACCAGCAGCCACTCCGACCCGAGCGGGAGCAGGGTCGAGGCGAGGAAGCTGAGGAGAAAGAGGGCCGGATAACTGTGGCTGGCGATCAGCTGCTCCATGATCTAACCGTAGCGGAACGGGGGGGAGGATGTCAAAGGGTTTGCGCAACCGGTTGCCCGTCGCTGGCGGGGGGATGAAATTATCACTTGACATCTGCCGGCAAAACGGCAACTATTGCGACCATGCATCAGCACGGTTTCTTTTCCTACTTTAACTTTTACTTTTGGTACGGCTTTTATTTTAGGCCGTCTGCCCAGGGTCGAGGTTTATCGTAGGGGAAGCTGAACCAAACCATACACAAAACCGGAAGCCGAGGGTGGACAGGAAACCGCCCCCGGCTTTTTTAATGCTGCACAGAGAATCAAGGCCGGGGGGGAATCCTCCGGCCTTGTGCTTTTCCGGGACCACAAGGAGGAAAGGATGATCATTGTCATGAAGGCGGGCGCGGCGAAGAAGGATCGGGACGAAGTGCTCAAGCGGATCAAGGAGCTCGGCTACAAGCCCCACGTCATTCACGGGACGACCCGGGACGTGATCGGGGCGGTCGGCGACGAGCGGGGCAAACTGGTCCTCCAGTCGATCGAGTCGATGCATGGGGTGGAGAATGTGCTGCCGATTCTCAAGCCGTACAAGCTGGCATCCAAGGAGGTCAAACTGGAACCGAGCGTGATCGAGATTTCCGCAACGGTGCGGATTGGCGGCCCTGAGATCATCGTCATGGCCGGCCCCTGCTCGGTGGAGGGTGAGGCGCAGATCGTCGAGACGGCGGAGGCGGTCAAGGCTGCCGGAGCGCGGGTACTGCGCGGCGGAGCGTTCAAGCCGCGGACCTCACCCTACTCGTTCCAGGGGTTGGAGGAGGAGGGGCTGAAGCTGCTTGCCAAGGCACGGGCGCTCACCGGGCTGCCGATCGTCACCGAGGTGGTCAATCCGGAAACCGCCGAGCTGGTCGCCGAGTATGCCGACATCCTGCAGATCGGCGCCCGTAACGCCCAGAACTTCGCCCTGCTCAAGAAGGTGGGACAGCTCCGGAAGCCGGTTCTCCTCAAACGGGGGATGTCGATGACTATCCAGGAATTCCTGATGAGCGCCGAGTACGTCCTGGCGGAGGGGAACCAGTCGGTGATCCTCTGCGAACGGGGGATTCGCACCTTCGAGACCGCCACCCGCAACACCCTCGACCTGTCGGCCATCCCGGTCCTCAAGGAGAAGACCCACCTGCCGGTGGTGGTCGACCCGTCCCACGGCACCGGCGATTACCACTACGTCGGGCCGATGGCGCTGGCCGCGGTGGCCGCCGGCGCCGACGGCCTGATCATCGAGGTCCATCCCGATCCCGAGCGGGCCTCGTCCGACGGCCCCCAATCGCTGAAGCCGAAAAAGTTCGCCACCCTGATGGCCCAGCTGAAGCTGGTGGCCGAATCGGTGGGCCGGACGGTGTAGAAAAGCCCTTGCGCCTGCTCCCCGGCCTCCGTATGATGAGAAAAAACTCACGACAGGAGGTCGGGGATGAAGCGGGTACTCGGGATGATGTGGCTGGTGCTGCTGCTGGTGGGGACGGTGGAGGGGCGGACGGTCCGCCCGGCCGATTCCCAGCTGTCCGGGGAGATCCAGCGACAGCTGGAGGCGATCCTGGAGTTGTGGCGCAGCGGCGATTACGGTGCGCTCTACGACCGGACGAGCGTCACCGGCCGGGAGAGCCGCGAAGGGTTCGCCCGGAAGCTGGCCGGTGCCGCCCGGCGTCCCGCCTGCTGCTGGGAGCAGCTGCAGGAGGTCCGGGTCTCCGTCCGGAGCGCCGACGCGGCTACGGTACGGGGGCGCTTCGGCCTGGAGGGGGGGCCGGCGGCCACCGAGTTCAGCACCCGCTCGCTTCGCCTGGTGTGGGAGGATGGCGTCTGGAAGGTGGCCCAGGCGGATCTCCTCGCCCTGGCCGGGGAGAAACGGAAGCGCTACCGCTATCTCCCCGCGACGGCCGGCGGCGCGGCGCGCTGATCCCGACCGTCCCTTTCGCCGAGCAGTTTTGGTGGTATAGTTATACCCCATGAAACCGCTCCTTTTGCTCATCGTTATCCTTTTCGCCAGCCTGCCGTTGCCGGCCTGTTCCACGCCGAGCTCCTTCGGCGTGGAACGCCAGGAGCTCCGGGTCCGCCTCGATCCCGAGCACCAGCTCCTGACTGGCGAGACCCTGCTGCAGCTGAGCGGTGAGCCGGCCGTCGCCCTGTCCCTGACGCTCAATCCGGCGGCCGAGATCGACCGGGTCGCCGTGGCCGGCCAGCCGGCCCACTTCCGGCGTACCGGCGACCTGCTGGTGGTGGAGCTGCCGGAACGAAGCCCGGCGCCGCAGGTGACGGTCAGCTATCATTGCCGCTTCGCCGACCGGGCGCCGGCGCATCCGGTGGCCACCGAGGATCCGACCTACGGGGTCAGCGGCACGATCTCGCCGCAGGGGACTTACCTCGGCAGCGATGCCGAATGGTATCCCGTGCCGCCGGTCCGCCCCGGTCGCCGTACCCTGACGCTGATCGCTCCCGCCGGGACCGAAGCGATCAGCGCCGGCCGGCGGATTGCCCGCACGACGGCGGCGGGGGTGACCAGTTCCACCTGGGAAGAGGAACACCCGGTGGAGACGCTCGCCCTGTCGGCCGGACCCTACCGGATCGAGGAACGGCAACTCGGCTCGCTGCCGCTCTATACCTACTTTCTTGCCGACGATGCCCCCCTGGCGGACAGCTATCTTGCCGCGTCGGCGCGCTACCTCGCCGAGGACGACCGCCGCTTCGGTACCTATCCCTTCGAAAAATTCGCCGTGGTGGAAAACTTCTTCCCGACCGGCTATGGCTTCCCTTCCTATACGCTGATCGGCGGTACGGTGATCCGGCTGCCGTTCATCATCGATACCAGCCTCCCGCACGAAATCGCCCACAACTGGTGGGGCAACGGCGTCCTGGTCGATTACCGGCGGGGGAACTGGTCGGAAGGGCTGGTCACCTATCTGGCCGATTACCACCAGGAGGAGCGGCAGTCGCCCCGGGCGGCGCGGGGGTACCGGTTCCGCATCCTGGCCGACTACGCCTCGCTCGTCGGACCGGGGGCCGATTTCCCGCTCCGCCAGTTCGTCAGTCGCAGCGATCCCGCCTCCCGGTCGATCGGCTACGGCAAGGGGGCGATGCTCTTCCACATGATCCGGCGGCGGATCGGCAACAAGGCCTTCGAGGCCGCCCTGCGGGAGGTGTTTCGCGATAAATGCTTCCAGCGTGCCTCGTGGGACGACTTTACCCGGGCCTTTTCCCGGGCGGCGGGCGAGGAGCTCACGCCATTCGTTGCCCAGTGGCTCGACCGGCCGGGGGGGCCGCGGCTCAGCTTCGCCGGGGTGACCCGCCAACGCCGGGGAGTGGAGTGGGAGGTGCGGGGTACGGTCCGCCAGGAGGGGACCCCCTATGCGGTTCCGCTGACGATCCGGCTGACGGCGGGGGGGGAGTCTTACGACCGGACTCTGCAGCTGGCATCGGCCGCGACCCCCTTTGCGTTCCGGGTGCCGGCGGCGCCGGAGCGGCTGCTGCTCGACCCGGAGGTCGACCTGTTCCGGCTGCTCGCCGCTGACGAACTGCCGGCCACCGTCAACCGGCTGAAGGGGAGCCGGGCGCTGACCGTGGTGGTCGCCACCGGTTACGAAGCCTACGAGCCGCTGCTCCGGCTGCTGCTGCGCTCGCTCGGCCGGGAGGATGCCGTGCTGGTCCGGGAGGGGGCGCTATCGACCGCTGCTCTGGCCAACCGCGACCTGCTCCTCTGCGGCATCCCGCGTGCGGCCGGCTTGTTGCCGGTTTTGCCGGCGGAGGTGAAAGCCGCGCCGGCCGGGTTTACCGTCGATGGCGTGCGCTATGCAGCGCCGGGCGATGCCCTGTTCGTCGCCGGCAACCGACTGCGGAGCAGCGAGCGGGTGGCCGCGCTGTTCCTCCCCCGGTCGCTGGCCGCCGCCGAGGCCTGCGCCCTGAAGATCACCCACTATGGCCGTTACAGTCTGCTGGTTTTTTCTGCCGGGGAAAACCGGCGCAAAGAAACGGTGCCGCCTGTCGCCGGGGCCGGGACGGTCGTCTTCTGAGACGGGAGGGGAGCATGGGGAGAAGGGCCAAAATGGTCGTGCCGCTGGCGGTGCTGGCGGCGGTCATTCTGCTGGCGGTGGCGAGCCGCGGTCATGATCTGATCGTCCGGGTAAAGGATAACCGGGAAATCCCGTTCCATGAGATGGTCCGGGAGATCAAGGCGGCCCGCTTGGTCTATGTCGGCGAGATCCATGACGTCCAGGCCGATCACGATTTTCAGCTACGGGTCATCCGGGCGTTGGCAGAGGCCGGGGTGCCGCTGGCCATCGGCATGGAGATGTTCACCGCCGAGAGCCAGGAGGCGCTCGACCGGTGGACGGCCGGAGCATTGGCCGAAAAAGAGTTTCGCGAGGTGTATTACCGAAACTGGCAGATGCCGTGGCATTTTTACGGCGCAATTCTGTGCTATGCCCGGGAGAAGCGGATACCGGTGGTCGGCTTGAACATTCCCCGGGAGATCGCCCGCAAGGTGGCCCGCCACGGCTTTGCCTCCCTTGCCCCCGAAGAAAAGGCGCGGCTTGTCCCCAACGTGACCTGTGACGTGAATTCGGCGTATATGGAGATGGTGCGGCGGGCCTATGCCGACCACGCCCCGGAGAAGGACCTTTTCCGGAATTTCTGCGAAGCGCAGCAGCTCTGGAACAAATCGATGGCTTTCCACATCGTCCGCTTCGCCCGACGCAATCCGGGGCGGACGATGGTGGTGATTACTGGGGCGGGGCATGCTATCCGGGGGGGGATTCCCGCCGAGGTTGCCGGGGATGATCCGGCGCTCGGCGGCTGGGTCATCCTTCCCGACTCACGGGCCCACCGGGGCGAGGTAACGGTGGCCGACGCCGATTATCTCTGGCTGACCCATTGACGGGTTCGCAACGCCCGCCTACCTCATTACCGGCAGGGTGACGAAGAACGTACTTCCCTTGCCGGGAATGCTTTCGACCCGCACCCGGCCACCGTGGGCGGCAACGATTTCCCTCACCAGGGTGAGACCGAGCCCGGCACCACCCACCTTGCGCCGGTCGCTATTGTCCACCCGGAAAAAACGATCGAAGATCTTGTCGTGAAATTCGGGCGGAATGCCGATCCCTTCGTCCTGCACCCGGATGGTAATCATCCCGTCGTCGGCTGCGGCCCCGATCGCGATGGTGCCGCCTTCGGGAGAGTACTTGATGGCATTGGAGACGAGATTGCAGATCGCCTGGTAGAGCTGTTCTTCATTGCCGCGGACCGGCGGCAGGTCCGGCGGGCACTCTACGCTGAACCGGTGATTTTTGGCGCTGGCGGCGTAGAGGGAAACCGCATCGTCAAGGAGGAGCCGCACCTTGACCGGGGAAATCCTGAATTTGACGGTGCTGGCCTTGAGGCGCTGCAGCTGGAGGAAGTTGTTGATCAGCTCGTTGAGCCGCTCGGTTTCCTTGTAGATGGTGCGGAGGAAGTTTTTCTGCTGGTCCCGGTCGACCTCGTTCTCGAGCAGGAATTCGGTAAAACCGAGCATGGCGGTCAGCGGGGTGTGCATCTCGTGGCTCACCGCCGAGATCATCTCATCCTTCATCCGCTCCATTTCTTTCCGTTCGGTGATATCGATGGCGATCTCCATCCGGACCAGCCGGCCGTCGGTCCAGCGGATCGCCTTGTCGATGCACTGGTACCAGCGGCTGCTGGTTTCGTTCCGGTACTCCCAGATGTAGGGAGGGAGCGGCTTGCCGTCGATAAGCAGCTTGTCGTTGGAGCAGAAGTCGCACGGAACGGTCTTTCCCCCCTGGATCACCTCGTAACACGGCTTTCCTTCCCAATCTTCACCGAACAGCTGAGTGCCGTACTTGTTCAGATAAATGAGTTCGAAGTTTTCCATATCCATGACGTAGACCATGGCGTTGAGCGAGTCGAAAATGGTGCTGATCTGGTTGAACTGGGTATGGATCGCTTCCTCGGCCTGGCGCCGTCGCTGCCGCTCGCCAGCCTCGCGGATTTCCCGCTCGATGGCCGGGACGAGCCGGGAAAGGTTCCCTTTCATCAGGTAGTCGTGGGCGCCGGCCTTCATCGCCGCCACCGCCAGATCCTCGCCGATCTTGCCGGAAACGATGATGAACGGGATATCGAGACGGCGTTCCTTGACTATTCCGAGCCCGGCCAGGGCGCCGAATTGGGGCATGTTGTAGTCGGCAATGATGATGTCCCACTCCTGGCGATCGAGCGCCTCACACATGGCTGCGGCGTTGTCGACGCAGTGGTGGGTCAGCTCCAGGCCGCTTTTTCGCACCTCGCGGAGCAAGAGCAGCAGGTCGTCTTCCGAGTCTTCGAGGATCAGCATCCGGATTGTGTCGGTCATGAGTGGAGATTCCTCCGGTAAATGGCCGGTCGTTGGTCCGTCGGGCTACCGATGAACGATACCGGTAGCGATCGCTTGTGGCCGGTTGCCCTTGAGCCGTTCGTAGCCGGCCCGGTCCTTGGGCAGCGGCACGGCGAAATTGCCGGGGATCGACCAGCGGTCTTTCAGGTAAATCCACGGCGCGAAGCTGGAAATGGTATTTCCGGTGGTCGGTTCGACGCTGTCGGTTGCCTTC
Source organism: Geotalea uraniireducens (assembly GCF_027943965.1). Lineage (NCBI taxonomy): Bacteria > Pseudomonadati > Thermodesulfobacteriota > Desulfuromonadia > Geobacterales > Geobacteraceae > Geotalea > Geotalea uraniireducens. Next base: position 3,772,080 of record NZ_AP027151.1, on the reverse strand, counting down.
ATGTCGCGGATGAACAGGCCATGGCTGTTGGCGATGACTGTATGGCTGCCGCTGAAGGGGAGCGCGCCGGGACCGGCGTAATCCCAGCTGACCAGTTGGCGCTGTTCGCCGTCTGGTGTACCGTGACACGAGTCGCAGGAGCGGGCCGGACCGTACTTGTGGGAGAGTTTGTCGATCTGGATCCAGAGCAGTGCCTTGTTGTTTTCCGGCAGGCCGTCAAAGAGCCCGACGTAGCCCCAGGCATCATCGGTCCGCTGCAGATCGGGGAGGGTGCCTGGCCAGCGCCAATAGAGCCCCGGCTTGAAGTCGGCCGTCTTGACGTTCATCACTGCCATCGGGAACGGCTTGACCGGAATCCATCTTCCCCGCTGGTCGCGGATCAGGATCGGGTCCGCCATGATGCCGTAATACTCCTTGTACTTGAGGAATGGGGTCGGCGAGCCGGCCAGTTTTCCCGGGCCCCAGAAGGTCCCCTGGTAACCGCCGACGTTGCGGATGTGGCAGGCCTCGCAGGCAAGGTGCCGGTGCACCGAGCTGCCGTGGCTCTTGACGATGGCGGCATGGCAGCGGTCACAGGTCGCCTGGCGCTTGACCATGGCGTGGGACAGCTTGCCGTCACGGCTGCTTTCGTGGCAGTCGAGGCAGCCGACTTTCTTAGCCAGGTGGATGTCCGGTTCGGCTCCTTCGGGGTGGGAGAAGGAACTGCCGAAGTAGCCGGCGCCGCGCCGCCGGTCTTCCGGGCCGGCATGGCAGAGCGAGCCCCGGCCGCCGCCGTAGCAGCTTTCCGGTTTCGGGGTCCGGTTGAAGGTGTGCATCCCCAGTTTCGGGTCGGTCGTCGATGCCGGCTGCGGGTCATAGTGGCAGTCGAGGCAGCCGACATGGCAGCTGTTGCAGGCCCGCTGGTTCAGGTCGTTTACCGCGGCGCTGAACGGTACCGCGGTATTGGCGGCGATCCGGTCGTAGTTGCCGGCAAACCAGACGCCGCAGTTATGCGGTCCCCGGGCGGCATCGGTCCAGCTGCGATACGAGCTCTGTTTGGCATTCCGCCCCATGGTGCTCGTGGTGAACTGGGCAAATTCGCGGGGATGGCAGGCGCCGCAGGTCTGCTTCATCATGGTGAAGTTCTGCGACAGGGTGTCGGGGCGCTTATCCTGCCAGAGGATGGTAGTCACGGTCGAATCGAACACCCCCTTGCCGTCTTTGTCGGCCACGTACCTGATCCGGCCCATGCCGCCCTCGCCGAAGTAGAGCGGATGACGCCGTTCCACCGGTTCGGCGGTCAGCCCTTTCTTCCTGACCACCAACAGCCGGCCGAGCCCGGTGTGCGCTTTTTCTTTGTCCCGCGCTTGCGGATCACCCCGGTGGCAGTCCTGGCAGTCGGCGGTCATCCCCGACTGGGCCTCGACTTCGGCGTTGGTAACGGTGAAATGGGGGTAGCCGGCTTCCTTCATCGTTGTGGCATTGCTGTGACAGGCGATGCAGCCCGACTCCCCGGCCGGCGGCGCGGCGGCCAGGGCCGGTGCTGCGAGCGCCAGGAGGAAGAGCGCGGGAAGCAGCTGGCGATTCGTCATGGATCGTCTTTCCTTTCTCCGCAGCCCTTTCCGGACCGGGCGAAGGGGATTGTACACTCTGCGCCGGCGGGCCGACACTTTTTTCGCATTAGTTTTCATTCTAACGCCACACTCCCGCCCGGTCAACGTGGCGGCCGACGTTTCTCGCTCCCGGCGCGGCGGCTGGCCGGGGTAGGGGGGATTTTCCCGTTTACCCTTGACTTTTCGACGGTTTACTTGTAGCGTACCATGTTTGGCGCGGCCCGTGCCGCGCCTCGTTTTTATGGATGAACACTTACGTTGCGGAGGACGTTTCATGGACTACAAGCAAACCCTGAACCTGCCGGTTACCGATTTCCCGATGAAGGCCAATCTCCCCCAGAAGGAGCTCGACATCCTTGCCGGGTGGCAGGAGCAGGACCTGTACGGCAAGCTCACCGCGGCGGGGGCGGGAAAGCCGCGCTACATTCTCCATGACGGCCCGCCGTATGCCAACGGCCATATCCATATCGGCCACGCCCTCAACAAGATCCTCAAGGATATCATTCTCAAGAGCAAACGGATGACCGGCCACGACGCGCCGTATGTCCCCGGCTGGGACTGCCACGGCCTTCCCATCGAACTGCAGGTGGAGAAGAACCTGGGGAGCAAGAAGCACGAGATCTCCAAGCACCAGATGCGCAAGCAGTGCCGGGAGTACGCGGCGAAGTTCGTCGATATCCAGCGCCAGGAGTTCGAGCGGCTCGGCGTGCTCGGCCAGTGGGACAAGCCGTACCTGACGATGAGCTTCGACTACGAAGGGATCACCGCCCGGGAACTGGCCCGCTTCGCCGAAAACGGCGGCCTCTACAAGGGGAAGAAACCGGTCCACTGGTGTTCGTCGTGCGTGACGGCACTGGCCGAGGCGGAAGTCGAGTACGCCGACAAGGTTTCGCCCTCTATCTACGTCAAATTCGCCCTCCAGGACGACATCAGCGCCGCGGTGCCCGCCCTGGCCGGCAAGAAAGTCTCCCTGGTCATCTGGACCACCACCCCCTGGACCATTCCGGCTAACCTGGCGATCGCCCTCCACCCCGAGCTCAGCTACGTTGCCCTGGAAACCGGTGGCGAGGCGCTGGTGGTGGCCGAGGGGCTCAAAGATGCCTTTCAGCAGGCCACCGGCGTGCAGGGAGAGGTGATTGCCACTTTCGGCGCCGACCTCCTCTATCGGAAACGGTGCCGGCACCCCTTCTACGATCGGGACTCGATCGTGCTGCTTGGCGACCACGTCACCCTCGAAGCCGGTACCGGCTGCGTCCACACGGCGCCGGGGCATGGCCAGGAGGACTATGAACTGGCGCTCAAGGAGGGGCTCGATATCTACAACCCGGTTGACAACCGGGGCCGCTACATCCAGAGCCTGGAGTTCTTCGGCGGCCAGTTCGTCTTCGATGCCAATGCTTCGGTGATGGAGAAGCTGCGGGAAGTCGGCGCCCTGGTCGGCGCCGGCGAGGTCACCCACTCCTATCCCCACTGCTGGCGCTGCAAGAAGCCGATCATCTTCCGGGCGACCGAACAGTGGTTCATCGGCATGGAGAAGAACAATCTCCGCCAGCGCTCGCTGGAGGAGATCAACCGAGTTTCCTGGATTCCCAAGTGGGGGCAGGAGCGGATTTACGGGATGATCGAGAACCGGCCCGACTGGTGCATCTCCCGGCAGCGGAGCTGGGGGGTGCCGATTACCGCCTTCTACTGCAAGTCCTGCGGCGAGATCCTCGCCGACGGCACGGTGATGCACCATGTTGCCGACCTCTTCATGGCAGACGGTTCCGATATCTGGTACGAGAAGGAGGCGGCGGAGCTGTTGCCGGCCGGAACGACCTGCCCGGCCTGCGGCAAGGCCGACTTCGAGAAGGAGATGGATATCCTCGATGTCTGGTTCGACTCCGGGGTGTCCCATGCGGCGGTGATGGAGAACCGCCCCGAGCTCGGCTCGCCCGCCAACATGTACCTGGAAGGGAGCGACCAGCACCGGGGGTGGTTCCACTCGTCGCTCTTGGCCAGTGTCGGTACCCGGGGGCGGGCACCGTACCGCGAGGTTCTCACCCACGGCTTCGTCGTCGACGGTTCCGGGCGGAAGATGAGCAAGTCGGTCGGCAACGTCGTCGCCCCTGAAGAGGTGATCAAGAAATACGGCGCCGAGATCCTCCGTCTCTGGGTGGCGGCCCAGGATTACCGGGACGACATCCGGATCTCCCAGGAGATCCTGACCCGCCTTGCCGAAGCCTACCGGCGGATCCGCAACACCTGCCGCTACCTGCTCGGCAATCTCTATGACTTCGATCCGGCTACCGACATGGTACCCTTCGCGGCGATGACCGAGCTCGACCGCTGGGCCCTGCACCAGCTGGAACTCCTCAAAGAGAAGGTGCTGCGGGCTTACGACGAGTACGAGTTCCACATTCTCTACCATGCGGTCAATGGTTTCTGTACCGTCGAGATGAGCGCCTTCTACCTCGACATCATCAAGGAGCGCTACACCAACCGCAAGGATTCGCCGGAACGGCGCAGCGCCCAGACTGTCATGTACCTGGTGCTGGAAGCGCTGGTGAAACTGATGGCGCCGGTCCTCTCCTTCACCACCGACGAGGTCTGGCGGTACATGCCGAAGCAGGCCGAGGAAAGCGTCCACCTCGCGGCCTTCCCGCCGTTGCGTCCCGAATGGAAGGACGAAGCGCTCGTCGAGCGTTGGGAACAGATCATCCGGGTCCGTAGCGACGTTGCCAAGGCTCTGGAGCAGGCCCGGGTGCAGAAAGTGATCGGCCACTCCCTCGACGCGGCGGTGCAGCTGGCCGCCGAACCGGAGCTTCTTGCTTTCCTTCGAGAGTATGCCGATGAATTGGCAACGATCTTTATCGTTTCCAAGGTGGAGCTGGTGACGGAGATTGCCGGCGAGAGCATGGAAGCGGAGAACGTCAAGGGGTTGCGAATCGGGGTCGGCGCCGCGCCGGGGACGAAATGCGAGCGCTGCTGGCATTATGAGGAGGAGCTGGGGATCGATCCGGAGCACCCGACCCTCTGCGCCAAGTGTACCGCCGCCGTGAAGTGAGAAACTGCCGGAAACCACGGCGCCGGCGGCGAGACCGCCGGCGCGTTTTCCGTCCGACTGACGAAAGATTGCCGCTATGAAACCACGCTACCTAATCCTGCTGGCCGTGACCGTGCTGATCCTTGGCCTCGACCAGGCGACCAAGATCCTGATCGACCGGAGCATGGCGCTTTACCAGTCCCGGCCGGTCATCGACGGCCTGTTCAGTATCACCTACATGCGCAACCGGGGCGCTGCCTTCAGTTTTCTTTCCGGCTTCAGTTACCGGCTGCCGTTCTTTATCGGCATTTCGCTGGCCGCCCTGGTCGTGATCATTTTCGCCTACCGGAAACTGCGGGACGACCAGACGCTGGCGGCGGTCGCGCTGGCAATGATCTTTGCCGGTGCCCTCGGCAACCTGATCGACCGGGTCCGGCTCGGCGAAGTGATCGACTTCCTCGATGTCTACTGGCGCACTTACCACTGGCCCGCCTTCAACGTTGCCGATTCGGCCATCTGCGTCGGCGTTGCCCTCCTGGCGTTCGACATGCTCCGCGAAGAGCGGCGGCACGGAAAAGCCTGATCCGCCCGGCGCGTGGCGCCGCTCAGAACCGATGATGCAGGGCGAAGTTGAAGGTGACGTCGGGGGCGGTTTTTACGCTCAAATCCTCAGAAACTCCGAGATCCAGGCTGGTCCGCTCGGTAAAGGCCAGCGTGCCGCCGATGGTTCCCATGATGGTGTCGTTGCCTAACTCCCGCAGCTCGCTGTCCCGGTAGAGGGAGGTGTGCCAGAGCGCCTGGGCCTTCAAGGCGATCCAGTCGGCCGGGCTCCAGCCGAAGCCGGCGGCGCCGAAGGCCGCCAGGTTGCGCTGCTGATCCTTCAGGACGTCGCCGTCGCTCATCACCGTCCCGCCGGCGGAGCCGAAAATGGTCATATGTCCTGCCGGGCCGAGGCGAAAATCGTCGCTGCCGTTGAGCCAGAGTGAAAAGTCGACGCTGCCGCTGCCGCGCAGCTTGTGGCTGTTGCCGGTAGGTAGCTTGAGCGCCGCCCGCAGGGAAAGCGAGCGGGGCGCCTCGGTCTGTTCGTCGTAAAGCTGCATCCCCCCCGTCAAACGAATGTCCCCCAGCCCCACGCCGCCGTCGTCCATGACCAGCCGGTCGCTGCCATCCCGCTCGTAGCGGTAGAGGAGTCGGTCGCGCGGCACCTCATCCCGGCCGCCGTTGTTGAAGCCGAAGGTCCGATGGAACCATTCGATAAAGCCGTCGAGAAAGCCGCCGCTCTGGGCGACTACCGGGATTTCGATCCCCGCCTCGAAGCGCCGGGCCAGGCCATAGCGGAGGTCGAGCGCCCCCCGGTAGGTTTCTCCATCCAGCGTGATCGCCTCGTGGTTGTTTTCGTCAATGGCAAAATTGTTGGCCAGGTTGACGGAGAGCGACACCTCGCCTTGATTGGGCTGCAGGACGCGGGCGCTGTCCGGCACCGGCAGGCCGAAAATCTGCACCAGCGGACTCATGTTGACGACCCGGAACGGAGTGATCTCCATGGCGAGCGCCGGGGCTCCGGTCAAGGCAGCCACTAGGGCGATGCCTGCAGAGGTGAGGAGCGGTGCCGCCATCCGCGGCCAAAACTTCTGTTTTTTTGGGCAACTCGTCATTCGGGTATCCCTCCTGTTCGTCGCATGTCACCACTCGCCCCGTCCCGCGCCCGGCCACAAACTTCTTGAACTGGCGCGGCGATCTGGGCTATGGTGATCAGATAGCACGTAATAGCCTGCATTTCAACGGCTTGGAGATGTTTTATGGCGTTGTACAACGGTCGGCAGAACCCCGCCTCCCGGAACATAAACCGGCGGCAAGGAAAAAGTCCATTAAAAATTTTTCTCGTGACAGCCTCGATCATCGGTGGAATCGGGCTGCTCGCACTAGCCGGTTACCTGTTTTTCCTGTACAACTCGCTGCCGCGGGTCGATCGCCTGGCCGATTACAAGCCGCCGATCGTTTCCCAGGTGTTCGGCGACGACGGCAGCCTGGTGGGCGAATTTTACCTGGAGCGGCGGATCGTCGTCCCGGTGGACAAGATTCCCCGCCAGCTGATCCAGGCTTTTGTCGCCGCGGAAGATGCCAACTTTTATCAACACAAGGGGCTCGACTATGTGGGGATTCTCCGGGCGGCCGTCAAGAACCTCCTGTCGTTGAGCAAGAAGGAGGGGGCGTCCACCATCACCCAGCAGGTGGCCAAGTCGATGCTTCTCACTCCGGAGAAGAAGTTCTCCCGCAAGTTCAAGGAGGCGATCCTTGCCAAACGGATGGAGGAACGGCTCTCCAAGGACGAAATCCTCTATATTTACCTGAACCAGATCTATCTCGGCGCGGGTTCCTACGGGGTGCAGGTGGCGGCGGAGACCTACTTCGGCAAGAACGTCGACCAGCTGAACCTGGCGGAGATGGCGATGCTGGCCGGCCTCCCCAAGGCGCCCAACTACTATTCGCCGATCAAGCACCTGGATCGGGCCAAGGAGCGCCAGGCGTACGTCCTCGACCGGATGGTCAAGGAGGGATATATCACCCAGGCGGAAGCGGAGCATGCCCGGGCGATGCCGATCGTCATCAAGTCGATGAAAACGGTCAACAGCGACCAGTCGGCCTATTTCCTCGAGCACATCCGGATTCAGCTCGAAGAGAAGTACGGCATGGACAAGCTGTACAAGGAAGGGCTGCGGATCTATACGACGATGGACGGCGCGATGCAGAAGGCGGCCTACGAAGCGGTGGTGACCGGCCTGAAGAACGTCGACAAGCGCCAGGGGTTCCGCGGCCCGCTTCGCTACCTTGCCGAGACGGAGGTCGACGACTTCTGCCGGAAGGTGGAAGATGGCATCGACACGGCCAGCCTCAAGGAGGGGAGCACCTACCAAGGGGTGGTGACGGCGGTGAACCCGGCCAAGGGTGAGGCGACGGTCCGGGTCGGCGACCGGACCGGCATCCTGTCGCGGAAAAACATGGCCTGGGCGGGCAAGCTCCAACTGGTCAACAGCTGGGGCAAACAGGAAGGCAAAGGGAAATTCCTGCCGCTCGGCAGCGTGGTCCTGGTTAGCGTCATTACCCCGGATGTCAACAAGGCCGGGGCGGTGCTGGCCCTCGATCAGGAGCCGGAGGCCCAGGCCGCGGTGGTGTCGATCGATCCCCGGACCGGGGCGGTGCGGGCGATGGTCGGCGGCTACGATTTCCACAAGAGCCAGTTCAATCGGGCGATCCAGGCGCGCCGCAACCCCGGGTCGGCTTTCAAGCCGCTGATCTATGCGGCCGCCCTCGACAAGGGGCTGACGCCCGCCACCATCTTCGACGATTCCCCCGTCGAGTATGACAGCGGCCAGGAAAAGGCCTGGCGGCCGAAGAACTATGACAATATCTACCGCGGCAACGTCACGATGCGTGAGGCGCTGACCAACTCGATCAACGTGGTGAGCGTGAAGATCCTCGAACAGATTGGCGTCGACTACGCGATCGATTACGCCAAGAAACTCGGCATTACCTCGCCGCTGGCGGCCAACCTGACCCTGGCGCTCGGTTCGTCGAGCCTTACCCCCCTCGAATTGACCTCGGCCTACGCGGTCTTCGCCTCCGGCGGCTACCGGACCACCCCCTATTTCATTACCAAGGTGGAGGACAGCGACGGGAAGGTGCTGGAGGAGACGGCGCCTCCGGTGATCCCGGTGATGACCAACAACTCCTCGGCGACGGTTGTCGACGGGGATGGGGCAACGGCGCCGGCACAGGCTCCAGCGCCGGCTGCCGGCAGCGAGCGCGGGCCAGCCGCCGTCCCGGTCATCTCGCCGGAAACCGCCTACATCATTACCAATCTGATGGAAAGTGTCGTCACCAGCGGCACCGGACAACGGGCCCGGGCGCTCGGCCGGCCGGTGGCCGGGAAGACCGGTACCACCAACGATATGAAGGATGCCTGGTTTATCGGCTATGTACCGCAACTGGTAACCGGCGTCTGGGTCGGCTATGATCAGGAACGCTCCCTCGGGGCCGGGGGATCGGGCGGCCAGGCGGCGGCGCCGATCTGGACCGAATTCATGAAACAGGCGGTTGCCCGGCTGCCGGTGAAGAATTTTACGGCGCCGTCGGATATTACCTTTGCCACCATCGATCCTCAAACGGGCAAGCTGGCGCGCGATGGCGCGCCGGGAGCGATCGTCGAGGGGTTCGCGGCCGGGACCGAGCCGAAGAGCTATGATAGCGATGCGCCGGCGGCGGATGATGCGCAATAGTTGTAATGATTTTATAGTGTTATGAATCGACGACGCCGATTGACGGGGGTTGAGAGGGGGGTGGGAGCCATAAGTCCTTTTGTGACAACGGTTTCCGGCGGATAAAAAAATTTCATTTCCGTAAATAATCCCTTGCAAAGTGGAAATTTCTGTCTATAGTATTCCGTGAATTATCATAAAAAGGAGGGTTGACCATGACCAAAGCAGAACTTGTGGATGCTGTAGCGAAATCTGCCAACCTGACCAAGGCAGCTGCTGACAAGGCTGTTGGTGCCTTCATTGGCGCTGTCGGCGATGCGCTGAAAAAGGGTGACAAAGTTACCCTGGTCGGCTTCGGGAGTTTCGAGGTATCCACCCGCAAGGCCCGCACCGGCCGTAACCCCCAGACCGGTAAGGAAATCAAGATCGCTGCCGCCAAGGTTCCCAAGTTCCGTCCGGGCAAAGCCCTCAAGGACGCCGTTGCTGGCAAGAAGAAATAATCTCTGCCGACCGCCCGTTTCGGGCGACGCAATGGTTGACTCTGCAGCGAAATGAGAAAGCCCCGCCTGATCGGGGCTTTTTCTTTATCCGGGCCCGTTTTCCGGCCGCCCCGTCGTCCGTTTTATCCTTGCCCCTTGCCAATCCCCTCGTTGCCGATTAAAGTCTCCGTCAGGGGGAAGATGATCGATGCCGCGCTCTGCTGAACCAAGCCACACGTCCCGGCGATTCGGGCGCCTGGCAGCCTGCCTGCTGGCAGCGCTCGTGCTGATCGTGCTTGCCCTGGCCATCCTCCTGAAAATCTATCTCGCCACCTTTGCCGCTCCCCAGCTCGGCCGACTGCTGACCGGCTATCTCCATTACCCGGTCCGGATTGCCGGCCTGGAACTGCGGGGCGATTCGCTGGTCATCCGCGGCGTGGCCGTTGATAACCCGTCCGGCTTCCCGGCCGGCCGGCTGGCGACCGCTGAGGCCGTGGTGATCGCGCCACAGTGGCCGGCTCTGCTGCGGGGCCAGCCGGTCTTCCGGCGCGTCGAGCTGGAGCGGCCAACGCTCGAACTGTTGCGGAACCGCGCCGGTATCTGGAATGTGGCGGGGCTGCGCCGGCCGACCAAGGCAAAGGGGCGGGGGGCCGAGGTCCGGATCGGGGTGCTGCAGATCCGTGACGGGGCTGTCCGGGGGGTCGGCTACGGGGTGCAGGGCCTTTCCCTGCGCTTGCGCGAGCTGGCGTCGCGCGGGAGCCGCGAGGGGACGGTCGATCTCTCCTGCCGCGATCATGCGGGGAACCGCTATACCCTACGGGGTGATTTCCGCCCGGGCGCCACCCCGGATTTTGCGCTCCGGCTCGATGCCCCGCAGCTCGCTCTTGCCCCTTTCGCCGGGCTGGTGCGTGGCGTGCCTTCGTCGGCGTTGGCAACGGCAGCGGGAAGCTTGCAGCTTACCGCTGCCCTGCGGAGCGGCCGCTATTCGTTGGCAGCCGAGGCGGAGGTCCGTAACCTGACCGTCCCGCTTGCCGGGCGACCGGTACCGCTCTCTGTGCGCCTCGCCGGCCGCGGCTGGTATCGCCCCGCCACCGACGAGGCCCGGCTGGAGAGCCTCGACATTGCCGTCGACAAGCTGTTGGCGGCCCGGCTGGCCGGCACGGTGCAAGGGGTGCGCGGCGCGCGGGAATTCACTATTAGCGGCCGGTTGGCCGAGGTCGAGCTCCAGCGGCTGGCGGCGCTGCTGCTGCCGGCGGCGGTGGCGCGGCGGGTCGCCCTTGCCGGCCGGCTCGGCAGCCATGGCCTCCGGCTGACGGGGAGTGCCCGGCGCGGCATCGGCACGCTGTCCGGCGATCTGTTCCTGCAGGACGGTGCGCTCTCCCTGGATGGTCGGCCGCTTTGCCGGGCCGTCGGCGGTGTGGTGACCTTTGAACACGCCGGCGGCGAACTTATCGCCCGGGGCCGGCTGGTCGCTGCCGCTGCCGATCGGACCGTTCCCCTCTCCCGGCTCGAACTGCCGCTGGTTGTCAGGCTCTCGGAGCGGTTGCGGCCGCTGCTGATCGAGACGGCCCCGGTGACCGCCCGCTTCGCCGGTCTGACGCTGACCGGCGCTGCAACCTTTGCCCCAGGCACCGCCACCCCGCTGCACGGCGAACTCCGGCTGGCCGAGGCGCCCCTGGCCGGCCTGGCCGGATTCCTGGAGCGCTACGGCGTCAAGTCGCCCACTGGCCGGGTGTCGGCTTCGCTGGCGGTGCAGGGGGCGAACCTTGCCACCCTGGCAGGAACGGCAGCCATCAATGCCACCGGCTGGCAGGGAGAACTCCGCAGCCATCGGCTGACCGTCGGCGACGGGCGGGTTGCCCTTCGCTTCAGCCGGCGTCGTGGGGCCATGACGGGCGACGGGACGCTGAGCGGTACCGGCATCGCCTGGGATCGGACCACCGCTGCCGCCCGTTCCTTGTTCAGTTTCGACGGCAGCTCGCTGGCGCTGACCGCCGGCCGTTTCCGGGTGGCGACGACCGACTTCGGCGCTGCGGCGATCCGTTTTCGCCTGCTTCCCCGCTCCGCCGGCAGCGGCGGTGACCGTCCGCTGGCCGTCAGCCTGAACGGGGGGACGGTCAGCCGCGATCAGCTGACGATCACCGGCCTCGCCGGCAGCTGGCAGGGGGCGCTCCGCCGGCGGGATGGCCGGAACTGGCCGGCGGGGGATGGTTCGCTCTCCCTTGGCCAACTGGCGGTGCGCGGTCAGCCGCTGGCCTCGGGCCTCGTCCGGTTCGCGCTGGCCGAGGATGGCGGTACGGCCGAGCTGGCCGGGACCGTGGCCGGCGGGCCGGTTACTGCCCGGCTGGTTGCCAGCCAGGGGTGGAGCAAGCCGGAGCTGGCTTTTGCGGCGACGGTCACCAAGGCGGGCCTCGGGCCACTGCAGGGGATGCTGGCCGGCAAGAAGGGGGTGACGGTGACCGGCGGGCAGGCGACCGGTACCGTTACCGGCCATTACGGGAGAGCGACCGGCCTCGACTGCCGGGGAGCCGTGCAACTGGCACAGGTCGCCCTGGCCGGGGCGGGGGGGAAAAGCATCCTCAGCGACGGCGGGCTGCGGCTGACGGGCCAGTATGCCGGCGCGGCGCTGACCGTCGACGATGCCGTGGTGACGGCCGGCGAGGCCGTTGCCGTCCGGCTCAAGGGGCGGATCGGGCAGCTGATGACGCCGCAGCGGCAGGGGACCGTCGCCTTTTCGCTGGCGCCGACCCCCGTCAACGAGCTGATCGATCCGGTGGTCAACATTCTTCCCCGGATGATCCAGGAGGCGACGGTGGCCGGAACCGTCGCTGTCGCCGGGCTGGCGGCAGTCAACGGCCCGGCGGTGAAGGTCGACGGCGCCCTTTCCCTGGCCGGGGTGCGGCTGGAGGTCCCCTCCCAGCGGCTGGTGATCGGGGATATTTCCGGAACGATTCCCGTCGACTATGATTCCGCCGCTCCCCAACTTCACCGCCCTCCCGAGGCGACCACCTTCACCCGGGCCCGTTTCCCGGCGCTCCGCGATCAACTGGCCCGGCCGGCCGCCGGGCGGGAGCTGACGATCGGTGCGGTCCGTTTCGGGCCGCTCAATCTGGGCGAAACGACGATGGTGCTGCAGGAGGGGGACGGTATCGTCCGGATCGTCGCGCTTCGCTCCCGCTTCTATGACGGGGCCATTTTCGGCCGTGGCTTCGTGGCGTTGCGCCGCGGGATCGCCTATGGCGGTGATCTCCTGGTGGACGGGATGAGCCTGCAACAGCTCTGCAGCGCGATCCCGAAGATCCAGGGGTATGTTTCGGGGCGTCTTGACGGCGGCGTCAGCCTCTATGGCGAAGGATCGGGACTGGCCGGGCTGCGCGGCTTTACCGATCTCTGGGCCCGTAAGGGGAAGCAGGAGCGGATGCTTCTCTCCAAGGAGTTCCTCCAGCGGCTGGCCGGCAAGAAGCTGCGCGGCTTCTTTTTCCGCAACGACCGGCCCTATGATCGGGGAGAGCTCAGCGCCTACCTGGAAGGCGGTTTCCTGACCTTCACCACCCTCGACATCTCCCATACCGATTTCCTCGGTATCCGGGATCTGAGCGTCACGGTGGCGCCGCTGCAGAACCGGATCGCCCTCGACCATCTCTTCAGCGCGATCCGGGAGGCAGCGGCGCGGGGGAAAGCGGTGCGGGGTGCCGAGCCGGCCGGAGAGGCGCCGGCCGATACCCAGTTCAACTGGCGGGACTGACAAGGCCGAAGGAATACGGCGCGAGCAGCTGCGCAAGATCGGTCCGACAATGGTTTTGCCGCTTGGTGTCAAGCTGCCGCAGGCACTAATACGTCCTCCCCCGTGATGGGAGGGGGGACGGTGGCGGAAGTGTGGTGATAATCAGGTTGGATTTTTTCAGCGGTTGCCGGCGGGGTGCCAACGGTCGGCCGATGTGGTATAGTGCACGGGTGATCTCTGCTGACAGGAGGAAGATATGATGCGAACAATGCTCAAGTGGGTCGTGACCGGGCTGTGCAGTATGCTGGCGGCGTGTGCCATTATCACCGTCAACGTTTATTTCCCAGAAAAGGCGGTCAAGGATGCCTACAAGTCCCTTGACGAAATGCTCCTCAAGCCGGGCGACGAGCAGAGCAGTTCGCCAACCGCCAAACCGCCGGCGGAACAGCCGGCCGAGCCGGGTACGAGTACGCCCCAGAGCCGGCTCTTCGACCGGCTCCCTTCGATCTCCTTTGTCTCCCAGGCCTGGGCGGCCGACAACTATGCCGACGAACTGGCCATCGAGCTGTCGAGCATGCCCGATGTACTGCGGGCCTATGACGAGATGCGGGCCCGCCTGCCGCAGCTCGATGCGCTGCGGACCAGCGGGGTGGTCGGCGAGACCAACCAGGGGCTGGTGACGGTCCGCGACAAGGGGCGCAGCTCCGCCCAGACCGAGGCGCTGGTCAAGGCGGAAAACGACAACCGCAAGACGGTGATCACCGGGATGGCCCGGGCGATCATCAAGCTCAACAAGCAGAAGGAGAGCAAGGCGGCGATCAACCAGGTGCTCGGCAAGGCGGCGGCGACCTACGCCGATACCCGGCGGGAAGAGGCGCGACCCGGCTGGTGGGTCCAGTTGGCCAACGGCCGGTGGGTCCAGAAATAGCGGCACCGGTCAGATGATGGCGGCGTGCAGGTCCCGCTGGCGGTAGCGGCCCCAGAAAGCGAGCGCCCGGGCGTACCAGTCGACCACGAATACCCCCCAGACGGCATAGAGGGAGAGGTGGAGCCAGTCGGCGGCGAGCCAGGAAAAGCAGACCCGGATGCCCCACATGGCGGCAAGGGTGACGAGGAAGACGTAAAAGGTGTCGCCGGTCCCGCGCAGGCTGCCGGCGTAGACGAAGGAAACGGCCAGCGGCAGCTGGGCGAAGGCGACCAGCCGGAGGAAGACGATCCCTTTGTCGATCACCGCCGGGTCCGTGGTGAAGAGGCCGATCAGCAAGGCGGGGCAGGTGAGGAAGACGATCGCCATCGTCCCCATGACGATCACCGCCAGCCGGAGGGCTTCGCGGTGGCTGATCCGCGCCCGGCGGATCTTCCGGGCGCCGAGCGCCTGTCCCATCAGGGTGGCGGCGGCAATTCCCATCCCGGCACCGGGCATGAAGGAGAGCGACTCGATGGAGACGCCGATCTGGTGGGCGGCGTAGGCCGCCGTGCCGTAGCCGATGATCAGCTTGGCGTAGAAGAGCTGGCCGCTCTGCTGGGCGACCCGTTCCAGGGCCACCGGCCAGCCGACCCGCCAGATTCGCCGGAAGAGGGTCGGGTCGGGGCGCCCGGGGCGCAGGTAACGCAGTCGGATCGCCCGGAACAGCAGGTAGAGAAAGCCGATGCATTCGGAGGCATTGATGGCGAAGGCGGCGCCGGTGACGCCGAGACGGGGGAGGCCGAACGCGCCGTAGATCAGCGGCCAGGCGATCAGGACATGGAGGATGTTGACCAGGATGATCGCCCGCATCGGCGTCCGGGTGTTGCCGATGCCGTGCATGATTGCCGAGAGGATGTTGAGGCCGGTGGTAAAGGCCAGATAGATGAAAACGAGCCGGATATAGCCCGCCGCCAGGGTGAGCACCTCGTGGCGGGCACCGAGAAAGGCTGCCAGCCGGTCGCCGTAGAGGCCGCCGAGGGCCGAGGCGACCATGGTCATGGCGACGCAGACCAGGCAGGCGGCGAATGCCGCGCTTTTCGCCTCCCGGCGACGGCCGCTCCCCCAGAGGTGGGCGACTACAACGGTCGTGCCGGTGGCCAGCCCCCAGAAGACGGTCATGGTGACCAGGACCAGCAGCTGGCCCAGGCCGGTGGCGGCGATGGCCGCCGCGCCCAGCCCGCCGACCAGGAAGATGTCGACGATGGCGACCAGCCGCTGGAAGAGCGAAGAGAGCAACACCGGCAGGGAGAGGCTGATGACGTTGCGGCGGATGGAGACCCGCTTGGTCCGGCGGCGGGCGCCCCGTTCGCTCAAGCTTCTACCTGCCATGCTCCTTATCCCGTCTCCTCGCTGCTCAGTCGTCGATGCCCAGGTCGGCGGCCAGCCCCTGGACGAAATTCTTGGCCCGGCCGGAGGGGGCGATCACCCCGTAGGCCAGCGCTTCCTTCAGTTCGGCGGCTGACGCCCCCGCTTCCTTCGCTGCCGCGAAGTGTTTCTTCAGTCAGGTGGGGCACCCCACCGCCACCGCGCAGCCGACCCGGATCAGCTCCCGGGTCTTGGCATCCAGCACTTCTTCGTACTCGAAATCGAGAATTCGTTTCCTGATCTGCATGGTCGTCCCTCCGGTACGGTCCCGGCACCACTATGGCGCCTGTCAGGCCGTGATGCAACTCTTTTTCACGACCGCTTCAGTCGACATCGGCAAATTTCACCAACGTTCCCTTCTTCGCCCCGTAGCGGAAGACCGTCACCCCCTTGCATCCCCTGGCATAGGCAAGCCGGTAGGCCCGCGCCACATCCTCGCGGGTCGCCCGGTGGGGGAGGTTGATGGTCTTGGAAACCGCATTGTCGGTGTATTCCTGGAAGGCGGCCTGCATCTCGATGTGGTCTTCGAGGGGAATCTCCAGCGCGGTCCGGAAGAGCCGGCGCACCCCGGTCGGAATGCTGCGGACTCCTCGCAGTGAACCGCGGCGCTCGATCGCCCGGAGCAGCTCCGGCGAGGCGAAGCCCCGTTCTTCGGCAAACCGGAGGAAGAGCCGGTTGACCTCGGTCAGCTCGCGGTCGAGGACCAGCCGTTTGTAGGCGAGGGCGAAATACGGTTCGATGCCGCTGGAGCAGTCGGCGATCAGGGCCAGGGTGCCGGTCGGGGCGATGGTGGTGACGGTGGCATTCCGCAGCGGCGGCAGCTCCTGGGCGGCATAGATCGACCGGGCGAAATTGGGGAACGGCCCCCGCTCGGCCGCCAGCGCCGCCGAGGCCTGGCGGGCGGTGTCGCGGATGAACTTCATCGCCGTCCGGGCCAGGGCGAAGGCCGCCGGGTGGTTGTACGGCAGGCCGAGGAGGACCAGCAGGTCCGCCCACCCCATGACGCCGAGGCCGATCTTCCGGTTCCCCTTGTGCATCGCCTCGATGGCCGGGAGGGGATAGCTGTTGGCGTCGATGGTGTTGTCGAGGAAGCGAACGGCGGTCCGGACGGCATCGCCGAGGGCGGGGTAATCCAGGGCGCCGTCCCGGGCGTAACGGGCGAGGTTGAGGGAGCCGAGGACGCACGCCTCGTAGGGGAGCAGCGGCTGTTCGCCGCAGGGGTTGGTGCTCTCGAAGCTACCGAGCTGCGGTGTCGGGTTGGCCCGGTTGATCCGGTCGATGAAGATCACCCCCGGGTCGCCGGTCTCCCAGGCGCTGGTCACGATCTCGTCGAAGACCTCCCGGGCCCGCGCCGTGCCGGTCACCGCTCCCGAGCGCGGATTGACCAGCTCGTAGGTGCCGTCGGCCGCCAATTCGGCCATGAACCGGTCGGTGACGGCGACGGAGATGTTGAAGTTGGCCAGTTCGGCGGCGGTCCGCTTGATCCGGATGAATTCGACGATATCCGGGTGGTCGACGCGGAGAATCCCCATGTTGGCGCCACGCCGCGCTCCTCCCTGCTTGATCACGTCGGTTGCCGAGTTGTAGATCTTCATGAACGAGACGGGACCGCTGGCGATGCCGCCGGTGGAGCGGACGATATCCCGGCGGGGGCGGAGCCGGGAGAAGGAGAAGCCGGTACCGCCGCCGCTTTGCAGGATCAGCGCCGCGTTCTTCAGCGTTTCGAAGATGCCGGTCAGCGAATCGTCCACCGGCAGGACGAAGCAGGCGGCCAGCTGGCCGGCCGGCTTGCCGGCGTTCATGATCGTTGGCGAGTTGGGGAGGAAACGGCGCGTGCTGAGCAACTGGAAGAACCGCTCTTCCCAGCAGGGCGCATTGCCGTTGGGATAGCGCTTTTCGACGGCGGCGATGGTCCGGGCGATCCGGCCGAACATCTCCCGGGGCGATTCGATCACCCGCCCCCGTTCATCCTTGAGCAGGTACCGCGCGTGCAGCACGGCAAGGGCGTTTGCTGACAGCTCCATCGGTCCGGCCTCCTCCGCGGGATCAGCCGCTTACTCCCGCCGGTCGCCCGCACCGTCGGCATGGACCCCGGCGACAAACGGCAGCACCGTCTCGACCCGGATCACCAGCCTGGTCAGCGACTGGGGGAAGCCTGGCGCTTCGCCGCCGGGGAGGTAGCCATCGAGAATGGCGGTGTCGAGTGCCTCGCTCACCGTGCCGAGGAACTGGAACCCCACCGTGGCGTCGGGGGTGGCGATCGCCACCGCCAGCCGCCGGTTGCGGGTGACGTTGGCCAGGGTGGTGGGACAGAACCAGTTCTCGAACACCAAGTGGTCGTCATCGAGCACCCGGAGGTTGCGGGCCGCCGCCAGGTGGGGGGTGCCGGCCTGGTCCGCCGAGGCGACGAATGCCATCGGCGACCGGTCGATGAAGTCCTTGATTTCTTCGCTGAACATCTCCGTGGTCTCCTTCCCTTGAAGAAATTCCGCTGTCGGTAATAATACCATAAAAGCAGGGCCTTGCCGCGGTTTGGCGACAGGGACATTTCGCGGGGCGGAGGTGGCGGATGAAAGGAAACGAGCGGATCATCGACCAGTTGAACAGTCGGCTTGCCGAAGAGCTGACGGCCATCAACCAGTACATGGTGCATGCGGAGATGTGCGACAACTGGGGGTACGAGCGGCAGCACAAGAGCATCGAAAAGCGGGCCATCGACGAGATGAAGCATGCCGAGAAACTGATCGCCCGGATTCTCTTTCTCGAAGGGCGGCCGATCGTCAGCAACCTGAACAAGATGCACATCGGCGACGAGGTGCCGAAGATGCACCAGAACGATCATGCCGCCGAAGAGGGGGCGATCCGGGGATACAACGAGAGCATCCGGGTGGCGGTGGAGGTGGGGGACAACGGCACCCGGGAGCTTTTGGAAGGGATTCTCCGCGAAGAGGAGGGGCATATCGACGAGATCGAGGCCCAGCTGGACCAGTTGCGGCAGATGGGGGTGCCGGCCTACCTGGCGGAACAGCTCGACTGACCGGGCGTCGGTGCCGCCGGCCGGGGCAGACGGCAAAACGCCGGGACCATCGAGGTCCCGGCGTTTTTATCGTCTGGCAGACCTTTGCGCCTGCTTGTGCCGCTACCGGTCTGCTGGTGTGTCGGCCGGTTCGCCGGCGGGAAAATACCGGCGTTGGAACCGGAAGGCGACGTTGACCAGGCCGATCATCACCGGCACCTCCACCAGCGGCCCGATCACCGCGGCGAAGGCCGCCCCGGAGTTGAGGCCGAAGACCGCCACCGCCACGGCGATGGCCAGCTCGAAGTTGTTGCTGGCGGCAGTGAAGGCGAGGGTGGTGGTCCGGGAGTAGTCGGCCCCCAGTTTCCTGCCGAGATAGAACGAGCCGACGAACATCAGGATGAAGTAGATCCCCAGGGGGATGGCAATCCTGACCACGTCGAAGGGGAGCTGGACGATCAGGTTCCCCTTGAGGGCGAACATCACCACGATGGTGAAGAGAAGGGCGATCAGGGTCAACGGGCCGATCTTCGGCAGCACCTGCCGCTCGTACCAGGCTTTTCCCCGCAGCTTCACGCCGACGAGCCGGGTCAGCGCCCCCGCCAGACACGGAATCCCCAGGTAGACGAAGACGCTCTTGGCGATCTGCCCGATGCTCACCGCCACGACGCTCCCCGCCAGGCCGAACAGCGGCGGCAGCACCGTGATGAAGAACCAGGCGTAGACGCTGTAGAAGAGCACCTGGAAGATGCTGTTGAACGCCACCAGCCCCGCCGCGTATTCGGTATTCCCCTTGGCCAGTTCGTTCCAGACGATCACCATGGCGATGCAGCGGGCCAGGCCGACCATGATCAGCCCGGCCATGTACTCCGGCTTGTCGGGGAGAAAGACGACGGCCAGCACGAACATCAGCGCCGGGCCGATCAGCCAGTTCTGCACCAGCGAGAGGCCGAGGATCCGCCGGTCGCGGAAGACCTCCGGCAGTTCCTCGTATTTCACCTTGGCGAAGGGGGGGTACATCATCAGGATCAGGCCGGCGGCGATCGGGATATTGGTGGTGCCGACCCGGAAGCGGTCGATGAACGCCTCGCTGCCGGGGACGAAGTAGCCGAGGGCCACCCCGAGCGCCATGGCGGCAAAGATCCAGAGGGTGAGGAAGCGGTCGAGAAACGGCAATTTTACGGACATGGCCCCCTCCGCTCAGTTCGCCCGGAAAAAGGCGAGCAGCCGTTCTTTGAGGTCGTCCCGGACCCGGCGGAACGCCTCGTCGATCTCCGCTTCGCTCCCCGTCGCCCCGGCCGGGTCGGCAAAGCCGAGATGGGTGTGGGTGACGCCGCCGAAAAAGAGCGGGCACTGTTCGTTGGCGCTGTCGCAGAGGGTGATGACATAGTCGAAGGTTTCGCCGGCGAATTCGCCCAGTTCCTTTGAGCGGTGGTGCGCGATGTCGATGCCGAGTTCCCGCATCACCCGGATCGCCCGCGGATTGACGGCGGTCGCCCTGGTGCCGGCGGAAGAGGCGCTGAACCGGTCGCCGATATAGTGGTTGATCAACCCTTCCGCCATCTGGGAGCGGCAGGAATTGGCGGTACAGAGGAACAGCACGCGTTTTTTCATGGAAACCCTTTCTTGAATCCGGATAGACGAATGTATGCCGACAAAAAAAATCAGGCGCAGCGATTGCCTGCGCCGAACCCCTGCAACCGCGCCAGGTCGGCCTGACCGTGGTCGCTTTCCCGAAGGCAGGCGCGCAGGGCGGGGAGCAGCGTGTCGTGGAGGGTCGGCAGCGCCGGCTCGATGGCGTAGTAAATCCAGACCCCTTCCCGGCGGTCTTTGAGCCAGCCGGCGTTCTTCAGGTGGGCCAGGTGCCGGGAGACCGTCGACTGGGGGAGCTGCAGGGCGGCGATCAGGTCGCAGACGCAGAGTTCACCGGTCGCCAGAAGGAGGGCCAGGATTCGCAGCCGGGTTTCGTCTTCGAGGGAATGAAACAGTCTGGCCAGATCGCGCATGCTTAGTTTATATCCGGATAAACGGATGGAGGCAAGGGAATTTTTGTGCCGCCCCGGCGTTCACGAATAATTAACCGCCGGGCAACGGCTTTGTAATATTGCCACGGCATAATCGGCAGCATGAAAACATACAAAGCCGATCTGCATGTCCATTCGAGCCATTCCAACAAGCCGACCTACTGGGCGCTGCGGAAGTTCAACTGCCCGGAGAGCTTCACCTCGCCGCAGCATCTCTACGCGACGGCCCGCGGTCTGGGGATGGACTACGTCACCATCACCGACCACAATACCATCACCGGTGCTCTGGAGATCGCCCACCTTCCCGCCACCTTCATCAGCGTCGAGGTGACCGCCTATTTCCCCGAGGACAACTGCAAGGTCCACGTGGTGGTCCTCGACATCACCGAGGCGATCTACCGCGATCTGATGCAGCTGCGGAAAAACATCTACGAACTGACCACCTACCTGCAGGTTCGCACCATCGCCCACTTTCTCGCCCATCCGCTCTACGCCCAGAACGAGAAGCTCACCGCCGAGCACATCGAAAAGGCGCTGCTTTTGTTCAATATCTTCGAGGTGAAAAACGGCGCCCGCGCCGGGCGGTTCAACGCCTTTACCGAGCGACTGCTCGCGTCCCTGACTCCGCAACGGCTCGCCCACCTGGCGGACAAGCACCGCCTCGAACCGGTCGGTGCGGAGCCGTGGCGCAAGGGGATGGTCGGCGGGTCGGACGATCACGGCGGGCTGTTCATCGGCCAGGCCCGGACGGCGGTGGCCCGGGGGGAGACCCGCGGGGAGTTCATCGCCGAGGTCCTCGGCCGGCGCTCCTGGGCCGAGGGAGACGACGGCGATCCGCTGACCCTCGCCCACAGCATCTACGGCATCGGCTACAGTTTCTACCGCGAGCGGCTGAAGCGGGGCGAGAATCGCGCCACCCCGTTCGTCAACGCCCTGCTGAAGCGATTTTTCGCCGCCGGGGCCGAGCCGATGTCGCTGGTGGAGAAGATCCGCTTCTTCGTCCGGAAGAATCTCCCCGAAGTGTACGAGAGCCGGGAGGGGGCCAGCTTCGAGCAGCTGCTCGACCGGGAGGCGCGGCGGCTGCTGAACGACCCGGCCTTCCTGAAAAAGATCGACAGCGAGACCCGCAACCGGAAGATTTTCGCCATTACCAGCTACCTCGCCAACCGGATGATCTATCTCTACACCGAACGGCTGACCCGGGTCTCGCTGAAGACCGGGCTGTTCGACCTCTTCCAGTCCTTCAGCACCATCGGCCTCGTCCACCTGCTCATCTCCCCCTATTACGTCTCCTTTCACCACCAGCACCGCGGCAAGGGACTGATGGCGGAGCTGGACGACCGCTTCGCGCTCTCCGGGGCGGCGGGGCGGCGGGAGAAGATCGCCCTCTTCACCGATACGCTGCACGAGATCAACGGCGTGGCGATCACCATCAAGCGACTGATCGAAACCGCCCGCCAGCGCGGCATCGAGCTGACAGTGATCACCGCCTCGCCCGCTGAGACCGGCTATGCCGACGGGGTGATGAACTTCCGCTCGGTCGGCGATTTCGTCCTCCCCGAATACCCGGAGATCAAGCTCCATTTCCCGCCGATCCTCGACGTGATCGACTACTTCGAGCGGGAAGGGTTTACCAGCATCCACATCAGCACCCCCGGCACCGTCGGCCTGCTGGCGCTGCTAGTCGCCCGGCTGATGGATATCCCGGTGGCCGGCACCTACCACACCGACATCCCCCAGTACGTGAAGAGCCTGACCAACGACGAGATCCTGGAGAAGGCCGCCTGGAGTTACATGGTCTGGTTCTACAGCCAGATGGGGGAGATCATGGTCCCCTCCGCCAGCACCCGGGCGCAGCTGATCGAGCAGGGAATCCCGGCGGCGAAGACCCGGCCGCTCCCCCGCTGGGTCGATCCCGCCGCCTTCACCCCGGCGCGGCGGAATCCGCGCTACTGGGAGCCGTACGGGCTCGGCGAGGGGGTCCGTTTCCTTTACGTCGGCCGGGTCTCGCGGGAGAAGAACCTGGAACTCCTGGCCGAGGCGTTCAGCGCCGTCAGCGAGACCTATCGTGGCGCCCAGCTGGTGATTGTCGGCGACGGCCCCTACAAACGGGAGCTCGAAGAGCGGCTGGCGGGCTATCCGGTGCTCTTCACCGGCTACCTGGCGGGAGCGGAGCTGCAGGAGTGCTACGCCTCGGCCGATGTCTTCGTCTTTCCGAGCACCACCGACACCTTCGGCAACGTCGTCCTCGAAGCCCAGGCTTCCGGGCTGCCGGTGATCGTCTCCGCCGCGGGGGGGCCGAAGGAGCTGATGATGGATGGCGAGACCGGGCTGGTCGTCGAAGAGATCGACCGGGAAGGGCTGGTCAACGCCATGCGCTTCTTCCTCAACGATCCCGCCACCCTCGCGCTGATGGGGAAACAGGCCCGGGCCTTCACCGAGGCGGGCGCGGCGGCCACCGACGACGCCTACAGCACCATCCTCCGCCAGCACCATCGCGCGGCCAACGGCTGAGCGGCGCCCGGCCCCGCCCGCGCCGCGCTGCGCTGCGTTCGGCCCGCGAACCCCGCCATCACCCCTCCATGATCCGCTGCCGTTGTCTTTTCGTCATCCTCGTATTGCTCTGCACTTCCGGCACTGCCGCCGCTGAGCGGGAGTCCCTGAGCATCATCGCCCCGGCGGCACTCCTTGCCGATCCGGTGGCGCAGAGCGCCGTCGACGATACGCTCGCCCTGCTGCGGCGGGCCTTTCCCGCTGCCCGGGTCGCCTGCAACGACCCGACCGCCCGGGTCCGGCTCGTCCTCGAGCTCGCCCGGCCTGCCCGGCAGCCGGGTGAGGCCTACCGCTGGCGCTCGACTCCCGCTGCCGGCGGGATCGTCCTCCGGGCCACGGTCCGCTCGCCCCGCGGCGCCGCTGCCGCCCTTTACGGGCTCCTCCAGGAGCAGCTCGGCTTCCGTTTCTACCACCCCCGCCGGACGATCATCCCCGCCTACCGGCGCTGGCCGCTTCCCGCCCGCTTCAGCTGGCAGGCTGTTCCCCGCTTCGCCAGCCGCGGCTTTCACCTCCATACCCTCCATCCGATCGAGCTGGCCGGGCCGCTCAACGATCCCGACTCTCCCGGCGCCCTTGCCGCGGTGGAGGAGTACCTCGACTGGCTGGCCCGCAACGGCCAGAACACCCTGCAGTTCTACCTCCTGCGCGGGGTGGACCGGGCCCGCTGGCCGGCCCATGCCCGGGCAATCGTCGCCTACGCCCACCGGCGAGGCGTCCGCGTCGGCGTCGAGGTGTCGTTCTGCATGCTCCAGCAGCAGGCATTCCAGCTCTTCAAGCCGCTCCGCCCCGTCCCCTACCGCCGTCAGGTGGACCGGAACCTGGCCTGGCTCTTCCAGGTGCCGTGGGATTTCGTCACCGTCGAGCCGGCGCTGGGCGAGTACCTTCCCGACCTCGCCGGGGTCTTCAGCGGCCTGAAGCGGTACCTGATCGGCGAGATCACCGGCCGCTACCGGACCCGGCTGCTGCTCGCCACCCACGTGATCCGCAACCGGCAGGAGCGGGCGGTCGAAGCCGTCGGCAGCCCGCTGCCACTCGCTCCCGAGGAGCGGCAGTGCGGGGTGCTGATCCATACCGTCATGTGCTACTCCGCCACCGAGGCGAATGCGCCGGTCTACGGCAACGTCAACCAGCGCTTCATGATGGCGCGGGCCCGGCAGGAAAGCCGGCGACGGGAGACCTGGTACTGGCCCGAATCGGCCTACTGGGTCGCCTTCGACAACTCGGTGCCGCTCCTCCTCCTCCCCTATCTGGAGGCCCGCTGGTCGGACATGGCGAGCATGGAACGGGCGGGGGTGACCGGTCACCTGACCTTCAGCTCCGGCTGCGAGTGGGGCTACTGGCTGACCGATTGGAGCATCGCCCGCTGGTCGTGGCGCTACCGGCTCGATGGCCGCCCGGTGCCGGACGGGCCGCTCAGCGTCCTCGACGATCTCGTCCCCGAGAGCTGGCAGCAGGCCAGGTGGCGGCAGGCGCTCCGCCTCCAGGATCGTTACCTGAAAGGGGCGGAACTGCTCCGTTACCTGCCGGCCCTGGCGCCGTTCTCCGAGCTGCCGCCCCCTTTCGACGAACCGTTCCAGCCGGAGCCCCCCTTCAGCTTTGGCTGGCTGCTCCACGATGCCTCCGACCGGCAGGCGGCGGCCATCCTGCAGGGGCCGGTGGCCCGCCTCGAGGAGTACGCCACGGCGATGGGCGCCCTGGTTGACCGGCTCGAGGAGTTCGAGCGGGAAACGCCTCGCGCCCCCGGCCGGGCCGCCGGCGAGGCGCAGGCGCTTCGCCGCGAGCTGCTCCGTGGTCTGCAGGTCACGGCCCTTCGCGCCCGGCACCGGGCCCTGACCCTCCGGGCGCTGGTGGCGCAACGGGCGGCGCCCCACTGGTGGCAGCCGACCGCGGCCGCCGCCGCCCACTACCTTGCCCGGGCCGCCGCCGTTCGGGAAGAGGCCCAACGACTGGTCCGGGAGCAGGAAGCGGTCTACCGTTACCCGGTCGACCTGATCGCCCGGCGCCGGCCGGATCTTACCGCCTACGACTTCGGCTATCTCTACCCGGTGAGCGAGCTGTTCTTCTGGCAGCGGGAGGAGGAGCAGGTCCGCCGGCGACGATTCGATGCCTTTTTCATGAAGTTGTGGAATTTCCGCAAGACCCTCGGCCTGGAAAGCCTGCTCTTCTGAGGGCCGGAGGGGGACGAGCGGGATGCGCCGCAGGTAATCCAGTTGTTACAGACCATTAACCGCATCTTAATATGGCTCTGCTAACCTGCCGCCAGTAGTCGGAACATCCGACACCAACGGAAAGGAAAGGAGCAGCTATGAACAAGAGACAGGGAAACGGACTGAGGATGGTAGGGGCGGCGGCGCTCTGCGCGGCGGTGATCGCCGGCAGCGGCGGCGCGGCATTTGCCGAACACCAGCGCGGCCGGTGGCTGGCCGGCGATTTTCACAATCACACCTTTTTGACCGACGGCAGCAACCTGCAGTCGGAGGTGCTCGAGCATGCCTTCCAGTTCGGCCTCGACTGGATCGCCAACTCCGAGCATGGCGGGGCCTACAACCGCAACACCCAGGGGCTGGCCTGGCCCGCCGACACCGAATTCCTCGGCAACCCGCCCGCCGGCAAGATGTGGCGCTGGCAGTCGCTCTGGCAGTACTCGTTCCCGATCATCAGCGCCGCCCGCAGCAGCTGGCCGGACAAACTGATCGTCCAGGGGTACGAGTGGAACGTGCCGACCCACGAGCATGCCAGTGTGGCGATCGTCGGCCCGGCCGAACAGGGGGGCAAGGCCATCGCCCAGCACGAATATCTCTTTGACGGCAGCGACAGCGGCACCACCAGCGACGGCTACCTCGGGGTGAGCGGCAAGCTGGCCAACAGCCACGAGAAGGCGGTGGCCGGCGCGGTGTGGCTCGAAGACAACTTCCCCAAGGCGAGCTACTTCCTGCTGAACCATCCCTCCCGCGCCCTGAAGTACACCATCGCCGACATCCGCGACTTCAACAACGCCGCGCCCGATGTCGCCTTCGGCTTCGAGGGGATTCCCGGCCATCAGAAAGAAAGCGCCCGGGGCGGCTACAGCGGCTCGTCGGAGCTGGCCCGCACCTACGGCGGCGCCGATTACATGATCGCCCGGGTCGGCGGCCTCTGGGACGCCCTGCTCGGTGAAGGCCGGCACTTCTACACCTTCGTCGACTCGGACTTCCATAGCACCGGCGGCGACTTCTGGCCGGGGGAGTATGCCAAGTCCTACACCTTCGCCCCGGATGAGGATTGCGACGGCAGCATCTCCCCCCGCGAACTGCTCGATGGACTCCGCTCCGGCAACTCGTTCGCCGTTCACGGCGATCTGATCAACGCCCTCCAGTTCACCGCCCGGGCCAATGACGGCAGGTCCTTCGCCGAGCAGGAGCGGCACCGGGAGAAGCGGCGGCTGCGGGTTCATGAGCGCGAGGCCGCAATGGGCGGCGAGCTGCAGCTGAACAAGGGGGGCGATGTGACCCTGAAAATTCGCTTCCGCAGCCCGGCGATGAACAATAACGGTGATCCGGTTGCCGTGGACCATATCGATCTGATTGCCGGCGCCGTCACCGGCAAGGTCGGCCGCTACCTGGCGGACGGCGTCACCCTCAACCCGGCCTACGACAAGGACACCAACGAGAGCACGAAAGTCATCGCCACCTTCACCCGGGGCGACTTCGAGAAAGACGACGACGGCTTCCTGACGGTGACCTACCGGCTGAAGAACGTCAAGAACGCCATGTACTTCCGGCTCCGCGGCACCAACCTCCCGCCGAATACCCCGAACGAAACCGATGCCGCCGGCAACCCGCTGATCGACGACCTGGTCGGGCCGAACACCGCCGCCAAGGCCTATGCCGATCTCTGGTTCTACTCGAACCCGATCTTCGTCACCGTTTCCCGCTGAGCGGCGGCCCCGCCGCCTGGTTTGCCTCCCGTGTGATCGGCGGCCCCTCCGGGGGCCGTCTTTTTTCCTCCCGCAGATTTGACCAATGCTTAACCCGACCGGCACCTCCGTTTAACAGTCGTCCCGTACAATGGCCTTCGCATCAGCGTGCCGCCCGTGATGCCGGGCGGGCGACATCCAACACCGGAGAGGCCGTTGCCGCGGCACAAAGCTTTCATCCACAAAGAACCCGGATTCACCCCAGCCGCCATCGCGCCGATGGGCGCGGGGCAATCGATCAGGCAGGCGCTCGAAGCGATCGGGGTCTCGTATTCGTCGCCCCGGGAACTGGCGGCGTCGCTCCCCTTTGCCGTCGACGATACGACTGCCGGCTCCGAGACGGAACTCCAGGCAGTGGTCGTGGGTGAAAGGGGGGCGGTCGATCTGCCGCAGGTGATCGAGCAGTCGAATTATTTCGCCCACGTCATGAAGCGGGCGGCCGCCGGCGAGGCGCCCCGCCGGCTGGTGGGCGACCTGGAACGGTTCCTTGCCGACAATCCCGGCCGGGTCTGGGAGAACAGCTGGGTCCGGTTGCCGCGCCGGCTGCTCTCCTCCTTTGCCAGCCATCTCTTCGACGACGACCTCCGGGCCGACAAACGGAATCCGGCGGCAGGCCGGCGTCGGGACAGCGGGCGCTTCTCGCTGACCACCGCGGCGGGGGAGGAGGTCCTCCGCCTGCCGATCAGCTACCTGATCAAACTCGCCCTTGCCGACCACCTCGGCTCGGCCGGCATTCTCCCCCCCGTTATCCGTCGGACCGGCATCCGCCTGCTCGAACACTACCTGAACGACAACACCTCGCCGGAAACCTTCTCCTTCAACGTCGTCAGCCTGTCCCCGGCCACCGGCCTCGGACGGGGGCTTGCCCGGGAGACCGCCGTCCGTTTTCTCCTGACCCAGCTGCTGGTCATGTACGCCAACCGGCAGTTCGACCTGGCGCGCAGCGGCCAGCGGGCGATGATCTATTTTGCCCCCCATCCGCCGGTCCGCCAGCAGGAGCTGAACGACCTGATTCCCGACGCCTTCTATCGCGAGCTGTTCATGAGTCCCTGCCTTTCCGGCTGGGACCGCGGCGAGGAGAAGCACCGCTACATGGAACTCTGCCACCAGGTCCTTTCCCGCAGCCAGCTCAACGCGGTGGCCAAGCTCCGCGAGGCGGGGATCATCGTCAACAACCTGGTGGTCCTCCCCCGCGTCTCCAGCGTCAGTCTCGCCAACAACGGCACCCACGTCAGCCTTGGCAGCCGGCGGCTCACCGCCGCCCTCGGTGCGCCGGCCTCCGGATTTACCGCCGGGCACGAGAAGTATCTCGGCGATCTGGTCACCAAGATCGTCGAGCACTTCCTGCCGCTGTTCGTCGGCACCTACAGCGCCGCCCCCTATCGGCTCGCCTATACCGATTTCCACCCCGAACGGGCGCTCGGCTTTCTTCCCCACGAGCTCGACTACACCCATCTGCGGATGATCTGGCGCCGCTGGCGGCGGAAGGCGCAGCTGTCGTTCTTCGGCAATTCGATCACCCCCTTCGGCCCGGCCTGGCTCGACCGGCTGGTGAGCGGGGTCTTCGGCCTGACCGGGGATTGCGTCCCCGATTATCGGCTGATCGACTACCTGGTCTGCCTCCTCTCCACCGAGCGGAGCCCGGCCCTCGACGGCGCCCCGGGCAATACCGACCGGCTCCGGAAGGACCTGGCGGCGATGGGGGTCTTCGACGAGCAGCTGTCGGTTTATCTCCTCTACAAACAGCGCGAATTCGCGAAAATGGGTTTTTCCGGTTTCGAGGGGCGCTATTACAGCCAGTTCGAGAGCTTTGCCGGGGACCTGGGACGGGGGGTGGACCTGCAGACGCTGGTGACGGCCCTGGCGTTCAAGTATCTGGCCGCCGGCATGGTCAGCCATGAGTCGATCCCCGACGATCCGGCGGTGGAGAGCGAGCGCCGGCAGTTCTTTTTCGGGTCGGCGCTCGGTATTCCGACCCTCTACGTGCAGCGGAACAGCGGCAATGTCTTTCTGCGCCGGCTGCTCGAACGAACCGGCGGGATTC
Source organism: Geotalea uraniireducens (assembly GCF_027943965.1). NCBI lineage: Bacteria > Pseudomonadati > Thermodesulfobacteriota > Desulfuromonadia > Geobacterales > Geobacteraceae > Geotalea > Geotalea uraniireducens. The sequence goes on along the minus strand of NZ_AP027151.1, from coordinate 3,743,080 downwards.
GTTCCAGCCGGCGCTATCCCGGCTATCTGCGGGTGCCGCTGGCCGAATACCGGCGGGCGCTTCTCCGGGTCATTGCCGAAGACGGCGCCGATCTCGGCGAAATGCTCAATCTGGGCGAGACGCTCCGGGAGCTTGCCGCCCGACTGGAAGAGCCGGACCGGCTTAGCGCCGCCGGCCGGCTGACCCGCGGCATCCTTGCCGAGCTGAATGCCTCGTCGCCACTGGCGGTCGAGGCCCGGGCATTCAACGAAGGGGCGGAACGGTACTACCGGGAAACTCTTCGCCGGCGGCACCTGGGCGAGGCGCTCCACTTCCTCGGCGAGGAGGCAAAGCGCCTGGACCGGGAGCCGGCCGGGGTGTCCGAGCCGTGTCGCAAGGCACTCCGCTTCGTGCTCCAGGGGGAACCGGCGACGGCTTTTCTTGCCCGGGTGACGGAGGGCGTGCGGCGAGAAGAGCTGCCGCTGGCGGAACTGCGCCGGCTCATCAATCTCGTCCTGCTCACCGTCTATCGCGACGCCGGGCCCGACGAGCCGGCACCATAGGGGAGGGCTCCATGCACCAGTCGTTGCCACACCAGTATGTCGAGCGGGAGAGCGGTCGGGTCCGTACCGAGCAGCTGATCGGCGACCGGATGGTCCGCCTGCTGTACACCGGGGTACGGGAAAACGCACCGCTCTTTTTTCGCCTCCTGACCAGCCCCCGGGCGTCGAGCCTGCTCGGGTTCGTCAACTTCGACCTGCCGCTTCGCTCGGCCCGGAATTTCATCAGCCAGTGCGGCATCAACCGGGAGGAATGCCTCGATGACCCGGACGGCTTCGATACCCCGCGCAAGGTGTTCGAGCGGAAGATCCGTTACTGGGAATGCCGGCCCCTGCCGGCCGGCGCCGATACCGTGGTCTGCCCGGCCGACTCCCGGGTGCTGCTCGGCTCGTTTGCGGAGACTTCGCAGCTCTTTCTCAAGGAGAAGTTTTTCTCCTTCGAAGAACTGCTCGCTGGCCGCCGGGAATGGCTCCGGGCCTTCGCTGGCGGGGATTTCGCCGTCTTTCGCCTCACTCCCGACAAATACCATTACAACCATCTTCCCGTTTCCGGCCGAGTGGTTGCCTGTTACGAGATCGACGGCGACTGCCATTCGTGCAATCCGGCGGCGGTGGTCACCGTCGCCACTCCGTATTCGAAGAACAGGCGGGTGGTCACCGTCATCAATACCGATGTCCCCCGCGGCAGCTGTGTCGGCCTGGTGGCGATGGTGGAAGTGGTGGCGCTGATGATCGGTGAGATCGTCCAGTGTTACAGCGCCCGGCGCTATGAGGCGCCGCAGCCGATCGAGCCGGGGCTGTTCGTCGAACGGGGCCAGCCCAAGAGCCTGTTTCGCCCCGGCAGCAGCACCGATGTACTCATTTTCGAAGCGGGGCGGGTCCGTTTCGCCGCCGACCTGCTCGGCAACATGGCCCATCCGACGGCCGCGAGCCGCTTCAGCCGCGGTTTCGCCCAGCCGCTCGTCGAGACCGACGTCCGGGTTCGCTCGCTGCTTGCCCACGCCGTCGCCGGTTAGGAGTTTAGTAAATGTCCAGCTTCGGTTTCCTCGCCGTCATCACCGTGGCGCTTATCCTCTATTTCTGGTGGGGCTTTACCGTCCTCCCCGGCGAACGCTGGCAGATCCTGGCGGCGGTGCCGGTGAGCAAGTCGGCGCCGGGGGCCTGGCGCGGCGTCAACCTCACCTGGTACGGCCTCCTTACCGCCAACGCCTACGTCGTTGCCGTTACCCACCTCTTCATCCTGCTCGGGGCGCTGCGCATCCCCCGCGGCGGCGTTGCCCTGCTTGCCGTCGCCCTGCTCGCCATCTGCGTCCCCGCTTCGCGGCTGGTGGCGAGGCTCGTGGAAAAGAAGGCCCACACCTTTACGGTCGGCGGGGCGGTTTTTGTCGGCATCGTGGTCGCGCCGTGGCTCATCCTGCTGCTCAATCGAACCGCCGGGACGGCGCATGGTTTCTTCCTTCCCCCGCTGGCCACCCTGGCCGCCATCGCCATCGCCTACTCCTTTGGCGAAGGCCTCGGCCGCCTCGCCTGCATCAGTTTCGGCTGCTGCTACGGCAAGCCGCTGCGTGATGCCCCGGCGCCGCTGCGCCGTCTCTTTGCCGGCCGCGGCTTCATCTTTTCCGGGCCGCTGAAGAAAATTACCTACGCCCACGGGTTGGACGGCGTCGCCGTGTTGCCGGTCCAGGCAATCACCGCCGTTCTCTATGCCCTGTGCGGGCTCGTCGCCACGGCCCTTTTCCTGGCGGGGAAGACGGGAGTCGCCTTCGTCACGGCAACAGCGGTAACCCAGCTCTGGCGGTTCCTTTCCGAAATGCTCCGGGCGGATTACCGGGGCGAAGGGCGGGTGTCGCCGTACCAGATCATGGGCGTGCTGGGGGTGGTGTATGCGGGGGGGGCGGCTTTCCTGCTGCGGAATCAGCCATGGCGTGGCGCCGACCTTGCCGGGGCGGTTGCCGCCCTCTGGCAGCCGGCAACGATTGTCTTCCTCCAGGCGCTCTGGCTGGCGATCTTTCTCTATGCCGGCCGCAGCACCGTCACCGGGGCCGAACTCTCCTTCCACGTTCACCGCGAACGGGTATGAGCGGTCGGCCCAGCCGCGCCCTTTCTGCCGGCGGCCGCGGTGGGGGAATTATAATGCTTGGGCGCAATTCGTAACGGGTGACTAGCCCTGCTTCTTCTGGCGGCCGTGCTCTATCCCCAGCTTCGCCAGTCTCCACCGCAGGGTGCTTGGCTTGATGTCCAGCAGGGCGGCGGCGCCGCTGGGACCATAAATCTTTCCGCCGGTCATCTCCAGTACATACCGCAGGTGGGTCGCCATCGCGTCTTCGAGCCGCAGTGATCCCGGCTGGCGTCCGCTATTCTGCAGGTGTGCGGGGTGCGCAATCTTGCCGTCGGCGGCAAGGGAGTCAAATGTCAGCCTCTCCCCGCGGTGGAGGATCAACTCGCGTTCCACCAGGTTTTCGAGTTCACGCACGTTGCCGGCCCACGAATAATTTTTCAGCCGCTCCAATGCCCCGGGTGCCAGTGGAAGTGGTGCACCTAAGTTCAGCTCTGCGCTCTTCTGGTGCATGAAGTAGCGGGTCAGGGCGGGGATGTCTTCCTTTCGCTGTCTGAGCGGCGGCAGCATAATGGGGAAGACGTTCAGCCGGAACCAGAGATCTTCCCGAAAACTGTTCTCCGTCACCATCTCTTCCAGGTTCCGATGTGTGGCCGCGATCACCCGGATGTCCACCGGGATGGGGCGGGTGCCGCCGACCCGTTCGATCTCCCGGTTCTGCAGGACGCGTAACAGTCGCACCTGGGCATGGGGCGGCAGTTCCCCGATCTCATCGAGAAAAATGCTCCCGCCGTCGGCGCGTTCGAAACGGCCGCGTTTTTCGGCGACGGCGCCGGTAAAGGCGCCCTTCTCGTGGCCGAACAGCTCGCTGTCGATCAGGCTTTCGGGAATCGCCCCGCAGTTCACCTTGATGAACGGCCCGTTCTTGCGTGGCGACGCCGCGTGAATGGCGTTGGCGATGATCTCCTTGCCGGTGCCCGTTTCGCCCAGCAGGAGCACGGTGTTGTTGATCGGCGCCACCTGCCGCACCATCTCCATCACATGCCTCAATCCCCCGTCACCCCCGATGATCTCGCAGCCGGCCTGGGCGGTCAGTTCCCTGTTCAGGAACCGGTTGTCGTCCAGCAGCCGGTCGCTGTACTTCAGGAGCTTTTCGTAGGAGAGGGCGTTGGCCAGTGCAATGGCGAACGGGCTTGCTATCGTGGCGAGCAGCTTGAGGTGGGCGTCGTTATATTTCCCCTCGCCCTGTGCGCACAGGATTAGGGAGCCGAGGGGCTTTCCTTCGATGAGCAGCGGCACGGTGATCTTGGAATTGCCCTCAAGTTGAATGAAGGGGGCCAGCAAGCGGAAGAATTCGTAACGGTCGGAGTTGATGATGGTGGGGACGGTGGGGCGCCAATCGTTCAACTTCTTCCAGAGCCCCTTGGGTATGGTGATGATGTCTTCCGGTAGTTGGACGTTATCGGCCGCAATGTTGGCTACTCTTCTGATCGCCATCAGGGCGGGGTCATGGACGGTGAGGCTGAGTATGTCCAGCGGGACATGGCGCCTGAGGTATTCGAAGGTGTTGGCAAGGGCAGTCCGGATATCCAGGCTGCTGCAAATCCTGATGGTGACTTCCCGAAAGAAGTCGTCCCTGTTGAGCATGGGGTTGGCCTTTACGGGTGGTGATGTTAACCACAATATACTGCGCTTTTTGCATAAATTGCAATATATTGCGGTACAAATTGCAACATATTGCGTTATGTACGGGACACTAATCGTAACTAGTTGTAATTATAATATTAATATGCCTGGCACGGTTGTGGCTATGTAAACCCGTAGCGCGCTGATAGTACTTCATCGAAGAAGAAAGCCCTGCTCACTGGGCTTCAGAGGTAAACATTCAAAGGAGAAGGCAATGAAGAGGATTATCGCGGTTGTTTGCACCTTAACCCTGGCAGCCCCGCTTCTGGCGGCTGCCGCCGATACGGTCCCCGCACAAGGCAAGGACCTGTGTCTTTTGAACTCCGGGAACTGTCCCGTTTCCCAGCGGTCCGACACCATCCAGGAGCGGATTGCGCGGATAAAGACCGAACTGGGCAAGGGCCCGGCGGTCTACACCGGCCAGGAACTGAAGCTGCTGAAACAGAAACTGGAAGACAATGAGTATCTGCTGAATGTGATCACTTCATTCTGACGCCCAGCCTGGCGTCGTCATTTTTACCAAGAAAGTGGCCGGTACTGGCAATTCCCTGAACCGGCCACTTCTGTATCAGTCTCCACGAAAATATCACCCAGCATAATCACAGGAGTCCGTTTTACCTCCCTATGAGATGTACGATCGTTTCTTTCAGCACCGTATGCATCCTTTTCGTCGGCGGTTGTGCCAGTATTCCGCACACCATCGCTCCCGCTTCGCAGCTGATCGATCCCGGTACCCTGAACATGGGGCGGGCACTGCAGTCGGCCGCGGAGCAGGCCGCGCCGTGGCCCACCGAGCAGTGGTGGCAGGGATATGCGGACCCGCAGCTGGACCGCCTGGTGGCCGCCGCGACGGCGGGAAACCCCACCATGCGCATGGCACAGGCCCGCGTCGCCAAGGTTCGAGCGCTTTCCGATGGTGCGCGCTCGAACCTGCTCCCCCATCTGGGCGCGGAAGCGGCTTTCACTCGGGAGCGGTTCAGCGAAAACCAGTTCATCCCGCCACCCTACGCCGGCAGCTGGGCGTGGAGCAACCAGGCAACCCTCGATCTCAGCTACGATTTCGATTTGTGGGGGCGGAACCGCAGCTCGCTCGCCGCCGCCCTGGATTATGTCCAGATGGCGAGCGCTGAGGCGCAGGAGGTCCGCCTGGCCCTGGAGACGACGGTGGTGCGCACCTACGTAAATCTGTCGCTGCAGTACGCTTTGCTCGATATTGCCCGGTCGACCTTGCGCCAGCGGGAGGAGATATTGTCGATCACCCGCAAGCGTCTCGCCGCGGGGCTTGGCACTGAGCTCGACCTGCGACAGGCCGAAACGCCGCTCCCTGCTGCCCGCGCGGAGATCGAACGCCTGTCTGAGGCGATCGATCTGCTCCGGAACGAGCTGAGCGCTCTCACGGGCAAAGGGCCGGGCGACGGCGACCGGATACGGCGGCCAACCCTTTCCGTGGCGTTGCCGGTCCGGCTTCCGGAACTCCTCCCCGCCGAACTCCTGGGGCGCCGGCCGGATGTGGTCGCCCAGCGTTGGCGCGTGGAGGCGGCCACCAAGGGGATCGAGACGGCAAAAGCGGCTTTCTACCCCAACATCAATCTCTCCGCCTTCGTCGGCTGGCAGTCCCTTGACTTTGGCAAGTTCCTCTCGCCCAGTTCCCTGATCGAGGGGTTCGGCCCGGCGCTCTCCCTCCCCATCTTCCAGGGGGGGCGGCTGCGCAGTGCATTGGCCGTTTCGGTCGCGGATTACGACCTGGCGGTGGAATCGTACAACAGCACGGTGATCGGCGCCCTGGAGTCGGTCGCCAGCGAGGTGGTTTCGCTCCGTTCGCTGGAGAAGCAGCGTGCGGAGGCGGGCAATTCATGCCGGTTGGCCCGGCGCAGCTACGATATCGCGCTCCGGGCGTTCCGCGCGGGGGTTACCGATTACCTGAATGTCCTCAACGCGCAGAATCAGACCTTTGCCGAAGCGCAACGCAAGACGCAGGTGGAGGCGCGCTACCTCGATGCCTATGCCTTGCTGATGCAGGCGCTGGGTGGCGGCGTTCCGCTCAAATCGCCACCGGCAGAAGGAGGGCGGCCTTGAACGCCACGGCTGCTGATACCGCGAAACGGTGGTTTGCCTCCTCGCGTCAGGAGCTGGTCGGCTGGGTGAGGAGTGATGCGCCGGGGCTGCTGTTCTCCCTGAAGATCTGCCTGGCGGCCCTGCTGGCCATGGTGCTTTCGATGTTGCTCGAATTCGATCAGCCGCGCACCGCGATGATCACCGTCTTCGTGGTTATGCAGCCGGAAACCGGCATGGTGCTGGCGAAAAGTCTGTACCGGGTCGCCGCGACCGTGGTCGGCACCCTGGCAGCCCTGGTGCTGGTCGGCCTTTTCGCCCAGCAGCGGGAGCTTTTCCTGTTGGGGCTTGCCTTCTGGATTGGGGCCTGTACTGCCGGGGCGGCATTCCACCGCAATTTCAGATCCTACGGGTTCGTGCTTGCCGGCTACACCGCGGCCATAATCGGGCTCCCCTCCGCTTTGCAACCCGCTGCATTCTTTTCCATTGCCGTGGGCCGCGTCAGCGAGGTCTGTCTCGGCATCGTTTGCGCCGGCGTCGTCAGCGATCTGCTGTTTCCCCGGCCGCTTGCGAACGCCATCTATGGCAATGTGGCAAGCCTCTATGCCACCTTCATCTCGCTGGTGCGCGCCTCACTCTCCGGAGCGGCCAATGCGGCGGAAGTGGAAAAGATGCACCTGGCGATGGTTGGCAAAGCGATTACCCTGGAATCGTTGCGGAGTGCGGCAGTGCTGGAGGATGCCGAGTTGCGGGCACGGAACTACAGGCTCCGCAAGCTTAACAGTGAGTTCATGGCGGCGGCAACCACCTTCCACTCCTTCCAGCAATTGATGAAACGGCTGACGCGGGATGATAATCCGGTTGGTCGAGCGCTTGCCGACATTTACCGATCTCTTGGCGGGCTGGTGGGGGCCGAGGCGCCGGAGTCGGTAGCGGCCCGCACCGCTAGAAGGGTCGCCGCGTTGCGCGTGCTCCTGTCGCGGCGCGCGCGGGAAGCGGAACGGCAACTTGTCGCCGCGGGGAATCCCGACTCGCTTCAGGATTTCCGGACGGCGGTGCATCTGTTGATCCGGTTGTTGCGGGAATTGCACGGTTACACGAGGAGCTACGCGGCACTGACCGGCGAGGATAAAGCGGCGGCCGAGCAGGAGGCTGTCCGGTTCGATCTCCGTACCGACCCGGTTGTGGCCCTGATTTCGGGGGGGAGGGCGTTCCTGGCGATTCTGGTTACCGCCGTCTTCTGGATTGCCTCCGGCTGGACGGAGGGGGTCAGCGCGGTCATCAATGCCGGTATTGTCAGTGCACTTTTCGCCGCCGCTCCCGATCCGCCTGCCGCAGTGCACCGCATGATCACCGGCTTTACCGGTGGTCTGGTGGTGGCGACCATCTTCAAGTTTCTTGTCGTCCCCTCACTTGACGGGGTGGCGCTGCTGTGCCTGGCCATGCTTCCTCTGCTGCTGGCGGGGTCCCTGGTAGTGGCCCGTCCCAGACTGGTTGGCATCGGCACCGGCTTCCTCATCTTCTTTACCTATATCACCGCTCCGACCAATCCCATGAGCTTCAATGCCATCGAGGCGGTCAACGATGGCGCTGCCACGCTGATCGGGATTGCCGTAGCGGGAGTGGTCTTTGCCACGCTGGTCCCGGCACATGGCGACTGGGGAAAAAGGCGGCTGATGAGACAGTTGCGCCGCCAGGTACAGGTGGCCTGTTTCCAGCCGGTTGCCGGTCTGCGCAACCGCTTCGAAAGCGGAACCAGGGACTTGCTGCATAGGCAGCTGGCCGGACCGCCGCGAAGCGATGCCCAGGAGCGGCTGCTGCTGGCGTGGTTCTTCTCGGTACTGGAAATAGGCCATGCGGTGATTCAGCTCCGGCAGTCCCTTGACGATAACGAAGCCCCGGCAGATGTTGAGACGAGCGTGCAGGGTGCCGTCAATGCCCTGGCCGATCTCTATCGCCGGCCGGCTTCGCCGCTCTGGCATCTCGCCCTGGCGCGGGTGGGGAGTTGCCTTGATCTCGTGACGGTAGCGGGGACCTCCCTTCACCATGACGACCATACGAAGGCATCGCTTGCCCGCATCCGCACATCTCTTTACCTCATCCGCTCGGCCCTGCTCGACGAGGAGGGAGTGTTTGCCGGCGTTCCTGCTGCTCCAGTGGCTATCGCCGGAGGAGCCTTGCATGATGCGTGAGATCCCGATACTCGACGCGCTGGTGCCGAGCCTGCTGCTGGTATTTTTGCTCAGCATTGTTATCCAGGTGATTCTTGACAGGATCATGGGCCGGCTGGGTGTCTACCGGCATGTTTGGCATCCTCCCCTGTTTCGGCTCTGCCTGTTCATCTGCACCTTCGGTGCCTTGGGACTCGTGGTGCTGCGGTAGTGCCAGATCGGTCACCAGGAGGCGGTCCCTTCCTGTTCGTTGCGCCCGGCGGCGGAAGATCCTCGTATTGTTAACCCTTCGCGCTGGACGTGACGGTCTCTTGTTGGCGTGATTAACGAAAGGTCTTTATGAACTATCGATACTTGTTACGATTTGTCAGTACTTTCCTCATTCTGGGCGTTGCCGTTGTCACCGGCAGGTCGCTGTGGAACCGCTACATGAACTCTCCCTGGACCCGTGACGGACGGGTGCGGGCCGATGTGATCAAGATCGCTGCCGATGTCGCCGGCATCGTGGTCGACGTGCCGGTCAAGGATAACCAGCTGGTACGAAAGGGGGATATCCTCTTTGCCATCGACCGCGAGCGTTATCAGCTGGCGTTGGCAAAGGCGGAGGCAGCCCTCGCCGCGCGCCAGGCGGAGCTGGCCATGCGGCAACAGGAGGCCGAGCGGCGCCGGCAGCTGGAAAATATTGCGGTGTCGGCGGAGTTGTTTCAAAACTCGCTTTCGCAGGTGGAGTCGTCGACCGCGGCTTGTGACGAGGCGCGGGTGGCGGTGCAGACGGCGAAGCTGAATTTGCGGCGGACCGAGGTCCGTTCGCCGGTGGATGGTTATGTCACCAACTTGAACGTGCATCGTGGCGACTTCGCCTCGGTGGGCGAGGCGAAGCTTGCCCTGATCGACAAAAACTCGTTTGCCGTGTATGGCTACTTCGAAGAGACGAAACTGCAGCTGCTGCACCTGGGGGATCCGGTCGACATCAGGCTGCTGGGGGGAGGGCAGGTGCTGAAAGGACACATAGAAAGCCTCGCCCGTGGCATTGCCGACCGCGACAATCCTCCCAGCCACGACCTCCTCTCGGATGTGAACCCGGTGATGAACTGGGTGCGGCTGGCCCAGCGGGTGCCGGTCCGGGTCAGGTTGGATGAGGCCCCGACGGGGGTTCAGCTTTCCTCCGGCATGACCTGCACCGTCATCGTGCGGCCGGGGGCAATCAAGCGAAAAGGAGCGGCCCGCAAGAAAGGATGACGCCCGGGCCCGGTAGAGAGCAGACCGGCCCGGCAGGTCGAGAATACAGGATAACCGGGTGGGTAAACGTGCGGCAGCGATTGGCGATCCGCTGTGCCTCCCATTGGCGCTTGGCAGAATATGAAACAAAAAGCCGTGCAACTTTGCAGATTGCACGGCCTTTGTTTCATTCACCGAACGGTAATCTGTCAGAACGGAATATCGTCGTCCGGATTGAAAGCCGGTTCGTCGTAGGACGGGCCGGGGCCAAAACTTTCGTCGGCGCCGCCGCGCCCAGCGGGCCGGCCGCCGCCGCCCCCTTCGCCGCGGGCGCCGAGCATCTGCATCTTCTCGCCGACCACCTCGGTGGTGTAGCGGTCACGACCGTCCCGGTCCTGCCACTTGCGGGTCTGCAACCGTCCCTCGATGTACACGGTCTTTCCCTTGGCCAGATATTCGCCGGCGACCTCCGCCTGCCGTCCCCAGAGGACGACGTTGTGCCACTCGGTCTTCTCTTCCCACTCGCCGCTCTTGCTCTTGAACCGCTCGGAGGTGGCGACCGGGAAGCTGGCGACGGCGGTGCCGGACGGGGTGTAGCGGACTTCGGGGTCTTTGCCGAGATTGCCGATCAGCATCACTTTATTGAGACTGGCCATGACGGGGCTCCTTTTTCCTGGCGTAATGGGTGCGAAACCACCGCAGTGTATAGGATTTAGGACGGTTCTGGCAAGCGATATTTGTTTGACTCGCGGGGGAAAAAACAGTAAGGTAACCCGGATGAACCGCTGGAGCATTGTATGGTTAATGCGTTGATTTTCCTTCTATTTTTTGTGCCGCTCACCTTGCTTTGCAGTGGTGCGGCGGTTATCGGCAGCATCTTTGACCGGGGGGGCGCGTTTGCCCACCGTTGCGCCTATTTCTGGAGCAGCTGCGGTCTCGGCCTGGCCCGGACCCGGCTGCTGGTCCACGGCCGGGACGCGGTGCCGCCCACCGAGCCGGTCATCTTCATGGGGAACCATCAGGGGAACTTCGATATTCTCGCCCTCTCCCGGGCGATCCCCCGGCGTTTTTCCTGGCTGGCCAAGGAAGAGCTCTTCCGGGTGCCGCTGTTCGGCGCCGCCATGATGCGCGCCGGCTATATCCCTATTGACCGGAGCGATGGCCGCAAGGCGCTGCGCAGCCTCGATGCGGCGGCCAAGCGGATCAAGGGGGGGGCCAGCGTGGTGATTTTTCCCGAAGGGACCCGTACCCCGGACGGGGCGCTGCTGCCGTTCAAAAAGGGGGGGTTCCTCCTGGCGGAACGGGCTGGGGTGCCGATCGTGCCGTTCACCATCAACGGCAGCATGCAGGTAAATCCGCGCAACAAGCTGGAGTTGCACACCGGGACCATTTCCGTCCGCTTCGCGCCGCCGATCCCAACCGCCGGGGAGGGGGCCGTGCGGGGGAGTGCCTTGGTCGAGCGGGTGCGGGCGGCTATCGAAGCGGGATTGGAGCGCTAGGATGCGCGTCGCGGCGCTACTGTTGATACTCGGCGGCCTGGCCGCCATCATCTGGGGGCTGCCGGCCGCCCACCGCCTGCGGCGACCGTGGGACATCCTGGCCGCCCTGCTCGTCCTCTGCGGGACGATGGCCGCCCTGGTCGGGGCGCTGCTCGTCGTCGTCCCGGGATTTTTCGGCTGATCATGATCGAACGGACCAAAACAATCATTGCCAATGTGACGGTCGTTGCCGTCGTCATCGTTGCCCTGATCTGGGGTGACAGCTGGTACCGGCAGCGGACGCTGTTCCTCCGCGGCGAGGCGGACCTGTCCGCCGGCAAGGCGATGGCCGCCATCGCCGATTACGAGGCGGCGATCCACATGTACACACCGGCGAGCACCCTGGTGGACGAGTCGGCCCAGCGGCTCTGGGGGCTCGGCGAGTCCTTCGAGCAGGCCGGTGACGCCGCGCGGGCGCTGATCGCCTACCGGGCGCTGCGCAGCTCGTTCTATGCCGTCCGATGGTTCCTCCAGCCGGGTAAGGAGTGGATCGCCCGTTGCGACGGAAAAATTGCCGAGATCCTGCAGCGCCAGGGGTACCGGCAGCCGTAGCCGCCCTGCTCCGGCGGTGCGGCGGCGCCGGGAGCTGATCGCCGGCGGAAAGGTTTGTGCCGAAACGTATGGAGACAGAGCTGATTCAACAGCCGGGACTGCGGATCATCCCCCTCGGCGGGCTCGGCGAGATCGGGCTGAACATGACCGTCTTCGAGCACGGCAATGACATCATTGTCGTCGACTGCGGCCTGATGTTCCCCGAACCGCACATGCTCGGCATCGATCTGGTCATCCCGGACATCTCCTACCTGCGGGAACGGGCCGACCGGCTCCGGGGGATCTTCCTCACCCACGGCCATGAGGACCACATCGGCGCCCTGCCGTTCGTCCTCCAGGAACTCTCCCCCCCCCTTTACGGTACCGCGCTGACCCTCGGTTTCGTCCGTGAAAAGCTGAAGGAGTTCGACCTGGACGGGCTGGTCGACATGGAGGTGGTCAAGCCGCGGGAGACGGTCACCGTCGGTGACTTCCAGGTGGAATTCCTCCGCGTCTCCCATTCGATCGTCGACGGCTGCGCCCTGGCGATCCGTACCCCCGAGGGGGTGGTGATCCATACCGGCGATTTCAAGATCGACCAGACGCCGGTGGATGGCGAACTGACCGACCTGGCCAGTTTTGCCCGCTACGGCGCCGGCGGGGTGCTGGCGCTCCTGGCCGACTCGACCAACGTTGAACGCGAAGGGTACACCCTTTCCGAGCGGGTGGTCGGCGAGGCGTTCGACGAGATTTTCCCCCACTGCCCGGGGCGGATCATCGTCGCCGCTTTCTCCAGCAACATCCACCGGGTGCAGCAGGCGGTGGACGCGGCGATCCGTGTCGGCCGCAAGGTGCTGCTCAACGGTCGGTCGATGGTGGCCAACGTGCAGATCGCTCGCCAGCTCGGCCACCTGCGGATTCCGGATGACGTGCTGGTCGAATTGCGGGAACTTCCCCGCCTCCCCCGGGAGCAGGTCTGCATGATCACCACCGGTTCCCAGGGGGAGCCGATGAGCGCCCTGGCGCGGATCGCCATGGACGATCACAAGCAGATCAAGCTGGAGCGGGGGGATACGGTGATCCTCTCCTCCCGCTTCATCCCGGGGAACGAGAAGACCATCTCGGACCTGATCAACCACCTTTACCGGCGGGGCGCCGAGGTCTTCCACGAGAAGGTCTCCGAGGTGCACGTCTCGGGGCACGCCTCCCAGGAGGAGCTGAAGCTGATGCTCAACCTGGTTCGTCCCCGCTTCTTCATCCCGGTCCACGGCGAATACCGCCACTTGGTCAAGCACGCCCGCCTGGCCCAGCTGGTCGGGGTGCCGGAGGAGCGCTGCTTCGTGGCGGTCAATGGCGACGTCATCTCCTTCCGCGACGAGCGGGCGGCGATCCGCGAGACCGTCGAAACCGGCCGGGTGTTCATCGACGGCAAGGGGATCGGCGATGTGGGGGCGGTGGTGCTCAAGGACCGCAAGCATCTCTCCGAGGACGGGATGGTGGTGGTGATCATCGTCATCAGCCGGACCAGCGGCGAGATCGTCTACGGTCCCGATATCGTCTCCCGCGGCTTCGTCTTCGAAGACGAGAGCCAGGAGTTTCTCGACGAAACCAAAAAGATCGTCCTCGATACCCTGGCGGGGCTGAGTAGCGAGACTCTCGGCGACTGGGGCGAGGTGAAGCTGGAAGTGCGCCGGGTACTGCGGCGCTTTTTCAACAAGACCATCGAGCGGCGGCCGGTGATTCTGCCGCTGATTCTCGAGATGTGACAACCATGGCGGGGAAGATCCTTTCCGCCCTTTGCCCGGCCGGAGCCTGAACGAATGGACGAACAACTCGACCGCAAAGAAAAACTGAAAAAAGAAATCCAGGGGATGGCGTTCGGCGCCGTCGGGCTCTTCATCCTGTTGGCCCTGGTGTCGTTCAATGCCGGCGACCAGTCCCTCAATACCTATTCGTCGGAAAGCGGCGTGCACAATTTCGGCGGCCGGCTGGGGGCCGACCTGTCCGATCTGCTGCTGCAAATGTTCGGCCTGGCCTCCTATGCGCTCCCGATCGGCCTGCTCTTCCTCTCCTACAAGCTGCTCCGCTTCAAGGAACTGCGCTGGAAGCCCTACAAGGGGGGCGCCTTCGTCACCCTGCTCATCGCCCTGGCGGCCCTGTTCGCCTTCAACCTGGAGAAAACGGTCTTCCTCGGCCAGCCGGTGCTGACCGGCGGCGCCGTCGGTTTCAAGAGCGCCCACTTCCTCAAGACCTACTTCGGTGTCACCGGGGCGCTGCTGGTGCTGCTGCCGCTGCTGGCCGGTTCGGCGATGGTGCTGTCGCGGTTCTCCTTTGTCCTGTTTGCCGACTGGTGGTTCGCCAATCTCAAGGATCGCTGGGCGCGGAGCCGGGAGCGGCGGGAGCTGAACCGCCAGCTGCTCGACAAGGAGGAGAAAGTGGCGGCGAAAAAGGCGCCGGAAATCAAACCGGTCCACGTCACGGCGCCGCCACCGCCGCCGGTGCAGAAAAAAGAGAAGAAAAGGGAGGAGGCGAAGAGCGCCCCGCTCCAGGAGACCTTCGACTTCATCAAGGTCGACGGTGATTACCGGACCCCACCCCTGTCGCTCCTCGATACGCCGCCGGTGGCGGAAAAGCGGCTCGACCGGGATATCCTGACTATGAACGCCCGGCTGCTGGAGAAGAAGCTGAAGGACTTCGGCATCGACGGCGAGGTGGTGGAGATCTGCCCCGGGCCGGTGATCACCATGTACGAGTTCGCCCCCGGCCCCGGCATCAAGGTCAACCGGATCGCCTCGCTCTCCGACGACCTCTCGATGGCGCTGCAGGCGCTGTCCATCCGGATCGTCGCCCCGATCCCCGGCAAGGGGGTGGTCGGCATCGAGATCCCCAACCGGGAACGGGAAACGGTCTTTCTGAAAGAGATCTTCAACTGCGAGGAGTTCCATACCACCCGGATGAAGCTGCCGCTGGCCCTCGGCAAGGATATCGCCGGCGTGCCGACGGTGGCCGACCTGGCCCGGATGCCCCACCTGCTGGTGGCTGGTGCCACCGGCTCGGGGAAATCGGTGTCGATCAACACAATGATCCTGTCGCTCCTCTACACCGCTACCCCCCAGGACGTGCGGATCATCATGGTCGACCCGAAGATGCTGGAACTGTCGGTGTACGAGGGGATCCCCCACCTGCTTTTGCCGGTGGTGACCAACCCGAAGAAGGCGTCGCTGGCCCTGAAGTGGGCGGTGGAGGAGATGGGGCGGCGCTACCGGCTGATGGCCGACAAGGGGGTGCGCAACATCGACTCCTACAACCGGCAGCTGGAGAAGGAAGAGAAAGAGGTCGAGGAGCTGCGGGCCCAGGAGACGGTGGTCATCGAGGAACTCGACGAGCCGCTCGACGACGAGGAAGCGATCCAGCAGTTCCTCGCCAAGGACGATACCCTGGAGCATGGCCACCTGCCATACATCGTCGTCATCGTCGACGAATTGGCCGACCTGATGATGGTCGCCGGCCGGGAGATCGAGGAGTCGATCGCGCGCCTGGCGCAGATGGCCCGCGCCGCCGGCATCCACCTGATCCTCGCCACCCAGCGGCCGTCGGTCGACGTCATTACCGGCCTGATCAAGGCCAATTTCCCGGCCCGGATCTCCTTCCAGGTGTCGAGCAAGATCGACTCCCGGACCATCCTCGACACCAACGGTGCCGAATCTTTGCTCGGCGCCGGCGACATGCTCTTCCTCCCCCCCGGCACCGCCAAGATGCAGCGGGTCCACGGCGCCTTCGTTTCCGATGCGGAAGTACAGCGGGTAGTTGACTTCCTCAAGAAACAGGGTAAACCGGTCTATGACAAGTCGATTCTGGAAATGAAGGAGAGCGATGCCAAGGGGGGCGAGGACGACGATCTGGTCGACGAGCGCTACGACGATGCGGTGGCGCTGGTGGCCGAAACCCGCCAGGCCTCGATCTCGATGGTCCAGCGCCGGCTGCGGATCGGCTACAACCGTGCCGCCCGGATCATCGAACGGATGGAGCAGGAGGGGATTGTCGGTCCCTCCGACGGCACCAGCAAGCCCCGCGAGGTCTTCATCAACAAGCTGTGAGGAGACGAAATGATCAAGCGGCAGGTTGGTAATTGAGAAGGAGCCGCCCGGTTGGCCGAGAGCTGACGGGCGGCTTTTTGTTTGTGCGCTGCGTTGGGCAGGAAATTCCCCGGCTGGAAGGAGGGGTTCTCCATGGCATACCGCTTCACCGATCTTGTCGACATGCCTCGCTTGCGGGACCTCATGGAACGGTTCTGCCAGATCAGCGGAATGCCGGTCGGGATTGTTACCCCGGACGGAGAGATCCTGGTCGCTTCCGAGTGGCAGGAGATCTGCGTCGAATTCCATCGCGTCCATCCGGAGCTGGCCGAGCGCTGCCTGGAGAGCAATCTCCACATCAAGGGCCATCTGCGGGAGGGGGAGTACTTTCAGCACAAGTGTCTCAACGGTCTCTGGGATGTGGGGATTCCGATCGTTATCGGCGGCGAGGTGTCGGCCATGCTGATCGCCGGCCAGTTTTTCTACGACGATGAACGGCCCGACGTGGCGTTCTTTCGCGACCAGGCCCGCCGCTTCGGCCTCGACGAGGCGGGGTATCTGGCCGCCCTGGAGCGGGTACCGGTGTTCAGCCGGGAAAAGGTCCGGAGCGTCATGGAATACAGCGCCGGACTGGTCGGTCTACTCGCGGATACCGGCGTAGCCCGGCTCCGGCAGCTGGAAGTGGACCAGGCGTTGCGCGAAAGCGAACAGCGGGTGCGGCTGCTGCTCAATTCCACCGCCGAGGCGATCTACGGCCTGGATATGGCCGGGAACTGCATCTTCTGCAATCCCGCATGCCTCAGGTTCCTCGGCTACGAGGACGAAAGCCGGCTGCTTGGCCAGCAGATGCATCAGCTGATCCACCATACCCGGGTCAATGGCAGTCATTTTCCCCGGGAAGAGTGCCATGTCAACCGGGCGTTCCTCTATGGCGAGGCAGTCCATGTCCAGGACGACGTCTTCTGGTGTGCCGACGATAAACCCCTGCCGGTCGAGTACTGGTCGCATCCGGTGCGGCGCGATGGGGAGGTGATCGGTGCCGTCGTTACCTTTCTCGATATCACCGAGCGGAAACGGGCCGAAGAGGCCCTGCGCAGTTCCGAGGAGAAATTTGCCCGGGCGTTTCGCACCGCGCCGATCATGATTGCCATCACCACCCTCGACGAGGGGCGGCTGATCGAGGTCAACGATACGTTCGAGCGTTCCTTCGGCTACCTCCGCGACCAGGCGATCGGGCGAACCACGTTGCAGCTCAATCTCTGGCAGAATCCGGCGGAACGGCTCTGGTTCGCCCGGTTGCTACGTGAAGAGGGGGCGGTGCGCGAACTGGAATTCAACTTCCGTCACCGGTCGGGACGAATCTTCATGGGGCTGCTGTCGGCGGAGGTGATCGGTATCAATGGCCAGCAGTGCGTTCTCACCCTGGTCAACGATGTCACCGAGCGTAAGCGGGCCCAGGGACGGATCGAATTGCTCAACGCCAGTCTGGCGGCGCGGGCTGCCGAACTGGAGACGGTCAACCGGGAACTGGAGGCGTTCAGCTATTCCCTGTCCCACGATCTGCGATCGCTATTGGGGCAGATCGATCTCTCCGCCCAGGTGCTCCATCATCAATGCGGTACCTGTCTGGACGACACCGGCACGATGCTGGTCGACGTCATCCTCGAAACCAGCAACAAGATGGAACAGCTCATCGAGGCGATGCTCGTCCTGTCGCGGGTTTCCGGGAAAGAGATGGAGCAGCGGACGGTAGATCTGAGTATGCTGGCGAACGAGATTCTCCTTTCCCATCAGGCCGCCGCTCCCGAACGGCCGGCCGACATTTTCGTCGCACCCGGTCTCCAGGCTGTCGGCGATTCGCAACTGCTCCGGGTGGTTCTCGACAATCTGCTCGGTAATGCCTGGAAATATACCGAAAAAGTCCCCCGCCGGCGTATCGAGGTCGGGATGGAGTGCCAAAGCGGCGAGCAGGTGTTCTTCGTCCGGGATAATGGCATCGGCTTTGACCGGACGGCGGCGGCCGATATTTTCAAACCGTTCCAGCGGCTGCATAACAGTGCGGAATACCCCGGAACCGGTATCGGGCTTGCGACCGTGCAGCGGATTATCCTGCGCCACGGCGGCCGGGTTTGGGCGGAAGGGAAAGCGGGGGAAGGGGCAACGTTCTACTTTACCCTGCCGGCAGTCAGGGAGCCGATGAACGGTGCCGGTTGCTGATGCGGCCGCCGGCTGGGCTGGAGTGTCTCTATGAACGATCGTGACGAGAGTCTGCTCGACTCCACCAAGGTTGCCGGCCGGTGCGACAGTATTACCGAACGGATCGAGCGGTTGAAGCGGGAGATCGGCAAAGGGGAGGCGGTTTACACCGTCGCCGAGCTTCGCCGGCTGGAACGGCAGCTGGAAGAATACGAGGGGTTGTACCGGAATCTGCTCCATCGCTGACGTCGGGCTTGCACTCGCTGCGAAAAAAGGCTACCACTGTCTTATGGAAAATTATCTGCTGCTGGTGTTTGTGCTCAATATCCTGCTGATTCTCGGGGATGCCAGCCTCGGCTATCATGTGGTTCCGGCGCTCCTCGGAAAACATGCTGCGGCGGTGGAAGATGAAGAGCCCGATGCCGCCGCGGCAACCGCATTGGCAGCGCAACGGACCCGGCCGCTCCTCGCCGGGGTGGTCGCGCTCTACATGTTTTTCACCTGTCTCGGCTACTTCCGCCACAGCGCCGTCGCCATGCTGGTGGTAACCGGCGTGGTGGTCCTCGATATCGCCGTTCAACTGGTGCTTCGCCGGGGGCTGGCGAAGCAGGACCACCCTGACCGGTGAACCGGTCCTGAAGCCGTTGCCTTCCTCTTTTGCGGTCGGGCGCTATCGGACGTCTAGGCGATGGGGACGTCGGGATGGGGCAGGGGGGAGATCACTGCTCCGCCGGGAGGCGGTAACCGAGCTTGACCGATATCGACACCGCGGTTTTCTGGGCGAGCGGGACCAGGTCGTTGCGAATATGGTCATCGGTAAAGCGGATGGCCGGGCCGGAAATGATCACCGCGCCAACCACCGCATTTCGGTAATCCTTGATCGGCGCGGCAACACCCCGGACGCCGATTTCCAGTTCCTCGTTGTCGACAGCGTATCCTTTGGCGGCTATCTCGCGCAGGTGAGCCTTAAACTGTTCCCGGTCGGTGATCGTGTTGGGGGTGAAGGGGGACAGTTCGACTCGGGTGAAGAACCGTTCCAGCTCCTGCTCGCTCAGAAAGGCGAGCTGTACTTTGCCGGCGGCGGTGCAATAGGCGGGGAGCCGCGAACCGAGCCGGGAAACGACGCGCACCGTGGCCCGACCTTCGACTCCGTAGAGATAGGTGCTCAGATGGTCTTTGAGCACTGCCACGTAGGCGGTTTCGTTGCACTCCTTGACCAGTTCCTCCAGTGCCGGCTTGGCGTAGGGGAGGAGGGCCATCTGCTTGATCAGGGTCTGGCGGAGTTCCAGGGTCTTGAGCCCGAGCCGGTAGTTGCCGGTGAGCCGGTTCTGTTCGACGTAGCCGCGCGCCTCCAGGGTGGCGAGCAGGCGGAAGACGTTGTTCTTGTGCAGTTTGAGCCGCCGGGCAAGGTCGGTGACGCCGAGTTCCGCGATATTCTCATCGTGAAATTGCTCCAGGAGGTCGAAGGCGTGGGAAACGGCGAGGATCATGTAGTCGGACTTTTCTTTCTTCTGCACGGAATACCTCTGCGGCGTGAATTAGGCAAAAAAACCTTTATAGCACAAATCGATGCCTCGGGACGATAGCTTAAAACTTTTGCCGGGAGAAGAAAAGGCTGAAATTGCCGTTTTCGGTGCATGGCGGGCGGTGCCGACGCGCGCCGGTGCAGAGGGGGGCTGCCGGGGGCGCGCCGCTGCAGCGAAAGTCGTCGTGGGGCAATAAATCCTGTTGACAAAAGTCCTGAATCGGTTTAATAGGAA
Source organism: Geotalea uraniireducens (assembly GCF_027943965.1). NCBI lineage: Bacteria > Pseudomonadati > Thermodesulfobacteriota > Desulfuromonadia > Geobacterales > Geobacteraceae > Geotalea > Geotalea uraniireducens. The sequence goes on along the minus strand of NZ_AP027151.1, from coordinate 3,723,257 downwards.
CACTATAACCTCTTACAGTTCAATAGTTCACCTCGGCAATTCATTCATCCCAAGATAAACAAACAGGCACCTCAGCATAAGAACTTCAACAGCCTAGAGCGCAACGACTTCATAAATATTAAACTCGTTTCAGGACACGCCTTCCCGCTTTAGTCGCGTATTCAATTATCCGTTCACCCTTACCATATCCAGCCGGGCCGCCATCCCGCCGCGGCATGGTGCGTACTCTACAGGAGAATCGATGAACCTTCAGGAGTTAAAAGGCAAGAAAATCAACGAGCTCACGGCGATCGCCAAGGGGCTCAATATCGAGGGGGCATCGAGCCTGCGCAAGCAGGACCTGATTTTTGCCATTCTCAATGCCCAGACCGAAAAAAATGGCATGATCTTCGGCGAAGGGGTCTTGGAGTGCCTACCCGACGGCTTTGGCTTTCTGCGGGCCCCCGACTATAACTATCTGCCGGGGCCCGATGATATCTATGTCTCGCCATCGCAGATCCGCCGCTTTAATCTCCATACCGGCGATACGGTTTCCGGGCAGATTCGCCCGCCGAAGGAAGGGGAGCGGTACTTTGCCCTGCTCAAGGTTGAGTCGGTCAACTTCGAACCCCCCGAAGTGGCCCGCGACAAGATTCTCTTCGACAACCTGACTCCGCTTTATCCGCAGGAAAAGCTCAAGCTGGAAACGACCCCCGACAACATGGCGATGCGGGTGGTTGAGCTGATCGCCCCCATCGGCAAGGGACAGCGGGGGCTGATCGTCGCGCCGCCCCGCACCGGCAAGACCATGCTGATCCAGAATATCGCCAATTCCATCGCCGAGAATCACCCTGAAGTCTATCTGATCGTCCTGTTGATCGACGAACGTCCCGAGGAAGTTACCGACATGCAGCGCTCTGTTCGGGGCGAGGTCGTCTCTTCCACTTTCGACGAGCCGGCCTCGCGGCACGTCCAGGTTGCCGAAATGGTGATCGAAAAGGCGAAGCGGCTCGTCGAGCACAAACGGGACGTGGTGATCCTCCTCGACTCGATTACCCGGCTGGCGCGGGCCTACAATACAGTAATCCCTCCTTCCGGGAAGATCCTTTCCGGCGGGGTCGATTCCAATGCCCTCCATAAGCCGAAGCGCTTTTTCGGTGCTGCCCGCAACATCGAAGAGGGTGGTTCGCTGACCATTATCGCGACCGCCCTGATTGACACCGGCAGCAAGATGGATGAGGTGATCTTCGAAGAGTTCAAGGGGACCGGTAACATGGAACTTCATCTCGACCGGAAACTGGTGGAGAAGCGAACCTTCCCGGCCATCGACATCAATAAGTCGGGGACCCGGAAAGAGGAGCTCCTGATTGACAAGGCCGCGCTCAACCGGATATGGATCCTGCGCAAGGTTCTTCATCCGATGAACGTGGTTGACAGTATGGAGTTCCTTCTGGAAAAGCTCTCGGAGAGCAAGAGCAACCAGGGGTTCCTCGACTCGATGAGCAGGTAAAAGACGTTTCCGGCGTACCGTTTCGGGGTGGAAAAAAGCCTTGAAAAAATGCCGCGACGATGCTACGGTAAAAACCTTTCGGGTAATCACAATAGTCAACCGGGGAAATCCCCCGGTAAGGAGGGCCATATGAAAGAGGGAATTCATCCCAAGTATGCGGAAGTAACGGTTAAGTGCGCCTGCGGCAACACCTTCCAGACCCGGTCCACCAGGAGCGAAATCAGTACGGAAATCTGCTCTGCCTGCCATCCGTTTTTTACCGGCAAGCAGAAGCTCGTCGACACCGCCGGTCGGGTTGAGCGCTTCCGGAAAAAATACGGCCTGTAATTCCGGTCGTGGGTTTTACGGGGTGAGTGGAGGGGGATTTTGTCCATGGCGAAATCCCCTTGTCCGTTTTGGGGGGATTGCTTTTTCCCGGCGACCCGAACTTAGTTGTTTTAATAATCTGCCATTTTTTGCATAATAACCTGACGAGGATTCTGACCCCCGATGAAGGTTACCCTGCTCCAGCATACCCCCGATCCGGAAACCGCCGTGGCTCTGGCCGCCCGTCTCTGTTATTCCCCGACGGGCATCGACGAGCTGCGGGACAAGCTTACCCGTTCCGACATCACCGCCTTCCTGGAAAAGATCATGTCGCTGGGACACCAGTCGGTCCTGGAGCATGCCACCTTCACCTTCGGGATCGAGGGGATTTCGCGGGCAACCAGTCATCAGCTGGTGCGGCACCGGTTGGCCTCCTACTCTCAACAGTCGCAGCGCTATGTTTCCCACGCCACACGCTTTGCCGCGGTGGTGCCGCCGAGCATTGCCGGGCGACCCGAACTTGCCGCCCGGTTCGAGGCCCAGCTGCAGGCGCTTCATGAAACCTACGCCGCCCTGGCCGAGGCGGGGGTGCCGGCGGAAGACGCCCGGTATATCCTCCCCAATGCGACGGAAACGAAAATCATTGTCTCGATGAATGCTCGCGAGTTGCGGCATTTTTTCGCCCTCCGCTGCTGCGAGCGCGCCCAATGGGAAATTCGGGCCATGGCGGTGGAGATGCTGAAGCTGGTCATCAAGGTGGCGCCGGTAATTTTCCGTGATGCCGGCCCGGGGTGCCTGACGGGACCGTGTCCCGAAGGGGCGCTGAGCTGCGGCAGAATGGCCGCGGTCCGGGAAACATTCAAGGAGCTCTCAGGATGAAAAATCCCCGTGTGCGGTTCATGGCGCTGGTGCTGCTGCTTGCCGAACGGATCAACGTCGGCGGTCAGGCGGTTATCGAAGGGGTAATGATGCGGGCGCCGCGGTCGATGGCGATTGCGGTCCGCCGACCCACCGGGGAGATCGTGGTGAAACGGGACCAGGTTCCCCCCCTCTCCGAACGCTACCCGGTCGTCAAGCTGCCGGTCGTCCGCGGTGCGGTTGCCCTGTTCAGTTCGCTGGTAATGGGGGTCAAGGCGCTCAATTTCTCCGCCAACGAGGCGCTGGCCGAGGGGGAGGAAAAAGAGGAACTGTCGCCGTTGGCCCTGGGCGGGACCATGGCTGTCGCCTTCGGCTTCGGCATCCTGCTTTTTTTCATCCTGCCGCTCTATCTCACCAAGCTCCTGGTGCCGCTCATCGGTGATTCCAACATCGTCTTCAATCTGGTGGACGGGGTGATCCGGGTGGCGGTGTTCCTCCTCTATATCTGGTCTATCTCGCGGATGGGAGATATCCAACGGGTTTTCCAGTATCATGGCGCCGAACACAAGACCATTTTCGCCTTCGAAGCGGGAGAAGAACTGACGGTGGAGAACGTCCGCCGGCACAGCCGCCTCCATCCCCGCTGCGGGACGAGTTTCCTGCTGATCGTCATGCTGGTCAGCATCGTGATCTTTTCCCTGATTCCCAAGCTCTGGCCGTTTTATCTCAAGGCCGGTTCCCGGGTCGTCCTGCTGCCGCTGATTGCCGGCATTTCTTACGAGTTCCTCAAGTGGAGCGCCAAGAACGATTCGACCGCTTTCGTCAGAACGATCATTGCCCCCGGTTTGGCCCTGCAGCGCCTGACGACCCGCGAGCCGGACGACCGGCAGCTGGAGGTGGCGATCCGCTCCATGGAAGAAGCGCTGGAGGTCAACGGCGGCCACAAGGACGACCGGCTGGTCGTCTAGCGGCGCGCGGCAGTGCCCGGGCCGGCGGTGCCGGTCCCCCCACCATTTCACGTTTCAGGATGTATGGATGTTCGACAAGATACAAGAATTGGAAAGACGCTATCAGGAGCTGGAATCGCTCCTCGCCGATCCGACGGTGATCGCCAACCAGCCCGAGTTCCGGAAGCTGTCGCGGGAGCATAACGATCTTACTGAACTCGTCGAGGCCTTTCGCCGCTACAAGAAGGTGTTGGCGGAGATCGACGGCAACCGCGAACTCCTGGCCGATCCGGAAATGAAAGAGATGGCGGAGGCTGAGCTGGGCGAGTTGGCGGAGCGTAAAGAGGCGCTGGAAGGCGAAATCAAGATCCTGCTGCTCCCCAAGGATCCCAACGACAACAAGAACATCATCATCGAGATCCGCGCCGGTACCGGCGGCGACGAGGCGGCTCTGTTCGCCGGCGATCTCTTCCGAATGTATTCGCGCTTTGCCGAGCGCAACCGCTGGAAGGTCGACGTCATGTCGAGCTCCGAGTCGGAGCGGGGCGGCTTCAAGGAGGTCGTTGCCCTGGTGGAGGGGCAGGGAGCCTTTGCCAAGCTCAAGTATGAATCGGGCACCCATCGGGTGCAGCGGGTGCCGGAAACCGAGGCCCAGGGACGGATCCATACCAGCGCCTGCACGGTGGCCGTGCTCCCCGAGGCCGAAGATATCGAGGTCGACATCAACCCGACCGACCTGAAGATCGACGTCTACCGGTCGTCGGGTGCCGGCGGCCAGCACGTCAATACCACCGATTCGGCGGTGCGGATCACTCACCTGCCGACCGGTATCGTCGTTGCCTGCCAGGAAGAGCGGAGCCAGATCAAGAACCGGGCCAAGGCGATGAAGGTCCTCAAGTCGAGGATGCTGGACATCCTGACCACCGAGCAGAACGCCAAACTGGCCGCCGATCGGAAACAGCAGGTGGGGAGCGGCGACCGGAGCGAGCGGATCAGGACCTATAACTTTCCCCAGGGGCGGCTGACCGACCACCGGATCGGCCTGACCCTCTATCGGCTCGACGCGATCATGGAGGGGGATATCGGCGAGGTGGTCGATGCCCTGCGCGCCCACTACCAGATGGAAGCGTTGAAGGCCCAGTCCGAGGCGGCCTGAGTGCCCGGTACAGCCTGCAGTCCGGAGTCCCATGGCGATTAACCGCGAAATCTGGACCATCCGCAAGGTGCTGGAATGGACCCGGGGCTACCTGGCGGAGAAGGGGATCGACAACGCCCGGCTGGAGGCGGAATGGCTCCTTTCGGCCAGTCTCGCCATGGACCGGGTCGGCCTCTACGTCAATTTCGACCAGCCGCTCAACCAGGATGAACTGGCGGCGTTCCGGGGGCGGGTTGCCCGGCGGGCGCGCCGCGAGCCGTTGCAGTACATTCTCGGCAGCCAGGAGTTCTGCGGGCTCGATTTCGAGGTGACGCCGGCGGTGCTGATCCCCCGTCACGATACCGAAGTCTTGGTGACGGAGGCGCTGCGGCTGGCGTCTGACGCGAAGACGGTGCTCGATATCGGGGTCGGCAGCGGTTGCATTGCGGTGGCGCTGGCGAAAGCGCTGCCGGCGGCAACGGTGTCCGGTATCGATGCCTCGGCGGCGGCCCTGGCCGTCGCCCGGCGCAATGCCGCGCGGCACGGCGTCGATATCGCCCTGAGCGAGGGATCGCTCTTCGCGCCGCTTGCCGGGCAGCGTTTCGACCTGATCGTTTCCAATCCGCCCTATATCCCGTCGGCCGACCTGGCGACGCTCCAGCCGGAGGTGCGGGAATTCGAACCGGTGACCGCCCTGGACGGCGGTCCCGACGGCCTGGAGTTCTACCGGCTGATCGTGGCCGAGGCGCCGGCCCATCTCGCGGTCGGCGGCTGGCTCCTGGTCGAGGTCGGCATCGACCAGGCCGGCCCGGTAACGGCCCTCTTCGCGGCGCATGGCTTCGGCGACTGTTTCACGGCTAAGGACCCGAACGGCATCGAGCGGGTGGTCGGCGGTCGCGCCCCGGAGCGGCGCCCGCAATGACCCGCGGCGTCGGCTGCGTATTAACCAGAACAGAGGAATCACGTGGATAAGCTAATCATCAAGGGGGGGAAGCGGCTGACGGGCGATGTCTCGGTCAGCGGCTCGAAAAATGCTGCCCTCCCTATCTTCATTTCGACCATCCTTGCCCCCGGCCTGCATGAAATCCAAAATGTCCCGTTTCTCCGCGATATCAATACCACCATTAAAGTGCTCGAATCGCTCGGCGCCGTGGTGGAGGGGAACGGCAACATTGTCAAGATCGATACCACCGCCCTGAACAACGTGGAAGCGACCTACGATCTGGTCAAGACGATGCGGGCGTCGGTGCTGGTCCTCGGGCCGCTGCTAGCCCGCCACGGCCGTGCCCGGGTTTCGCTTCCCGGCGGCTGTGCCATCGGCGCCCGGCCGATCAATCTCCATCTGAAGGGGCTGGCGGCCCTGGGCGCGGACATCCGCCTCGAACACGGCTACGTCGAGGCGAAGGCTCGCCGGCTCAAGGGTGCGCGGGTCAATTTCGACATCTCGACGGTCGGCGGCACCGAGCAACTGCTGATGGCCGCCGCCACCGCTGCCGGCGAAACCATTCTCGAAAATGCCGCCCGCGAGCCCGAAATCATCGACCTGGCCGACATCCTCAACCGGATGGGCGCCAGGATCGAAGGGGCGGGAACCGATACCATCCGGATCACCGGGGTCAAGGAGCTGGCGCCGGTCACCCATGCGGTGATGCCCGACCGGATCGAGGCCGGCACCTTCATGGTGGCGGCGGCGATCACCGGCGGCGACGTCCGGATCCACAACATGCGTCTCGAACATCTGGATGCACTGGTGTTCAAGCTGCAGGATGCCGGGGTGGAGATCATCAACCGGGACAATGTGGTGCGGGTCAAGGGGCCGCGCCGGCTCAGCAGCGTCAATATCAAGACCCGGCCGTACCCCGGTTTCCCCACCGACATGCAGGCCCAGTTCATGGCACTGATGTGTGTTGCCGACGGCGCCAGTGTCATCTCCGAGAATATCTTCGAAAACCGCTTCATGCACGTTTCGGAGCTGATGCGCTTCGGCGCCGACATCACCGTCGAGGGGAACACCGCGACGGTGAAAGGGGTGAAGAAGCTGTCCGGCGCTCCGGTGATGGCCACCGATCTGCGCGCATCCGCGTCGCTCATCCTGGCCGGGCTGGCGGCGGAGAACACCACCGAAATCTCCCGGATCTACCATCTCGACCGCGGCTACGAATCGATCGAGAAGAAGCTGGCCGGCCTCGGCGCCGATATCCAGCGGGTCAAGGAATAAGCCGTGTTGCCCCGGACTGCAGCTGCCGGCCGGGGAGAAAATGTTGCGCCTGCCGAGGAATTATGACCGACTACATCACCATCGCCATTCCCAAAGGACGGATTCTCGAAGAGTCCGTCGCCCTGTTCAGGAAAATCGGCATCAACTGCGACGAGTTGCTTTCCGACACGCGCAAGCTGATCTTCGAAAATGCCGCCGACCGGCTGCGCTATATGATCGTCCGGGCCACCGACGTTCCCACCTACGTGGAATATGGCTGCGCCGATCTGGGGATCGTCGGCAAGGATACCCTGATGGAGCAGGAGAAGGACCTCTACGAGCCGCTGGACCTCAAGTTCGGCTACTGCCGGATGATGGTCGCCGAACCGGCCGGGCTCGCCCGTGACGACGATCCGGCCAGCTGGTCCAACATCCGGATCGCCACCAAGTATCCCAATGTGACGGAAAAATATTTCGCCGGCAAGGGGATCCAGGTGGAAATCGTCAAGCTTTACGGCTCGATCGAGTTGGCACCGCTGGTTGGGCTCTCGGAGCGGATCGTCGACCTGGTCTCCACCGGCGAGACCCTCCGCCAGAACGGCCTCGTCGAGGTCGAAACCATCGCCGAGATCACCACCCGGCTGATCGTCAACCGGGCGAGCCTCAAGACCAAACATCCGCGGATTACCGAAATTATCGAAGCGCTGGAAAAACAGGTGTAACGGGAGCGTTCAGCCGTGCAATTCCTCGATATCCACGATCCGGATTTTGAACAGCAATTTGCCGCCATCCTGGCCCGGGGCGAAGAGACCGGGCGCGAGGTGGAGCAGGTTGTCCTCGACATCATTGCCGACGTCCGGCAGCGGGGCGACGAGGCGCTACTCGACTACACCCGCCGCTTCGACCGGCTGGCGGTCGATTCCGTCGCCGCCCTTCAGGTGAGCGACGACGAGTTCGACTATGCCTTTGCCAAGGTGGCTGCCGACGAGCTGGCCGCCCTGAAGCTGGCGGTTGAGCGGGTGGCCCGCTTTCATGAAAAGCAAAAGCAGGAGACCTGGCTGTCGACCAACGAGCCGGACATCCTCCTCGGTCAGATGATCACCCCGCTGGAGCGGGTCGGCATTTACGTCCCCGGCGGCAAGGCCAGCTATCCGTCGAGCGTGATCATGAACGCGGTGCCGGCCCGGGTGGCCGGGGTCGGCGAGATCGTCATGGTTGCCCCGACCCCCGGTGGCGAGATCAATCCCCATGTCCTGGTGGCGGCCCGGCTTGCCGGCGTCGACCGGGTCTTCCGCCTCGGCGGCGCCCAGGCGGTGGCGGCCCTTGCCTACGGAACGGCGACGGTCCCCCGGGTCGACAAGATCACCGGGCCGGGGAACATCTACGTGGCGACTGCAAAAAAACTGGTCTTCGGCCAGGTCGGGATCGACATGATCGCCGGCCCGAGCGAGATCCTGGTGATCAACGACGGCAGCGGCAATCCGGCCCATCTTGCCGCCGACCTGCTCTCCCAGGCGGAACACGACGAGCTTGCCTCCTCCATCCTCATCACCACCGACCGCGGTTTCGGCGAGCGGGTGGCGGCGGAGGTGGAGCGCCAGCTGGCCGCACTTTCCCGGGAGACGATCGCTCGTAAATCGTGGGAGACCTACGGCGCGGTGATCGTTGCCGGTACCCTCGAAGAAGCGATCTCCTTCAGTAACCGGATCGCCCCGGAGCACCTGGAACTGGCGGTGGCCAACCCGTTCGGCATCCTGCCGCTGATCCGCAACGCCGGGGCCATCTTCCTCGGCCACTTTACCCCGGAGGCGGCCGGCGACTACCTGGCCGGACCGAACCATACCCTGCCGACCGGCGGCACCGCCCGGTTCTTTTCGCCGCTGTCGGTGGACGATTTCGTCAAGAAGTCGTCGCTGGTCTACTTCTCGGAGGGCGGCCTGAACCGGCTGGGGCGGGAGATCGTCCGGATCGCCGAGCTGGAGGGGCTGGAGGCCCACGGCAAATCGGTCAGTGTCAGGCTCGGCGGGGGAAGCGGGGTGCAGTCATGATTCCGCTCCGCCCGAACATCGCTGCCATGAAGGGGTACGTCCCCGGCTACCAGCCGCCCGACATCGCCTCATGGATCAAGCTCAACACCAACGAGAACCCGTATCCGCCGTCGCCGGAAGTAGTCAGGGCGATCCGGGCGGAACTGGGAGAGGACGGGGCCGGGCTGCGCATCTATCCCAGCGCCTCCAGCCAGCAGCTGCGCGAAACGGCCGGCGCGCTGTACGGCTTCGATCCCTCGTGGATCATCATGGCCAACGGCTCGGACGAGGTGCTCAACAACCTGATCCGGGCCTTCGCCGCCGAAGGCGAGGAGATCGGCTACGTCCACCCCTCGTATTCCTACTACGGCACCCTGGCTGAAGTACAGGGCGCCCGGGTCCGCACCTTCGGCCTGACCACCGACTTCCGGCTCGCCGACTTTCCCGCTCGCTACGAGGGAAAGATCTTCTTCCTCACCACGCCCAACGCGCCGCTCGGTCCCAGCTTCCCGCTCGACTACATCGACGAGCTGGCTGGCCGCTGCGCCGGCATGCTGGTGCTGGACGAAACCTATGCGGAGTTCGCCGCGTCCAATGCCTTGGAGCTGGTGAAGAAACACGAGAACGTGGTGGTGACGCGCACCCTCTCCAAGAGCTATTCGCTGGCCGGGATGCGGATCGGTCTTGCCATCGCCCGACCGGAGGTGATTGCGGCCCTCGACAAGATCCGCGACCACTACAACCTGGACCGCCTGGCCCAGGCGGCCTGCGTGGCGGCGCTGCGCGATCAGGCCTACCTGGCGGAGTGCTGCCGTCGGATTCGTGAGACCCGCGACTGGTTTTCCGCCGAGTTGCGCTCCCTCGGCTACGACGTCATCCCCTCGCAGGGGAACTACGTCTTCGCCACCCCCCCCGACCGAAACGGCCAGCGGATTTACGACGGTCTCTACGCCCGGAAGGTCCTGGTCCGGCACTTCGCCGATCCACTGCTGGCCCACGGTCTGCGAATCTCCATCGGTACGCGGGAGGAGATGGCGCAGACCCTGGCGGCCTTGCGGGAGATCGGCTAGTACAACACTGTTCATTTTGATCATGAGGAGGGTTCCATGTCCCGGAAAGCCGTCATCGAACGCGTTACGAAGGAAACCCAGATCAAACTCAGCCTGGAAATCGACGGGAAGGGGGCGGCCAAGGTCTGTACCTCGGTGCCGTTCCTTGATCACATGCTTGACCTCTTCGCCCGGCATGGCCTCTTCGATCTGCAGGTTGACGCCAAGGGGGACATCGATATCGATTTTCACCATACGGTGGAGGATATCGGCATCGTCCTCGGCCAGGCCTTCAAGGACGCGCTCGGCGGCAAGCAGGGAATCCGCCGCTATGGTCAGGCGACGGTGCCGATGGATGAAACCCTGGCCAGCGTGGCGGTCGACCTGTCGGGCCGGCCGTACCTCGTCTATCACGTCCCGCTCCCCAAGGTGAAGATCGGCGAATTCGACGTCGAACTGGTCCGGGAGTTCTTCCAGGCGTTCACCAGCAACTGCGGCGCCAATGTCCACCTGAACGTCATGTACGGCGACAATGTCCACCATATCGTCGAGGCCTGCTTCAAGGCGCTGGCACGGGCCATGGACCTGGCGACCCAGCTCGATCCGCGGATCGAGGGGGTGATGTCGACCAAGGGCAAGCTCTGATATGACAAAGATTGCAATCATCGACTACGGCATGGGAAACCTCCGCTCGGTCCAGAAGGGGTTCGAAAAGGTCGGCTTCGAGGCGGTGGTGACCGCCGACCCGCAGGTTGTCCTCGCGGCGGAAAAGGTCGTGCTTCCCGGGGTGGGCGCTTTCCGCGATTGCATGCGAAATCTGGAGCAGGGGGGGTTCGTTGAGCCGCTGCTCCAGGTGATCCGGTCGGGACGGCCGTTTCTCGGCATCTGTGTCGGCATGCAGCTGCTCTTTACCGACAGCGTGGAGTTCGGCCTCTACCGCGGCCTGGATGTCATTCCCGGCCATGTCCTCCGCTTCCCGGAGGGGATGCATGAGGGGGGGGAAGCGCTGAAGGTGCCGCACATGGGGTGGAACCAGCTGGCCATCAAGCGGCGGCCGCCTGCCTTCGCCGAGGTCGCCGACGGCGCCAACGTCTATTTCGTCCACTCCTATTACGCCCGGCCCGACGACGAGCGGGTCGTTGCCGCCACTGCCACCTACGGCATCGAATTCTGCGCGGCGGTCTGGCAGGACAATATCGTCGCCACCCAGTTCCACCCCGAGAAATCCCAGGCGGTGGGGCTGTCAATCCTCAAAAAATTCGGAGAGATGAAGTGATCGTTATCCCGGCCATCGATCTCAAGGAAGGGCGCTGCGTCAGGCTGGAGCAGGGGCTCATGGAGAAGGATACCGTCTTTTGCGACAGCCCGGCCGAACAGGCTCGCGTCTGGCAGGAGCAGGGGGCCGAGCTGCTCCATATCGTCGATCTCGACGGCGCGTTTGCCGGCGAACCGAAAAACCGCACCTCTATCGAGGCGATCGTCAAGGCGATCGGCATTCCTACCCAGCTCGGCGGCGGAATCCGCGACCTGGCGACTATTGAGGCGTACCTCTCGCTCGGCATTGGCCGGGTGATCATCGGCACTGCCGCCCAGCGCAATCCGGAACTGGTGCGCGAGGCGTGCCTCCGGTTCCCGGGGCGGATTGTCGTCGGTATCGACGCCAAGAACGGCCTGGTGGCGGTCCAGGGATGGGCTGAAGTGACTGGGGTGACGGCGGTGGAGCTGGCGAAGCGTTTCGAAGGGTACGGCGTCTCGGCCATCGTCTATACCGACATCTCCCGGGACGGCATGATGCAGGGGCCGAACATCGAGGCGACCCGCGGGCTGGCGGAAGCGATCAGTATCCCGGTTATCGCCTCCGGCGGGGTGTCGAGCCTCCGGGACATCGAGCAGCTGCTGGCGGTGGAGGCGAGCGGGGTGACCGGTGTCATTACCGGCAAGGCGATCTACACCGGCGCGCTCAACCTGGCGGAAGCGATCGCACTGACGAAGAGAGGCCCACAATGCTGACCAAACGGATCATCCCCTGCCTCGACGTGAAGGGGGGGCGGGTCGTCAAGGGGGTGCAGTTCCTGGAGCTGCGCGACGCCGGCGATCCGGTGGAGATTGCCGAGCTTTACGACCGGCAGGGGGCCGATGAGCTGACGTTTCTCGATATCACCGCCTCCTCCGACGAGCGGGAGATCATCATCGACGTGGTGCGCCGCACCGCCGAGCGGGTGTTCATGCCGCTCACCGTCGGCGGCGGCGTTCGGACCGTCGAGGATATCCGCCGGCTGCTCAATGCCGGGGCGGACAAGGTGTCGATCAATACGGCGGCCGTGCACCGGCCGGAGTTTGTCCGCGAGGCGGCGGAGCGGTTCGGCTCCCAGTGCACCGTCGTGGCCATCGATGCTCGCCGGGTGCCGGGCGAGGACCGGTGGGAGGTCTACACCCACGGGGGCCGGAACCCGACCGGGATCGACGCGGTCGAGTGGGCCCGGCGGATGGAAGGGTACGGTGCCGGGGAAATCCTCCTGACCAGCATGGATCGCGACGGAACCAAGGACGGCTACGATATCCCGCTGACCCGGTCGATCGTCGACGCGGTCACCATTCCGGTCATCGCTTCCGGCGGGGTCGGCAATCTGGAACACCTCTACGCCGGCTTCACCGAGGCCGGGGCCAGTGCCTGTCTGGCGGCGTCGATCTTCCATTACAAAGAGTACAGTATCCGGGAAGCGAAAGAGTATCTGGACCAAAGGGGAGTGGCGGTCAGACTATGAATCAACGGGACGATGTTCTTGAAGCTTTGTACCAGGTAATCCAGGAACGGAAAACGGCTTCCGCCGAGACCTCCTATACCGCCTCGCTCTTGCAGAAGGGGCTCGACAAGATTCTCAAGAAGTTCGGCGAAGAGGCCACCGAGGTGGTGATCGCCGGCAAAGGCGGCGTACGGGACGAGATCGTCTACGAAATGGCCGACCTGCTGTTTCACGCCCTGGTGCTGCTCGGCTATTACGATATCCCGCCCGATACGGTGTATGCCGAGCTGCGCCGGCGCTTCGGCATCTCCGGCATTGCCGAGAAAGCGGCCCGCCAGGAATAGTCCGCTGTGCGGATAAAATACTTGACATTATTGTTCTCGATGTTATTATGCTCTTTCTCGTAAAATTACCACCGGCTATACGTGCACTCTATGCGCATATCATGCAGAAAATTTACATAGAGGAGGGAGGGGAATATGGATGCCGGGAGTCAAAGTAAAGGAAACCGAGTCTTTTGAGCTGGCGCTGAAGAAGTTCAAGAAGCAGTGCGAAAAAGCGGGGATTCTCTCCGAGGTCCGCAAACGCGAGCACTACGAGAAGCCGAGTATCAAGAGAAAGAAGAAGGCCATTGCGGCGCGGAAGCGGGCAATGAAAAAACAGCGTAAAATGATGGAGTAACCGAGGTCATATGTCGCTGCGGGATCGTTTGGACGAGGAGTTGAAACGGGCGATGAAGGCCCGTGACGAAATTGCGTTATCAGCTGTCCGGCTGATTCGCTCCTCGGTCAAGAACCGGGAAATTGAGGTGAGGCACGAACTCGACGAGCAGGAAATCGTCGAGGTTATCTCGTCCCTTGCCAAGCAGCGCCGCGAATCGATCAGACTTTTTGGCGAGGCTGGGCGTACCGATCTCGTCGAAAAGGAAGAAAAAGAGCTGGCCCTGCTGCTCGGTTTTCTCCCCCAGCAGTTGACCCGTGAAGAATTAGAAGCCCTGGTCGCCAGGGTTATTGCCGAAAACGGTGCGCAAGGACTCCGGGATATGGGTAAGGTGATGAAATCCCTGATGCCTCACGTTACCGGCAGGGCCGATGGTTCGTTGGTCAGCGCCATCGTCAAGGAACGGCTGGGATAAGGTTTTTCCTCCTGTTCGGCAGCAAGCAGTTTAATCTTGTACCATTCTAGGGGCGATTCTCTGAATTGCCCCTTCTTCTTTTACTTTATGGATGCGGTCAGGGGCACTAATGAGCCTTCTCGATATCCTTCTCTGGGGCATTTTGCTGGCGTTTGCGGTAAAAGGCTTTACGAAAGGGCTTGTTCGTGAGGTATGCTCACTGTTCGGGCTGGTTCTCGGCGGGTGGGCCGCCTTTACCTACCACGCATCGTTCGGCGCAACCCTGGGGCGCCTCATTCATCTCCCCCAATTCGTGGGATCTGCTGTCGCATTCCTCTGTATCCTCCTTGCGGTCGGGCTGCTTTTCGCCCTGATCGGCCACTTCCTTACCGTCGTTTTCAAGATTGCCCTGCTGGGGGGAATTAACCGGGTCGGCGGGGTGGTTTTCGGGTTGCTCGAGGGGGGGTTCCTGCTGTGTGTCCTGCTTTATTTTGGAACGTCGAGCCCGGCCCCGCATCGGTTGAAAAGCTGGCTCTCCTCAAGCGCTACCGCCCGGACGTTCATCGGTTGCGGCCGGGATGTCATCGATGGCTGGCGACAGGAAAAAGGCGCTCCGCCGTCGGGAATGCACAAACGGACTAAAGATGTCGATGATTCCCGACGATAAGATTAATGAGGTCAAAGAGCGGGCGGCAATCGTCGATGTGGTCGCCGACTACGTGAGCCTCAGGAAATCGGGCGCCAATTATCAGGGGCTCTGCCCCTTTCACGGCGAAAAGACTCCGTCGTTCAACGTCAACCCGGCCCGGGGGATTTTCCACTGTTTTGGCTGCGGCGTGGGGGGGAATGTCGTTACCTTCATTATGAAGATGGAGGGGCTCTCATTCCCCGAGGCAGTGAAATTTCTTGCCAAGCGGGTTGGGGTGGTCATCGAGGATCGCCCTGTTTCCGCCGCCGAGAAACGGCGGCTTGACGAGCGGGAGCTCCTCTACGAGATTGGTGAGCTCGCGGCGAAGTTCTACCGGAATCTGCTCGAACGGAACGAAGAAGCGGCGGCGGCCCGCCGTTATCTGGAAAAGCGCGGCGTTGACCGGGAGACTGCCGAAGCGTATCGGTTGGGCTATGCGCCGGAGCGCTGGGATGCTCTGGCCCGTTATCTGGCCCAGAAGGGCGTGCCGCCGGAACAAGCGGAGAAGCTGGGGCTGCTCCGCCGGCGCGAAGGTGGCGGCTTCTACGACACGTTCAGAAACCGCCTGCTCTTCGCCATTACTGACATTCACGGCCGGATCATCGGTTTTGGCGGCCGGGTTCTCGATGATTCACTGCCGAAGTATATCAACTCACCTGAATCGCCTATCTACCATAAGAGCGAGGTGTTGTTCGGCGCTCATCTGGCCAAAGGGGCAATGCGCGAGCAGGGGAGTGCGATTGTTGTAGAGGGGTATTTTGACCACTTGGCGCTCTATCAGGCCGGGGTCAGAAACGTGGTGGCAACCTGCGGCACCGCCCTTACCGACGGGCATATCAAGCTTCTGAAGCGGTATGCGACAAAAGTCTATACCCTGTTTGATGCCGACAGTGCGGGGAAGAAGGCGACGTTGCGGGCGCTGGATCTTTTCCTTCAGGAAAATTTTCCGGCCTATGTGGTGGAACTGACGGCGGGCGAAGATCCCGACAGCTTTGTCAAGAAAGAGGGGGTGACGGCCTTTCAAGACCGGCTGGCCAAGGCGCGGCCGGTAATCGAGTACTTTTTTCGCGACCTTCTCCGGCAGGTGGACATCGGTACTGTCGAGGGGAAGGTGCGGGTGGTGGAAGAATTGGCGCCGCGGCTGGCAAAGATTGCCAATCCGATCGAGCGCGAATTGTATGTGCGGGAAGTGTCGCGCATCGTTGGCGTCGAGAACCGGTCGCTGCTGGCCAAGATCGGCCGCGGGGCGGCGCCGGCGAATGACGGCCCGTCCCGGGCGGAGCGACGCAGCGGCGGGGCGGGGCCGGAGGAGATGCTCCTCTCCCTGATGGGGCGCTATGCCGAGGTCGCGGAGCGGGTCCGTTCCTGCGGGCCGGAACGGCTATTCGGCGGGGCACTGCTGCCGGTAGCACAGGAAATCTTGCGACGACTGGCAGCCGGCGAGGGGCTCGACTGGGGGGAACTGCTCGAACTGATCGGCTCTCCCGAGGAGCGGAGCCGGCTGGCCGCCTTTCTCGTCAAGGATGAGCATCTGGACGATCTGGATCTCGGCAAGGCGTTTGAGCAATGTCGGCAGGCCCTGGAGCGGACTTCGCTGAAGGGGATGAAAGATCTGGCCCGGGAGTTGGCGACGACCGAGCCCGACTCCCCCCGCTACCGGGAATTGCTCCAGGAGATCGACGCCTTGCGAAACAGGAAATCACAGTTATCTTAATATAACAGAGTGCAATGAGGTGAATTGATGGCCAAGAAAAGCACGGATGAAGTCAAGCAGCTGATCGACCTCGGCAAGGAGAAAGGTTTTCTCACGTACGACGAGGTCAACGATCTGCTGCCTCCCGATATTTCCTCCGAACAGATCGATGACGTCATGAGCATGTTCGGGGAAATGGACATCGATATCGTCGATTCCGCCCAGAAGGTCAAGATCCCCAAGATGAAGCTCGATCTGGAAGAGGAAGAAGAGCTTGAAGGGGAGCAGGAAGATTTCGAGTACGAGCCGGGAACCCTCGGCAGAACGAGCGACCCGGTCAGGATGTACCTGCGGGAAATGGGCTCGGTTTCGCTGCTGACCCGCGAAGGGGAAGTGGAAATTGCCAAGCGGATCGAAGAGGGGGAGCGGGATATTGCCGGTGTCATTCTCAATACCCCGATCACCATCAAGGAGATCATCGCTCTTGGCGATAAACTCCGGAAGTTCCAGATCACCCCGGCCGAGATCAGCAAGGAAGCCGAGGAGGAGGAGCTGGAAGAGGACGAGGAGGATGTCCAGAAGACCCGGCTGCTGGCGCTGATCGACGAAATCTGCGAAAAAGACGTTCAGATGGAGGCGCTGGCGGGCGAACTCGAGAGCGAGGCGTTGACCGGAGCGCGTCAGGAAGAGCTGCGTGCCGCACTGCAGGAGCTGAAAACGACCGTTGCCGAACTGGTCCGGGGGCTCCGGCTCAAGGATCGGCATATTGCCAAGATTGCCCAGCGGCTCAAGGAGCTGTCCGTCAAGGTTGACGGCATCCTGGACGAGATCGCCGGCATCGAAGCCGAAGCGGGGCTTTCCAGCGCCGAGCAGGAAGCGTTGCTTGCCAAGGGGGAAGACGGGGCCAAGTCGGCGCTGAAACGGCTCAAGATCTCCTTTGACGATCTGCAGAAAATGGATAAACGGATCAAGGCGGCCGAGAAGAAGCTGAAGAAGGTCGAGCAGGAATCGGGGTTCAAGGCCAAGGAACTGGCGGACGCCCTGCAGGCAATCGATCAGGGTGAAAGCAAGTCGAAGCTGGCCAAGTCAGAGCTGGTCGAGGCAAACCTCCGGCTGGTGGTGTCCATCGCCAAGAAATATACCAACCGCGGACTGCAGTTCCTCGACCTGATTCAGGAAGGGAACATCGGCCTGATGAAGGCGGTCGACAAGTTCGAGTATCAGCGGGGCTACAAGTTTTCCACCTACGCCACCTGGTGGATCCGGCAGGCCATTACCCGGGCGATTGCCGACCAGGCGCGGACGATCCGGATTCCGGTGCATATGATCGAGACGATCAACAAGCTGATCCGGACCAGTCGTCAGCTCGTCCAGGAGATCGGCCGCGAGCCTTCGCCGGAAGAGATCGCCGAGCGGATGAATCTTCCCCTCGACAAGGTGCGGAAGGTGCTGAAGATCGCCAAGGAGCCGATTTCCCTCGAAACGCCGATCGGCGAAGAGGAGGATTCGCATCTTGGGGATTTCATCGAGGACAAGGGGGTCGTTTCCCCGCTCGAAGCGGTCATCAAGGCGAACCTGTCGGAGCAGACCGCCCGCGTCCTCGCCACCCTGACCCCGCGGGAGGAGAAGGTGCTCCGGATGCGTTTCGGCATCGGTGAAAAGAGCGACCACACCCTCGAAGAGGTGGGACAGGACTTCGAGGTTACCCGGGAGCGGATTCGCCAGATCGAGGCCAAGGCGCTCCGCAAGCTGCGCCACCCGAGCCGGAGCAAGAAGCTGAAGAGCTTCGTCGAATAGTTGGTGGCAACTGGCTGCACGGGCCGCGCCGGAATCCCGGCGCGGCCTTTTTGCATGCCCGGAGGGGATGGAATGAAGATCGTCGTCCTTGATGGCCATACCGTCAATCCTGGCGACAACCCCTGGGATGAATTGGCGGCGTTCGGCACCCTTGCCGTGTTCGACCGGAGCGCGCCGGATCAGGTCGTGGCGCGGGCGGGGGAGGCCGAAATCGTGCTGGCCAACAAGACGTTGCTCCCCGCGGAGACTTTGGCCCAGCTGCCGCGGCTCCGGCTGATCGTCGAGCTGGCTACCGGTTTCGACAATATCGATGTCGCCTTCGCCGGCCGGCACGGTATCCCGGTCGCCAATGTCCCGGTGTATGGCGCCGCCTCGGTGGCCCAGCACACCTTCGCCCTGATCCTTGAACTCTGCAACCGGGTCGGTGAACACGATCGAGCGGTCAAGACGGGCGCCTGGATCAAGGCGCCGGACTTTTCCTTCACCACGGCGCCGCTGGTCGAACTTGCCGGCCGGCGGCTCGGCATCGTCGGCTTCGGCGAGATCGGCCGCCGGGTGGCGGCGATCGCCCACGCCTTCGGGATGGAGGTGTTGGCCTACAATCCCCGGCCCAAGGAAGCCCTGTCGGGCGTGCCGGTTACCTGGACCAGCCTTGAGGAGCTGTTTGCTGCTGCGGATATCGTCAGTCTCCATTGTCCGCTCACGGCGGAAAACCGCGGTTTCGTCGCTCGCCCGCTCCTGAAGACGATGAAGAGGGACGCTTTCCTGATCAACACGGCCCGGGGGGCGCTGGTCAACGAGAGGGACCTGGCTGCCGCTCTCGGCGAGGGGCAGCTTGCCGGGGCGGCGGTAGATGTGGTGGACGGAGAACCGATGCTGCCGGCCAATCCGTTGCTGGCCGTCCCATCTTGCATCATTACACCCCATATCGCCTGGGCGAGCCTGGCCGCCCGGCGGCGGCTGCTGGCCGGTGCCGTCGGGAACGTGGCCGCCTTTCTGGCTGGAGCGCCGAGCAATGTGGTGAACCGGCAGTATCTTTCCGGGTCCCGAGCGCTATGAAATGCCGATGTATCACTGGGGCCTCGCCGGCCGGTTTCGATTGTCCCGTCGACATTTTTCTCCTGCCGGGACCGACGCACGTGGCGCGCTCCGGCTTCGGTCATGCCGGTAACGGCAACGCGCTGTTGCTTGCCTTCGGAGCCGACCCGAGGCGTCGCTAAGGAGTTGTCGATGGCCAAGGAGAAAACGCCGGTAACGCCGGCAGTGCGGATGTTGCGGGCTGCCAAGGCCGCTTTTACCGAACACCTCTATGCTTACGAAGAGCGGGGAGGAACCGCCGTTTCCGCCCGGGAACTGGGGGTGGCGGAACATGCGGTGATCAAGACTCTGATCATGGAGGACGAGAGCAGGGCGCCGCTGGTGGTGTTGATGCACGGCGACCGGCAGGTTTCCACCAAGGAGCTTGCCCGGCTCATCGACGTCAAGAGCGTTACCCCCTGTCTGCCGGAGATCGCCCTGAAGCACTCCGGCTACCTGGTGGGGGGGACCTCGCCGTTCGGGACCCGGCGGGCGATGCCGGTCTACATGGAGGAGAGCATCCTGGACCTGCCGCTGATCTACCTCAATGGCGGCAAGCGGGGGTTCCTGGTCGGGATGGACCCCCACGAGGTAGCACGCATCCTGAAGCCAACACTGGTGCAGGTCGCTATTTGAAGGGAGAGGGAGATGGAGCGCGAAGAGCAGTGCCGTCGTGCCGCCGCTGCGATCCGTGCCGCCCGGGTGCTGGTAATCACGGCCGGCGCCGGGATGGGTGTCGATTCCGGTCTGCCCGATTTTCGCGGCGACCGCGGCTTCTGGAACGCCTACCCGATGTATGAGCGGCTCGGCATCAGTTTTGTCGGGGCTGCCAATCCCGACCATTTCGAGCGAGACCCGCCATTCGGCTGGGGATTTTACGGCCATCGGACCAATCTCTACCGGGAGACCGTCCCCCATGCCGGATTTGCCATCCTTCGGGAGTGGATCGACCGTTTCGGGCTCGACTATTTCGTCGTTACCTCCAATGTTGACGGTCAGTTCCAGAAGGCGGGTTTTGCCGAGGACCGGATTCTCGAGGTCCACGGTTCCATTCATTATTTACAGTGCACCAGACCGTGCTCCATGGCGATCTGGGCCAATACGGAGAGTATCGACGTGGATCTGACGACCATGCGGGCGACGACGCTCCCCCGCTGCCGCCATTGCGACGCGGTGGCCCGCCCCAATATCCTGATGTTTGGCGATTACGGCTGGATCAGCGACCGGACGAGCCGCCAAGAGCGCCATTTCGACGAATTTCTCACCGACAGCCGGGGGACGTTGACCGTGGCGATTGAAATGGGCGCCGGGACTGCCATCCCGACCATCCGTTACCTGACCGAACAGATTGCGGCCCGTCCTGCTGCGGCGGCAATTCGGATCAATCCGCGGGAGGCGCAGATCGCCTGGCCCCACGTCTCGCTGTCGCTCGGCGCCCTGGCCGGACTGACGGCGATCGATGCCGAACTGCGCCGGAGTGCCGGACAATGAGGAGCGGGCAACGCGAGACACCAGTGGCCGGCAGCTATCCGTTTTTTGCCGCCACCGCCCGCGGGGTCGAAGAGCTGCTGGCCGCCGAGATGGCCCGGCTGGGGCTCGACGGGATCGCCGTTGAGAAAGGGGGGGTACGGTTTGCCGGTGACCTGGCCGCCTGCTACCGAGCCAATCTCTGGCTGCGGACCGCCAGCCGGGTCCTGCTCCAGGTGGCCAGTTTCCCGTGCGATTCGCCGGAGCGCCTCTATGAGGGGGTCCGAAGCATTCCCTGGCAGCAGTGGCTGACCCCTGAAATGACCCTGGCGGTGGAGTGCAACCTCCGCGATTCGGTGCTGACCCACTCGGGTTTCGTGGCGCTGAAGACCAAGGATGCCATCGTCGATGCGTTGCGGGACCGCTTCGGCCGCCGGCCGAATGTGGCACCGAAGGATCCGGACCTGCTGGTGAATATCCACCTGGCCCGGAATCGGTGTACCGTCAGCCTCGACTCGTCGGGGGCCGGCCTCGACAAGCGGGGATACCGGACCGAGACCGGTGAGGCGCCGCTGCGGGAAACGTTGGCGGCGGCCCTGGTCGATTTTACCGGCTGGGACGGGACGGTGCCGCTGGTTGATCCGATGTGTGGCTCGGGAACGATCCTGATCGAGGCGGCGCTGAAGGCGCTGGACCGGGCGCCGGGGCTGATCCGGCAACGCTTCGGTTTTCAGCGTTGGCGCGGTTACGAGCCGAATCTCTGGGAGGAACTCTGCTCCGAGGCGCGGGAACGGGAGCAGGCGACGCTGCCGCTGGCGCTGCTCGGTCGGGACCGGCTGGAAAATGTTCTCATGGCGGCGCGGAAGAATAGCCGGCGGGCCGGGGTCGCTCAGGTCGTCTCGTTTATGCGAGGCGACATCCGGAGTTTCACCCCTCCCGAGCAGCCGGGGGTGATCCTCTTTAATCCCCCCTACGGGCAACGGCTCGGCGAGGAAGAACAGCTGAAGGTTCTCTACCGGCAGATCGGCGATGTGCTTAAGCAGCGCTGTGCCGGTCATACCGCCTGGATCTTCACCGGCAGTCTCAATCTGGCCAAAGAGGTGGGACTCAAGGCCTCCCGGAGGATCGTCCTCTATAACGGCCCCCTGGAATGCCGGTTGCTGAAGTTCGATCTGTATTGACGGTGCATCGGGGCATATCGCTCCGGACGGTTAGCCTCGTTCACCGGGCTTGGCGACTATCAGGAATCGGTCGTTGAAGAGCGGGGCGAGCAGTGGACGAACGTCGCGCCAGGAGAGTCCGCCGCCTCCGCAGCCGGGCCGGGGGACCGCCACTCTGGTCCAGCCATGGTGGTCGGCCAAGGCAACCAGCTCGGCGGCGGAACGCCGGATCAGGCGCAGGTCGGGATTTTCAAAGGGGCTCTCTTCGACCGGGAAGCTGACCAGCCCGTGCCCCAGGTAGTGGACGTGATTGCCGCGACGGCTGAGCAGTTCGCCCAGGATTCCAGGCAGGTCCGGAAAGCGCTCCCGGGCCTCGCGGGCGCAGCCTCGGCCGAGGACCGCCAGCCCCTGCGGCGTTACGAACCCGTTGGTGGTAATCGCGACAATCCCGCCATCCAGCAGTTGCCACAGTTCTCCTTCCCACTCGATCACCGGCGCTTCCTCCATCAGTTTTCCATTTGGTCGGACAATCCGGAGAGTATATACTGGTTTAGCTATACTGGCCAGCCGAACGGCTGGGGAAGGAGGGAGCGATGAGTATTTTCGCCGCGATTGCGGAACGGAAAATCCGCGAAGCCATTGAGCGGGGCGAGCTGGCCGACCTGGCGCTCAAAGGGCAACCGATCGTTCATGAAGATCTGACCTTCGTTCCTGAAGAACTGCGGATGGGCTATAAAATCCTGAAAAACGCCGGCGTGCTGCCGGAAGAGCTGGAGCTAAAGCGGGAGATCGTCACGCTGGAGGGGTTGTTGGCGGCCTGCCGGGATGAGGAGGAGCGGCAGGCGGTGAAGAAACGACTGACGGCCCAACGGCTGCGCTTTGACCTGCTGATGGAGAAGATTCGCCGCAATGGTGCCTTTCAACAGTATGCCGCCGCGGCCGAACAGAAGCTCTGCGGCTGAGAAAGTACTTGACAGGATAGTGGCTGTTGCCTAATATGAACTTTCGTTCTTTTCGGGCCTATAGCTCAGTTGGTTAGAGCAACCGGCTCATAACCGGTCGGTCCCAGGTTCGAGTCCTGGTGGGCCCACCACCCGATAACGTGCAGGAAGATGCGGTGATGCCACCAAGGCACCGGTCGAAACGATCATACATCCTTACAGCGAAAAAGAGTGCACGCCGATTGGTTGCACTCTTTTTCTTTTGCCGGTCATGAATACTCTTAAAGTTTCGGATCTACTTGGAATCATTAATAAAATAGCCCCGCCATTCCTGGCCGAAACCTGGGATAACGTGGGGCTGATGGTGGGAAACCCGGCCGCGCCGGTTTCCCGGATCATGGTGGCCCTCGATGGCGGCGCCGACGTCATAGCGGCGGCCATCAGCGACGGCTGTCAGCTCCTCCTCACCCATCATCCCTTTATTTTCCAGCCCCTGAAGAAGATTTCCGCAGCCGATCCCTCCGGACAACTCATCATCGATGCCATCAAGAACGATCTGGCCGTTATTTCCCTCCATACCAACTACGATATCGCCACCGGCGGGATGAACGACCAGCTGGCGATGGCCCTTGGCGTCGGCAACTGCCGGCCGCTCAAGGTGACCGCACCGGCGGAATTTGTCAAACTGGCAGTCTTTGTGCCCGAGGGGCATGAGGAGCAGGTGTTGGAAGCATTGTTCCGCTCGTGTGGGGAGATTGGTAACTATCGTGACTGTTCGTTCCAGGCGGCTGGTAGCGGCACCTTCAGACCGCTGCCGGGGGCTGTGCCGTACATTGGCGAGGTAGGGAGACGGGAAGTCGTTGCCGAGAAGCGGATTGAAGTGCTGGTCCGCAAGGAGTCGCTCGCGGCCGCCGTTGCGGCGATGCTCAAGGCTCATCCGTACGAGGAGCCGGCGTTTGACCTGTATCCACTCCTTAATCGGGGCGAAGAGCGAGGCTTGGGGCGCATCGGCGAACTGCCGGCGTCGGTGACTCTCGATGCGTTTGCGGCAGAGGTGAAGCGGCGGCTCGGCCTGACAAATGTGCGGTTCGTCGGTGCCGCCGACCGCCCGGTGAAGCGGGTGGCGCTTTGCGGCGGCAGCGGAATGTCGCTGATGCGGGACGCGTACCGGCAGGGCGCGGACGTTTTTGTCACCGGCGATGTGAAGTATCACGAAGCGCGGGATGCCGAGGCGCTCGGGCTGGCCTTGCTGGATGCGGGGCATTTTGGGACGGAGATCCTGATGGTGGAACAGGTCGTCGGTCGCGTCGGCGAGGAGCTGGCGCTGCGGCGATACGATGCGGAAATCATAGCGTTCAGGGGAGAGCGGGAGCCGTTTGTCTTTCGGTAAGGCTCTCTCGCCTTAAGGGCTCATTACGGGAATCAAGGGAGGTTGTGTTGCGCAAGAATCTGATGTTGCTTGAGGAGTTGCAGGAGCTGGACCTGAAAATCGACGGCCGCCATGGCGAGAAGCAGACCCTGCTTGACCAGCTGGCCGCGCTTGACGAGCGGGTCGATAGCGTCCGCCGGACCGTCAGCGAAAAACGGGAGGAGCTGGCTCTTCTTGAAGACGAGCGGCGGTCGCTGGAACAGAATCTCATTACCGAAAACGAGAACATTGCCCGTTCCGAAGCCCGGCAAAAAGAGATCAAGACCCAGAAAGAGTACCAGGCGGTGCTGAAAGAGGTCTCCGCCGCCAAAAAACAGAAGAGTGAGCTCGAAGAGCAGCTGCAGCAGAAACGGACCCAGATCGAGGAGCTGTCCGGGGAAATTGCCGCCCGTGAGGAAGAGCTGGCTTCGCTCGAAGCGAATATTGATAGCCAGAAAGCGGAAATCCAGGGGAGTATCGACCGGCTCGAGCAGGAAATCAGCGTTGATGCCGCGGCCAAGGAGGCTACGGCAAAGAGTATTCCGGCATCGCTCCTGAAGCGGTACGGGGCCCTCCGGGAAAAACGCCAGGGGATTGCCGTGGTGGCAGCGCGGGACGGAAACTGTTCCGGCTGCAACATGAATTTGCCGCCGCAGCTTTACAACAGCCTGTTCCGGACCGATGAGCTGGTCCTGTGCCCCCATTGCCAACGGATGCTCGTTCTGCGTCAGGAAGCTTAACATAGAGATAGTTGGAGCGGGAGCATCCCGCTCCGACAGCGGCTTGGTCGAAGTAGGGCAGATGGTCGCTCCCCGCGTGCGGGGGGAGGAAAGTCCGGGCTCCACAGGGCATGGTGCTGGATAACGTCCAGCGGGGGTAACCCCAGGGATAGTGCCACAGAGAGAAGTCCGCCCGCTCAGGCGGGTAAGGGTGAAAGGGTGAGGTAAGAGCTCACCGGGTTCGGCGGTGACGTCGGATGCCAGGTAAACCCCACCAGGAGCAAGGCCAAATAGGGAAGCGTCAAGGGTTGCCCGCCCGTGCTTCCGGGTTGGCTGCTTGAGGCTGCCGGTAACGGCAGTCCCAGATGAATGGCCATTGCCCGCCGCGGAGCAATCCGTGTCGGGAACAGAACCCGGCTTACGCGCTGCTTCGGCCAATTTTTTTTGTTTGAAACGCAGGGATCGATGACAGATCAACCGATGGACGACCAGGAGCGATGGGCACGGGCGGTGGCGACGGTTACCGCCGAATACGCCGCCCTGCCGTCACGCCTTGTCGACGTGGTCGGGATCAAGGCTGCGGAAATCCGGGCCGTGAAAGAGCGGTTGTGCGGCTTTGCCGCCGAGGTCGGGGCTGCGGCAATTTGCGCCGCCTGCGGCGGGGAATGCTGTCTCCGGGGTAAATACCATTTCACGGCGGTTGATCTGTTGGTGTTTCTGGCTGCTGGAATGCCGCTTTTTCAGCCGCACTTCGGTGGCGAGAATTGTCCGTACGGAGGCGAGAGCGGCTGCCGGATGGCGTCATCGTTCCGGCCGTTCAATTGCGTGACCTACAACTGCGAGCAGGTGGAAGGGTTGTGGCCGCCGGAGCGCGTTGCGGCGTTCTATGGTCTGGAGCGGTTGCTCCGGCAGCTTTACGCCGATCTTGAATCGTTGTTCAATAACCGCTTTATGCACGGTCTGCTGATGAACTATTCTGCCGATGACCAGGTGCAGGGGAGGAAAATCCTGCGCTTTCACGAAGGGTAATGATATGACAACCACGCTGAACGATCTTGTCATGGTCCATATCGATGAAAAACCGGCCTTCTATGCCCGGATCGAGGATGTGTCCCCCGATGTCAAGCCTGGCTGGTGGCGGGTCAAGCTGCTGGTCCTCACCGTCCCGCTGGAGATCTATACCTGGATCCTCGAGGAATCCCAGATCAATGGTGCCCTGTTCACCATGGGGGGGACGCCGGTGCGGATGGAAAAGGTTGTCTCGCCGCTGGCCGGCCAGTTGCCACCCGACCAGACTCCGCCCGCTCCGCCTGCAGACGAGCCGGGAGCCAAGGCTAAGGGGGTGAAGGTGGTTCCCCTGTTTGAGCGAAAGAAAGAAACGTAGCGCGGGGCGTTCAGCCCCGTTTCCCTTCACCGCAAGCCCGCCGCTTTCCCTTCTCTCCCCGTCCGCTGTCTGGTGGTGTATTTTGTGAGCAATTCCCGCTAGTTGTCAGCTGCTCTCGTTGCTTTCCCCGGCCGCCTGCCGACTGTTGGCCAAGAGGGGGGAGGATTTTGGTAACCTGCTGGAAAATAATTGGAAAAAACCGCCAATTCCCCTCCCGATTTTGCCTTGACAACCATTCGGGCCACGAGTATAGTTTTGCCACAAAGTGGTAAATTGTGGTAAATTGTGGCAAGAGGTGCCAACGGGGCATGTTCCGGGGAATTTTTGAGACAACGATCGACGCTAAGGGGCGGACGAGCTTACCGGCCAAATTCCGGGAGGTTCTGGTCGAGACTTTTGGTGACGAGCGCTTCTTCGTTACGAACTCCGCGCCCGTCGGCCTGGGGGGCGACCAGTTCACTTCCGGCTTGCTGCTGTTCCCCTATAACGGTTGGCTGCGCTTCGAAGAGGGGCTGCTCAATAATACCGATCTGACATCCGGTGAGAAAAACAGTGTCATGCGGCGGATCATCGCGCCGGCAGTGGAGTGTACCGCCGATAAGCTCGGAAGGATTCTCGTGCCGCCCCATTTGCGAAAAAGTGCCGCGCTGGAACGTGAAATCGTCTTTGTCGGCCAGATGACCAAAGCGGAAATTTGGAGCCTTTCGGAATATGAGAAGGTAAGTGTCCAGGATCTGAAGAATTTCCCGACGAATTCACCGGTCCTGGCCAACCTGGGGCTTTAGTGGCAGCCTTCGGTCATCTGTCGGTGATGCCGCGCGAGGTAATCAGCTTCCTCGCTCCCCGCCAGGGGGGGATCTATCTTGACGGGACGCTCGGCGGTGCCGGTCATGCCCGGCTGATCCTCGAAGCGACGGCCCCTGATGGCCAGCTGATCGGTTTGGACCGCGATCCGGCCGCTCTTGCCGAAGCCGAAACGCAACTAGCCCGGTTTGGAGCGCGCGTCAGGCTGGTGCAGCAAAACTTCTCCGAGATGGCCGAGGTTCTCGCCCTGCTAGGGATAACGGCCATCAACGGCTTCCTCCTCGATCTGGGCGTATCGTCCCACCAGCTGGACCGGGCCGAGCGGGGCTTCAGTTTCCAGGCCGATGCGCCGCTCGACATGCGGATGGATCCGGCGGCCGAGGTTTCGGCGGCGGATCTGGTCAACGGCAGCTCGGAGCAGGAACTGTCACGGCTGATCTGGGCGTACGGCGAGGAACGCTGGGCAAAGAGAATTGCCGCCTTTATCGTCAAGGCTCGCCAGGTCAGTGCGATCGAAACGACGTTACAGCTCGTTGACATCATCAAGGGAGCGATTCCCCGGGCCAAATGGGAAGAGCGCCTCCATCCGGCGACCCGCACATTCCAGGCGCTGCGCATCGCGGTCAACGATGAGTTGGGCAGTCTCGAACGGGGTCTTGCCGCCGGGTTGGGCCTGCTTGCTCCCGGTGGGCGAGGGGTGGTGATTTCGTTCCATTCGCTGGAAGACCGGATCGTCAAGAATGTTTTCCGTCGCGGTGCGCAGGGATGTACCTGCCCGAAGGGGCTTCCGCAATGTGTCTGTGGGAATACGCCGCAACTGCGTATTTTGACGGGGAAACCGGTAGTCCCGGCGGATGATGAAGTCAGCAGCAATCCAAGGGCTCGCAGCGCCCGGCTGCGGGCGGTTGAAAAGCTGTAGCAGCAGGAGGGGGAAATGGCACAGGCCAAAACAGCATTCAGCAAGGTGGCCGCACCGAAAAGTCTTGAAGCCGTCTCTACCCAGCGGGGGCAACTTTTCCCGTATCTTCTGGTCGTCTTGGTGCTGCTAACCCTGGTGTCCGTGTTCCATGTCTGGTCACGGGTACGGGTGATCGATCTCAATCTGGAGATCGCTGCAACCAGCAAGCTGCTCAAGGATGCCCAAGAGGAGCAGAATCGGCTGAAGCTCGAGGTAGCGTCGTTGAAAACGCCGGCGCGGATCGAAGCTCTTGCCAAGGGCGATCTCGGCATGGCGTTGCCGACTGACCAACAGCTGGTCGTGGTGAAATGAGGTATGATGCCGAGAAATGGATGGCTCTGCGCACCCGCATGGTGGCAGGGATATTCATTGTTTTTTTCGCCTGCGCCGTTTCTCGGGCATTTTATCTCCAAGTAGTCAAACGGGATTACCTGCTGAAGCTTGCCGATCGGCAGCACCAGAAAATCGTTCCGCTGACACCGGTGCGGGGCACCATCTACGATGCGAACGGCGCGGCTCTGGCCGTTTCGGTAGAGATGGATTCATGTTTTGCCCAGCCACGCTCCCTGGAGGCCCCGGCTGACGCCGCGGCCCGTTTGGCACCCTTGCTCGGGATGACCAAGGAGGCGGTGCTGAAGAAATTCCAGGGGAACAGGAATTTCGTCTGGCTGCAGCGGCGGATGACTCCGGACGATGCCAAAAAGATCCGGGATCTGAACATCGAGGGAATCGGCTTCGTTAAAGAGACGAAGCGTTTCTATCCCAACTCGGAAGTTGCCGCCCATGTCATCGGCTTCACCGGCGTAGACCCGGACGGGCTGGAAGGGGTCGAACTCAAATACGATTCGACGATTCTCGGTGGCACTGGCTATCTGGTGACCGAACGGGACGCCCTCGGCCGGGAGATTGCCCTGAAAGGGACCGTTGTCCAGAATGGCAGCGAAGGGCACAATCTCACGCTGACGCTGGACAAGAACATCCAGTACATTACCGAGAAGGAACTGGCCAAAGCGGTGGTGGGGAGCGGCGCCAAAGGCGGCACTGCCATCGTGATGGACCCGCGGACCGGTAAAGTGCTGGCAATGGCAAATTATCCGACCTTCAATCTGAACTCCCATGGTTCGTATTCCCCCCAGGTGTGGCGTAACCGGGCGGTGGCCGACAGCTTCGAACCGGGTTCGACGTTCAAGGTCCTGTTGATTGCCTCCGCCCTGGAGGAAAAGACGATCAGGCCGGGCGACTCGTTCAACTGCGAGGGGGGAAGTTACAGCATTGGCGGTCGGACGATCCACGATACCCATAAATACGGGCGATTGAGCATTGCCGACATTCTCAAATATTCCAGCAACATCGGGGCAGCCAAGATCGGAGCCCGGCTGGGTCCGTCGCGGTTGTACAGTTATCTGCGAAACTTCGGCATCGGCGAGCGGACTGGGATCGATCTTCCCGGCGAAGCGTCGGGGAGCCTGCGGCCGTGGAGCCAATGGTATGGCGTCGATCTGGCGACGATCTCCTTCGGCCAGGGGGTGACTGCCTCGGCAATCCAACTGACGTCGGCCGTTTCGGCCATTGCCAATGGCGGCGTACTGATGAGGCCGTATGTCGTTGAAAAAATTACCGACAACGACGGCAATCTGGTCAAGAGTTTCGAGCCGCAGCAACGCCGACAGGTCGTCTCGGCCGAAACGGCGAAAATTGTCACCAGGATGATGGAGGGGGTGGCGGCCGAGGGAGGGACCGGCACGAACGCCGCGGTCGACGGCTACTTGGTTGCCGGCAAGACGGGGACAGCTCAGAAGGTCGATCCGGTCACTCACAGCTACTCGCTCAACAAGCGGACCGCCTCGTTCATCGGCTTTGTTCCGGCCAACCACCCGCGGCTGACGATCATGGTGGTGGTCGATGAGCCGAAGACCAGCCCCTACGGTGGCGTGGTCGCGGCCCCGGCATTCAGCTCGATTGCGCTGCAATCGCTCTGCTACCTGAAAGTTCCTCCCGACGAGGTCGTCCGGAGCAAGCCGAAGCCGCTGGAGGTAAAGAACCACGCGCCAGCGACCGAGGAGAGCGACGAAGTGGCGTCAGAGGGGGCGATCGTCGATGGGGGCAACGGTGTGGTGATGCCGAATTTCCGGGGCAAAAGTATGCGGCAGGTGCTGAAGACGATGGAAGAAGAGGGACTCAATGTCCGGCTGCTCGGCAGCGGCCGGGCCGTTGAGCAAAATCCGCTTCCGGGGCGGCGGATCGGGCCGGCCGACCAGGTGTGGGTGCGGTTCGTTCCCTCGGCGTAACGGCCCGGCGGGGAGCAGCAGTTACCAGCGACAGATCATGGCGGATAGCGATGCGACTTGAAAAAATTGTACAACTTGTGGGTCCTGTGGAGACAGCCGGGGACATGGCACAAGAGATCAAGGGGCTCTACTTCGATTCGCGGCAGGTGCAGCCCGGTGGTCTCTTTTTCGCGTTAAGGGGGGTGGCGGCCGATGGCCATGATCACATCGCCGCCGCTTGCGCGGCTGGTGCCGTGGCGGTGGTCCTGGAGGATCCTTCCCGGGCGCCGGCCGGAATGACCTGGCTCCGGGTCGAGAATGGTCGTCTCGCCATGTCGCGCACCGCTGCCGCTTTCTACGGCTATCCGACCGATACCGTGCCGACGGTGGGGATTACCGGTACCAACGGCAAGACCACCATCACCTACCTCGTCGAGTCGATCATGGCCCAGGCCGGGTTGGCCGCCGCGGTGCTCGGCACCATCAGCTACCGGTTCGGTGACCGGATGATACCGGCTCCGAATACCACCCCCGAATCGGTGGAGTTGCAGCGGACCCTCCGCGAGTTGCTCGACAGCGGTGCCGGCGCCGTGGTGATGGAAGTATCTTCCCATGCCCTGGAACAGTATCGGGTGGATGGCTGCCGTTTCGACGTCGCTGTTTTCACCAATCTGACCCGCGACCATCTCGATTACCACCGGGATATGGAGTCGTATTTCGCCAGCAAGAGTCGGCTATTTACCGCGCTGCTCGGTGCCGATCCGGTCAAGCCGCGCCGCCACGCAGTCATCAATATCGATGATCCGTACGGTGCCCGGCTGGCTGCGGCGGCTGCGGCGCCGGTCATTACCTACGGATTGACGGTGGCGGCCCAGGTTAGGGCGGAATCGGTCAGTTTCTCGGTGAGCGGGATTGCCGGTACCATGGTTACGCCGGCTGGCTCGTTTGCTTT
Source organism: Geotalea uraniireducens (assembly GCF_027943965.1). Classification (NCBI taxonomy): domain Bacteria; kingdom Pseudomonadati; phylum Thermodesulfobacteriota; class Desulfuromonadia; order Geobacterales; family Geobacteraceae; genus Geotalea; species Geotalea uraniireducens. Next base: position 3,692,076 of record NZ_AP027151.1, on the reverse strand, counting down.
TCACTCACAGCTGCTCGGCCGCTTCAACCTGTACAATATTCTGGCGGCGGTTGGTGCGGGAGTGGCCCTCGGCCTGCCGCTCGCGGCGATTGCTGGAGGGATCGGTAGTGGCGTCCGGGTGCCGGGGCGGCTCGAACGGGTCGATAACGACCGCGGGGTAACCGTGCTGGTCGACTATGCCCATACCGGCGATGCGCTGGAAAATGTCCTGAAGACCGTTACCGAGCTGGCAACCGGTCGCATCATCACCGTCTTTGGCTGCGGCGGCGATCGTGATCGGGGGAAGCGGCCGGTGATGGGGTCGATCGGCGGGCGCTACAGCGATCTGACTGTGGTGACCTCGGACAATCCGCGCACCGAAGAACCGGTAGCGATCATTGCCGAAATTCTCGGCGGGATCGGCACCCTCGGGCTTCGAGAGTACCACGTCGCCGACTTGGCCGACGGTTTTGACGAAAAGGGGTACGTGGCCGTTGCAGACCGGCACGAGGCAATCCGGCTGGCGGCCCGGCTGGCCAAGCCGGGCGATATTCTGCTGTTGGCCGGCAAAGGCCACGAGGATTACCAGATCGTCGGCCGTGAAAAACATCATTTCGACGATCGCGAGGAAGCTGCCGCCGCCTTTCGGGAGCGGGGATAGGCCGGCGCGCCGGCAGGGAAGCGAGGTTTTGTGCTGTTTACCCGGAGTGACATAGCCGCGGCCACCGGCGGCACGCTGCTCGGCGAGGCCGCGGGCACGGTCAGCGGGGTTTCCACCGATTCGCGGACGGTTGCGGCCGGCGAACTTTTTGTCCCGCTGCGCGGTGAACGTTTTGACGGTCACGACTACCTTGCCGCCGCGGCTGCTCGCGGCGTGCAGACCGTCCTGGTGGAGCAGCAGTGGCTGGCCGCCAACCAGCCGCCGGCGGGCGTGGCGGTGGTCGCTGTTCCCGATACCCTCCGGGCGCTTGGTGATCTGGCATCCTTCCATCGCCGTCGTTTTCGTATCCCGGTCGTTGCCGTTACCGGCAGCAACGGCAAGACGACGACCAAGGAGATGCTGGCGGCCATCCTGTCGCGGACCGGCGCGGGATTGAAGACCAGCGGCAATCTCAACAATCTGATTGGGCTGCCGCAGATGCTCCTGCAGCTGAACGCCGACCATCGCTGGGCGGTTCTGGAAATGGGCATGAGCGCATTCGGCGAAATCGATCGGCTGGCAGAGATTGCCCAGCCCGAACTCGGGATCATCACCAACGCCTATCCGGCCCATCTGGAGACGCTCGGCAGCGTCGAAGGGGTCGCCCGGGCGAAAGGGGAACTCTTTCTCCGGCTGCCGGTCGGCGGCTGCGCCATTTTCAATGCCGACGATCCGCTCATTGTCGCGTGCCCCTCTCCGGACGGGGTCAGACGCTTTTCGTTCGGTCTTCATAACGCCGATGTGACGGCGGCCGAGATCGAAAGCCTGGGCCGGGACGGACAACGTTTCCTGCTCCGGTTGCCGACGGCGACGGTCCCGGTGAAGCTGCGGGCGTTCGGCCGGCACAATGTCGCCAATGCCCTGGCGGCAGCTGCGGCCGCCTATCTGCTCGATATCCACCCGGAAGAGATCGCTCGGGGACTCGAGGACTTTACCCCCTATGCCCGGCGCTTCAACCTGGAAGAAGTCGGCGGACTCGTGCTGATCGACGACAGCTACAATGCCAACCCGGCCTCGATGGCGGCAGCGCTGACGACGGTACGCGAACTGCACGACAAGCGGAGTGCCGTGGCGGTGCTCGGCGATATGCTGGAACTCGGCGAAGGGACCGAAGAAGCGCACCGCCAACTCGGCCGTCTGGCGGCAACCTGCGTCAATCGCCTCTATGTGCTGGGGGGGATGGCGAAGATCGTCGCGGCCGGGGCTCTCGAAGGAGGGCTGGAGGAGCAGGCGGTCATCGTTGCCGCAAATCATGATGAAATTCTGGCCGATCTCCGGCGGACCGTTGCCACCGGAGATTTCATTCTCGTGAAAGGTTCCCGGGGGATGGTGATGGAGCGGATAGCCGAAGGGATTCGGAAGATGGGGACTGCCGCCACCGGGAAGGAGGGCGCCGTTTAATGCTCTACCATCTGCTCTATCCGCTGGCCGGCGACATCCGGCTGTTCAACGTCTTCAAGTACCTGACGTTCCGGGCGATCTACGCGGTGATCACCGCGCTGGTCGTCTCGTTTATCCTCGGCCCCTGGATGATCAGGAAACTGGAAGCGCTTCAGGCGCGGCAGGTGATCCGTACCGACGGACCGGAATCGCACCTGAAAAAGTCGGGGACGCCGACCATGGGCGGGGTGCTGATCCTCTCCGCCATCGTCATCCCGACTCTCCTCTGGGCCGATCTGACTAACCGCTACATCTGGACGACCCTGTTCATCATTGTTGGCTACGGGCTGATCGGTTTCACCGACGACTATAAGAAAGTCGTGGAGAAAAATCCGAAAGGACTCTCTCCCCGGCAGAAGATGTTCTGGCAGCTGCTGATCGCCGGTGCGGCGGTGGTTTTCCTGGTGTTCAGCTCGGGGATCTCGACGGAGATCTACTTTCCGTTTTTCAAAAAGCTGCATCCCGATCTTTCTTATCTGTATATCCCCTTTGCCGTACTGGTGATCGTCGGTGCCAGCAATGCCGTGAATCTGACCGACGGCCTGGACGGCCTGGCGATCGGGCCGGTGGCGATCAATGCCGCCACTTACCTGCTGTTCGCCTACATTGCCGGCAATGCCCGGCTGTCCGGCTACCTGCAGATTCCCTACGTACCGGGAGCCGGGGAACTGGCGGTTCTCTGCGGGGCAATGGTCGGGGCGGGCATCGGTTTCCTCTGGTACAACGCCTACCCCGCCGAAGTATTCATGGGGGATGTGGGCTCGCTGTCGCTGGGCGGCGGACTCGGCATCCTGGCGGTGATTACCAAACAGGAGATTCTCCTCGTCATTGTCGGCGGGATTTTTGTCATTGAGGCGCTGTCGGTCATTTTTCAGGTCGGTTCCTACAAGTACCGGGGGAAACGGATTTTCCGCATGGCGCCTATTCACCATCATTTCGAACTGAAAGGGGTCGCGGAGCCGAAAATCATCGTCCGGTTCTGGATCATCACGATCATCCTGGCGCTGGTGGCGATTTCAACCCTGAAGCTGCGGTAACCCTATGAAGCTTGTCGACAAACATATCCTGGTAGTTGGCCTGGCCCGGACCGGTATCGCGGTCACCCGCTTTCTGGCGCGCAGCGGCGCCCGGGTGACGGTTACCGACCTGCGGTCGGCGGAGACACTGGCTGCTGCCCTCGACGAACTGGCCGGCCTAGCCGTCGACTATGTCCTGGGCCGGCACGACGAGGCAGATTTCGCTGCTGCCGAGCTGGTGGTGGTCAGCCCGGGGGTGCCGCAGGACAGCCCGTATCTCTTGGCCGCCCGCCGCGCCGGGCGCGAGGTAATCACCGAGATCGAATTGGCCGCCCGCTTCATTGTGGCGCCGTTGGCGGCGATCACCGGCACCAACGGCAAGACGACAACTACCACGCTCACCGGCGAGATCTTCCGTGGCTGCGGCTTCCGGACCTTTGTCGGCGGCAATATCGGCAACCCGCTCATCGAGCTGGTGGAGAGCGGCGAAGCGGCGGAGCGGGTAGTGGTGGAGATCAGCTCGTTCCAGCTGGAGTGGATCAGAGAGTTCCATCCCCGGGTGGCGGTGCTACTCAATCTCACCGAAGACCACCTCGACCGCTATGCCACCTTTGACGAGTACATTGCCGCCAAGATGCGGATCTTCGAGAACCAGGACGCCGGCGACTATGCCATCCTCAACCTCGACGACCCGCTGGTCGCTTCCCTGGCCGGCGGGCTCAAGGCTGCCGTTTTCCCGATGAGCCAGCAGCGGGAGTTTGCCGCAGGAATCTTCCACCGGGACGGCACTATCGTTTTCCGTCACGCCGGCCGGGAAGAGCGTTTCCCGACGGCTAGCTTCAAGCTGCCGGGTGTGCATAATCTCGACAACATCATGGCAGCGTTGGCCACGGCGCTGCTGCTCGGCTGCGATGCCCAACGGGCCCTGGCGGCGGTAGAAGGGTTTGTCGGGCTTCCCCACCGGATGGAATTCGTCCGGGAGTTGGATGGAGTCCGTTACTACGAGGACAGCAAAGCGACCAATGTCGGCAGTGTGGAGAAGGCGCTGGCCAGTTTCACGGCGATCACCCTCATTGCCGGCGGCAAGGACAAAGGGGGCTCCTATGCTCCGCTCGAACCGCTCGTGCGGGAGCGGGTGGAGCACCTGATCCTGATCGGCGAGGCGAAGGAACGGATGGCTCGTGAACTGGGCCAGCTCACCGATACCCGCCAGTGCACCACTCTGGAAGAAGCGGTGACGCTGGCGGCGCAACTCGCCGCGCCGGGCGGGGTGGTCCTGTTCTCCCCGGCCTGCTCCAGTTTCGACATGTTTCGTGACTATGCCGAGCGGGCCGAGCGGTTCAAGGCCGCCGTCCGCGCCTTAGTCGGGAGGTCGGGACGATGAACGTCAAGGAGATCGAACGCTACGACCTGGTGATCCTGCTGATGGCGGTGGCCCTCACCTGCTTCGGAGTGGTGATGGTCTATTCGGCCTCCTCGGTGATGGCAACCAAAAAATTTCACGACGGGTTTTATTTCCTCAAGCGGCAGGGCGTGTATGCCCTGCTCGGTTTCGGGGTGATGGTGGCGGCGATGCGGATCGACTACCGGAAGTGGCGCAAGTGTGCAGTGCCGCTTCTCCTGTGCTGCCTGGTGATGCTGGTGCTGGTCTTCATTCCCGGCATCGGCGGCGCTGCCAAGGGAGCCTCCCGCTGGATCCGGCTGCCGGGGTTCAACTTCCAGCCGTCTGAGCTGGCCAAAATCGCGCTGATCATCTATATGGCCTACTCTCTCGACAAGAAGCAGGAAAAGGTCAAATTCTTTTCCACCGGCTTTGCGCCGTACATGGTTCTCTTGGCGATCCTGCTGGCGCTGCTGCTCAAACAGCACGACCTGGGGGCGGCGCTGACGATGGGAGTGGTGGCACTGATCATGCTGTTCGTCGCCGGCACTCGGCCGCGTTACATCCTCGGCATGGGTGTGCTGGCGGTGCCGTTCATCTGTTATACCGTCATGACCGAATCGTACAGGATGCGACGGATCAAGGCATTTCTCGACCCGTGGCAGGACCCGACCGACAGCGGCTTCCAGATCATCCAGTCGTGGCTCGCTTTCGGCAACGGTGGCGTCCTCGGCCAGGGGCTCGGCGAGGGGAAACAGAAATTGTTCTATCTGCCGGAGGCGCATACCGACTTTATCCTGTCGGTGGTCGGCGAAGAGCTGGGGCTGATCGGGGTTACGGTCATCGCCGCGATGTTCTTGCTGCTGATCCTGCGCAGCATCCGAGTCGCCCAGATGGCGGATGATACCTTCGGCCGCTTTCTCGCCTTGGGAATCGCCACTCTGCTGGGAATCCAGGCCTTCGTCAACATGGGGGTCGTCACCGGGCTGCTGCCAACTAAAGGGCTGGCGCTTCCATTTATCAGTTACGGCGGGAGTTCGCTGATCGTGACGCTGTTCGCCGTGGGGGTACTATTGAATATTTCGAGCCGGATGCGGGGTACGCCATGAAATTATTGATTGCCGGCGGTGGCACGGGAGGCCATCTCTTCCCCGGGATTGCCGTGGCCGAGGAATTCCTGGGCCGGCAGCGGGGGAACGAGGTCCTCTTCATCGGCACCTGGCGAGGGATCGAAGCGAAGATCCTGCCCAAGCTCGGCTATCGCCTCGAATGCATCACCTCGGCCGGCATCCGCGGCAAAGGGAACATTGCACGGGCCAAAGGGGTGGCGATGCTCCTCTACGGCTATGCCCAATCGCGGAAGATTCTCCGGGAGTTCCAGCCGGACCTGGTGCTCGGGGTCGGTGGCTATGCCTCGGCGCCGGCTTTGCTGGCCGCCCGGGGGATGCAGCTGCCGCGGTTCATCCACGAGCAGAATGCCATCCCCGGTTTCACCAACCGGATGCTCGGCAAGGTGGCGGAACGGATCTTCATTTCCCTCGAGGAGTCGCGGAGCTTCTTCCCGGCGGAGAAGACCCTTCTCACCGGCAACCCGCTCCGGCGGCAGATTCTCGACCAGGTGATCGAAAACGGCATCCCTCACCGTGAAAACGATCGGTTTCATCTGCTGGTCTTCGGCGGAAGCTCCGGGGCGCACCGGATCAACGTAACGATGGCCGAGACGCTCGAAACACTCGCGCCGTTCAGGGATCGACTGAAGATCGTTCACCAGACTGGGGAGAATGATCTCGAAGTGACGCGCCGGGCTTACGAGCAGCAGGGTTTTGTCGCAGAAGTGGTGCCGTTCATCGATTCGATGGCCGATGCCTACCGCTGGGCTGACCTGATCGTCTGCCGGGCAGGCGCGACGACGATCGCCGAAGTGACCGCCTGCGGCAAGGCATGCATCTTCATTCCGTTTCCCCACGCGGTGGACGATCACCAGCGACGGAATGCGGAGGCCCTGTTGAAGGGTGGAGCCGGTTACATGTTGACCGAGCATGAACTGACTGCAGCTAGACTGGCACAGGTGATCATCGGCTTGATGGATGACCCGATCCGCCTCGAAGCGGTCGGCGCGGCCGCCCGGAATCTTGCCCGGCTGGATGCGGCACAGTTGATCGTCGATGAGATGCTGAAAGTGGCGCAACCATAAAAGGACAGCTGACCGTCCATTGCTCGTTGAGCGAATCAGGGGCCTGAGTCGGCCCCGTGAAGAGAAGGTATCATGTACGGAAAAATCGAACGAATTCATTTTGTCGGTATCGGCGGTATCGGCATGAGCGGCATCGCCGAGGTGCTGCTCAATCTCGGCTACAAGGTGTCCGGCTCCGACCTGCGGAAATCCGATATTACCGAGCGGCTGACCGCCCTCGGCGGGGATATCCGCTACGGCCACGCTCGGGAAAACCTGTCGGACGTCGACGTGGTGGTCACCTCGACCGCTGTTCACGACGACAATCCGGAGGTGGTCGAGGCCAAGCGGCGGATGATTCCGGTGATTCCGCGGGCCGAAATGCTGGCGGAGCTGATGCGGATGAAGTACGGGATCGCCATTGCCGGTACCCATGGCAAAACTACTACCACGTCGATGGTTGCCACCGTCCTTACCCACGGGGGGATCGACCCGACCATCGTCGTTGGCGGCAAGCTGAATACCCTCGGTACTAACGCCAAGCTTGGCCAGGGGCAATTCCTCGTTGCCGAAGCGGACGAGTCCGACGGCTCGTTCCTCAAGCTGTCGCCGACCATTGCGGTGGTCACCAATATCGATGCCGATCACCTCGACTTCTACCGGGGAGGGATCGAAGAGATCAAGAGCACCTTCGTCGATTTCATCAACAAGATCCCCTTCTACGGCCTGGCGGTGCTCTGTCTCGAAGACCGCAACATTGCCGATATCATCCCGCGGGTAAAGAAACGGTTCGTCACCTATGGCCTCTCCTCCCAGGCGGATATTCGGGCGACCCATATTCGCCTGGCCGGCGGGACGACGTCGTTCGTCGCCCATTACAAGGGATACCGGATGGGGGAGATCGAATTCCGGATGCCCGGCGCCCACAACGTCCTCAATGCCCTGGCCTGCATTGCCGTCGCCATGGAACTGGACATCCCCTTTGCCACCATTCAGGAAGGATTTGCCCGCTTCGGCGGCGTCGGCCGGCGATTCCAGGTCAAGGGCGAGGTGAACGACATCATGGTGGTGGACGATTACGGTCACCACCCGGCCGAGATTCGCGCTACGCTGGCAGCCGGCAAGAACGGCTGGCCGGAGCGGCGGCTGGTGGTGGCGTTTCAGCCCCATCGCTTCAGCCGGACCAAGGAACTGTTTGGCGATTTCGTCAAATGTTTCTACGACGCCGATCTGCTGCTGTTGACCGATATCTACCCGGCCGGCGAGGAGCCGATTCCCGGCGTTTCCGCCGAACTGCTGGCCGAAGAGATTCGTAAACACGGGCAGAAGGAAGTCAGCTACGTTGCCGATCGGGAAACCCTGGCAGACCACCTGCTGCAGGTGGTGCAGCCGGGCGATATCGTCCTGACTCTTGGTGCCGGTAATATCTGGCAGGTTGGCGAAAGCCTGTTACAAAAGCTGCAGGACGCTCATTGAAAACCGAACAGCTGGAGGAACTCCGGCAGGTGCTGCGCGGTACGCTGCTTGCCGCCGAGCCGATGGCGCGTCATACCTCGCTGCAGGTTGGCGGGCCGGCCGACGCCTTCGCGGTTCCTGCCGACCTGACCGACCTGGAGACGTTACTCTCCGTGCTCGCCGCCAATGGCATCCCGTACTTGGTCGTAGGCGGCGGGTTCAATCTGCTGGTCCGGGACGGCGGCATCCGCGGGGTAGTCATCTCGCTGGCCCGCCTGCAGGAACTGGCGCTTGCCGGGGCTGGACGAATCAGGGTCGCCGCTGGGGTGACCACGGCCCGGTTGAGTAAATTCGCCGCCGACCACGAACTGACGGGGCTCGAATTCCTATCCGGCATTCCCGGTACCGTCGGCGGTGCGCTCAGGATGAATGCCGGTGCCCATGGCGGGGCAACCTTGGAGCGGGTGGCCGAGCTGACCACCATCCGGGCTGGTGTCCGCACCGTGCGGGGGCGTGACGAGCTGGCCTACGGCTACCGGTCCCTGGGGCTAGCGGCGGGAGAAATTGTCGTCGAAGCGCAGTTTCAGCTGGAACACGGTGTTGCCGCTGAGATCGGCGCGCGCATTGCCACCTGCCGGGCGCAACGGGAAGCGAGCCAGAAAGTGGGCTTCCCCAATGCCGGGTCGTTTTTTAAGAACCCGCCGGGCGAAGCGGCTTGGCGGTTGATCGATGGTGCCGGATTGCGGGGCCTTAGCATCGGCGGAGCGCAGGTGTCGGAAGTTCATGCCAATTTCCTGGTGAATCGCGGCGGGGCGACGGCCACCGATTTCCTGCAGTTGATGACCCGGATAAAAGATGAAGTATTGCTAAAAATGGGCATAGCTCTTGAACCAGAGGTGCAAGTCGTCGGCGAGGAGTGAGCCGGCAATTGGCCCGCAAAGACGTGCCTTCGGAGTGGCAATGATCGGCGAAGCGATAAAAACGAAGAAAATTGGAGTCCTTTACGGCGGGCTGTCGGCGGAGCGCGAAGTGTCGCTGGCCAGCGGTGCCGCGGTGCACAAGGCCCTGCTGGCTCGGGGATATGACGCGATTGCCATCGATGTGAACCGCGATCTGCCGCAGGTACTGGCCCGGGAAGGGGTGGAGGTCGTCTTCGTCGCCCTGCACGGCCGCTATGGCGAGGATGGCTCGGTCCAGGGAGTGCTGGAGATGATGGGAATTCCCTACACCGGGTCGGGGATTCTCGCCAGCGCCCTGGCAATGAACAAAATTTTTGCTAAACAGGCATTCGTCGCGAGCGGGCTGACCGTGGCCCCCTACCGGGTGCTGCGGCGCGGGGATGAGATCGGTCCGCTCGGGTTCGACTTCCCGCTGGTGGTGAAGCCGTCCCAGGAAGGATCGTCGGTCGGGATCAGTATAGTGCGGGCTGCCGACGGGCTGGCCGCCGCCCTGGAATTGGCCTTCCGCTACGACGCCGAGATCCTGGTGGAACAGTTCATCAAGGGGCAGGAGGTTCAGGTCGGCATCCTCGGCGAAGAGGCGCTTGGCGCCATCGAGATCGTACCCAAGAATGAATTTTACGATTTCGAGGCCAAGTATACGGCCGGAATGGCCGAACATATTCTGCCGGCGCGGCTACCGGCTGACGTCTATCGCCATGCTCTCGAAACCGGCCTGATCGCCCACCGGGCGCTGGGGTGCGCCGGATACAGCCGGGTCGATCTGCTGGTTACCGCTGCGGGCGAGTGTTATGTCCTGGAAGTCAATACCCTGCCGGGGATGACGGCGCTCAGCCTGCTTCCCGAGATCGCTCAGGGGGCAGGAATCGGCTTCGAGGAACTGGTGGAACGGATTCTGCTGTCGGCGGCGCTGAAAATTAACAGCTAGGGCAATTCAAAACCGGGCGTCCTCGGCGCCCTTATGGAAACAATGCGCGATCTCCACGTCAAAACACGGCTGGCACCAGCACCATCCCGGAACAAGAACCGGGTCAAGCAGGAACGGAAGCCGATCAACTGGCGGCCATTCGTCACCTGGGCCAGTCGGGCAGTCTGTGGCGTGCTGGGGGTGGCGGCCGTCGGTGGCATCGGCTACGAGGCATACCGCCTCGTTTCCCGGACTACCTTCCTGAAACTGGAGACCGTCGAGGTGTCGCCGCTCCATCGTCTGAGCCGGAACGAAGTCATCACCGAGGCCGGGGTCCGGGCCGGCGATCCGATGCTCGGGCTGCAGCTGCGCCGGATCGGCGAGCAGCTGGCAAAGAATCCCTGGGTCAAACAGGTCAATGTCCGGCGCTATTTCCCCCACACGCTGGCCATCGAGGTGGTGGAGCGCCAGCCGGTAGCGATCGTCAACCTGGGGCTGCTCTATTACATGGACGCCCAAGGGGAAGTGTTCAAACCGCTGACGCAGGGGGACAGCCTCAACTTTCCGGTCATTACCGGTGTCAGCGAGGACGATCTGGCCCGGGATCCGGCCGGCACGAAGCAGACCCTTACCGCGGCGGCAGCATTGATGGATCTGCTCAGGAACGGCAAGGCGTTCAATTTGGCGGATGTATCGGAGATTCATACCGACAAGGGGTTCGGGTTCACGCTCTTCACCGCTGCCGGTGGCGTGCCGGTCCGGCTGGGAAATGACGGCTTCGAAGAGAAACTGGCCCGTTTTGCCAAGATCTACGGCGATCTCCAGGGAGCCTTGGCGGCGGTGGAATATATCGACCTCGACTACCATGACAAGATCATTGTGAAAAAGGGATAAACGGAGGGGGGAGCATGTCCGCAAGAAGAGACAATCTAATCGTAGGGCTCGACATCGGCACCACCAAGATTTGTGCAATCGTCGGCAATGTCACCGAGGACGGCATCGACATCGTCGGGATCGGCACCAGCCCGTCGCGCGGCATGCGCAAGGGGGTGGTGATCAATATCGAGAGCACCGTAGCCTCCATCAAGAAGGCGATCGAAGAGGCGGAACTGATGGCCGGCTGCGAGATTCGCTCGGTCTACGCCGGGATTGCCGGCGGGCACATCAAGGGGTTCAACTCCCAGGGGGTGATCGCCATCAAGAACCGGGAGGTGACCTCCGACGACGTAAAGCGGGTGATCGATGCCGCCAAGGCGATTGCCATCCCGATGGATCGCGAAGTGATTCACATCCTCCCCCAGGAATTCATCATCGACGATCAGGACGGCATCCGCGAGCCGCTCGGCATGAGCGGGGTGCGGCTCGAAGCGAAGGTGCACATCGTCACCGGCGCTGTGGCCAGTGCCCAGAACATTGTCAAAGCCTGCAATCGAGCCGGGCTCGACGTCGCCGACATCGTTCTCGAACAGCTGGCTTCCTCCGAATCGGTCCTCTCGGCCGACGAGAAAGAGCTGGGGGTGGCGCTGGTCGATATCGGCGGCGGGACCACCGACATCGCCATCTTTGTCGATGGCGCCATCAAGCATACGGCGGTGCTTTCCCTCGGCGGCAATCACCTGACCAACGATATTGCCGTCGGCTTGCGGACGCCGATGGCCGAGGCGGAGAAGATCAAGCAGAAATATGGCTGCTGTCTGACCTCCATCGTCGGCAAGGACGAAACGATCGAGGTGCCGAGCGTCGGCGGCCGCAAGCCGCGGGTCCTTTCCCGCCAGCTGCTGGCCGAGATTCTCGAGCCGCGGGTCGAGGAGATCTTCACCCTGGTTAACCGGGAGATCGTCAAGTCCGGTTTCGAGGATCTGATTGCCTCCGGGGTGGTGATCACCGGCGGTACCACCATCCTCGAAGGGATGCCGGAACTGGCCGAGCAGGTCTTCAACCTGCCGGTGCGGCGTGGGCTGCCGCAGCAGATCGGCGGGATCGTCGACGTGGTCAATTCCCCCGTCTATGCCACCGGGGTGGGGTTGGTGGTCTACGGGAGCAAGAATATCGGCATCCGCGAGTTTCCGACGGCGCAGACCGACGAGAACATGTTCCGTCGGGTGACGCGGCGGATGAAGGAATGGTTCGGCGAATTTTTCTAACTTACAATGCATCGGCTGCAGATAACCAAAAGGGGGTAGGGTATGTTCGAATTTGACGAAAGCATTGAGCAGGTTGCCAAGATCAAGGTCATCGGGGTTGGGGGGAGCGGCGGCAACGCGGTCAACACCATGATCGACTGCCAGATTCACGGCGTCGATTTCATCGTCGCCAACACCGACGTCCAGGCGCTGCGGAACTCCCAGTCGCCGACCAAGCTCCAGATCGGCCGGCAGCTGACCAAGGGGCTGGGGGCCGGCGCCGACCCGAACCGCGGCCGTGAGGCAGCCCTCGAAGACCGGGAGCAGTTGACCGAAATGCTCAAGGGTGCGGACATGATCTTCATTGCCGCCGGTATGGGGGGCGGTACTGGTACCGGCGCCGCGCCGGTGATCGCCGAAGCGGCCAAGGAAGTGGGCGCCCTGACGGTCGGCGTGGTGACTAAGCCGTTCAGCCGCGAAGGGAAACAGCGCCTCGCCAAGGCCGAAGAGGGGATTCGCGAGCTGAAGAAGCATGTCGATTCGCTGATCGTCATTCCGAACGACCGGCTGCTCGGGCTGGCCGGCAAGAGCATGTCGATCCTCGATGCGTTCAAGCCGTCCGACGATGTGCTGCGCCAGGCGGTACAGGGGATTTCCGACCTGATCACCACCAGCGGCCTCATCAACGTCGACTTCGCCGATGTCAAGGCGATCATGAGCGAACGCGGCATGGCGATGATGGGGATCGGCATGGCCAACGGCGACAACCGGGCCGTTGAGGCGGCGACCAAGGCCATTTCGAGCCCGCTCCTCGAAGAGATCGATATCTCCGGCGCCAAAGGGGTGCTGGTCAATATCTCCGGTTCGTCCTCGATGACCATGGATGAATTTGATGCCGCCAGCCGGATCATTCACGAGAAGGTCCACGAGGATGCCAATATCATCGTCGGTCTGGTGATTGACGAATCCCTCGGCGACAACATCAAGATTACCGCCATCGCCACCGGCTTCGGCGACCGGTTCGACCTCGAAAAAGGCCGGCAGGAGATGAAAAGCGTGACCGCCATTGCCGCCCGCCAGGAGCCGAAGCTGGAAGTACCGACCTTTATCCGCGAGCGGCAGCAGCGGGAAACAGGGGTGTCGCGACAGAAGGCGTTCTTTGCCGATGAAGAGGATCAGTACGATATCCCGACCTTCCTGCGGAAGTCTGTCGACTAACGAAACGACCCGTCCGGTTCTCCGCGGACCGGACCCCCTGTGCATGCTTTCATTGCCCGGCCTCCCTCTTACCCCCTCCCGGGGGGCCGGGTCTTTTTTTCCTCACCCCGGCCGTGAACCTCGTTCCGTGCCGCCGGTCCGGTTGCCTTTTCCCTTCCCTGAAACAGCCCGATCATGATACGTTTTCCCCATGTCGTGGAAAATCGTCGAAAAATACCGGCAGCTGCTCGCCCGGGAGCAGGGGGCGGTCCCGAAACGCCGCGGCGGTAAACTGACCGTCTGTCTCGTCTACCCGAACCGCTACCCGGTGGCGATGAGCAATCTCGGCTTCCAGACGGTTTACGCGCTGTTCAATGCCGAGCCCGACATCCTCTGCGAGCGGGCCTTTCTTCCCGATGCCGACGAATTGCGGGAATACCGGAAGGGAGGGACGCCGCTCCTCTCCCTCGAGTCGCAGCAGCCGCTCTCCTCCTTCGATCTGATCGCCTTTTCCGTCTCCTTTGAAAGCGACTATCTCCACCTGCCGCTGATCTTCTCCCTGGCCGGCATCCCGGCACGGAGCAGCGAGCGGGGCGCCAGCCAGCCGCTGGTCATCGCCGGGGGGGCGGCGCTGTTTCTCAATCCGGAACCGGTGGCCGACTTCCTCGATCTGATCTGCCTGGGCGAAGCCGAGACGATCTTCCCGCCGCTCTTCGAACTGCTGCGGCAGCAGGGAATGGACCGCCACGAGCTGCTGACCGCAGCCGGGCGGCTACCCGGCTGCTATATCCCGGCGGCCTATAACATCAGCTACGATGGTTTTCGGCTCGCCGACCGCAGCCGGCGCGACGGCTGCCCGGTCGAGGTCGACCGCTGTTTCCTGGCAGAGCCGGATCGGCGGCCGACGGTGTCGGAAGTCCTTACCCCCGATACGGAATTTTCCGACATGTACCTGGTCGAGGTTTCCCGGGGTTGCCCGCGCGGTTGCCGCTTCTGCGCCGCCGGCTTCATCTATCTTCCCTACCGGCAGCGGTCTCTCGCGGCGCTCGAGGAGGCGGCGACGGCTGGTCTGCAGCACCGGCAGAAGATCGGTCTCGTCGGGGCGGCGGTTTCCGATTACCGGGAGATCGGTGCCCTCTGCCGGCGAATCCTTGCCGAGGGGGGGAAGGTGTCGGTTTCTTCACTCCGGGTCGATCGGCTCGACGGCGAGATGATCGAGATGCTCAAGGCGAGCGGCCACAAGACCGTCGCACTGGCACCGGAGGGGGGGAGCCAGCGGCTGCGCGACCTGATCAACAAGAACCTGACCGAAGAGCAGATCCTGGCCGCCTGCGATCTCTTGATCGGTCACGATATCCTCAATTTGAAGCTCTACTTCATTATCGGCCTCCCGGGCGAAGCGATGGCCGATCTCGAGGAACTGGCCGGGCTAGTGGCAAAGATCCGTCATCGGGTGATCGAGGCGGCACGGAAGAACAAGCGGCTCGGCGAGATCGTGCTCTCGGTCAATCCGTTCGTTCCCAAACCCTTCACCCCGTTCCAGTGGTGCGGCATGGAGCCGGTCCCGTCTCTGGAGCGGAAGCTCAAATATCTCCACCAGGCGACGGGCAAACTCTCCAACGTCCGACTGCTGGCGGAGAGCCCGAAGGACGCCTGGCTCCAGGCGCTCCTCTCCAGGGGGGATCGCCGCCTGGCCGACTTCCTCTGCCGGGCGGCAGAACTCGGCAGCTGGAAACGGGCGGCCCGGGAATTCCCGCTGGATCTCAACGGCTTCGTTGAACGGACCATCCCCCTCGACGAGCCGCTCCCCTGGGACTTCATTGCCGGCGTTGACCACGACCGTCTCGTCAGGGAATACCGGAAGGCCTTTCCCGACCCGTCGTCCCCTGCCTGAATAGCCACATTCCCGAACTGTCGTCACCATTGAACCGTCCCCGTGCGCGTCGCCGCCTTCTGGTATACAAGCTTGCGCCGTCTTTCCCCCCTTTGTTACGATGCCTCCGTGGAGAGATCAATGGAGCTTTCTCCGTGAATTCTCCGAAAGGAAGGTGTGCAGTATGTTTGAAATCCTGGAAAATGAAATTCTCGCCCCCCAGCTGCATCGGCTGGTGGTGCGAGCGCCTCGGGTGGCGGCGGCACGGCAGGCCGGCCAGTTCGTCATCGTCAGGGCGGCAGCGGGGGAAGAACGGATTCCGCTGACCATTGGCGATGCCGATCCGGTCGCCGGGACGATCACCCTGTTCGTGCAGGCGGTCGGTTACTCGACCGGCCGGATCGTGGCGATTCCGGCCGGAGGGGCGCTGCGCGACGTGGCCGGGCCCCTCGGGGTGCCGACCCATATCGGCCAATGGGGTCGGGTTGCCTGTGTCGGCGGTGGTGTCGGGACGGCGGTACTCTACCCCCTGGCCAAGGCCCTAGCCGCGGCTGGCAACGAAGTGGTCACGCTCATCGGCGGGCGGGCGGCGCCCTATATCATTCTGCGGGACGAACTGGCAGTCTTCTCCCAGGAACTGGTAATCACCACCGAAGATGGCTCGCTGGGCCGGCAGGGGTTTGTCACTGCGCCTCTGGCGGAAATGATTGCCGATCCGGCCCGCCGGCCGGGGGCGGTTTTTGCGGTCGGTCCGGTGCCGATGATGAAGGCGGTGGCGGCGTTGACCCGACCCGCCGGGATCGAAACGGTAGTCAGCCTCAACCCGGTCATGATCGACGGCACTGGCATGTGTGGCGGCTGCCGGGTGGTAGTCGACGGTGAAGCGAAGTTCGCCTGTGTCGATGGTCCGGAGTTTGACGGACATCGGGTGGATTTTGACACCCTGAGCGACCGGCTGGCCACCTACCGGGAGATGGAAGCGGCCCACCGCTGCCGGTTGGCGGGAAAGGAGGCCGCATGACCGCTCCCTTGAGTGTCAAAGAGCAGTTGGCCATTCCGCGGGTGAAAATGGCGGAGCTTGACCCAGAACTGCGCCGGGCCGGTTTTGCTGAAGTGAACCGGGGGTTACGCCTGGAGGAGGCGTTACGCGAAGCCCAGCGCTGCATTCAGTGCAAGAGCCGGCCGTGCGTGCAGGGATGTCCAGTGGAGGTGGCGATTCCCGAGTTCATCGGTGCACTGGCCGAGAATGATTTGCCGGGCGCTGCTGCTATTCTCCGACGGGATAACGCTTTGCCGGCTGTCTGCGGCCGGGTCTGCCCGCAGGAGTCCCAGTGCGAGGCACAGTGTGTCCGGGGTATCAAGGGGGAAGCGGTTGCTATCGGCTATCTTGAGCGCTTTGTTGCCGACTGGGCGCTGGAGCATGGAGAACGGTCGCCGGTCGATGCCAATTCGTCGTCCGCCGGGCGGGCAGTGGCGGTGGTGGGATGCGGTCCCGCCGGCTTGACCGCTGCCGGCGAACTTGCCCGTAAAGGCCACCAGGTGACCATTTTCGAGGCGCTGCACGATACCGGTGGGGTGCTGCGCTACGGCATCCCGGAATTCCGGCTGCCGAAGACGATCATCGATGCCGAAGTGGCCGAACTTCAGGCCTTGGGCGTCAGGATTGAATGCAATGTGATCGTCGGCAAGACTCTGACCCTCGAGCAGTTGCGGGCCGAATATGATGCGGTGTTCGTTGCCAATGGCGCCGGCCTGCCGATGATGCTCGATATCCCTGGCGAAAATTTCAAGGGGGTGTATTCGGCCAACGAGTATCTAACCCGGGTGAATCTGATGGGGGCTGGCCGTGATAGCGCCGCAACGACACCGATTGTCATCGGCCGGCACGTGGCGGTGATCGGCGGCGGCAATACCGCCATGGATTGCGTCCGGACAGCGCGCCGGCTTGGCGCCGAGCGGGCGATGATTATTTATCGGCGGAGCGAGGCGGAGATGCCGGCTCGGCTTGAAGAGATCAAGCACGCCAAGGAAGAGGGGGTGGAATTCCTGATGCTGACCGCCCCGCTGGCCATCGGCGAAGACGGCAAAGGGTGGGTAGCGTCGCTTCGCTGCCAGCGGATGGAGTTGGGTGCCCCCGACGCTTCAGGGCGCTGCCGCCCGGTGGCGGTTGCTGGGGCCTTCTTTGACCTGCCGGTCGACGTGGTGATCAATGCTATCGGTACCCGGGCCAACCCGCTATTGACCGCCAGCGCCCCGGAGCTGGGACTCACCCGGTGGGGCAATATCCTTAGCGATGAACAGGGGGCAACGAACCTGACTGGGGTGTATGCCGGTGGTGATATCGTGCGGGGCGGGGCGACGGTGATCCTGGCCATGGGGGACGGCAAGCGTGCTGCCGCCGCCATTGACGATTACCTGGCCTCCCCTTAGCTTGGGCGGAAGGCTCATTCGTCGATAAAAAAAGCCGCGCTCCATGTGGAGGGCGGCTTTTTTTATGCGGGAAGCCGGTTTCAAGATGATTGCAAAGGGCTGACAGCGAAGTCAAAACATTGACCAATAGGTTTCAAAATGCCGTCTTCGCGTTAGCTTATTAGCTCTTTTCGGTAAGGGGGAGAAAATCTTTAGCCCCTTTTTCAAGAAAATGCTGCAGCGTTTGCCCGCTACTCCGCATGCCGAACCATTCCAGGCTGGCACACCGGTTGCACAAATAGCTGTGCGTGATGGAAGTAGTCGAATTATTGAGGAGATTTGCCTGATGTCGAACCCGGCGGTGGAAGCGATCGAGCTGCAACCCCAAAAGAGCAATGCCGATATCTATATGGCCGTGGCGCTGATCGGCGTCCTGGCACTGATGATCGTGCCGTTGCCAGCGGTGCTGCTCGATGTCTTCCTGGCCGGCAACATTACCGTCGCACTGGCGATTCTGCTTGTCGCCCTCTACACCCAGCAGCCGCTTGACTTTTCGGTGTTTCCGTCGGTGCTCCTGGTTACCACCCTCTATCGCCTGGCACTGAACATCGCCTCGACCCGGCTGATCCTGCTCCACGGCAACGAAGGGACCGATGCCGCTGGGCACGTCATCCGGGCATTCGGCCAGTTTGTCGTCGGCGGCAATTATGTGGTTGGGGCGGTCATCTTTCTGATCCTGGTGATCATTAACTTCGTGGTTATCACCAAGGGTGCTGGCCGGGTTGCCGAAGTCGCCGCCCGCTTCACCCTCGACGCCATGCCGGGGAAACAGATGGCGATCGACGCCGACCTTTCCTCGGGACTGATCAACGAGAAGGAGGCCCGCCGCCGCCGGTCGCGGGTTTCCCGGGAAGCCGATTTCTACGGCTCCATGGACGGTGCCAGCAAGTTCGTCCGCGGCGATGCCATTGCCGGCATCCTGATCATGCTGGTCAACATCATCGGCGGCTTCATCATCGGCGTCTGGCAGAATGGTATGCCGCTGGAAACGGCGCTTTCCAACTATACGCTGCTGACCATCGGCGAAGGGCTGGTGGCCCAGATTCCGGCAATCATCATCTCTACCGCGGCCGGCATCATCGTCACCCGCTCGGCCGATGAGAAGAACTTCGGTCACGAAATAACCGGCCAGTTCCTCAATTACCCGAAGGCCTTCTATGTTTCGGCCGGGGTGCTGTTCGCTTTCGGCCTGATTCCCGGCCTGCCCCACTTTGCCTTCTTCCTCCTCTCCGGCGCTGCCTACATGGGGGGACGAATGGCCAGGGAAAATGCCCAGGTGATGGACGAAGAGTTGGCGTTGCCGGCGCCTCAGGAAGCCGGCGAGGCCGGTGATCAGGCGGCGGCGATCCGTCCCCTCGACATGCTCGAACTGGAAGTCGGCTACGGACTGGTGCCGATGGTGGATGCGGCCCAGGAGGGGGAACTCTTGGAGCGGATCAGATCGATCCGGCGCCAGTTCGCCCAGAAGATGGGCTTCGTGGTGCCGCCGATCCATATCCACGACAACCTGCAGCTCAAACCCAATGAATACAACATCCTGATCCGCGGCGCCAAGGTCGGTGGCGGGGAGCTTGCCGGCCAGTACCTGGCGATGGATTCCGGGGCGGTCAGCGGCAGCGTTGACGGCGTCCGGACCACCGAACCGGTCTTTGGCCTGCCGGCGTTGTGGATCAGACCCGAGATGAAGGAACAGGCCCAGCTGTACGGCTATACAGTGGTCGACAGCACTACCATCATCGCCACTCACATCAGCGAGCTGATCAAGAAGCATTCCCATGAGATGGTTGGTCGGCAGGAGCTGCAGCAGCTGCTCGACAACCTGGCTTCCAGCTTCCCGAAGGTGGTTGAGGAACTGGTGCCGAACCTGCTCAACCTCGGTACCGTGCTGCGGGTGATCAAGAACCTCCTTCGCGAGGGGGTTTCGATCCGTGACCTGCGGACGATCATGGAAACACTGGCCGATTACGGGGGGCTGACCAAGGACCCCGACATGTTGACCGAGTTTGTCCGTCAGTCGCTTGGCCGCTATATCGTCGACCAGTACAAACGCGATGACGACACGCTCTGCATGATCAGTCTCGATCGCCGGGTGGAGGAAGTCATTGCCGAAGCAGTCCAGCCATCGGATCAGGGGAGCTATCTGGCGATTGAGCCGAACACCGCCCAGTTGATCCTGACCGGTATCCGCCAGGAGATGGAGAAATTCAACCAGTACGGGACCCACCCGGTGCTGCTTGCCTCCCCCTCGATCCGACGCCATGTGAAGAAGCTTGCCGAACGGTTCGTCCCCAATCTGGCGGTTTTGTCGCACAACGAGATTCCGTCCAACATCAAAATCCAATCGTTAGGGGTGGTAACGCTCAATGTTGGTTAAAACGTTCGAAGCGGTGGATATGTCGGAAGCCCTGAAACAGATCAAGGCGGAACTTGGTCCCGATGCCATGATTATCTCTTCGCGCAAGGAGCGGCGGGGAGGTTTCTTCGGTTTCTTCGGCAAACCAGTCATTCAGGTGACGGCGGCTCTTGAGGTCAAACCGCGGCAGCCGACGCCCAACCCCTACCGGGAGGCCCAGGAACAGCAGCTTTCCGCCAAGGAGATGCTGGAAAGCTCGATGTTGGCACCGCTCGCCCGGGAATTGAAAGATCTCCGGGATCGGGTCGAGCAGATGTCCCGTAAAGAGGCGGCCCAGGCTAAGGCTCAGATTCAGGAACAGAGCCGGCCGGAACCGGTTGCCGCCATGCCGCCGGTGGCCAAGGATCAGCCGCGGGATTTTGCGCCGAAGACGATCCAGCGCCAAGATCTTGAAGAGATGAAAAAATTGCTCTTCAAGACCCTGGCGGCCAAGGAAGGAAGCGAGACGGCGGAGTCAGCTCCCCCTGAGGCTGCCAGCGTCGAACGAAAAGAGACTGCCCCGGTGGAGGCCTCTGTTGAAAATGAGGGCACCAAGGTGCTTAACGGGGTCAAAAAGGCTCTTCGCTCGGTGGTGAACGAGCTGCATCGCAAAGGTCTGGAGCGGAGCGCCATCCGCGCCGTCATCGAGCAGCTGAAGCCGGAAACAAAAAAAGAGGGGACGATTGAGTCGATCCGGTCATTTCTTCCCCAGGCCTTCAAGAGTGTCATCAAGTGTGGCGGACCGTTGGCGCTGAAGAAAAACGGCCCGCGGATCATTGCCCTGGTGGGTCCCACCGGAGTCGGAAAAACCACTACCGTTGCCAAGCTGGCAGCGCTCTATGCTCTGCGTGAAGGGCATCGGGCCGCCCTGATCACGATCGATAATTTCAGGGTCGGTGCCGTCGAACAGCTCAAAACCTACTCGCGCATCATGGGGGTACCGATTGAAGTGGCGGCAACGCCGGCGGAACTGGAGGCGGCCATCGAACTGCACGGCGACAAGGAACTGATCCTCATCGATACTGCCGGCCGGAGTCCGAAGGATATGGAGAAGATCGAGGAGCTGAAATCGTTCCTGGAATCGAAATTCGCCATCGAGATCCATCTCTGCCTGGCGGCGACGACGCGGGACCGTGAGCTTCAGGAAATCGTCGAGCGTTTCGGTATCCTGCCGATCAGCCGGGTCATCTTCACCAAGCTCGACGAAAGCGAAAGCTACGGCTGTATTGTCAATGCCCATCTGCGGACCAAATTCCCGCTCTCATATTTCACCACGGGCCAGCGGGTGCCCGAAGATCTGGAAATCGCAACATCCGGCCGGCTGGCCGGACTCGTTCTGGGGGACAGCAAGCAATGAGCGTCATGACGACGACCGGGGACCAGGCTGACAGCCTTCGTCAGCTGGCTACCACCGTGAAAAAGCAGCGCAAGGCCACGGTACTTGCCACGGATGGAAAAGAAGCCAAGGGGATCAGGGTGATTTCCGTGACCAGCGGCAAGGGCGGAGTCGGCAAGAGCAACGTTGTTGTCAATCTTGCCCTCGCTCTCGCTCAGCGGGGGCAAAAGGTCCTGGTCATCGACGCCGACCTGGGGCTCGGCAATATCGACGTGCTCCTGGGGATAACGCCCGACTACAATCTCAACGACGTCTTTGCTGGAAAGCGGCGGCTCGACGAGATTGTCGTCGAAGGGCCGGACGGGATCAAGATCATTCCCGCCGGTTCGGGGATGCCGGAATTTACCACCCTCGGGCTGCAGGAGCGGGTAAAGATCATGGATGAACTCGATGCTCTGGAAGAGGAGTTCGATCTGTTGATCGTCGATACCGAAGCCGGTATCTCGGAAAATGTCACTTACTTCAACACCGCTTCCCAGGAAATAGTCGTCGTGGTTACCCCCGAGCCAACCTCCATCACCGACGTCTACGCCTTGATCAAGCTCCTGGCGACGCGCTATGCCGAACGATATTTCAAGGTGCTCGTCAATATGGCGCGGGATACGGACGATGCGCTCCAGGTTTTTGCCAAACTGTCGAACGTGACAAGCCGGTTTCTTGACATCTCTCTTGACTACCTCGGCTGTGTGTTGAAAGACGACAGCGTCGTCGAGGCGGTAAAGATTCAGAAGCCGGTCCTTGAGCTGTATCCGGAGGCGCCGGCCTCCTCCTGCTTCAATACCCTGGCCCGGCGGATTCTGGAAAACAGCGGCGACCGCAAGCTCAAGGGGAACGTCCAATTCTTCTTTCGGCGATTCCTCGGCGTTGGAACGGAGAATGTATGAACTGTCTAGTGAAGGCGTATGAGCAGGAAGCTCAAAGATCCGCTGCCCAGACCCGGGACGAATTGATAGTCTCCCATCTTCCGCTCGTCAAGTTTCTCGTCACCCGGATCGCCTCGCAACTGCCGCCGCACCTCGATCAGGAGGACCTGATGAGCGCCGCGGTGATCGGCCTGATTACCGCGGCCGAGCGTTTCGATCCGTCGCGGGGGGTTCAGTTTAAGACCTTTGCCGAGCAGCGGATCAGGGGGACGATCATTGACGAGCTTCGCTCGCAAGACTGGCTTACCCGGTCGTTACGGGAGAAGTTCAAAAAGCTTGAGAAGGAGTTCTCCCTGCTTGAGCACCGGCTCGGCAGGAATCCGACCAGCGAGGAAGTTGCGGCGGCATTGAAGATCAGCGTCGACGAATATTTCCAGATGCTGGAGGAGATCCACATTCTCTCCTTCGTCAGTCTTGACGACTCATGGGAGGATGAAGACGGCAGCCCCTTCGGTTTGCTGGACATCCTCGAGGATACGGGAATCGAGAACCCCCAGAGCCAGCTGATGGCGCGGCAGATGCTCGAATCGCTCGCCGAGTCGATCGAAACGCTCCCGGAAAAGGAGCGGCTGGTAATCACCCTCTATTACTACGAAGAGCTCAACCTCAAGGAGATCGGGGCGGTGCTCGAACTGAGCGAATCGCGGATCTCCCAGTTGCACAGTCAGGCAATCGTCCGGTTGCGGGCGAAGATGAAAAACATGCGCTAGACGACAGGAGCGACCATGAACAGTGGCATCTATTCGGCACTTTCCGGCAATATCGCCGCAATGAAGCGGCTTGACGTGCTGACCAACAACCTTGCCAACGCCAATACTGCCGGCTTCAAGAAGGACCGGCTGACCTTCGAGAGCATCCTCCAGGCGGCGGGCGGCCAGCCGCCGGCAGGAGTGCAAAGCGATGCGCCGGTATACGCCGAAACCAGCTTTTATACCGATTATTCAACCGGCCCGGTCAAACAGAGCGGCAATACCTTCGACCTGGCCATCGACGGCGACGGGTTTTTTGTCATCAATACCCCCCAAGGGCGGGCCTATACCCGCCAGGGAAACTTCCACCTCGATTCGACCGGCAAGCTGGTTACTGCCGATGGCTACGAAGTACTCGGCGGGGGCCCGATCACCATTGCCGGTGGTCAGGTCGAGGTCAAGGGGACCGGTGAAATATTTGTCGACGGCAGCCAGGTCGGTAAACTCGACGTCGTCGATTTTCCCAAACCGTACGCCATGCAAAAGATGGGGAGCGCCTTGTTCGTACCGACCAATCCCCAGACCACTCCGCAGCCGGTTCAGGGTGACCGAGTTCGCCAGGGCTATCTGGAGGAATCCAACGTCAATGCCGTCGAGGAAATGGTGCAACTAATCGAAACGAACCGTTATTTCGAGTTTTGCTCCAAAGTGGTGAATACCTATGACAGCATGGCCGACAAGGCGAACAACCAGATCGGCAAACTGTAGCAACAATCGCGGTCCGGCGAACTGACAGCCTGCCCGCTAACGACATGAGGAAGACGGGCGGTATTGCAAGCCGCCCCCACGGGCCAAAGAGCCCGACAAAGGAGGAACAAAAGGATGATTCGCGCACTGTGGACAGCGGCCTCAGGGATGCAGGCTCAGCAGCTCAACATTGATGTTGTCTCGAACAACCTGGCCAACGTCAACACCGCGGGGTTCAAGAAGAGTCGGGCGGATTTTCAGGATCTCATGTACCAGAACATGAAGACCACCGGCGCGCCGTCGACCAACACTACCCAGGTGCCAAGCGGTATCCAGATCGGTTTGGGTGCCAAGGCGGCGGCGGTGACCAAGATTTTCACCGAAGGGAATATCACTCAGACTGGCAACGAGCTCGATATGGCCATCGAGGGGGACGGTTTTTTCCAAATCCAGATGCCCGACGGTTCTACAGCGTATTCCCGGGCCGGGGCCTTCAAACGTGACGACCAGGGGCGGGTGGTAACCTCCGACGGCTATCCGCTGATTCCGGAAATCGTCGTGCCGAGCAACGCTACTTCGATCAGTATCGGCAACGACGGTACCGTGGCGGTGATGCAGGCCGGCCAGACGACGCCGACCAATATCGGGAACATCCAGCTGGCCACCTTTTCCAATCCGTCCGGCCTGAGCGCCATGGGTCGCAATCTCTACCAGGAATCTGCCTCTTCGGGCAACGCGACTACCGGTACTCCCGGCCAGAACGGCATCGGCACGCTCTCCCAGGGCTTTCTTGAAATGAGTAACGTCAGCGTGATGGAAGAGATGGTGAATATGATCGTCGGGCAGCGGGCCTACGAGATCAATTCCAAGGCTGTTCAGGCCGCCGACGAAATGCTGCAGCAGGCCAACAACCTCAAGCGGTAACGGTTCACAGGCAAAACAGGTTGGAGACGGAGGTGTGAGCTTCCGATGGAGAAGGTGATGAAACGTCACATCGCGCTCGTTATGGTCATGACGCTGTTGTTCGCGGCTGGTGCCGCCTTTGCCGAACAGGCGTCCCAGGTGATTCCTCGGGCAAAGCTGCAACAGGTGATCACCGATTTCGTCCACCAGAAAACCGCCAGCCTCGGGCTGGAGACCAGTATCAAACGGATCAGCCTGAATAACGACCTCAAACTCCCGGCGGGGACGGTCACGTACGATGTGCTCGCTCCCGATCAGTGGGAGGGATGGGGGCGGGCGAACCTGGCGCTGATCGTGCGGGTTAATGATCAGGTGGAAAAGAACATCCCGGTCAATGTGGATGTCGATGCCTATGGTGCGATGGTGGTTTCGCTGCGAGCCCTCGACCGGGGCGACGTCATCGGCGCGGGCGACGTGGTGTTGCAGAAACGTGAGGTGTCGGCCACCAGCGGCAAATTCTATGCGAATGTCACCGAGGTGCTGGGGCTGCGGGCACGTACGCCGATTCGCGCCAACACGCCGTTGCGGAGCGAGTATCTGGAGAAGGTGCCCTTGGTCAAAACCGGGCAACTGGTGACCATCATCGCCGAAAACCAGTTCATCCGGCTCACTGCCACCGGTCGGGCCCGGGGCAACGGCGGTGAGGGAGACATCGTGATGGTCCAGAATCTTGGCTCCCACAAGGAGTTCCCGGCACGGGTCGTTGATACCGGCACGGTTCAGGTGGATTTTTAGGCCATGGGGAAAACGTCAGTGAAACGATTGGTGGTGTCAATATTCTGTCTTGCCCTGGCGGGCTGTGCCATTGAGAAGGCGGAAGTCAAAACTCCTTCCTTCGACGAGCAGCTACCGGCACCGCAGCCGAGTTATGCCAACGGCTCCATCTGGCAGGCTTCTTCGGCGGGTTACACCGAGGACAACAAAGCCCGCCGCAAAGGAGACATCCTGACTGTGGTCATCGTCGAGCAGGCAAGCGCCAGCAAGGAAGCGACGACCGATACCGAGCGGAAAGCCAGTGTCTCTGCCGGGGTGCCGAATCTTCTCGGGTTGGAAACCAACATGACCGGCATCAAGAACTGGATGGACTTGAGCAATCTGCTGAATGCCAGCACTGCTTCAACCTATAACGGCAGCGGCGCGACCACCAGGAAGGAAAATCTCACCGCCACCATGAGCGCCAAGGTGGTTGACGTCCTGCCCAACGGCAACTTCCTGATCGAGGGGCGGCGCAATGTCAAGGTCAACAACGAGGACCAGATCATCATCCTCGAAGGGACGGTACGGCCCCGGGATATCTCCCAGGACAACACGGTAAGTTCGAGCTTGATTGCCGATGCCCGGATTACCTATACCGGCAAAGGGGTGATCAGCGATCGCCAGCGGCCGGGGTGGCTGATGAACTTCCTGGATTATATCTGGCCCTTCTGAGAAGGGAGCGTGCTTTCGGCGCAATCCTGCCGTTGCGCTGTGGCATTTGCTCGGCCGGCGTACTGCCGGGAATGTCCGCTTGCCTTGGCCTTGTGCGACGATTGCATTCTTGCCCTGGCAACGGTTAGGAAATGGAAAAACCTATGAAGCGAATCCTCACAGCGGTCATCTTTCTTCTTCTGGCGGTTCCCCAACTTGCCCTGGCAATCCGGATCAAGGATATCGCCAGCTTCAATGGCGTTCGGGATAACCAGTTAATCGGCT
This sequence comes from Geotalea uraniireducens, assembly GCF_027943965.1. Classification (NCBI taxonomy): domain Bacteria; kingdom Pseudomonadati; phylum Thermodesulfobacteriota; class Desulfuromonadia; order Geobacterales; family Geobacteraceae; genus Geotalea; species Geotalea uraniireducens. The sequence goes on along the minus strand of NZ_AP027151.1, from coordinate 3,665,602 downwards.
ATGGCCTGGTGGTGGGACTTAACGGCACCGGCGACAGCGATCAGACCAAGTTTCCGGTCCAGTCTTTGACCAATATGCTGGAACGGATGGGGATCACCATCAACCGCAGCGACATCAAGGTGAAGAACGTGGCCGCAGTCATGGTCACGGCCGACCTGCCTCCGTTCGTCAAGCAGGGGACCCAGATCGACGTCCTCGTTTCCTCCGCCGGGGATGCCAAAAGTCTGGCCGGCGGTACTTTGTTGATGGCGCCGCTCAAAGGCGCCGACGGCCAGGTTTATGCCGTTGCCCAAGGTGCCGTGCTGACCAACTCCTTTTCGTACGGCGGCCAGGCTGCCAGCGTCCAGAAAAACCATCCGACCGCCGGCCGGGTTCCGAACGGTGCCTTGGTGGAGCGGGAACTTCCCAATGTGCTCACCGGGCAGGGACAGTTGCGACTCAACCTCCATCAGCCGGATTTCACCACCGCCACGCGCATTGCCCGGGCGGTTAACGAAAAATTCAATGCCCCCGTAGCGAGCTGCAGCGACCCGGGGGCGGTGCTGATGACTGTGCCCGATGCCTACCGGGGGCGGGTCGTCGAGTTCGTCGCGGATATGGAGCGCCTCGAAGTCCGACCTGATTCTCCGGCCAAAGTGGTGCTGAACGAGCGGACCGGCACCATTGTGATCGGCGACAATGTCCGGATTTCGACGGTTGCGGTCTCTCACGGCAACCTGACCCTCTTTGTTAAGGAAACGCCGCAGGTATCACAGCCGGCTCCGTTGAGCAAAACCGGCGAGACGGTTGTCGTTCCGCGGACCAGCGTCAAGGTTACCGAAGGTGGCGGTGGCCTGGCGGTAGTCAAGGAAGGGGCCAGTATTGGCGAGGTCGTTCGCGCACTGAATGCTCTTGGGGTAACACCCCGCGACTTGATTGGCATCCTCCAGGCCATCAAGGCTGCCGGAGCGATGCAGGCAGAGTTGTCAGTCATCTAGTTGCCATCGGGTAACGGACATTTCTCATTCGGCCGGGCGCTCTATTCCATGGGCCTCCGGGGGTATCTGCACAAGCCGTCCGGAAAGAGCCTTTGTGACGCTCTTTGGGCGGCTTGGCACGTATTGTGCTGTTTTTTATTCGGGAAGTTACCCGTCATTTAAAGTTTTGGCGAATTGTGCCGATAGGTACTCCATGCAGACAACTCTTTCCAACGATATCCTGCTTCAGGACAACGAGACTTCCCGGGCCCGGCAACTGGCCACGACCAAGGACAATACGGCCAAGAATCGCCAGGCTGTCAAAAAGGTTGCCCAGGAGTTCGAATCGATTTTTATCGGGATGATGCTCAAATCAATGCGGGAAACGGTTGGCAAAGATCCGCTGACCGGTGGCGGTCATGGCGAAGAGGTCTATCGATCGCTGCTCGATCAGGAGTATGCCAATAATATTGCCAAATCTGGTGGTCTCGGCCTTGCGCCGCTCATTGAGCAGCAGATGTTGCGCGATGGCGGGGTGAAGGCAAAAAACGCGCCGCCGGCGCTCGCGCCGGTGACGGCGTCTACAGACGGGAAGTAAGGATCTTTGATGAGGCTTGACAGTGACATCGTAACGCTTTCCAGCGTAAATGCGCTACGTGCGGCCACCCCGGAGAAGGCTGCCGGGGGAAAGGCACCTGCAGCTGCTGCAGCGACATCGGCTGCTGATCGTGTGGAGTTGTCGATCGGCAAAAACCAGCTTGATAGGTTAAAGCAGGCTGCCGACAGCGAACCGGCTTTCCGGAGTGATAAAGTGGCGGCTCTGAGACAACAGATAGCGGATGGTTCCTATCGGGTTGCCGCCGGAGACGTAGCCGGCAAATTGGCTGATTGGCTCCGTTAGAGATGATGGAGGGAGTATGCGGGAAGAGACGACAAAACTGATGGAGATCCTGAATGCCCGCGAGGCGAGCATGAAGGAGCTGCTTCGGCTTCTTGGCGAAGAACGGCAGAATATCGTCAGCTGCGATATGGAACGGCTGCAAGTTACCACCGACTCCAAGGTGCAACTGGCGGAGCAGATGGAGACCCTGGACCGCGCCTGCCGCAAGCTGCTGGCCGGTGAGGGAGAGAAACTCAGCCTGCGGGGAACCGTCTCGCTCTCTCCCCTGATAGCTCAGAGTGCAGAACCTGCTGCCAGCGAACTCAAAGACCTACAACAGCGATTGTCTTCGCTTTCGCTGGAAGTCCGGCGGTTGCTTGATGAAAACAAGCGACTGCTCGACAGCTCGCTGTCGACCGTTGGCCGGTCGCTGACTTTTTTCCGGAGCCGGCTGACGGTGGCCGAAACCTACGGCGGCAGCGGCCACATGGTGGAGCGGCCGATGAATTCAAGTTTCCTCCGTAAGGAGATATGACATGAGTATTTCGAGTATTCTCGATATCGCCAAATCGGGGCTGACTGCCCAGCGGCTGGCGCTGGAAGTGACGAGCGAAAACATCACCAACGTCAATACCCCCGGCTATTCCAAGCAGACCACGATCTTCCAGACCGCTCCCACCACTCTGGAGCGCGGTTTCCCGCTCGGGAGCGGGGTGCAGGTGGCCGAGATCCAGCGCGCCTATAACGATTTCCTGCAGCAGCAGTTGACAGGCCAGAGCGCGACGGAGGGCTTTTCCAGTACGGTCCTCGCCTCGATGAACCAAGCCCAGCAGCTGTTCAACGACCTGACTACCGACGGTCTCGGCAAATCGCTGCAGGATTTCTTCTCAGCCTGGCAGGATCTGACGTCCAACCCCCAGGGGCAGCCGGAACGGCAGGCGGTCCTAGCCAGTGCCCAGCAGCTCGTCGACCAGTTCCAGCGGATCAACGGCTCGCTCCACGATCTCAAGAGCGAGGCCAACCAGTCGCTCGAAGGGATCGTTTCCGATGTCAACAACTATACGAGCCAGATCGCCTCGCTGAACGACCAGATCAAACTGATCGAAATCCAGGGGGGACGGGCCAACGAACTACGTGACCAGCGTGACCAATTGGTGCGGGAACTTTCCGGCAAGGTGGGCATTACCTATATCGAACAGACCGACGGTACCCTCAACGTCAGCCTGTCGCTCGGCCAGCCGCTGGTGATCGGCAAACAGGCGGCGACCCTGTCGCTGCAGCCGGACCCCGCCAATTCGAGCTATTACAAGGTGCTGGCCACGTCCCCGGGCGGGAATACCACCACTGACATCACCTCCATCGCCGGTGGTATCGATAACCGCCAGGGGGAGATGGGCGGGGCGCTGCAGGTCCGCGATACCATGGTCAACGGCTTCCTGTCGGACCTCGACGAGCTGGCCTATACTTTGGCAACCGAGGTCAACAACGTCCATACGACCGGTTTTGGCCTCAACAGCTCCACCGGCCTGAGCTTTTTCACCCCACCGGCCACCATGGCTGGCTACAGCGGCTCGGGCGGCATTGCGGTCAATATTACCCAGACGGCGGATGTTGCCGCCGCCAGCACTGACCCGGCTACCGGTGGTACCGGCAACAATGTTAATGCCCAGACCATCGCCAGCATCTATGACAAAGTCCTGACCACTTCCGGCGGTCAGCTGACACTGGGCAGCTTCTATAACTCCCTGGTCGGCAAGGTCGGGGTGGCGGTGCAGGATGCGACCAGAACCCAGGCTACCAGCGACAGCACCATCAAGCAGCTCGACAACCTGCGTGAATCGAACTCCGGGGTGTCGCTGGACGAAGAACTGGCGAATCTGGTGAAGTATCAGACCGCCTATCAAGGGGCGGCCAAGATGATCACCGTCAGCAGCGACATGCTCGATACCATCCTCGGTCTGATCAGATAGACAGGGAGAAATTACGATGCGCGTAACCCAGAACACCACGGCAAACCTTGTCCTGAACAACCTGCAGATCATCCGGCAACGGACCGAGGAGTTAGAGCAGCAGGCCTCGACCGGCGTCAAGGTCAGCGCTCCGGGCGACGACCCGGTAACCGCCCAGCAGGTCCTCCACCTGAAGGCGCTGATCTCTGCCGGCGACCAGTATTCCCGCAACATCAGCAATGGCACTGCCTGGCTGTCGATGAGCGAGTCCGCGATGTCCGAACTGGGTAACGTTATCAGCCGGGCCAAGGAGCTCGGGGTGGCCATGTCCAGCGACATTAACAACCCCGATTCCCAGTCTGCAGCAGTCAAAGAATTGACTCAATTGCGGGACGAGCTGATTCAACTCGGGAATACCCAGCTGAACGGCAAGTACATCTTCGGCGGTTTCAAGAACGATACGGCCCCCTTTGATCCTGCGGGAAACTACACCGGCACCGACGACGCAATCAACATCGAGGTCGATCGGGGAACCCAGGTGCAGATCAACTATTCCGGCGGCCAGCTCATTCGGGGCGGGACGCCGCCGGGGAGCTCGGGGACCGACATCATCGGGACCATCAACAACATGATTACCGCCCTTGGTGCTGGCAATACCGCCGGGGTTCGCACCGAACTGGGGAATCTTGACAACGCGATGGGACAGGTGCTTGCCACGCGTACCGATCTCGGCGCCCGGCTGAATCACCTGACGGCGGCGGGCAATATTATTGACGACCGCAAGCTGAGTCTGACGAAGGTCATATCGGACAAGCAGGACGTCGACTTCGCGCAGGTGATCAGCGATCTTACCAAGCAGCAGACCGCTTATCAGGCCGCAATGGCAGCGTCGGCAAAGGTTTCCCAGATGTCGCTGCTTGACTACCTGAAGTAGCTAGACGGGCAACGCGCCAGGAGGGCGTAACGTATGTTGGTATTGACACGGAAAATGGGCGAAGTGGTCACCATCGGCGATTCAATCCGGATCAAAGTGGTGGAGATGAAAGGGAACCAGGTGCGGCTGGGGATCGAGGCCCCGGGTGACATGCGGATCTATCGTGAGGAGATTTATCTCAAGGTGCAGCGCGAGAATCAGCTGGCTGCCGATTGGGCCCTCGGTGATCTGGAAAATGCCGTCAATTTCATGGGCGGCGTGACGAAGGAGTAGAAATCGTGAAGATTGCGACGACCCGATTCGGTGAGATTGAAGTCGACGACAACAAGATCATTGCCATGCCCGACGGCATGCTTGGTTTTGCCGACAAACGCTTCGTGATGCTCAATCCCGAGAAACATGCACCGTTCTGTTGGCTGCAGTCGGTAGAAACCCCGGCGCTGTCGTTCGTGGTTATCGATGCCCGGCGGGCGTTTTCCGATTATCAGGTTGCGTTGACCGCGGAAGAGTCCGAGCGGTTGGCACTCGATCGGCAGGGGGAAATCATCGTCCTGCTCGTAGTAACCCTCTCCCAGGACCCGACGAAAATAACGGCCAATCTCCAGGGGCCGGTGGTGCTCAATCCCGCCCGGCTGATTGCCAAGCAGGTGGTACTGGAGGGGGGGAAATTCTCAGCCCGCCAGCCACTTTTTGCCTCTCAGCAGGAGCCTGCGCCAGCCGCCAACGGCGGGTGATGATACGGCTCACAGCGTTCAATCATAAGGGCAGGTCGTAGGGGCAGGTCCCAGACCTGCCTTTCTCTTTTTCCTGCCCTTTCTTTTTCCCCCTCAGCAACAAAAATCTCACGGCACCATTTTTTCCCTAAAGTTTATTTACCCCTCTCCGATAAGTACATTAAAGACGCAAGCAAACGGCCACACCTGCCGCTCACGCCGTCGGGCCCGGGCGGATGGCGCGCTAGGTAGAACCGCGAGCACGCAAACGGGGTAAGGAAACCCCATTATCCAACTCAAGGAGGAAGTAACCATGGCACTCACAGTCAACACCAACATCGCATCGCTTAACGCTCAACGCAACCTCGCTAAAACCCAACTGTCCCTCAACCAGTCGCTGCAACGCCTCTCCTCCGGCCTCCGGATCAATAGCGCTGCCGATGACGCCGCCGGCCTCGCCATCTCCGAAGGGATGAAGGCGCAGATCCGCTCCATGAACCAGGATATCCGCAATGCCAACGACGGCGTGTCGCTGGTGCAGGTTGCTGAAGGCGCCCTCAACGAAGTGAGCAACATCCTCGGCCGTATGCGCGAACTGGCCACCCAGGCCGCTACCGGTACCGTTGCTGCATCGCAGCGCTCCTACATCAACAGCGAATTCGGCCGACTGGCTTCGGAAATCACCCGGATCGCTTCCGCCACCGCCTTCAACGGTCTCCACCTCCTGAACGGCGCTACTACGACCCTTGACATCCAGGTCGGTACCGGGACGAGTGCCTTCAATACGATCACTCTTTCCCTTACTGCCATGGACGCCACTACGCTGGCTGTTGGCACCGTCATCAATACCTCTGCGCTTGCGAAGGCCATGCAGAGCACGATCGACGCCGCGATCACCAAGGTTTCCGGCCAGCGCGCCAACCTTGGCGCCGCCCAGAACCGCTTCCAGTCGGTCATCAACAACCTGCAGGTTGCCGTCGAGAACACCTCGGCCGCCCAGTCCCGCATCGCCGATGCGGACATCGCTGCCGAAACCGCCAATATGACGCGGGCGAACATCCTGGTTCAGGCGGGTACGGCCATTCTGGCCCAGGCCAACCAGGCGCCGCAGGCCGCATTGAAACTGCTGCAATAATTTGATCTGTTACGGTTTGATTGCGAGAGGAGGGGCTTTGTGCTCCTCCTCTTTTTTTTAAATTGGTTCAAGTTATTCGGGATAATGCCGATATGTGTAGTGACGGGCGCATGCCGGCATGGTGAGTTCAGGCTGATTCTGGAAATGGTACTCTTGTTGCATCAAGTACAATCGGGAGGCGGCAATTATGTCATCGATATCTTTTGGCGGGCTAGCTACGGGGATTGATACCAAGTCGATCATTTCGCAGCTTATTAGCCTGGAGCGGGCTCCTGAGCAGCTCCTGCAAGCGCAACAGCAGACGAACAGCAAAAAAATCTCTGAATTCCAAAAGATCGAAGACGCCCTGTCCAGCTTGCAGGATATCGTACAGGGATTCAATACCCCGTTGACCTTCAAGGCGGTGCAATCGTCGGTCGGCGACAGCTCCGTCCTGGGCGCAACTGCCACCAGCAGTGCCATTCCCGGCACTCATTCGGTGCAGGTGGTCGCGCTGGCCAAGAATCAGCGACAGGTCTCTACCGGGGTGGCCAGCGACACGGCGACTGATACATTCAGCACCGGAAGCTTTACCATTGATGGCCAAACCGTCACTATCGGGAGCGGTCAGAACTCCCTGCAGGGGATCGTCGCCGCCATCAACTCTTCCGGTGCCAAGGTAAGTGCGTCGATCATCAACGACGGGACCAGCTACCGGATGGTTATCAATGGCACCGACGCCCAGAATCACGTCTTCGACTTCAGCGGCATTGAAACTGGCCAAAAGGTGATCGACGTAACCGATCCCACCTATGTGGCGGCCTATCAGGATGCCGCTCCGGCCCAGCTCGTGGTGGATGGGGTCGCGATGACCAAACAGTCCAACACGGTGACGGACGCCATCCAGGGGGTGACGCTCAACCTGCTGAAAGAAGGAGCGACCACCACCGTAGCGGTGACTAACGATACCGACGCAATCACCCAAAAAATTAACAATTTCGTTACTGCGTACAACAAGGTGGTCACCCTGGTGAACTCGGAGTCGGCCTATGACGCCTCGAGCAAAACCGCCGGTGTCCTGTCGGGGAACTCGACGGTGCGGACCATCCAGCAGCAACTTCGGTCACTGCTGACCACCACGGTATCTGGCGCCAGCGGCTCCATCACCAGCCTGGCGGCTCTTGGAATCAACTCCGACTCCAAGACTGGGACCCTGTCGGTTGATTCTGCCAAGCTTTCGGACGCGCTCTCCAATCACTACAATGATGTGGTGGACTACTTCAGCCACAACGGCGATTCCGTGGTCACCCTTGCCCAGAACCAGTACGGCATTGCGCAGCAATTCAATATGGTGATCGACAGCATGGTGCATCCGTACGTTGCCGACGGAATGGCAAGCAACGGCAGTATTGAGATTGCCAAACGATCGCTCACCAATGCCAATGCCGACATGGATAAGCGCATCAGCGATATGGAAGACCTTATCGCCCAAAAGCAGACTGCCCTGGAGAACCAGTTCAACGCAATGGAGCTTCTGGTCAGCAATCTGCAGTCTCAAGGGAATATGCTGCTCAACAGTCTGAGCGCATCGCTCAGTTCCACCAGTAAAACAAGCAGCTAAATGAGGTGAGGCAATGCTCAACGCGTATACCCAGTATCAGAACACACAAGTGATCTCTGCCACTCCCGAAAAAATCCTCGTCATGCTCTACGACGGTGCAATCAGGTTTTCCAGGATTGCCCTGGATATGATGGACAAGAAGGATATGGCGGGGAAGGGGGTTTACATCAGCAAGGCCCTTGCTATCGTGTCAGAATTGATGAGCACCCTGAATCACGAGGTCGGGGGAGATATCTCCCGCAATCTCGAACAGCTTTATGTCTATCTGATCGGAGAATTCACCGAAGCGAACGTAAGCAACTCTACGCAATCCCTGGAGAATGCCATCAACATCCTTTCCATCTTAAGGAGTGCCTGGACCGAAGCAATCGAGGTCGCCAGGAAAGAGCGAGAGGTTGGACATCAGGCGGAGAGTTTCGTGCGGGCTGCGGGGTAGGCCGATGAGCTGTGAAGAACTCCTTGAAGTCATCAAGCGCGGCCAAGAGCAGTATCGATGCCTGCAGGCCGAGGCCGAGGCCCTTCTGGCCGATTTCGACGCCTGCGGAAATGGCGTTTGTGAAGCAAGAATCGCCAGACGTCAGGAATGCATTCAGACGATTCAGGATGTTGACGACTATCTGTCAGATGTAGATCACGCTCAGGTTGAGCTTGATGCGGAGTCCCGGGAGGCCGTGGCCGGGTACCGGAGGCTGCAGGAGGCTGCAACAAAAAGAATACTCGAACTTGACGCCCTGGTAATTGCTCTTGCCGGGACGCGCATGGATTCCCTTAGAGGCCAACTCGCGGCCCTGAGCCGCGGGAAGGTCGCTTATGGCTGCTACGAACGGAGTGGCCGTATCCCACGTCGTCATTTTGATGACATCGCATGAGTTGAAGCGTATATCTTCTTCTCCCCATTCTCCTCTTAATTGCATTCTCGCTGAATAGCCCCGGGATTGCCTGATTATTATTATTGCCTGCCAACCACAATTTGTAGTATTTCCTCCGCTCTATTACGCCAAGTATGGTCTGTAAGTGCTAACTCTTTACCGTTTCTAGCTATTTCATCCATCATATTCGTGTTACCCAGAAGCCGTTCTATTTTTTCTGCGGCATTATTATTTTTCAGGTTGTACAGGACAATATTTTTACCGCAACAGAAGTTGTCCTTCAAATATATATTTTCATCAGACAAACATACGGCACCGGCAAGCATAGAATTGAAAATTCTCTCGTGGCTGCCATCGGTAAAATACGGTAGTATGTTCAATACAATCTTTGTATCTGCCATTTTGTCATAAATTTCAGAGTAATTTATTTGTCCGCAGACACGTATATTGCTGTTGGCCAGTGCCGGTAACTCCTCCCAGCCGTTGCCATAAATGTGCATATTGCAATCGCGTAATGACTCGACAATTAATTTTCTTCGCGCTTGCCTGACATAGCTGCCAACCGCCCGGAGTAAACACCAACTTCCCCGATCCTTCAATATCGCAGGATTAAGGCCCCTGGATTCAAATGCCTCGATGAATACCTGCACGAGGGACTTCTCTGATTCGTACAAAGCAGCTTCGGCAATAATGTCTAACAAAGAGCCTATGCTGCTCGATAACCAGGATTTTCGTATGCTTTCCGGATCCGTGTATGAGCCGGAAAACAGTACATCAATACTTCGCTCTCCAATAGTCCTCTCTTTTGCCTTATTGCGACTTGCACCCCCGCCATGGGCGACAAAATATTTTTGGATGGGCTTTCTTGTCTGCGCATAAATTTCTAAAAAATGGACGTGTGTTTTGTCAACGCAAGAAACAATCAAGTTATTTAAACTACAATCGATTCTATCTATAAGGCCGCATGGGTGATCGACAAAAAAGTTAAACATGGGAGCATCGGTATGTCCATCCAAGCGCTTGCCATTTAACATTATGTCGTTGCCATTGCCGTTCATTGACATAAAAAATTTGATGCGCTTTGTTTTGATAATTTTAAACAGCCTGTTAGGCCAATCTGTATCGAACATGTCTATTGTCGCCACCTTGTAACCAAGGTCGGTGAATGCCGATGATAACTCTGTCAGGAATTCAGGCAGTAAATTGTATTGAGATTCTCCTTTGAACATAACAATGGTATCTTGATAATTCGTCGGAGCTAGAAGTTCGATCGGCATCAAAAAATCTCCTCTTTAATGCTAAGCTGTTTTAACTTGTTATGTCAAATCAAGCCTGTCGGCGAAGTAGGTTCGTTGAACTAGTGGGGCAGAAAAGAAGTGGATGTGGCTCGCCAATGGGTGGGATTTCAACCAAACCAGCATCCGCTCTTTAAATAACTAGATGCCGGTGTTTACAGCAATCATCATCCCAACTTCATTACACCTTGCACCGATAATATAATAAATAAAGCCATTCCGCTTAAATATGTCTTCTAATAACAAAATGTTCTTACCCTCGTAATTATGCCATTCCATTATGAAAAGTTTAATTTTATTGATCATGTTGGTGGCATCGAGTCGTGAAAGTATTTCGTATTCAGCCCCTTCACAATCAATCTTGGCTACAATCGCATTTCCTGGATTTTCTTCTATTACAGACGTTAATACAACTGTAGCATCTACAGTCTCAACTACAACAGTTTCAGCTGCGGCGCCCAGATACTCCGCGTTACTGCGCGATGTACTCATAAGGCCTTTTAAACTTTCGTTATACTGTACTTCAATGGTCTTGTCAGAGTCACCTAAACCTACCTGACGAGGGTGCAATCTGTCATGGATGTTATTCAATGCGAAGTTCTTTAGTGCGCATTCATAGGTCTTCTTGAATGGTTCGAACCCATAGACGTTAACTACGTTTGGCATATTTCTGAAAAATATTGAAGCAACCCCGATATTCATTCCGATGTCGACAATGGTAACATGCTCATCGGGCAAATAGAAGTCGTACACTTTTTGTCCGAATATTTCTTTTACAATATAAAGATCATTGTTGGTCTCTATAACAAATTTATGCCCATCAACATTACATACAACCTCTCCAGTCGGATAGATGTCGTAACAAACATTTTTGGCAAGCAAAGCTATATTCTCGTTTCCGTAGTAGTTAGGAACGTTCAAAAGCGTAACTATATTTTGTGGTCCAATTCCAAGTTTAAACAGTAAGTTGATAGCTTGACAATACAAAGCTGAAATCGGTATCGCTAGAATAACAGTTTTTTCAGAAGTATTTGCGACAAAGTCTTCAATACTGATGATTGGCTTACCCTCAATATTGAGGCCAACAAGTTCTTTGTGAAGCGAGACGAGGTACGCTATTTCATAATGCGCGTCGAGATGTTGCTTTTTTAAGGCGTAATAGTCTCGTTCAAAAATGCAAAATTGGGTTGTGGACATAGCGGGGTTCCTTCAATGATAAAATGGCATTTCTTGCGACATAAGCCGGTTACAATGATTTAGGGCCGACGAGCGCATGGCACTTAAAGCCAAATAAAGAATGCCCCAAGGGAATGACCCTGACGGCTCCTTTGCGCCTTTTCCGATTCAGTCGGGAATTCCAATGCGGCTATGGCCAGTTGCATTTCTAACTTTGGACTGCAACAGGGTCATCGAGCAATGACAGCGCGGCCTTATTCATGGGATCCTTTTCCAGAACTCTGCCGAAAAGCCCGCGTGCCGTATCGACAAGCCCTGCCTCCTTACACAAGATGCCGAGCGAGATCATGTTCCCGACATCGTCGGGAGCAATGGCCAAGTAGCGATTGAAGGCATTGAACGCTTCGTCGTAGCGACCTAGCACGTTCAGCAGCTCGCCGTACGGCGGGAGGTAGGATGGGGATATCCCGACCAGGCATTCGACGGCGAGAAGGGCGTTGTCGATATCGTTAGCCGCGATGGAGAGGTTGGCAATCTGCAACAGCGCATCCTCGGCGAGGGCGTGAAGCGGTTCGGTGAGGAGGTTCTGGTAGCAGTCTACGGCTTTGGCCGGCTCATCCCGCATCTCGGCAAGGAGCCCATTGACGAAGTGGTGATAGGGAAGGGCCTTTTCCTGGTCGGGGTGCCCGGCCAGTCCGCGCGCCATTGCCTCCAACTCCTCGGTTTCTCCCCGCCGGTAGAGAAGGAGTGCTTTGCTCCGGGTGTGCTTGACGTCGTGGAGTCTTTCGAGGAGCTCGATCTGGGAGGTCCGCTCCACGGTCATCACGCGCGTGAACTCCGCTTCCAGCCCCTTGACCAGTTCCTGCTCCGTGGGGGAGAGCTGGCGAGCCCCCTCCGGATTGCGGTGCTGCCAGATAAAGAGGCGACCGGACTGCTCGTCCCTTGCCCATTGGGTCACGAGTTTGACAAAATCCGGGGACTCCTTCTGCTCCTCGATCCGGGCGTCGATCCGTGCCTGGACGCTCTCCACCACCTTGATCACGTAATCGGTTCCCTCGAGGTACGCCTCGTAGTACTCATAGGTCGCGGTCTCAACCTGCTCGTCGGTCATCTCGTCCATCGTCGGTTTGAGGCTCGCGCGGAATTTCTTGAGGCCGAACTGATGCACGAGCCCGGAGAAGTCCGTGAAGCTTCGGTCGAGCTTCCGCTCGATCTTGTCCAACCTGATCTTGTGGCAGAAGTCGCGCTTTCTGCCGTTCCTGCCGAAAAGTCCGTCGGCGCATTCGATCGCCTCGTGGCAGAGGGTGAGGATCTGCTGGAATTTCGACCGCGCCCGGTCGAGTTCTTTCCGGATCTTTTTATAATGGGCGAGCCGCGAGGCGGTGGTCGATTCGGGGGCCAGGCGGGCAATGACCTCGGCAGGGAAGAACTCGTCCGTGGGCAGTTCGATTTCTTCTACCGCTTGATAGCCGATGCCGGGAACCTTGGCCGCGTTGAGCGAACAGTTGTATAGCCGGCAGCCTTTCTCGGCTGCTGCCGTGGCCTGCAATCCGAGCATGGTGAGCGATTCGGCGTAGCCCTGGTTGGTATCCGCTTTCCCTTCGCCGTACGTTTCGACGCGCAGGCCCATCTGGCCCAGGTCGGGCCCGACTTTGTTCTCGTTGCTTCCCGCGGCGTGGGTCTGGCCGTCGGCCGAAAAACAGAGGTCGACCCCGGCAAGCACGATGGTATGGCATCCCATGTGGACCGCTACGGAGACGGCATAGTTGCTGACCGTGGGGCCGGAATAGGCGAGGGAATCGACGTTGAGCGGCGTCCGCCAGGGGAAGCGGGGGCCGGTGTACACGCTTCTTCCATCCCATTGCCCGACCAGAGGGGGGGAGGCGTGGTTACTGTAGATAAAAAGGGGCACCTCGTCGCTTTGCCGGGGGAACTGCAGCATCTCGCGGCTCACCTCGAAGCTGATCTTCTGCGGGTCAACGGAGGCAATAATGTGGGGGACAACACCCTCGTCGAGGAGGATACGGCTGATGCGCGAAACGGCGATCACTACAAGCCGGTCGCGGTTTGCCTTCACCCAGGGCAGAGCGTTCTTCAATGACGGGCCCCCGGCCAGGATTACCGCGGTCCGACCGGCGAAAGCGTCTTTGAGCACCTCGCTGAAGCAGACCTGGTTCTCGGTGAGGTTTTCCAGCTGGCGGAGGATGAAGTGCGACGCGTTGGATGACGTCCACGTGGCGCGAATGATCGTTCTGATATCGTTGTTGACGGTCCAGGAAAGAGTCCGGTAATCGGGGACGTTGGCGTCGCTTGCGGCAATCGACTCGTGGACGTGGACCGCGTCGAGAAAGACGTAGTCGGCGATATTGTACGCGCGGCACTGCTCCTGGAGCGATTCCGGCGGGACGACGCAGATTTCACTGGGCAGATTCTCCAGCATCCCCTCTCCGGAGAGTACGCTGATCACTTCCGGGAGTTCGACGAATAGGTAACGCGCGCCGATCGGAACGCCGTTTTTGGCGATGAAGGTGGGGAGAATGCCGGAATCGGTCCCGATGATGACGTTGAGCTGATACTCCTGAAAGAGCTGCTCGCCGAAATGCGAGCGATAGAGGGCATCGGAGCCGATTCGGTTGAAGGCGTTACGGTTGACGCTGTAGAGGTAACGATCGCCGAAATCGTTGGTTAAAAAAGTGCCCAGGCTGTTTTCTGTCGATTCCATATCAATCCTTTTCAAATGCTATTCGGTGAAAAGCAGGCTCCAGTCGAGGGGAGTCCCTTTTTTGACATCCTGCGCTACTTTTCTGCCGAGGAAAAAATCCAGATATTTCGGTGCCAATCCCAGGCCGGGGCGGATCGCCCGCAGATTCTCTGCCGTCAGCGTCTCCCCTTGGCGAATGTCTCTGACGATATAGAGGGAGCGACGGAACTTGAGTGACGGTTTCTCCCCCTCGGTCGGTCCGTAGCTGATCCCCCCCAGCGCCTGCCAGGCCCGCTCCGTCTCTACCACCAGCGACTGCAGCTCTTCCGGCTCCAGCGAGAATGCCGAATCCACCCCCCCGTCGGCCCGGCAGAGGGTGAAGTGCTTCTCGATTACCGTGGCCCCCAGGGCGACGGCGGCGACCGCCACTCCCGTTCCCATGGTGTGGTCGGAGAGCCCGGCTTCGCAGACGAACAGCTCGCGCAGGTGGGGGATGGTACGAATATTGGTGTTGGCCGGCGTTGCCGGGTAGGTGCTGGTGCACTTGAGCAGAATAAGCCCCGGGCAGCCGGCTTCCCGGGCGACGCGGACCGTTTCGTCCAGTTCGGCCACCGTCGCCATGCCGGTCGAGATGATCATCGGCTTGCCGGTGGCCGCCACCTTGCGGATCAGCGGCAGATCGGTGTTCTCGAAGGAGGCGATCTTGTAGCACGGCACATCGAGCGTTTCGAGGAACTCGACTGCCGTTTCGTCGAAGGGGGTACTGAAGCAGATGAGTCCCCGCTCCCGGCAGCGGGCGAAGATCGGCGCGTGCCATTCCCAGGGGGTGTGGGCTTCCTGGTAGAGTTTGTAGAGCGAGGTCCCCTGCCAGAGGCTGTTCGGATCGCCGATGTGGAATGCCCCTTCGTCAAGGTCGATGGTCATGGTGTCGGCGGTGTAGGTCTGCAGTTTCAGCGCATGGGCACCTGCCGCGGCGGCCGCATCGACAATCGCCAGGGCCCGGTCGAGGGACTGGTTGTGGTTGCCTGACATCTCGGCGATGACGAATGGTGGCTGGTCGGCGCCGATGATCCGGTTGCCGATGACGGTTTGTTGCTTCATGGGGTACCTTCTTCCGGGGCGAAGGGGGTGAAGTGTCGTTTGTGCGCTTCCCACTGGTCGTTGAACAGGGAGAAGGAGATGATGTCGTGATACTCGCCGTCTTTCAGCACCTGGCGAACGAAACATCCCTCCTGGACGAAGCCGAGCCGGCGGTGGAAGGCGATGCTCGCCTCGTTGAAGGCGAACGCTTCGCCGATCACCTTGCGCAGGCCGAGTTCGCTGAAGATGTAGTCGAGGCCGAGGTAGCCCATGGCGGTGCCGCTGCCGCGGGGGGCATCGGTTTCGCCGAGGTAGAATCCCCAGTAGCAGGTGCCGTTGCGCCGGTCGATTCGGACAGCGTTGACAACCCCGAGCGGCCGGCCGTCGACGGCGAAGAGCAGGGTCCGGGCCGTGTCGGATTCCTGCAACCGGGCAAACCAAGCCCGATGCTCCTCCCAGCTGATCAGGTGGTCGCTGTACATGTTGAGGCGAATCCGTTCGGAGTTGCGCCATTCGAGGAGTCTCGCCAGATCATCTTCGGTAACGGGCCGCAGGGTGCAGCGGTTACGTTCCAGCATGGTTCTCTCCTTACTTGCAGAGGGCCGCTACCAGCGGGTTGTCCCGCCGGGCGGCGTCGCCCATCAGCGCCAGGGCCCGGCGGCCCATCTCGCGGACCGCGGCAGGATTGCGGACGGCCCAGGCCAGCTCCGTCGCCAGTCGGTCGCCGGTTACCTCGTTATGCCAGCCCAGGTTGTGGAGGGCGCCGTATGCGGCCACCGCCTCGACTACCGCCAGCTGATTCCGGGCGAGGATGGTGGCGGCGGCGGGCAGGCCGAGGAAGCAACGTTCCCAGGTGGCTGTGCCGCCGGCGCCGAAGGCGAAGTCGGCTGCGGCCATCAGCCGGGCGATGTCGGGAGTCTGGCAATGGTAGGTGACTCCCGGCAGGCGGGCGCAGCGCTCTTCGATCTCCTGCCGTTGCCGGTTGGCCGCGCCAACGACGACGTCGGCCCGGATTTCCCCTGCTGTGCGGTCGGCCAGGGCGGCGAGCGCCTTGGCGGTTTCACCGGTATCGTCGGCACCGCCGAAAAAGATGAACAGCCGCCGGATGGTGCCGTCCCGTTCGGCCAGCGCTTGGCGGGCAGTATAAAATTCCTCGCGGAGCAGGGCGAAGCGGGGACCGAGGAACAGCCGACACTGTGCGGGAACCAGCCCGGCGTAGCGGTTGGCGCCGTCGCGGTAGTAATTCTGGTCCAGGAGGAGGTCGCAGTCGTGGCGCCGGTCGGCCAGGTCGTCGATGACCATGATCCGTCCGACCAGGGGCCGGAGCTGTGTTTCCCAGTCCTCGTCGAGCCCGTAGTGATCGACGATCAGCCAGTCGGGACGGAGCTCCCGCAGATGTGCCGCCGTTTCCCCGGCGTCGCGACCAGGGGGGACGCCGAGCCAGGATTCCGGTGCCCCGGCGGAGCCCGGCGTTGCCTCCGGCGGCGGGAGCATGATCGCCCGATAGCCGTGCTGGGCGATCACTTCGCCGAGTTGCCCCGACAGCTCCCGGCAGAGGAAAGAGATCGTTGCTCCCTGCCGGGCCAACTGGTTGGCCAGGGTCAGACAGCGCATGACATGACCGCTGCCGATCCTGAGCGAGGCGTCGCAGCGTATGACGACCGATGGCCTGCCGTTACTGCTCATTACGCTCCCCTTAGCCGCAGAGGGCCCGGTACATCCGTTCGGCGGTTTCCCAGTCCTCGGGGGTATCGATGTCCTGGACCAGGTGGCGCGGGATTTGTACCGGCACGGCATCGGCGGAGAACAGCCGGCGCTCCGCCAGGTACTTGCCGGTGTCGACCCAGTAGAACTGGCCGGCGTCGTGGTACGCTTCGCCGAGGTCCTGGGAGCGCTTCTCCCGGTTTTCGGGCCAGATCATCTCCAGCCGGCCAAGGTCGTTGAGCTTGAGCGCCCGGAAGATGCACGCGGGAAAGGTGGCGACGGAGAATGCCGAGGTGGCTTGGTGGTGGCAGAGCAGTTCGAACCCCTGGCGGAGATATTCGCTCCGGACGAAGGGGGCGGTGGCATAGATGCAGCAGCAGTAATCGGGCCGGCGAGCATGCTCCTCCAACCACTGCAGCCCGTGAAGCAGGACGGCGTCGGTGCCGGCGAAGTCGTCGGCTAGCTCGGCGGGGCGGATAAACGGCACTTCGGCGCCGTGACCGCGGGCCACGTCGGCAATCTCCCGGTCGTCGGTTGAGACGATGACCCGCTCGAACAGACCGGATTCGAGGGCCGCCTCGATGGAATAGGCGATCATCGGCTTGCCGGCGAACGGCTTGATGTTCTTGCGCGGGATCCGCTTGCTCCCCCCCCGGGCCGGGATAATCGCCACGTTCATCGGCAACACTCCCGCAGCGCAGCAATGACCCGCTCCTGGTCCGCCTCGGCGAGGCCGGCATAAAGCGGCAGGGTGATCGCTTCGCGGTAGTAGCGCTCCGCTGCGGGAAAGTCGCCGTCGCGGAAGCCGAGCGCCCGGTAATAGGGCTGAGTATGGACCGGGATGTAGTGCAGGTTGACCAGTATCCCCCGCCGGCGCAGTTCCTCGAAGATTTCCCGCCGGCTGGCGGCCAGTCGTTCGAGCCGGAGGCGGATGACGTAGAGGTGGAAGGCGGAATGGCCATCCGGATGCTGCCAGGGGAGGTCGAGCGGCAGGTCGCGGAGCGTTTCGTCGTAGCGGGCCGCCAATCGGTGCCGCCGGGCGACGAATTCGTCGAGCCGCGTCAGCTGGCTCAGCCCGAGGGCCGCCTGGATGTCGGTGATCCGGTAGTTGAAGCCGAGTTCGATCTGCTGATAATACCACGGGCCGTCGGCCTCGCCGGTCATCAGCGCCGGGTCGCGGGTGATGCCGTGGCTGCGGAGCCGGCTCAGCCGGGCGTGCAGCTCGGGGCTGTTGGTAAGGACCATTCCCCCTTCGCCGGTGGTGATGATCTTGACCGGATGAAAACTGAAGACCGTCATGGCGGAGTAGCGGCAGTTGCCGATCTTCTCCTGCCGGTAGCTCCCCCCCACCGCGTGGGAGGCGTCCTCGATGATCGTGAAGCCGTACCGCTCCGCCAGCCGGGCAATCTCCGCCAACTCGCACGGCTGGCCGGCAAAGTGGACCGGGATCACCACCTTCGGCAATCGACCGTCCCGGGCGGCCTGCGCGAGCTTCTCCGCCAGCCGGGAGACGCTCATGTTGTAGGTGCGCGGATCGATGTCGACGAAGTCGACGGCGGCGCCGCAATAACGGCCGCAGTTAGCCGAGGCGACAAAGGTGTTGGGTGTGGTCCAGAGAAGATCGCCGGGACCGAGTCCCGCCGCGAGACAGGCGATGTGCAGGGCCGAGGTGGCACTGTTGACCGCCACCGCGTGGGCGGCACCGCAGTAGCCGGCCACCGCCTGCTCGAAGCGTTCTACCGTCGGCCCCTGGGTCAGCCAGTCGGAACGAAGCACTTCCACCACCGCTTCGATGTCGGCGGCGCTGATCTCCTGCCGGCCGTAGGGGATGGGGGATGCAGTCATGCCAAGTCGTCCTTGCGGCGATTGAACTCGGGATTGAGGTGTTCGTGGATCAACAGTCGTAGCTGTTCTACGCTCAGCCAGTCGGTATTGGTCCCGCTGTTATAGGCAAAACTGTCGGGACAGCGCCGGCCACCGAACTCCTTCATGAACTGGTCTGGATCCCAAAGCTGCATTGACGGCAGGATGACGAAGTAGTCGCCGAATTCAATGGAATTGATGGCATCGGTGGTGGTAATCATCTCCTCGTGGAGTTTTTCACCCGGCCGGATGCCGACGATCTCAATCCGGCAATCGGAGTCAACGGCCTTGGCGACATCGGTGATCCGGTAGCTGGGGATTTTCGGCACGAAGATTTCTCCGCCCCACATGATGTCGAGGGCCTTGAGTACCAGCTTGACGCCATCTTCGAGGGTAATGTTGAAGCGGGTCATCCGCTCGTCGGTCACCGGCAGCACCCCTTCGCGACGCTTCTTGAGGAAGAAGGGGATGACGCTTCCCCGGCTCCCCATAACGTTGCCGTAACGGACCACCGAGAACTTGATCTCCCGTTTCCCCTTGAAGTTGTTGGCGGCGACGAACAGCTTGTCGGAGCAGAGCTTGGTCGCCCCGTAGAGGTTGATCGGCGCCGCAGCCTTGTCGGTGCTGAGCGCCACCACTTTTTCGACCCCCCGCTCCAAGGCCGTCTCGATGACGTTCTGGGCGCCGAGGATATTGGTTTTGATCGCCTCGAAGGGGTTGTATTCACATGCCGGTACCTGCTTGAGTGCTGCCGCGTGAATGACGATGTTGATCCCCTCGAAAGCCCGGTTGAGCCGGTCTTTGTCCCGTACATCGCCGATGAAGTAGCGAATCTGCGGGAACTGCTGCGGTGGAAACTGTTGCGACATCTCGAACTGTTTCAGCTCGTCGCGGGAAAAGACCACCACCCGCTTTACTCCGGGATAGCAGGTGAGAACTGTTTCGATAAACTTCTTGCCGAATGAACCGGTGCCGCCGGTAACGAGAATTGATTTTCCTGTAAGCATGGTTGCTCCGTAGGTTTTTGTAGTCTTGCGGCTGGTGTGCAGAAGCTGTGTGGCGTACGTGATTTATTGGGTACCGAATGGCACGATGCAAGTAAAATGCCGGTGCTTAGGTGTCAAAAAAATGTAGATTGGCGGGGGTGATGCTGGCAATATGTCTGGATTGGAGACGCTCTGTGTCCGGATGAGGTATACCATTGAGAAGGTACCGGTGTGTCCGTATTTTGACCATCACGATGGCAGGTGAGGATTCAGCGATACGTGTGGTTTTTGTATGCCGGGCAAGTATGGAACTAAAGAAATGCTGCATGATGCCGATGAAATACATCAGGATATGTATCCGGGGCGGATTGCCGGGGTTACCCTTAGCTTGAGGAATGCAAACAGATGTCGTCTGATTACGGTACTTACTTTGAAGTACTCCAGAAAATCAACCTTGCGATTCGTCTTGATGGGGGCGGCTCCTTCGATGGGACTGCAGCCATAACTGCTCTCAAGGGTGATCTCGTCTGGCTTGAACTGTACGGAAACGAACAACCTCCGCAGGGGGGCGTGTGTTCGGGTGCCGATGCTTCCCTCTCCGTCTGGACCGCCGGGGCACTGTGCCGTTGCGATGCCTCTGTAGAGGGTGTGCGCGATGATCGTCAGTTTGTGCTGCGTTTCACGGGTGCGGTGCGGGAACTGCAGCGCCGGGAGTACTTCCGTCTGGATGTTGAGTTCCCATTCATCTGGTCAGTTATTCCCGCAATGAGTCGGGAAGACGCCGAGGCTCACTGGTTGACCGCTCGTTCCGAGTGCCAATCCCTGCCGGAAGTGGTCCCTGCCGGGGACAGCTTCAAGGTTGTCGGTTGGAATGGTAACGATGTATCCCCTCAGAGGGCGAACCTGAGCGGAGGCGGGGTTCGTTTCAAGGTGTCCGAGTGGGTGGAAGCTGGTTCGCTGCTGGAGATGACACTGTTTTTGCCCTTTCCTCAACCGCGGATCGTCCTCTGTGTTGCCGAGGCGCTTCGTTGCCAGGAGATCAGCCTCACTTTCGATCCGGGAACCCATTATCAGCTCTCGCTTAAATTTGTCATTGTCGGTGAGAAGGATCGCGAGGCAATCATTACCTATCTCTTTGCGGAGCAACGTCGGGAACTAATGATGAAAAAACAGCGGATCTCTTTCGCTGGCGGGCGATAACTGGCTGAACATCCGCGAAAAAGAACAGGCCGGGAAGCAACCTTCCCGGCCTGTTCTTTTTCATCCGTAATAAATCTCACCAACTGTATTCAGAGTATTTCACGGCTCCGCCTTCTCTCCTTCCCCGGAGAGAAGCACGATATCTACTCGGCGATTCTGTGCACGTCCTTCCGTCGTCGCGTTGTCGGCAATCGGCCGGAATTCGCCGAACCCGGCGGCGGAGATTTTCGCCGGATCGAAGTCGTAGGAGGTGAGGAGATAGTGGACGATGTTGGTGGCCCGGCCGGTGGAGAGTTCCCAGTTGGAGGGGAACAGTGGCGAGTGGATCGGTATGTTGTCGGTGTGTCCCTCTACCCGGATCGGGTTGGTGTAACCGGACAGCGATTCAGCGACCTTCGCCAGCAGCGGATAGGCGCTTTCCCGGACCACGGCGCTACCGGAGTCGAAAAAGCCGGCTTCTTTCAAGCTGACCACCAGGCCGCGGCGGGTAATGCCGACACTCACTTTATCCTGGGCGCCGGTCTTGATTAAGTATGCCTCGATAGCGGCCTTGATCGCCCGGAAATCCTTCTCTTCCGCGTGGATTTTCACCTTGGCGTTGCTTTTTCCCACGTCTCGCCCTTTGTTGGCCATGTCGGGACTGATGGAAGGGATGATTCTCATGTCGGTGCTGGTGATCACGGCGGGTTTTGGCGATGAGGTGGCAGCTGCGGTAAAGCCGAACGATTCCCGTAGCGATTTCATCACTTCTTCCACCTTCTTCTTGTCGGCCTGGCCCATGGCGTACAGGGTGACGAAGACGGCGAACAGCAGGGTGATGAAGTCGGCGTACGAAACAAGCCATCGTTCGTGGTTCGGCTCTTTTTCGTGCTTTTTATGCTTCTTGGCCATTACCTGTCCGTCCTACTTCTTGCCGCTTTCTTGTACGAAGGCCCGCAGTTTCTGTTCGATGAAGTGGGGGTTCTCGCCGTTCTGGATGGCGATCAGCCCTTCGATGACCATCTCTTTTTGCAGCAGCTCCGTCTTCAGGCGCTGCTTCAGTTTGGTGCCGAGCGGGAGACAGACAATGTTGGCGGTAACCAGGCCGTAGATGGTGGCGACGAAGGCGACAGCGATCCCTTCGCCCAGCTTGGAAGCGTCGGAGAGGTTCTGCATGACGTGGATCAGGCCGAGCACCGCGCCGATGATCCCGATGGTCGGTGCGTAACCGCCGGCCGCTTCAAAAAATTCGGCACTTACCTTTTCGTGCTCCTCGTAGTGGTGCACCTCAATCTCCAGCGTCTCGCGCAGCTTCTGGGGATCGATGCCGTCGACGACCAGCGAGATCCCCTTCTTGGTGAAGGGGTCTTTGACGTTTTGGGCTTCCTGCTCCAGGGAGATCAAACCGTTTCGGCGGGCTTTTGCGGCGTAACCGATCAAATCCTTGATAGTCCCCTCCGGATTCTGTTGCGAGGGGAAAAGGGCTTTCTTGGCATCCTTGGCAGCCTTGAGGATCGACGGTAGTGGAAAGCTGCCGAATGCGGCGCCGAAAGTCCCTCCGAGCACGATGATGGCAGCGGTCGGTTGAAGGATTGCCTTCATGTGCAGGCCTTCCAGTGCCGCACCGCCAAGAATGGCGCCGAATCCCAATACCCAGCCAATAATTGTTGCGATATCCATAGAAAGTTCAGCCTCGGTTGTGGAGTGTATTCACCGGTTCAGCTGCTCAGCCGGCTATGCGTCCTTTTCTTCCAGGGCGCAGGTGAGCGGATACTCCCGTCGGCGAATCCCTTTGAGATATCTTCTGGTCGGCGCTGAAGCGGCGCGGCGCAGCACGGTCGCCTTGTAGGCGATGATCTTTTCAATGATCGTCGCCGCTTTTTCCAGGACCAGAAATCGATCTTCGTTGGAGAGCCTGATGCGGGTGTCGGGGGTTTCTTCGATACTTTCAATGAGATCGGGGTTGAGGAAAAATTCGCTGCCGTCGAGACGTGTCAATTTGATCATGGCGCCCCTGTCCTGATTTGATAGTGCTGGTAAGCCGGTGGCTCTCTGTGGAGACAGCAACAGTCGTGCCACCGGATGATACAAATCCGGCCGGGGCGGAATAAATAGGGAAGGATGAATCTGCTGCCGGCAGTCTTTCGATGAAGCAGTGGGGAGCGGTAAATAATTCCTCTTTTTTTAAAGTTTTGCTGGTGAACGCCGATAATTCCAAGTAGAGGGGAATTATCTTTTCAGGGAGAGAAAGCCATGAATGTCGAATTAAACAGTGGAATCGGATCGCCGCAGGCGGTCGTCCCGTCGACGGTTCTCAAACCGGTGGCAACTGAGACTGCAAAGGGAAAAGCGGAGAGTTCGGAATCGGTGTCGACCCAGGCACAGAAGAGTAGTCAGAATAACGAAGAGCGTCTCAAGGAAGCCGCGGAAAAGATCAATGATTTTATCGCTTCAATCACCACTGATCTCCGGTTCACGATTGACAAGGATACCGACAGGGTGGTTGTGAAGGTGATCAGCCACAAAACAGGCGAGGTAATCAGGCAGATTCCGTCTGAAGAAACCCTGAAACTGGCAAAGGCCCTGGATTCGCTGAAGGGACTTATTATTCAGGAAAAGGCATAGCGGATGGTCTGTTGGTCAACGTCGACCACATTGCCGATTCCTGTGCCCACCGCTAAAGGACCATACGGGCTAACCGTGCTGCAGGCTCCTGGCGCTGTTGTCGGTTCGCACTGCCCGGGAACTCTTGTCTCGGCTCGCCGGAGTGTCGTGATTGGGTTGGCGGGCCAGTGGCCGGACTGCACAGGCGAACGCGTGGGGGGCGCGACAAGTCAAAATCGTGACTTCATTGCGTCAATATCTGTGCTTGCCGCGTCTGGAGCGTCGGCGGTCGCACCGTGTTGTTTGTGGTGCGCTACGCTTTAATGAGGTGTAAACTAATAAAATAGTCATCAAGTTTTACCCCGGTTTACCGAACCGTTACAGTATGGGGAGTAAATTTCTTCCCCGTTTACCTGCAATGTGTTGGGCGATCCCATGGACGGGTGCTTTCAGTCAAACGGAGGGACTTGTCATGGGGATGGTTCGGGGGCAGCGGCTGCTGTTCAATGTGTTGTCAGGTCTGGCCGGGGGGGCGATTTTCTTGGCGTTGCTGCTGTCGGGCAATCCGGCAGGATCCATGGAGTTGCCGCGACCGGGTGAGATTGCCCAGCTTAAGCAGACCGGCGAGTTTGAGGGCCGGAAGCGGTTTGCCGAGGCGATCGGCAACAACAAGATCGATGCCGAGCGATTGAAAATGGCTATCAGCAAAGCCAAGCGCAAGGCGTTGCTGCAGCAGGGATATCTCCCCGCTGCCATTAGTCAGCTGACCGCCTATTCGCCGCCGGCAGCCTGGTCCGGCATGCCGACCACCGGTTCGGTAAAACTCTTTGCCCTACTGATCGACTTTCCTGATTATCCTTCCGTCACCAGCCAATCCCAGATCAATACCATGCTGTTCGGCCCGGCCAACGCTGCGGATGTGAATTATCCCTATGAAAGCCTGGCCGGTTTCTACAATCGTTCATCCTATGGTCTGCTCGACTTTTCCGGCGGAACGACTCTCGGCTGGTATCGTCCGGCTTACAATCGCAGCACGATTTCCATGACCACTGCCGGCCGCGAAGCGCTCATCAAGGAGGCGCTCAACTATTTCGTCGGCCAGGGGGTCAACTTTTCCCAGTTCGACAACAATGGCGACGGGAAGATCGACTACTTCCTGGTGATCTGGACCGGCCCGGACAACGGCTGGGCAAATTTCTGGTGGGGCTACCAGACCTCGTTCAGCGATTCGAGCTACACGGTCAGCGGCAAGCAACTCGGCAAGTATTCCTGGCAATGGGAGGGGAATCCCTATGGGCAGCCGTTCAAACCGCTGGTGACCATCCATGAGACCGGTCACGCTCTCGGCCTTCCCGACTACTACGATTACAACACCGGCGTCGGGCCGGGCGGCGGCCTCGGCGGCCTCGACATGATGGATCACAACTGGGGAGACCACAACTGCTTCAGCAAATGGGTTCTCAACTGGCTTACCCCGACGGTGGTGGCGAGCGGCAGCCAGAGCTTGACCCTCAATCCTTCCGCAACGGCCAAGGATGCAGTGTTGATCATGCCGAACATCACCAACGGCGATCTTTTCGATGAATATTACCTGGTACAGAATCGCTACCGCACCGGCAACGACACCCAGATTCCCACCGATGGCCTGTTGATCTGGCATGTGGATGCCACCCTGAACAGTTCCGGCACCAACTATCTGTACGATAACTCGACGACGGTCCACAAGCTGCTCCGCCTGATGGAGGCAGACGGCCTCGAAGACATCCAGAAGGGGTATTCCGCGGATGCCGGTGATTTCTACGTTCCCGGCAAACTGTTCGGTCTCAATACACTTCCGTCGAGCAAGAGCTACAGTGGACTGAATACCGGCGTTAATGTGGCCAGCATCAGCCGGGCCGGCTCTCAGATGGCCGCCACCTTCAGCATCGGCGCTTCGCCACCGTCAGGAACGATGAAGATCAATGGCGGGGCTACGGCGACGCAATCAACTTCCGTTACCCTGAGCCTGGCGGCGGTCGCCGGCAGCAACCCTATTTACCAGATGCGCTTCAGCAATGACAATGCTTCCTGGAGTGCCTGGGAAACCTACCTGACCACCAAATCGTGGACGATACCGGCCGGTGACGGGGAGAAGACTGTCTATGTCCAGTTCAACGACAAACTGGGGATCGAATCGGACAGCATTCCGGCTACCATCACCCTTGATACGGTGGCGCCGGTGGCAACAGTGGTGGCCAACTACGACCTGTCTGTGCCGACCAAATCAACGACCTTCCCGTTTTCCGTTGGCGGCGACGGAGTCGTTAGCTACAAATACCAGATCGATGGTGGGAGCTGGTCGGTCGTAATTCCGGCTACCGTAACCATGAACATCACAAAAGTGTCGAGCGGCACCCATACCCTAGCGGTCATCGCCAAGGATGCGGCCGGCAACTGGCAGTCGGCCGCTACTCCGACCACCTTGAGTTGGACCGTCGATACCGGGGCGCCGGTAACTACCGCTACGCCGGCCGGCGGCACCTACGGCTCCGCCCAAACCGTAACCCTGGCCACCAGTGAAGCGGCCACCGTCTTCTATACCACCAACGGAACCATACCGACGACCGGATCGCTCCAGTACACTGCTCCTTTAACCATCACTCCGCCGGCTACGCTCAAGTATTTTGCCGTCGATCTGGCAGGCAACGCGGAGGCGGTGAAGACCCAGATTTACTATGCCGTGCCGGTGGCGGTTATCGGTGGTGCTCCGGGGGCCAAGAGCAAGCTGACCTCCCTGACCCTCACCGTGAAAGGCACCTCGGTGGTGGCGTACAAGTACAAGCTCGACAGTGGTTCCTATTCGGCCGAAACCCCGATCGCGACCAAGCTGCTTCTCACTGGTTTGACGGCTGGGTCCCACACCCTGGCGGTTCTTGGCAAGAATGCCAGCGGCGGTTGGCAGACGACGCCGACCAGCGTCACCTGGACCGTGGATACCACGGTGCCGGTAACCACCGCCTCGCTGCCGCAAGGTATCTATAACCCCGGGCAGACGGTGACCCTGACTGCCAGCGAGCCGGGGACGATTTACTATACTACCAACAGGACGGTTCCCTCCGCCAAATCGCCCAAGTATGTCGGGCCAATCACTATCAATACCTCCACTACCCTCAAGTTTGCCACGGTGGATGATGCCGGCAACGTGGAACCGGCTCAGACCAATGTCTACACCATCACCAAGCTCAGTGGCGTGCCGGCGGCGACGACCAAGCTGGCGTCCGCGTCGTTGAAAGTGGTTGGTACTGGTGTTTCGGCATATAAATACAGTCTTGACGGTGGTGCCTACTCGGCGGAAACGCCGGTGGCCACCACGATTGTCCTTTCTTCTTTGAGTGCCGGCAGTCATACGGTTTCGGTTCTCGGTAAAGATGCCGCCGGGGCGTGGCAGAGCAGCCCGACAGTCGCTTCCTGGTCCGTTGAGCAGACGGCGCCGGTTACTACCGCCTCTCCTGCCGGCGGCACCTACACGACTCCCCAGACGGTGACGCTGACGACCAGCGAAACGGCCACGATCTATTACACCCTTAACGGGGCGCTGCCGACAACCAAGTCGGCGAAGTATACCGCGCCGCTGGCCATCACCCCCACTACGACGCTCAAATTTTATGCCGTCGATCCGGCGGGGAATGCCGAGGCGGTCAAGACTGAAGCCTATGCGTTGCCGGTGACGGCCGCGATTGGCGGTGCGCCGGTGGTCAAGAGCAAACTTACCACTGCGAGCCTCGCTATCAGTGGCTCCGGAGTCGTCGCGTACAAATATCAGCTCGATGGCGGCAGTTGGTCGGCGGAGTTCCCCGTGGCGACCAAAATCAGTCTGACCGGTCTTGCCGTGGGCCCGCATACGGTGGCGGTCATCGGGAAAAATGCCGCTGGCGGCTGGCAGGATAGTCAGTTGCCCACGACCGCCTCCTGGACGGTCGATATCGTTGCTCCAACCACGGTGGCGTCGCCGGCGGGCGGGACATACAGTGGCCCGCAGACTGTCACGCTGACTGCTGATGAGCCGGCGACCATCTACTACACCACCAACGGAGCCACGCCGAGCACCAAGTCGGCCGTTTATGCCGGCCCGATCTCCCTGCCGGCCACCGGCACGCTGAAGTTCTTTGCGATCGACCAGGCGGGGAATGCCGAGAAGATGAAGAGCGAGATTTATTCGTTGCCGCCGGTGGCGGTAATCAATGGCATCCCCGCCGGTTCCGGTAACCTCACCTCGGTTACCCTGACAATCGGCGGGACAGGAATTGTCAGCTACAAGTATCAGCTCGACGGCGGCCTGTGGTCCGCCGAGATTCCGGTGGCGACCAAGAGTACCGTGAGCGGATTGGCTGCCGGTTCCCATACTGTGGCAGTGGTCGGCAAGAGTGCAGCGGGGGCCTGGCAGAATACGGCAGTGGCCACGGCGGCTTCCTGGACAATTGACCTTGTTGCGCCGGTGTCGTCGGTCTCTCCGGCCGGCGGAGTTTACAACGCCTCTCAGACCGTTACCATTTCGGCCGGTGAGGCGGTTACGGTCTATTACACGGTCACCGGTACCATCCCGTCGACCTCTTCGCCGAAATATACGGCACCACTTGCGATCAGCAAAACGACCACGCTCAAATACCTCGTTGTCGATGTGGCAGGGAATTCGGAAGGGGTGAAAACGGAAAGCTATGTCATTACCACCCTGACTGGCGTTCCAGCGGGGATTACCAAGCTTGTTTCGGCAACGTTGACGGTTGGTGGTGGGGTGACGGCCTATAAATACCGGCTTGACGGCGGCAGCTATTCGGCCGAAACCCCGGTTGCCACCAAGATCACGCTTACCGGCCTCGCTTCCGGTTCTCATTCGGTCGACGTGCTTGGCAAGAGCTCGGCCGGCGTCTGGCAGGTCGTGCCGAATACGGCCTCCTGGACCGTCGACGCCACCGCGCCGGTGGCAACTGCGTCGCCGGCTGGTGGGACCTATGATACTCCCCAGCAGGTCACGCTTTCGGCGAACGAACCGGCAACGATCTACTACACCACCAACGGCGCGACACCGGGCACCACGTCGACGAAATACACTGCGCCGATTACCGTCAACCCGGGGCAGACCCTGAAATATCTTGCCGTCGATACGGCAGGGAATCCGGCGGCAGTCCAGAGCCAGATCTACGCGCCATCCCCGGTGGCGACCATCAGCGGCACCCCGCCGGCCATGACCAAATTGACCACGGCCTCGCTCATCGTCAGTGGGACCAGTGTTGTTACATACAAATATCAGCTCGACGGCGGTTCATGGTCCGCCGAAACGGCCCGCGCGACCAAGATTGCCCTGACGGGACTTGTCCCGGGTGCTCATACGGTTGCCGTGGTAGGCAAGAACGTTGTCGGTACCTGGCAGACAATTGCCACCACCGTCAACTGGACGGTCGATACTACTGCGCCGGTCACTACCGCATCGCTGGCCGGCGGTAGCTATGCGACGGCCCAGAGCGTCACCCTGACCGCCAATGAGCCGGCGACCATCTACTATACCACCAACGGTACTGTGCCGACCGTCAAGTCGATGGTTTACAGCGGGCCGCTGGTGATCGGCACGACCATGACCCTCAAGTATCTTGCCGTGGATACGGCAGGGAATTTGGAGGTGGCGAAGAGCCAGAGTTACCAGGTACCGCCAGTGGCGGAGATCAACGGTGTCCCGAGCGGCACGACGACGGATACCTCGGCTGGTTTCACCATCGGCGGCCAGTATGTTGTCGCCTACAAGTACCAGTTCGATGGCGGCTCCTGGTCGGCAGAAGTTTCCGTAACCCAGGCGCGGAGCTTTGTCGGACTTGAAAGCGGTACCCATTCTCTTGCCGTGGTGGGGAAAAATGCCGGTGGGACCTGGCAGGTGTCGCCGACCACTGCCGTCTGGACTATCCAGTAATGGGCATTCTGCCATAAAAAACGGAGAGGGGAGCCATTGGCTCCCCTCTCCGTTTTTGCGGGTGGCGCGTCGGGTCGTTCGAAGTCATTCGTTGAGAAACACCCCTTTGTTTTCCTCGAATATTTCGATGAACGTCTCCAGATCGCCGGCGACCGATTCCGGGGTGTAGCCAAGCAATTTGGCCTCCGGCTGGTTGGCCAGATCCAGCTCCGCTTCCGGTTGGCGGCTGCCGATGCCGAGCCGTTTGCAGAACTTGTCGGCCAGGCTGGTGGTGGCGGTAAGGAACAGCTCGTACTGATCAGGCAATTGGGCCGTCGAAAACTGGTGATGGTACATGATTGCCGTGGAGAGCGAGTCGGGGAAGTTCCACTTCTTGATTACCAGCGCTCCGACCTCGGCATGGGAGAACGGGTAGACGCTCCGCTCTACCTCTTCGAAGGGGAGGCCGTCGTTATAGCAGCGGACGATCACCGACTGGAATTTCTGCGGGTCCTTGTCGTTCATGATGGTCTTGCCGATGTCGTGGAACAGGCCGGCGAGAAAACCGGTCTCCTCATTGATGAATTTGGTGCGGGAAGCGATCAGCCGGGCAGCCAGGGCCGCGCCGACGGAGTGTTCCCAGAGCATCTTTTCCGTCAGGCCGAACCGCTTGGAAATCTGTTTCAGCGATACGGCAACCACCAGGCTTTTCAGCGTCTTAAAGCCGAGGAGCATGATGGCGGCCGAGAGGGTGTTGATCTGACGCTGGCAGCCATAGTAGGCGGAATTGGAAAGCTTGAGGATCCGGGCGGCGACGGCGGGATCGGTGGAAACGGTCTGGGCCAGCTTCTCGATGGTGACGTCTTCCTGCTCGATCATCTCGATGACTTTGGTGGCCACCAGGGGGATCGTCGGCAGGTCGACGGCCGACATGATGAGGGTTTCGAGATCTTTGCTCATCGTCACATCCTTGCTAATGTGGCTAACGGCCCTTTATCATTGTCCTTCATCGATTGAATTATGCAAATTCCCCGCCGTGAAAAAAAGTTACATCCGGCGGGGGGGCTGTGGGGTGCTGAACCATACCCCATTGCATTGCGATGCAGCAGATGGTAATAATAACCCCTTGAATAGAAAACAGAAATGGAGTCCACTATGCACGTCAAGTCTGCCGAGTTCGTCAAGAGTGCTACCCGGCCGGAGCATTATCCCCCGGCCGAGGTGCCGGAAATTGCCTTTGCCGGCCGCTCCAATGTCGGAAAATCGTCACTGATCAACGTGCTGGTCAACCGGAAAGGGCTGGTGCGGACCAGCTCTACCCCGGGCCGGACCCAGTTGATCAATTTTTTCCAGGTGAATAACGACCTGATGCTGGTGGATCTGCCGGGCTACGGTTTTGCCCGGGTCCCCGCCGAAGTGCGGAAGCAGTGGGGGCCGATGGTCGAAACGTATCTGTCGACCCGCAGCTGTCTGGGATGTGTGGTCCTGATCCTCGACATCCGCCGGGTACCGTCCGACGAGGATGTGTTGATGCTGCAGTGGTTGCGAGCCTATGCCATCCCGGCGGTTGTCGTGGTGACAAAATGCGACAAGCTGTCGAAAAACGAACGGGCCAGGCAGGCGGCGACGATTTCCCGCACCCTCGGCCTGTCCCGCGAGGAGATGGTCTTTTTTTCGGCACTTTCCCGAGAAGGGAAGGATTTGCTCTGGGGACGGATCGAGCATTTCCTGGCCGCCGGTGACGGGGAACCGCTTTCCGGTGGGGGCGACCTTGGGCATTAGCCGTTGACTTTGCCTGACCACTCTGTTAGTTATTTGAGCACAATTGCATACGTTTTCGAGATGGTGCTCGCGGCGATTCGCCTGGTTGGATTGCCGGAGATAATAGGGAAGGGGGTGCGATTCCCCCACTGCCCCGCAACTGTGAACGGTGATGAAAACCGCAACGATGCCACTGAATTTATCGGGAAGGCGCGGTGAGTAAAGCGATCCGTGAGTCAGGAAACCTGCCATGTCGACCCGGCCGGCCCGCCGTCAATTGCTGCGGCCCGGAATCCGGACCTCCGAGGGAGAGGCGCCGAACATGTCGTCATGCGACGAATTATGCCCCCGCCTCCTCCGGAGCGGGGGTTTTTTGTTGCCGGTCCGGCGGGTTGCAGCGATAAAGGAGCAGAAATGGCCAAGGTGATCTTCATCAGCGGCGGCGCCCGGAGCGGCAAGAGCCGGCTGGCCGAGCGGCTGGCGGCGGAGTTCGGCGCGCCGCGTGGCTATCTTGCCACCGGCGGTGCCGGCGATGCCGAGATGGCCGAGCGGATCGAGCGGCACCGGGCGCGACGCGGCAGCGAGTGGCAGACCGTCGAGGAGCCGCTGGCTCTGGCGGCGGCGCTCCGGGAGCACGACGGCCGCTTCCGGGTGCTGCTCGTCGACTGCGTGACCCTCTGGCTGACCAACCTCCTGCTGGGCAGCGACGATGGGGCGGGAGCTCTGGCCGAGGTTAAGGAACTGGCGGCATTGCTGCCGCAGCTGACGACGCCGGTGATCCTCGTCTCCAACGAAGTGGGGATGGGGATCGTCCCCGACAACCAACTGGCCCGCCGGTTCCGCGATCTTGCCGGTGAGGCGAACGAACTGCTTGCTGCCGCGGCCGACGAAGTCTACGTCACCTTCAGCGGTCTGCCGTTGCGTCTGAAATGAACCGGCCGGGACCCGGTGTGCTGCGTCCCGGCGACGAATCCTGAAAACGAGGTAATGCCATGTCCCTGCTTAACGAAACCCTGTCAAAGATCCAGCCGCTCGACCCGGACCTGCTCGCCAAGGCTCAGCAGAAACTGGACAACAAGACCAAGCCGCTCGGCGCCCTCGGCCGGCTCGAAGAGTTCGCCCGCCGCTATGCGGCGATCAGCAATAGCCTGGAGCCAAGCACTTGGAAAAAGGTGATCTTCACCTTTGCCGCCGATCACGGGGTGGTTGCCGAAGGAGTGTCGGCCTTTCCCAAGGAAGTGACGGTCCAGATGGTCTACAACTTCCTCCAGGGGGGGGCCGGGGTCAACGTCCTCGCCAATCACGTCCGGGCCGAGGTGCTGGTGGTCGATGTCGGCGTCGATCATGACTTCGGCGATACCCCCGGTCTCATCGCCAAGAAGGTTGCCCGCGGGACCCGAAACTTCGCCAAGGGTCCGGCGATGACCCGGGAGGAGGCGGTGGCTGCCCTGGAGGTCGGGATCGAGCTGGCCAACGGCTGCCGGGCCGACGGCGTGGCGATGGTCGGCACCGGTGAGATGGGGATCGGCAATACCACTCCTTCCGCGGCGATCATTGCTGCCCTTTCCGGCCGGCCGGTGGCTGAGGTGACCCACCGGGGGACCGGGATCAACGATCAGTCCCTGGCCAACAAGATCCGGGTGATCGAGGAGGGGCTGGCGGTGAACCGTCCCGACCCGCACGACCCGCTCGACGTCCTGGCCAAGGTGGGCGGGCTGGAGATCGCCGGCATCGCCGGCCTGATCCTCGGCTGTGCCGCCAACCGCATTCCGGTGGTGGTGGACGGTTTCATCTCCACCGCCGGGGCGCTGATCGCCGCCGAGTTCAATCCGCTCGTCAAGGAGTATCTCTTTGCCGCCCACCAGTCGGTGGAGATCGGTCATCGTTTCATGCTCGACCGGCTTGGCGCCGCGCCGATCCTCGACCTGCAGCTGCGGCTCGGCGAGGGGACCGGTGCCGCCCTGGCGATGGGGCTTATCGAGGCGGGGGTCAAGATTCTCAAGGAGATGGCCACCTTCGAAGAGGCCGGCGTGGCGGAAGGCGAGCATTAATGAATACCGGGCGCGGTTCGCCGCGCCCCGATCGGAGACCGACGCGTCAAACCGCGTCTCGATAGACCCATGCGCCTCTACTTCATCGCCTTCCAGTTTCTGACCATCATCCCGCTGCCGTTCTCCCTCCGCTGGGAGGAGCGAGACCTGGGGCGGTCGATGGCCTTTTTCCCCCTGGTCGGGCTGACGCTCGGTGCCCTGTTGGTCGGGGTCGACTACCTCGGCGGGCAGGTTTTCCCCCGGCCGCTGACCGATCTGCTCCTGGTGGCGCTCTTGGCGGTGGTGACCGGGGCGCTGCACCACGACGGGCTGGCCGACGTCTGTGACGGCCTGGCGGCGCGGGGGTCTCGGGAGCGGTTCCTGGCGGTGATGAAAGACTCGCGGGTCGGCGCCGTCGGCGTGGTTGGGCTGGTGCTGGGGATTCTCCTCAAGTACCAGGGGCTCGCCCAACTCGATCCGGCAGTGAAGTGGCCGACGCTGCTCTTCTTTCCGGCGGCGGCCCGCTTCAGTCAGGTGCAGATGACGGTCGGCTCCCGGCGGGCCCGGCAGGACGGCCTCGGTGCCGCCTGCATTGCCGGCGCCGGCTGGTGGCAGTTCGGCACGGCCCTCGCCCTTACCGCCGCCGCCGCCTGGTGGTGTCTCGGCAGCCGGGGAGTTTTCTGCCTTCTGGCCCTCTACCTCTTTACCTGGGCTGCCCGCGCCTGGTTCCACCGCCGGCTCGGCGGGGTTACCGGCGACATCATCGGCTGCGTCAGCGAGCTGAACGAGATCGGTTGCCTGCTGCTGTTGGTGGCCCTGCAACACACCTAGGGCGCTGCGCGGTGCCCTATTACGGGAACGTGACATGACGAGCAAAACACGCATTTATCTTATCCGCCACGGCGAAGTGGCCGGGGGGGGGACAGGCGTTCGCCGCTACAACGGCCACACCGACGTTCCGCTCACCGACCATGGTAAGGCCCAGTACCTGGCGCTGCGCGAACGGTTCGCCGCCGCCCGGATCACCGCCTGCTACACCAGCGATCTCTCCCGTTGCGTCTGGGGGGCCGAGACCCTCGGCGCCCACCTGAACGTCGTGCCGGTGCGGCATCCGGAACTGCGCGAACTCTGCATGGGAGAGTGGGAAGCGCGGAGCTGGCAGGAGCTGCAGGAGTGCTATCCGGCGGAGTGGCAGGCACGGCTGGCCGATCTGGTCAACTATCGGGTCCCCGGTGGCGAGAACCTGCTCGACGTCCGTCGCCGGGTGATGCCGGTGATCGACGGTATCGTCGCCCGTCACCGGGACGAAGAGGTGCTGGTGGTCGCCCATGGCGGCGTCAACCGGCTTATCCTTCTCGAAGCTCTCGGGGCGCCGCTCTCCAGCCTGTTTGCCATCGACCAGCATTACGCCTGCCTGAACATCATCGATTACTACGCCGACGGCAATGCCGTGGTGAAGCTGGTGAACGGCTAAAGGGTTTTTCCTATGAAATCGATCGTGATCGCCGCCCCCCACAGCGGCTCCGGCAAGACGACCGTCACCCTCGGCATTATGGCGTGCCTGCGCCGGCGGGGGCTGCGGGTGGCGCCGTTCAAGGTTGGCCCCGACTTCATCGACCCTGGTTACCACCGGCTGGTCTGCGGTGGCCCCTCCGCCAACCTCGACGGCTGGATGTGCGGCGCCGATTTCGTCCGGGGGAGCTTCTGCCGGCACAGCGCCGGAGCGGACATCGCGGTCGTCGAAGGGGTGATGGGACTGTTCGACGGGCTCGGCGCCGCTGGCGAGGAGGGGAGCACCGCCCAGGTGGCCAAGTTCCTCCGGGCGCCGGTGTTGCTGGTGGTCGAGGCCAAGGGGATGGCCCGCAGCGTCGCCGCGCTGGTCAAGGGGTTTGTCGAGTTCGACCCGGAAGTGTCGGTGGCCGGGGTGATCTTCAATGGCGTGGCGAGCGACAGCCATGCCCGGCTGCTGCGTGAGGTCATGGAAAGCGCCCTGCCGGCGGTCCGGGTGGTCGGCTGTCTCCCCCGGGACGAGCGGCTGCAGATTCCCTCCCGCCATCTCGGCCTGCTGACCGCCGAGGAGAACCCGCTGTCGCCGGAATTTCTCGACCACCTCGTCGAGACGATGCGCGAGCATCTCGACCTGGGGCTGGTCTGGGAGCTGGCCGGCCATGCCGGCGGCGGTCCCGCGACCGGTGACTGTGCTCCGGCGGCGGATGCCGGGGGGGCGGTCACCATTGCCGTGGCCCGCGATGAGGCCTTCTGCTTTGTCTACGACGATAATCTCTGTCTGCTGCGGCGGGCCGGCGCCGAACTGGTCGAGTTTTCGCCGCTCCGTGCCGAGCATCTCCCGGCCGGTGCTGCCGGGCTCTACCTCCCCGGTGGCTATCCCGAGTTGTTCGCCGACGCCCTGGCGGCCAACGGCGCCATGCGCCGGGCAGTGCGGGAGGCGATCGAGGCGGGGATGCCGGCCTATGCCGAGTGCGGCGGCTTCATCTACCTGACCCGGGGGGTGAGCGACCCGCGTAATGATCCGGCATCGTTCCACGAGTTCGCCGGCATTTTCCCGGTCAACACCCGGATGCTTCCCCGCCGCAAGGCGCTCGGCTACCGGGAGGTGGAACTGCTGGCCGACACCGTCATCGGCCCGGCGGGGACGGTGGCGCGGGGGCACGAATTCCACTATTCGGAGATGGACGAGCTGCCGTCGGAGGTCGAACGGGCCTACCGGGTGAGCCGCGGCGGCACGGAGTTGGGGGTGGAGGGGGTCCACTACCGGAACTGTCTCGCTTCGTACGTGCACCTCCATTTCGGCAGCAATCCCGGGATCGCGGCGGCGTTCGTCGCCAACTGCCGGAAATTCAAAAGCAACTCAGCGTAAAGGAGTCCGTTGTGAAAACCCAGCTTGAATTCGCCCGCGCGGGGGTCGTGACCCC
Source organism: Geotalea uraniireducens (assembly GCF_027943965.1). Taxonomy (NCBI): domain Bacteria; kingdom Pseudomonadati; phylum Thermodesulfobacteriota; class Desulfuromonadia; order Geobacterales; family Geobacteraceae; genus Geotalea; species Geotalea uraniireducens. The sequence goes on along the minus strand of NZ_AP027151.1, from coordinate 3,629,337 downwards.
GCAGATGGCTGCCGTCGCCGCCGAGGAGCGGCTGGACGCCGAGTACATCCGGCAGCAGGTGGCGGCGGGGACCATTGTCATTCCCTGGAACCATCACCGGCAACCGCGGGCGGTCGGCATCGGCAAGGGGCTGCGCACCAAGGTGAACGCCTCGATCGGCACTTCGTCCGACATCGTCGATTATGCCGCCGAAATCCGCAAGGCCCGGGCCGCCCAGGAGTCGGGGGCCGATACCCTGATGGAGCTGTCGGTCGGCGGCGATCTGGACCGGGTCCGGCGGGAGGTGATCGGGGCGGTCGATCTGCCGGTGGGGAACGTGCCGCTCTACCAGGCGTTTTGCGAGGCGGCGCGCCGTTACGGCGACCCGAACCGGCTGGACGAGGACCTGCTCTTCGAGCTGATCGAGCGGCAGTGCGCCGACGGCATGGCCTTCATGGCGGTCCATTGCGGGATCAACCTCTATACCGTCGAACGGTTGAAGCGGCAGGGGTACCGCTACGGCGGGCTCGTCTCCAAGGGAGGGGTGGGGATGGTCGCCTGGATGCTCGCCAACAACCGGGAAAACCCGCTTTACGAACAGTTCGACCGGGTGGTCGGCATCCTCAAGAAATACGATACGGTCCTTTCCCTCGGCAACGGGCTGCGGGCAGGGGCGATCCACGATTCGAGCGACCGGGCACAGATCCAGGAACTGCTGATCAACTGCGAACTGGCGGAACTTGGCCGGGAGATGGGGTGCCAGATGCTGGTGGAAGGGCCCGGCCATGTGCCGCTGGACGAGGTCGAGGGGAACATCCGGCTGCAGAAGCGGATGAGCGGCGACGCCCCCTACTACATGCTCGGGCCGATCCCGACCGACATCGCCCCCGGCTTCGACCATATCACTGCCGCCATCGGTGCCGCCCAGTCGAGCCGTTACGGCGCCGACCTGATCTGCTACATCACTCCCGCCGAGCACTTGGCGCTTCCCAACGAGGAGGACGTTCGGCAGGGGGTGAAAGCGGCCCGGGTGGCGGCCTACATCGGCGACATGAACAAGTACCCGGAGCGGGGGCGGGAGCGGGACCGGGAGATGTCCAAGGCCCGCCGCGACCTCGACTGGGAGAAGCAGTTCCAGCTGGCCCTCTATCCCGAGGATGCCCGGGCGATCCGGGCCAGCCGGATTCCCGAGGACGAAACCACCTGTACCATGTGCGGTGACTTCTGCGCTTCCCGCGGCGCGGGAAAGCTGTTCGCCGCCGACCTGAAGGGGGACAAACGGTAACCGTTACCACCTGACGAGACAAGCGTAGACGACCTTCCGGAACAAGGGAAACCGGTGCAAGACCGGTGCTGCCCCGCAACTGTGAGGGGGGACCGCTGCCGCACGATGCCACTGTCGCTATGACGGGAAGGCGCGGCAGGCGGGTTGATCCCCAAGCCAGGAGACCTGGCCGGAAGAGCTGGCAAAACACTCCAACCGAGGGGAAAGGAGGTTTTATGCAACCACGGGTCTATCCCTTGCGCCTATGAACGGCACTCCTCTGGCCCCGAACGTAACCCGGAATCAACCGGCTTCCGGTCGTTCGCCGGAAGTTGCCTGTCGAGGAGCACTATCAATGAACATGAAACAGAAAATAGTCCTGGGTGGCTGCGGTACCGTCGCCGTACTGGCGGCCGCCGCCCCCGCTTATGCGATGCATATTTCCGAGGGGATCCTGCCGGTCGGCTGGGCGGCCCTCTGGTTTGTCGTGGCGGCCCCGTTCGTGGCGCTTGGCCTGAAGCGGCTCAATACCCTGGCCCGGGAAGACCTGGCGATGAAGCCGCTGGTCGGGCTGATGGCCGCAGTGGTCTTCATCATCTCCTGCATGCCGATCCCGGTGCCGAGTGCCGGCACCTGTTCCCACCCCTGCGGGACCGGGATCTCGGCCATCCTGGTCGGTCCGTTCGTCAGCGTATTGATCGCCTCGGTGGCCCTGCTCATCCAGGCGTTGTTCCTGGCCCACGGCGGTCTCACCACCTGGGGGGCGAATATCGTCTCCATGGGGGTGGTCGGCTCGTTTGCCGGCTGGTTCGTCTTTCGCGGGCTGCGCCGGCTCGGCGCAAACCTGGCGGTGGCGGGGTTCGTTGCCGGCGTGCTGGCCGATTGGGCCACGTACCTGACCACCTCGGTGGAGCTGGCGAGCGGGATTCGCGGCAGCGAGCCGTTCCTGCCGCTTTTCGTCAAGATTCTCGTCGCCTTCATCCCGACCCAGCTTCCCCTCGGCCTCCTCGAAGGGGCGATGACCGCCGGGATGGTGGTGCTGCTGCAGCGCAAGCGGCCTGACCTGCTGGTCAAAATGCGGGTGGTGCGCCCGGAGGAGGTGGTGGCATGAGAACGATTCTGCTGCTGGCCGCCCTGATCGGGATTTTCGGCCTGAATTCTGCATCTTTTGCCAGCGAAAAATGGCCGGGGGTGGATGAGGCGGTGGTGGAGAAGGTGGCCAGCGAGCATGGCCATGCTTCCCGGCCGCCGCTCATCGATACCGACCAGGGCGACCTGCTGCTCTTTGCCTTCCTGCTGGCCGGGGCGGTCGCCGGCTTTGCCGGCGGCTATTACTGGCGGATGCTGGTGGCCGAACGGAAAGAGCGGTAGGAGTCGCCCGGGGGCCGAATCTCACCGGGGAGGACAACGATGGCGGATGGCTTATATTGGAGCGGCGGCGACGAGCTGGCAAACGAGGAACTGCGGCGGCTGGTCAATGAGGCGATAGCCCTGGAGCTGAACGCCTCGCGGCTTTACGCCCTGTTCCAGGAGTTGTTTCCGGAAGATGCCCTGCTCTGGCAGACCCTCTCCATCGAAGAAGAAAACCATGCCGCGCTGCTGAAAAACGGCCGGCGCCATTTCCTCCCCCAGGGGATCTTCCCCCGGGAACTGTTGCCCGATTCGCTCGAACCGTTGGTCGAAAAAAACCGCGAACTGGAGCGCCTGCTCGTCATCTTCGAGCAGGCGCCTCCTTCCCGCCGGCAGGCGTTCCTGCTGGCGATCGAACTGGAGGAAGCGGCCGGGGAAGTCCATTTCCAGCGGGCGATGGCGAGCGTTGCCAATTCCCAGGCACTGAAGGTCTTCCAGCTCCTCAACAAGGACGACCGGGACCATGCGGCGCGCCTCTGCGCCTACATGGCCGACAACGGCATGGCCGGGGTGGCGGCGCCGACCCCGGGGAGCGCGCCTGAGCGATGAGACATACCCTCAACGACACCTATGCCGACCATCTGCTGGTCCGCCTCGACCCGCGGGTCAAACTGCTGGCGGGGCTGGCGCTGCTCCTGATGGTCGTCAGCTGCACGGGGGGTGCCTTTCCGCTGCTGGCAGCGGTCATTTCGCTCGGCGTCTGCCGCGTTCTGGGGGTCTCCTGGCGGCGGCTGGCGCTCCGTTTTGCCGAACCGGGCTTCATCGCCGCGATGGTGGTGCTGCTCAAGCTATTCTTTGCCGGCCATGAGCCGCTCTTTGCCCTCCGGCTCGGCGGACTGGAACTGATTGGCCACCGGGACGGCCTGCAGGCGGGACTGCTGATTGCCAGCCGGATTGCCGGCGCGGTGTCGGTGGTGACGGCGGTCGGTTCGGCAACCCCCTTCACCGAGCTGATGGCGGCCCTGGCCTGGCTGCGGGTGCCGCGGGGCTTCATCGATGTCGCCCTGTTCGCCTGGCGCTACCTGTTCGTGCTGTTCGACGATGCCCAGGTGGTCTATGCCGCCCAGAAGAACCGGCTCGGCTATACCGGCTTCCGGCGCGGCCTCCGCTCCTTCGGGACCCTGGCCGGCGCGCTAGTCATCAAGGCCTTCGATAACAGCCAGACTGTCACTACCGCCATGGTTCAGCGGGGCTACGACGGCACCCTGCCGCTATTGCGCCACCGGCCGTTCCGGGCCGGCGAGGTCGCGGCGGCTTCCCTGGTTGTCGCGATGTTGGGAGTTTTATGGCACACTTTGTAGGTCCATACCGGGTGCTGCCGGTGGGGGGGCGCCGATGACCGCCCGCCTCGCCGTGCAGGTCGACGCCTTCAACTATCCCGACGGTACGCCCGCCCTGGCGGAGATCCGCTTCGACGTCCGGGAAGGGGAGTTCTGCGGCATCCTCGGTGCCAACGGCTCGGGGAAGACGACCCTGCTGAAGATCGTCGACGGTCTGATCAAGGAGTATACCGGCCAGGTGCTCCTCGACGGCCAGGACGTGCGCCGGCTCCATCCCCGGGAGATATACCGCAAGGTCGGACTGGTTTTCCAGAATCCCGACGACCAGCTCTTCGCCAGCACCGTGGCCGAGGATGTCGCCTTCGGCCCGCGGAACATGGGGATGGCCGAAGACGAGGTGGCGGCCCGGGTGGCGGCGGCGCTGGCGGCGGTCGAACTGGAGTCGTTGGGGGGGAAGAACATCCACCACCTCAGCTACGGGCAGAAAAAGCGGGCCTGCATCGCCGGGCTGCTGGCGATGGGGCATGGCACCCTGCTGCTCGACGAACCGACCGCCGGTCTCGACCCGATGGGGGAATACCGGATGATGGAGCTGCTGTTGCGGCTCAATCGGGAGAACGGCGTGACCATCGTTATGGCCACCCACAGCGTCGACCTGGTGCCGCTCTTTCTCGACCGGCTCCATATTCTGAGTCGCGGTCGGGTCGTTCGGAGCGGCCCGCCGGAGGAGGTCTTCACCGCCCCGGCCGAACTGGAGAACGTCAAGCTGCGTCTCCCCCATATCGCCGAACTGATCTACCGGCTCAAGCACCAGGACCGGTTGCCGTTCCCGCGTCTGCCGCTGACCATTGGCGAGGCGCGGCGGGAGATCGTCGAACTGGTCGGGCTGGCGGGAGCCCCGCATACAAAGGAGAATACATGAAAACCGCAATACTGTTGATGGCCCACGGCAGCCGCATTGCCGCGGCGAACGACGCCGTGCGGGAGATTGCCGCCATGGTCCGGGAGATCACCGGCTACGAGATCGTCGAGGTGTCGTTCCGCGAGCAGCATCTGCCGAACATTCAGCAGGGGATCGACGCCTGTGTCGCCCAGGGGGCGGAACGGGTGCTGCTGATGCCCTATTTCCTCTTTGTCGGCGCCCACGTCCAGGAAGACCTGCCCGAGGAGATGGCCGAGGCACGGCGGCGCTATCCGCAGGTGGCGTTCGCCATGGGGGGGCATCTGGGAGTGCACCGCAAGCTGGCCGAGGTGGCGGTCGACCGGATCGCCGAGGCCTTGACGGCCACGGGGTGGCATTGATGTCGGTCCACCTGCGCCCCGAAGAGATCGAGGCCGAATCGTTCCGGCTCATCGATGCCGAGGTGGGGCCGCACCCCTGGCCGCCGGCCGAGTGGGCGGTAGTGCGCCGGGCGATCCATACCAGCGCCGATTTCGATTATGCCCGGTCGATGGTCTTCTCGGCCGGGGCGGTGGCCGGCGGGGTGGCGGCGCTGCGGGCCGGGCGGGGGATCGTCACCGATACGACGATGGCCCTGGCCGGGATCGCCAAGCCGCGGCTGGCCCAGTTCGGCATCCGGACGTCCTGCTTCGTCGCCGATCCGGCGGTGGCCCGCGCCGCCCGGGAGGCGGGGGTGACCCGCTCGATCCTGGCGATGCGCGCCGGGGCGGCGGACTCGGCCAACGGTATCTTCGTCATCGGCAACGCCCCGACTGCCCTTTTCGAACTGCTCCGGCTGATCCGCAAGGAAGGGATCCGGCCGGGGTTGATCGTCGGCCTGCCGGTCGGCTTCGTCGGCGCCGCCGAGAGCAAGGAGGCGCTCCTCACCCTGGAGCGGGAACGGCCGGAAATCCCCTTCATCACCAACCGTGGCCGCAAGGGGGGCTCCACCGTTGCCGCCGCGGTGATCAACGCGCTGCTGATCCTGGCGGCGGAAACTACAACCAACGTGAGGGACTGATCCCATGCGCAAAGCCCACAAACGGATCACCGATTTCGCCTTGATCCTCGATCTGCTCAACCGCTGCCCGGTGGGGCGGCTGGGAACGGTCGGCCGGGACGGCTGGCCGAACGTCAAACCGCTCAACTTCGTCTGGCACGAAGGGCGGATCTATTTTCACTGTGCCCTGGAGGGAGAGAAGCTCGACGACATCCGTCATGACGACCGGGCCTGCTTCGAGGTAGATCTGCCGATCGCCTACGTCAAAGGGGGACCGGACAACCCCTGCCGGGCCGAGTACCTCTACCGGAGCGTCATTCTCCGGGGGCGGGCGCAGCTGGTGGAGGCCGAGCGGGAAAAGGCCCTCGCGCTCGACTGCCTGATGCGCAAGTACCAGCCCGAAGGGGGGTACGGTAGCTATGCGCCGGAAAAGCTGGCGATCACCGGTGTCGTCCGGCTCGAGGTCGAAGAGATCGTCGGCAAGGAAGAACTCGGTAAAGGGGAACTGCGGGAGCGGGCCCTGGCCGCCCTCGCCGCCGGGACGCCGCTGCCGGTGGTGCTGGAGTAGCGCTGCCATGACCGAGCGGCCGTTACGCCACGGCTACACCACCGGCGCCTGTGCCGCCGCCGCGGCCCGGGGGGCGGCGCGGATGCTTCGGACCCAGCAGCGGCAGGAGGCGGCGGAGATCGTCCTCCCCGGCGGCGAGCGAGTGACCTTTCCCCTGGCCGGCCAGACCTTTGACGGGCTGAGCGCGTCCTGCCATGTGGTCAAGGACGCCGGCGACGATCCGGACGTTACCAACGGCGCCGAAATCCACGTTACCGTCCGGCGGGAGGCCCGGCGACCACCGGGCGGGAAGACGCTGATCTTCCTCCTCGGCGGCCGGGGGGTCGGCCGGGTGACCAAGCCGGGGCTGGCGGTGCCGGTTGGCGAGCCGGCGATCAACCCGGTGCCGCGGCGGCTGATCACCGAGGCGGTGAAGGAGGAGTTCGCGGTGGTCTGCCTGCCGGAGGTCCTCTATGTGACGGTGAGCATCCCCAACGGCGAGGAGCTGGCGCAAAAGACCCTCAACGCCCGGCTCGGGATTCTCGGCGGGCTGTCGATCCTTGGCACCACCGGCATTGTCCGGCCGATCTCCGCCCAGGCCTGGACCGACACCATCGACAGCGCCGTCGACGTCGCCCTGGCCGGCGGGACTTCGACGGTCGTGCTCTCCACCGGCCGGACCAGCGAGCTGGCGGCGCAGGCATTTTTCGAGCGGACGGCGCCGCTCCCCGAAGAGGCGTTCGTGATGATGGGGGACCATGTCGGCTACGCTCTGCGGGCCTGCCTCGGCAAGGGGGTGCCGCGGGTCGTCCTTGCCGGCCAGTTCGCCAAGCTGCTGAAGATCGCCTGCGGCCACGAGCAGACCCACGTCTCTTCCGCCGAACTCGACCTGCGCGAACTGGCCAGCTGGCTTGCCGCCACCGGCGCGGCCGCGCTGGTGGCGCTTGCCGAGCGGGCCAACACCGCCCGCCAGCTGCTCGAGGAGTCGGGCCGGGACCGGCAGCTGATCACCCTCGTCTGCGAGCGGGCACGGCGGGCGGCGGAGCGGTTGGCTCCGGGGGGCGAACTCAAGGTTTTGCTGGCGGACTACGACTCAACGATGCTATATTTCGGCTGAAATTCACCACGTCGGGCGATTGCGTCAACAGACTGCTCAAGGAGCGACCATGCCACAACAGAAAATCTACCTGGTCGGCGCCGGGATCGAAGGCTGGGAAGGGTTCGGCGCCAAGGCGCTGGAGGTGATCAACGAGGCGGAGGTGCTGATCGGCCACCAGCGCCACCTGGACATCTTCCCCGCCTTCAAGGGGGAGAAACGGGAGCTCGGCGACCTGTCGATCATGCTCGAATTCCTCAAGGGGACCGACAAGGCGACGGTGGTGCTTGGCTCCGGCGATCCCAACTTCTTCGGCGTCGCCCGCTTCCTCTTGCGTAACCTCCCCAAGGAGCGGATCGAGATCTTTCCCAACGTCACCAGCGTCCAGTACGCCTTCGCCCGGATCAAGGAGCCGTGGGACGACGCCATTTTCGTCTCGGTTCACGGTCGGGGGCTGAAGGCGGCGGTCGACCGGATCGTCGCCGCCGAGAAGGTGGCGATCCTCACCGACGCGAAAAACAGCCCGGCGGCCATCGCCCGGGAGTTGATCGAGCGGGGTGCCGAAGGGTACGAAGCCTGGCTCTGCGAGAACCTCGGCATGGCCGACGAGAAATTCACCAAGACCGACGTCAAGGGGCTGCTGGAGATCGAGGCGTCTTCCCTCAACATCCTGATCCTGATCAAGGCCTGGGAGCCGACCTTGGAACAGTACCCGGTGATCGGCATCGACGACGAGGAGTTCGCCTCGGTGAAGAAACTGATCACCAAGCAGGAGGTGCGGGCGGTCACCCTGGCCAAGCTGCAGCTCCAGGACGACCTGGTGATGTGGGATATCGGCGCCGGCAGTGGCTCGGTCTCCATCGAGGCGAGCAACCTGATGCCCAACGGCCGGATCTTCGCCCTGGAGAAGAATCCCCAGTACCTGACCTTCATCCGCGACAACCTGAAGAAGTTCGCCGCCCGCAACGTTCTGCTGGTGGAGGCTTACGCCCCCGAGGGGCTGGAGGAGCTCCCCGACCCGGACCGGGTCTTCATCGGCGGCTCCGGCGGCATGCTCGAAGAGATCATCGAGGCGGTCGATAAACGGCTCAAACCCGAAGGGGCGATCGTCCTCAATGCCGTCACCCTCGACACCCTGACCAAGGCGGTGGAGTTCCTCGAAGATCATGGCTACACCGTCGAGGTGAGCTGCATCAACGTCGCCAAGACCCGCGGGCTGACCGAGTACAAGATGTTCGAATCGCTCAACCCGGTCTACGTCATCTCGGCCCGCAAGGGCGAAGAGTAGCCGCTTCACCGGCTGTCCCCCGCCGTTGCCGAAATCACCGTCACCGTGGCGTGCCCGCCGGGCACGCCGCTTTCTCCAGGCCGTTCGCGCCTGTATTCCGGAGCTTCCGTCGTGCCGCAGCAACCGACCTCTCAACCTGCCACCATTTATGCCGTCGGCGTCGGCCCCGGCGATCCGGAGCTGTTGACCCGCAAGGCCGAACGGCTGATCCGCCGGGCACCGGTCGTCTGCGCCCCTACCGGCGCCGCCGATGCCGCCAGTTATGCCCTTTCCATCGTCGAGGAACTGCTCGACCGTTCCCGCCAGGAAGTCCTCGTCCAGGTCTTCCCGATGATGAAGGGGCGGGCGGCCCTGGAGGCGTACTGGGAAGAGGCCGCCGCCCAGGTGCTGGCGCGGATCGATGCCGGCCGCGACGTGGTCTTCATCACCATCGGCGACCCGTGCCTCTACTCCACCTTTCTCTACCTGTACCGGATCATCCGTGCGCGACGGCCGGAGATTCCGATCGAGATCGTTCCCGGCATCTCCAGCATCAATGCCGCCGCGGCCGCGGCCGGGCTGCCGCTCGGTATCGCCGGCGAGCGAATCGCCATCCTGCCCGCCACCTACGAGGACGACGAACTGCGCCGGACCTTCGCCGCCTTCGATACCGTGGTGCTGATGAAGGTCAGCCGGGTGTTCGACCGGCTCTACGCCCTGCTGGTCGAACTGGGGCTGGAAAAGCGGGCCGCCTTCGTCCGCCGGGTCGGCTCGGCGCAGGAAGAGGTGGTCTTTGACCTCGCCTCGCTGGTCGGGCGGGAACTCGACTACCTGTCGATGCTGATCGTCCGGCAGGGTGAGGGGACAGGGGCCTGACTTCACTGGCGGTGTTGCCGGCCTGCCGTGGTGGCGGGCTGCAGGAAGCGAGGTAACGTATGTCTATCGTTCATTTCATCGGCGCCGGCCCCGGCGATGCCGAACTGATCACCGTCAAGGGGGCGCGGCTGCTCGCCGCGGCCGAGGTGGTGGTCTTCGCCGGCAGCCTGGTGGATCGGGAACTGGTGCGGACCTACGCGCCGGCGGCCGAGGTCTACGATTCGGCCGGGATGACCCTGGAAGAGACTACGGCGGTGCTGGCCCAGGCGGTGGCCGACGGCCGGTCGGTGGTGCGCCTCCATACCGGCGATCCGGCGATCTACGGTGCCATCCAGGAGCAGATGGCCGAGCTGGACCGGCTCGGCATCGGTTACCGGGTGGTCCCGGGGGTGACCAGCGCCTTCGCCGCGGCGGCGGCCCTGAAGCAGGAGCTGACCCTGCCGGAGGTCTCCCAGACGGTGATCATCACCCGGCTGGCGGGGAAGACCCCGGTGCCGGAGCGGGAACAGCTGGCCGCCATCGCCGGCATCGGCGCTACCCTGGTCATCTACCTGTCGGTGGCGATGATCGAGGCGGTGGTGGCGGAACTCCTCCGCGGCGCCTATGCGCCGGATACCCCGGTGGCGGTGGTGGCCCGGGCGTCCTGGCCTGACGAACAGCTGGTGGAGGGAACCCTGGCCGACATCGCCGCGGCGGTCCGGGCGGCGGCGATCGACAAACAGGCGGTGATCCTGGTCGGTGACGTGCTCCGCGCCCGCCGCGAGGGGCTGAAGGCGAAGTCGCTCCTCTACGACAAGGAGTTCAGTCACGGCTGTCGGCGGGGGATCGTTACCTGACCGCGGCGAAATTGGCCGGGGCGGAGGTTCGAGCATGCGCATCGCCATCATTGCCATAACCCGTAACGGCGCCCGGCTCGGGACGCGGCTTCGCGACGGGCTGCCCGAGGCCCGGCTGTTCGTCCTGCAGAAATACGCCGGCCAGGCGGGGCAGGATGCGGAGCTGTTCAGCGGCGAGCTGGCCGGGCTGGTGACCCGGCTCTGGCCGGAGTATGCCGGCTTCGTCTTCATCATGGCCACCGGGATCGTCGTCCGCATGGTGGCGCCGCACCTGGCGGCAAAGGACCGGGACCCGGCGGTGGTGGTGATGGACGACGCCGGCCGGTTCGCCATTTCGCTCTTGGCAGGGCACCTGGGAGGGGCCAACGAGCTTGCCTGCCGCTGCGCTTTCCTTACTGGCGCCCGGGAGGTGATCACCACCGCCACCGACGCCAACGATCTCCCGGCCTTCGACCTGCTGGCCAAGGGTGAGGGGTGGGCGATCGACGACCTGAGCAAGGTGAAGGTTCTCAATGCCCTCCTCCTGGACGACCAGCCGATCGCCGTGGTCGACCCGACCGACCGGCTCCGCTCCTATTGCCACGGCCGGGGGCGGCTCTCATTCCACGATACCTTTGTCGAGGCGCTGCAGAGCGGCGCCGCCGGCTTCGTCTTCGTCACCAACCGGCATTTGCCGCCCCAGTCCCGCGCCGACAACCTGCTGGTGCTGCGGCCCCGCAACCTGGCGCTCGGCATCGGCTGCAACAGCGGCACCACCCCGGAGGAGCTGGAAGAGGTGGTCACCATGCAACTCAAGCGGCTGTTCCTCTCGCTGAAAAGCGTCGGCTGTATCGGCTCGGCCACCGCCAAGCAGGAGGAGGAGGGGCTCCTGGCCTTTGCCGCCCGCCACGGTATTCCGCTCCGTTTTTTTGCCAGCGACGAACTGAATGGGGTGGCGGTGCCGTCGCCGCCGTCCCGGCATGCCCTCGAAGCGATTGGCGCCGCCGGCGTTGCCGAACCGGCGGCGGTGCTGGCGGCCGACGGCGGCCGGCTGCTTTTGAAAAAGATCAAGAGCGGCAACGTCACCCTGGCGATCGCCGAATTGGGCGCCGGCCCGTGAATTTGGTTGCGGCCGGGTGCGTCAAGATTTATGATCTCTCATTATGGCCGCCGGCGGCGGCTGTTTCCCCTGACTCTGCCACGCTGAAAAGAGGGTGAACATGGCAAAACTGTATGTCGTCGGCATCGGTCCCGGCGACCTCGACCATATGACATTCGAGGCGAGCGAGGCCATCGAATATGCCGAAACGGTGGTCGGCTACAAGACCTACTTGGAGTTGATCGAACCGCTTTTGCTCGGCAAAGAGGTGGTCTCCTCCGGGATGATGAAAGAGGTTGAGCGTTGCCGGCAGGCCCTCGAGCTGGCCGCCGCGGGAAAGACGGTGGCGCTCGTCTCCGGCGGCGATGCCGGCGTCTACGGGATGGCCGGGCTGGTGCTGGAACTGGCCAATGAAATGGCCGAGCCGCCGGAGATCGTCATTGTCCCGGGCGTGTCGGCGGTCCAGGCGGCGGCGGCGGTCCTTGGCGCGCCGCTGATGCACGACTTCGCGGTAATTTCCCTCTCCGATCTCCTCACTCCCTGGGACCAGATCGAGCGCCGGCTGGTGGCGGCGGCCGCTGCCGATTTTGTCGTCGCGCTCTACAACCCGCGCAGCAAGGGGCGGGTGACCCAGCTCGAAGAAGCGCGCGCCATCCTGCTGGCGGTCCGGCCGTCCACCACCCCGGTGGGGATCGTCCGCAACGCCTGCCGGGCCGGGGAAGAGCGGATCGTCACCACCCTGGCGGGACTGCTCGACCACCCCGTTGACATGTTTTCGCTGGTGATCGTCGGTAATTCCGCGACCTTCGTCGACGATGCGGGGCGGATGGTGACGCCGCGCGGCTACGCTACGCGGGGTGAGGAGAAAGAACACCGTCCTCTCACCGCTCACGCCTTACCCCTCACTTGCGGGGGCAACGCCCTGATGGTCGTCGGTACCGCCTCGGACGTCGGCAAGTCGGTGATCACGGCCGGTCTCTGCCGGATTCTCAAACAGCGCGGGCTGACGGTGGCGCCGTTCAAATCCCAGAACATGGCGCTCAACTCGGCGGTCACCCCCGAAGGGGGGGAGATCGGTCGCGCCCAGGCGACCCAGGCGGCGGCCTGTGGCATCCCGCCCCACGTCGACATGAATCCGATCCTCCTCAAACCGTCGTCGGACACCGGCAGCCAGGTGATCGTCCAGGGGACGGCGGTCGGGACGATGTCGGTCCGGGAGTACAACGCTTACAAGCCGCGGGCCTTCGCCAAGGTTCGGGAGAGCTACGAGCGGCTGGCGGCGGCCCACGAGTTCGTGGTGATCGAGGGGGCGGGGAGCATTGCCGAGATCAACCTGAAAGCCCATGACATCGCCAACCTGCGGGTGGCGGAAATGGTCGGCTGCCCGGCGATCCTGGTGGCGGACATCGACCGGGGCGGGGTCTTCGCCCAGATCGTCGGCACATTGGCACTGCTCGAACCGGCGGAACGGGAACGGATCAAGGGGATCGTCATCAACAAGTTCCGCGGTGACCCTTCGCTGCTCAAGCCGGGAATCGACTTCGTCGAACAGCGGACCGGGGTGCCGGTGCTCGGCGTCGTGCCGATGTTCGGCGGCTTCCGGCTCCCGGAGGAGGATAGCGTGGCGCTGTCCCGCAAGAATACCGGCCTGAGCCTCCGGCCGCAGGACGAAACGCTGACCATCGGGGTGGTGAAACTGTCGCGGATTTCCAATTACACCGATTTCGACCCGCTGGAGAACGAGGCCGACGTCCAGCTTGTCTATGTCGATGGGGAAGAGCAGCTGCGCAATCTCGACCTGCTGATCCTCCCCGGCAGCAAGGCGACCACCACCGACCTTTTCTTTCTCATGGAGCGGGGGCTGTTCGAAGCGATCCGCGCTTTCCGCGGCCCGATTGTCGGCATTTGCGGCGGCTACCAGATGCTCGGCAAGCGGGTTGCCGATCCGCATACCGTCGAATCGGGGATTCGGGAGGCGGAGGGGCTCGGGCTCCTCGACGTGGTGACGGTGATGCTGGAACGGAAAACGACCCACCAGGCGACGGCGGAGCTGTTCCCCGCCGGTTTCCAGGTGGCGCCCCGCTGCCGGGGGGTGGTGAATGGCTACGAAATCCACATGGGGGAAACGATCCTCGGTCCCGGCGCCCGACCCTTTGCCCGGATCGTCAGCCGTTCCGGCCAGCCGGTGGAGGTGCTGGACGGCGCGGTAAGCTGCGACGGCCGGATCTTCGGCACCTACCTGCACGGCATCTTCGATAACCACTGTTTCCGGACCGCCTTCCTCAACCGGCTCCGCCGCAGCAAGGGGCTGGCCGAGCGGACCATCGACGAGTGCCCGCAGGATCCGTTCGAACTCCTGGCGGCGCATCTGGAAGAGCATCTCGACATTGCCCGGTTGTTGGCGATCTGCGGCCTTACCGCCGCACCGGCGCCGGGAGCCGGTTAGGATGATGGCAGGCCGCTTCAAGCGGGAGCTGACGATCCTACTGGTTGCCGTCCTCGGCCTGGTCTGGAGCGTGGCGCTCTACCTGGTGAGCTGTTCGGTAACGATCAAGGAGCGCTGCGGCCAGTTCGTCGCAGCCGTCGATTACCTGCAGGGGATTGTCGTCACCCGGGCCTGCCTGCACCGGCAGCTGAAGGAGATCGGCGACAGCCTGACCGTCGACGATCCCGAAGGGCGCAACGAATACCTCCGCTTCGGGATGATGGCCGAGGGGGCGATGGCCACCTGGAAAGGGGCGATCACTCGGCAGGACGAGAACGGCGTGCCGGGTGAGGAGGAGGACCTGGCGCGGTACGAGGCTTTTGCCAGCGATTACCGGCGCTGGAAAGTCGCCACCGATCATCTGTTCACCCTCAAGGCGACCGGGCGGGCAGCGGCGGCGCGGCGACTCTTTCTGGCGGACGGTAACCGGCTGTTCGAGGAGCGCTTGACGCCGCTTCTCGAGGAGTCCCGCTCAGACGGCATCGATGAGGTAAACAGCGCCTTCCATGCGTTGATCATGACCACCGGCCGGCTGCCGCTCTTTGCCGAAGAGGGGGGACGGCGGGTCCAGGCGATGCAGGCGATCGTCGATCACTTCCTGGCGATGAACCAGCTGAATGCGGCGGTCGACCGGCAGATCGAAGTCCTGTGTGAGGCGCTGCTCAACCGCCAGGGGTACGACGAGCGGCTGCTCGACCGGTATATCGATGACGGGGAGCAGGCGCTGGTGTTGCTCCGGACGGCGGAGCAGCGGCGGGCGACCCTCGACCGGCGGACGGCCGACGAGGCCGGCATGGCGGCGTTGCAACGCAAATACCGCCAGTTCACCGCCTCGGCCCACTGGATCGTCGCCCACCGGCGGAGCGCCGACCGGCAAACGCTCTACCGCATTACCGAGGAGGTGGTCGAGCCGCTCTTCGACGACACCTTCATCCCCGGAATCACCAAAGGGCTGGACGACGGCAGTCGCGACGTGCTGGCCATCGCCACCAACCTGCGCTGGGGGGCGGTGACCGGCGCGTTGCTCGTGAGCATCCTCTTCACTGCGGCGCTCGGCCGCTTCCACCGGCGGGTCTGCCGCGCCCTCGACCGCCTGCATGCCGGGACCGAGGCGCTGTCGGCCGGCGATCTCTCCTATCGGATCGAGCTGCTGTCGGCGGATGAGTTCGGCCGCCTCGCCCGGTCGTTCAACGGCATGGCCGAACGGCTGGCCGCCTCCCGGGCGGCGCTGGCCACGCTCAACCGCGATCTGGAGCGCCGGGTGAACGAACGGACCCGGTTGCTGGAGGCGGCCAACAGCGACCTTCGCCAGTTCTGTTCGATCCTCAGCCACGACCTGCGCAGCCCGGTCACCGAAATCAACGGCTATCTCCAGCTGATCCTCGACGACGGCTACGAGGCGCTCGACGAAAACAGTCGGGAGATGTTCTGGAAATGCCTCCACGCCTCGCACCGGATGGACGCGCTGATCGAGGCCCAGTTAGCCCTGGCCTGCATCAGCGCCAGCGAGCTGGTCGAGACGGAAGTCGACCTGACGGCCCTGGCGGCAAAGGTGATCGACGAATTACGGCGGCAGGATCCCGACCGGACGGTCGCCTGGGACGTCATGCCGGGGCTGGCGGTCCGCGGCGATGCCCGGCTGCTCGAATCGGTGCTGGAGAACCTGCTCGGCAATGCCTGGAAATATACCGCCCGGCAGCCGGCGCCGGCCATAGTGGTCGGGGCGACCGGCAGCGGTGACCGGCGGGTCTTCTTTGTCCGGGACAACGGTATCGGCTTTGCCCCGGAAGAAGCCGACAAGCTGTTCAAGCCGTTCAGCCGGCTGCACGAGCGGGCGGGGTTCAGCGGCACCGGCATCGGGCTGGCGAGCGTTGCCCGGATCATCGCCCGCCACGGCGGCGCCATCTGGGCGGAGGGGTCCCCAGGGGCGGGGGCAACCTTCAGCTTCACCATCGGCGCGCCCCGACCGGCGGCGGAGGAATGATGACGGCGGATCAGGCGCTGGTTATTGTGCCGGCGGCGCTCGTCCTCGACTGGCTGTTCGGCGATCCCCGCTGGCTCCCTCATCCGGTGGTCGGCATCGGCCGGCTGATCGCCGCCCTGGAGAAACTTCTCCGGCGGCTGCCGCTCCCCGAGCGGGGGAGTGGGGTCCTGCTGCTGGTGCTGACGGTCGGCGTCGCCTATGGGGCGGCCCGGCTGCTTTTGGCCGGGGCGTTTCTCCTCCATCCGGCGGTCGGCCTCTTCGTCTCCTCCCTGCTCGGCTGGAGTTGCCTGGCGGCCCGTTCGCTCCACGGCGAGTCGCAACGGGTGGCCGAGGCGCTCGCTCGGGGCGATCTGCCGGCAGCCCGGCAGTTCCTGTCGTATATCGTCGGCCGGGATACGGCGGAGTTGGCCGAGCCGGAGATCTGGCGCGGCACAGTGGAGACGGTGGCGGAGAATACCTCGGACGGGGTGATCGCCCCGCTCTTGTTTCTGATGCTCGGCGGCCCGGCGCTGGCCCTCGCCTACAAGGCGGTCAACACCCTCGATTCGATGGTCGGCTACAAAAACGATCGCTACCGGCAGTTCGGCTGGGCCTCCGCCCGTTGCGACGATCTGGCCAACTGGCTGCCGGCCCGGCTGAGCGGTGGGCTGATCTGTCTCGCCGCGCCGCTGGTCGGGCTGTCGGGGGCGCGTGCCTGGCGGATTCTTCGTCGCGACGGGCGCAATCACGCCTCACCCAACGCCGGGCTTCCCGAGGCGGCTGCCGCCGGGGCGCTCGGCGTCCGGCTCGGCGGCACTAACAGCTATTTTGGCCGGCCGGTCGCCAAGCCGGCCATCGGCGAGCCGGACCGGCCGCTCGACGGCGTGGCCTGGCGCGGGGCGGTCCGGCTGATGTACGGGGCGGAACTGCTGCTGGTCGCCGGCTGGCTGGCGGTCTGCCTGGCACTTCTGGCCGCCGGGGGCGGAGGGACCTGATGGCCAGCTCCTCTATGGAAAGGGTACTGTGTCGATGACCATATTCGATCACGGCGGGACCGTCTTTGCCGTTGCCCGGCAGCTCGGCGTGCCGCCGGAAGAGCTGCTCGACTTTTCCGCCAGCATCAACCCGCTCGGGCCGGTGCCGGGGGTGCGGGAGGCGGTGGCTGGCGCCTTCGATCGGGCAGTTCATTATCCGGACAGCGCGGCGACCGCGCTGGCGGCGGCGCTGGCCGACTATCACGGCCTGGAGCCGGCCACGGTCTGCGTCGCTAACGGTTCCACCGAACTGATCTATCTCTTGCCGCTCCTGGTCAGTGGCCGGCGGGGGCTGGTGGTGGCGCCGCCGTTCTCCGAGTACGGCAAGAGCCTGCAGCGGGCCGGCTGGACGGTCGACTATCTCGATCTGCCGGCCGCCGACGGGTTCCGGTTGACGGCGGCGCAGCTGGACGAGCGGCTGCCGGCGGGGTACGACCTGCTGTTCGTCGGCAATCCGGGGAACCCGACCGGGACCCTTCTCTCCCGGGCAGAAATGGCCGCCATCGCCGAATGCTGCCGGCGGCACGGGACCTTTCTGGTAATCGACGAAGCCTTCATGGATTTCTGCGAGGAGGAATCGGTCAAAGGCCTGCTGGTAGAGCGGGGCGGGGGAGTGGTGCTCCGTTCGCTGACGAAGTTCTTCGCCATCCCCGGCCTGCGGCTCGGCTACGCCCTCGGCGCGCCGGCGCTGATCGCCCGACTGGCAGCGCTCCGCGAACCATGGTCGGTCAATACCCTTGCCCAGGTGGCCGGGCTGGCTTCTCTGGGCGATGCCGACTATCGCCGGCGGAGCCGGGCGCTGATCGCCGGCGAACGGCACTGGCTGGCGGCGGCGCTGGCGGCGTTGCCGGGGCTGCGCCCCTATCCGGCGGCGGCCAACTATCTGCTGGTGGAGATCGTTGCCGGTCCGCCGGCAAGGGAGGTGGCGCGGCGACTGCTCGGGGAGCGGATGCTGATCCGCGACTGCGCGTCGTTCCGGGGGCTTGACGACCGCTTTTTCCGGGTGGCGGTCCGCAATCGGGAGGAGAACGAACGGCTGGTGGCAGCCCTGGGCGGGCTCTTTATCGGTGGTGGCGAGCGCTAGCGGCCGCTCCGCAGCCGGACCACCCGGCAGGCGGGGGCGGCCAGCTTGAGCCGGTCCAGGCCCGCTTCGCTGACCGGGGTGTTGCAGAGGGTGAGCGAGCGGAGACGGGGGAGTTGACGGAGGGAAACGATGCCGGCGTCGCCCACTGCCGTATCGTAGAGGTAGAGCCGTTCCAGGCTCCGCAGTTCCTGGAGGCGGGTGATACCGTCGCTGGTGATGCCGTCGCCCGAGAGGTACAGCTCTTCGATCCCCTTGAAGCGGAGCAGCGGGGCGAGGTCGGCATCGCGACCGCCATAGATGAAGCAGGCCTGCAGGTCGTAAGGACCGAGTGAGTCGAGGCGGGCCAGGTCGGCCGTTGCCTCGTCCTGGACATCGAGCCGGAGGGCCTTGCCGGCCGGCACCGCCACGTTGCCGAGCGCCTCGCCGAGCCGTTTCCAGTCGAGGAAGCTGCCCGAGTTCCGTTCGCGGACGAACAGCGTGCCGAGTGGTCGGTCGCCGGGGAAATGGACGACCCGGAAGGTGGCGCGGGACTCCTCCGCCTGTTCACGGGCCGCGCGCCCCCGCTCGTTGAGGATGCGGCAGGCGGCAAGGATTTCCGCATCGAGCCGCGCCCCCATCTCGGCAATCATATCCCGCCCTCGCCACCGCGCCTCTTCGACCCGCTGGATCAGCCGATAGAGTTCCGAATTCCGCAGACGGGCGATTTCCAGTTCCACCGCCCGAATCCGTTCCCCGAGCCGGTTGATCCGGCGGATGACCAGCGCCAGCTCGCCGGCGGTGCCGATTGCCACGGCCGTTTCGGGGTCGGTCTCCCACTCTTCCATGATTGCCCGGAGCGTTACCCGGTCTTCTTCGGCGTAAGCGCGGTTGGCCTCGGCCATCAGCTTCTGCCGGCGTTTGCGCTCGTCTTCGTTCGCCGCCAGATCCGGGTGGATTGCCTTGGCCACTCGGCGATAGATTTCCTTGATCCCTTCGCCGTCGCCGCTGCCGACCGTCGGCCTGATCCGGGGGATCTCTTCCTGCTCCGGCGGTTCCTCGCGGAAACCGTACCGTTGCCGGCCCCCTTCCGCCGCTTCCTCTGGTTCGGTCCCTTCGCCGGCCGGCGCCGTTTCGGCCAGCTCCCGTTTCAGCTGGTCCAGCTCGGCGATCCGCTCGGCCATTTTCTCTGCGTAGAGCTTCTCGAACTCCCGGACCTCTTCGCGCAGGTCCTCCAGGTCGTGCTCGAGCCGGACGAGGCGATGCTCGAGGGTATGGAACTCGCGGCGTTTCCGTTCGAGTTCGAGTTCATCCTGGCTGGGGGATCGCTTGGCGCCTGCTTTCATGGAAACCTGAACCGTCTGTCGGTAAGAAGTCTGGCTGGTGCGGTCTGGGTGACGGCGGCCGGCGGTGGGTGCGTGCTGGATTGCTGCCGGGTTTCAACCGTCAGGACAAACGCTCGTGCGGCAAATGGCCGAGCCCGTCCACTGTAGCCTATCTCCCGGTACGAGTCAACGAAGGGATTTGTCCGCCGCTGCCGGCGCCTTGCCGCGGCTCTCCTCCCGGCGAGGCGGTGGGCGGCCGACTGCCGGTGCCGGTTCGGGTGAATGCCGCTAAATGGCTGGACCGGCGCGCTGGCCTCTTGTCGCTTGACTTCCCGGCCAATCGGGGTATTTTAAATGGAAATGATTTCTGTTTGACTGGATGTGACAATGTCCCAGCAGTTCGATGCCATACTCCGCGGCCTGAAGCTGAAGATCACGCCGAAACGCCGGGCAATCCTCGAAATCCTCGCCGGCGAGGGGGGGTATGCCAGCCCCGAAGAGGTCTGGCACCAGCTGAAGCTCCGCTTCGACCGGGTTGGGCTGCCGACCGTCTACCGGAACCTGGAAGAGTTGGCGACCGGAGGGGCGATCAGCAAGATCATCCACCCGAACCGGCAGCTGTACTACTATTACTGCGGCAACCGGGAGCATCACCATCATTTCGTCTGCCTTTCCTGCCGGCGGGTCGAGGATGTGGCCTTTTGCGCCCTTGCCGAACTGGAAAAGGCGGTCGCGGGGCGGATCGTTTCCCACGTCTTCCAGGCCAACGGCTATTGTCGGGAGTGTTCGCAGAACAGGGAGGATTCGCTATGCGACGTTGGTTGATTGCTGTGGTGGCGCTGGCGGCACTGTTGGCCGTCCTGGCCGGCTGTCGTCGGGAAGGACCCCGGTCGGGGGGGGCGCACGGGATTTCGGTCGTCACGACGATCTTCCCGCTTTACGATTTTGCCCGGGCGGTTGCTGGCGGGAAGGCCGAGGTGACGATGCTGCTGCCGCCGGGGGTGGAGCCGCATGGCTTCGAGCCCCGTCCCGACGACATCGTCCGGATCAACAAGGCGGACGTCTTCGTCTACACCAACCGGGCCCTGGAACCGTGGGCCGACGACCTGGTCAGAGGGGCGGACCGGAGCCGGCTGATCGTCGTCGATGCCAGCCGGGGGACGCAGCTGCTGCCGGTGCCGGCCGGGGAGGGGGGGGGCGATTCCCATCGCTACGACGAGGCGAGCATGGACCCCCATGTCTGGCTCGATTTTGCCAATGCCCAGGTGATGGTCGACAACATCGCCACGGCGCTGGCGACGAAAGACCCCGCCAATCGCGGCTATTATCTGGCCAATGCGGCAGCCTACAAGGGCAAGCTGGCCGAACTCGACCAACAGTACCGGCGTGGCCTCGCCAACTGTGCCAAACGGACGTTCATTGCCGGCGGCCATTTCGCCTTCGGTTATCTCGCCCATCGCTACGGGCTTCATTATGAAGCGGCCTATGCGGTCAGCGCCGATGCAGAGCCGACCCCGGCCAAACTGGCAGAACTGATAACCCTTATCCGCCGGGACGGGCTGCACTACATCTATACCGAAGAGATGATCGATCCCCGGACGGCCGAAACCATTGCCCGGGAGACCGGGGCGAAGGTGCTCAGGCTGAATGCCGCCCATACGGTCAGCCGGGACGACCTGGCCCGCGGGGTGACGTTCCTGTCGTTGATGGAGCGGAATCTCGCCAGCCTGCGGGAGGGACTCCAGTGTCGTTGACCGTGGTTGACGTCCGGGACGTGTCGTTGCAGTACCATGGCGCCGAGGCGCTCCGCGAGGTCTCCTTTGCCGTGGCCGAAGGGGATTACGTCGGGATCGTCGGTCCGAACGGCTCCGGCAAGAGCACGCTGATCCGCTGCCTGCTCGGCTTGGCCCGGCCCGACCGCGGGGCCATCGAACTGTTCGGCTCTCCCCTTGCCGCCTTCGACCAGTGGCACCGGATCGGCTATCTTCCCCAGGGGCTCCAGTACTTCAATCCCCACTTTCCGGCGACGGTCGCCGAGGTGGTCGGCCTTGGCCTGTTGGCGGGAAAACGCTTTCCCCGGCGGGTGAGCCGCGACGACCGGGGGGCCATCGACCGGGCGCTGGAGCTGATGGGGATCGGCCCGATCCGGGACCGGCTGATCGGCGACCTTTCCGGCGGGTTGCGGCAGCGGACGCTCCTGGCGCGGGCGCTGGTCAGCGAACCCGAGCTGCTGGTGCTCGACGAGCCGACCACCGCCCTCGATCCGGAGACCCGCGAGAGCTTTTACCACATTCTCCGGCAGCTGAACCGGGAGCGGCGGACGACGGTCATCCTGGTGACCCACGATAGCGGCACCATCGGTCAGTACGCCTCGCGGCTCCTTTACCTCGACAAGCGGGTCGTCTTTTACGGCGGGTTCGACGATTTCTGCGGTTCGGCGGAAATGTCGGACTTCTTCGGCATCCATTCGCAACACCTGATCTGCCATCGTCACTGAGCGGCGGCACGACCGGCGGGAGTCTCCCTCCGTCACCGGGATTCGTTATGACCTTTTCCGAGATTTTCCAGTATGGTTTTCTGGTGCGGGCACTAATCGCCGGTTCGCTGGTTGCCGCGCTCTGCGCGATCCTCGGCGTCTTCCTGGTGCTGCGCCGGCTGTCGCTG
This sequence comes from Geotalea uraniireducens, assembly GCF_027943965.1. Lineage (NCBI taxonomy): Bacteria > Pseudomonadati > Thermodesulfobacteriota > Desulfuromonadia > Geobacterales > Geobacteraceae > Geotalea > Geotalea uraniireducens. Next base: position 3,607,233 of record NZ_AP027151.1, on the reverse strand, counting down.
ATCGGCGATGGTCTGGCCCACGTCACCTTCGGTAGCGTGGCGCTGGCGCTCTTCCTCGGTTTCCGGTCGGCCTACGCCACCCTCGGTGCCATCCCAGCCGTTCTCCTGGCGGCCTTCGGCATCCTCAAGCTGGCGGAGCGGGCGCGGATTTACGGCGATGCGGCGATCGGCATCGTCTCGTCGGTCGGGATTGCCGTCGGCATCATGCTGGCGAGCCTGGCCGGCGGTTTCAATATCGACCTGTTCAGCTACCTGTTCGGCAATATCCTCTCGATCAGCCGTTTCGAGCTGTCTCAGACGGTGATCCTCTTCGTTGTCGTCGTGGCGACGGTGATCCTCTTCTATCACGATCTGCTGGCAATCACCTTCGACGAGGAGCTGGCGCGCACGTCGGGGATCCGGGCCGACCGGATCAACACGGTGCTGGTGCTGCTCACCGCGCTGACCGTTGTCCTGGCCATGAAGGTGGTCGGGATCATGCTCATCTCGGCCCTGCTCATCCTGCCGGCAGTCACCTCGCTGCAGTTCGCGCGCGGCTTCCGGGTAGCCATGGTCCTGGCGGTCCTGCTCGGGGTCCTCTCCGTCGTTGCCGGGATCGTCATTTCTTTCCTCGGCAACCTGCCGACCGGGGCGACGATCATCCTAGTCAATTTCACCTTCTTTGCCGCGGCGTTCGCTCTCCGTCACCTCCGCTACCTTGCCGGTGCCTGAGGGGGGGGCGTTCGTCGCTGCGTCGCCGGGAAAAGGCACTTTTTTGTTTAACTCTCGGAGAAAGTAATTTATTATCGCAGCCGTTTTGCGATATCCGTTGCCGCCAGGGGGAGAGGGAGCATGGGGGAGACCGTCAGGTTCGGCATCTCGATCGACGATAAACTGCTCGACAATTTCGACCAGCTCATCGAGCAGAAAGGGTACATGAATCGCTCGGAGGCGATCCGGGACCTGATCCGGGGCGCCCTGGTGGAGCTCAAGTGGGAAGGCGGCGAGGAGGAGACGGTCGGCACCGTCACGCTCGTCTACGATCACCACGTCCGCGACCTCTCCGACAAGCTGACCGAACAACAGCACGCCCATCACGACAAGGTCATCTCGGCCCTTCATGTCCATCTCGATGCCCATAACTGCCTGGAGGTGCTGGTGGTGCGGGGGAAGGCGCGGGACGTGAAGAAGATCGCCGACGAACTGATCGGCGTCAAAGGGGTGAAACACGGCAAGCTGGTGATGACCACCACCGGCGAAGAGCTTCATTGACCGGCGGCTGGCGCCCGGTTTGCAAAAATTACCGAAATATGGTGTAATTGCCTCGTGGAATCAAAGGTTTTTATCGCCCTTGGCAGCAACCTGGGAGACCGGGAGCTGAATCTCCTCCGGGGGATTGCGGAGATCGGCAAGCTGCCCGGCACCAGGATTACCGCTCTCTCGCCCTTCTACGACACCGAACCGGTCAGCACGGTCCGGCAGGACAACTTCCTCAACGCGGTCCTGCGCCTGGAGACGGAATTGGCGCCCCGGCAGCTGCTCGAAGCGCTGCAGCGGATCGAAACCGGCGTCTTCCGGCGAACGCGGGAGGTTGCCGGCGGCCCCCGCGCTATGGATCTGGACATACTGTTCTATGGTGATCTGGTAGTGGACGAGCCCGACCTGGTCATTCCCCATCCTCGGCTGCATCAGCGGCGTTTCGTTCTCGAACCGCTGGCTGCCATCGCCGGCGAGCTGGTTCATCCGCTGCTCGGCAAGCGGGTTGACGAACTGCTCCGCGCGCTGCCGCCGGGCGAGCAGGTGACGAAAATCTAGGAGTTGCCCGTGCGACTGTTGATCTGGCTGGTCCTCATCTATGTCGGCATCAAGATCTTCAAGGGAATCGGCCGCCAGGAGAAAGAGCCGGCGGCCCCGACCGGGCCGACCAAGGAAGAAACCTTCCAGGACCCCGTCTGTGGCGTCTACGTGAGCGAGGACGATGCCGTCATCGGCCGGGTCGACGGCGAGCGGGTTTATTTCTGTTCGATGGCCTGCCTGGAGAAATATCGCGCCGGCCTCGAACAGAAGTAGTTCCTCATCCGGAATTCCCGGAGGGGGACAATGTACGTCAACGGCTGACAAGCACATATCAATGGAGGAAATGAACATGAAATTTTTCATCGACACGGCGGACGTTAACGAAATCCGCGAAGCCCACGACCTGGGACTGGTCGACGGGGTGACCACCAACCCCTCGTTGATCGCCAAATCCGGCCGGAAATTCGAAGACGTCATCAAGGAGATCACCGGGATCGTCGACGGTCCCATCTCCGCCGAAGTGGTTTCCCTCGATCACGAAGGGATGATCCGCGAAGCGGAAGTGCTGGCCAAGATCCACAAGAACATCGTCATTAAGCTGCCGATGACTCCGGAAGGGCTCAAGGCCTGCGCCACCCTGACCAAGGAAGGGATCAAGACCAACGTCACCCTGATCTTCACCCCGATGCAGGCGCTGCTCGCCGCCAAGGCCGGCGCCACCTACGTCTCCCCCTTCGTCGGCCGCCTCGACGACATCTCCCAGGACGGCATGGGGATCGTCGACGAGATCAAGACCATCTTCGACAACTACGGCTACCAGGCGGAGATCATCGTTGCCAGCGTCCGCAACCCTGTTCACGTCCTGAACGCCGCCTTGATCGGCGCCGATATCGCCACCATCCCCTACTCGGTTATGCTCCAGCTCTGCAAGCACCCGCTGACCGACGCCGGCATCGAGCGCTTCCTGAAGGATTGGGAGAAGGTGCCGAAGTAAACCTTCCGGCCGCTGGTAATCAGTGCCGATGACTCAACCTGCCCCGGCGCGCTCGCGCCGGGGTTTTTTCGTTGTTCTTGGCCGGGAGCCGGTTTGCTGGTACACTTTTCCCCGAGCGCCGCGCCGCGCTCCCATCAACCCTTCGCGAGGCCGCCATGACCGAAGCCGCTCATCCCACTATCCACCGCCAGGACTATACGTCCCCCCCTTACCTCGTCGACAGCGTCGAGCTCCGCTTCGAGCTGGGCGAGGAGACCACGCTGGTTACCTCCCGGCTGGCGATGCGGGCCGCCGGCGAACAGTCACCGCTGGTCCTCGACGGCCACCGCTTCGTGCTGCGCGCACTTCGCCTCGACGGGGAGTTGCTGCCGGCCGACCGCTATGTCGTCGAGCCGGAACGACTCGTCATTGCCACGGTGCCGCCGGCCTTCACTCTCGAAGTCGTGACCGAACTTCGGCCCCAGGACAACACCGCCCTGGAGGGGCTCTACCGCTCGGCGGGGATGTTCTGTACCCAGTGCGAGGCCCAGGGTTTCCGTTCGATTACCTACTTTCCTGATCGCCCCGACGTGCTGGCGGTCTATACCACCACCATCGTCGCCGACCGTCACCACTATCCGGTACTGCTCGCCAACGGCAACCGGGTCGACGCCGGCGAGTTGCCTGACGGCCGGCACTTTGCCCGCTGGCACGACCCGTTCCGCAAGCCGTGCTATCTTTTTGCCCTGGTGGCCGGCGACCTGGCGTGTGTCGAGGATCGTTTCACCATCGCTTCCGGCCGGGAGGTGGCGCTCCGAATCTATGTCCAGGAAAAGAACCGTCACAAGTGCGACCATGCGCTCCGCTCACTGCAGCGGGCGATGCGCTGGGACGAAGAGACTTTCGGCCGGGAGTATGATCTCGATATCTACATGATCGTGGCGGTGGACGATTTCAATATGGGGGCGATGGAGAACAAAGGCCTCAACGTCTTCAATTCCCGCTACGTCCTGGCAAGCCCGGAAACCGCCACCGACGAAGATTTTCAGGCGATCGAAGAGGTGATCGGCCACGAGTATTTCCACAACTGGACCGGTAACCGGATCACCTGCCGCGACTGGTTCCAGCTTTCCCTCAAGGAAGGGCTGACCATCTACCGCGATCAGGAATTCTCGGCCGACATGACGTCCCGGGGGGTGAAACGGATCACCGACGTGCGCTATCTCCGGACCAGCCAGTTCGCCGAGGATGCCGGCCCGATGGCCCATCCGGTCCGACCCGACTCCTACCTGGAAATCAACAACTTCTATACTACCACCGTCTACCAGAAAGGGGCGGAAGTGATCCGGATGCTCCATACCCTGCTCGGTGCCGCGGCATTCCGGCGGGGGATGGACCTCTATTTCGCCCGCCATGACGGTCAGGCGGTGACCATCGAGGAGTTCGTGCAGGCGATGGCCGATGCCGGGAAGGTCGACCTGACGCAGTTCCGCCGCTGGTACAGCCAGGCCGGCACGCCGCTCTTGGCCGCGGCGGGGAACTTCGATGCGGCAAGCGGCACGTTCACCCTGACCATTCGGCAATCGTGTCCGCCGACGCCGGGACAGCCGGAGAAGGAGCCGTTGCTCATCCCACTGGCCATGGGGCTGCTCGGTCAGGACGGCAGCGAGCTCCCCTGCACCCTGGCCGGCGAAGCCGTTGCCGGTCCGAAGACCCGGCTGCTGACCCTGCGGCAGGCCGAAGAACGCTTCACCTTCAGCGGGCTGGCCGCCAAGCCGGTGCCGGCCCTGCTGCGGGGCTTCTCGGCGCCGGTGAAGCTCTCCTACCCCTACGAGCACGACGAATTTGTCCGGCTGCTGACCCACGAGTCCGACCCCTTCTGTCGCTGGGAGGCGGGCCAACAGCTGGCCGGCGGCATCCTGCTCGGGCTGGCGGCCGACCAGCGGGCCGGGCGGGAACTGCACCTCGACACGGGCTTTATCGCCGCCTTCGAGTCGCTGTTGACCGGCGGCTGCGCCGATTGCGCCTTTCTGGCCGAACTCCTTACCCTGCCGTCGGAGGCCTACCTGGCGGAGCAGCAGGCGGTGGTCGATCCCGAGGCGCTCCATGTCGCGCGCCAGTTTGTCCGCCGGACCTTGGCGCTTTCCCTGCAGAACGAATTCCTGGCAGTGCGTGCCGAATGCCTGAGCCGGCTTCCCTACGGCGTTGCCGATGGCCGGGCCGGCCAGCGGCGGCTTGCCAACCTCTGCCTTGCCTACCTGATGACCCTGGGTGAGCCGTCGGTCATCGACCTCTGCATGACCCAGTTCCGGGAGGCGGACAATATGACCGACGTGATGGGGGCGCTGTCGCCGCTTGCCTCCTGCGACTGCCCGGAGCGCGACGAGGCGCTGGCCGTCTTTTACGAACGCTGGCGCGACGACCGGCAGGTGGTGGACAAGTGGTTCACCCTCCAGGCGACGTCCTCGCTCCCCGGTACCATTGCCGAAGTACGGGCGCTGCTCGAACATCCCGCCTTCGAGCTGACCAACCCGAACCGTTTCCGGGCGCTGGTCGGGGCCTTCGCGATGGCAAACCCGGTCCGCTTCCATGCCGCCGACGGCAGCGGTTACCGGTTGCTCGGCGACCAGCTCTGCCGGCTGATTCCGCTCAATCCCCAGGTCTCGGCCCGGATGGCGGCGCCGCTGACCCGCTGGCGGCGTTTCGATCCGGCTCGCCAGGCGTTGATGCGGGCCGAGCTGGAACGGCTGCGCGCGCTGCCCGGCCTGCCGCGGGATGTCTATGAAGTGGTGGAAAAGAGTCTGGCGATGCCGGCCTAATCGCGGGCGCTCTTGCGCCGGTGATGGCGGACGTAGACGGCGATCAGGATGGCGCTGAAGATGACGACCCCGATCAGGGCATGGTGGGAATACTGCAGGATCAGCTGCTGGTTGCGGCCGATCACGTAGCCGATCATGGTCAGGATGGTGCACCAGAGGCCGGCGCCGAGGACCGTGTAGAGGGAGAATTTCCAGTGATGCATGCCGGCCAGGCCCGCGGGGAGCGAAATCAGGTGGCGGATCACCGGCAGCAGCCGGGCGATGAAGGTTGAAATCTCGCCATGTTTGTGAAAAAATGTCTCGACCGTGGCGAATTTTTCCTCGGTTATCCAGACGTATTTGCCGTATTTGAGAATGAGCGGCCGGCCGAGATAGTGGGCGGCGAAATAGTTGGCGTAGGCGCCGACCAGGCTGCCGGCGGTGCCGCAGAGGACGGCCAGAACGGCGTTCATGTCGCCCTGCTGGGCAAGGTAGCCGGCCGGCGGCATGACCAGTTCGCTCGGAATCGGGATCACCGAGCTCTCCATGGCCATGAGGAGAAAGATTCCCGGGTATCCCATGGCACCGATGGTCATTACCAACCACGTTATCGCTTCTTGCATGATTTCCGTCCTTCTCAGGCAGGGGATGAAAGTCCCTCTATAACACGGACTTCCCGTAATTTCCAGCAAAACCGCTAGGAGTTGGAATGGCAAAGAAAATCTACGTGATCGGTCATCGCAACCCCGATACCGATTCGATCGCGGCGGCTATCGGCTATGCCGAGCTGAAAAAAGTGCTCGGCCAGCCTGACGTCGAAGCGGCGATGGCCGGTGAGCCGAACCCGCAGACCCGCTATGTGCTCGACCGGCTTGACATTGCGCCGCCGCTCTACCTGGCCGATGTGCATCCGAAGGTACGGGACGTGCTGAACCGGCGACCGGTGACCGCAGCGGCGGCAATCCCGCTCAAGGAGGCGCTGGAGCTGTTCCATCGCTATACCATCCGGGTCCTGCCGGTGGTTGACGGCGACAATGTTCCCCTTGGTGTCGTCTCCCTGCTCAAACTCTCCGAGAAGTACCTGGTGGCCGGTACCGACCGCAAGCGCGGCATCGATGCCTCGCTCCGCTCGCTGGTCTCCTGTCTTGACGGTACCGTCCTGGTCGGCAGCCCGGCGGGGGATGAACTGGAGCATCTCCATCTCTTCATCGGCGCGATGCGGGAGGAATCCTTCAGTTCGCGGATCGCCGGCTACGATGCGGCAACCCTGCTGATTATGACCGGCGACCGGCAGGGGATCCAGGAGGCGGCCGTCGAGCGGGGGGTGCGGCTTTTGGTGGTCACCGGGGGGCTGCCGGTGGCCGACGCAATCGTCGCCCGGGCCCGGGAACAGGGGGTGACGATCATTTCCACCCCCCACGACACCTCGACCGCCGCCTGGCTGGCCCGGCTCGCCACCCCCCTTGCCTGCTTCGTCGAACCGCGCTTCGAGAAGATCGGCGTCGGCGAACCGCTCGACCATCTGCGGCTCAAGCTTCTCCATTCCGGCGAGCCGGCGGTCGTAGCGGTGGAGGAGGACGGGACGATCGCCGGGATCGCCACCAAGTCCTCGCTGTTGGCGCCGCTCCCCTATGCCCTGATCCTGGTCGATCACAACGAACTGGGCCAGGCGGTGCCCGGCGCCGAATCGGTGGAGATCGCCGAGGTGATCGATCACCACAAGCTCGGCAATCCGCCGACCAACCAGCCGATCATTTTCATGGTGGCGCCGGTGGGGAGCACCTGCACGGTGGTCGCCTCGCTGTTCCGCGAACGGGGGCTGACGCCGGCGGCGAAGATCGCGGCGCTGCTCCTAGCCGGAATTCTTTCCGATACGGTGATCCTCAAATCGCCGACCACTACCGGCCGGGACCGGGAGATGGTCGGCTGGCTGGAAGAGTGCGCCGGTCTCGATCACCTCTCCTTCGGCAAGGAGATGTTCTCCTCCTGCAGCGGCTTCGCCGCTCACGGGACGCCGCAGCAGGCGATCCGGGCCGATTTCAAGCACTTTACCGCCGGTGATACCCTGTTCGGCGTCGGCCAGGTGGAGGTGGTCGGCTTCGACGAGTTTCATGAACTCAAGGAGACGCTTCGCGAGGCGCTGAAGAAGGTGTTGGCCGAAGACCGGCTCCAGTTGGCGGGGCTGATGGTTACCGATATCCATACCGAAACCACCCTTTTCCTGGCCGAGGGGAAAAAGGAGCTGGCCCACGTCATGGGCTATCCCCAGCTGGAACCCCACCTCTACGAACTGAAAGGGGTCATGTCGCGCAAAAAGCAGCTGGTCCCCCATCTGCTCAAGGTCCTCGGCAAACTGTGAACCCTTCTTTCCAGGAGCACTGCGCTTGAATTTCCTCGATAGACTGCACAACGAAGTCCTGGTCGGCGACGGCGCCATCGGCACCATGTTTTTTGCCAAAGGGGTCAGCCTGGAAGCCAATGTCGAGCACCTGAACCTGGTCCGGCCGGCGCTGGTCACGGAACTGCACCGGGAATACCTGGCCGCCGGTTCCCGGGTGATCGAAACCAACACCTTCGGTGCCAACTATACCAAGCTGGCGGCGATCGGTCTGGAGAAGCGAGAGCGCGAGATCAACCTTCGCGGGGCGCAGCTGGCACGGGAGGCGGCGGGGAGCGATGCCTTCGTGGCTGGCTCGGTCGGCCCCCTGGTGCGGCTGCGGGGCGACGAGCGGGAGCTGACCGCGGCGGAGGCCGAGGAGATCTTTCGGCGCCAGATCGGGGCGCTAGCCGAAGGGGGGGTCGACCTGCTCCTCCTGGAGACCTTTACCGACCTCGACCAGCTCAAGCGGGCCGTGGCCGCGGCGCGCCAGACGAGCTTGCCGGTGGTGGCGAACATGGCCTTCCTGGAAAACGGCCGGATCGCCGGCGGCTTTTCCGTCGAGCGGGTCGCCCTGGAGCTGGCGGCGGCGGGTGCCGATGTGGTCGGCGCCAACTGCGGAGCGGGACCGTTGGAGATTCTTGGCACCATCGACCGGATGGCGCGGGTCGTCCCGTTGCCGTTGGCTGCCTATCCGAACAGCGGCTTTCCCGAATATCATAACGGCCGCTACGTGTACCGGACCACCCCCGATTACTTTGCCGACCGTGCCCTGGAAATGGTGGCGGCTGGTGCGTCGCTGGTCGGCGGCTGCTGCGGCACGACCCCGGAGCATGTCCGGCAGCTGGCGGCCCGCCTGGCGGGAGCCCGACCGGTCAGCCGCCAAGTCACGGTGCCGGAGTTTCCGGCGGAAGCGCCGCGGCCGGCGACGGGCGACCGGGTCGGTTTCCTCGCCCGCTGGGGCGAGGAGCCGGTGGTGACGGTCGAGCTCGATCCGCCGCGGGGCTTCGACTGCGACAAGGTGGTGGCCGGCAGCCGGGCACTCAAGGCGGCGGGGGCCGATGCGATCAATCTGGCGGAGAATCCGCTGGCCCGGATCAGGATGGGGAACATTGCCCTCGGCCGGCTGATCCAGGAGGAGGCGGGGATCGAGGTGATCGTCCACATCACCTGCCGGGACCGGAACCTGCTCGGCCTCCAGTCCGACCTGATGGGGGCGAGCCTGCTCGGCATCCGGCACATCCTGGCGGTGACCGGTGACCCGGCCAGGATCGGTGAACAGGCGGGAGCGACCTCGGTCTACGACCTCAACTCCTTCACCCTGATCAAGCTCCTCGCCGACCTGAATGCCGGGGTGAACGCCCTCGGCAATCCGCTTGGCCGTGGGGCGGGCTTCTCCATCGGGTGCGCCTTCAATCCCAACGGCCAGCGCCTCGAAGTCCAGGTGGCGCGTCTGGAGAAAAAAGTGGCCAACGGCGCCCGGTTCGTCCAGACCCAGCCGCTCTACGATATCGCCCGGCTCGACGAGATGCTGGCGCGGACCGCTTCGCTGGGGGTGCCGATTCTCCCCGGAATCCTGCCGCTGGTCAGTGAGCGGAACTGCGAATTCCTTCACAACGAGGTGCCGGGGATCGTCATCCCTGAAGAAATCCGCCAACGGATGCGGGGCAAGGATAAGGAGTCGGGGATCAGGGAAGGGCTGGCCATCGCCCGGGAGTTTATTGCGGCGGCCCGCGAGCGGGTCGGCGGTTTTTATCTGATTCCCCCCTTCGGCAAGTACGAAATCGCCGTCGAACTGGTGCGGTACATCAAGCAGCGCTGACCGGGCGCCCCCGGATCGGGGCGCCGCTACCGGTCGGGAAAGGGAAATCCATGCGTATTTATGAGACTGTAGCTCTGCTCGTGGTAGTGGTTGCCCTGGCCGGATGCCGTACCACCTACGGCATGGCGGAACAGTTCGGCAAGTTTAGCCAGGAGTATAACCGGCAGTGGCGCTGGCAGGAGCAGGAGCAGGCGTGCATCAATTTCGCTGCGGAGGATATCCGCGAGGAGTGCCTGCAACGGGCGCGGGCGGCGGAGGGGGTGTCGGTTGCCGACTACCGGGTCAAGAGTACCGACCTTGATCTGGAGAAAGGGACGGCAACGGTCCGGGTAGAGATCGACTACTATATTCTGCCGTCAACCCAGGTGAAAACCGTCGAGGATGTCCAAAAGTGGCGTTACGATGATGAGGAGGGGCGGGAGCGCTGGCGGCTCGTCTCCCTGCCGCCCGAATTCAAGTGATCCCCTGATGTTGGGCGGGGTGCGGTTTTGCCGGCGGTTAGTTCGGCCGGCCGGCTGCAACAAGAGGTTTTCTTGCGGGTCATTCTGTGCTAAGAATAGAAGAAGCTATTAATTCATGCTTACGATAAAAGGAGCACTCCGCATGTCAGACAGCAGAAGTTCGGATACCGCAGCGATCATCGCCTTTTTTGCCGGCGCCGCCCTGGCCGCCGGTGCCGCGATGCTCCTGACCCCCAAGACCGGCCGGGAGGTTCGGGAAAAACTCGGCGATGTGACCGATGATGCGGTCAGCAAAATCAAGTCGGCTGTTCGGGAAGCCAAGTTCAAGGCTAGCTGCTCGACGAAAGAAGAGCAGGACAAGTACGAAGGCGGCGGTTGCTGGATCTGATGGCGCCGGCCGATACGAAGAATATCGTCTGTCTTCTGGGGAGCCCCCGGCCGAACGGCACCAGCGCTACGATCGCCCGCCGTTTTCTCGATACGGCCGCCTCGCTCGGCGCTGTTACGAGAACTTTCCATCTCAATGCCCTGGCCTATCGAGGGTGCCAGGGCTGTTACGCCTGCAAGGGGCGGGTTGAGCGCTGTACGTTACGCGATGACCTGACGGCGGTGCTGGAAGCCGTCAAGGAGGCGGACATGACGGTGCTGGCCTCACCCGTCTATTACGGTGACGTAACTGCCCAGCTGAAGGGCTTCATCGATCGGACCTTTTCCTACCTGGTTCCCGACTTTCTCACCAGCAGCACCCCCAGCCGTCTCCCGCCCGGGAAAACGCTGGTCTTTATCCAGACCCAGGGTTTTCCCGACGAGCGGCAGTATGCCGATATCTTTCCCCGTTACGAATCGTTTTTGCGATGGTCCGGCTTTGCCGAATGCCACCTTGTCCGGGCTTGTGGTGTCGGGCGCGACGGCGCCACTGCCGTGAGTGAGGAGGTGCTGGCGCGGGCCGAAGAGGCCGCGCGCCGGCTGCTGGAATAGGGGACGGGATTTCCCCGCCGTGATGCCGGCGGAGTGAGATCTTAGGCCGATTGGTAGTCGACGGCGACGACCGACGAGGATACCGCCTTCATGTGGGGAATGATCGTCCCGGCATGATAGGGATGCACCTGGTAGGCCTGCAGATCGTCCATCGAGGCGAACTTGGTTGTCAATGCCAGATCGTATGAGCGTTCCGAACGGATGATGTCGGCACCTACCTCAAGATACTGCAGTTGCGGGATCTTGCCGGCCATACTCTCCAGCAGCTCCTTGGTCCGGCCGATGTTGTCCGCCGTCGGTTCGGCAAGTTTGAAAAAAACGATGTGAGTAATCATCAGTACTCCTCTCCTTTGTCGCGATATGGTACTTCCATTCCTGTTTCCTGTCGGATAACGGTTATCCCCGCATGTATCCTCATCGGCAACGGCTAGACAACGCCTGGAGCGGGAAATGATGGCGCTTGATCGATATCCGCCTCAAGTGTGACCTCGTTTCGACCACTCCCTTTACTCAGATACATTAGCCGGCCGGTCCGGTGGACCAGGCTGTCCACCGTGTCGTCTCGTCGGGCGAGGGTGCCGCCGACGGAAACGGTGACACCGATCATCGTGTCGGCGCAGGCGAAGTTGGATTGTTCGATGGGGCAACTGCAGTTGCAGAGTTGCCGGCCCAGCGGATCGACATGCATGAAAATGCCGGGGCGTTGTTTCAGGGCCGTCGAAGTCTAGCACAAGATCGCCGCGATTGCCACTGCCGGCAGTGCGGCAACGGGCAGTCATGCGGAGGTGGGATGACAGGGGGGATGGCGGGTGAGAGCACCCCTCCTGGCGAGGAGGGGTGCTCCCGGAGGAGCTAGGCAGGGCTCTTGCCGGTTACTGGCGGGGTTTCCACGGCAGGGGACTCAGCCTCCTCTTTGATGATGGAGGCGAAGCGGATGATGCCGGGGATCAGCTTCAGCGCCACGATTGCCGAGGCAAAGCTGAGGAAGGCACCGGCCAGGAGCCCATAATCGTCCGGATCGGGCATCCCCGCTGCGGCGGCGTGGGCGGCCAGACTCAGGAGGACCAGGAGGGCGATCAGCATGACGATGAAGCCAATTCCAACCACTTTCATAACTGCCTCCTTTACAACGAAGTAGATGGCGCCGGCCGGAGCCGCGCCTAGAACTCGTTCAAATTGCTGAATTCGCCCCAGCTCAGCTGCCATTTGGGGGCAGCAACGAAATCGTGAATATTCTCGACCCGCCGGTACGCTTTGCGTTCCATGGCGGCGATTTCATTGATCAGTGCCCGGGCTTCCGCATTGTTTTCACTGCTGGCCAACTCTTCGAAGAACCTGACGATATCCGCTTCGACCTGGATGGCGTGGCGGTAGGCATCGAGGTCGTTTTTGAGCAGGTCGATCGTGCCGCTCCCGGCGGCGAAGATCTTGCCGAAATTGCGCCAGGCCCGATCGAGCGCCAGGGAGTCGGCGTTGCAATGGGCGGAAGCTCCCCGCTTCATGGCCTGAAAGGTGTCATACAGTTCCTGCTGCTCTTCGGCGAGCATGCTGAAGACCGCCCTGATCCCGTTGAGCGAGGTTTCGGCGGCCAGTCGTTCGTAGTAGTTCTTCCCTAGTTCTTCCATCTGCAGCGCGAAATCGAGAACTTTCATTGGACCCTCCCCCGTGCCAGTGGAAATTAAACTTCTTTAACGGTATCCCATGATAGCACCGTGAATTGTGTTTACAATATGTATATTTTTTTTATTCTTTCGTTTTCCCCGGTCTGGTAGTGCCTGATTTTGCAGCACCTGCCCGGCAAAATGGCAACCGTTGTAGTTTTATGGATATAACGCTGGCCGGTGTGGGAATTACAAACCAAATAATTTCATGATGATATCGATACTGTAGCCTGGGAGGACAGTGTGGCATGCGTTATGTAATTGAGTATATAAAGCCGAGGGCAGGCACACTGCTTTCGCGGTCACCCAGCCGGTGGCAACGGGGGGGGCCAAACCAGTTCAGAAATGGAGGGGAAACATGAAAAGAGCAGTACGGGCAGGGGTGGCGCTTTCGCTGATTACCACTCTCGGTGGCGGGGTGGCGGAAGCCAAGACGCTTGAAGATGTCCTCAAGGAGAAGGGGGTGATCACCGAGGCGGACTACAAGGAAGTTACCAAGAGCAAACCGATTTATTATAAGCCAGGCAAAGGCTTCACCTTTACGGCGCCGGATGAAAAGTTTCAGCTTAGCCTGGGTGGGCGCCTCCAGGTGCGCTATACCTTCACCGACCTGGACAATAACGGCACCACGGGTGATTCGAGCAAATGGGAGGTCCGGCGGATGAAAATGTGGCTGAACGGCTACGCTTACAGCAAAGACCTTACCTATCTGCTGCAGGTGGATTTCGTCAACGGCAGTTCTTCGAAATTGCTCGAACATGCCTATCTCAATTACCGGCTGCTGGATGAGGTGCAACTCTTGGCGGGGCAGACCAAGATCCCGTTCGGCAGGCAGTGGCTGAACTCCTCCGGCGCACAGCAATTCGTCGACCGTTCCACCGCCTCCGACGCCTTCCGCCCTGGCTACGACGCGGGGGTCAAGCTGCATGGCGATATCGCCAGGGGATTTGCGACGTACGAATTCGGCCTGTACGGCGGCGCGGGTCAGAGCGTTGTCCGGACATCCAACGACAATGCCATCGCGGCCCGGGTAACGGTGAACCCCTTCGGCAAGATGGCCTATTCGGAAGGAGACCTCGACCGTAGCGCCAAGCCGAAGCTTTCCGTGGGGGCCAACTATTTCCGCGATACCCTGAAAGCGACCTACACCCCGGCGACGTCATCTACCGCCCTGGAAACGAATAACCTCACTTTTGCCGGCAGCAGCGGCTGGTTGGGCAAAGGGCTCAGCACCTTCACTGCCTCGGAAAAGATCGATGTCAACACCTTCGGCCTCGATGCCGCCATCAAGTGGCTCGGCGCATCGGCCCAGGCTGAATACCTGGTCGGCCAGGCCGACGGCCAGGACAGCAATGCCACCCTGCGGGCCCACGGGTTTTACGCCCAGGCCGGCTACTGTCTGATCCCCGGGACGGTGGAAGTGGCTCTCCGTTACTCTTATGTCGATCCGAACCGGGATAAGAGCAACGACCTGCAGAGCGATACCCAGGGGGCTCTGTCATGGTACATCAACAAGCACAACCTGAAGCTGCAGGGGGACGTGACCAACAGCCACAAACAGAACGGCACCAAGACAAGTACCGACGATATGATCTATCGTCTCCAGGCCCAGGTGACGTTTTAGCAGGCAGCTGTCGCCGGCCCGGTTGCCTCCCCTTTAAGCAGCTGCGGGGAGAACGGCGGTGTGGTCGATTTCGTCAACGGGAGCATTGGCGCGGATCGGCAGCCGATGCAGTACTCATTGGAACGAAAGATGCTTTGGCCGGTACGGAAGGTGCAACTGGCTCCATCGACGGAATAATCCTTTACAACGGTGGATTTTGCCGTATATGGATACTAAACTAATAAATCCGCACGAAGGAGTGCAGAACAATGGAGTGCGAAAAGCGGGCGGTTGAGCTGGCCGGGAACTTGTGGTTCCACAAGGCGGACCGGAAATTTCTCGGCGCCGACCGGATCACCCTGCTCGACAAGATCGATCAGTTCGGGTCCATCACCAAGGCGGCCAAGGCGGTGGGAATCAGTTACAAGACCGCCTGGGACGTCGTCAACCTGATGAACAACTTGGCCGACCGGCCACTGGTGGAACGGACCACCGGAGGGAAGGGGGGCGGCGGCACCCGGCTGACTGCCGATGGAAAAGAGGTTATCAACAAGTTCAGGATCATCCAGGAGGAGCACCGGAAGTTTCTGGACAATCTCACGGAAAGGCTTGGCGATGCCGACAGTCTTTACCTGTTCCTAAGGAGGATCTCAATGAAAGTCAGTGCGCGAAATGTTTTTCTCGGGACCATTACCGGCATTATCAAAGGGGCGGTCAACGCCGAGGTCACCTTGGGCCTTAAAGGGGGGACCCCGGTGGTTGCCACCGTTACTAATAACAGCGTCGACAGCCTGGGGTTGGCGGTCGGCAAGGAAGCCTATGCCATCATCAAGGCCAGTGCGGTGATTATCGGCACCGACCTCCATGATGCCAAGGTCAGTGCCCGCAACATCATGTGCGGGACGATCACCAAGATCATCGAAGGACCAGTCAACGCCGAAATCGATGTGGAAATCGGCGCCGGCAACACGATCAGCGCCGTCATCACCCATGAAAGCGCCCGGTCGCTCGGCCTGAAAGAAGGGGGGCATGCCTGCGCCTTATTTAAGGCATCGAGCGTCATTCTCGGCGTCAGTTAGCCGGGGAGGGGGGGAAGATCGGTCAGCACGGCAAGCATCTTCCCCCCTTTTTTTGATTGTCGTTATGGTTAACTGACTATAACGGAGCCGCGAAAGGATCTCACTCATGCCGTATCTGCTTTCCGACAGCGAGATAGAACGTTTCATCGATGAAGATCTTCCCTATGGCGATCTGACCACCCATCTCCTCGGAATCGGTGACCGGCCGGGAAGGATCGTATTTTCCTGCCGCCATGAAACGGTTCTGTGCTGCACCGAGGAGGCGGGGCGGGTACTGGAAAAATGTGGCGCCACCGTCCTGCGGGTCGAACCGAGCGGTAGCCGGAGGGCGGCGGGAGAGGAGTTCCTGGTGGCCGAGGGAAACGCCCGGGCGCTGCACGGCGGGTGGAAGGTGGCGCTCAACCTGGTGGAGTATGCCTCGGGGATTGCCAGCCGGACGGCACGGATCATCGCTGCCGCCCGGGCGGCCAATCCGGCGGTTGCCGTGGTCACGACCCGCAAGTCGTTCCCCGGGACGAAAAAGGTGGCGATCAAGGCGATCCTGGCCGGCGGCGCCCTGCCGCACCGGCTCGGTCTGTCGGAGACGGTGCTGGTCTTTCGGCAGCATACGGGATTCCTTGGCGGCTTGGCCGGTTTCCTGCCGGCGATCGACGATCTGCGGCGCCGGGCGCCGGAAACGACGCTGCTCGTCGAGGCGGAAGATGCCGCCGATGCCTTGGCGGCGGCCCGGGGCGGGGCCGATGTCGTCCAGTTGGACAAGCTCGAACCGGCGGCGCTGGCGCCGCTGGTCCGGGAGCTGCGCCGGGTGGCGCCGACGGTGAAGATTTCGGCCGCCGGCGGCATTAACGAGGACAATGTGGCGGCCTATGCGGCCACCGGGATTGATATCATCGTCCTGTCGTCGGTCTATTTCGGCAAGCCGGCCGATATCGGCGCCAGGATTCTGCCGGTTGGCGAGTGATTTTCTCGGCACTGGTACACCAATTACATCAACGGAGGAAGAGCGAATGACGATACGACGGAAGACGATGCAGCTGGCGCTGGCAATGCTGATTACCCTGCTGGGGGCGTCGGTGGCACTGGCCGGAGAAATCAAGTTGTCGGTGGCGGCGAGCCTCCGCGAGGTGGTCGTCGAACTGGCGGACAGTTTTGCCCGGCAGCATCCGGGGGTGACGATCCTGCGTAATTTCGGCGGTTCGGGAGCCCTGGCGAAGCAGATTGAAAACGGGGCACCGGCGGATATTTTCATCTCGGCCAACGAAGAGTGGATGGAGTACCTGAAAAAGCGGCATCTGCTGGACGACCAGAGCATCGGTACCTTTGCCTACAATACCCTGGTGTTTGCCGGGACCGGAGCGCGCAAGGCCAGCGGGATGGAAGATCTGGTCAAGCTCGAACGGATTGCCATCGGCAGTCCGAAAAGCGTTCCCGCCGGTCAGTACGCCATGGAGGCGATGCGCCGGGCCGGCGTCGCGGCGCAGCTCCAGAGCAAGCTGGTAATGGCCAGGGATGTGCGGGAAGCGATGCTCTACGCCGAGCGGGGCGAGGTCGATGGCGCCTTTGTCTACCGGACCGATGCCCAACTGCTGGGCAAACAGGCGAGAATTCTCTTCAGCGTTCCCCAGACGTTGTATGAGCGGGTGACCTATCCGCTGGCGCTGACCGCTGCCGGGGCGCGCAATGCCGATGCCCGGGCCTTCCTCGAATATCTTCGTTCGGCGGGGGCAAAGGGGGTGTTGGCGAAATACGGTTTTGCCCTGAAATAGCCGATGCTGTCGTTTACCCCAGCCGATATCGATGCAATCCGGCTCTCGGTCAAGGTCGCCGTGGCGGCGACGCTCTTCGCGCTTCCGTTCGGGTTCGCCGCCGCCTACCTGATCTCCTACTGCTCCTTTCGGGGGAAGGCGCTCGTGGAGGTTTTCATCAACCTCCCCTTGACCCTGCCGCCGGTGGTGGTCGGCTACATCCTGCTGCTCCTGCTCGGGCGGAACGGGCCCGTGGCCCCGCTGATGGAGCTGCTCGGGATTCGGATAATTTTTACCTGGAAGGCGGCGGTGATTGCCTCGTCGGTGGTCGGTTTCCCGCTGCTCGTCAGATCGATCCGGATCGGCATGGAGTCGATCGACGAGCGGCTGATCCAGGCTTCCCGCACCCTCGGTGCCTGCTGGTACGACACCCTGTTCACCATTATCGTTCCGCTGTCGTTTCGCGGGCTGATCGCCGGCTCATCGCTGATGTTCGCCCGCAGCCTCGGCGAGTTCGGGGCGACGATCATCGTCGCCGGCAACATTCCCGGCGTTACCCAGACCATCCCGCTGGCGATCTACGAATATGCCAGTTCGCCCGGCGGCGAGCGGATGGCCCTGGCGCTTTGTCTGGTGTCGGTATCGCTTTCCGTCGTGGTGCTGTTTTTCCACGAGTATCTCGGGCGGCGGCTGAGCAGGAGGGATTAGATGGAATTGCAGGTGCAGGTGAGCAAGCGCTACGATGACTTCAGTCTAGAGGCGGATTTTGCCGTCGCCGGCGAACGGTTCGGCATCTTCGGCGACTCCGGCAGTGGCAAGTCGACGCTGGTCGGTATGCTGACCGGCCTGGTCACTCCCGATCGCGGCGAAATCGTCTTCAACGGCGAACCGCTGTTCAGCAGCCGGCAACGACTCAATATCCCCCCTGAACGACGGCGGATCGGCATGGTGTTCCAGCACCCCCATCTTTTCCCCCATCTAAGCGTCCGGAGTAACTTGCTTTACGGCTTCAAACGGTGCGCCCCGGAATATCGGCGGGTTGATTTCGCGGCGCTGGTGGAGGTGTTGAAAATCGGCCATCTGCTCGACCGGGGGGTGACCAATCTTTCCGGCGGCGAGAAACAGCGGGTCGCCATCGGGCGGGCGGTTCTCTCGAACCCCCGGCTGCTGCTGATGGACGAGCCGCTTTCCGCCCTGGACGACAGCCTTCGTTTCCAGATCATTCCTTACCTCAAGAATGTCTGCGAGAACTTCGGCATCCCTTACCTGTTCATTTCCCACTCGCTGGTGGAGATGCGGTTGATGGCCGAGCGGGTGATCGTCTTCGAGCGGGGGCGGCAGGTAGAGGAGACGGAGGCAGAGGAGCTGGCGCGGGGGCGGATCGGCACCAGCCCGGTCGGTTATATCAATCTGCTGCGGCTCCGGGAGCCGGTGCCGCAAAACAGCCTGTACGCCTACCGCTGGGGCGATCTCCGGCTGCTGCTCACCGCTCCCGGCGGCGCGGGCGAGTCGATGTTCGAACTCTCTTCCAAGGATCTGATCCTGTTCAAGAAGCATCCCGAGGCGATCAGCGCCCGCAATCTCCTCGAATGCACGGTCAGCTCCCTGTTCACTTCCGGCAACAAGGTCGGCCTGGAACTGACCTCGGCCGGCGGGGTGCTGGTAGCCGAAATAGCCGGCGACACGGCGCGGGAAATGGAAATCGCCATCGGCAGCAAGGTCTTTGCCGCTATCAAGGCCTCGGCATTCCGGCCGCTGGGCTAACCGTTCAGTCAGCGGAGCCGGTTCAGCCGGTGCTTGTAGAGATAATTCGCCCCCTGGTAATAGGCAAGCATATCCATGAGATAGCGCTCTTCCATGGGTGCCGGCCGGGCTTCGCCGCTGGCCCGGTCGAAGCGGTACATGGCCGCCTGCTTCTGCGGTCCGAGGACGACGAGCCGGTCGTCTTCGATGTAACCGAGCTTCTGATAGGTGGAGATGAAGGCCCTGGCCACCCGGTCGTCCGCTTTCAGCAGGTCGCGGCCGAGGAAGTCGGTCCGATAGCTGAAGTTGAGCAGGCCGAGAATGGTCGGGGCGATATCGATCTGACTTGCCAGCCGGTCGACCCGACCCGGTTTGATGTGGTCCGGTGAGTACACGAGCAGGGGAATCTCGTATTTCTTGACCGGCAGTTCGGTTTTACCGGCGCTGCCATCGCAGTGGTCGGCAACGAAAACGAAGATGGTGTCCTTGAACCACGGCTCCTTGCGCACCTCGGCGATGAAACGGCCGATGGCGTAATCGGCGTACTTGACCCCGCCTTCCCGGCCGCTCTTGGGCGGGATGTCGATCCGCCCTGCCGGATAGGTGAACGGCCGATGGTTGGAGGTCGTCATCACCATGCTGAAAAACGGCCGGCCCTTCGCGTAGGATTTTCCCGCCTCCTTGATGACCTTGTGGTACAGGTCCTCGTCGCAGACCCCCCAGACGTTGGCAAAGGTGATTTCGTCCTTGGCAAAGTTCGTTCGATCGACAACATCGAAGCCATTGTTGGCGAAGAAGTAGTTCATGTTGTCGAAATAGCCGAAGCCGGCGTAGATGAAACGGGTGTCGTAGCCTTTGCTCCGCATTACCGAGCCCCAGGAGAAGAAGTCCTCGTTGCCCGGGCGTTTGACCATCGAGACTCCCGGCAGCGGGGGGAGGGAAAGGTTGATCGCTTCCAGTCCCCGCACCGTTCGGGTACCGGTGGCGTAGAGGTGGGTGAAGAGCAGCGATTCCTTGGCAAGCCGGTCCAGGTTAGGGGTCAGCCCTTCGGTGCTGCCGAAGGTGCCGAGGAACTTGGCACTGAGGCTTTCCTCAACCACGACGATGACGTTGAGCCGCTGTTCCTTCCCCTCGCCGGTGATGAACCGGGTCACTCCCGCCTGGCTGGGGGCGGCGAACCGGTTGTTCCGCTCCTGCACCAGGTCATGGAGCCGGGCCATTACCTGCCGGTCGTCCCGGCTCAGGTAAAACTGCCGAAAATCCAGTTCGTTATTGCGGAAGGCGGCCACCAGGCCGTAGATGCCGTTTCCTGCCAGTTCATTGGCGTAGGCATTGCCGGAGATGGCGGTGGCTGAAATATTCAGTAGAAGCAGTGCGGCTAGGGGAGCTGCCGCGAGCGCCAAGGCGAGACGGCGGCGCTGCCCCGCGAAGGTGGTCGCCGCTGCGCGGTCGATGAGCCGGCGCAACAGCACGACCGTCAGCAGGTCGACGGCGAATATGCCGCCCAAAAGCGCTGGCAACGGGTACGATTCCCGGATATTGCCCCATACTTCGTGGGTGTAGATGAGATAATCGACGGCGATGAAATTAAAGCGGGTGCCAAATTCTTCGAAAAAGAAATATTCCGCCACGCCGTCGAACAGCAGAGCATAGAGAATCAGGAAGAAGGCGCCGCGAACCACCCAACGGTGCAGCGGGTGCTGTACCAGTCGCTGCGGTGCCAGTAACAGGTAGATGATCGCCGGAATCAGGAAATAGCCGAGGGTGGCAGCGTCGTAAACGAGTCCCATGGCGTACGCCTTGGCGATCAGAAAGGGCGTCAGCCCGGCGTCCGCCGGGGTCATCAGCAGAAGAACGGTCCTGGTCGCCAGGGAAATCAGAAGAAAAAGCACGGCAAAGAGGGAGACGACACCGAAGCGGTATCGCGAGACAATGCGCATCTGGTTACTCCAGGGGGGAGCGCCTGGGGCGATCCCGATCAAGATGGGAAAATCGGAAGGATTGCCGGGCAGAGTGAACCGAAAGAAGGCTCGACGGTCCACGTTGTCAACCGGGCATCAGGAAGTTGCAGCATCTTACCGTTGGCCGTTCCCTCGATGCAAGTTGTATCTGCTGAGAGACCGTTAACGTTGGCGGGAAGCGGTCAGGGACGGGCGCCGCCAGTGATGGCGGCGCCGCAAAGATGTTACGGCAATTTACGAAGCGAGCCGGAATTGCCCGATCAGCCGCTGCAGTTCGTCGGAAAGCTGCGAGAGCTGGCGGGAAGCGGCGGCCGTTTCCTGGGCGCCCCGGGCGGTATCCTGCACCACGGTGGTGATCTGCTGAATATTGTTGCTGATTTCGGAGGTCGTGGCCGTCTGTTGTTCGGCGGCGGTGGCGATCTGGTTTACCTGCAGGGTTACCGAGCTGATCTTGTCGAGAATCTCGTGGAGTGCTTCACCCGACTGGGTCGCCTCGGCGGTGCCGCGTTCTACCTCCCGGACCCCCTGCTCCATGGAAACGACCGCCCCCTTGGTTTCCTGCTGGATCGCCTTGATCATTGCGCCGATCTCCTTGGTGGCCTTGGTGGTCCGTTCGGCCAGGGCGCGCACCTCGTCGGCGACAACGGCGAAGCCCCGTCCCTGTTCGCCGGCCCGCGCCGCTTCAATGGCCGCGTTGAGTGCCAGGAGATTGGTCTGGTCGGCAATGTCCTCGATGGTGCCGATGATTTCACCGATCTGGTCGCTGCGGGCACCGAGACTTTCCACCGTCTTGGCGGTCTCCCGGACCCGTTCGGCGATCAGGCTCATCTCGTGTACTGTCTCGCGAATAACCGCCGATCCCTGGGTGGCGGTGTCACTGGCGTTTTTCGCCTCTTGGGCGGCGCTGGTGCAGTTAAGGGCAATCTCGGTTGAGGTGGCGGCCATCTCCTCGCTGGCGGTGGCAACCGTCCCGGTCTGGGCGGCCACCTCTTCGGCGCCGGTGGCCATCTGTTCCGCGTTGGCGGTGAGCTGCCCGGCGGCGGCCGCTACTTGGGTGGAGTTCTCGGCAACCCCGGCGATCAGCCGGTTCAGTCGCTCGGCCATCGTGTTCATCGCTGCCGCCAGCTGACCGGTTTCATCGCCGCGCTCCATGTCGAGATGGCTGGTCAGGTCGCCGTCGGCGATCGCCTTGGCCAGCCCGACCACCTGTTTCAGCGGGGCGGTCAGTTGGTGGGCGATGAAGAAGCCGAGCAGTACCGCCAGGACGAAGCCGATGCCGGCGAAAACCGTCATCTGGATCTTGGCGCTCTGGGCAACAGCCGAATTCTGCTCGCTCCGCGCCTTGCCCGTGGCGATCTTCATATCGAACATTTTCTTGATGGAAGTGTCGATATTCTTCTCGAACCCCAGTCCCTCGCTTCGCATCACCGTCAGAGCGGTTTCCCGGTCTCCTTCGAGGGTAGCGTTAATGATCTGCTCGCGAACCGGCTGGTAGTTGGCGAGCAGCGTTCTGAGCGCCTCCAGCTCTTTCTTCCCCTGCTCGGTTTCGATAGTTTTGCCAAACACCGCCAGGTTGGTGTCGATCTCCTTGTATAGTTTGGCGATGCTGGTGGCATTGGCCTGGGCGCGGGCGGGGTTGTCGTCAAGAATCATCCCCCTGATGTTCACCCGGGCTTTCTGGAAGGCGATGGCGATATTGCCGAAGGTTCCCAGCGGTTCGGTGTTGTGCTCGTACATGTCGATACCGGCCTGTTCCATAACGCCAATTCTGGAGATGCCGATAATCCCCACGATGCCGGCAATCAGCGCCACCAGTACGAAACCGGCCACCAGCTTGCTGCGAAGGTGCAGGTCATTTAACCATTTCATTGCATCTCTCTCCTCTCTTCGTCGAGAACATGTGTGGCACGAGTGACCGTTCGAGAAGCCCGCAACCGTGCCGGCGGCAAAATGATGTGCCGAAACCTAACAGGCTCTCATTCACCCTATCGGGAGATTGCTGCAAAACTTTAGCAGGAATAAATATGGACTGATTAATGCTGTGGTACGGGGGACTGCCCCGGGTTCACCAGATGGGGCGGCGGGGTTGCCGAGAACGAGGCGAACAGTGAGCCGATGAAGGCAGCAAAGACCGGTGAGCGTTTCAGCTCCCGGCTGAGAACAAGGGTGCGGGGGCGATGGTGGTTGAAGCCGGCAATGCGATGTGCCACGAGCGAGCCTGTTTCCAGTTTCGCCGCCACCAGGCCGACGGAGACGAAAGAAATACCCTTGCCGGCCATGACTTCGCTGATGATGAACGGCAGATCATCAAAATAGACAGTGTTGCGGAATTCGCTGCTATCACGGCCGATGGTTCGCATGTTCTTGTCGAGAAAACGCTTGGCGCAACCGTTTTCATTCTTGAGATAGAGCCGTTCGCCGACCAGGCGCTCGATGCCGGCTTCGGTCGTGCCGATGCCGCGGCCGGGACTGCTGATGAAGATCATTTCGTCGTCGGGTAGCGGCTGGGTGATGAAGCCGAACAGGTCGAGGTCGTCGCAATGTTCGATCAGCGCCAGGTCGAACCGGCCGCTGTCGATCCCTTCGAGGGCGGCCTCGGGCATGTCGAAGACAAACTTGAGATCGGCGGTTTCGGCGTGTTCGGCCATGAAATCGGTCAGGGCGCTCGGAAGCCGGCCGATGCCGAAAGACGGCGTGCAGCAGAAAGAGATTTTTTCCTTATGCTGGCTGCCATCGAGGGATTCGAGGAGTTGTTTTTCAATTTCCAGAATCTGGCGCGCCTTTTCAACCAGTAACTGACCTGCGGCGGTCGGACGCAGTGCCACGCCGGAGCGCTCCAATAGCGGCTTGCCGTAATGGTCTTCCAGTTGCTTTATCCGGCGCGAAACGGCGGACTGGGTGATGAAGAGGGCGGTGGCGGCTTTGGAGCAACTGCCGAGCGCTGCAACGTGGAGAAACGTTTTGAGAAGCTGAAAATCCATTGATTAACCGCTCCTTTGTGATTATGCGTATTCGGCATGGGGTGTATGAAAATATTTCATTGGAGTTTATCGCAGAATATCCGTAAAAGTTCAAGAGGAAAGCGCGATCGTAAACGGACTAAATCCGTACGGTTTAGGCGAGTATCACCGACAGCTTCCTCAATCATGATTTTTATGCATATTTTACCTGGGTTTTTACGCTCCGCCGCATAGTGCGGCGCGGGTATGTCATGGCGGTACGTTGATTGTTCTGGCAGCAGGTAATTACAGTTTCGAGGAGGTTGTATGTCGAAAACGAATTGGAGAAAAGGGCGGATTGTGTTGGCCAGTCTGCTCAGCGCGGTTGCGCTGGTTTCGCTGGTCATGTGGGGGTGCGGGACAAGTGGTTACGACAGCCCATCGGTAACGGCGTCGACTACCCAGACGGCTACGGCGCTCATCGAGCCGGCCACCCTGAAGCAATGGGCGGATGCCGGTCTGGTCAATCAGGCGGGGGGATACGACCGGGTGGTAATTCTCGATATTTCCAGTAACCCGTCGGCAACCTCGACCGATAACACGACGAACGCCTACTATACCGTCGGCCATATCCCCGGCGCACAGCTGATTGGCGGAGCGAGCGCACCCAACGCCTTCCAGGAGACGCGGCCGGAGGGTCCGCTGGAGGTCACGGGAAGCATGGTCTGCAGTGGGGCCACCATCGATGCCGTGATCCAGAACGCCGGCATCGACAAGTACACGACCATCGTTCTGACCACCAATGGCACTTCTGCCCTCAACCTGACCCGTGCCTATGCGACCTTCCGTTACTGGGGCATCCCGAAAAACCGCCTCAAGGTCCTCCAGGGGGGAAATGCCGCCTGGGTTACTGCCGGTTACGCGCTGACCTCCAATGTGCCGACCATTCAGCGGTCGACCTACGGGGTGGCCCAGAACGGGACGACCAACGTCAACACCGATATGCGGGTGTCGCTCAGCGAGATGATCGACTATGTCAAGGGGATCGTCGCCGGCAACACCGGCAAAACCTACATTCTGGATACCGTCCGTCCGGATACGCAAATCTCCTCGACGACCGACCTGATCGTGACGACCCAATACACGCCGTTTGACGGGGCAGTGAAAGGCTCCTATCGCTTCCCGCTCGCTAACGTCATCACCGGGGTGACCTTCAAGACTGCCGACGAGATCAAGACGGCGATCAGCGCCGCAGTGGGGAGCGACGCCGTCACGACGATCGGCGACGCCAATCGCGATGCGGCAAAAACCTTCATTACCATGTGCCGGGCCGGCAATAACGCCTCGCAGGCCTATTTCGTCCTCGACGGCATCGCCTACTACAATTCCACCGTCAACGTCAAATGGTACGACGGTTCGCTGGGCCAATGGAACCTGATGGCCTCGTCGGACCATCTCGCCCTGAACGGCAGCAACGCCGGTGGCAAACTGCACGTCGGCTCCATCTGGGATACCACCTCGCTCATGGACAACCTGACCTGGAACGTCGATCGCGGCAGAACGATAGTCGACTACAGCGCTCGCGTCCTCGGCGTGGAGCCGAGCTATGCGGACGGCAACCAGATCGAAACTGCTGACAAGGCATACCGGAGCACCGTTACCGGCACGACCGGCGGCGGTTCGACCGGTGGCGGCGGCTGCTAGGAAGGCGTGAATTGTCACCCTGCCGTTGGGTGGGGACCTACCAAAACCATAAGGAGTGAATGCATGATAAAAATATCCAGGTCAGGAAAAGTTTCGGCACTGGCGCTCGGTCTGACCCTGATGGCCGGCACGGCCTTTGCCGGTCCGCGGATCACCTTCGGCCCCGAGGACCAGGGAGCCCTGCAGATCGATTACAAGGGGCAGTTCCAGATGACGGTCCGCGATACCGGCTCGGGCAGCAATAACGATGACACCACCACCAACTTCAACTTCCGCCGTAACCGGCTCGCCTTTATGGGCAAATACGGCGATATGCTGAGCCTCTATGTGCAGACCGAATTCACCGAGGATGCCAATGTCGGGACCCTTGGCGTCGCCAGCACTAACCAGGGGACCGAATTCCAGCTGCTCGACGCGGTAATGCGTTTCAAGTTGAACGACATGTTCCATGTGAACGTCGGCAAGTTCAAGTACAACCTCTCCCGCGAGAATCTGGAAGCGTGCGAAATGCCGCTGACCCTCGACCGTTCGCTGTTCATTCGCGCACCGTACGTAACGACGCGTGATACCGGGGTAGCGGTCTGGGGCAACCTGTTCAACGATATCTTCCAGTATCGCATCGACGCCATGGAAGGACGCAAGGCGGTCTCGGGCGATACCGCCCCCGATTCCAATTTCCGCTACTCGTTCCGTGCTCATGTGACCCTGCTTGATCCGGAGAAGGATTACGGCTACAAAGGGACCTATCTGGGGCAGAAAAAAGTCCTGACCATCGGCGGTGCCTATCAGTTCGAACCGAAGGTTGCCTATGGCGACACGGTGGCCCAGACCGGCGAGAAGGATTACAAAGCCTGGACGATTGACGGCTTCTTCGAGTATCCATTTGAAGGGATCGGCACCGTCACCGCCTCGGCCGCATACGAGGATGTCGATCTGGATGACGCATACAAGTACAGCACCAATTTCGACAGCGGGACGGTCGGGCTCAACGGGCAGAAAAACGGCTGGTACGTAAAGGCCGGTTACATGCTTCCCAATCTGCCGCTGCAGTTCTTCGGCCGCTACGAGAAGTGGCGCTTTGCCGAGCTTAACAACATCTTCGACCAGAAGGTTGACTGGTATGCTGCCGGGGCCAACTACTACCTCCGTGGCCAGAACCTGAAGCTGACCTTCGAATTCAGCCATACCAATTTCGATCAGGAAGGGGTCTACAGCGGTATCGAAGGCGCCAATCTGCAAAGCAAGGATTTCAATACCTTTATTACCCAGCTGCAGTTGATCTTCTAAACAGGGGCGGCTCCCCCTCCCGGTCCGGATTGCCGGGAGGGGGAGCCACCGCATCACGTTTGCCCGGATTCCGGGCAAACAATACTTTAAGCAGGAGGATATCCGATGAAAAAGTTCACCACTATGTTGGCCACTGCGCTTGTTACCCTCTCCCTGGCCGCCGTCGCCGGCGCCGCCGGTTCCTTCTCCGGTAAAGTTGCCAAGGTCGATGGCGAGAAAGTTACCGTGAAAGCCGACAAGGTTCCCGCCTGGGTCAAAAAAGGTGGAAAAGTCCAGGCGCTGGGCGGCATGCCAAGCGTTGTCGAGGTAAAAGGAAACGAAGTGACGCTGAAGTTCGGCAAAGCCAAAGCTGCCAAGATCAAAGCCGATTCGGCCATGACGATCAGCGAGTCCGCCGGCGAAGAGCTCCAGGGCTGCTAATCACTTGACGCCTCCTCCGTCGGGGGGCGTCTTTTTTTGGATGCAATTATTTGTTTATGCTAATTATGTATTTTACAGGCACCAACGATTAAGGAGTCACCGATGAAACGTCACCATGTATGGGGGATGATCACAGCCGCGCTGGTTGTTGGTCTTGTGATCCCCGCAGGTGCGGAGCAGGTCGGAATCGGCCGGCAGGGGACCATCGCCGCCACCAAGGGAAAGGCAAAGACGCTGGCCGAACTGGCGAAAATGTACGATTCCTCCTCCTGTATCGAATGTCACCAGGACGTCCACGATCAGTGGGCAAAGTCGATCCATTCCCGGTCGATCTACGGCACGGGACGAACAGCAGCGACCATCAAGACTACCATCATCAACGGGCTGATGGAGTGGCCCTATTCGGGGGTAAAAAGCCCCAAGGACGTCAAGGTTGAGCACCTGATGGGGTGCGCCAAATGCCATCTTCCCCAGTTGGCCGATGCGGAGGATTCGGTGGCCCAGGAACTGGTCACCACGATCTACGACTGGCAGGATGCCATGAAAAACAAGGATCGGGAAAAAGCCGGCAAGCTCGAAGAGAAACTGAAGAGCGTCAACATTAACTGCTTGGTTTGCCATAACCGTAATGCCATCACCCACAAATGGACCGACGGCTATCCCCAGGCGGGAGTCGTGTATGGCTCGAAGGCGGGCGATCATCCCGCCGAGCAGTTCTCGAAAATGGCCGTCAGTCCGATCATGGGCGAAGCGATCCAGTGCGGCCAATGTCACGGTCTTGGTCCCAACCTGGAGCTGGATAATCCGACCCAGTGTGCAACTCTCTACGGCAGCTACCTCTGGGCCTACAAAGCGGACGGTGGGCAGGAGCAGTGCCAGGAATGCCACATGCGGAAGAGCAAGCTCGGCCATAACATCCAGAGCTACCGTGATCCGGGGATGGCCCAGGCGGCCGTGGAGTTCAAGGTCGATTCGATGGGCGAGTACTGGCGCGACGGCAGCGTAATCAAGCCGAAGGCGGTGGTCAAGGTCGAGATGACCAACCATGCCGGCCATTCCATTCCCGATGGCTGACCGACCCCCAACCGACTGGTTCTGTCGGTCATAGCCAAAACGAAGGATGGCGAGGAAGTGTTCAATCAGGAGAAAATTTACATGCCGGTTCCGCAGCAGTTGGGGCGGGGTGACCGGATGGGGCGCGGCCCCTACGAGAAAAGCGGCCTGCTGGAAGATACCGGCCTGCCGCCGGGCAGAACCGTTCGCGAGCGGTTCGACATCTTCTTCCCGACCGACGATGTCGAGGAAGGGGGCAAGTGGGTGAAGAAGATCCTGGCCCATGAACTGGAGGTTGAGGTCAAGCTCTGGTATCTCCCCTTCGGCACGATGAATGCCGATCCGTTCCTTTGGCAGGACGTGAAGAAAACCGTCACCATCAGCAGCACCGGAAAGTAGCAGTACGGGCTTTCCCGTTTCACCTCCTTCATGTGATGGCCGGTGCGAGAGCACCGGCCTTTTTTTTGCAACGGCATCTGGATGCCGGCGGGGGAGGGCTTGTTCGGTTTTCGGCTGGAAACAATTTCTCGGGAATCCTTCTTTCCCCTTGATGGAAGGGTCGGAATGACGGAAGATCAGGTAAAACGGCAGCGGGGATGACGATTGTGCTAATCAGGAGGCGAGAAGATCGTTGGCGGGGGCGAGGCCGGACATCGGCCGGCAGCCGTCTTCGCCCGGCCGGGGCGGGGATGCTGCTGACATTGCTGTGCTGCCTCTTTGTCGGCTGTGCGGCCGACGATCCCGACAACGTCTCCTGCCGCGCCTGTCACGCCCGGATCGAACATGCTTCGCCGGCCCATCCGTCGTGTGTCGGCTGTCACGGCGGCAATGGCCGGGCCCGGAGCAAGGACGCTGCCCACCGGACGATGTTCTCCCCCCGCAACCCTTCCGCTCCCGGCGCCTGGGAGAAGAGCTGCGGCACCTGCCATCCTTACCAGCTCGGTCGGGTCCGTTCAACGCTGATGCAGACCAATGCCGGGATGATCAAGAATATCCAGCTTACCTGGGAAGGGACCGACGGCCGGCGCTACGGCACCGGGGGCGAGGAGGTCTTCGACCCGGCCGGTAAGCCACAGCGGCTCGTCGGGGTGGCGGAGCTGGACAATACGGCCGGGGAACTCTATCGGAAATTCTGCTCACTCTGTCATATCGGGATCGAGAACGACGTCGCCTACGGCGTGGGGCACGGCGCCGGCTGTGCCGCCTGCCATTACCCGCGCAACGAGCGGAGCGAGTACCGGGGGGACGATCTGACGATGAAATGGCGTGCCCCGGCGGCCAACAGTCACCGGCTGGAGCCCCTCCCCGGCAACGATGCCTGTTTCCGCTGCCACAACCGGAGCGGCCGGATCGCCCTCTCCTACCTGGGGCTCTACGACGGCAACAGCGGCCAGGTGCCGTCGCGCAACGGCTTTCCCGGACCGCTCATGACCAGCGGCGGCCGCAACGTTACCCGAATCCCCCCCGACATTCATTATACCCGGGGAATGGACTGTATCGATTGCCATACGTCCCGTGATATCATGGGGGACGGCTATGCCTATGAGAATCTCTATCACCAGGTGGAGATCCGTTGCGAGGACTGTCATGGCAGTGGCACCGAGCTTCCCCGCTGGCGGGAGATCGTCCGGGAGAACGAGGAGCCGGTGCGCGAGTCGCGCCAGTACCGGCAGCAGATGCGCCCGGGGATGAAGATGATCGTGACTGCCTCGGGGCGTCCCTATGCAAATGTCTTCTATCGTGACGGCAAGGTCCGCCTCCTCGGCAAGCGGAGCGGCCGGCTCTTTACCTGCAAGGTGATCACTGGCACCCCGGCCCATACTATCGCCGGTCACGGCCGGCTTGAATGTTATACCTGCCATTCCCGGACGGTGGTCCAGTGCTACGGCTGCCATACAACCTACGACAAGAGCCGCATCGGCCACGACTTCATCAAGGGGATGGATACCCCCGGTGCCTTCAGCGAGACCGAGGATTACCGGATGCTCTATCCCTTCCCGCTGGCGCTCAACCAGCGGGGGAAAGTGGCGCCGGTCACCCCCGGCTGCCAGACCTTCGTCACCGTGGTGGAGGCGGACGGCACCGTGTCGAAGAGCGGCTACGTCACCACCTTCAAGGGGAAACGGCAGCTCCGCTTCGCGCCGTTCTACGGCCACAATACCGGCGCCCGGGCGATCGGCTGCGGCGAGTGCCACGGCAATCCCGCTTTCCTCGGCTTCGGCCAGCACGTGGTGGCGGGGCGGAGCATCACCGGCACGCTGCTCTGTCCCAAGAACGAGGAGAAACCGCTCGACGGTTTCCAGACCATGGCTGCGGGGCGGGTACAGGCTTTTTCGGCCGTTACCCGCGAACATTCCCGGCCGCTCAACGAGCGGGAGGTGAAGCGGGTGATGGCGGCCAATCTCTGTATCGTCTGCCACCGCCAGGCGGCTGACCCCATTTACCGCAAGGAGCTCGATTATCGTGCCCTGGAAGATGCTCTGCATCGCCGTCTTCTTGACGGCAGTCATCCCCCTGTCGCCCGCTAGCGGTGCGGAAAACTGCCGGGTCTGCCACCGTGAGCAGCTGACCGGCCCCCACCGGGCTATCGGCTGTTCCGCCTGCCACGGCGACGACCGGACGACGGTGCGCAATCCGGCCACCGCCGCCGACCGGGCCGCCCGCTGTGTTGCCTGTCACCGGGGGTACGATCGACTCTTCGACCAGGCGATGACCACCCGGGCGCCGGAGCAGGCGTTCGTCGCCGGGACCATCGGCCGGACCGACGGGCGCTTTTTCGCCACCCAATGCAACGGCTGCCACGTCCGCGGCTGCCTCGACTGCCATAGTGGCGGCCATGCCCTCAGCCGCCCGCGGGACGGCATCTGCCTTACCTGCCACCGGGGATACTTTGTTGGCGCCGACTACCACGGCCAGGCCCCGCGGGAGGACGCCTTCCGCTACCAGCGGGGCCCTCAGGCCAACGGCGAGACGTTCCTGCCGATGCTCCCCGATGTCCATGCCGAGGCGGGGCTTAGCTGCGGCGATTGCCATTCGATGGCCAGTCTGGTCACCGGTAGTAAGGCGGCCAAACGGTGCACCGACTGTCATCGGCCCGACCCGCGGGTGATCGAGCATGCGATCCCCGCCCATCTGGAGCGGCTGGAGTGCTACGCCTGCCATGCTGCATGGGCGCCGCAGGAATACGGCACCTTCTGGCTTCGCTTCACCGACAGCCCGCGGAAGCAGGCGCAGTTCGGGGCGGTGCCCCACCGGGATGACTACCTGAAGAGCGCCTACCTGAAGAAGCAGGATGCTCCGCCGCTCGGCCTCAACGCCGCCGGGCGGGTCAGTCCGCTCCGCCCCGAGTTCATTCTCTACCTGACCGACATCCGCAGCGAGCGGGTGGTCGGGCAGGAAAACCGGCTGCTGGCCGCCCGCTGGAAAGCGTACTTCCCCCATACGGTGCAACGGGGGACGGTCCTTTGCGACGGCTGCCACGACAACCCGCGTCGCTTCCTGCTCGAGCCGGCGGTGGAGCGGCTCTACCGGCTGCGCGACGACGGCCTGCAGCTCGACTCCTTCTGGGACCGGCGGGGGCAGCGGGTGGCCAACGGGGCGTTCCTCGCGCCGGAACGGATACGAAAGATGGCGGAGCGTACCCCCGCCTTTACCAGGAGTTATCTGCGCAAATGGAAACTGTTGACCGGGGACGCCGGCGGTTCATCGCGGCACTAGCCGCCTTTGCCGCCCTGCTGCTGGGGCGCCGTTTTCTCGTGCCACAGCGCCGGCCGGCGGAGGAGCGTCTGACCGTGGAGAAACGGACCATCCCGCCGCGGGGGGCGCTGGTTTTCCGCGAACGGCGGCTGGCGGTGATCCGGGAGGGGGGGGAGATTTACGCCCTCAGCCTCTCTTGTACCCACTTGGGGTGCGCGGTCACCGTCACCCCCGACCGGCTGGCCTGCCCGTGCCACGGCAGCGTCTTCGACCGGCGGGGCAACGTGCTGAAAGGGCCGGCCGCCCGGCCGCTCGACCGCTTCCGGGTCGAGGACGACGGCGACCGGGTGATCGTGTTTCTGTAACGGGGAGCGTGCGATGGTCCGCGATTTTGCCAAACATCTCTTCCCCCGGGTAGTTCGGGGGGATGACCTGAAAATCAGCTATACTTTCTGCCTCGGCGGGCTGGCCTTTACCACCCTGCTGCTGCTGGCGGTTTCGGGGGCACTGCTCCTTCTGTACTATCAGCCGACGCCCGACCGGGCCTTCAACTCCATCCTTTTCCTGGAGTCGGCGGTCTTCCCTGGCCGGTACCTGCGGGCCCTGCACCGGCTAGCTTCCCACCTGCTGCTGGTGCTGCTTTTCCTCCACACCCTGCGGGTAGTGCTGACCGGCGCCTACCGCCACCCCCGGGAGCTGACCTGGGTGATCGGGGTCGCCCTGCTCGGTCTGTCACTGTTCGAGGCCTACACCGGCTACCTGCTGCCGCTGGATCAGCTGGCCTACTGGGCGACCCGGACCGGCATGGAACTGCTCGCCTCGTTTCCCGGCGGTCCGGCGCTACGCGCCATCCTGGTCCCCGACGGCGTGGGGGAGCCGCTATCGCTTTTGCGCTTTTATGCCCTGCACGTGGTGATCATCCCTCTGACGCTGCTCGCCCTGTCGTTCCTCCATTTCTACCGGATCCGGAAGAGCAAGGGGCTGCTCCCTTACCTGTGAAAGGAAACCCGACCATGGAGACACCGGTTCAGCATAGCGGCGAGACGCGGGGGGCGGCAGCCGAACTGCGGCGGCAGCCGCGGCGGGCGGGGGAGTACGTTACGAGCTCGCCCCACTTTTTCCGGCTGATCAAGCGGGCTTGCGGCGTGCTGCTCGCCTCGCTGCTCCTGCTGGCGGCGGTGGTGCCGGCGCCGCTTTTAACCCCGGCCGATCCGGCGAGCCCCCCCAATCCCGCCAAGTCGGCCTGGTTTCTCCTCTGGACCCAGGAGTTGGTCAGCCACGGCACCGCCCTGGCCTGGCTGATCACTGCGCTGGCGGTCTGGTTCTTCTCACTTCCCTGGTGCGGCCGCCGGGAAGCGCCGGTTGCGGCGGTCTGGTTCGGTCGCGAACGATGGCTGACCAATTGGGGCGTCCTGGCCGCCTTTGCCGCAATCATTGTCCTGACGGTTGTCGCGATGTTTTTCCGGGGGGAGAATTGGTCGCTCGTCTCGCCGTTCTGATCCTGGGGTTCGGCTTCCTGGCCGGCTGCGTTACCGGTACGCCGCAGGAGGGATGCCTCGGTTGCCATCCGGTCCATTACCGGGCGCGGGGGAACTGCGTCTCCTGCCACCGGGGGAATGGTGCCACCAGCCGGAAGAACATCGCCCATTACCGCTTCATTCCTGCGGCGCTGGCCGGCTTCACCCTGCCGGGGAGCCCGCAGGTGGCGCTGGGGAAGCGACTGGCGGAGCGTTACGGGTGCCGGCGCTGCCACCGGCTCGCCGGACTCGGAAACGGGCTGGCGACCAACCTCGACCAGCTTGGCCGGGAAGATCCACAGCGGCTGCTCGACGCGATCAAGCAGCCGGCGACGGCCATGCCCGACTTCTGCTTTGCCGGCACGGATGCCGCCGCACTGGTCAACACGATCATGGCTGCTGCGACGGAACGGCGGGGGGGGGCGAACGAGGTGCCGGTGGTTGTCCATTTTACCCCGGGAAAAGGGGTGCGGGAGAATCTGTTCGTCAGGAAGTGCGGTGGCTGTCACCGGGCGCTGACCGCCCGGGAAGGGGGACTCGGGACGGGGGATGTGGCGCCGAATCTGGCAGGACTTTTCAGCCGTTTCTATCCGGGTGAGTTTCGACCTGCCGAGCGATGGAACGCCGAGCGGCTCCGCCGCTGGCTCGACAACCCCCGGGTGGTTCGGCCGGCGGCCCGGATGCAGCCGGTGGCCGTCACTCCTGCCGAGGCGGTGGTCCTGGCGGAGCTGCTGCAGGTACCACCGTCGGCCGGCGACGCCCCCTGACCGTAATCGGGGCGGCCACGCCGGGGAAGGGGAGCGACAGGCGGGCTAGGCCTGCAGGAAGGGGACGTATTCCTTGTCCTTGATCTCGATGTGCCGGGTGAGCCAGTCGATCATCATCTGATTGGTGGAGATGACCACGGCGACCCCGGCGCCCTCGTCGCGGACCTGTTTCTTGAGTTCCGTCAGTTTCCGGCGGAAGAAGTCGTGCTGCTCCTTGTGCTGGGCGTAGTCGGGGTAGCCTTTCTCGCGCATCAGCCGCTCCTCGGCCTTGAAGTGATCGATCACGTAGTCGTCGAGGAAGCTGTAGAGCCGGCTCACTTCCGCCGCTCCCCGGCCTTCGTTGCAGGCCGTCAAGAGGTCGCCGAAACGCCTGAACAGTTCCTTGTGCTGGTTGTCGATCTCCGTAATGCCTGTCAGCAAGTCATCCCGCCATCCGATTGCCATGTGCGCATCCTTCCTGTAATTAGTGTTCGTGCTGTCCGAAATGTCCCACCGTCAAAAACGGTAAGGAACAGTGTTGTGGCTGCCTAGCGGCGGTCAGTCCTGATTCGCGGAATCCGGAATCTCCGCGCGACCAGCGAGCAGTGCCGGCGGCGCAGTTCGTCCATGCTCCCCGCGAGGAATTCGAGGAGCTCCGGCCGGTCGTGTCCTGCCAGATAGGCGTCGACCAGCGTGCCCATGTAGGCGTTGTAGCGCTTGGTCGAGCTGCCGTGGGCGTAGTTCTTTCCCGGGAAGCGGCGGATATCGCCATCGCAGGCCGGTGAGATGTGATACAGCTCGTGAAAGACGGTGATCAGCTTTTCCCGCAGCGGCAGGTCGAGGAAGCGCGGGACGAGGAAGTAGATGACGTAGAGCATTTCCACTTCCCGGCGAATCACCGTCGGCATGGTGCTGACGTAGACCGTCCTGCCGCGGCGTCGCTCGATGCTTTTCGCTCCACCGGCAAAACGGAGCGGGTGAATCTTGGCGTAGGTGCCGCGGATACCGCCGCTCCGGGTCGTCGAGACGCAGAGCAAGAGCCGGCCAGGATCGATGTGGCTCAATTCGGCCACCTGGCCGACGATGTGCGCGACGAGCCGTTCCAGCTCACCGGTCAGATTCAGCACCGACATGGGCAGACGTCCCGCATGCCGGCGTTACTTGGTCGCCTGGT
Source organism: Geotalea uraniireducens (assembly GCF_027943965.1). NCBI lineage: Bacteria > Pseudomonadati > Thermodesulfobacteriota > Desulfuromonadia > Geobacterales > Geobacteraceae > Geotalea > Geotalea uraniireducens. The sequence continues at coordinate 3,571,720 of NZ_AP027151.1, read as the reverse complement.
ACTTGTGGCAGAGGTGGCAGCTCATCGGCCCGTCCTTCGGTTTCAACGGATGTTTCGATGGGAAGGGGATACCGCCGGTTTCGTTATGGCATTCGGGGCAGTGCTTATCCGCCTCCTTCATCCCGTCCAGCCCCCCTGCCGCCACCATAGCGTAAAACCGCTTGTGCTGCTCGTCGTTGGGCACCTTCTTGGTGGTCACCTCGCCGGAAATGGCGAAAAAGATCCCCAGAACAGCGACGATCAGGATGATGAAAAACCAGTCCTTCTTGGCTATTTTCATGAATTCCTCCGATGGATGGTAAAGCTACGGCGATGGCCGTTGTCAATCGGCGAGCCGGCAACAGCCGATGGCGCCGTTGTGTTGCGGATGCTCCGGGACGACGATCTCCAGGCCGGTTTCTGCTTCGAGCAGCCTGACCAATCCCCCGTTGTGGGCGACGCCGCCGGTCAGCACCACCGCCGGCGAAGGGAAGCGCTTGAGCATCGGCATTACCCGTTTCACCAGGGTCTGGTTGACGCCGGCGCAGAGTCGCGATACCGGATAGCCCCGCAGGATCTGGCCGATCAGTTCCGATTCGCCGAAGATGCCGCAGGTGGCGTCGAGCTTGACCGGCTCTTCCCAGTGGCGCGACAGTTCGTCGAGGGATACCTCCAGGATTGCCGCCATATTTTCCAGGTAGCGGCCGCTGGAGGCGGCGCACTTGTCGTTCATGACGAAGTCGGCCAGTTTGCCGCCGCGGACCAGCGCCACCTTGGTATCCTGCCCCCCCATGTCCAGCAGGGTGAAGTCGCGGCGGCCGGTCTGGAACAGCGCCCCGGTCACGTGGGCGCGGATTTCCGAGACGACCTTCGCGCCGTGCATGCTCAGCGTATTCCGGCCGTAGCCGGTAACGACCACCGTGGCATCAGCCAGTTCCGCGCCGGTGAACAGGGCGCTGCCGGCCAGGTCGAGGAACAGTTCTTCCCCCTCCAGGCGGCCGAACCGCTTGTAAAAGGCAATCGTGTCGTGGTCGGCGAGGCGGACGAGCCGGTCGCCGTCGCAGAGGGCAAACTTGGCCTTCCGGCTGCCAAGGTCGATACCGATTCTCACGCCCGCGCCTCCAGCATCTCCAGGAACCCTTCGATCCTGATCTTGGTCCGGGCGTCGAGGGGGGTCGGCTTGTCCCCTTCCAGGGTCAGGACCGGCAGCGGGATCTTCTGGCGGACGATCATGTCCTCGATCTGGCGGAAGCAGAACGACTGGACGTAGTGAATCACCGCGTCGACGCGCCGCCGCTCCAGCTCGACGAGAACGTCGGCGAGGCGGTGGAAGATATCGTAAGGGTAGGTGTAGGCCCGGTACTGCTCGACCAGGTCTGCCGTGGCGAACGGCATGGCGAACTGGCGCTGGGTTTCGTTGAAGACTACCCGTGCCCCGTGCTCTTCGAGGAACGGGTAGAGGTCGTCGATGATCGGCGGCACACCGAGGTAAGCGAGGCGGAACCGGTCGCGGCGCGGCTGGCGCTGCCGCGCTTCGGCCAGGAAGGCGTCGACTTCGGCTTCGAAACGGTCCGGATCGCTGTTCATGTCCGAGGTGCAGACCTGGAAGTAATGATTCTCCTGGCCGGTTACCCGGTTCTCCTCCCAGGTGAGGCGGTCGATTTCCCCTATCTTGCGCCGGATGCGGCCGAGGCGGGCCCGGCAGAGATTCACCGCGTCCCAGCCGACGTTGAAATGGCGCATCAGTTTTTCGATCTCGAACCGGAGGCTTTCCGGGTCACGGTCATGGGGGTAGGCAAAGGGGACTGTCTCGACCCCCTTGAGAGAGAGAACTTCCATCAATGCCCGGGTGTTGCTGCAGTCCCCCTCGGTGACGGCGACGAGTTCCTTGATCCCCGATTCCAGAACCGCCGCGTAGATCCCCTTGATCCAACCGCAGATGCTCCGGGGGAAGCCGTCCACCTCTGCCTCTTCGATGAGCTGATGGCTGCGGGGACTGGTGATGAAGACATTGTTGAGGTCGATGGGGGTTTTCCCGGCGGCAAGAATGACTTCGAGGGGAATGGTTGTGGTAAAGCCGACACGATGCAAGGAATCTTACTCCGACTTGATGAACAGGAAATAGATGAGAAACGCGCCAATGACCAGCCCACCGAAGGCGAAGGGGAGGGTTGAGCCGAGGGTCAGCTCGTTTCCTTCGCCCGACGGAAGGGTGAAACGGATCAGCAGCGAGATCGAAATGATGGCGAACAGGGTGGCCAGGACGAACTTCGAACGTTTGAACACGGCGTAAAAGATCAGGATCGACATGATGCCGATCACCCACGGGTTCTCCATGGCATTCTTCAGGGTAAGCCCCTTGACGAACTTGACGATGTTCTGCGTCTCCAGGGGGCTGAGTATGTCGCGGGCCTTGTCGGCGAGTGCCTGCTTGTCCATGGGACCTCCGGGCGGGGTGGTCGCTCTGCAGCAATAACCTCATTAATAGCAGATTTCCCCTGCAAAATGAAGCCGGTTTACGTTGGCGGCGGGCGGGGCAAATGCCTTGACAAGGTTTTATGGCTAAAATAGTATATACATCTTTGTCTTGCGGAACAACAGCGAGCAGCCGGAATCAATGGATTTATGCCGTCGGCGCGGGGCCACGGCGGAGCAGACGAATCCGGCAGCGGAGAAAATACGTGCCCTGGAAGGCTATCGGCATTTTCGATTCGGGAGTTGGTGGGCTGACGGTGCTCAAGGAGATCGTCAAGGCCCTCCCCCAGGAAGATACCATCTATTTCGGCGATACTGCCCGGGTTCCTTACGGGACCAAATCGCCCGAGACCGTCACCCGGTACAGCCTGGAGATCGCTTCGTTTCTCGTCAAACGCGACATCAAGCTGCTGGTGGTGGCCTGCAATACCGCTTCGGCCGCTTCTCTCGACGTGCTGCAAAAGAAGCTGCCGATCCCGGTGATCGGTGTCATCGAGCCGGGGGCGCGCCGGGCGGTGGCGGTGACCCGTAGTGGCAAGGTCGGGGTGATCGGCACGGCGGGGACCATCCGCAGCAGTGCTTACGCCAAGGCGATCAAGCGGCTTAACCCCGAGGTTGAAGTGATTACCCGCGCCTGTCCGCTTTTCGTGCCGCTGGCCGAAGAGGGGTGGACCGACAACGAGGTGGCGCGGCTGACCGCCCATGCGTATCTCGACGGGCTGCGGGAGGAGGGGGTCGATACCCTGGTCCTCGGCTGCACCCACTATCCGCTCCTGAAAAAGGTGATCGGCGAGACCGTCGGCGACGGGGTCAAGCTGGTCGATTCGGCTGAAGAGACGGCCCGCACCGTTGCCGAAATCCTCCGGGCGAAGGCGATGACCCGCCCCTCTTCGGAACAGGGCAATCATCACTATTACGTCACCGATATCCCGGCTGGCTTCATTCGGGTCGGCAACCGTTTCCTCGGCGGCCGGCTTGGTGATGTCTACCAGGTAAGCATCGATGGCGAGAAGGGGTAACCCATGAAGCGCACCAAGTCCCGCCGGCGCAATTTCCTGCTGTTGGCCGCTTTCCTGACCGCCGCGCTGGTCCTCGGCCTGCTCATTTTCGGCAAGTACCGGGAGAGCCGGCAACTGCCGGTTGCCAAGCCGGAACCGAAGCCGACCGGCACCATCCAGCTGACCCTCTTTTTTGCGGCCCCCGAAGGGGACGGCCTGGCCCGGGAAGGACGGGTAACGGGGCCCTGCGCCGATCTGGCCGAGTGCGTTGCCGAGGCGGTTGCTGAGCTGGTGAACGGCCCGGTTGGCGACCTGCAGCCGTCGCTCCCTCCCAGCACCATTGTCCACGGGGTGCGGATCGACGGCGATACGGCGGTAATCGACTTCGGCCACGAACTGGTCGAGGGGCTCCCCGGCGGCAGCTCTTCGGAGATGACGGCCGTCTACTCGGTGGTCGACACGGTCTGTTTCAACTTTCCCCAGTTGAAGCGGGTGAAGTTCCTGATCGACGGTAAGGAAACCGACACCCTGGCCGGTCACCTGGACCTGCGGCAACCGCTCGGCCCCGACTATTCACTGGAGAGTGCCGCGGCACCCGCGCCGGCTTCCCCGCCGACTGACGCGCCCGCCCCGCCCCATTCCTGAGTGGCACCCCGCTGGCAACTTTCTGTATTCCGGTCGGTAAAGCCGACGAAAGGGTGGTGAACACCGTGAAGCAACCGTTTCTGCAGGCAATCGGCGAACGCGTCCTGGTCCTCGACGGAGCGATGGGAACCATGCTCCAGGCCCGCGGGCTCAAGCCGGGCCAGTCGCCGGAAGAACTCAATCTGACCATGCCCGAAGTGGTGGCAGGGGTCCATCGCGAATACCTGGAAGCCGGCGCCGATATCATCGTTACCAATACCTTTGGCGGCAGCCGTCCCAAGCTGGCCCATTTCGGGCTGGCCGACCGGGTGACGGAGATCAACGCACGGGCGGTGGCCATTGCCCGGGAGGTCTGTGGCGACCGGGCCTACGTCGCCGCTTCGATCGGTCCGACCGGCCAGTTCGTGGAGCCGGTCGGCGAGCTGTCGTTCGACGAGATGTTCACCACCTTCCGCGAGCAGGCGGCAGCCCTGATCGATGCCGGCGCCGACCTGATCACCCTGGAAACCTTCCTCGATATCAAGGAAATCCGGGCGGCGGTGATCGCCATCCGCGACCTCTCGCCGACCATGCCGGTCATCGCCATGCTCACCTTCGACAACCAGGGGCGGAGCGTGCTCGGCACGCCGCCGGAAGCGGCCGCCGTCACCCTGGAGGCTGCCGGGGCCGATCTTGTCGGCTCGAATTGCGGCCTCGGCCCGGACGGCATTTGCGACGTGCTGGCTGCGATGCGCCGGGTGACCCGGCTGCCGCTGATTTCCCAGGCCAACGCCGGTTTGCCGCAGCTGGTGGACGGAACGACGGTCTTTCCCGCTTCTCCCGAGGAGATGACTGCGTTCCACGACCGGCTGCTCGACCTGAACGTCCGGATCATCGGCGGTTGCTGCGGTACCACCCCGGCGCATATCCGGGCGATCAAGGCGGCACTGGCCGGGCGCAACCAAGGGTGGCGAGAGAAGTGCGGCCCCGCCGCGAACGTCACCTTCCTGTCGAGCCGGACCGGGGTGGTCGCGATCGGTGGCGGCGCGCCGGCGGCGATCATCGGCGAGCGGATCAACCCGACCGGCAAGAAGGGGTTCGCCCAGGAACTGCACGAGGGAAAGGTCGCCTATATCCGTCGTGAGGCGCTGGAGCAGACGGCGGCGGGGGCGCACCTGCTCGATGTCAACGTCGGCACCCCCGGCATCGACGAACCGGCGGCGATGGAGCGGGCGGTGTTCTGTGCCGCCACGACCGCCGGCGTGCCGCTGGTGCTCGATTCGTCCAGTCCCGAAGCGCTGGAGCGGGGGTTGAAGGCGGCGGACGGCAAGGTGCTGGTCAACTCGGTTAACGGTGAAGAAAAAAGTCTGCAGCGGGTGCTGCCGCTGGTGAAGAAATATGGCGCTGCAGTCATCGGCCTGGCCCTCGACGAACAGGGGATTCCGGAAACGGCCGAGGGGCGGCTGACGGTGGCGCGCCGGATCGTTGCCGCGGCCATGGCTGCCGGTATCCGGCCCGGTGAGGTGATTGTCGACTGCCTGACCCTGACGGTCAGCGCCGAGCAGAAGCGGGCGGTGGAGACGTTGCGGGCGCTGGCGCTGGTCAAGGAGCAGACCGGCTGCAATACCGTGCTCGGGGTCAGCAATATTTCCTTCGGTCTTCCCCGCCGGCCGCTGATTTCCTCGACCTTTTTCGCCATGGCGCTGGCCGCCGGCCTCGATGCAGCGATCATCAACCCGAAAGAAGAAGAGATGATGGCCGCCTGGCGGTCCGCGATGGTCCTCCTGAACCGCGACCTGCGGGCCGCTGCCTATATCGAAGCTTACAAGGGCACGGCCGCCGCCGCGGTCGAACCGGCAGCCGCCGGCGAGCCCGACATCCGGGAACGGCTCCGCCGGGCGGTGATCAACGGCGAGCGCGACGGTGTCGTCGCCCTGGTCGAGGAGGCGCTGGCCGCCGGGCTGGAACCGCTGCAGGTGAGCAACGAAGGACTGCTTCCCGGTCTGGAGGAAGTCGGGCGGCGTTTTGAGAAGAACCAGGTTTTCCTCCCCCAGGTGATGCAGTCGGCGGATACCATGCAGGCCGCCTTTGCCCGCCTCAAACGGGAAATGGCCGGAGCAGCGACCAGCCTGGGCAAGATTCTGATGGCTACCGTCGAGGGTGATATCCACGACATCGGCAAGAACATCGTCTGCACCCTCCTGGAAAATCACGGTTTCGAAGTTATCGATCTCGGGAAGAACGTCGCCGCCGACCGGATTGTTGCCGAGGCCCGGCGCCTGGCGGTTGACGCAGTCGGCCTGTCGGCACTGATGACCACTACCATGACTGAGATGGAACAGGTCATTGCCAGGCTGAAAGAGGCGGGGATCAGGACCTTCACCATGGTCGGCGGGGCGGTGGTGACCCAGGAGTACGCCGAACGGATCGGCGCCGATCTCTACGCCAAGGATGCCATGGAGGCGGTGGCCCGGATCAAGGCGCTGCTGAAAGGGAGCGGCGGGACGGAGTGATGGGCGCTAAGTCCGTGATTTGCCGGACCAATTATTCCTTGCAACCGCTTAATTTCCGTGATATTTTCAATATATTACGTCTTTTGGCGGATAGCGGCCATGATCGTCGGTTTCAATCATAACGTGATGTACAAAGGGGAAATCTTCCATATTCAGACGGAAGACAGCGGTATCCGGAACCCCCACATCATCACCCTCCTCTACCAGGGGGGGACCATCATCTCTTCCCGCAAGACCAGCTACGCGGATATTATCAAAGCGGACAATCTGGAACGGGTGGTCGAGGAGTTGATGAAGGAGCAGCACAAGGATATGCTCCGGCGGCTCAAGGCCGGTGAGTTCGACGCTCGGGCGTTCGGGGCCAAGAGTGCTCCCGCAGCTTCTCCGGCACCCCCGGTTGTCCCGCCGGCCAAGGTTGCCCCGCCGACCGCGTCGCCGTCGAAGGCGCCGACAAGGCCGGCGGAGAAGCCGTCGAGTCTCGACGAGGTGATCCTCGATTTTCTCATGGCAGATGAGAAGGATAAATAAGTCGAATCAGCGCCGGGGACGGTGCTGATGAAGAATTTCGGCATATTCAATCATGACAGTAACGGAAAGGAACAGCGTGGATAGCGAAAAGATCAGGCTTCTCGAAGACAAGGCCCGCCAGCTGCGGGTCGCTATCGTGAAAACCCTCCACAAGTCACAGTCGGGCCATACCGGCGGTTCGCTTTCGGCCATCGACATGGTTACCGCCCTCTATTTTCATACGATGCGGCACAAGCCGGACGAGCCGGCCTGGGCCGGCCGCGACCGGTTCGTGCTCTGCAAGGGGCATGCGGCGCCTGCCCTCTACGTGGCTCTGGCGGAAGCCGGTTATTTCCCGAAGGAAGACCTGATGACGCTGCGCCGGCTCGGCAGCCACCTGCAGGGGCATCCGGACAGCAAGGTAACGCCGGGGGTCGAAGTCTGCACCGGTTCCCTCGGCCAGGGGCTTTCGATGGCCAACGGCATGGCGCTCGGGCTCCGGCTCGACGGCAGTGCCAGCCGGGTCTATGCGCTGCTCGGCGACGGCGAGCTCCAGGAAGGGCAGGTCTGGGAGGCGGCCATGGCGGCCGGCCACTACAAGCTGGACAACCTCTGTGCCCTGATCGATGTCAACCGCCTGCAGATCGACGGCGAAGTGGCGAAAGTCATGAACGTCGAGCCGGTCACCGATAAGTTCCGCGCCTTCGGCTGGAACGTCATCGATGTGGATGGTCACAGCATGGCCGCCATTGTGGCCGCCCTCGAACAGGCCGCCACCGTCAAGGGGCAGCCGACCGCCATCGTTGCCCGGACCGTCAAGGGGAAAGGGGTTTCCTTCTTCGAGAACAAGGCCTCCTACCATGGCGTCGCTCCGAGCGACGAGGAGCTGCCGAAAGCCCTCGAATGCCTCGGCGAACAGTGCAACCTGTAGCGGCGGGGACCTGCCCCGTTTCGGACGCGCGACTGCGCGTCGCCATGCCATTTCGAAAGGACATTGACATATGAGCACCATGATTGCCACCCGCGATGCCTACGGCCAGACCCTCGGGGAGCTGGGCGAAGAAAATCGGGACATCGTCGTCCTCGACGCGGACCTGTCCGGTTCCACCAAGACCGGGGTTTTCGCCAAGAAATTCCCCGAACGGTTCTTCAATATGGGGATCGCCGAAGCCAACATGGTCGGCACCGCCGCCGGCCTGGCGGCGGCCGGTAAAATCCCCTTCGTCTCCACGTTTGCCGTGTTTGCCTCCGGTCGGGCCTGGGAACAGATCCGCCAGTCGGTAGCCTATCCCAAGGCCAACGTCAAGATCGTCGCCACCCACGGCGGGGTTACCGTCGGCGAGGATGGCGGTTCCCACCAGTCAGTGGAGGATATTGCGATCATGCGCGCCATTCCGAACATGACGGTCATCGTTCCTGCCGACGGGCCGGAGACCGCCAAGGCGATCCGGGCCGCAGCCACCATGAAAGGACCGGTCTACATCCGGCTCGGCCGAAACAAGGTCCCGACGGTCTTTGCCGACGACGCCCCCTTCGCGGTGGGAAAAGGGGCCGAACTGGCCGGCGGGAGCGATCTGACCTTCGTTACTACCGGCCTGATGACCGCCCAGGCGCTGGTTGCCGCCGAGCGGCTCAAGGCCGAAGGGGTGTCCGCCCGGGTGGTCCACTTGGCGACGATCAAGCCGCTGGACGGCGAGATCCTTCTTCGGGCGGCCCGGGAAACCGGAGCCATCGTTACCGCCGAAGAGCATTCGGTGGTCGGCGGGCTCGGTGGGGCGGTGGCGGAATTCCTCGGCGAGCATTGTCCGGTGCCGCTCAAGCGGGTCGGCATCTATGACCGCTTCGGTACCTCCGGCAAAGCGGAAGAGTTGCTCAAGTACTTCTCGCTGATGCCGGAAGATCTGGCCGAGGCGGCCCGGGAGATCCTGGCGAGGAAGTAGCTCATGGGCGTGCGGCTCCTCAGATCGTCGGCCGGCTATACCTTCATTGCCCTGCTGGTGATCGTCGCCATCATGGGGATCATGCTGGGGGCGATCGGCCAGAGCTGGCACACGATCATGGTGCGGGAGCAGGAGGAAGAGCTCCTGTTTCGCGGCGAGCAGTACCGGCAGGCACTGGAGCGGTGGCATAATCCCGACCCCAAGCTCGGCCTGCCACCTGCCACCCCGCTCAAGGACCTGCGGGACCTGTTGCAGGACCCGCGGACCGCCGGCAAGAGGCGCTACCTCCGCCGACTATACAAAGATCCGATCACCGGTGAGGATTTTGTGGTCCTGCGCAACGCAACCCGGGGGATCATCGGGGTGATGAGCCCGAGCGAGAAGGCGCCGCTGAAAACCGGCGGCTTCCCGTCGGAGCTGGCCAGTTTCGAGGGGCAGGACCAGTACAAGAAGTGGGTTTTCACGATCAATATGGGCCAGCAGCAGAAAACTTCCCGTTCGACGGTTACCCTGCCGTCGGGGAGTTCAACATCGGCAACATCGGTGCCGGCCGGTACGACGGACAGTGGGCAGCAGAGCGGGAGCACCACGCCGTACTCGACCTCGCCGTGAACAGCGGGGCGTCCGCCGGGTAAGGCCGACATGAGCGTATTTCCCAGCCATCGTGGTGTCGTGGGGGAAGGTTGATCATCAAGAGTCTGACAACGAGAGTCATCGTTATCCTGGTGGGCCTTTTGTCCGTGGGGATCGGCACCTTTACCTATCTCAATCTCAAGCGGGAGAAAAGCCAGCTCATTGCGGCCGCCCGTGAAAACACCCATCTCCTTCTCAATACCGTCGAACGCAGTATCTTCAAATCGATGAGCATCGGCGACACCCAGGACGTGCAGACCATCCTGGAGATGGTCGGCCAGAGCCACAGCAAGATCGCCCGGGTGCGCATCTTCCACCCCCAGGGGATGGTTCTCAAGTCATCGCGGCCGGAAGAAGTCGGTCTGCCGATCCCCGACGCTGATTACCAGCTGTTCATCAACAACCGGATCGAGGGGATTTTCCAGACGAGCGATCATGGCGAGGTCTTCGGCATGATCAAGCCGATTTACAACGACGAATCGTGCCATATCTGCCATGGCCCCAACCGACGGATCATCGGTATCCTCGATGTCAATTACTCCCTGGCGGAGACCAACCGGCGGATCGTCGAAGCGACCCGGTTGTTCGTCGTTTCCACTATTGCCATCATGCTCTTTATCGTCATGGCCATCTCGTTGGTCATGTTCCGTTGCGTCCGTCAACCGCTGAACTGCATCATCGAAAACATGGCGCGGGTCGAGCAGGGTGACCTGTCGGTACGGATGCAAGCGGAGCGGCCGGATGAGATCGGCCGGCTGGTGGAGAGCTTCGATTCGATGGTCGACAAGCTCGACCGGGCGAAACAGGAGCTGGAGCAGTACCACTTCCAGCAGATGGAGCGGGCCGATCGTCTCGCTTCGGTCGGTGAGATGGCCGCCGGCATCGCTCACGAGATCAAGAACCCGCTGGCGGGGATTGCGGCGGCGATGAGCATCATTCGCCAGGATTTTCTCGACGAAGACCCGCGCAAAGAGATCATCAGCGAAGTCGTCGAGCAGGTGAGCCGGCTCGACAAGACGGTCAACGATCTGCTGTTCTTCGGCAAGCCGACCCTGCCGGAGCCGACTTTTGCCGATCTCAACGAGATCCTCCAGAAGACCCTGTTGTTTGCCCTGCAACACCGGGGTGGGAAGAACATCGAACGGCGGCTTGAGCTGGCGGCCGAGCTCCCCTTGGTCTTTGTTGATCCGAAACAGGTGCAGCAGGTCTTTCTCAACCTGATCCTGAATGCCATCCAGGCGATGAAGGAGGGGGGGGTGTTGACGGTCGGCAGCGAGTTGGTGGATGCGGGCGAAGTTTGTTGGGTGAGGACCAGGATTGCCGATACCGGCCCGGGGATTCCCGACCAGATCATCAGCAAGATCTTTACCCCGTTTTTCACGACCAAGGCCCAGGGAACGGGACTGGGGCTTGCCATCTGCCAGAAGCTCATCACCCAACACGGGGGAACGATTTCCGTTGCCAGCTCAACCGGTGAGGGGACGGTCTTTACCATTGACCTGCCGGTGCCGGACGACATGCCGGCAGAGAGCGTATAGGCGTCATTCGGGCCTCCCGGCCCGCGAGCCGCAACTGCACTGCGATTACGATCCAAAACGTAAAGGAGCGGACGTGAGAAAAACAAAGATTCTGGTGGTAGACGACGAGCATCTAATCCGCTGGTCGCTGGAACAGAACCTGAAAAAGCAGGGCTATGACGTGGTTTCTGCCGGTAATGGTGAAGATGCCCTCCGGATTGTCCGCGAGGAGCAGCCGGATCTGGTGCTGCTCGATATCCAGCTCCCCGGCATCAGCGGTCTGGAGGTACTGGAAAAGATCAAAGAATACGACGAGGAAGTCATCGTTATCATGGTCACCGCCCACGGCGCTCTGGAGACGGCAGTCCATGCGATGCGCCTCGGTGCCTACGATTATATCAACAAGCCGTTCAATCTGGACGAGATGGCAATTGTCATCCGCAAGGCCCTGGAAACCTCGGACTTGCGCCGTGAAGTTGCCCGACTTCGCAGCGAACAGTCGAAAAAATTCGGCCCGCCCGATATCGTCGGCTCCAGCCGCCACATGAAAAACGTGCTGGAAATGATGGAGAAGGTCGCCAAGAGCGATGCCTCGACAGTGCTGATCCAGGGCGAGTCCGGCACCGGTAAGGAGCTGGTTGCCAAGTGGATTCACTATCAGTCGGCCCGGGCCGATAAGCCGTTTGTCGCCATCAACTGCGCCGCGGTTCCGGCCACCTTGCTGGAAAGCGAGCTGTTCGGCCATGAGAAGGGGGCGTTTACCGACGCCAAGACGATGAAAAAAGGGCTTTTCGAGCTGGCCGATGGCGGAACGGTCTTCCTTGACGAAATCGGTGATATGGAAATGGGGATGCAGGCCAAGTTGCTTCGCTTTCTCGAGGAGCGGACCTTCCGGCGGATCGGCGGCACCAAGTCGTTCTCCGTCGACGTTCGGATCATCTCCGCCACCAACCGGGATCTCCTGAAGGCGATCGAGGAGAAAAACTTCCGCAACGACCTTTACTACCGCCTTCAGGTAATCCCCATCTATCTGCCGCCATTACGGGAACGCCGCGAGGATATCCTTCATCTGGCCAATCATTTCATCGAGCAGTTCAACCGGGAGTTCAACAAGCATGTGACGGGCATTTCGAAAATGGCCGAAAAGCTGCTGCTGGAATATCATTGGCCCGGCAACATCCGCGAACTGAAAAACGTTATTGAGCGGGCGATTATCCTCGGCAACGAGGAGACACTGCTCCTCGAACATCTCCCGCTGGAGATCGTTGCCAAGGCCTCGACCCAGTCGACCGGGCTCACCACCTTCAAGCTGCCGGCAGAAGGGGTCGATATCGAAGAGGTGGAGAAGGAGCTGATTCGTCAGGCTTTGGAGAACAGCGACTGGAACCAGTCGAAGGCGGCGAAGAAGCTGAGCCTCGGCATCGACGCTTTTCGCTACCGGATGAAGAAATTCGGCTTCCTCAAGTAAGAATTCTCTCACGATAATTCCGTCAAATGGCGATATCCCGGCAGTCTTACCCGACTGCCGGGATAGTTCGTCCCGCTGTCAATTTATTCCGCTCCCGCTGTCATTTTTTTTCACTGCCAATCGATATCGCTGTCAATAGCAAAGAACCAATGAACGTTTTGGTTGTGGCTTGGAAGGGTTACGGCCCCGACGATGTCCAGATAAGCCGCTATTATTTAGCGTGAATTAGTTAATTATTGGTAACCAACTAACGATTTTAATGATTGGCACTATAATTGCTCGCTAAATAGCAGAGTTATCGTCGTGGCCGGCTCCCTGGCCGGCATGGCAGACGATCTCCAATAAATCCGGAGGCATTACCATGGTACGCAGATCACCAAAACGGTTGATGTCCGTTGCCTTCTCGCTGGCGTTTCTGGTGATTTCACTGGTGACGTCGGCATTTGCGACAACGGTTCCGTCGGTGGTTGTTCAAGATCCCGTTAGCCAGGGGATTCGCTCTCCGCTCAGGATAGCCATTGATGCCGCCGGGAACCTCTATGTGACAGATTCGCTCGTCAATGCCGTTCTCAAATACGATGCCTTCGGCCATCTGCTCCAGCAGTTCAAGACCGCCGGTTCGCCGCAGGGGATTTTCGTCGAGAGCGACGGGACAATGCTCGTTGGCGAGGGTGATTTCGTGGTGCGGCTGGCCGCCGACGGCCATGAACTCGGCCGGCTCGGCAGTGGCGCCGGACAGTTCAAGATGGCCAATGGCATTACCGAGGATGCGGCGGGATATATCTATGTAGTCGACAGTTTGGATAACTGTGTCCAGGTGTTCAATGCCAATGGGGTGTTCGTGCAGCGTTTCGGTACCTTTGGCGCCGCGGCCGGCCAGTTTTCCACCCCCACGGGGATCGCCTACGAGAAAAATGCCAATGAACTGGCCGTTGTCGATACCCGCAATGGCCGGGTGCAGTTCTTCGGGACCGACGGCGTCTACCGGCGGACGGTCGGCAGTTTTGGCGCCAACCCGCTCAAATTTACCGCGCCTCAAGGGGTGGGCTTCGAGTATTCGAACGATCCGACGCCGGTCCTGAAGCGGATGTATGTGGTCGATACCTTCCAGAGCCTGGTCCAGGCTGTCGATATGACTGTCAGTCCGGCGGCCTTCCTGTCGTACATCGGCAGCTACGGCAATGGTAACGGCAAACTGATGGTCCCGTCGGACGTGCAGTTCGACCAGGCCCACGGTCGGCTCATGGTGGTCAACGGCTACGGCAATGTGACCGTCTATGGCATCGACGGTGGCAGCCTCCCGCTCGATACGACCCCGCCGACTCTGGCGATCGACCCGTTGCCGTCGGTGGTTTACACCGGCAGCGTCGACATTGCCGGTGCGGTCGAAGCCGGGGCAACGGTGGCGGTGGCTGGCCCGGCGACAGCGACGGTCGGGACGGTTACCTATCCGACCACCGACACTTGGCGCGTCACGGTGACCGGGCTGACGCTTGGCAGCAACCTGTTTACCGTTACGGCCAAAGACAGCGCGAACAACGTAACTACCCAGACGGCCACGACCCAGTACTTGCTGGCCCAGCCGCAACTGACCCTCGATCCGGTGCCGGCCCTGACCGGCGACGGCTATCAGCAGTTCAGCGGTACGGTCGATGCCGGTTGTACGGTGACCATCGTCAACCAGACCACCAACCAGAGCGTCCAGGCAACGGTGTTCGGGACCTCCTGGAGCCAGCGGCTTGCACTTGCCGCCGGTCCGAACACCATCAAGGTAATTGCCGAGCGTTCGCAGAGCGCGACGGCGGCCCTGTCGGTGACCACTACCCTGGACAACACGATGCCGGTCCTTGTCGTCTCCGCCCTCGCCGACGGCAGTTACACCAGTGAGCAAATCCAGAACGTCAAGGTCCAGGTGAGCGATGCCAATCTCGCCGGGGTGACCGTGAACGGCCAGCCGCTGGCGGTGGTCGATGGCGCTGCCAGCACGGCCATTACCCTTGCCCAGGGGGCGAACACGATTACGGTCGTGGCTACTGACCTGGTCGGCAACGTGACAACCAACAGCCGGACCATCATCTACGATGTGACCCGGCCGGTGATCAGCTTCACCGCTCCGGCCGACGGTGCCTTCGTCTCGGTCGATCACCTGATGTTCAGCGGCAGCGTCGACAAGACCGCCACGGTTACCGTTGCCGGTAAGCCGGCACAGATGAGCGGCACGTCCTGGAGCGCCGAGGTGAGCCTGGTACCGGGGCTGAATACGATCGATGTGTCGGCGGTCGATCTGGCGGGGAATACCAGTTCCGCCAAACGGACGATCACCTACGATACCGAAGCACCGGCGGTGGTGATTACCACTCCCGCCCAGGATTTCGCCACGAACCAGGGGACGATCTGTCTTGTCGGCAGCTTCACCGATTCGAGCCCGGTTACGGTCAGTGCGGACGTGAACGGTACGCCGGTCGCGGCTACCGTTACGGATAACACCTTTGTCCTGACGGTGAACTTCACCGACCAGGGGAGCTATGCCGTAACCGTCAAGGGGACCGATGCGGCCGGCAATGTCGGCAGTGTCACCAGGACGATCATCTACGATACCACGCCGCCGGCGCTGGAGCTCAATGCGGTGAACACTCCCTATCCGTCGGCCCTGTCCGGTAGCGTAGAGGCGGGGGCGGCGGTGGCCGTCGAGGACAAGAACGGCACGGCCGGTACGGTGACCCTCAACGGTACCGCCTGGCAGGCAACGCTCAATCCCGGCCAGTACGACTCGGCAACGCTGGCGGTTCGGGCTACCGACGCCGCAGGCAACAGCACGACGCGGAGTCTGGTGGTTCAGGTGCCGGACGGAGATGTTGACGGTGACGGCACGGTAACCATCCAGGATGCGCTCACGGCGCTGCGGATCTTCACCAAGCAGCAGCCCCCCACGGCAACGAATCTGGCCCATGGCGACATCGGTCCGCTGATGCTCGGCAAGGCGCGCCCGAACGGGGCAATTGATCTGGTCGACGTGTTGCTGATCCTGAGGAAGGCCCTCGGGATGCAGAGCTGGTAACGAAACGACCACCGTTGTATGCAGGATGCAGTTTAAGTAACGGACTACGCGCGATGAGGCTGAGATAGATGAAGAACATTTTCCTGACAATCGGAGTCGCACTGCTTTTGCCGGCAACGGCCATCATTGCCCATGCCGGCCCGGGAAACATCCGGAATACGGTACACAACCTGTCGAGTACCGGTCCGGGCTTTGTCCGCCATTTCTACAGTACCGAGACGACTCAGATCTGTATCTTCTGTCATACGCCCCACAATGCCCAGCCGGCCCAACCGCTCTGGAACAAGGCGATGCCGACCCAGGCGTTCCAGATGTATACCTCGTCGATGACCCTGACCAGCGTTGCCAAGGCGGCAACGACCCCGGGCCCCGAATCGCTGCTCTGCCTGAGCTGTCATGACGGGCGGACAGCCCTGAACGTGTTGCACAATGCCAGTTTCGGGATCGATGCCGGCAGCGGGGACAAGAAGTTCCTGGTCGGTGGTGTCTACGACGATCCGATGGCTCCCGCCGGCGTAACCGGGGTGCCGATGAACATCGATCTGTTCGGCGCTCCTTACCGGGCAAACCTCGGCCGGACCGGCGATAGCGGCGATGCCCGCTATACCGGGACCAACCTGACCGACGACCATCCGATCTCCTTCTCCTATACCCAGGCTTACGACGAGAAGGTGGCCAAAGGGCTCAATGTCCTCAATCCCATTTCGGTGCCGAAGGGTCAGGGCCTGCGCTTCTTCGGCGGCAACCGCGATCAGATCGAGTGTTCGACCTGTCACGATCCGCATGTCGATTACGGGATGGACTACAATGGCAATCCGACCGGCAGCGGCGGCAACACCGCTTTGCGGCCGTTTCTCGCCCGGGACAATACTGGCAGCGCACTTTGCCTTGCCTGTCATAATAAATAGTAATTTCAATGTGGTGTACATGTTCAGGAGCGTGCCATGAACGGAATGATATTTAGGATATTAGTCATGCTGGTGGTGGCCTGCAGCTTTTCGGCTGCAAGCTGGGCGATCGATGCGCCGCATGAACTGGGCTCCGTGAAGGGCTATACCTGCTACAGCTGTCATACTACCCACAATACGCTCGGTTCGACGGGCTTCAACAACATCTGCCAGACCTGCCACAAGGCGGGTGACCCCTATGGCACGAAAAAACCCTTTGCCGACGCCGACTTCGCCAACCCGTTCCATACCTATACCAGTGCCCGGCCGGCGGTGCTCTATCAGACCTCGCACAGCTGGGTCGGCAAGGACACCGTGCCAAAGGCGGGGGCACTGCCCCCGACGGAATCGCGGATGACGACGACCGCCATTGCCGGGACGATCGTCTGTGCCCGCTGCCATAGCGTCCATAATCCTTATTCGTCGTCGTCGCTGAAAATTTCGCCGCCGTTTCTCCGGACCAACAACACCAACGACGCCATGTGCCTCGATTGCCACCGGCCGCGCAATACCGTCGACCATACCAAGGGGACCCATCCGGTGGGGGTCAATTATGCTGCCAAAGCTGCAGCCCGGACCGACGAATTCTACGCGACGCCGCAGAACAGCAACCCGGCCAACCCGACATCGGCGATGCGGCTCTCGGCCAACGGTTCGGTCGTCTGTACCACCTGCCACGGCGTTCACTTTACCGACTCCAACAGCCGAACCTTCGATAATGCGTCGAGCGCCCGGATGGGGCTGCTTTCCACCTCCCGGGGGATGCTGCTCCGCACCGACCTGCGGGGGGCGACGGTGTCGGATTCGAATATCTGCACCAACTGCCACAAATCCGCCGACGACCCGGCTAATACCAACGCCCGGGTGAAGAACCATAACGGCAACAAGAACCAGAACATCCAGTGTGCCGACTGCCATGGCGGCCACGTCGATGCGGCCGACGGCACGACCCCCAACGTCTACCTGATCAACCGCTTCATGAACGTTTCGACCCAGTACGGGGCGATCCGGAACAAGAAGGTGCTGTTCCAGTACACCTCGGCTACTGCGGAGAATTACAACAAAGATGCTTACGGCGTCTGTCTTGCCTGCCATTCACCGCTGCCGAGCACCATCGGCCAGCACAGCAGCAACGACGCCAGCGTCTGCAAGTCGTGTCATACCCATAGCCAGGGATTCTCGGCCAACTGCACCAGCTGCCACGGCTTCCCGCCCAAGACAAATACCGCCAGCGGGCCCGACGGCTATGCCAAAGATGGGGTCCGCGATTACTCCACCTCTGGCATATTCAAGGACGAAAGCGCCACGCCTCACGCCACCCATGCCGGCGGTGGCAGCTATTATTCCTATTCCTGCGATCAGTGCCACAAGGGGAACAGCCACAACACCGGCTCGTTCCAGGATCTGTTCCTCGATACGACCGGAACCATCGGTGCAGCCAACGGCGGTACGCCGACCTACAACAAGGCGCTTGGCAATGGCAACGAAACCTGTACGACGACCTACTGCCACAGCGACGGCGTCGGCAACTACAAATCGCCACTCTGGGCCGGCCAAAAGGGGACCATCTTCGGTACCGGCGGTGAGTGCAGCTCCTGTCATGCTGCCGCGCCGGCGACCAATGCCCACTCGCGGCACATCGTCACCAAAGGGTACGGCTGCGTGACCTGCCACGCGGCAACGGTCAGCAGCAACAGCGTCATCGCCAACAAGGCCAAGCATGTCAATGGCACCAAGGACCTGCTCTTCTCCGGGGCGATCGGCGCCAAGACGCTGAGCGGTTCCGACTGTTCTACCGTCTACTGTCATAGCGACGGCAAGGGGAGCCCCGCCTTCGTGACGCCGTCCTGGGGGACGCCGGCCACCGGCCAGTGTAACTCCTGTCACCGGGCCACCGGCGTGACGGCCATCAACACCTATGGCCACACGGCGCATCTGACTGCCACCTACGGGCCGAATTTCGGGGCGGTCGAAGGGGCTTGCGCCAATTGCCATACCTATACCGGCGAGATTTCCGCCACCCACGTTGACGGCTCGATCGAGGTTGTCTCCAGCAACTGTACCACCAGCTGCCACAAGCAGAGCGTGGTCTGGACCGGCGGTCGGGTCGCCTGCAGCAGCTGTCACACGGTGCCGCTGTCGGTGATCAACGGCAATACGGCACCGGAGAAGCCCAATTTCTCTACCACCGGCCATGGTCAGGCAGCCGTCAACTACAATGCCAGCCGCGACTGCGCCAACTGCCACGACGCCAACAGCCAGCATATCGGTGCCCCCGTCGGCACGAAACGGATCGCCGACAACACCAACAACCTCTGCTTCGGTTGCCATAACGACCCGGCCAAGGTGCCGACGGTCAGCAAGCAGAACGTGACCACCCATGCCACGGCGCTGGGGGTCTACGACATGGACTGCAAGGTTTGCCACGACGTCCACGGAACCAGCAACAGCATGATGATCCGGACGACGATCACCTTCGGCACCCTGACCTCGACGATCACCTATCTCTCGTCCAACGATCTGGTCCAGTTGGCTCCTCCCTATCGCGGGGTCTGCCAGACGTGCCATACCCAGACGTCGCACTATCGGCGCAATGTCGACGAGGGGAGCAACCACCCGACCAGCGGTTGCCTGAACTGCCATTCGCACCGCAACACCTTTGCCTTCAAGCCCAAGGCCTGCGATGAGTGCCATGGTTATCCGCCGGCGCCGAAAGGTTTCGTGGCAACCCAGAACAACTACTCGACGGCAAAACTGGAGAACTACTCCGGCGGGGGCGGTGCCCATGTGAAACTGGGCCACCTGCTGTCGAACCTCCGGCCGAGCCAGGGCTTCACGCCGTGCCTCAACTGCCACAATGACGGTCCGGCCGCACACATCGGTGACGACACGGTCTTCCAGGCTACCGGCACAGCAGCCAAGAAAGCCAACGTTACCATCAAGGTCGACCCGAACCTGAAGTTCAATGACACCAAGGGGCAGTGGTACCAGCAGCAGACCCCGGGCAATACCGGCAGCTGCTGGAACGTCAGCTGCCACTTCCAGCCGACACCGCGCTGGAGCGACGACAAATAGCGCAGGTCAAGCGGGGGGCACTGCCCCCCGCAGTCGTTTGGGCTCTGCGAATGCCGCCGGGCAGAGTGTTTTGTACTGCCACACCGCCCCTGCCACCCCCCCATTATCGTCCATCTGTTGCCGTCCTCGGCCTGCTTCCTTCCTGCCAGCGCAACCGGAACCGTCCCGGGATGACCATTGCCGAACTGCCATGCCGTGTGATAGCATCAATGGCATGGATTTCTCGGATCTGCTTTCCCGGCGTGACCGGCAGCGGTGGTGGCCGCCCCGATGCTGAAGCGCGTCAAACGTTTTTTCACTGCCCGGACTACGGTGCTGGTGCTCATCCTTCTCCTGGCGGCGAGTCTGGCCATTGCAGTCATTGTCCCCCAAGCCGGGACGACTGTCGCCGGTGCCCCATCGCTTGGCGCTCTGCTTGGCTTCAACCGGGTCTTTTCCAGCTGGTGGTTCATCACGCTGGCGCTGCTGTTCATCATTTCCCTCCTCTATTCAACCGTCGACCAGTTCAAGAGTTGCCGTGGGCGAACCTTCCAGCTGCCTTCTCCTCCCGGAGAAGGGGCAATTCCGTCGCCACGAACGGCGGCGCAACTGGACGCGGAGTTGAGAGCTGTCGGCTACCGACGGCTGACGGCCGGCCCGGGCGGCACTCGTTACGTCAAGGCGCCGTTCGGTTACTGGGGTAGTTTTCTCCTCCATCTTGGCATGACGTTGACCGCCGTATCTGCCCTGTTCTATGTGGTAACCGAACACCGGGTCATCGTCCGGGCGGTGTCGGGCGACTATCTGCAGCTGCGTCCGGGCGACTACGCCGAGCGGCGCGGCATCCTGGCCGGCCGGCTGCCGCTGCCGGCGGCACTCACCCTGGTTCGGTTGGCCCCGGAATTCTGGGAGGGGGACCAGCTCAAGGCGCTGGCGTCGGAACTGGTCTTTTTCGACAATGCCGGCAAGCGGCGGGAACTGACGGTGGCTCTGAGCGACAAAACGCGCTATCATGGTCTGGTCGTCTACCAGCAACCCGCGTTCGGCAATGCCTTTCTGGTCGAGTTCACGTCCGGCGCCGGGAACGGTTTCGATGAGCTTTTGCCCCTGCCGATGCCGGCCCGGCGCGACAAGGCGGGCTACGGCGATTTTCCGTTGGCCGGCGGGCGGTATCTGCTCAAGGCCAAATATTATGCTACAGCCGACCGCTCCGGCATCATCCCCGTCAATCCGCAACTGGTGCTCCGCCTGTACGACGGCCCGCGGCTGGTAGCCGAAACGGCGCTGCTCATCGGCAAGTCCGGCCAGCTGGGGCCATATTCGATCCGGCTGGCGGAGGTCCGCTGGTGGACCGACCTGCTGTTCGACGGCAGCCGTGGCACGGCAGGGATCTTCAGCGGCTTTGCCCTGCTTTTGGCCGGCGGGCTGCTGGCCTTTTTCGCCGTCCCCCGCGAAGTGGTGGTCCGGCCGACAGCGACCGGTTGCACCGTCAGCTGGCGGGCGAGCCGTTTCGCCGATTTTTACGACGAGGAGCGGACGGCGGTGCTGGCCCGCTGCCGGGGCGAGTCGGCGCACTGATTGGCTGCGTCAGGCAGTGTCCATCCGGCAAACCCGGATGAAACACGAACCGCTTTCGGATGGGAACTCGTATCGTTCTCATCTAAAGTTCACCCCTTCTCACTCCACCTTACCTGGGGAGCTTAAGCCTCCCTGGCAATGGAGCGGCTTGGAGGGGGGGCTAGGCAGGTATCCCCCATTGGGAGACGTCCGGATGATCGCTCGAACTGTCGTGATGTTGCTGCTTTCCCTGTTGCTCGTCGCCTGCAAGGAAAAAGCGCCGGAGAGCGCTCTGCCGGCGGCGGGTATCCCGGCGCCGCAAGTGATGTTCAAGGGGGGGGAGCCGGACGACCAGGTGAAAAATGTCATCGTCCGCTACAACCAGCTGCTGAGTTACGGCTATGCAACGCTGAACATGAATCCTCTCCAGGAAGTAACGACCGCCATGCAGGCGGAGAAGGCCTACTCGCACATGGCGGCCATCGGTGAAGGAGGGGTGCGGATGACTTCGCAGCTGAAAACGATCGGTTTCGGCGCGGTCTCGTTTCCCAAGCCCGGCTCGGCCGTCGTCAAGACCCGGGAGGTCTGGGACTTCGCCTACAACGACATCAAGACCGGTGTGAAGAGGGAAGAGGAGAAGAATTTCGTCTACCTGGTGACCTATGTCCTGGAGAACCGTGGCGGCCGCTGGCTGATCACCGATATTACCGCCGGTTCGGAGGAGAAGCCGGCGCCCCAGCCAGCCCCGCGCCAATTCCAGGGCGACCGGGCGCCGCCGGCCTCGCTGCCCGGCAAGGGGGGACGATGAAGCGGCGTACCCCCTATCTTTT
Organism: Geotalea uraniireducens; assembly: GCF_027943965.1. Classification (NCBI taxonomy): domain Bacteria; kingdom Pseudomonadati; phylum Thermodesulfobacteriota; class Desulfuromonadia; order Geobacterales; family Geobacteraceae; genus Geotalea; species Geotalea uraniireducens. Next base: position 3,549,620 of record NZ_AP027151.1, on the reverse strand, counting down.
TTCGGCGGCGATCCTGTTGCTGGCGTTCCTCTCCTGCTGGGCGCTGGATAGCTACGGCCGCAGCGCCCGGGTCTACAACCGGGCCGGCCGGCTGAACGACCCGGCCGTTGCCAGGGTGGTGGTGACTTCGCCGCAGGAGGCATGCCTGTTCTGGAAGGAGCGGGGGTACCGGGGACGGCGGCTGGTCTTCATCGGCGACCGCTGGGCCCGCTTCGACCCTTCGCAATACAACGAGGCGCCGCTTTACCGGGGGTATCCGTTCAAACTGTACAACCTGGCCGCCAAACAGACCCGGGAAGATCTCGATGCGGAAAATTTCCTCTATATCGCTGCCTTGAACGGGATCGTCCGGGAAATTACCGCCATCCTCAGTCCGAACGGCTTCGCGGAACTGGCGGCCGAAGCGCGGGCCGCGCGGAACGTACGATTCGGCCGCCACGGCATCTTTCTGAGCCATCAGGGATTTCCCCGAACCTTTACCACCGCGTCAAGATTCCAAGCCGGCACCGAACCGGTACTGCTCTACGTGAGTGCCGCTTCGTTCCGGGAGCGTGATCCTGACGAACTGTACCGAAGGCTGCTTCAGTCGGGGCTGACCACCGACTGCATCGTCCTCTGCCTCCAGGATGGCGATCCCGCGGTGTCGCCGGCTGAGCGGGCGAAACTGGCCCGCTTCGCCGAGCTGCTCGGCGCCGGGGCCAAGCCGTGAGCAACCGGCGCTTTCTCCTTCTCACCCTGCTGCTGACCCTGGCGGGGTTCGCGCTCAGGATCTACCACCTGGCGGAGCAACCGGCCTCGGTGGACGACTACTCGGTGGCGATCACGGCGATCAACTACCTGGAGAACGGTCAGCTCGGGCCGACCATGTGGAATCACCCGGCCCTGCGCAACATCCTCGTCTACTGGTCGATGCAGCTCTTCGGTAGCGGCCTGTGGGGGGTGAAGGGGTGGAGCATCCTGTTCGGCACCCTCACCGTGCCACTGCTGGCGATGGTCGGCCGGCGGATCTTCCACAGCGGGCCCGTGGCGCTGATCGCCGCTTTCCTCTGGATGATCGACCCGTTGCCCATCGATTTTTCCCGGCAGGCAATCAACGATATCTATCTGGCCTTCTTCCCGCTGGCGGCGATCTTGTGTGCCTTCGTCTTCCGGGAGCGCCGCAACCCCTGGTGGCTGGTGGCGGCGGGAATTCTGTTCGGTCTCGGCCTGGCGTCGAAATGGAGCGTACTCTTCCAGCTCGTGCCGACCGGCCTGCTGCTCCTGACGGCCGAATGGAAACAGCGGACGGCCGGCGAGGCGGGCCGGGGCGGACGGGTGCTGCTGCTGGTCGCGACACTGCTCGTCCTGCCGGCAACGATCTATTTCCTGACGTTCTTCCCCTGGTTCGGGCGCGGCTATTCCCTGGCCGAGTGGCCGGCGCTCCAGCATGCCATGTACCGGGAAACCAAGCTGCATACCGGCTACCACAAGAACATCGAGGGGGACCATCTCGCCTACCAGTGGTTCATCCGCCCGGTGACTTACCGGGATATCTTCTTCTACCGGGGGGACGCGGGCGCGGTGCGACAAGAGCCGTCCGTCGAGGAAAATGTCGCCATCCTGTTCGTCATTGCCGATCCGCTGGTCTGGCTGCTGGTCCTGCCGGCGACGCTCCTGGCGGGATACCGCGGCGTCCGGGCGCGGGACGAGGGGCTCTGTTTCCTGACGGGCCTGTTCTATCTCTCGTACCTGCCGCTGGCAATCACCGCCCGGCCGATCTGGGTCAACACCGCCCTGGTGGTGCTCCCCTACGGGCTGCTCGCGGTTGCCCGGCTGCTCTGGGAGGGATTGGGGCGTTTTGCCGTCCGGAACCGGCTGGTCGTCGCCTATCTGGCGCTGGTGACGGTGATTGCCGTGCCGCAGTACCTGATGGCGATCGGCGATGGCTTGCGGCTCCCCTACTTCCGGGATTATCTGCTCAACAAATATGCCCACGACGAGGAACTCGCCCGCTGACATGACGACCGCCCCTGAACCGATAGACCGGCCGACGCCGCCGGTGGCAGTGATCGGCGCCGGACCCGCCGGCCTGACGGCGGCCAACGAGCTGGCGGCCCACGCCGTGCCGGTGGTTGTTCTCGAACAGGACCGGCAGATCGGCGGCCTGGCCAAGACCGTCGAGTACCGGGGCTTCCGTTTCGATATCGGCGGTCACCGCTTCTTCACCCGCCAGCAAACGATCCTTACCCTCTGGCAGTCGCTCTTGGGCGACGATCTGCTTGTCCGCCCCCGCCAGTCGCGGATTCTTTACGGCGGGCGCTACTTCAACTATCCGCTCCGGCTCTTCAATACCCTGCGCAATCTCGGCATTGCCGAAAGCTGCCGCATTCTGGTCAGCTATCTCCAGGCGCGTCTCTCGCCAATCCGTCCCGAGGCGAGCCTGGCGGACTGGGTGACCAACCGTTTCGGCCGGCGGCTCTTCGAGCTGTTCTTCAAGTCGTACACCGAGAAAGTTTGGGGAATCTCCTGCGATGAAATCCGGGCCCAGTGGGCGGCCCAGCGGATCAGGGGGCTGTCGCTGCGGACGGCGGCCCTCGCCATGCTGTTGCCGGCCTGGCGGCGTGGCGGCCGTCTCAGGACGCTCACCGACCGCTTTTATTACCCCCGTCTCGGCCCGGGGATGATGTGGGATGCTCTGGCGACCCGGATCACCGCCGCCGGCGGGATGGTCTGCCTGGAGAGCCCGGTGGTTGCCATTCATCACGACGAGGACCGCCTTACCCGGCTGGTGAGCGGCTGGGGAAGCAAGCGGGCCGAATGGGAGGTGTCCCGGGTCATTGCCACCATGCCGCTCCGGACCCTTGTCCGACGGTTGATTCCGCCACCGCCGCCGGAAATCGTTGCTGCCGCCGACCGGCTTCGCTATCGTGATTTCCTGACCGTGGCGCTGGTGGTCGACGCTCCCGACCTCTTCCCGGACAACTGGCTCTACATCCACGACGAGACGGTCCGGGTAGGGCGAATCCAGAACTATCGCAACTGGAGCGTCGAGATGGTTCCCGACCGTGGCCGGAGCTTTCTCGGCATGGAATACTTCTGCTTCGCCGGTGACGAACTGTGGGAGATGGAAGACGCCGAACTCGTCGCCCTGGCGAAGGAGGAGCTGGTGCAGCTCGGTCTGGCAACGGCCGCCCAGGTCAGCGACGGCACCGTCGTCCGGATGCCGAAGGCCTATCCGGTCTACGACGAGGGGTTCGAAGAGGCGGTGTCGACGATCCGGGCCTATCTCGACCGTTTCCGGAACCTCCAGGTGATCGGCCGGAACGGCATGCACCGCTACAACAATATGGACCACTCGATGCTCACCGGCCTCCTGGCAGCGCGCAACCTCCTTGGTGAGAATCATGATCCGTGGCTGGTGAATGTCGACGGGCAGTACCATGAAGAAGATATCGGCTGACGGCGGCCGGCCGGCTGCTGCCGGTGAAACCCGTCCCCCGCTGATCCATCCCGGGCTCTTTCCTGCTTTGGCATTATCCCCCGAACCGCTGTTCTTTTCCCACCCTTGTCCCGTTTCGGTGACCGCCGGTACAGATGATCGTTGCGGTGTCAAAATGGTATCAATCTTGCTCCCCCCTGATCCTTCGGGGAATTGTTTTTGCTAGCGGCTCTGCCGGGTAAAGAGCGTGCCGTCGCGCGTTGAGCCGGCGTTGCCGCAGAGTTGTTTGCCGTTGGGGCAGCCCGGAGTGCAGCTATTGCCGGAACCGGCCCGGCCATTTGACGGGCGAGGCGGGCGGCTCGCCTCGATATATGATGCGGCAATGCGCTGGCTGTGGGGGATGGATGGCTGGAGGGGGCGCGAAAATTTTCGGGACGAGCATGGCATCCCTGGTGTCCGTCCTGCTGCTGGCGACGGCCTCGGCCGGCGCCGCAATCCAGTGCTACGACTGCCATGGCGACCGGATCGGCCCCGATTACCGGCCACGCGATGCGGCCTACCGCAACCTCTCGACCGGCGGCTTCGTCGGTAGCCACCGGACCCACCTGACGGCCGCCGCCCTGCCGGGGAACTGCACGCCGTGTCACGGCGATGCCGCGGCCGGCTATACCACCAGTCACCGTAACAGCGCGGTCGAGCTGGCGGCCAATATCAACAATTCGCCGAAGGCCGGCGGGGCCACCTACAGCAAGGGGACTTCCTTTGCCCAGAGCGCCAGCCCGACGCCGGGTACCTGCAGCAACGTCAACTGCCACTTCGAAAGCCTTACCCCATCCTGGGGGGCCACCCCCTTAAGCTATACCACCAGCACGACCAATGACTGCAGCAAGTGCCACGGGGTCGCACCGGCTACCGGCAGCCACCCGATCAGCGGCGCCAAGCATGCCGCTTACTACGGCACCGACACCGGCTCCTGCCTGAAATGCCATCCGGACCATACCGTCGAAGCGGCTCCCTTCGCCCATGCCACCAGCGCCGGCAAGCGAGATCTGGCGCTCAGCTTCGCTGCGGCGCCCAACGACGGTACCGGCAGCTATTCCGGGCCGTTGAACGATTATCTGCCGAGCCAGAGCAACAGCTACGGCAGCTGCAGCAGTCTCTACTGCCACAGTCCGGGGACCAAGGCGAGCGGTTTCGCTGCGCCGAACCAGACTGCCACCTGGGGCGGAAGCCTCGGCTGCAATGGCTGCCACAAGGGGGACCTGGCCGGCACCGGCGATCCGATGGCCAGCGGCAGCCACACGGCGCACGTCAGCGGCGACCGCAGCGCCTACAAATGCGTCAAGTGTCACGCCGCCACTGTCACCGGGGCAACGACCATCGGCACGGTCGGCAACCACGTCAACAAGCTGGTCAACGTCGCCTTCGACAACAGCACTACGGCGGTCGGCGGCACCTATGCCGGCGTCGCCGCGCCGCTGACCAAGGCGCCCGGCAGCGGCTACGGCAGCTGCACCAACGTCTACTGCCACTCGACCGTCCAGCCGGATGGCGGCGTCGGCGTTCCGGTCTACCAAACCACCACCGCGTGGGGGGCGTCGCCGGGGAACAACTGCGGCACCTGTCACGCGGACGGCAGCAGCCACATGGGGGCCGGCACCATGGCAACGGGGAGCCACACCCGGCACCTGGCGTATACCCTGGATACCGCTTCGGCCTCGGCCCGCTGCGCCATCTGCCACAATATCGGCGGCGGCACTTTCACGAACGGGGCCAGCTGCAACGACATGTCCTGCCACCAGCACAAAGGGGTTGTGGACAAGCATGCCGACCACAACATCGACGTCATCATCGCCGGTTTCTTCGGCGGTACTTACAACGGCTCTTCCCAGCCGGGGAGCGGCTACAGCACCTGCACCAACGTCTACTGCCATTCGGACGGCCAGGCCACCCCGACCTACGCGCCGGCGGTCACCTGGGGGAGCGGGGCGCTGACCTGCAGCAGCTGTCACGGCAGCGCCACCGCCAATGGACCGGGCGGGACCGCCCTGTCGGGCAAGCATGCCGCCCACGTCAACAACGCGGCGGTCTTCGGTACCAACAACAGCCTGGGGTGCGTCGAATGCCACCGGAAGACGGTGAGCGACAGCACGACGCTCAACGCCACCACCGGCACCACCTATCACGTCAACAAGTTCGTCGACTACACCGGGGTGAAGGCCGGCGGGGCGGCCAGGTACAACACCGGCACCAAACAGTGCTCGAACATCTATTGCCACTCCAACGGCAATCCCGGGTCGCTGGTTTATGCCAACCCGGCGGCCTGGACTTCGGCCACCACCTATGGCTGCAACGGCTGCCACGGCACCGGCAATGCGACCGGGGCGCCGGACTACACGAACGGCGGCGCCGGCACTACCACCGCCAACAGCCATCCGATCCATGTGAGCGGGCTGGCGATTACCACTACCGTTGGCTGTGCGACCTGTCACCGGCGGACCGCGGATGCGAATACCGCCGGCAAGTTCCGCAACTACTCGACCCAGCACCTGAACCGGGCCGTCGACGTCGACTTCCTGGCGCCGGTCAGCGTCACCTTCAGCGGCGGCAGCTGCAGCAGCATCTCCTGCCACGGTGGCACCAGTGCGACGTGGGGAGGGACGGCCTGCCTCGAGTGCCATTCGGTGAGCCAGGGAAACCGGGCGGCGATCACCGCCCAGTTCAGCGCCAACTCGCACCATATCCAGGGGACGCTGGACAACAGCAAATGCTACCAGTGCCATTGGGAGGCGAATGCCGACGGGACGATCAACCCGACCTACCATGGCGGGTCGCTGTCGAGCGGGGCGCCGGTCAACCTGGTGATCCAGGGGACGCTGGCGCGGCCGACGACCTATACGGAAGGAGTGACCGGGGTGGCGTACACCGCCGACGGCACCCGGACGCAACTGGCAAAGATCAACGGCCACTGCCTGAGCTGCCACGATGCGGCCAACGCGACCTACCAGCCGTTCGGCGACGGCAAGACGCCGCAACAGTACGCCTGGGACGGCAAGAGCATCGACGAGCGCTACTCTCAGACCGGGACCACCACCTGGGGCAAGTATGCCAGCCCCGCTACCGTTGCCCCGAAGAGTGTCACCAAGGCCTTCTCCGCCCACGGCAATGCCGCCAACAACGCCCGCGGCTGGGATACCACCAACGGCGTCGATGGCGCGATCACCAACACCAGCGGCGGCACGAACGTACTCTGTTTCGACTGCCACAACTCGCACGGCTCGACGGTGGCCGGCACTACCACCAGCTACGCCAGCGCCACCACCAACGGCGGCATCCTGAAGGATACGGTGAACGGCAAGGGAGGCTACACCGCCACCTACAAACCTGCAGCCGGCGGGACGACGACCGATCACGATGTCTACAACGCCGGCGCCGGGCTCTGTTTCGACTGCCACCAGAACGCGGCGGCGAGCAGTACCCTTCCCTGGGGCTACGGAACCTACGGCGCGACCAAGGCGATCCTCGGCTACTGGGATACGTCGTATTTCGGCAAGGCCGGCGGCACCTTCCCGTCCACCCAGCGCTACACCTTCAAGGCAACCCGGGCGACCAACATGGGCGGGCATTTCGGCCACTCCACCATGGCGATGAGCGGGGCCGGCATCACCATGGCGACAACGCCGCTGAAACAGATCAACGGTCTCTGCACCCCGTGCCACGATCCGCACGGCGTCAGCCCGAGCCTCGGTACCAATGAGCAGTATGCGGTGCCGCTCTTGAAGGGGACCTGGCTCACCTCGCTCTGGAAGGAGGATGCGGCACCATCCGCGACCAACGAACCCCGCGGCTATAGCACGCCGGGGAGTACCCCGGGCTATCACGTCGATCAGAACAGTCTCGGCGTGACGAACAGTGCCGGGGGGGCGCCGTCGTGGAACAAGGCGGATGCTAACCGCGTTACCCAGACCGACAGCCAGTTTGCCGGCCTCTGTCTCGGCTGCCATACCAAGGCGGCACTGGCGCCGAAGGCGGGCACGAGTGTGCAGCCCGACGCCTGGAAGTCGGTTTCCCGGATCCACGGTGCGGTGAAAGGGTGGGCGACGACGTCGGCCACCTATGACGGCAACGCCAACAACGCCATGCACTCGTTCACCTGTTCGAAGTGCCATACCCCGCACAACTCGCGGCTGCCGCGGTTGATGGTTTCCAACTGCCTCGATGCCAATCATCGCGGGCGGGTTTCTTCGGGGGGGACCTTCGGTAGTGGGTGGGGATACGATAATACCGGCCCGGGTGCCGGTGGCGGGCAAGGGCCGGGCGGCGGTGGCGGAGATGGCTTCGATCCCTATCGGCCCAACCCCTGGTTCTTCGGCGCCAATCCGCCAAGTCAGAGTCAGACGGCGAATATCGCCACTTGCCACAACGTGCCCAACGCGGCTGGCTCGGGCACCGCCAACGCCAACCAGCTCTGGAATGCCGTAACACCATGGTGACGGGCGACCGTGCCGATCGTGTCGCCGGCGAGCGACTGACGACGGTTACTGGCCGGTCCGGAAAGGAGAGGAAAGCATGAAGAAAAAACGTTATCAGCAGCCGCGGGTGATCGGCGCGGCCAATGTCCATCCCTGCTGAGTCCCCTGCCGAGGGGGGGCTGCCGGTTGGCTTTACCCCTTGCAACCGCGTTCTTTCATCCAGGAGGATGTGCCGGCGAGGCCGGCCGCCTTCGGTTGCCAGTCCATTCTCCGTCTGCTGCGCTGCCGGGATCGTTCACCGCTGACCGGCAGGACGGTCAGATGCCAGTCGTCCATCGTCCCGATGCTGTGCGGGCGGTTCCCCCGCCGCCAATTTCGCTGGTGATTTATTCCTCTTCCGTTCCCTGATGGTCACTGCTTGTCGCCGTCCCGCTCCCCCGCTCGCGGGCTGGGGGGGGCGGTCCTGTTTTTATCCCAAAATCGAGAAAAAAGGGGAAATTCAGTTATTTGACGGAAAATGTCTGCCGGGAGTGGGGTTATATCGTGCCGCTTGGCACCTCCGGAGGATTTTTCAGCCTGTGCTTCAGTGAACTTAGAGCGGCTCGCTGCAAGATGGTACTGATTTTGCTCATTAAGTGTTGAGCGGTAAAATTGCTCTGGAATCAAAATGTTTGCAGATTGTAACCAGCTGCAACAATTTGAAATCACTTAACAAAAAATGGTTAGTTTCTTGATTGGCGCCGCTTAATCTGTATTTGCCGTGGTGGGCCCCGTTATTTGACGGAATGTGGCCCGTTAACATGGATACGTGGAGCGGTGATGATATGGTCAGGATTCCTGGGTGACCGGCTGTCGGGAACATTCGGGGGCCGGCCGATGGAGAGAGGCGGAGGGTGGTCATGAGGAAGGCGGAAAAGTCAGGGTTCAACGGCTGCTCGTTGATGATAGGTGTCTTGGTATTCATGCTGGCATGCGGCGCCGTGCTCTTTGCCCCTGTCGATGCGACGCGGGCCGGCACCATCACCAGTTGCTCGGGCTGCCACGGCATGCCGCCGGTCGATGCGGCGTACCGCAATATCTCTACCGGCCAGTTTGTCGGCAGTCACAATACCCATTCCTGGCAGCGGAGCAACGGCGACTTCAACTGCGGCAAGTGCCACAAGATGCCGACCACCTTCAATCACCGCAACGGTAACATCGACTTCGTCGCTAATATCAACAATTCACGCCTGATCGCCCGCTACAAAAACGTCACCTCGTTCCCCCAGACCGCCACGCCGGTTTTCGATACCTGTGTCAACGTCAACTGCCACTTCGAGAATACGACCCCCCAGCGGGGTAATGCCGCCCTCTCCCGGGCGACGGCGGATATGCCCCAGACCTGCGATACCTGCCACAACTCGTCCGTCGGCAGCGACAATTACCATACGAAGCATCTCGCCTATTTTGGCGGTTCACCCAATTCCTGCAAGAAGTGCCACCCGGATCACGCGGTTGAGGCAAATCCCTTTGGCCATGCGACCAGCGCCGGGCTGCGGGGGCTCGATTTCAATTTTTCCGCCTTTCCGAACGATGGCGGCACCGGCGCCTATAACGGCGATGCGAGCTACCCACTCTACCTCTACAATACCAACCGTAGCGGTTCGTGTAGCGGCCTTTACTGTCACAGCCCCGGTACCAAGGCGACCAGCTACGATTCGCCGAACCGTACCCCGATCTGGAACAGCCCCTTCGGGACCAGTTGCATCGGCTGCCATCTCGGCGATGCCGAGTCGGGCTCGCCGATGAACACCGGCTCCCACGGCATCCATATCGGCAACGGCGCGCTCTCGATCATCGGCTGCGTCAAGTGCCACGGTGCCACGGTGAGCGACAACCGGACCATCAAAGATATGTCGATGCATGTCAACAAGAAGGTCAACATCTCCTTCGATCCGGCCATCGGCGGGACGAACGGGCTGTACAGCGGCTCGGCGAGCCCGATGGCCAAGGATGTCGGCACTGCCTATGGCCGCTGCCAGAACATCTACTGCCACTCCAACGGCACTACCACCACGCCGCCCTTCAACAACTACACGGCCATCTGGGGCTCGACGCTGCCGACGGACTGCACGGGGTGCCACGGCGGCCAGGTCGGCAGTAGCCGGGTGCTTTCCACCAACAACCATCGCAAGCATATCGATGCCGCTTACAACCCGAAACTGGGGGCGGCCTTCGGCTGCGTCGAGTGCCATGCCAAGACCGTCCAGAACAATACGACGATCATCAATAAGCTGAACCACGTCAACGGCTTCAAGGACTACTCGGGATTGCGGGCGGGGCACATCAGCGGCGGGACCTGCAATACGGTGTACTGCCACAGCTCCGGCCAGCGCGCCCCGGCGTTCCGGTCGATGGTCGCCTGGAGCGACACCGCCACCACCTTCGACTGCAAAGGGTGCCACGGCGCTTACGGCACGGCGACGCTCAGCCTCACTCCGCCAGCCGGTTACGTCGCCAGCCAATTCGGCGAGCCGAATTACAACAATTACAGCTCCAGCGACCGCAACTGGTACAATTCCCACTACAAGCATGTCGAGGCGGCCAGCGACTGCCGGAAGTGCCACTACAACACGTCCCAGACCGGCACGTCGCTGGTTCCCGGAACGACGCTGCACGCCAATACCCAGAAGAACATCAGTTTCGATACCGCGGTGGCCGGCAACAACAATCCGAGCTATGACGATCAGAGCCGCCGCTGCAGCAACGTCTACTGCCATTCGAACGGCCAGAAGAATGGGACCGTCTACATCTCGCCCCGCTGGGGCGGCGCCCCCTTTACCTGTGACTCCTGCCATCCGATCTCCGGCCTGAGCGGCGCCCACGCCGTCCATGTCGGCGGGATGATCCCAAATTTCTACAATTATACCGGCAACCATCCGGTGGGGGCCACCTACCGGTTCGGCTGCGCCAACTGCCATCCCCTCGACAAGCTCACCTTCCACAACAATGGCTTGGTAAACCTGGCCCTGAGCAAGAACGATGCGGGGATCGGCTACCTGCGGAGCCGCAACGGCGCCACCAACGACAACGGCCCCAACGCGGCGGGGAGCGGTATTACCGGGACCTCGGGCGTTTCCATCAAGTGCACGGCGGTCTACTGCCACAGTAACGGCTACTCGACCAACCTGATCTACGCCACCACCCCCGACTGGTACGGCGGCACCTTCACCGGCGACAAGTGCGCCAACTGTCACGGCAACTACCCCAACAGCACCATTGCCGGCTCTCCGGGCCACTACGATACCACCAACTGGCTCGGCAGCGGCGTCGCCGGCGGGCATATCGTCGGCATCCACTACGAGAACATCTATAACGGCGCCACCGGCCTGCGGACCGCCGGCAATACCGATACCAGCAGCCACGGCCTAGCCAGCAACTCGACCACCATCAGCTGCAACCTCTGCCATAACGACACCGTGACCACTTCGGCCAACGACCAGAGCGTCAACTGTTCGACAGCCGGCTGCCACGATACCGGCACGCGGCTCAAGGGGAATGCCGCCATTGCCAGCGCCGTGACCCACGTCAACGGCCAGGTCGATGTGAAGTTCGCTTCCATCAACGTCATCGCCAAGGCCCAGCTCCGGAAGCCGGAAGCCGGCTGGGTGCGGACCGGTAGCTACAAGGCCGCGGGGAGCTTCGATACGTACTCCACCAGTCTGGCGAAGGCCACCTATTCGGCGGCGACCAAAACCTGCTCCAACGTCTCCTGTCACTTCCAGCAGACGATCAAATGGGGCGATGTCGGCGGCAAGACCACCTGTCTGAGCTGTCACACGTCGCTCTAACGGGCGGGCATGTTTCATGAATATATACATCTCTTACCAGAGTGAACTGAACGAGGGGAATCTGTCATGGGAAGGATAATCGTCAAGAAGGTGCGAGGAATGAGTTTTCGGGCCAAAAGCGCCCTTACTCTCACGGTTACGCTGCTCGTTACCATCTTCATGTATCAGGGGTGGCTGAAACCGCTCCTCTCCGGGGCCGCCACCACCACCTATTATCTGAATGCGCTGCCGGCCACCAGCGTCGGGGTCGACGGCACCACCAACATGACGTCGCTCTCCACCACTACCTATGACATCCCCACCAACGGGTCGAGCAACGTCTGGCGGGGGCAGATGAACACCACCCCGCCGACGGGGACCACCCGGATCCGGGTCTACGATTCCACCTCGACCTATACTACGTACACCGACCAGGAGTACTACCGGGCCTATACCCCGGCCTATGCCGTCGATACCCGGATCGATCCCAACGCCCTGGCCGAGTTCGAGTGCTACGTCCGGACGACCTTCGGGGGCGGGGCGAGCGCCAGCTTCAAGGTCCAGCTTTTCGACTATAATCCGGCCACCGGGGCAGTGGTGCAGATCGGCAGCACGGTTACCAAGACGCTGGCGACCAATACCACGGCCCTGCAGCGCTTCGTCAACGGTACCGGCACGGCGGTGAACTTCGGCAACGCCGCCTACAAACTGCTTGCCGGCCACCGACTCGAGGTCCGCTACCTGGGGAGCGCCGTTAACTGCGATCCTATCCTCCTCGTCAACCAGGCCGCCAGTTCCGCCCCCTCGGGGACCTCGCGGCTGATCGTCACCGAGACGGTGATCGGCGATGTCACCATCGGCAACGGCACCGCCGAGCCGGCCTCGATTACCATCGGGCCCTCGGTCGACGGGACTACCTCCTATCCGATCGATACGTTCTCGGTGCAGTTGTCCAACCCCATCTACGACACCCTCGACACGGTCAACGTTACCCTGGCGACGGGCATGTCGCAGTACGTTTCCCGGGTCCTGATCACCAACAGCGACAATTCAACGACCTATGGCTCCGCCGCGGCCCCCGGCTCGGGGGACGTCTGGACCGTCCAGCTTGCCGGACTGCTGCCAAGCACGACCTTGACCAACTACCAGGTCCGGATCATCCCGAAATCCCATGCCGACGTACCTGCGCCGCCGGGCGGGACCTACGCCGTCACCGCCCTCGTTACCGCCGCCACCCATTCCCAGTTGGGGAACATGACGATCAGCGACAGCGGGAGCGCTACCCTGACCATCGACAACAGTTCGCCGGCTGACGCCACCTGGGGAGGGATTACCCCCGGCAATGCCCAGGTCGCCCTCGGCTGGACCAATCCGGGCAGCGATTTCGCCGGGGTCGTGGTGCTGCGCAACACCATCCCTACCGCCGACAATCCGATCGAAGGCCGGAGCTATTCGGTCGGCAACGTTATCGGCACCGCCCAGGTCGTCTATGTCGGTACCGGTACCAGTTTCACCGACACAGGGGTGGTCAACGGCATCGGTTATTACTACACCATTTACGCCTTCGACGCCTTCAACAACTATGCGGTCGGCGCGACGAGCGGACCCTATGTGCCGGTCAATCCCAATATGACCAATCCGGGGGTGCCGTCGGCTATCGCGATCAATTCCACCTCGATCATGATCACGATGCCCTATACCGGCGACCCCAATGCCAACAACACCTACACGATCAACTACCGGATCAGCGGTGCCGGCTCGTGGACCAACTGGGGTACCGGCAGCCATACGGCCAGCCCCTATGCCACCACCATCACCGGCCTCGACTCCGCCAACCTCTACGATGTCCAGTGCATCTACAACGATCCCGACAGCATCAACGTCGAAGGGTTCCCCAGCACCTATACGGTGGAAATCGACAGCATCGCCCTGCCGGCTTATGCCGTGGCGCCGGGGGCTGTTGCGGTCGACGCCCTCGGAACGTCCACCATTAACGTGTATGTTCCCTACACCAACGACCTGAACGGCAACAGCACCTACAAGGTCGAATACAAGCTCTCCACCGACAGTACCTGGAAGACCTGGATCGCCGGCGGCAACCACGAGCCAAGTCCCTATACCACCGCCATTTCGGGCCTGAAACCCGACACGGCCTATGACGTTCGGGTGACCTTCCAGGATCCCGACGGGATCAACGGCGGCTCGCCGGCGGTGCAGACCTTTACCGGCGTTCAGACGGCCCCGACCCTGAGCATCGGGCTGACCCACAACAGCGACCGTTTCCCCGGTACCACCAAATGGGGCGGCAAGTGGGGGGTCGTTGGCGGCCAGTACGGTGACATCACCTGCATCAACTGTCATCAGCCGGGGGCACCCAACATCAAGTCGTTCCGGCCGACGCTCAATCCGGCCAACTCATCAGTGACCGCCGTTTACTACCCGAGCGGGGCCGACGCTTCCGTCTCGTTCCAGAACGTTACCAGCATGGGTGACGACTCCACGGCCCATACTTCCACCGTGCGGGTCTGCGAGGTTTGCCACAGTCAGAACAAATTCCATAATGCCAACGCTTCGGCCCAGACCTCCAAGGTCCATTACAACCATACCGACTGCGTGGTCTGCCATCCGCACAATGTCGGCTTCAAGGCGTCCTGCGACATCTGCCACGGCCTGCCGCCGATCGTCAACAAAACGGATGGCAGCACCAATACCGGCCTGGTCTGGCGGTCCGGCCCGTCCACCTCGCCGACGGTCCCCACCGGCGCGACGAGCCCGGCAAGCCCCGGTGCCCACGCTACCCATGCCGTGACCCGCCACTTCGCCTGCGACACCTGCCACAACGGCACGCCGATGCCCGACGTGAACATGAAGATCACCCTCGGCTTCAACGCCAATCCGGTCAACACCCCCGGCTTCAAGGGGTCGATCGTCATGGGCAATTTCAGCGGTCACTCGCCGTTGTCGAACGGCTACGGTTTCCAGGCGGGGAATGCCGGCACTACGGTGAGCACCGGGTCGACCTACGCCAATACCTGTAGCGTTGCCTGCCATGGCAACTGGAGCGGTTCCGGCGGCAGCATCTACCGTCCGTCCTGGGTCGGCAGCGGCCAGGCGGCTTGCGGTGCCTGCCACGGTACCACCGCCGCCAACCCTCCGAGCCGCGGGAGCCATACCAAACATGCCAGCAGTTCTTACTACGGCTTCGCCTGCACCACCTGCCATCCGTCGGTGACCGATACCAGCCACGTGAACGCCAGCGTCAAGATCATGCTCAATTCGGCCGACACCCGGATCGGTGCCGGTGCCCGCTACAACGGCTTCCTCAACTACTCGACCGGTGCCCCGGCGCCGAGCGCCGTCTATCGCCAGTGCACCAACATCTACTGCCACAGCAACGGCCAGGCGGCGAACCTGCAGTATGCGTCCCCCACCTGGGGAACCACCCTCACCTGCACCGGCTGCCACGGCAATTACAGCACCGTCGGCGGTGCCGGAACGGCCCTCTCCGGCAAGCACGCGTCCCACGTCAACAACAGCACGGTCTTCGGCACCAACACCGGTTTCGGCTGTGAGGCGTGCCATGCGAAGACTGTCAGCAACAGCACCACCATCAGCAATACGGCGAACCACGTCAACAAGTTCATCGACTACTCCGGTGCCTTCGCCAACGACAACTACGATACCGGCACCAAGCAGTGCCAGAACCTCTACTGCCACTCCAACGGCAACCGGAAGAACATCGTCTATGTGAACCCGGCCATCTGGACCTCTGCGACGACTTACGGCTGCAACGGCTGCCACGGAACCTCCAACGCCGCCACCGGCGCTCCCGACTACACCAACGGC
This sequence comes from Geotalea uraniireducens, assembly GCF_027943965.1. Taxonomy (NCBI): domain Bacteria; kingdom Pseudomonadati; phylum Thermodesulfobacteriota; class Desulfuromonadia; order Geobacterales; family Geobacteraceae; genus Geotalea; species Geotalea uraniireducens. The sequence continues at coordinate 3,534,075 of NZ_AP027151.1, read as the reverse complement.
GGCGCCGGCAGCACCACGGCCAACAGCCATGCCATCCACGTGGCGCGGCTCGGGATCACCAGTACCACCGGCTGCTACTACTGCCATGCCAATACGGTCGATTCCGGCACCGCCAACAAGCTGAGCGGCGTCGCGCCGATGCGTCACATCAACGGCACCGTCGATGTCGTCCCGGGCGGGACGTTCACGATCGGCGGGACGGTTTCCTTTACCTACGATCCGGCGACCATGACCTGCACCAGCATCTCCTGTCATGGCACTACCAGCGCTACCTGGGGCGACAACAACTGCGTCGAGTGCCACTCCGTCTCCCAGGGGAACCGGGTGGCGGTCGGTTCGCAGTTCAGCGCCCAGTCCCACCACATTCAGGGGAACTTCACCAATACCCAGCTGAACGTCCGCTGCTACCAGTGCCACTGGGAGGCCGACAGCAACGGCTACATCAACACCACCTACCATGCCGGGACGACTGGCAGCGGGAAAGGGGTGACCCTCGTCCTCCAGGGAACGGGGGCCCGGCCGGCCACCTACGCTGCCGGGGCGTTTACCGTCTATACCTCGGGCGGGGCGTCGAACAGCAGCCGGACCCAGATTGCCAAGATCAACACGGTCTGCATCAAGTGCCACAACTCTACCAATGCCGCCTACCAGCCGTTCGGCGACGGCAAGACCCCGGAACAGTACTCCTGGGACGGCTACAGCGTCGATGAACGCTATTCGCAGGCCGGCACTACCCCTTGGGGCAAATACACCGACACTACCTCGAACGACATCAACCCGAAGAACACCCAGACGAAAGCCTACTCCGCCCATGGTCGGGCCGACCTGAACCAGCGCGGCTGGAATACCTCGGAAACCTGGCCGAATACGAGCGGCACCACGAGTGTCCTCTGCTTCGATTGCCACAACTCCCACGGCACCGCCGCGTCGGGGATCATGTCCAGCTATTCCAGCGCCACCGGCTGGAACAAGGGGGCGATCCTGAAGAGCACTACCGCCGGCAAAGGCGGCTATACCGCTACCTATACGCCGACCGCCGGCGGCAGCACGGCAGCCGGGAGCAAAAACGCCTACAATCCTGGTGGCGCCCTCTGCTTCAACTGCCACAACAACGCCACTGCCTCCGCTTCCTTCCCGTGGGGATACACCGGGACCTTCGGCGACAGCCAGGCCATCTACGGCTACTGGGATACCCCGTATTTCGGCGCCGGCACCTTCAACTCCGTGACGCGCTTCTCCTACAAGGGGTTCGGGACGCACGGCACCAATATGGGCGGGCACTTCGGCGCCTCGTCGACGTTGACGACAACGGTCTCGAAACCGACGCTGCCCAATGCGGCGGTGAAGATCAAGACCGGGATCAACGGCCTCTGCACGCCGTGCCACGATCCTCACGGCGTCAGCCCGGGCCTCGGCGCCAACGAGGCCTACGGGGTGCCGCTCCTCAAGGGAACATGGATGACCTCGCCGTGGAAAGAAGATGCCGCCCCGTCGGGGACGACCGAGGCACGTGGCGGTGGCAGTCGCGTCTCAATTCAATACAGCGGTAGCACCCCGCAGTATCACCTCGACCAGAACACCTTCGGGCCGACCACCATCAACAACGACGGCCGGTCGGGGAGTATCAATGCGCCGAGCTGGAGCAAGACCAACACCACCCGGGTCACCGAGGTCGTTACCCAGTTCGCCGGCCTTTGCACCGGCTGTCACACCCAGACGGCGCTGGCACCCAAGGCCGGGCTGAACGTCGCCCCCGATGCCTGGAAGTCGGTCTCCCGGATCCACGGCACGGTAAAAGGGTGGGCCACCACGGCCTCGGCAAGCGACGGCAACTACAACAATACCATGCACTCGTTCGCCTGCTCCAAGTGCCACGCGCCGCACAATACCCGGCTGCCGCGCCTGATGGTGACCAACTGTCTCGACGGCGCCCACCGCGGCCAGGTCCAGTCGGGGGCCGCCTTCGGGTACGATTCGGCCAGCGGCAGCAGTGGTGCCGGCGGCGGACGCGGGCCGATGGGGGGGGGCGGCAGCGGCAGCCGTGAGAAGAACGCCGGGCCGTGGTTCTTCGGTACGGGCGGCTCCCGGAGCACGACGGCCAATATTCCCACCTGCCACAACGTGACGAATGCCGGCGGTGCGGGTACCTCAAGCAACGCGAACCAGCTGTGGAACACCAAGACCCCCTGGACGAACTGACGTCCGGATAACGAACCGTCAAAGCGGGACAGCTAGTCTGATGTGGCGCCATTGCGGGTGCGGAAAGGAGATGAGCTCATGAAAAAGCGGACCTATCAAAAGCCCAGAATAGTCGGCTCGGCGAACGTTCATCCCTGCTGATCCGAAACCGTGGCACGGGTGGGGCCGGGAATGCCGGCTCCACCCCTTTTTTGTCGCTGCTCTCCTGATGTCCCCCGATAATGGCGGCGCACCCCGGCAACATGCCGTTTGCCAACATTGCCGAGAGCTTGTCCAGGCGTGCCGAACCATCCGCCAATCGTCCGTTGCCTGCTTTCCTCTCCGAGGAAGTACCGATGAAGTCATCCCGCAAGGTCGTCGTCGCCACTGCTCTGATCGTTGCGTTGATCTCCCTGCTGGTCTACCTGCGGGCGCTTGACTGCGGATTCGTCAACTGGGACGATCAGATCTACATCCTGAACAATGTCGACATCAGGGGCCTGGACCGGAAGTTCTTCGTCTGGGCCTTTACCGATACCGCCACCGGCTGGTGGATGCCTCTCACCTGGCTTTCCTTTGCCGTCGATTATCATTTCTGGGGCCTGGACCCCTTCGGTTATCACCTGACCAATATCCTGCTGCATGCCGTGAACGGGGGGCTGGTGGTGCTTCTGGCAGATCGGCTGCTGGCGGGCGCGGCGGGGAGCGGGGAGCAGGGACCGGCCCCGGCGCGTTGGCGGTATCCGGCACTGCTTCTGCTGGCGGGGCTTGTGTGGGGCCTGCATCCGCTGCGGGTAGAGTCGGTCGCCTGGGCCACGGAGCGGAAAGATGTCCTGAACGGGGCGTTTGCCCTCGGCGCGGCAATTTTCTACCTGCACTATGCGCAGCTGGTCGACGTGCCAGGCAGGCGGCGAACGGCCGTTCATGCGTACCTGGCGTCCCTCGTGCTGTTCGGCTGCTCGCTGATGGCCAAGCCGGTGAGCGTGGTCATCCCGATACTCTTTTTGGTTGCCGACTGGGCTCCCCTGGGACGGCTGCGGCGGGGGGGCGTGCTGGCCCTGGTGCGCGAAAAAGTCCCTTACTTCGCGCTGGCGGCGGCAATGGCGACGCTCACCCTGGCCGTGGCGGAGCAGGATAACGTCCTGCTCAACCTGACCCTTGGCCAGCGGATCGCCGTGTCCGGCAATGCCGTCTTCGAGTACTGTCGGCTGACGCTCTGGCCGGTCGGCATCATTCCCCTCTACTTCATTCCGGACCCGATTCCGGTCGCCTACACGGTAAAAACGGTGATCGTCGCCGGCGCCGCCTGCTGCTGCGTCTATGCCGGCATAAAGCGCCCCTGGCTCCTGGCGACCGGGCTCTGCTTCGTCATCCCGCTCCTGCCGGTGATGGCCTTCACCCAGAATGGCATCCAGGCCTTTGCGGCACGCTTCACCTACCTGCCGGCGGTGGTGCCGAGCATCGTGGCGGCGGCTGGCGTGGGGAAGGTGTGTGCAGGGGGCGCCGGCCGGGCGAAGCGCCTGCCGGTTGCCGGCCTGGCCGTGGCGCTCCTCTTCTTCTACGGGGCGATGACGGTGCGCCTGATCGACGTCTGGCACGATTCCGGCACGATGTGGTCACGGGTTATTGCCTTTCAGCCCTTTGATCGGGCATACTTCTACCGGGCGCTGTTTCGCGTCGATAACGGCGACTACTCCGCCGCCGTCGACGATTACACGGCCTGCCTGGAGATCGCGCTGCGCGAGGGGCTGCCCGAGGCGTTCAATCTGTATGCCTTCCGCGGCGAAGCGTTCCTCCGCTGGGGAAAGTATGATGAGGCGGTGCGGGACTTCTCCGCCGCCATCGCCAGCGCCGCGCAGCCGCTCTATTATTACAACCGGGGGGTCGCCTTGCGGAAGCTGGGGCGGCTGGCCGAGGCCGCGGCGGATTTCCGGCGGGCGGGGAAGGCGAAGGGGCAGATCGAGTGGTTTGACCGTGAAAGCGGCGGTCAGAACAAGCCCGTTGGGGCGGGCAACTGAGATCCCTGGGGCCGGTGCTCCAGAGTTGACGGAGGTGACTGATGGCGTGGGGAACGGTGATGGAACGGACGGGTGGTTTGCGCGCAGTGCGCGGGGCGCGGTGCCTGTCACTTGTGGCGCTGGTGGCGGCGTTGCTGGCTGTGGTGCCGGCAAGCCGGGCGGCGGAGCTCCGCGGGGCCGGTGGGCCCATCTCGTTGAACGAGGTCCTGAAACCGCTCCAGGGGCCATTTGAACGCGCCACCGGCAATACGCTCGTTCTCCGGGAGGCCGACACGGACGACGTCCTCCGGGACCTCGATAACGGGACGCTTGATGTGGTGGTATCGGCGTTGCCGCTGGAAGAACTGGTGCGGGATTTGAAGGCGAAAGGGACGGACATCGACGGGGGCGCGTTTCAGGCGACGACCATCGTGACGGTGCCGGTTGCCGTGGTGGTCGCGCGGGGCTATACCCTGCGCCGGCTTGACAAAGGCCAGCTGAAAGGGGTTTTCAGCGGTGCGATCCAGGACTGGAAAGAGGTCGGCGGAGTGAACGAGGCGGTCCGCATCATCAAGCCGTGGGGCGCACCGATCAGCAGCGCCTTTCGCTATCAGGTGATGGACGGCGCCGACTACGCTTCGGGGATGATCGATGCGCTCAGTTGGGAGGATGTCCGGAAGCGCGTTGTCGAAGTGCCCGACTCGATTGCCCTTCTCCCGGCAGCCTTGGTCGATGACTCGGTCACGGTCGTCGAAACGCCCGCAATAGTCCAGACCGTCACGCTGATCACCAAGGGCGCCCCGTCGCCGGCGGTCCGGCAGCTCATCGACTTTGCCCGCGGCGCCGGGAAGAAATATCTCGGCATCGCCTATGCCCGGTGACCGGTCGGCCGTCGGCCCGCGAGGTGCCTGCCGCGGCCGATAAGGACCCTGCTGCTTAGTTCGATCCTGGAAAGTATTGCTGGAGCAGATAGTTGTAGCGTGGGTCGTCCCAGATCGACGCCAGCTGCCGGTTGGTGAACAGGGCGTTGTAATTGCGGAAACCCCGCTGCAACGCCTTTTCCAGCCAGGCCAGTGCCTCTTCCCGGTGTCCGGCCAGTGCTTCGACGCACATCAGTTGGTAGGCGATGTCCGGATTGTCCCACCCCTGTGACTCGCCGGCAAGGAAGGCGGCCCTGGCCTTGTCGAGACGCCCTTCGCTGATGGCGAGCGTGCCGAGAGCCATCACCGCCTGGAGCAAATCGGGCTGGAGGGTCTGGGCCCGTTGGTAGGCCCGCTCGGCCTGCCGGTATTCACTCCGCCGCCGATAGTTGTTGCCGAGGGCTATCCAGCCGACCGGGTAGTCCGGTTTGCTGGCCAGGAGGCGGCGGAGCAGCGCATATCCCTTATCCAGCTCACCCGTCTCGGTGTAGAGGTCGCCCAGGCCGTAGAGAATCTCGCTGTTTGCCGGATTGAGCGCCAGCCCGCGCTCATACGCCCGGCGGGCTGCCGGGATATCGTCGGTGAAACGGTACAACGCTTCGCCGTAAAGCTCCCAGGCCCGGTCGCTGGCCGGCTGCTTGGCGACCGCGTCGGCCCAGAGGGTGAGCGCGTTTCGCCAGACGCCGGCCCGCTGGCAGGAGACCACCGCCAGTGCCACCAGCGGCCCGGCGATCAGGGCTGCCGTCAACGCCGGGCGCCGCGTGCCGAGCCATGCCCGCAGCCGCAGCGCTCCAGCCCCGGCCAGAACGCCGACCGCCATCATCGGCAGGTAGAGGTAGTGGTCGTACATCAGGAAGATCATCGGCACGATCTGCGAGACCGGCAGGAGGCCGAGCCAGAAGAAGATCACCCAGAAGCCGAGCCGGCGGTCGGCCCGGTAAAGCCGGATGCCGCCGATGACCACCCCGGCCAGGAGGAGCGCGGCGCCGGCCACCGTCCCATCGATGGCGCGGTGAATGGGGGGGGCGTATTGGGCGCTCAGCTGCGCCGGCCAGACGATCATCCCGAGATAGCGACAGAAGACCGGCAACATGGTGAGGAAGGTCGCCCACGGGCTGCCACCGTGATACGTTGCGGCGCGCCCGCCTTGGCCGACCCCCGGTAGCTGAGCATACATGGTCAGGGCGGCGACCGCCCCGGCGGCAAGGATGAAGGGGATTTTGTCCTTCAACCGCAGCCGCCGTTCCCCGGGGAAAAAGCACCGATCGTAGAGAACCAGGACAACCGGCAGAATCACCGCCATGGACTTGGCCAGCAGGGCGATCACAAACGCCGCCAACGACGCGGCGTAGGCGAGTCGGCCCTTTCTTTCCCCCGCTCTCCGGTACCGGTCGTACCCCTCCCAGGCGAGCAGCAGAAACAGCAGGGAGAGCAGCGATTTTCGCTCGGCTATCCAGGCGACGGTTTCGACCTGCACCGGATGCAGCAGAAAGAGGGCGGCGGCGGTCAGGGCGAGCAGCCGCTCGCCATACCACCGATTGAGCAGCCGGTAGAAGAGAAGCCCGTTGGCGACGTGGAGGACGATGTTGGTGAGAAGAAAGCCGCCGGCCTTCAGCCCCCAGAGGGTGTAGTCCAGCATGTAGGAGAGGATGTGCACCGGGGCGTAGTGGCCGATGTAGTAATTGGTGAAGGCCGCCTTGATGTGGGGCCAGGTGAAGCCGCATACGGCGTCATTGTAGAGGATGTACCAGTTGTCGTCCCAGTTGCGCTGGAAATCGTGGCCCAGCGTCCGGCCATAAACGGCAAAGGTGAGCAGGGCGAGGATGACCAGGTCGAGCGGTTGACCGCGGCCGCCTGTCAGCGGCTTCGTCTCGTTGGTTTCTCCCTGCGGTGTCTCTGCCATGAACAATCTTGCTCCCCGGACGGTCACGGTATTATCATTGCAGAAGTTACCATACCAAAAATTATGCCATCTTTGCTACCACCACAAGCTGCCTGCCCGCCGTTCCGCCCGCCCGTAACCGGCAAGAATTCCGGCAAACAGGCGGCCTACCTGTTCAAGGCGCCGTGCCCGTGACGAAGATAGTACTCCTCAACCTGCCTTTTGGCCGGCTCATTCAGCGCGATTACGGCTGCCCCCACGAAATCAAGGCGGCTTACTCCTGGCCGCCCGTCGACCTGCTGCTGTTCGGGGGGGCGGTTCGCGATACCGCGGCGCTTAGCTATCTCGACTGTCTGGCGGGCAGGTTCTCCTGGGCGGAGTGCCTGGGCCGCATCGGGGCGCTGCGGCCGGACATTGTCTTCACGATCATTTCGTCACTCAGCCTGGAGAGCGACCTCCGGCATCTCGGCGAGCTGAAGCGGGTGGTGCCGGCAGTCCGCGTTTGGGCGAGCGGTGACGTGGTTTTTTTCACCGATCGGCAATTCGCGGCAATCGACGTCCTGGTGCGCGATCTGACCAATGGCGAGGCGATCCGCCGCCTGGTGGCCGGCGGGGCCGGGCAGGGGGCCGTCGAGCCGGGCGGTGGGACCACGTTCCAGGCCGGACTTCCGCCCCATGAGCTGATAACCGGCTACGGTTACGCCATGCCCTACTCCCGGTACCGGAACATCACGTCCGTCCTGACGAATTACGGCTGTCCGTTTCACTGCACCTTCTGCAACTCCAACGGCTTGCCGTTCAGGAAAAGGCCCGTCGAGGAGATTGTCCGTGAATTGCAGTACATCCAGGGGCTCGGCATCCGGGAGGTCGTTTTCCGGGATTTTACCTTTACGCTTTCCGATACGGCGGAGCTCTGCGAGCGGATCGAGGCGAACAACATCCGGCTGGCCTGGAGTTGCTGGACCAGGGTGGATACGGTCGACCGGGAGCTCCTCCGGAAGATGAAGGCCGCCGGGTGCTATCTGATCTCCTACGGGATCGAGAGCGGCGACGACGCCATCCTGGCGGAAACCGGCAAGGCGTTGACCATGGCGCAGATCAAGGAGGCGGTCAGTCTTACCCGGGAAGCGGGGCTGGAAGTCCTGGTCAGCATCATCCTGGGCTTCCCCGGCGACGATGTCCGGCGGACCATTTCCACCCTGCAGCGGCTCGATCCGGATTACGTGGCCGTCAATCTCCTGGAACCGCGCGTCGGCAGCCGAATGGCGGCTGCCCGACCAGCGCCGGCAGCCGATGGCGCGGGACGTGCAACGCCGGCGGTACCTGCAAATCTGCCGGCGTTACGGGCCGCGGTGGAAAAGGGCTTCTACCTGCGGCCGCGAAAGCTGGCCCGTTATTTGCTCCTTGCCCTGCGGTCCCGGCAGCGCTTGGCCATTTTCCTCCGGAATGCGGTGGGGCTGTTCAGAAAGTGGCGTCGGTCACGTTAATGCCGCGAAATCGGGCCGGTGGCGGTTGCCCGGCCGGCGAGGGATTGAACACGGTGAAAGTATCAGTTGTCCTGCCGGTCTACAACGAGAAGGCGACCGTCGGCGAGATCTACCGACGGGTTTCAGCGGTCGAGCTCGATAAAGAGATCATCCTGGTCGATGACGGCTCTACCGACGGCACGCGCGAGCTGGTCTGCGCCCTGGCCGGCGGGACGACCCGCGTTTTCCTGCACGAGCGGAACCAGGGGAAGGGGGCGGCCATGAGGACCGGCTTTAGCCAGGCTACCGGCGATATCGTGATTATTCAAGACGCGGACCTGGAGTACGATCCGCGCTCCTATCCGAAGCTCATCGCGCCGATCCTCGAAGGGAAGGCGGACGTCGTCTACGGGTCGCGGTTCGTCACCGGCGACTACCACCGGGTATTGTTCTTCTGGCACATGGTGGGGAACAAGTTCCTGACTTTGCTCTCCAATATGCTGACCAATCTGAATCTTTCCGATATGGAGACCGGCTGCAAGGTTTTCCGGCGGGAAGTGCTCCAGAAAATTACCATCGAGGAAAACCGGTTCGGATTCGAACCGGAGATTACGGCAAAGATCGCCAAGCTCGGGGTCAGGATTTACGAAATGGGGATTTCCTATTCGGGGAGGACCTACCGGGAGGGGAAGAAAATCGGCTGGAAGGATGGCTTGTCGGCGTTACGGTGCATCCTCAAGTACAATCTTTTCAGATGATGCCGGTTGGACTCTCCGGTGGGCAATCTTTTGCATGAGGAAATCACCGTTATGCGCTCGATGACCCGTCGTCAATTCATGGTGTTTTCCCTGCAGCTGGCGGTGGCCGCCAAGCTTGCCGGCTGTAGTTCCGCCCCGCCGGTCCTCGGCCGGAATCCCCTCGCCAAGCCGTTCGTCATGGAAGACCACAGCCAGGCGCTGGCGCACTGGGCCGAACGCGGGGTGCGCGATGCCGTGCTGATGAACATCGATACCCACGATGATTTCCGCTGGATTCCCCACGAGAAGATCGCGGCCCTGGAAGGGCTCTACCGGCAGCGGGACTGGCGCCGGTTCAGGGCGGCGGATTCGTTGGGCGACGAGAGCCTCTACCACATCGGCAACTGGATCTATGCCGGCGCCCGCCTTGGCATTTTCAGCGAAATATACTGGGTCATCCCCTTCCGCTACTTCCCCCGGGAGGACGCGGAAGCGCAGCTGCAACAACTGTTGACCGCCTGCCGGTTCAAGGCGGAAGACATCCAGACCTTCCGCCTCCGCGACCGGCAGTTCGTCGGCTCGTTCCGTGGCATCCCCGTTACCATCTGCGGCCTGGAGTCTCTCCCGGCAATCGACCGGCCGCTCTTGTTGAGTTTCGACGTGGATTTCTTCCCCACCTATTCGCAACAGTATCGCGAGTCGTATCTTACCGCCCTGCATAACGTCTTCGATGCCCTGGATGCCAGGGACTACCGGATCCGGGATGCGATCGTCTGCTCGTCGGTCAACGGCGACTATTACCTGCCGCCCCATCTCCGCTGGGTGGCGGATGCGGTGACGATGATCCTCGTCAGGCCCCAGCTGTTGCGGCAGTCCCCTCCCGAGCAGCTGCTCCTGCTGCAGCAGCTGGATACGGCGTACCGGACGACGGACGCGGCGGCGATGCTCCAGCTGCTGGAACAATACCTCGATCGTTATCCGTTGCCGCCACTCTTGCTGTACAAGGCCTACGCTCATCTTCTGGAGCATGAGTTCCCGCCGGCCCTTGCCGCCGCCGAGAGCTGTTGCCGCCAGGACAAGCGGTACTGCCCGGCATTACCCTATATCGGCATCATCTGCTACGAGAAGGGCCTCTACCGGGAGGCAGAGAAGTTCTTCCGGGCGGGGTTTGTCGCCGATCCGGCGATGCGGACGGGACTCTTCCAGTTCGGCCACTGCCTGCGGAAGCTCGGCCGGCTGCAGGAAGCGCTCGATGTGTATGAGCGGGACGCCAGGCTGAACGGCTCGTTCCCGACGCGCTTTCTGATTGCCGAGACCTGTCTGGCGGCCGGCGACAGCAGGGGGGCCGGGAGTGCTTTGACGGCGGCGATCGAAAGTATGGAGCGCGAGCCGTATGCCGAGTTCGTCAGCCGGACGGAGGCCGAAGCCCTTTACGCGTTGCTCGACTTCTGCGATCGCCGTGGCCTTGCCGGGGAAGCCGCGCTGCTCCGCGGTCATCCCGCCGTGGTCGAAATGATGCGCCGGTTCCCGCAGTACGGCTCGTGAGGGGAGGGAGGCGCAACCGGCCTCCTAGCGAAGGAGCGAGCGGAGGGCGGCGGTGACCGCCGGGGAAGCAATGGCTTCTTCATGGGTTGTATCGGGGATCATCCGGAAGGTCGCCCTGACGCCGCGCGTCTTGAGGACGTCGGCGTAGTAGAGGCCGATGACCGGCACGGTGTTGCTGTCGTCGGCGCCGGTGAGCACGATGACGCTGGCCGCCGGATCGATCCTGTCGGCCCAGTTGAGCGGGTTTTCGCTGGCAGTCCACGGCCGGCGGTCGCCGCGCCAGCGGACGAGATCGCAGGGGCAGCCGACGAGGATCGCCCCCTCGGCCAGCTTCGGCTGCATCCCGAGCAGGACGGCGGCAATGGCGGCGCCGCCGGAATCGCCGACGAGGAAAAGCCGCTCCGGCTTGAAGTGTTGCCGGAGTCGCTCGATAGCTGCCCCGATTTCGGTAATGTTTTCCCGGGTATAGGTGTCGAGCCGCCGATAGCAGTCGCCTGCGGAGTAATTTCCCGCACCGTCCTGGTAGCCGGGGCGCACCAGGGCGATGCTCAGCACCTTTTCGGCGGCAAACTCCGTTGCCGCCTGCTCGGCCAACGGGAAATGATAGTTGGCGGGTCCGCCGTCAGACAAGTCGCCATGCAGCCAGACCACCAGCGTCCGGGGTGACGATGGTCCCGAGAAGCCGTATTCCCGCATCACCAGACAACCGGAACGGCCGGCAACGGTGGTGGCGAAATCTTCGTCGCCGCAGACGCCGGCCATTTCTTTGCCTACCTCCGCCGGGGCGCGCCGCGGTCCGGGAATCCCGCTCGGATTGATGTTGATCCCTTCCGTTACGGCTCCTGCCTTTACCTCGGCGGCGAACTGGAGCCGATTTCCTTTCACCCGCACCAGGTAGCGGCCGCCTTCCGGAAGGCTGAGCCGGTACTGCCCATCCTTGCCGGTCCGCCCATCCGCCACGAAGACCGGGCCGTCCGCCGTGGCGGCGTTCCTGGCTACAACCAGCGCGCCGGCTACCGGTTTGCCGTAAGCGTCGAGAACGGTGCCGCTGATGCCGGTATGTTCCCGCCCCCGATTGTCCTGGGGGGCGCCGGCGCCGGGCGCGGCGAAGGCGAGCCCGGGCACGGTAAAGCACAATAAGCAGAAAATTGATAAGAGTAACGGTTTCATCGTCGTGCAGTCGCTCCTCCACCGTGGTGCGCGGCCAGCTTTTTCCCGCTTCGGCAAAGGAACAGCGTTTGCGGCGGGGAGCATTGTTGTGTAGGGGCGAAACATGGTTCGCCCCTACGGTGGTTCGCCGGAGACGCCGATTGCCGGTGGCGGCGCGGCCGCCCGGACAGCCGTGGCTGCCGGACTATTCGTCGCAGAGGGGCCGCTAGCAGGGATGCACCGCCGCGCGACCCACGATCTTGGGGGGGACGTATCGGGTTTTCTTCATCGGTTTCACCTCCTCTCTTGTGGTCGGCGGCATCTGCCGCCGGTACCGGCCTAGTGATGTGACCATGAAGACTGCGAAACGGAGAAGCTGTCTACCGCGGACCAGGACGAGACAAGGCTCGGATTCGCCGCGTTCCGCGCCTGTACCCGCCAGTACCACGTGCCACTGCCGAGGGTTGCCGTCCAGCTGGTGCCGGAAATCCATCCCGAACTGGCGGTTATCGACGAGAAGGTGGATCTGCTGCTCACCTGAACGAGATATTCACTGCTCCCGCCGCCGGCAATGGTGGCGGCGTACCATTGCAGGGCAATTGCGCACCCCGAGGAGGAAGAGCAGGCGTTGCTTCCCTCGTTGACCAGCACCGGCGTCGACGGAGCGGTGGCCGACGAGGTTGCCGACAGGGTGAAGGTATCGACCGCCGACCATGCCGAAACCAGCGACGTACTTGCCGCATCCCGGGCCTGGACTCGCCAGTACCAGGTCCCCTGGCCGAGAGTGACCGTCCAGCTGGTTCCGGAAATCCAGCCCGACGTATAGTCGATGCTGGCGAAGGTGGCGCTGGCGCTTACCTGGACCGCATACTGCAGCGCGGCGCCGCTCGGGTTGGTGGCGGCGTTCCACTGCAGGGTGATCTGACTGGCGCCCACGGTGGTGGCGTCCGGCTCGGCGATCGGCACCGGCGCCGCCGGGCCCGGACTGGTGTACCACGGCGTCTTGACGTTCCACGCCTGACCGGCGTCGTTGTTCTCATGGCAGGTGAAACTGGTGCGGGAGCTGCTGTAACTGCTGCTGCTCCAGCCATCCCCGCCCCCGTTGCGGGCGGTATAGCTGCCGGGGATGCTCCCCGAGCCGCTTCCTTCGTCGCCGCGATAACTGGCGGAGATCTTCGGGCTCGGATTGTTCGCCACCCGCCCCCGGTGCCGGTAGTCCAGGCAGTTGCTGACCATCAGTCGCGGGAGGTCGGCGTTGTGCGGGGCGTGGCATTTGGAGCAGGTGTAGTTGTGCTGGATGGTCGAGTTGGCGGTTTTCCACCCCTTGACCGATTCATGGATCCGGTTCTTGTCTTTCCAGGTGTGGGTGGTGCCGTCGGTCAGGCTCTGCTTGCCGTGGCAGGTGAGGCAGAGGCCGCCGAACTGGGCGTCGGTCTGGGCAACCCCGTTGACCGTGGCGTTCATGGTGCCGGGAGAGGCGGCGGAGAAGGTGTTCTGGTCGATGTGGTACGACGTCGCGATCGCCGCCTGGTAGGCCGCTTTACCGGCAGAGGAGAGACGGGGCGCCTCTTCCCCCATTGCGCCCAGGCCGATATAGGTCTGGTTGTCGGCGGTGGCGACATCCTCCTTGTAGGGGGAGGTGACCCAGGTCCCCTTGAGGAGCGGTACCCCGTAGACCTTGTTGGCGCCGAGGGTCGGGCTGACGCCGTGTGGATCGTGGCAGGGGGTGCAGAGCCCGCCGATCTGGTGGGCCGGGGTGGCGGTGAGCGGCGAGGAGGCGCCGAAGTGCCCCCCCATGTTCGGGGTGGTAGCCTTGTAGGGATAGCGGAGCTGGTTGCCGAAGGTGCCATTGCCGAAGTAAGCCGAATCCAGGTACCCCATGATCTGTTTGGTGGCGCCGTAGGTCGAGGTGTAGCCCCACGGCGTGCTGGCGGCGGTGCCGTTCAGGTGGCAGTCGAAGCAGAGTGCGGCGCCGGGGTTGTAGCGGTTGTGTGCCGCGGTCGAGCCGCCGGCAAGCGGCTGGTAGGTGAGGGTATAGCCACCCTTGCCGGCCAGGGTGTCCTTGAGGATGCCGCCGTTGGTCGTGGCGCTGGCGTAGCTGGTGGTGGTGCCGCTCACCGTCGAGCCATGGGAGTTGTGGCAGTCGAAGCAGAGGACGTTGGCGGTGGTGCCGCGGTCGGTCCAGGTTTCGCTGAGGTCCCAGCCCCCCTGGTTGGCGATGGCGTTGCCGTGGGCGGAGTAGGCCTTGGCGAGGCCGCTTTTCGGGGTCACGTTGGTGCCGCTGTACTTGCCCCACGGCGTGGTGCCGGTGTCGCCGTACTTGGCACCGACACTGGTGCCGTCCCAGGCGTAGGCGGTCGGGGTCTTGCCGTCGCCGAACGGCTGGCTGGCACTGTTCCGGTCGCTGTGGCAGCCGAGGCAGTGGCCATTGATCTTCGCCAGCTCGGTCCGGCTGCCGTTGGCGGTGTACTGGACGGCAGTGGTGCCGGAGACGTAGGCGGCCGGACGGCTCCCCGCTCCGTAGATTACCAGCTCGACCGGCGCGCCCGGGGTGCCGGAGTGGTGATAGGCGTGGTTGATGGAGCCGTCGGCGTTCGCCTCCCAGTGGCACTGGTAGCATTGCTCACCCGACAGCGATATCCCCTGGACGTGATGGGAGTTGCCGGTGAACTGCGGCGTGATGGCCGCCCGGCTGCCGATCGACAGCGAATGGCAGGCAAGGCAGCCGGCCTTGCTCCCCCACTGGGCGCCACCGTAACCATGGCAGGCGATATTGCTGCACTGGCCGGTTGCCGGGTCGTAGCTGGCATTGGCGCCGGCGACGGCCGGGTTGAAGTTGACGTTGATCGTCCCGTTCAGGTGGAGGGAGTTGGCGGCGAGTTTGCCGCCGACCGTGTCGGCCGTCAGGTAGTGGCAGTTGGCGCAGACGGCGGTGGTGGCGGCGCCGATGGTGTGGGCGTAATGGCTGTTCGCCGTGCCGGTCCCGGCACCGCCGTTGGCGTAATCGGGCGCACCGAGCGGGCTGCTCGTGCCGTGGCAGCCGTTGCAGCCGTAAGTGGTGCCGGAGTTCCAGGCGGCTGGATTGACATAGATCAGCGCCCCCTTCTTGCCGTTCGAGTGGCAATACAGGTTGGCGCACTGATGACCGCCGGCGTCGTAGCCGCCGCTGCCGCCGATGGCGCCCTGGCCGGAGAATGTCACATCCTTCATGCCGTTGACGTGTTTGCTCGCAGCGATGATCGTGGTGCTGCCGCTTACCGTTGCCGCGTGGCAGACCGCGCAGGCAAAACCGTTGTCGAGGTGCCCCGGATGGGCATTGGTCGGCGGGGAAGCGTCATGGCAGGCGCTGCACTCATTCGGCGTGCCGATGATGCTGTTTTTGGCGTTGGCCCAGGTGGGCGACTGGTAGACCGTCGTGCCGCCGACCGGCGCCCCGTTGCTGTGGCAATAGGTGTTCGCACAGGTTCCCGGCGCGGCGGTGTTGTAGGTCGGCACCGTACCGCCGCTGGCGGCCAGGATGCCGGTGGTGGCGATGAAAACCTGCTGGAAGTTCCCCGTTGCATGCCGGTTGCCAAGATGACACTCGGAGCAGCCGAAGGCATAGGGGGCTTTGCCGGCGTGGGCAAAGTGCGGCGTCCGGGACTCGTCCTTAAAGACCCCCGAGGTGGCATAGCTGTAACTCGAACTCGTGGCGTAGCCGAGCGGTCCGCCCGCGCTGTTCTGCTGCGGCGGGAAGCCGTGGCAGCCGGCGCAGTTCGCCGAGAACGACCCGGTGGTGCTGTCGTGGGCGTGGCAGCCCCGACAGACGTTCGGGTCGGTGCTGGCATGCTCGGTGGGATAGCTGCCGCCGGGCGGCGGAACGGGGTGACAGGCCTGGCAGACCCCGTAGACGCCGGCGAAGTTGCTCTGGGCGCCGGTGTACTGGTTGAAGACCGGCCGGCGGTACGAGGTCAGCTTGATTCCGGCCGAGTAGTTCATGTAGCGGCGGACGAGCCAGACGTTGGGCCGGCTGCCGTCCCCCGGGTCGACATGCCCGGCGTGGCAGTCGGCGCACTGGATGTTCTGTCCCTTGTTATTATGGGCCAGTTTGCCGGCATGGCAGTTGGTGCAGATGTTCACCTCGTTGGCGGTCCCGCCGCGCAGGTCGGTGCGGAGCAGATAGCCCGCCGACGAGGAGAGGAGCCCGAAGGTGGCGGAGGAGGCGTTGTCGAATGTCCGGGCGTTGGAATCGGTGAAATGGACGCCGTGACAGGTAGTGCAAAGCACCTGGCCGCCGCCGAGCTTCATCGCCGCAGTCGGGTTGGCGGGATTGGCGTTGCGCGGCGTGGCGTAGAAACCGGCCGGGCGGGCGGTCACTGCGGCGGCGTAATCGACGGCGACGGGATGGGTCCCCTTGGTCTGGTCCGTGGTGTTGCGGGCCCGGTGGCAGTCGAGACAGAGTTGGTCCTTGTCGTTGGCGAGCCGGAGGAAGGTGCCGTTGGCGTTACTGTGCGGGTCGTGGCAGGTGCCGCAGTTGACGGTGTCGTTGAGCGAAAGCGGGCCAGAGAGAAGCTGTGGCGCCGCCGCCCCGGCTGCCGGGACGTTGACCGGTGCGTACCAGTTGTGCGAGGTCTGTTTGCGGCCGGAGGTGTAGACCCCCAAGGCGGTGCTGCCGAACGGGTTCGCCAGGTCCCGGGGGGTGAACGCCTTGACGGTGATCGCCGGGGTGTGGCAGGAGAGGCAGACGTTGACAATCCCGGCGGCATTCGACAGGTCGCTGACATCGCTGAGATTATTGTGGCAGGTCATGCAGCCGTAGTCATGGGGGGGATCCACCGCCAGTGCCGCCGTGGTCGCCCACAGGGCCAGCATGAGCGCCTGGATGGCGGAGAGCGAGAAACGTTTCATGATGACACTCCTGTTACTATGGTTGAATGGGGAAAGCATTCCGGGGGAATTGCCGCCGTTGCCTGGTGCCGGAGATACTGCGGTCCGGTCAGGGCGCATAATTGACATAGGCCGATTGTCTGGCGGGCTGGCAGGATGGCGAGCTCGCCGTGACGGTGAAGGAGTTGGCCCCCGCCGCCAGGTTGCTGATCGTGCAGCGCCAGGTGGTGGCCGACGGATAGACGACCGGGGCCGCGACGGCGGTCGTATCGGTCGTGACACCGACAGCGCGGTTTGCCCCTCTCGTCCCGCTGATGGTGACTGATGGCGTTCTGACGGTGAGGGGGACGGGGTCGATGTCGAGGGGCGCGGCGGGCGGCTTGGGGCTGGCGCCGCCGTCGATGCCGTAGATGGTCAGGTAGCCGGCGCCATTGGCGACGACGAGCCGCCGGTTGAGCCGATCGAAGGTCACATCCACCGGGGCGACGAGCTGGCCGGCGGCGTAACCGCCGGTACCGATCTCGCCCAGCAGCGTGCCGCTGCCGGCCGGGTCGAGCACTTCGATGCAGTTCCGGAATGAATCGACGACGTAGAGTCGCTGCAGTGCGCCGCCCTGGTCATATTCGAACGCTATCCCGAGGGGCGATCTGAGGGGGCTGCCGATGCTCTTCACGTAACGGTAGTCGGTGCCGGCGCTGAAAAACTGCACCCGGCCGTTCATGGTATCCGCCACCGCAATCTGGTTGGCCGACCGTTCGTAGGCGATGCCGGTCGGCATCGAGAACTGGCCGGCGGCGCTGCCGGCGTTGCCGATCGCCTGAACGTACTGCCCCGTGGCGGTGAACACCTTGACGGTATTGTCCCGGCTGTCGGCGACATAGATATAGCCGGCCGCGTCGACGGCGATGCCGCTCGCCTTCTTGAACTGGCCGGCGCCACTCCCCAGCCGTCCAACCTCGATACCGTTCCGATCGAGGACCGCCACCCGATCACCCTGGCTCACCAGAAGATTGCCGCCGGCGGTGAGCGCAATGGCTGCCGGCGGGGTCTTGGTCTTGAGTATCCCGAGCACCTCTCCCCCGGCGTTAAATTTTACGATCCCGCCGGCGCGGGGATCGGCCACGAAACAGTTCCCCTGCGCGTCGAAGATCGTCCGAAGGGGGGTCGCAAGTTTTTCCGTCGTCGGGCGCAGGATGGTCACTGCCGGCATGGTAGCGCCATGGACGGAACCGCCCAGCGAAATAACCGTGGCAATCAGGCAAATGGCGTAGGCCCCGGCGTGTCTCGATAAATTGGTGGGCATATGAGTGTCTCCTAACGATTAGTAATTATTTATCTTTTGTTGGGTGTCCGGGATGGTGGCTGCTTAGAAGGTTCTCATATACAGCAAGTTCGATGCCTCGGCGGGGCTTGCCGGACGGTGCCCTCTGTCGTCGACAGTGCCCGGCCGCCGGGTAGCGGCGAGAAGGTGCTTGAAAAGGTGCCAGCAATATTGGTACGTTATTCCCGACAGGAAATCCGCAGTCTGGCCGGCGCGTGCCGGAACGTGTACATGGTTATTTTTTTAAAGCGGTTATTTAATTGTTTTTAACTATCCAGGGTCGGGTTGGCAGGATTCTTGCCAGCAAAGGCGAACCCGGTAGCCGGGTGTACGCCTTGCTGGCCGGGCGTTGCGCTGCCGGCTGCCGTCGCGCCGGCCATCGCCTGCGGCAAAACTGCCCTGGATATTGCAAGGGTCAGCAGGGATACGACGATCACCAGGCCACCCGGCGGCCAGCGGCCACTTACGGCGGCGAGAAAAGGATATCGATATGGTTAGACGCTGTTTTTTCCCGGCAGTGATGCTGCTTTTCGGTCTGGCGATCTGCGCCGGCGCCGCCGAAGTGAAGACGGGGACCATTACCGGGACCATGATGATGGCCCGGGGAGGGGCGATGGCTAATGGGGTGGTTGTTTTCTTCAATGCGGCCGCCGGCCCTCCTCCCGCCCACGGCAAATACTGGCGGGTACCGGAAGGGATGGTCAATACCGATGCGGCGGGGAACTTCAAAGCGGTGCTTCCCGAGGGGACCTATTACCTGACGGCGATCAAGCGGGCAGCGGGCCGCACCATGGGGCCGCCGCAGGAGGGGGACTTCTACTTGCCGAGCCGGAACAGGGAGGGGCAACCGCGGGAGTATGTGGTTCGCCCCGGCGAGGTTACCGCCATCGGCTCGGTGGCGGAAGTCGTGCCGTTCCAGCCGGCGACGAACCGGAACCCGGCGGGGCTGACCGCCGTCGAGGGGACCGTCACCGACGGGGAAGGGAAGCCGGCGGCGGGGGTGCTGGTGTTTGCCTTCGCCAGCCCTGCCATGGTCGGTACGCCGCTCTTCGCCTCGGACAAGACGGGCGCCGACGGCCGGTACGTGCTCCGGGTCGATCGCGACGGCACCTTCTATCTGAAGATCCGGGAATCGTACGGCGGCGGCATCCCCAAGGCCGGCGAGCTGTTGGGGAGTTACAGCGACAAGGATAAGCCGCTGCCGGTAACGGTGAAGTCCGGCACGGCGTTACGGGGCATCGATATCCAGGGACACCGTTACACCGGCCGGGGGATTGGGCTGCACCTCCAGTAATTCCGGGACGGGGAAGAGGGCGGCTCCTCCCGACCGCGTGATATTTCATGGTTATTTCCACAAGACAGACAATGATCGGCCTACTGCTGCCGGTGCTGTTCATGCTGCTCTGCCCGGTCCTTGCCGGCGGTGCCGTGCTGACGGCGGATACCGCCTGGCAGGGGACGGTGCGGCTCGATGAGGACGTGCTGGTCCCGGCCGGGGTGACCCTGACCGTCAAGGCGGGCACTACCGTTACCGTCGCAGCGGCCGAGAGCACCAAGACCGATCCCGAATACCTGTCGCCGCTGACCGAGATCACCGTCCGGGGACGGTTGGTCGTCGAGGGGACCGCCGCGGCGCCGGTGGCGTTTGCCGGGGCGGGGGGGAAGACCGGAGAGTGGGCAGGGATTATCGTCGACCACGGGACGGCGACCATTGCGGAGTGCCGGGTGACTGGCGCGGAGACGGGGATTACCGTCATCGACGGCACGCTCCAGCTGCGCCGGGCGACCTTGCGGGAGAACCGCTATGGCCTGACCGCCGAGGGGGCTAAGGCGGAGGCGGCAATCACTGACAGCCGGATCACCGGCAACGACTACGGGCTGTTCACCCTGAACGGGGCCCGCGTTACCACCAGTGGCACGACGGTGGCCGACAATCGGAAGAACGATACCCATCGGGCCGTAGCGCGGCAGACCTGGCAGGTAAAGGACCTGCGCCCCGCGGCGGAGCTGCCGGTCGCCCGGCGTTATGGCGACGAGGTTCTGCGGGGCGAAACGGTCTGGGAGGGTCGGGTGGTGGTCGGCGGGCTGATTCGGGTGCCGGAGGGGAGCCGGCTGGTGATCATGCCGGGGACCATTGTCGAGTTCACCAGGAAAGATACCAACGGCGACGGCATCGGCGAAAACGGACTGCTGGTCCAGGGCCGGCTGCTTGCCAAGGGGACGGCGGCCCAGCCGATCGTCTTCCGCTCCGCCGAGCCCCACCGCGCCGCTGGCGACTGGGACGCGATCAACGTCATGAACAGTGCCGGCGCCCAGAACCTCTTCGAGTACTGCCGGGTCGAGGATGCCTACCGTGGCTTCCACTTCCATTTTTCCAACGTGGCGATCCACCATTCGCAGCTGAGCAACAACTACCGGGGGGTACAGTTCCAGGAGTCGGTGGTGGACCTGACCGGCAACACCATCAGCAATAACCGGAGCGGCATCCAGGGACGGGATTCGGTGGTGCTCTTCGCCGACAACCTTTTGGCCGGCAATTATCTGGGGGCCAACTTCTTCCGTACCCAGCTCGCCATGCACGGCAACCGGATCACCGGCAGCGGGCGTGAAGGGGTGCGGCTTCGCGAGTGCACCGCCACGGTGCGGGAGAATCTGGTCGACGGCAACCGCTACGGGCTGCTGGTGGCCGATACCTATTTCGGCGAACTGGACCGCAACTGCCTCCTCAACAACCTGGAGACCGGTTTCTCGATCAGGAATTGCGACAACCTGGAGGTGGCCGGCAACGTCATCGCCGGCAACGGCTTCAACGGCCTGAACCTGCAGGACGCCCGGGCGGTCGTTGCCGGCAACCTGATTGCCGACAACGGCGAACGGGGGATTGGCGTTCTGACGTTTGCGGGGACGATCACCGGCAACGACTTTGCCGGCAACGGCCGCTACGCCATCGACCTCGACGGGAAGAAAGACCTGGCGGCGCCGGGTAACTGGTGGGGGGGCGACGATCCCGAGCGGGTGATCTTCGACCGGCGGGACGATCCGGCCAAGGGGCGGGTGAATTATGACGAAGCGAGCAGCGTGCCGTTCCCGGTAGCCTGGCCGCTGGCGACATTGCCGACCGATGTCGTCTGGCGGGGGATCGTCACCGTCGAGCAACCGCTGACGGTCCTCCCCGGGGCGACGTTGCGGATCGAACCGGGGACGACGGTCCGCTTTGCCCCAGCGGCCGGTCTGGCGGTAAGGGGGAAACTTCTGGCGACGGGGACTGCTGTGGCGAAGATCGTCTTCACCTCGGCAGCGGTGCGGGAGCCGTCGGCGTGGGACGAAATCCTCCTCGAATATGCCACCGGCAGCGAGATCGCCCATTGCGTTTTCGAGTATGCCACCTGGGGAATTCACAGCCATTTCACCAACCTTCTCGTCGCCGATTCGCGCTTTTCCCACAACTACGGCGGGATGCGTTTTCGGAGCGGCCCGGTGCGGATCGAACGGTCGACCTTCACCGGGAATACCATTGGCATCCGGGCCTATCTCGGCAACGCGGTCATTACCGGCAACAGCATCACCGGCAACGAAACCGGCATCTTCGTCCGGGAAAAGGGGGGCGGACTGACCATCACCGGTAACGACTTCGCCGCCAACAGTGGCCACAATATCCGTGTCGGCGATTTCAACAACGAGGATGTGGATGCCCGGCAGAACTGGTGGGGTGGGGCCGATCCCGCCGCCACGATCTTCGATGGCCGCACCGAGCCGGGGATCGGCATCGTCCGCTACGAGCCGGTCCTGACCCGGCCGGTCGGCGCCGGCGGGGAGGGAAAACCATGAGTTGGCGGGCCTGGCTGTTCACGTTGCTGCTTGTGGTTGCCGCGTCGCCGCTGTACGGCGCCGATCAGGCAACCGTCAACGCGACGATCCGCGATGTGGCGGGGAAGCCGGTCGCCGGGGCCAAACTTTTTCTTTACGACAGCGTCGATACCCGTCGCCCGGCCGATTTTATCTCGCCGGCCTCGGATGGGGCGGGGCGGACCGCGCTGCAGCTGCCGCCGGGGCGATACTGGGCGGTGGCCCGGCTCAAGAAGGGGGGCGGCTACGGGCCGCTGATGCCGGGGGACAAGCATTCCGGCGAACCGACCATCCTGGAACCGGCAGCCGGCGAAAAGCTTGCCGCCGACTTCGTGATCGCCGACATCCGGGATGTCGGGCGGCAGAAGCAGTCTGTCGCCGCCGAGTCGGTCGTGTTGCGGGGGCGGATCGTCGACGGGGACGGTGCGCCGGTGGCCGATGCCTATGTTTTTGCCAGCCGGACGGCAACGGCGGGGACGCTCCCCGACTTTCTCTCCACCTGGACTGCCGCCGACGGCGCCTATACTCTCTATCTGCCGGTGGGGGGGCGCTATTTCGTCGGTGCCGCCCGGCAATTCCCGCTGCCCGCCCCTCCCGGCGGGCTCCGCGAGGTGGTGCCGCCGGCGGGGAAAACGGAAGTTGTCTTGGATGTTACACTTACGGTACAGTAATTGAATCTCGAATGGCGGGGATGGGTGGCGCCGTTCCGGATTTTAGCGAAAGCAGAGGGTCAGGTATGAAAAAAGTCGGTTTGTTGGTGCTGGTGATGGCGGTGTTGGTCTGGGGGCAGGTGAGCGAGGCATGTGTCGGCAGGACGCTTTATATCGGCATCACCGGGGCGGCGGGAGACCGGCTGCTGGCGGAAATCGTTTCGACGATGGTCAGCGAACGGACCGGCACGGCGGTCAAGGTGCAGGTCTACAAGGATAACCGGGCGGTCTACGACGCGATGCGACACGGGGCGGTTAACATCCTCATCGAGAATCCGGAGCGGGCCCTGGCCCTGCTCGGCCGGCCAGCCGAGCCGAACGGCCGGAAAGCCTATGATATGGTCAAGAGTGAGTATCGGAAAAAGATGAACCTCGCCTGGCTCGAACCGTTCGGGATGTCCCAGGAGTATGCGCCGGTCGTCACGGTGGAGACGCTGGAAAATTACCCCGCCTTGCCGAAGCTTTTGTTGAAGCTGGCCGGCGTGCTGAATAGCGACGCCTACGCCCGGCTGCTCAAGTCGGCCGACGCGAAAAAGGCCGCCAAAGACTTTCTCAAGACGAAAAAACTAATCTAGGCAGCTGAGATATTTCCTTGATTGAGATGCTGAAACGGACGGTCCGATTCCTGTCGTCGACGGAACTGGCGGTGCTGCTGTTCCTGGCGGTTTCCCTTCTGGCGATTCCCGGGACCCTTACCGAAAACAGAACCTTTTACGCCAACCCGCTCTTCCTCGGCCTGCTCGGCGCCCTGGCACTGAACCTGGTGTTCTGCACCGTCCGGCGGTTCCGGGCGATTTCGCTACCGGTGCTGATCCTGCATCTCGGCGTGCTGGTGGTCTGCGGCGGCGTGGTGGCCCGCTCGTTCGGTTATGTGGCAACGGTCAATGTCTACGAAGGGACCAGTGTGGACCGGGTCTACCGCTGGGATCTCCAACGGGAGATGCCGCTCGGTGCCGAGTTGGCGATCCGACGGATCAACCGCGAATATTATCCGATTCCGGTGAAGGTCGGGGTCCTCAAGGGAGAGCGGAAAGATTCGCTGCAGACGCTCCGGACCGGCGGCAGCTTTGTGCTGGGGCCCTACCGGGTCCGGGTTGATGCCCTCGAATTCCCCGCCGAGGTCCTCAAGCTCTCCGTCTTCGAGGGCGAGCGGCTGCTCGGCAGCTGCGATACCGCCGGGGGGGGGAGCCTGCCGGCGGGCTTTCCCTATTCGTTCAAACTGGTGGCGTTCCAGAACCCGGTCCTGAAGCGGATGTGGGTTGATCTTGCCCTGAGCCGGGATTCCCGCGCCGTGACGAACGGCACCGCGGAGGTCAATGCCCCTTTCATCTGGAACGGTCTCTATTTCTATAACACCCTGGTGGACGTGGATCCGGCCGGCATGGCTTTTGCTGGCATCCAGGTGGTGAAAGACCCCGGTCGACCCGCTGTCTTCGCCGGTTTTGCCATTATGGGGGTAGGGGCGGTACTGTCGTTCGTCCGGCGTCTTTTCAGGAAAGGAACATAGTTGTGATGGTGTGGAAGTTCGAGAAGATGCCCGGTTGTCCTGCTGCCGGTCGCTACGGAGATGGTCAATCATGGCGCTGAATCCGTTTGCGAAGCCTAAGGAGGAGTGCCAGATTCATGGTGCGCCCAGCCGTTCGGGCGACATGATGCTGGCGGCGATGATCCTGGCGTCGTTCATGCTTGTCGCCTGGCATGTCTGGGTCTATGGCCTCAGCGGCTCGCTGGCGCTTCCCGGGGCCGAGCGGCAGCCGTTTCCCCTCGAACTCGGCAATGAGCTCCGGGACCTTTTCTTCGGCCGTAAAGGGGTAGGGGCCGAATTGTGGGAGGTTTTCCCCTATTTCCTTGCCGGGGTGTTCATCGGCGGCTTTCTCCGTACCTACAAGATCGCGGTCAAATTACAGGCCAAACTGCGGAAGTACGGGGTGCTGAGCGTCTTCCTCGCTTCCTTCGTCGGAATCATCACCCCGCTTTGCGCCTGCGGGACGTTGACGACCGCCATCAGCCTGCTCCTGGCGGGGATTCCCCTGGCGCCGGTCATGTCGCTGATGGTGACTTCGCCGCTGTTGAGCCCGTCGACCTATCTGCTCACCCTCAACGACCTGGGCCCCGAATGGACGGTGATCAGGACCGCTTCCGCCCTGTTCATGGGGATCTTTGCCGGTCTGGTCACCCACCTGATGAGCCGCTACGCCGGCTTCCGCAAGAACGAGATTTTTATCGAAGGGGCAATTGTCCGGGGGGACTTCCATGACGACGATTATCCCGACGAACGGCTCCGCTGCAACTGCCGGCGCAAGTTCGGCAACCGGGTGGCGGTGCGGACGGGAAACAAGTTTCTGATCTTTCTGGCGAAATCCGCCGAAATGCTCTGGGTGGTCGGCAAGTACATCCTCGTCGGGGTGGTGGTCGGGGCGGTGGTCGAACGGTACATGCCGAAGGAGTGGCTCTATCACTTCTTCGGCGAGAAGGGGCCGCTCAGCATCGTCTGGGTAACCCTTGCCTCGGTGCCGATTTTTCTCCACCAGATCAGCGCCTCCAGCATAATCTACCACGTCAAGGGGGGGCTGGACGGGACCCTCGACGGGGCGGCCGCCCTGGCGTTCATGATTGGCGGCCCGGTCACCGCGGTACCGACCATGGTGCTCTTCTGGACCTTCTTCAAGAAGCGAATCTTTTTCCTCTACCTGTTCGTCTGCCTGACCGGCACCCTGATCATCGCCTATTCCTTCAAGTTCCTCGTCTTCGTCCCCGGCGTCGACCTGGGCAATCCCCTCCTGGCGCGAGTTGATGCCCTGACGGGCGGGACCACCGCCGTGATCTGCAAGCGCGATCCCAATGTGCGGATGGTGTTGGACACCGACGGCCGGGGGGAGGTCGCCACTGCCACCAACGACCTCGACGGCCTGGGCGGGGTGGTGTTCGACGGTTCCCGCGGCCGGTTTACCGCCGGTCCGGCCGACCGGTATGATGACGCCCGTTACATCGGCAACGTCGCCCGCTGGCTCGGTGACAACTCCCAGTCGGCAGCGCCGCGGAAAATCCTCGTCTACAACCCGGCTGCGGCCAGTGGCGCCGCCGCGTCCCTCCTGGGAACCCCGGTTTTGGCCGATCTTGCCCGGCGCGGCTTTGCCGTTCGACTGGCCGGCCGGGCCGAGCTTCCCCGGCTCACCGACCGGGTCCTCGCCGATTACGGCCAGCTCTGGCTGTTCCTCGGCGCCGACGGCGCGGGACGGTTGAGCGATGCGGAGCTGCAGGCGGTAGCCGAGTATAACGCCAAGGGGGGGGCCGCCCTGGTGGTGCCGGCAACACCGCACCCCGGCGATGACAGCCTGCAGGAGGCGAATCGCCTGGCTTCCCGCTACGGGGTTACCTTCTCCGGCCCCGTGGAGACCGAGCCGAAGCTGCATGTCTCGGTCGGCGCCAACTTCTTCAACCGGGCGTCGGGACTGCTCGGACACGTGCTGAAGCTGGTGAAAAAAGCCTGAAAGAAACAGAGTGGCAGGACCATCCATTCCAGGAGGAATTCATGAAATCGCAAGTGCTCGATATCCAGCAGCTGAAGAAATTCGACGATCAGAAACGGTATCAGGAGACCATCTGGTCCGACGAACAGGCGCGGGTCAGCCTGATCTGCATGAAACCGGGGCAGGAGATCATTACCCATACCCACCATGGCAGCCATATCTGGACCGTCATGGAAGGGGTCGGCGAGCTCCGTTCCGGCAAGGAGACCAGGGCCATTTCCGTCGGTCAGGTGGTAGTCGTCCCGGCGTTCGAGGACCATGGCATTCGCAACGCCTCGACGGACAACCTGGTGATCGTATCGATTACTGCCCAGGGCGATTAAGCCGTTGGCGGGTAAGGAGCGGGCGATGAGCAGGACGCGGAAGGTGCAGCGCAACCCGGCGGTGATGTGGCGCGAGGAGGTCGATGCGTTGAGCGAGGTCCGGGAGGCCCTCGACCGGGGGGGCGATGTCGGCGAGAGCGGGACGTCGATCCTTTTTTCCGGAGGGTCCATGCTGTCCCTCAATTATCTTGGGACGGAGATCTGGAAGCGGTGCGACGGGCGCCGCCTCAGCGAGCTGGTGGCCGAGTTGCTGGAGGAGTTCGACGTGGCGGAAGAGGTGCTCGCCGCCGACGTCGAGTCCTTCCTTGACGAGCTGGCGGCCAAGGGATTTGTCAGTTATGCGGAGTGATGCGAATTCCGGGGCGGTGGCCGGCGGCACGAAAGCGCTGACACTCGAAGCGCCCCTCACCATCAACTGGGCGATCAACAACAGCTGCAATTTCGCCTGCCGGCACTGCTACAGCCGGGTCGACACCCACGACGAACTGGACCGGGAAACTCTCTTCGCCAGCCTGGAGAAGGTGGCTAAGGCCGGGGTTTTTTCGATTAACTTCGGCGGCGGCGAACCGCTTCTGCGGCGCGACCTGTTGGAAATCGCCCGGTTTGCCGCCGGCCTCGGCCTGCGTCTCTCCATGAACAGCAACGGCTGGTTCATCGACCGGGAGACGGCGACGGCGCTTCGCGAGGCCGGTTTCACCAAGGTCGGCATCAGTATCGACAGCCATCGTGCCGAGGTTCACGACCGGTTCCGCGGCGTTCCCGGCAGCCACCAGCGGGCGGTGGCCGCTCTCGGGCACCTCGCCGCCGCCGGCATCGCTACCTCGGTGTCGACGGTGATCTGCCGGATCAACCATACCACCGTCGAGGAGCTCGTCACCCTGGCCCTCGACCATGGCGCGGGGCAGCTCAATTTCCACAATTTCAAATGCTCGGGGCTCGGCCTTGCCCACAAGGACGAACTCGACCTCTCGCCCGCCGAGTGGCGGGAGTTCTACCGCCAGGCGCTGGTCGTCAAGGAGCGGGAACGGCAGCTCGACGTCTCTCTCGACGACCCGATCATCGCCCTGCTCGGCGCCCGCGACGCCGGCAGCCTGGTGAAGGGGAGCGTCTGCGGCAAGCTTTCCCTCAATATCAAGGCCAACGGCGATATGACTCCCTGCGGCTTCGTCCCGGTGGTGATCGGTAACATCACCCGGGACGATCTCCGCCAGGTCTGGCGCGATGCGCCGATCCTTGAAAAGATGCGGAACAAGCAGCCGACCGGCAAATGTGCCGGCTGCAGCAAGTATGAGGATTGTCTCGGCGGTTGTTCCGCCCGGGCGCTCGCCCTTACCGGTGACCTCAACAGCCCCGATCCCCACTGTTGGGCCTGAGCAATGGAACTGGCAACGCCGATCACCATCTACTGGGACCTGCCGCCACGCGGTGCCGATCCGGAACTTGCCGGCCGGATTGCCGCCGGCATCGTCGCCTGCCGGCCGCTGATGGTGCAGCTCACCGCCCCGCCGGGCAGTACTGCTGCCGGGGTGGCCGAACTGGTGGAGCTGTTCCGCGGCGCGCCGTCCGCCGTTTCCCTGACGGTGCCGCTGACGCTGTCGACGGCGGCGATCCGCCGGATGCTGGTCAGAGAGCCGGTGCAGGAATTCCTGGTGGCACTGGAGCATGCCGCCGACCTCATCGTCCTTGACGGTTCCGCTCCCTGCCCGACCGGGGTCTCGATCGCCGTGAATGCCGGGAACTGGTGGGAACTGCCGGCGATCATCGCCCGTTGCCGTCAGCAGGGAATCAGCCGGATTGTCCTGCCGATGCAGCGCCTGTACGGTGGCGAGCGGCCCTTCTGCCCTACCATTGCCGAGCAGCGCGGGCTGGCGACGGCGCTGGCCGCTACCGGGGTGACCGGACTGAAGCTGACGATCCACGATCCATTCCTCTGGCGGGCCTTCAACCCCGGCGAGCCGTTCCCTCAGGGCGGCTGCCAGGCGGCCAACACCATGCTGGCGATCGCTCCCGATGGCGGCGTCTATCCCTGCCCGACCCTGCCGGTGCGCCTCGGCACCCTGGAAACCGCTTCGCTGGCGGAGATCGTCGCCTCCCCGGCGAAAAAGGAATTCCGTCGCCGGCTGCTGGAAACTCCCGCTGCCTGCCGCGACTGCCCCCAGCTGGTAGAGTGTTGCGGCGGCTGCCGGGGCAGGGCATATGTCATGCAAGGCTCTCTGGACGAGATCGATCCGGCGTGTCGCTAGCACTGCCGGTGCGCCGCTAAAGGACAGGACATAACCGATGATACGCTCAAGCCTTACCCGCCTCACCCTGATTCTGCTCGCCCTGTTGGCCCTGGCCGGCTGCAAGGCAGCAGGGAAGCGGCCGGTCGTGAAGATCGGCTACATGATCTGCAACAGCGAGGAAGAGACCCTCAGCCGTTTCGCCCCCCTGACCCGCTATCTCTCCGACCGCTGCGGGGTCGATTTCGTCATGGTTCCCATCGACACCCACGACTTCGAGAAGCGTTTCAAACAGGGAGACTTGGCCTTTACCCATACCAACTCGCTCCTTTACGTCATTCTTCGGGAGAATCACGGCCTGCAGCTGGTCGCCTCCGAGAAACGTGGCCAGTTCGGCTCCCGCTCCGCCGGGGCGATCATCGCCCGGAAGGGGAGTGGCATCGAGAAACTGGCCGACATCCGGGGAAAACGGATGGCCTTCGGCCCGATGCTCGCCCCGACCGGCTATCTGGCCGAGTACGACCTGATGCTGGCGGCGGGGATTAATCCGGAGCACGACCTGGCCTACTATTCCATCCCCCCCGGTTCCTACAAGCATGAAAAGCTGATTTACGGCGTTCTCTATGGCAAGTACGACGTGGCGGCAGCGCCGATGCTCGATCTGGAGGTGATGGCCCGGGAAGGGAAGATTTCGCCCGACGACTTCGTTATCCTCGCCCAGAGCAAACCGGCTCCCTACTGTACCTTCGGTGCGGCCAGGAATGCCGATCCCGAGCTGGTGAAAAAGGTCCGCGAAGCGCTGTTGGCCCTCAAACCGGGGGATACCGCCGAGGTGGACGGCGAACGGCTCAAGGTCTTGAAAGCGGCGGCGATCGACGGTTATGAAGAGCTTCTC
The DNA here is from genome assembly GCF_027943965.1 of Geotalea uraniireducens. NCBI lineage: Bacteria > Pseudomonadati > Thermodesulfobacteriota > Desulfuromonadia > Geobacterales > Geobacteraceae > Geotalea > Geotalea uraniireducens. Next base: position 3,504,488 of record NZ_AP027151.1, on the reverse strand, counting down.
GACAGCGACTACGACCTGATCCGGCAGATGGCGAAGCGGGTCAACATGCCACCGTACCAGAAGTACTGAGCGACGATGTTCAGCGATGCCTACGATAAACTGCTCTGGCTTCTCCTGGCGCTTGCCGTTGCGGCCATTGTCCTCCTGCTGGTAGTGGGGGGCGGCCCGGGGGGGGGGAAACAGGCCGGCCTCGGCAAGGCGGTGGAGCGCGAGATGGCCTATCGTGCCCGTGTCGAACTGATCGGCAAGCTCTACGGCCCGGTGGAGACGCTGCGGCGGAGCGGCAACAATTCCGCCGCCCTGCTCAAGCTCGACGAACTGATCCGCAAATATCCCGGCGAGGCCCACGGCTATATTCTCCAGGGGGAGATCCTCCGGGAGATGGGTACCGCCGACGAGGCGCTCGCCTCGTTCGTCCAGGGGGTCAAGCTGAACGGCGACTACCTCGATGCCAACAGCCCGCTTTCCCGGCGGGACGAGATCCAGCGCCTGGTGGACGAGGACGCAAAAAGTATCGGCGCGCGGGCTGCCGCCAATCCGGACAACCGGACGGCGGCCGCGGCGCTGCAGCGGGTCAACTACCTGAAGAGCCGGCTGGCCGGCGGGTGTGAATAAGATGCTGCGCGATAAACATTTCTGGATAGTAGTCGGCACCGGACTCCTCCTAGGGGGGTGCGGGGTGCTGCTGGCGGTCCTGGGCAATCCCCAGAACTCGGGGATCTGCGTCTCCTGTTTCATCGAAAACAGCGCCGGCGCCCTCGGCTTTCACGACAACCAGCGGATGCAGTACCTCCGTCCCGAGCTGATCGGCTTCGTCCTCGGTTCGGCCGCCAGCGCCGGGCTGTTCGGCGAATTCCGCTCCCGCGGCGGGAGCGCGCCGCTTCCCCGGCTCTTTGCCGGTATCTTCCTGATCGTCGGCTGCAGTGTGTTCATCGGCTGCCCGATCAAGCTGTTCCTCCGCCTGACGGCCGGCGACCTGACGGCCGTTGCCGGCGTTGCCGGCCTGGTGGCCGGCGTCTGGGCCGGCGTGCGCAGTCTGGCGAGCGGCGTGGAGCTGGGCCCGAAGCCGATCACCGGCCGCGGCGGCGGTTACCTGATGCCGGCATTTTTCCTGCTGCTGTTGGCGTTCCTCTTTGTCCGCCCCGGTTTCATCATCTTTTCCAGCCAGGGGAGCGCCGCCCAGCATGCCCCGCTACTCATCGCCCTCGGTGCGGGTATCGTGCTCGGCGCCTGTGCCCAGCGGAGCCGCTTCTGCATCACCGGCAGCATCCGCGATACCTTCCTGATGGGGCTCCGTACCCCGGCCGTCTGGGGGCTCGCCGCCTTTGTGCTTACCGCCGGTGCCGCCAGCGGCGCCGCCGGCCGCTTCAACCTCGGTCTGTACGGCCAGCCCGGCGCCCACCTCGATTTCCTCTGGAGCTTCCTCGGCATGGGGCTGGTTGGCTGGCTGTCCGTCCTGATCGGCGGCTGCCCCTTCCGGCAGCTGATCAAGGCCGGCGAGGGTGATGCCGATGCCGGCCTGGTGGTGGTCGGGATGTTCATCGGCGGCGCCCTTGCCCAGTCGTGGGGGCTTGCCGCCACGGCCGCCGGAGTGCCGCTGGCCGGCAAGGTGGCGGTGCTGGCGGGGTTCCTTTTCCTGCTGGCCGGCTCGCTTCTCGCCCGGGAACGGAGCGCCTGAGCCGTTCGGACAAACTTTCGTTGAAATATCCGGAACGATCACCTATAACGGGAGACGGCGCATAACAGCAGGCGTATCTCCTTGGATTCCGGGTTCCCATGCATGTGCTGAAGCGTTTCCTCCTCTCGCGCACCACCGTCCTGACCCTGATTGCACTGATGCTTGGCGCGGTGGTCGTCGGCTATCTGTTTCCCCAGCGATTCCTGGTCACCCCGGCCGAGCTGGCGCGGTGGCAACTCGCCCATCCGCAGCTGGCAGCACTGTCCCGGCTCGGCGCCCTCGATCACGTCTATACCTCGCCCTGGTTTGCCCTGCTGCTCGGCTGTTTTCTGGCGGTACTGGCCGTTTCCACCGTCGAGCAGTTCCAGCGGGCACTGCAAAAGACCCTCAAGGGGGACGTTGCCGGCGATCCCGTTTTCGTTGCCCGGGGGGAAGAGGCGGTGGCCGCCATCCTTCGCGCAAAGGGGTTTCGGCGGCTCGGCACCGTTGCCGGCGGGAGTCGTTTCGTCAAGCATCCCGGCGGCTACTGGGGACCGTTTCTCCTCCACCTGGGAATCGCCGTCTCGATCGGCGCCGCCCTGGTCATCCTCCTCTTCGAGCAGCGTGGCGTGCTTCATCTCGTCGAGGGAGAGACGGCGCCGCCCGGCGCTCCCTGGTACCAGGAGGAGCGCGGCCTGCTCGCCGGCACGCTGCTCCTTCCCGCCGCGGTCCGCCTCGACCGGGTCGCGGCCGCGTATTGGCCCAATGACGATCTCCGGCAGCTGACCACCGACTTCTCCTTCATCGGCCAGGGTGGTGTCACGGCCGTCTCGATGGGGATCAACCGCCCGGCCTGGTTCCGGGGCGTGCGCCTCTTCCAGGGGAAAAGCTATGGCCGGGCGTTTTACGTGGAGTTTCGCGATGCCCGCGGCGAATGGCACGGTGAGATCCTGCAGCTCGATCAGCCGGCCAACCGGGCGCAGGCGTCCTACGGCACCTTTCTCCTCGGCTGGGCGCCGTTCCGGCTGAAGGCGAAATATTATGCCGATGCGGCGCGGCGGGGACCGGAGAGCGACCAGCCCCTGCTGGTGCTGCGGCTGGTCGACGGCGCGCGGGTGGTTAGCGAACTGCCCCTGACCGTCGGCGGGACGGGGCGTCTCGGCCCCTATGCGGTCTCGCTCACGAGAACGGCCCGCTGGGGGGGGATCATTTTCATCCGCTCGCGGGGGATGGCGGGGATCTTTTTCGGGTTCTTCATCATTTGCCTGGGTGGCGGGCTCAGTTACTGGTTCCCGCCGCGGGAGATCCTGCTCCGGCGGGACGGTGCCGGCTGTCGGCTCTGCTGGCGGGCCGGCCGCTTTGCCGCCATGTACCGCGACGAGTTCGCCGCGGTGCTCGCCCAGGCCGCCGGCAGTGCCGCCGCTGCCACGGGAGGGAACCCCGTTTGCCCGGCCGGAGAGGCGTCCGGTGATGCTGCGGCCGCCCCGCCGGAACCACCGGCAGCAAACCACCGGCAGTAAACCACCAGGTATCCCCGTTGACCGGGATACGGCAAGGAGCCGTCGCCGATGCCCGATTCATTCGTAACGGTCACCATCATCCACTGGAGTGCCGTGGCCATCTATGCCCTGGCCACCGGCTGCAATACGGCCGGGATTCTTTTCCGCAAGGAACGGGCGATCAGGATCGGCTTCGGGCTGGTGCTGGGGGGGCTGGCGATCCACGGCGCCGGCCTGCTCTTCTGGTGGCGGATCGTCGGCCATGGTCCCTACATCGGCCGGTTCGAGGTCCTCTCCTCCCAGGCCTGGCTGGCGCTGGCTCTTTTTCTCGTTTTCCGGCACTTCCTGCCGCGGATCGCCGTCGCCAGTCTGCTTGTCTATCCCGCCACCTTCCTGATGATCGCTGTCGGCCTCTTTTTTGCCCCGCAGGCCAGGATGCTGCCGCCGACCCTCCGCAGCGTCTGGCTGGTCCTTCACGTTACCTTCTACAAGATCTCGGTCTGCACGCTCTTGGTGGCGCTGGCCTTCTCGGTCTTCTTCCTCCTTCGGGAGCGCGGTGGCGGTCGCTGGCTCACGCGGCTTCCCGACCCGGAAACGATGGATCTGCTCGCGTTCCGGTTTGCCGGCTTCAGCTTCACCTTCTGGTCGATTGCCATGCTGGCGGGGAGCATCTGGGCCTACCAGTCGTGGGGCCGGTTCTGGGGGTGGGATCCGATCGAAACCTGGTCGCTGATTACCTGGGGCGCCTTCGGCCTGTACCTCCATCTGCGCCGCTTTTTCGGCTGGAAAGGGGCGCGGGCCGCTTACTTCTACCTGATCTGCTTCCTGCTGTCGGTGGTCTCGCTCTATTTCACCCCGCTGCTCAATTCGTCGATCCATTCGGAATATTTCAACTAGCCGTGCCGGAGCACACTTCCGGTACGGAGGGGAAGCGTCGATGAATCTGAAGAAAACCGCCGTCATTCTCAATGGCTTCATGCATGACTTTGCCGCCGGCATCTGGCTGGCCGCCATTGCCGCCATTGTGTTCATCCATCGGCAGCATCTCGGGAAACCGGCTGAAGTGGTGGCGGTGCTCAATCACCTGGAGCATGTTTTCTTCTGGGTGAGTATCGTGGCGATGGTGGTCATCCTGGCCACCGGCGCCGGCCGGACCTTCACCTATGTGGAAAATTATTACGGGCCCGACGCCGAGCGGGTCCGCCGACGGATGCTCCTCGTCAAACATCTGATCCTTTTTGCCGCTTTTGCTGCCGGGTATCTCTTCGTCTACCCCCGCCTCTTCCATTGAGTTCGCGACGGCCCGCCGGGGCCGCCGTTCCTGCTCTCCTCTTTTCCGGGCAAGGTGGCATACCGCCTGTCGATCCTTGCGGTAGCCGGATGCCTGCAGGCACTCCAGCTGTCCCTGTCGCCATCTTTTCTGTCATTCTCCTTCCGTAGTCGGTTAAAGTGCGCTTACTTCCTGCTTGGTAAAAATTAGAATTGGCCCATTTTTTGCTGTTAATTTAATAGCGCAGCGCACTGGAGTTGTTTAGTTATGTGTACGACATTGTTGAGTAAAAAGAGTGGGGTTTCCCTGCTGGCGTTGAGCCTTGCCGGAGTCGGCCTGGTGTTCTGTTGCCAGCTTGGGCTGCAACGAGCACTGCAGTTCAAGGCCAAGCGGCTGTCGCGTCCGGCGGTAACCGCCTCGTTGCACAAGCCTCGCGACCGGGAATCCGGGGTTACGGTGGCCCTGCCACGCCCTTCGCCGAATCTGCCGGCAGCGCCCTGTCTCTTCGCCATGTCGCCAGTCCGGCCGGTCGGCATAATCGCCGACCTCTTCGCCGCACCTGCGGTTTCCCGCGGGCCTCCTCCAGCCGGGACAACCTTGCCGCTCTAAAAATCTGTGACGGTTCATTGACGCGCGGTGTCGCCAGACTGGTTAAAACTTTCGATAAGTTGACTGGTTGTGAGCTGTCCGGGCGCTGCAATTACTGCTGACCGTTTTTTGACAGCAGCATGCCGCTGGCCGCGGACCGGGGGGCAGCATCACCCGGTGTGGGGCATGTGACGGGTTCAAGGAGGTTTCCCATGGGGGCTTGTCGTCTCTCCTTTGGTTTTGTGCCAAGGCTGCTTTATTGGGCCATGGCGGTACTGCTGCTGGCAGAGGCGGATGCCGGGGCGGCGATCCAGTGCTACCAGTGCCATGGCAGTGCTTCCCCCCCCGATTATCGACCCCGGGATGCGGCGTTTCGCGATATTTCGAGCGGCGGGTTCGTCGGCAATCACCGGACTCACCTGTCACCGGTCACTTCGGCGGCGGTCTGTGCCAAATGTCACCCCGGCTGCCTCGGCTACACTCCGTCCCACCGGGACGGCAGCATCAAGATTTCCTCCCGGATGAACGGCTCGTCGCTGGTGACCACCTATAACAATACGACGAGTGCCTTTTCCCAGCGTTCGCTCCCGGTGATGGGGAGCTGTGCCGGCGTCAACTGCCATTTCGAAGCGGCTACGCCGACCTGGGGTTCGACCGCCTTCACCGCTCCCGGCGATTGCAGTCGCTGCCACGGGATGGCACCAGCCACCGGCACTCACCCGACTGCCGGCGGCAAGCACGCCCTTTACTATGGCACGGATCAGGATTCCTGCCGCCGCTGTCACCCCGACCATTCCGCCGAAGCGGCCCCTTTTGCCCATGCCAGCAGTGCCGGGGCCCGCAATCTTGCCGTGGTCTTTACGACGGCCCCCAATGACGGCAGTGGCAGTTATTCCGGACCGCTGAACGACTACCTGCCGAGCCAGGGCAACAGCTTCGGTTCCTGTAGCGGCCTGTACTGCCATAGTCCCGGCACCAAGGCGAGCAGCTGCGATGCGCCGAACAAGAGCGCGACCTGGGGCGGTTCGCTCGGTAGCGACTGCGCTGGCTGCCACCGGAGCAATGCCGCCTCCGGGGCGGTCATGGCCACCGGCAGCCACAACCGCCACGTCTACGGGATCAACAACATCGACTGCGTGAAATGCCACGCGGCCACCGTTAACTGCAACATGACTGTCAAGAGTTACGCGACCCACGTCAACGGCCAGGTGAATGTCGCCTTCAACAACTCGACAACCGCCGCGGCAGGACGTTACGCCGGCACTGCAACCCCGGTCGCGAAAACGCCGGGAAGCGCCTACGGCAGTTGCCAGAACGTTTACTGCCACAGCAACGGCCAGCCGGACGGCGGCGTCGGCGCGCCGACCTACCGGACTCCCTCCTGGGGGAGCGCTGCCTCGGGTGGCTGCGGTTCGTGTCATGACGTCAACGCCTCGCACAATTTCAGCGGTGCGGAAATTGCCACCGGCAGCCATGCCAGGCATCTTGCCTATGCGCTGGGAACCAGTTCGGGCGCGGTGCGCTGTACGGTCTGCCACAACTGGACCGGCGAGGCGTTCAACCCGTCATGTGCCACCCAGTGTCATACGGGGGCGGCGACCAAGCATGCCAACCAGAAGGTCGATATCATCATCCCGGCTTATTTCGGCGCTGCGGCCGCCTATTCCGGAACGCCGAAGCCGGGGGACGGCTATGGCGAATGCACCAATATCTACTGTCATTCCGCCGGTACCGCCGTGGCGACCGGTGCGGTACCGACTTCGACCGCCATAGCCTGGGGGGGAAGCGCGCTGGCCTGCAACGCCTGCCACGGCAATACCACCTATGCTGCCGATTTCCGCCGGGGGACGCCGCTCTATGCCGCGGGCGCGCCAAAGGGCAATGCCCACGACAAGCACACCAGGACTGGCTCTCTGGGCGGGACATACATGCAGTGCTTTCATTGTCATGCCACCACGACCACTGACAGTACCACCATTGCCGACACGGCCAGGCATGTCAACAAGGGCTACGATGTCGCCTCCGTCCGCCTTGGCCTGTTCAGCAGCAGCTACCGGGACGGCGACAATACCATGAACTCCACCAAGGTGACGGTCGCTTACGCCTATGCCGCCTCCGGCAGCAGTTGCGCCAATGTTTCCTGCCATCCGGTGGGGGTGGGGAAAACCCGGAGCACGAGTTCGGTGACCTGGGGAACGGCGTACCGGTGTGTCGACTGCCACAATATCGACATGGAGGAGACCGATACTTTCCACCATGCGATGCGCAACTACTCGACCGGTTATCCGACCGCCGCGCCCTCGGGCGATTACGACAGCGTTTCCGTCGGCGCTAATGCCGTCAGTCGCCGCTGCACCATGTGCCATGTCGATCACGATATCTTCAGCGGCGATCTCAATAACGGCAATAGCGCCGGTCGGGGGGCCAACCTGCGGACCGCCATCGGTACCGTCCCCACTACCGCCGGAGGCTACACCAATACCGATTTTCTGAAGAGCGGCGGCGGAATCTGCATCAGCTGCCACAACAGCGCCAAGGTCAAGGATACGAAGCGCCGCCGGACCGAGCCCAACGGCACCACGACGCCGCAGATCCCCCTGGCGAACTACTCCAGCTCCGGTCACCAGTACAACGTCTCCGCCAGGTTCATGAGTGACGGCAGTGTCGTCTACGGCAATTGCTCAAAATGCCACAACGCCCTTTCCGGGGAGACGTCGGTCTTTCTCAATGCCACCTCGACCTTCCAGTTCGGCAATCACAACAGCGGGATTCGCCGGCTCCAGGGCTCCCTCGACGCGGCGGGCGGGGAAACCGCCGAAGAGCAGATTTGCTACCGCTGTCACAGCACCGTCAGCGACAGCGACCCCGGTGGCGGACCGGCCAAGACGGTGGCCGATCGGGATTTCTACGGCGTGGCGCCGATGGATGCCGCCTCGCAGGGGATCTTTGCCGCCAGCCGGGATTTCCGGCCGGCGGGGGCAACCAGCACCAGCAACCGTCTCTTCTTCAAGCCGGCGGCGGCCGAAACGCCGGCGGCCCCCCAGCCGGATACGCCGACCAACGACGGCGATTTCGGCGATTCGTTCACCGGCGGCAGCTATATCATCCGGGCCATGTCTCCCTGGGCGACAACGACCGGCTACGAGACCAAGAGCCAGAATACCTCGCTCGATGACCTGGTCTATTGGAAAATGGTGAAATTCGTTTCGCCGGCAGTTGCTTCGACGGTGACCGTGCCGGCAGGATCCTGGGTCATCAATCTGTATGCCCGGGAGAGCCACAACTACCAGAACGCCCGGGTCCGCTACAAGGTTTACACCTGGACCGCGGCGGACAGCTACGGCACCACCCTGATCGATCGAACCACTTACCCGACGGAACTTTCGACCACCTCGGCGCCCGGGACCATTCGCCAGATTGCGGTAACCCTTGGCGCGGTGACCCTCAACGCCGGTGAGAAACTGGTCGTCGACCTGACGCTGCAGACGAGCAGCTACGGTTCGGTGACCAGGACCGCTTCCTATTACTTTGGTAACGGGGCACCGAGCAATCTCACCATGCCGGGAGCCGCCACCTTCTCGTATGCCGATTTGGGGCAGGTCGGCACCGGACATAACGTCGCCCATTATGCCGGCATTCACCGGCCGTCGCCGGCCGACGAAACACTGGCATACATCAGTGCCAACAAGCACGTCGAATGCGTCGACTGTCACAATCCCCATGCCGCCAAGAAGGGGCTCCATGCCCAGGGAAGCACTTCCCTCGCCAACGTGCTGCGGGATGTCCCCGGGGTCAGTGTCAGCTGGTCGACGACCAACTGGGGGACCAATTCCACCGCCACCCTGGTCTCAACCACGACGGCCGAATACCAGATCTGCTTCAAATGCCACTCCAAGGCCAATAGCAACGTCACCAGCTGGGGGGGGAGCGGGGCGGCCGCCTGGACCGACCTGATGCTCGAATTCAACCCGAACAACAAGGCGCGGCATCCGGTTGGCCAGTCGCTGGCGGTGGGGCTGTCTCTCGACCTGGGAGGCGAATGGACCGCCGGCTACGGCCAGACCATGACCTGCAGTGACTGCCATGCTTCGGACTCGGCGACCACCAAGGGGCCCCACGGCTCGGCGGTCAAATGGATGCTCAAAGGCCCGAACCAGAACTGGCCCTACAATGATGCCGTCAACAACGGCACTTCTACGGGGACACTTTACTACCTTGGTGGGAGTACTACCGGTCTCTTCTGCATCAACTGCCATCCGACCCTCAATTCGACCTCGAGCACCGATACCAATGCGGTCCATATCCGGGCCAAGCATCGGGGGAGCGTCGCTGTTGGCGCCTGTGTTTACTGTCACATTCGGGTCCCCCACGGTGGCAAGGTTTCCCGATTGATCACCGACGGCGATTCGGCGAACCTGCCGGCGCGCTACAAACCGGACGGCAACGGCGGTTCGTTCAGTGGCCTCAACGCCTTCAACAAGGCTGCTTCGCCTGGGAGCTACGTCAAGGCGAACTGCGGTGCCAACTGCGGTACCCACAGTACTTCCGTTTCGGGAGAAAACTGGTAGTTGGCGGGGGCCGGTCGGGAAATACCTTCCGGCAGGCGCTTCCCGCCACAGGGGAAGCGCGGCGAAGGTTCGGCGCTGCCGGTGCCGAACGGCGCTCGCAGGCTGTTCGATGATCGCCCTCAATTATTTGGAGGAATTCGCGGTGGTTTCAAGGTATCATTAAAACAGGAAACAATAGTTGTCGGCAGTCACACAGCCAGTGAGCTGTGTCAAGGGATCGGGCATGAGCATTAAACGAGTTGCACTCGTTACCCCTCCGTATCATTCCGGCGTCGTCGAGTCGGCCGGCACATGGCTGAATGTCGGTTTCGTCTATATTGCCGGGGCGTTGCGGGCGGCGGGGTACGAGGTGGACTATTACGATGCCATGTCCCTCTGGCACAAGTGGCCCGACATCAAGCGCCGGCTTGAGGCGTTCCGCCCCGACGTGGTGGCGACCACCGCCTTTACCGCTTCGATCGTCGACGCAGTCAGGTTGCTCGCCTTTGCCAAGGAGATCGCTCCGCGCACCATTACCGTCCTCGGCAACGTCCATGCGACCTTCTGCTACGAGGAAATCCTCCGGGCGGACCATGCCGCCGTCGATTACATCGTCCGGGGCGAAGGCGAAGTGACCATGCCGCAGCTGCTCACCTGCCTCAACGCCGGCGATGACCCGCGCAAGGTGGAGGGGCTGGCCTTCTGGCGGGGCGGCGGCGTGGTTGTTACCCCGCGTGCAGCGTACATCCACGATCTCGATGCCCTCCCGACGGCGTGGGACCTGGTCGACTGGCCGATCTACACCTACCGGGCCAAACACGACGCCCGGCTGGCGATCGTCTCGTCGTCGCGCGGCTGCAAACAGCAGTGTTCCTTCTGTTCCCAGCAACTGTTCTGGTCCCAGTCGTGGCGGGCCCGCAGCGCCGAGAATTTCGTCGCCGAGCTGGAGCTGCTGCACGCGACCTACGGCGTTGAAGTGGCGATGCTCTCCGACGAAATTCCCACCTTTGACCGCGAGCGGTGGAACAGGATTCTCGATCTTTTGATCGAGCGGCGGGTCGGGGTGAAGCTTTTGATGGAGACCCGGGTCGACGATATCCTCCGCGATGCGGATCTGCTGGACAAGTATCGCCTGGCCGGAGTGGAGCACATTTACGTTGGCGTCGAGGCCGGTTCCCAGGAAACCCTCGATCTCTTCAGGAAAGAGACCCTGGTCGAGCAGTCCAAACAGGCGATCGACCTGATCAACGGGGCCGATATCGTCTCCGAAACCTCCTTCGTCCTCGGCATGCCGGACGATACGCCGGAGTCGATTGCCCGGACCGTCGAGCTGGCCAAGCACTACAATCCCGACATGGCCTTTTTCCTTGCCATCGCCCCCTGGCCCTACGCCGAACTCTATCCGGAGCTGGAACCGTATGTGGCGACCGCCGATTACCGCAAGTACAACCTGGTCGAGCCGGTGATCAAGCCGAAGCAGATGTCCGTCGAGGAGCTGGAGCGGCTACTCGGCAAGGCCTCCCAGCAGTTCTACCTGCACAAGTTCCGGAACCTGGACAAACTGTCGGCATGGAAGCAGGAATTCATGCTCGCCGTGCTCGACTTGCTCGTCAATCACTCCTATCTTGCGGGCCAGATGCGCGCCATGCTCAAGGAGGGCAAAGAAATGCCCGCCGAAGTGAAGGCGCTGCTGCAACGCCTCAACCGGCGCCGGAGCGATTCCGCGCCGCATCCCCTTGCGCCCATCCCCTGATCATCTCCTGCTCTTTCCCGTGCCAGTTCATGAGTCAACTGTTCCGGCGGCACGGTTCCCGTCGCTAAGCTTCTACGCTGGGGAAATGGCCGCGTTATGGCGGGCTATTCAGTGGTTTTCCGTAACAAAACCGGTCAGATAGCTTAGCTGTGCTTAATATGAAAAGGCTGTTGCTAAAATGTTATCAGTATGATATCAAGGATGCTACAGCCAAATAGGTGCAGCAGCGATACACGACAAGACTAAACCATCCGCGAGGATGGGGCGGAAAGCCCAGGGTCTCTCCGAGATGGCCGGGATGCCGAATATATCCACCGGATATGATGGCTCCCGGCTTTTTTATTGTTCTTTACCCGGCTGCTCTGGTTTGGCGTACTAATTGCACTAGTGTAACGGTTAAGTAACAGCTTGTTGCAGGGATACACGACAAGACTAAACCATCCGCGAGGATGGGGCGGAAAGCCTAGGGTCTCTCCGAGACAGCCGGGATGCCGAAATATCCAGAGGATATAACGGCCCCGGCTTTTTTTGTCTCCGCCGGCCGGCGGAGTTTCCGGGCAACGGCCTAACGGTCGCGGGAGGCGTTGGGAATGAGAGAGTTGAAGCACCGTGTGATGACGATCCTGATGGCGGTTGTGGCGATGGTCGGCTGGGCCACCGGCGGCAGCGCGGCGACCGCGCCGCAAGTGACGGTCCTGCCGTCGATCGTCGACGGAGTGAAGACACCGGTCCGGCTGGCGGAGGACGCAACGGGCAATTTCTTCGTCACCGATCCCCGCGGCGGCATTCTCAAATATAACGGCAGCGGCAAGCTGCTCCAACTGATCCCGACGCCCCGTCCACCGCAGGGGGTCGTCGTCACGTCAGCCGGTTCGCTGCTGGTGGGGCAGGGGGACTATGTCGCCTTGCTGGACCAGACCGGCAAGGAATTGCGTCGGCTCGGCGCCGGCGCGGGGCAGTTCCAGATGGCTAACGGCATCGCGCTCGACGATACCGGCCGCATCTACGTAACCGACAGCGTCGACAACTGCGTTCAGGTGTTTTCCGCCGCGGGCGACTACCTGAGCCGGTTCGGCAGCACCGGTATTGGCCTCGGCCAGTTCAGTACCCCCACCGGTATCGCCTTCGAAAAAGAGGCCAGACAACTGGCCGTGGTCGATTCCCTGAATGGCCGGGTCGAGTTTTTCGATACCAACGGCGTCTATCAGAAGACCCTTTTTTCCTTTGGTTCCGGCCCCCTCAAGCTGACCCTCCCCCAGGGGGTTTCCTTCGAATATACCACCGATGCCGTACCAAAACTGTCGCGGATGTATGTGGCCGACTCCTTCCAGAGTTCCGTGCAGGTCATCGATCCGACGGGGAGCGGCACGTTCCTCAGCTACATCGGCGAGTACGGTGCCGGCCCCGGCCAGTTGATTGCGCCGCTGGATGCCATTTACGACGCCGTCGGCAGCCGGCTGGTGGTGGCCAATGGTGCCGGCAGCGTGGCGCTGTTCGGGATCGGCACCGGCTACGTGCCGGTCGATACGACTCCGCCGGCCTTGACCCTCAATGCGCCGCCGGCCAGTACGTCCGCGGCGAATCTGGCCCTGAGCGGGACGGTGGAGGCGGGGGCCACGGTGAAGGTTTCGGTCAACGGCGGCATAGCGGTCGGCGCTACGGTAAGCGGCACGGCCTGGAGTGCGTCGGTTGGCCTGGCTGCCGGCAGCAACGCGATTACGGTTACCGCCGCCGACGGCGCCGGCAACCTGACGACGCTCAATGCCACGGTGGCGCTGGTGATCCCGGCCACGACCTTTACCATCAATCCGGTTCCGGCGCTGATCGGGTCGACCGGTACCACCATCACCGGCACCCGCGGCAGTGGCGTGACCCTGACGGTTACCTCGACGACCGCGGGAGCGGTAGCCACCGTCAGCTACCCGACCGCTAGCACCTGGCAGGCCAGCGTCACCGGCCTGGCCGAGGGGGGCAACCAGCTTACCGTCGCCTCCGGCGGTGCCTTCGAGAACGTTACGGTGACCGTCGATACCCGGGCGCCGCAACTGACGGTTTCCGCGCTGGCCACCGGCAGCCATACCGCCGAGCGGGTACAGAACGTCACCGTGGCGGTCAACGAACCTCACCTGCAGTCGCTGAAGGTGAACGGCGTGGCGGTGCCGGTGGTCAACGGCGTTGCCAGCACGCCGGTGATCCTTGTCAACGGCTCGACAGCTATCTCCGTTACTGCCGTCGACCAGGTGGGCAATACGGCGACCGATACCCGGAGCCTTGTCTTCGATCCCCAGGTGCCCGACCTGGCGATCACCGCGCCGGCCGACGTGATCCGGACCCGGACCTCGGTGGTGGAGCTCTCCGGGAGCGCCGCGGCTAGCGCCACGGTTACCGTCAACGGCCAGCCGGCGACGATCAGCAATACCGGTTGGAGCCAGCGGGTGACCCTGACTCCCGGCCTGAATACCATCGCGGTGACAGCGACGACCGGCAGCGGTGGTACGGCAACGCTGAAACGGACCGTTTACTATGATAACGCGCCGGCAGTGATGATCGCTACGCCGCCGGATGATACGGCCCTGTCGGCCGGCAGTGCCATGCTCTATGGTACCACCGAGGATGGCGTCACCCTGGCCGCTACCGTTAACGGCAGTGCCGTCCCGGTAACCAAGAGCGGCAGCTCGTTCAGCATCTCGTTGCCGCTGACCGGTGAAGGAACTTACGCGGTGGCGGTGACGGCGACCGATGCCACCGGGGCGAAAGCGACCGCCTTCCGCAACGTTGTTGCCGACCGGACCCCGCCACGGCTGCTGCTCACCGGCCAGACCGTGCCGGCGCCCGCCATTCTCCTGGGGACGGCGGATGCGGACGCCACGGTGACCGTGGAAGACCGGAACGGCACCCTGGCCGTGCTGACGCCGGCCGGCGGAAGCTGGAGCCTGACGCTCTCCGGGCTGGCCTATGACACCGCCACCCTCCGGGTGACGGCCGCCGACGCCGCCGGCAACCTGCTGGCCAGGACCCTGGCGGCACCGGTCCCCACCGGCGATGTCAACGGTGACGGCAAGGTGACGGTCAGCGACGTGCTGCAGGTATTGCGGATCGCCGTCGGGGCGGTCAGTCCCACGGCCGACGATTACACCAACGGCGATGTCGCGCCAGTGGTCAACGGCAAGGTGCAGCCCGACGGGAAGATCGACATCCAGGATGCGGTGGAGATCCTGCGCAAGGTGGTCGGTGTGGCGACCTGGTAGGTGATTGTTCCCAAAAAATGTACTGTTATACTCTTTTCACCATCAGTCATTACCGTAGTTGCCCAAGGAGCCTTTCATGAGCAACAGGATCCGGTGTTGTGTCGCAGTGGTGCTGTTCGGCCTGGCGCTCGCCACGCCAGCCTTGGCCATCGATCCGCCCCATGCGTCGGTGAGCGGGTTCACCTGCTCGACCTGCCATACGGCACACGTTACCCTTGGCAGTGTCGGCTATAACAATATCTGCCTCACCTGCCATCGCCCGGGGGTCCCCCGCGGCGGGACGCTTCCTTTCGCTCCGGCGGACATGGCCAACCCCTTCGGCACCTATACCGGTCTCCGGCTCGGCACCCCCTATCAGACCTCCCATGCCTGGACCGGCTCCGACAACGTGCCGCGGGCCGGCGCCGCCCCGCCGCAGAATGCGGTACTCAACGGACTGAGCACCGACGGCACGCTGGCCTGCAGCCGCTGCCACGATCCCCACAACAATACCTATCCCCCCTATCTCCGGCTGGCCAACGACCGTGACCAGCTTTGCCTCGACTGCCACCGGGCACGCAATACCACCGACCAGGGGCGGGGGACCCACCCGGTCAACATTGCCTATTCGAGCGCCGTCAAACGGAATCCGGCCGGCTACAATGCCGTGCCGCTGAACAGCAATCCTGCCAACCCGACCTCGGCCATGCGGTTGATCGGCGGAACCGTCCTCTGCTCCACCTGTCACGGCGTTCACTATACCGACTCCAACAGCGCCACCTTCGACAATCACTCCAGCTATGCCACCCTGAAGCCCTCGGCGGGGTACCTGCTGCGCACCGACCTGCGGGGGGCGACCTCGTCAGCCCTGTCGATCTGCAACAACTGCCACAAGAAAACCTATCATAACGGCAAAGGACAGAACATCCAGTGTGCCGACTGCCACGGCGGCCATGTCGATGCCGGCGACGGCAGCGCGCCGAACGTGTTTCTGATCAACCGTTTCAT
Organism: Geotalea uraniireducens; assembly: GCF_027943965.1. NCBI lineage: Bacteria > Pseudomonadati > Thermodesulfobacteriota > Desulfuromonadia > Geobacterales > Geobacteraceae > Geotalea > Geotalea uraniireducens. The sequence goes on along the minus strand of NZ_AP027151.1, from coordinate 3,488,939 downwards.
CAATGCTTCGTCGAGTTTTGGCGTCGTGCGCAACAAGCAGGTCTTCATGCTCTATACGGCGGCGGCGAAACGGGTCTACAAGAATCCGGACGGCACCGGTATCTGCCAGGCCTGCCACGTGGTGCCGACCGGCAGCAGTTACCCCGCCGAGCACTCCCTGGCCACCGGCACCGCTGCGGTCTGTTCCGGCTGCCACATGCACGTCAGCTCGACCTGGTCCTTCTCCGCCTCGGGGGCGGCCTGCAGCACCTGCCACGGTTATCCGCCCCGCACCGCCACCAGCGGCGGTCCCGACGGCATGGCCGCCGGCTATGCCGTGGCGGGAGTAAGCGAGGCGACCACCCCGCACCGGCGCCACGCCGGCGGCGGCAGCGATTACAACTACGCCTGCGACCAGTGCCACAAAGGGAACAGTCACAATACCGGTACCTTCCAGGACGTCTTCAAGTCGACCGCCGGGAGTATTGCGGCCACCGCCGGCGCGACCCCGACCTATAACGCCGCGACCCGCAGCTGCGCCAATGTCTACTGCCACAGTGACGGCGCGCCGCGGAACAGCGCCCTGGTGCCGGTGCTGACCACCAAGACGGTTCCGGCCTGGCCCAACGGCGCCGGGACGATCACCGGCTGCTCCGCCTGCCATGCCGCCCAGCCGGCCACTAACGCCCATACCGCCCACCTTGCCAAGGGGTATGGCTGCGTCGTCTGTCATGCCGATACAGTAAGCGACAATACGACCATTGCCGACCGGAGCAAGCATGCCGACGGGCAGAAGACGGTGGTGTTCAGCAGTACCAATCCGCTGGCCGCCGGCACTCTCTGGAACGCGACGACCGCCAGTTGCAGCGCCAGCCGTTGCCATTCGAACGGCGTCGCCGGCAGCACCGGCGCGCCGAATACCACCCCCGTCTGGACCAATCCGGCTACCGGTGCCTGCGGTTCGTGCCACGCCACCTCGCCGGCCATCGCCGCCACCACTACCCAGACCATCGCCACCGGCCGCCATACCAGCCACCTGACGACGGTTTACGGCGTCCAGCTCGGCACCACCCTCACCGCCTGCCAGACCTGTCACGACTATTCGACCGCCAAGCACGTCAACGGGGTGGTCGATCTGCTTCCGGCCGCCTGCAACGGCTGTCATCCCCAGGGAGCGGTCTGGACGTCGACAACGCGTCTCGCCTGCACCAGTTGCCACGCGGCGGTGCCTTCGGTGGTCAAGGGCGTTGCCGCCCCCTACAAGGCCAGCTTCGCGCTCAGCGGCCACGGCCAGTCGGGAAGTGCCTACAATGCCAGCCGGGCCTGCGAGAGCTGCCACGATGCGAACAGCGCCCACATCTCCGGCGTGCTTGGCGACGCCACCCGACTGCTTCTCCCCGACGACAACACCCAGTGCGCCTCGTGCCATAACGATTCGACCAAGGTGTCGACGGCGGCCAAACAGAATGTCGCCTCCCACGTTACCGTCAAGGGGGGGCAGTCGACGATGCTCTGCAAGGTGTGTCACGATCCCCACGGTACCACCAACCTGGCGATGGTCCGGACTACCATCAATGGCGTGGCCATCGCCTTCACCAACCTTTCCAGCGGCTTCGTCAAGACCGCTGCGCCATACAACGGCCTCTGCCAGGTCTGCCATTCCCAAACCGCCCACTACAAGGCGGGACAGGCGCCGGACGGTCATCCGACCAAGTACTGCCTCTCCTGCCACAGTCACAAGGGGACCTTTGCCTTCCAGCCGGTGGGGGGCGGGGCGTGCGACTCGTGCCACGGCTATCCGCCGGCTCCGGTCGGCTTCGTTCCGACTACCGGCGATTACGGTGCTGCCAAGACGGAGGATTATCCCGGTGGCGGCGGCGCCCACGTGATCGGCAAGCATGTGCCGAAAGCGGCGGTGCCATCCCAGGGGTGGAGCAACTGCACCCCCTGCCACGGCAACGGTTCGCTCAATCCGGCGACCCATACCATGGTGCTGCCGGTCACCCCGAGCAAGGTCACCATCGACGTGCAGGATCGCTACAAGTTCAATTCCACCCTGCCGCTCGGCCCGCAGCAGTACAGCGGCAAGCTGCTTGACGGCGGCGCCAATGCCACCGGCAGCTGCTCGAACGTCAGCTGTCATTACAAGCCGTCGAAGCGGTGGAGCACGACCCGGTAGTGATTGGTTGTTCAATATTGGAGTAGCAAGGAACGCAGCAAGGAGAGGTCATGAAAGGAAAACGCAGAACATGTGCCGTGCGCGCCGCCGTGGCGGGGCTCGGTGCCCTGGCGCTGGTCGTGGTCGCATCCGGGCTGGCCAGGGCGGCTTCCACCTGTAGCGACTGTCACGGGATGCCGCCGATCGACGCGGCGTATCGCAATATCACCAGCGGCGGCTTCAAAGGAAGCCACCAGACCCACCAGCCGGCGTCGGCGGTGGCGTCGAACTGCGCCGTCTGCCATACCGGCAGCGGCAGTTACGTCTCCGGCCATTCGGATGGGGTGATCCAGCTCTCCGCCAACATCAATTCGTCGCCACTGACTGCAGTTTACAGCAAGGGGGTCTTTTTCAACCAGACCTCGAATCCGGTAATGGGGAGCTGCTCCAACGTCAACTGCCACTTCGAGAAGACCACTCCCCTCTGGGCGAGCGCCAAGCTGACCTCGCCCGCCAACTGCAGCACCTGCCACAGCCTCCCCCCTTCCGACGGCAACCATCCATCGATTACCGGCCCCGGCAAGAAGCACGGCGACTACTACGGCACCGGTGCCACCTCCTGCGTGAAGTGCCATCCGGACCACACCGTCGAGGCGGCGCCGTTTGCCCACGCCTCGAGCGCCGGCAAGCGTCCGCTGGCCCTCGGCTTCACTGCCGCCCCCAACAGCGGCGGCAGCTACTCAAAGACCGCCAACCTCAATTATCCGAACTATCTGCCGAGCCAGAACCCGGTCCGCGACGGTTCCTGCACCAGCATGTACTGCCACAGCGATGGCGCCGGCGGTGCGGCAAAAACGACCCCGACCTGGGGCGGGACGCTGCCGACCGACTGTACCGGCTGCCACGGCGGCAATGCCGCGTCGGCGAGCTCTATCGCCACTGGGCTTCATGCCAAGCATATCAACCAGGCGGCGCTGCTCGGCACGAACTTCGACTGCGCCCGCTGCCACAACAGCACGGTGAGCGTAGGCAACGACCGGGCGATCACCACCCTGACCAGTCATGTCGACGGGACCAAGACCGTCGCCTTCGTTGGCGGCGGTACCTACAATGCCACGGCCAAGACCTGTTCCACCACCGTCTGTCATTCCGCCGGCAAGAGCGCGGCGCCCCAGCCGGCCGCCCCGTCGTGGACCGGCGGGACGCTCGGCTGCAACGGCTGCCACGGCACCTCGAATGCGCTCGGCATGCCGGACTACGCCAACGGCGGCGCGGCGGCGGCGCTCGCCAACAGCCATGCCAAGCATGCCAGCGTAGCTGTCGACTGCGACAAGTGCCACGCCAATACCACTACTACCGGTACGGCGATCAAAGCCGGTTCCACCCTCCACACCAACGGCACGATCGATGTTACCTTCGATACCGCCAAGGCAGGGAGTACCGCTACCTGGACCGCGGCGACCAAGACCTGCGCCAACGTCTCCTGTCACGGCACCGGCAAACCGGTCTGGGGCGGCACTTTGCCGACCGACTGCACCGGCTGTCACGGCGGCACCAGCAGCAGCGCCGCGCCGATCGCCACCAACGGCCATGCCGGTCACCTGACCAAGAGCTACGGCCCCGGCAGCTATCTGGGGAGCACCGTCTCCTCGTGCCAGACCTGTCACGATTACAGCAGCGTCCAGCCCAACCCGAAACATGCCGACGGGGTCGTCGAGGTGCTGAACGGCGCCGGTTCGGCCTGCGTCAGTTGTCACCCCGGCACCCTGCCGACCTGGACCGCTACCACCCGGCTGGCCTGTGCTTCGTGTCACGCCGCTGCCCCAGCGGTATTGCCGAACGGCGTTGCTGCCCCCTACAAGGCGAACATCGCCACCACCGGTCATGGCCAGGCGGCTACCAACTACAATGCCAGCCGGGCCTGCGAAAGCTGCCATGACGCCAACAGCGCCCATATCTCCGGCGTCCTCGGCGACAACATGCGGCTGCTGCTGCCCGACGACAACACCCAGTGCGCCTCGTGCCACAACGATCCAACCAAGGTGCCGACGGCGACCAGGCAGAACATGGTCTCCCACGTCACCACCCTCGGCGGTGCGGCTACCAGCGACTGCAAGTCGTGCCACGATCCCCACGGGACCACCAACCTGTCGATGATCAAGACGACGATCAATGGTACGGCGATCACCTTCGCCAACCTGTCGTCCGGCTTTGTCAAGACCGTCGCGCCGTACAACGGCCTCTGCCAGGTCTGCCATACCCAGACCACCCACTACAAGTCCGGTCAGGCACCCGATGGTCACCCGACCAAAAACTGTCTCTCCTGCCACGGGCACAAGGGTGGCGCCTTCGCCTTCCAGCCGGTGACCGCCTGTGACTCCTGCCACGGCTATCCGCCGCTCCCGGCCGGCTATGCCAACGGCACGGGGAATTACGCGGCCGGCAAGCCCGAAGATTACCCGGGCGGCGGCGGTGCCCACGTGATCGCCAAACATGTGCTCCAGGGGGCGGTCCCGGCCGACGGCTGGGCCAACTGTACCACCTGCCACGGTAACGGCTCGCTCAATCCGGCGACCCACACCATGGTGCTGCCGGTGGCTCCGAGCAAGATCACCATTGACGTCAACGACAGGTATAAATTCAATTCAACCCTGCCGCTTGGCCCGCAGCAGTACAGCGGCCAGCTGCTCGACAACGGCGCCAACGCCACCGGCAGCTGCTCCAACGTCAGCTGCCACTTCAAGGCGTCGAAACGATGGAGCACGACCCGGTAACACGGTTGCCGGCCGGAGGGAAGTCTTCGGCCGGCAGCTTGCCCGCTCAATTGATTTTTTGCCGATTTCTGGTCAACTTAGAGGCATACGAGCGAATCCTGCCGGTCTTCCCCCGGGGGAGCGTCTGAAAGGGAAACAGGTATGACAAGGATGACGACGAGATACGCCCCTTGGTTTCTGGCGGCGGCGCTGCTGTCCCTGGCATCGCCCGCCGGTGCGGCTACCTGTAGCGACTGCCATGGCATGCCGCCGATCGACGCCCCCTACCGGAACATTACCACCGGCGGGTTCAAGGGAAGCCACCAGACCCACCAGCCGGCGATAGCCACGGCGGCCACCTGTGCCGGCTGCCACACCGGCAGCGCCAGTTATGCCACCGACCATATGAACGGCCGGGTCGACATGTCGAGCAATCTGAACAATTCGCCGGTGGCCGCCCTCTACAGCAAGGGGGTCTTTTTCAACCAGACCTCCAACCCGGTAATGGGGACCTGCTCCAACGTCAACTGCCATTTCGAGCGGACCACCCCGGTCTGGGCGAGCGGGCCGCTGGCGGTTCCGGGCGGCTGCAGTACCTGCCACGACAATCCGCCTGCCGACGGCAGCCACCCCTCGTTGAGCGGTTCCGGCAAAAAGCATGGCGATTACTACGGCACCGGCACGACCTCCTGCATCAAGTGCCATGTGGACCATACCGTCGAGGCGAACCCCTTCGCCCATGCGTCCAGTGCCAGCAAGCGGGGGCTCATCCTTCGGTTCACCGCTGCTCCCAACACGGGCGGAACCTACTCGAAAACCGCCGATCTCGCCTATCCGGCCTATCTTCCCAGCCAAACGCCGGCCGCCAACCGCAACGGCACCTGCACCAGCATGTACTGCCACAGCGACGGCAACGGCGGCGCCGCCAGGACCACCCCGACCTGGGGCGGCACCCTTCCCACGGACTGCACCGGCTGCCACGGCGGCAATGCTGCTTCGGCCAGTGCCATCAGTAGCGGCGTCCATGCCCAGCACATCAATGCCGCGGCGGTCATCGGCACCAACTACGACTGTGCCCGCTGCCACAGCGGCACGGTGAGCGCCGGCAACGACCGGGCGATCGCCACCCTGACGAACCATGTGGCGGGGAGCAAGACGGTTTCTTTCCTCGGCGGCGGCACTTACAACGCCAGCACCAAGACCTGTACCGCGACTACCTGTCACTCCGCCGGCAAGAGCACCGCCCCCCAGCCGGCAGCTCCGGCCTGGACCGGTGGAGCGCTCAGCTGCAACGGCTGCCACGGCACCTCCAACGCACTCGGTACGCCCGATTACGCCAACGGCGGCGCGGGGACGGCGCTGGCCAACAGCCATGCCAAACATGTCGCTGCGGCCGCCGACTGCGATTACTGCCATGCTGGCACCACCGTGACCGGTACGGCGATCAAGAGCGGCTCCGCCCTTCACACCAACGGCGCGATCGATATCACTTTCGATACCGCCAGCGTGAAGGTTGGGACGGGTGCTACCTGGACTGCCACCACCAAGACCTGTACCAACGTCTATTGCCATGGCGCGACGCTCGCCGGCGGCGGGACCACCAAGTCGCCGGTCTGGGGAACGACGCTCAGCGGTTGCGGCACCTGCCACGGCGATCCGCCGGCAACGACCACCCATGCCGGGGTGACGACCACCCAGTGCATCAATTGCCACAGTCACGTCAATGCCACCGGCACCGGCTTCACCAACCCGGCGCTGCATATTGACGGTATCGTCGAAGGAGGGGACTGCGTCAGCTGCCACAGCACCCAGCAAGGGACCGGTACCCGCCAGGTGGTCGGCACCGACACGACGCTGGCTTCGCACCATATCGTCGCTACGACGATCGACCAGAAATCCTGTGCCGTCTGCCACGAGCAGACCGTCTTCGGCCACAAGGTGGCCGGCGACGTGGCGGTCGGGATGTTCAACCAGGATACCGGCGCGGCTCTTACCTATGACGGGACGACAGCGACCGCCGGCAACGTGGAAACCTCCTGCAGCAGCTGCCACGACGCCAACGGCGCCAGCCGGCTCGGCGCCAATGCCCTGAAACCCTTTGCCGACTCCGGCGACGCTACCGTGCCGCCCAACATCGGCTGGGCGCCGGGGGCGATGGCTCACAGTGCGAACATGGCCTGTTTCAACTGCCATGGCAATTCCGCCGGCGTGGCAGGCAACACCCTCAATCCGAAGTATAACGCCCACGGTTCGGCCACCGCCAAGATGCTCCAGTACGCGTACAGCGCCACCGATACCATGACCACTGCCGGCAACTTCTGCTACAATTGCCACGGCACGACGATCGCCAACGGCGTCACCTCCCCCTCGATCCAGGCCGCCGTCAACCTGTCGTCCTCCATTGGCCACAAGAGCGCCAAGTGCTCCGACTGCCACGATCCCCATACCGCCCAGCCCGGTGTGCATACGGCCGGCCCCAATGCGGCCATGGCTCCGGTGCTGAACGGCGTTGCCGGCAAGGGGGGGTGGCCGGCCACCAGTCCTGCGATGGCGACCACCTGGACCGGCACCGGCACTCTGGCCGTCACCTATACCACCAAGCCGGCGGCGACCAACGAATACGAAATCTGCTTCAAGTGTCACGCCGGCACCGTTCCGGCCCCGACCGGCTACACCGCCGGCGCCCTGCGGATGACCGATCTCGGCCTCGAGTTCAACCCGAACAACAAGTCCGGGCACCCGGTGGTCGCCAGCCTGAACAACTACGGCGGCAGCGCGACGCCGAAGGCGCTTCTCGCCTCCGACATGGTCGCCCCCTGGACTGTCATCGGTACCCAGACCATGACCTGTTCCGACTGCCACGGCGCCACCGGCACCGGGGCCAAGGGGCCCCACGGCTCCAGCGTCCGCTGGATGCTGACCGGGACCAACCAAGCGTGGCCGTTTACCACCACCGCCGGCAACGGCACCGCCTCCGGCACCCCCTGGTCGCTCGGCAACCTTACCACCGGTACGGCGCCGAACAAGCTGTTCTGTCTCAACTGCCATGTGGTCAACGCCACCAACGGCATCCACGACGCCCTGCAGAGCGGCCAGCATTCAAGCTGGAAGAGCACCGCCCGCGGCGCCTGCATCTCCTGCCACATCCGGATTCCGCATGGTGCCAAGACCAGCCGGCTGCTCCGGCTCGGCACTGCCGCCGTTCTCGGCCGCTATGCGCCGGACGGCAACGGCAGCGAGGTCGGCACGAGCACTCAGCAGGTGATGAGCAAGTACACCAAAGGGACCCAGACCTCCAACCGTCGCGGCTCGTTCTCAGCCGTCGGTTGCAGCGAGCACTCCGGCGGCACCGAAACCTGGTAGCCGCTCACCGTTCTGTCGACTTTCGGCCGGGCGCCATGCCCGGCCGTTTTTCTTCGCGCAACTGGCGCGGCGCCGGCGTTACTGCCGGCTTTGTTCTCGCCGGGAGTTCCTGATGCTTCCCGGTATTCTGCTCAACTACAGGACCCAGCCATGAACCGCTCCTTTGCCCTGGTAACCGGCCTCCACTGGGGAGGCGTGCTCTTTTATGTCGCGGCGGCCATCTGTGCCATCGCCGGGACGGTCTTCAAAAAGGACCGGCTGGACCGGCTCGCTACCCGGTTTGCCGTCCCCGGGCTGCTGATCCATGGCGCCGGGCTGCTCGTCTGGTGGCGGATCGTGGGCCACGGGCCGTACATGGACCGGTTCGAGGTGCTGTCGGCAAACGCCTGGATCGCCGTCGCCACCCTGCTCATCGCCGGCCGCTTCTATCCCCGGCTGAAGTACGCCGGGATGGTGGTCTATCCGGCCGCTTTCTCGATGATTGCCGCCGGGCTCTTCTTCCGTCCGGAGATCAAGAAGCTGCCGCCGACTTTCCGCAGTATTTGGCTGATCCTCCATATCCTCTTCTACAAGATCTCCTTCGCCTCGTTCCTGATCGCCTTCGCCTTTTCTTTCTTCTACCTGCTGAAGCAGCGCAATCGGCTGCAAAAGCTCTCCCGCCTGCCGGAGTTGCCGGCCATCGACCTGATTGCCTACCGGTTTACCGGCTTCGGCTTCGCCTTCTGGGCCATCGGCATGCTGGCCGGCTCGATCTGGGCTTACCAGTCGTGGAACGTCTTCTGGAACTGGGACCCGGTCCAGACCTGGTCGCTGATCACCTGGGTACTGTTCGGCCTCTATCTCCACCTGCGGCGGTTTTTCAACTGGCACGGCGAGCGGGCCGCCTGGCTGTTCATCGGCTGTTTCCTGCTCGCCCTGATCTCGCTCTATTTCACGCCGCTGCTCGAGTCGTCGATCCATGCGGAGTATTTCAAATGAGCCGGCGTTCTCCGCGATGACGGTCCCCTTCTGGAAACTGCTCCGGGTGTTCCGGCAGATGCGCCGGAAGGTGCCGACCTTTGTCAGCTTTAACGTCGCCAACCGCTGCAACGAGGCCTGCCCGATGTGCGCGGTCTGGCGCGAGCCGGGCCCGGAGCTGCCGCTGCCGGAGCTGGAGCGGATCTTCGCCGACCTCCGCCGGTTCGGACTGCTGGTGGTCGAGGTGTCCGGCGGCGAGCCGTTTCTCCGTCCCGACATCTTCGCCATTTTTGCCCTGCTGGACCGGCTCGGCTATCTCTACACCACCACGACCAACGGCACTATCGTCACCGGGGAGATCCTGCAGGGGCTCCGGCAGGCGCGGGGGCTCCTGCAGCTGGCCGTCAGCCTCGATTCCCTCGACCGGCAATGCTACGCCCGGTTGCGGGGGAAGGACCTGCTGCCGCAGGTGCTGGTCAATCTCGACACGCTGGCTGCGGCCCGGCTCCCCCGGCCGGTGAAGCTCAACCAGACCGTCAGCCGGCACAACTTCCGCGAGACGCTGGCGCTGCTCCGCTTTGCCGGGGAGCGCGGCTGGTACCTGTCGGCCTTTCCCGTCAATACCGGCGACGGTTTTGCTCATCGCGCCGCCGATCCCCTCTATGAAGCGACGGCCGCCGAGCGGGAAGAGATGGCGGCGCTCTTCCGCGAGCTGGCCCGCCGGCGCCGCGCCGGCGAACCGCTCTGGGAATACAGCGGCTTTTACGACCTGGCTGCCGATTACGTCCTCGGCCGGGGGAACGCTCCCTGTGATGCCGGCCAGCTCTACCTGGATCTGCGGGCGGACGGCAAGTTGGCGGCCTGCGTCGATCAGCCGGCCTTTGCCGATCTTAGCCGGGAGAGCGTCGCTGCCGCCTGGCCGCGGCTTGCCGGGCAACGGGAGCGGCTTGATCGCTGCGCCGGCGACACCCCCTGCTGTTACACCTGCACCGCCAACGTCTCGCTGACCGCCCGCCACCAGCTCCCCTTCCTGCTGGAAACCTTCCGGATGCGGCGGCGCCATTACCGGCGCCGCTGACCGCTTCTGCCACCCACAGGCCCTTGCGTTGCCGGAATCCACTGCCTGCGATGCAATTTGCGCCGGCGCCGGCGGGGCTCTTTTCTGTTGACAAGATCACGTATTCAACAATAGGATTAAGAACTTGTGCATATTATCGATTGGAGGATATTTTGATGGGCAAGGTCTTCAAGGTGGCGGTTCTTCCCGGCGACGGCATCGGTCCCGAGGTGATGGCCGAGGCATTGCGGGTGCTGGATGCGGTGGAGCAAAAGTACGACGTGAAATTCGAGCGGACCCCGGCCAATGTCGGCGGCGCCGGTATCGATAACGAAGGAAAGGCGCTTCCCGACACGACGGTGGCGATCTGCAAGGCGGCCGACGCCATCCTGTTCGGTTCCGTCGGCGGTCCCAAATGGGAATCGCTGCCGCCGGACGAGCAGCCGGAGCGCGGGGCGCTGTTGCCGCTGCGCAAGATCTTCGGCCTTTACGCCAATCTCCGGCCGGCCATCATCTTCCCGTCGCTGACCGGTGCCTCGTCGCTGAAAGAGGAAGTTATCGCCGGCGGTTTCAACGTCCTGGTGATCCGCGAACTGACCGGCGGCATCTACTTCGCCCAGCCGAAGGGGATCGACGGCGCCGGCCGCGACCGGGTCGGCTACGATACCATGCGCTACAGCGTGCCGGAGATCGAGCGAATCACCCACGTTGCCTTCCAGGCGGCAAGGAAACGCGGTAAGCGGGTCTGCTCCATCGACAAGGCTAACGTCCTCTCCTCGTCGGTCCTCTGGCGCGAGGTGGTCACCGGTATCGCCAAGGAATATCCGGACGTGGAACTTTCCCATATGTACGTTGACAATGCCGCCATGCAGCTGGTGCGCTGGCCGAAGCAGTTCGACGTCATCCTCTGCGAAAACATGTTCGGCGATATCCTCTCCGACGAGGCGGCGATGTTGACCGGCTCGCTGGGGATGCTGCCCTCGGCGTCCCTCGCCGAAGGGAGCTTCGGCATGTACGAGCCGTCCGGCGGCAGCGCCCCGGATATCGCCGGCCAGGGGATCGCCAACCCGATTGCCCAGATCCTCTCCGCCGGGATGATGCTCCGCTATTCCTTCGGGATGGTCGAGGCGGCCGATGCCATCGACAACGCCGTGGCCAAGGTGCTCGATCAGGGGTACCGGACCCGCGATATCTACCAGGAGAAGGCCGGCGAGAAGCTGGTCAATACCCGGGAGATGGGGGCGGCGATCGTCGGCAATCTCTAGGATCGCACACCGCAACGGCGCGGCGCCGATCCCGGGACTGCAACTGTCGGCCCGCTTTGTCTTCCGCCGGTGGGGCAACGGCTGATCCTTAACTTTATATCCGGAAAAGGAACGTATCTATGAAAGTCGGTCTGATCGGTTGGCGTGGCATGGTAGGCTCGGTTCTCCTGCAGCGGATGCAGGAGGAAAACGACTTCGCCGGCATTGAGCCGGTATTCTTCTCTACTTCCCAGGCGGGGCAGCCGGCGCCGATGAATGCCGGAACCCTCAAAAATGCCGAAGATCTGGCGGAGTTGCAGAAACTCGACGTGATCATCACCTGTCAGGGGGGCGACTACACCAAGGCGATCCATCCGGCGCTGCGTCGGAGCGGCTGGCAGGGGTACTGGATCGATGCCGCCAGCACTTTGCGGATGGAATCCGGGGCGGTCATCATTCTCGATCCGGTCAACCGCAACGTGATCGATGCCGCCCTGGCCAATGGCCAGAAGGACTTTATCGGCGGCAATTGCACTGTCAGCCTGATGCTGATGGGGCTGGGCGGTCTGTTCCGCGCCGGTCTGGTGGAATGGCTGACCTCCATGACCTACCAGGCGGCGTCCGGAGCCGGCGCGCCCAATATGCGCGAGCTGCTTGCCCAGATGGGGGTGCTGCACGGCTCGGTGGCCGAGCTGCTCAAGAATCCGTCGTCGGCCATTCTGGAGATTGACCGGAAGGTGACCGCCACCTTGCGGGGCGATGAACTGCCGAAGAAGGAATTCGGTTTCCCGCTGGCCGGGAGCGTTCTTCCCTGGATCGATCGCGAGGTGGAGGACGGCCAGAGCCGCGAGGAGTGGAAAGGGTATGCCGAAACCAACAAGATCCTCGGCACCACCACGCCGATCCCCGTGGACGGTATCTGCGTCCGGGTCGGCGCCATGCGCTGCCATAGCCAGGCCCTGACCATCAAGCTGAACCGCGATCTGCCGCTGGCCGACATCGAAGAGCTGATCAAGAACGACAACCAGTGGGTCAAGTTTGTTCCGAACACCAAGGCCGATACCCTGGCCGAGCTGACTCCGACGGCGGTTTCCGGCACCCTGACGGTCCCGGTCGGGCGGTTGCGGAAGATGAAGATGGGGCCGCAGTACCTTTCGGCCTTCACCTGCGGCGACCAGTTGCTATGGGGCGCGGCCGAGCCGTTGCGGCGGATGCTGCGCATCCTGCTGGAGCGCTAGGGGCGGGTTTCCCGCTTTTTCTCTCTGCCGGGACGGCCTTGCAAGGCTGCCCCGGTATTTTCCCGGCCGATGCGGAACATCAAGCTGATAATCGAATACGACGGTACCGCCTATGCCGGTTGGCAGGTCCAGCCGAACGGGGTAACGGTTCAGGAGACACTGGAGCGCTCGCTGGCGCAAATGCTCGGCGGCCCGGTCCGGCTCCATTCCTCGGGGCGGACTGATGCCGGCGTCCATGCCATGGGCATGGTGGCGGCTTTTAAAACCGAGAAAAACCTGCCGCTGCGGGCGTTTTCCGATGGCCTCAACTCCCTTCTCCCCCGCGATATCGCCGTCCGGGGGGCCGAGGAGATGCCGGCAACCTTTCATCCCCGTTTCGATGCGGTGGGGAAGCATTACCGGTACACGATCTTTACCGGGCGCTATCGTTCTCCCTTGCAGCGCCTCTATGCCTGGCACTGCCGGCGCTCCCTTGATGTTGCGGCAATGCGGCGGGCTGCCGGTCATTTTGTCGGCGAAAAGGATTTCGCCGCCTTCCGGGGGGCGGGGTGTGCGGCAAAAACCACCGTCCGTCGCGTCGAGGCGGTCGATATTGCGGCGGCAGGCGAGTTCCTGCAGCTCGATGTGCGCGGCAACGGCTTTCTCAAGCAGATGGTGCGGATGATGGTCGGCACCCTGGTGGAGGTCGGTACGGGGCGGTTGGCGCCCGATGACGTCCGGCGGTTCTTCGAGACCCCCGTGCCGGCGGCAAAGGGGGTTACCGCACCTTCCCACGGGCTCTGTCTTGTGGAAGTGTATTACTGACCGGACAATTTTTTCTTGACAACCATTCGCAAGGGAATTACTATTCACCCCTTCGGTAATAATAGAGTTTATTCCATACAGGCTGCGAGGATTCGATGAAAACGACGAAGGTTGCAAAATGCGCGGAAGTAACCAGGGAGTGGTACCTGGTTGATGCTGATAGCAAGGTTCTCGGCCGGATGGCCACCGAGATTGCCAATATCCTGCGGGGCAAGAAAAAGGCAATCTATACGCCGAGCGTCGATACCGGTGATTTCGTCATCGTTGTCAATGCCGAGAAGATTGCCCTCACCGGCAACAAGCTTGCCGACAAAACCTATTACAGCCACTCCGGTTTTCCCGGCGGGATCAAGTCGATCACTGCCGGCAAACTTATCGACAAAAAGCCGGAAGAACTGATCCGCAAAGCGGTCAAAGGGATGCTGCCGAAGAACAAACTTGCTCGGCACATGCTGAAGAAGCTGAAAATTTACGCCGGGGCCGAGCATCCGCACAAGGCGCAGCAGCCCAAGGCTCTCGATATTTAATCAGGTTCGACAAATCGATCAGGAGATAACGAATGGCAGGAATCAGCTATTACGGAACAGGCAAGAGGAAATCGTCGGTCGCCAGGGTTTGGCTGCGGCCGGGGAGCGGTAACATCACCATCAACAACAAGTCGATCGATGAGTATTTCGGCCGGGAAACCTCGAAGATGGTGGTCAAGCAGCCTCTTGAGCTCACCGAAAACGCCGGCAAGTTCGACATCGTTGTCAACGTCCGCGGTGGCGGCGACTCCGGGCAGGCCGGGGCGATCAAGCACGGCATCACCAAGGCGCTGCTCGAGGCCGATGTGGCGCTGCGGGGCACCCTGAAGAAAGCCGGGTTCATCACCCGCGATTCGCGCATCAAGGAACGTAAGAAATACGGCAAGGCTGCTGCCCGCCGGAGCTTCCAGTTCTCCAAGCGTTAATCGGTCGTTTATCGTTGGTCTGCAGGAGGGGAAAGTCCGGATGGATTTTCCCCTTTTTGCGTATCGGCCCCCGGATCGGGCGCCATTGGTGCTGCGCGGGGGCGCCCCGGGGGGGGGCGCTTTCCCGGTCGGTCATCGGTTGAACGGAGTCTGCCCATGCTGAAAGTTGCGGTTGTCGGTGCAAGCGGTTATACGGGAGTCGAGTTGCTGCGGCTTCTCCACGGTCATCCCGAGGTGACGGTTAGCTGTGTTACCTCGGAGCAGAATGCCGGCCGGCCGGTCGCGGAGATTTTCCCGACGCTTCGCGGCCGGTATGCCCAGCAACTGGAAAACCTGGAGCCGGTCCGGGTTGCCGAGAAGGCCGACCTGATTTTTACGGCCCTGCCGCACAAGGCGGCCATGGAAGTGGTGCCGACCTTCCTCAAGCTGGGCAAACGGGTGGTTGATCTCTCCGCCGACTACCGGTTCAATGATGCGGCGGTCTATGAGTCGTGGTACGAGCCCCACCTCAATCCCGAGCTGTTGGGTCAGGCCGTTTATGGCCTGCCGGAGGTGCGCCGTGCCGAGATCGTTCCGGCACAACTGGTCGGTAATCCCGGCTGTTATCCGACCTGCACCATTCTCGGACTCCAGCCGCTGGTGCGCCAGGGGGTGATCGATCCGACGACCGTTATTGTCGATGCCAAATCGGGCGTCAGCGGCGCCGGCCGCGGCGCCAAGGTGGATAACCTCTATTGCGAGGTGAACGAAGGATTCAAGCCTTACGGCGTCGGCGGGGTGCATCGGCACCTGCCGGAGATCGAGCAAGAGCTGTCACTGCTGGCCGGCGAACAGGTGATGATTTCCTTTACCCCTCACCTGGTGCCGATGGATCGCGGCATTCTGGCGACGAGCTATGCCCGGCTGGCGGCCGATCTCTCCCCCGCCGATCTCGTTCGGCTGTTCGGAGAGTTTTACGCCGGTGAACCGTTCGTCCGCGTGTTGCCGCAGGGGAGCTTCCCCTCCACCGCCCATGTGCGTGGCGCCAACTTCTGCGATATCGGCGTCACCGTCGACACCAGGACCGGCCGGGTGATCGTTGTCTCCGCCATCGACAATCTCGTCAAGGGGGCAGCGGGACAGGCGGTTCAGAATATGAACCTGATGTGCGGCTTCCCTGAAACGATGGGGCTGGATGGTCTGGCTCTCTTTCCCTAGCCGCCAGTGCAGTGATCTGAGTTGGCCATGTACATCCCGATAACGCGCGCAGAAGCCTTGAGCCGGGGCTGGGACGAACTGGACGTCATTTTCGTCAGCGGTGATGCCTATGTAGACCATCCCTCCTTCGGGGTCCCGCTCCTGGCCCGCTGGCTGGAGTCCCGCGGTTTTCGGGTCGGAATCATCCCCCAGCCCGACTGGCGAACCAAGGAGTCCTTCATGGTCCTCGGCCGGCCGCGGCTCTTTTTTGCCGTGTCAGCCGGAGCCATGGATTCGATGGTTGCCCACTACACTCCTGCCCGCAAGCTCCGCCACGACGATGCCTATACGCCGGGGAACCGGCATGGTGCCCGCCCCAACCGGGCGACGATCGTCTATACCTCGCGCCTGAAAGAAGCTTACCGGGACGTTCCGGTGGTGATCGGCGGCATCGAGGCGTCGCTTCGCCGTTTCGCCCACTACGATTACTGGGAAGACAAGGTCCGCCGCTCGATTATCCTCGATGCCAAAGCCGACCTGCTGATCTACGGCATGGGGGAGAGCCCCCTGCTGGAGCTTGCCCGGCGCATGCGGCAAGGCGAGCCGCTTGCCGGCATCACGGATCTTCGGGGAACCGCCTATGTGGCGAAAGGGACCGGGCCGGCAGGCGCTGTCGAGCTTCCTTCCTGGGAGCGTGTAGCGGCGGATCGGGTGGCGTACGCCGAGGCGTTTCGCCTGGGTTCGGCCGAGCTGAATCCGTACCGGGCGAAACCGCTCGTCCAACGCTATGGCGACCGCCTGCTTGTCGTCAACCCGCCGGCGCTTCCGCTGACCGAAACCGTGCTGGACGCAGTGTACGCCCTGCCATTCACCCGGCTCCCCCATCCCTCCTATACGGCAGCGATTCCTGCCGCCGAACAGATCCGGCTGTCGGTCACGACTCACCGCGGCTGCTTCGGCGGTTGCTCGTTCTGTGCGATTACCCATCATCAGGGGAAATTCATCCAGTCCCGCAGCGAGGCGTCGGTTGTTGCCGAAGTCGCAACGATGGTACGTCAGCCGTGGTTTCGCGGCAGTATCAGCGATGTCGGCGGGCCGACTGCCAACATGTATGGTCTGCGCTGCGGCCGTCCCGAGGAAGGGGAGCGTTGCCGGCGGGAGAGCTGCCTGTTTCCGCAGCCCTGTGGCCACCTGGTCACGGCTGCCGGGCGGGCGGTGGCGCTGCTGCGGAAGCTTCGCGCTCTGCGCGGGGTGCGCCATGTGGCGGTTTCCTCCGGCGTCCGTTTCGATCTGTTGCAACGGCAACCCGACTATTTTGCGGCCCTTCTCGCCGATCATGTCGGCGGGTTGCTCAAAGTGGCTCCCGAACATGTGTCTCCTGCGGTTACCGCGCTGATGCGCAAGCCGGGCAAAGAAGCCTTCGAGCGGTTTCTCGAACAGTTCCGCCAGGAATCGCGGCGGCTGGGAAAGCGGCAGGCTCTGGTCCCGTATCTGATGTCGGGGCATCCGGGCTGCACGCTGGCCGATATGGTAGAACTGGCCCTTTTTCTCAAGGAAAAAGGTTTGCGTGTTGAACAGGTCCAGGATTTCACCCCGACCCCGGGTACGCTGGCCACCTGTATGTTCCATACCGGGATTGACCCGCGCACCGGCAACCCGGTTCATGTTCCGCGCACCGACCGGGAAAAGCGCTTGCAGAAAGCTCTGCTGCTCTGGCACATTCCCGGTGAGGCGAAGGCAGTGCGCGAAGCGCTCAAGGCCTGTGGCCGGGAAGATGTCGCCCGCCAGCTGCTCGCTGCCGGCACCGGCGGGAAGCCGAGCGGGCCGGCCCGTGGAAGGAAGAAATAGCGCAAAGCCCTTGACCGACGTCGTCCGATGGATTTTAATGGTCAGAAATGGCCGATCCGGCCGGCACTGATTCCCGAGGGAAGGATTTCCTATGCTTGTTGTCTGCTGTATCAAGCAGGTTCCCGATACGACGCAGGTACAGATCGACCCGGTGACCAATACGCTGGTGCGCGAAGGGATTCCGTTCATCATGAATCCTTACGACACCCACGCCCTCGAGGAATGCCTGCGACTGAAAGCACGATACGGGGTGCGGGTGGCTGCGCTCTCGATGGGGCCGCCCAACGCTGAAGCCACAATCCGCAAGGCGATGGCTCTTGGAGTCGATGAGGCGATTCTCCTTTCGGACCGGACGTTCGGCGGTGCCGATACCCTGGCAACCAGCAGGGTACTGGCGGCGGCAATCGACCGGCTCGGCGCAAATGATGAAATCGGGCTTGTCATCTGCGGCAAGCAGACGATCGACGGCGATACCGCCCAAGTGGGCCCCGGTATAGCAACCCGGCTTGGTTATACCCAGCTCACCCTGGTCGATCGGATCGAGGAGTGTGACTTTGCGGCAAAACGGCTCCGGGTGCGGCGCAAACTCGAAGGGCGCTATGAGGTCGTCGAGGGGCCGCTGCCGGCCTTGGTGACGGTGGTGCGCGAAATCAACCGTCCCCGTTACCCGACCGTGCCGAACCGGCTGGCGGCGGCGGAAGCGCCGATAACCGTCTGGGATAACGGACTGCTCGGTCTGCATGGGGACTCGGTCGGTCTGAAAGGTTCACCGACGTGGGTAAACAGGATCTTCTCCCCTGATCGGGCCAAGGGGCAGGTTCTCGGGGACGGGGAGCTTGACCCGGTGGGGACGGCGCACCTGCTCGTAAAAACCTTGCAGGACAAGGATCTGTTGCCGTTCTAGGCTCGGTCGCCGATATGCGGACTGCCATTTGATGTGCAGCTTTGGCAAATTTGTCTTGACAGAAAAGAGCCGCTCGACTATAAGGGTTTTCTTCGCTATGTGAAAATCTCTCTTGACCCCGTCGGTAAAAAGAGGTATAGAACTTTTTCGCGCTGGCGTAGCTCAACTGGTAGAGCAGCTGACTTGTAATCAGCAGGTTGCGGGTTCAAGTCCTGTCGCCAGCTCCAAGAAAACTGAATATCTGCATCTGGAGGGATTCCCGAGCGGCCAAAGGGAACAGACTGTAAATCTGTCGTCGGATGACTTCGGAGGTTCGAATCCTCCTCCCTCCACCATAACAACCTTCGGAAGCCGCAGCTGCAAATCAACATCCAGGAGGCGCTCGCGCCGAAAGTACTGGGTCTGGTTGGCTGGTGAGGTTTCAAAACGCTTCATAGAGGATTGGCGGGAGTAGCTCAGTTGGCTAGAGCATCAGCCTTCCAAGCTGAGGGTCGCGGGTTCGAGTCCCGTTTCCCGCTCCAAACTTCAATTTGCCCACATAGCTCAGGAGGTAGAGCACTTCCTTGGTAAGGAAGAGGTCTCCGGTTCGAGTCCGGATGTGGGCTCCATCTTTTTTTACGTGTAAGCGAGAAGTAATTCTCAAAAAAGAGCATCTGGGAGGAATCCTAAATGGCAAAGGCTAAATTCGAGAGGACAAAACCGCACGTCAATATTGGCACGATCGGTCACGTAGACCACGGGAAGACGACGCTGACCGCTGCGATCACGAAGGTTCTTGCGGAACAGGGGAAGGCAGAGTTTCGTGCGTTTGATCAGATTGACAATGCTCCCGAAGAGCGTGAGCGTGGTATCACCATTGCGACCGCCCACGTGGAATACGAGACGGACAAGCGACACTATGCACACGTAGACTGCCCGGGTCATGCCGACTATGTTAAGAACATGATCACCGGTGCGGCGCAGATGGACGGCGCCATTCTGGTTGTCTCGGCCGCCGACGGGCCGATGCCGCAGACCCGTGAGCACATCCTGCTTGCGCGTCAGGTTGGGGTTCCGTACATCGTCGTGTTCCTGAACAAGGCGGACGTGGTTGACGATGCCGAGCTGCTGGAGCTGGTCGAGCTGGAGATCCGCGAGCTGCTGTCGTCCTATGACTTCCCTGGCGATGATATTCCGATCATCAAAGGTTCGGCGCTGAAGGCGCTGGAAGGCGACAAGGGCGAGCTGGGCGAGCAGGCGATCTTCAAGCTGATGGAAGCGGTCGACAGCTATATTCCGGAGCCGGAGCGGGCCATCGACAAGCCGTTCCTGATGCCGGTGGAAGACGTATTCTCGATTTCGGGTCGCGGTACCGTGGCGACGGGGCGCGTTGAGCGCGGGATTGTCAAGGTCGGTGAAGAAGTCGAGATCGTCGGGATGCGTGCGACGAGCAAGACGACGGTAACCGGGGTCGAGATGTTCCGGAAGCTGCTCGACGAAGGTCGCGCTGGTGACAACATCGGCGCCCTGCTGCGCGGAATCAAGCGTGAAGACATCGAGCGTGGGCAGGTATTGGCCAAGCCGGGTTCGATCACTCCGCACACCAAGTTCAAGGCGGAAGCATACATCCTGACCAAGGAAGAAGGTGGTCGTCATACGCCGTTCTTCAACGGCTATCGTCCGCAGTTCTACTTCCGGACGACGGACGTGACGGGTGTTGTGGACCTGCCAGCGGGGACTGAGATGGTAATGCCTGGTGACAACGTGGCGATGACGATCAACCTGATCACGCCGATCGCGATGGACGAAGGTCTGCGGTTCGCGATCCGTGAAGGTGGCCGTACCGTTGGCGCCGGCGTCGTTAGCTCCATTATTGAATAATCGTCGGGAGCGCCATGGCGCTTCGGGTATCTGAAAAGGAAAGAATATGAGAGACATAGTCACCCTCGGCTGCACCGAGTGCAAGCAGAGAAACTATACGACCACCAAGAACAAGAAGAACACTCCCCAGAAGCTCGAGTTCAAGAAATACTGCCGCTTCTGCCGTACTCACACGATCCATCGGGAAACCAAGTAGACGTTGTCACGTTTGGGGGTGTCGTCGAATGGCGGCACCCCGGCTGCAGGCCAGTAGCTCTAATGGCTAGAGCACCGGTCTCCAAAACCGGGTGTTGGGGGTTCGAGTCCCTCCTGGCCTGCCATTTTATTCATAACAGTATTGCGGGGTCCAAGGCGTGATCAGCAAAGTCAAAGACTTTCTCTCCGAAGTAAAGATCGAACTGGGCAAGGTTACCTGGCCTACGCGCAAGGAGACCGTGTCGACAACCTGGGTTGTGTTGGCGATCGTTCTCCTGATAGCGGTCTATCTCGGTGCCTGTGATGTGGTGCTGGCCAAGGTCATGCGTTTGATTCTCGGTTAAAGGACACAAGCAATATGACTAAAAAGTGGTACGGAGTGCATACGTACTCCGGATTTGAAAATAAAGTTCGACTCTCGCTCCTCGAGCGGATCAAGAACCTCGGCCTGGAAGAGTGCTTCGGTGATGTCCTCATTCCTTCGGAGACAGTTGTCGAGCTCAAGAAGGGCGAAAAGAAGACCTCGTCGCGGAAGTTCTTTCCCGGCTATATCCTGGTCAATATGGAGCTGAACGACGATACCTGGCACGTCGTCAAGGAAACGTCGAAAGTTACTGGCTTTGTCGGCGGCAACAACCCCTTTGCGATTCCCGATGAAGAAGTGGCAAAGATCACTCGGCGCATGGAGGAGGGAGCGGAGAAACCACGTCCCAAGGTCCAGTTTGAAGTCGGGGAGACCGTGCGGGTGGTTGATGGCCCGTTTCTTAATTTTTCCGGGGTTGTTGAGGATGTCAAGCCCGACAAAGGCAAGTTGCGCGTCATGGTCAGCATCTTCGGCCGGGCCACGCCTGTTGAGCTTGAATTTATGCAGGTAGAAAAGCAGTAAGGCAATTCTTGCTGCTCCGACATATAGTGTCTGTTCACAGTCAAGAGACGTAAGGAGTTAAACGATGGCCAAGAAAATCACCGGTTACATTAAACTGCAGATTCCGGCCGGCAAGGCGAATCCGTCGCCGCCGATTGGCCCGGCGCTGGGTCAGCATGGCGTAAATATCATGGAGTTCTGCAAGGCGTTCAATGCCAAGACCCAGGCGGATGAGGGGACCATCATTCCCGTCGTGATCACCGTGTACGCTGACCGTTCGTTCAGCTTCATTACCAAAACTCCGCCGGTCCCGGTGCTGATCAAGAAAGCCGTTGGCATCGAAAGCGGTTCCAGTGTACCGAACAAGAACAAGGTTGGCAAACTTACCAAGGACCAGGTCCGCGAGATTGCCGAGAAGAAGATGCCGGACCTCAATGCGGCCTCGATTGAGGCAGCCATGAGAACCGTCGAAGGCACCGCCCGTAGCATGGGTGTTGAAATAGTTCAATAGAGAAAGGGTAGAACAGATGCCGAAGACTGCGAAAAAGCATAAAGAGGCCCTGAGCAAAATTGACAGGAGCCGGACTTACGGCCTCGTCGAAGGTATAGAGAACGTCAAGGCTGCTGCCTATGCGAAGTTTGACGAGACCGTCGAAATCGCGGTGCGTCTGGGCGTTGACCCCCGCCATGCCGATCAGATGGTTCGTGGAGCGGTTGTCCTGCCGAACGGTCTCGGCAAGGATGTCCGGGTCCTGGTCTTTGCCAAAGGCGAAAAGGAAAAAGAAGCCCGTGAGGCGGGTGCCGACTTTGTTGGCGCGGAAGACCTCGTGACCAAGATCCAGGAGGGCTGGTTTGATTTCGACACTGCCATCGCCACCCCGGACATGATGGGGCTTGTCGGCAAAATCGGTAAACTGCTCGGACCGCGCGGCCTGATGCCGAACCCGAAAGTGGGTACGGTCACCTTCGATATCGGCCGGGCAGTAAAGGAATCGAAAGCCGGTAAGGTTGAGTTCCGTGTGGAAAAAGCCGGTATCGTTCACGCCCCGGTCGGGAAAGTTTCCTTTGCCGCTGATAAGATCAAGGAAAACCTGCTGGCCTTGGTAGAGGCGCTCGTTAAAGCGAAGCCTTCGGCCGCCAAAGGTACCTATATCAAGAAAATCAGCGTCTCCTCGACAATGGGCCCCGGACTCAATCTCGACATTTCGGACGTCCAGTCCAAGCTTGTATAAAGCTTTTTTCATAGAGGGCCAAAGTCAAAGACAGCAGGTGTCTGGAAATGGTTCCAGACTTAAATTGGCGCGAGCCTGCCGAGACTTGTGGTAGTCGCACGGATGTGTTGTTTATTCCCGCGCTTCCCGACTTTGGCTAAGGGTCCACGACCCGTCAATTTCAAAGAAAGGAGGAAGGCGCTTGAATAGAGAGAACAAGCAGCAACTCGTTACGGAGATGCACGATAAGCTCAGTCGTGCAAAAGCCGTGTTTCTGGCGGATTTCCGGGGAATGAGCGTGGAACTTGCCACGGACCTGCGGAATGAATTGCGGAAAGCCGCTGTCGAGTACAAAGTCGTAAAGAACACCCTGCTTGAACTGGCGTCGAAGGATACCGACAAGGAGTCGCTGGCCCCTCATTTTGCCGGGCCGACGGCGATTGCCATCAGCTACGACGATCCGGTCGCGGCAGCCAAGGTTCTTTCGAAGTTTGCCAAAGACAAGCCGAATGCGTTCAAACTCAAAGCTGGCGTGTTGACCGGCAAAGCGATCACTGTTGCGGATATCCAGGCTCTTGCTGACCTGCCGAGCAGAGAAGTCCTGATCGCTAAACTGCTTGGCACCCTTAATGCCCCGGTCAGCAATTTTGTTGGCGTGCTGGCTGCCGTTCCGGGCAGCTTGGTTCGGGTGCTTGCTGCAATTCAGACAAGCAAGGAAAACTAACAAACCCTGTCGTTAGAAATTATCGACCACAACGTTACGGAGGAATATACGATGGCTGAAATTACCAAAGCTGATGTGATTAGTTTCATCGAGAATATGTCTGTTCTTGAACTCGCCGAGCTGGTGAAAGAGCTCGAAGAGAAGTTCGGTGTTTCCGCTGCTGCACCGGTTGCGGTTGCTGCTGCGGCCGCCCCTGCTGCTGGCGGTGCTGAGGCTGCTGAAGAGAAGACCGAGTTTGACGTGATCCTGAAGAGTGCCGGGGCCAATAAGATCGCCGTGATCAAAGTTGTTCGTGCGCTGACCGGCCTGGGCCTCAAAGAAGCTAAAGACCTGGTCGATGGCGCTCCGAAGCCGGTCAAAACTGGCGTGTCGAAAGACGAGGCCGAAGAAGCCAAGAAACAGCTTGTCGAATCTGGCGCCGAAGTCGAGATCAAGTAAGCTGCAGACTATTGGTTCAGCATATCAGCCAAGGTCGCCTCGTGCGGCCTTGGCTCTTCTATTTTAGTTGTGAACCTGTAATAGGCTGTTTGAAAATCGTCCAAAATCCAGGGTGTTAAAGGTCCTCACGGCCTCTCCAAAGGAGAAAATATGGCTTATTCAATTGCGAATAACCAGCTTCTGCGCAAGAATTTCGCCAAAATTACCAAGATCATCGATATTCCCAACCTGATCGACATCCAGAAAAATTCCTATAAACGCTTCCTTCAGTTAGATGTACCTCCCGAAGCACGAAAATACAGCGGGCTCGAAGCAGTCTTTAAAAGCGTCTTCCCGATCAAAGATTTCAGTGAGACGGCTTCGCTCGAATATGTTTCCTATACGCTCGGTGCACCAAAATACGATGTCGAGGAATGTCATCAGCGCGGGATGACGTTCGCGGCACCGATGAAAGTCAAGGTTCGCCTGATCGTCTGGGATGTCAACAAGGACACAGCCGTCCGTTCCATTCGGGACATCAAGGAGCAGGAGGTCTACTTCGGCGAAATTCCTCTGATGACCGAGAACGGTACGTTTATCATAAACGGTACGGAACGGGTTATTGTCAGTCAGCTCCATCGCTCCCCCGGCGTCTTTTATGATCACGACAAAGGGAAGACGCATTCGAGCGGCAAAGTGCTCTACTCGGCACGGGTCATCCCGTACCGTGGGTCGTGGCTCGATTTCGAGTTCGATCACAAGGATATCCTGTTCGTCCGGATTGACCGTCGGCGGAAAATGCCGGCGACGGTGCTTCTGAAGGCGCTTGGCTATTCCGCCGAGAAGTTGCTCAACTATTATTACCGGAGCGAGGAAATCATCTTCGGCAATGAAGGCATGTCGAAGAAGGCTGACCCCGATCTTCTCGCCAGCCAGAAAGCCTCGGTTGATATCGTCGATCCGAAATCCGGTGAAATCATTGTCAAGGCGAACCGGAAGTTCACCAAGGCTGCCATCCGGAAGATGGGCGAGCATGGCATTACCTTCATTCCGATCACCGCAGAAGAGGTGATTGGTAAATTTGCCTCGACGGATATCGTTGATCCGGCGACCGGTGAGGTTCTTGTCGAATGCAATGACGAGATCACCCAGAGCCGCTTCGATGAAATCAAGAATCGGGGGATATCCTCGATCAAGGTGCTTTTCATCGATAATCTGCATGTAACGTCGTCGTTGCGGGATACCCTGCTGGTCGACAAGATCTCCACGACCGACGATGCGCTCATTGAGATTTACCGTCGGTTGCGCCCTGGCGATCCGCCGACGCTGAAGAGTGCCCAGGCACTTTTCGACAACCTGTTCTTCAACCCCGAGCGCTATGACCTCTCGGCGGTCGGCCGGTTGAAGCTCAATTTCAAGCTGGGCCTCGACATCCCCCTCGATTGCCATACCCTGACCAGAGAGGATGTGCTTGAGGTTGTCCGCTATCTGATCGATCTCAAAAACGGTCGCGGCAATATCGATGACATCGACCATTTGGGCAATCGCCGGGTGCGGGCGGTCGGCGAACTTTTGGAAAACCAGTACCGGATCGGTCTGGTGCGGATGGAACGGGCGATCAAGGAGCGGATGAGCCTTCAGGAAGTCGAAAACCTGATGCCGCACGACCTGATCAACTCGAAGCCGGTTTCGGCGGTGGTAAAGGAATTCTTCGGCTCCTCCCAGCTGTCCCAGTTCATGGATCAGACGAACCCCTTGTCCGAGGTTACCCACAAACGCCGCCTTTCGGCCCTCGGTCCTGGCGGTTTGACTCGGGAACGGGCTGGCTTTGAGGTGCGCGACGTTCATCCGACCCACTATGGTCGCGTTTGTCCGATTGAAACCCCTGAAGGTCCCAATATCGGTCTGATCGCTTCTCTCTCTACCTATGCCCGGATCAACGAGCATGGCTTTGTCGAGACCCCCTATCGTTTGGTGGTCGACGGCAAGGTTACCGCCGAGGTGAAGTTCTTCTCGGCTCTGGAAGAGGAAGGGCATGCCATTGCCCAGGCAAACGCCCTGGTCGACGAGGAAGGCCGGTTTGTCAATGAGTATGTCTCCGCCCGGAAATCGGGCGAATTCGTCCTCGTTCATCGGGATGAGATCGAATTGATGGACGTGGCGCCGATGCAGCTGGTCTCGGTTGCCGCTTCGTTGATCCCCTTCCTGGAGAATGATGACGCCAACCGGGCACTCATGGGCTCAAACATGCAACGTCAGGCGGTACCTCTGCTCAGGGCCGATTCGCCACTGATCGGCACCGGGATGGAGCGGGTCGTTGCTAAGGATTCCGGGGTGTCGGTCGTTGCCCGGCATAACGGGATCGTCGAATCGGTCGATGCCTCGCGGATCGTCGTCAAGATTGACGAAGACGAATACGATGAAACGGGTACCGGCGTTGACATCTATAATCTGATCAAGTTTGCCCGGTCAAACCAGAATACCTGTATCAACCAGCGCCCTGTGGTCAAGGTTGGTGACCATGTCAAGAAAAGGGACGTCATTGCTGACGGCCCGTCGACCGACATGGGCGAGCTGGCTCTTGGCCAGAACGTCGTGGTAGCCTTCATGCCCTGGGGTGGCTACAACTTCGAGGACTCGATCCTCGTTTCCGAAAAGCTGGTCAAAGACGATCGCTACACTTCGATCCACATCGAAGAGTTCGAATGCGTGGCGCGTGATACCAAACTCGGCAAGGAGGAAATTACCTCCGATATCCCGAATCTCGGCGAAGAGGCGCTTAAAGACCTTGACGAGTCGGGGATCATTCGCATCGGTGCCGAGGTCAAGCCAGGCGACATTCTCGTCGGTAAGATCACGCCGAAGGGTGAAACGCAGCTTTCTCCCGAGGAAAAGCTCCTGCGGGCGATTTTCGGAGAGAAAGCCGGTGACGTGCGCGATACCTCCTTACGCGTCCCCCCCGGAGTCGAAGGGACCGTCATCGGCGCCAAGATTTTCTCGCGGAAAGGCACCGATAAGGATGCTCGGACCGAGATCATCGAACGTGCCGAGGAAGAAAAGCTGCGCAAGGACGAGCAGGATGAAATCCGGATCATTCGTGATTCGGCGATTGGCAAGCTGAAAAGGCTGCTCGTTGGTAAAAAGGCGGCAGTCAAAGTTGAAGACCGGAACGGTAAGGTTGTCATCGATAAAGGCTCGGTCATTGCCGAGGAAGCCCTGGCAACGATTCCGCTCGACCGTTGGGATGAGATTTCGGTTGCCGGCGACGATGGCGTTGATGCGAAGGTGTCGCTGGTTTTGACCACCTTGCAGCAGCAGATCGATATCATCAAGTATGTCTTTGACGATAAAGTGCAGAAGCTGAAGCGCGGCGATGATCTCCCGCCGGGGGTCATCAAGATGGTCAAGGTTTACATCGCCATCAAACGGAAACTGCAAGTCGGCGACAAGATGGCCGGTCGGCACGGCAACAAGGGTGTTGTTTCCCGGATTCTGCCAGAAGAGGATATGCCGTACATGGAAGACGGTCGGCCCGTCGAGATTGTCCTCAATCCGCTCGGTGTTCCATCGCGTATGAACGTCGGCCAGATTCTGGAAACCCATCTCGGTTGGGCGGCCAAAGGGATCGGCTGGAAAATCCAGGATATGCTTGAGAAGCATTCGTCTGCCCCGGCTGTCAAGGGCTATCTTGCCGAGGTCTATGGCAACAGCGATATGGACCATTTCCTGGATACGCTTGACGAAGAGGAACTGCTTAACGTGGCCCGGAGACTCGAGCGGGGCATTCCAATGGCGTCGCCGGTTTTTGAAGGGGCGTCGGAAGAGCAGATTCGCAGCATGCTCGGCAAGGCCGGCTTCGACGCCACGGCACAAGTATCGCTCTTTGACGGTAAGACTGGCGAGCCGTTCAAGCATAAGGTTACGGTTGGCGTGATGTACGTCCTGAAACTCCATCACTTGGTTGATGACAAGATTCATGCCCGCTCGATTGGGCCCTACAGCCTGGTTACGCAGCAGCCGCTTGGCGGCAAGGCGCAGTTCGGCGGGCAGCGGCTCGGCGAGATGGAAGTCTGGGCAATGGAAGCATACGGCGCGTCGTACGCCTTGCAGGAGTTCCTGACCGTCAAGTCCGACGATGTGGCGGGCAGGACCCGGATGTACGAAGCCATCGTCAAAGGCAAGCATACCCTTGAGCCGGGTCTGCCGGAATCCTTCAATGTTCTTATCAAGGAGTTGCAGTCGCTCTGTCTGGACGTCGAGCTCCTTGAAGGCGATGACGATTGATCCTGAACAGTCACGACACACGCTCAAGACGTACGAACCTGATAAGTGGACAGTAACCACTCCTAAGCAGAGGAGGACATAACCTTGGAAGATTTTTTTAGCTTCTTCGATAAACCGAAGGACCCCCTGCATTTTTCATCCATTCGGATTTCCATATCGTCGCCGGAGAAGATCCGTGAGCGTTCCTTCGGCGAAGTGAAAAAGCCGGAGACCATCAATTACCGCACCTTCAAGCCAGAACGGGACGGTCTCTTCTGCGCCAAGATTTTCGGTCCAACCAAGGACTACGAGTGCAACTGCGGCAAGTACAAGCGGATGAAGCATCGCGGCATCGTCTGCGAAAAGTGCGGCGTCGAAGTCATCCCGTCGAAAGTCCGGCGCGAGCGGCTCGGTCATATCGACCTGGCGACGCCGGTTGCCCATATCTGGTTTCTCAAGTCGCTTCCTTCACGGATTGGCAACCTGCTCGACATTACGCTTAAGGACCTTGAAAAAGTTCTTTATTTTGAAGCGTTTGCCGTTACGGACCCCAAGGATACCGGGATGTCAGTGGCCGAAGTCCTGACTGAAGACCGTTATCTCAAGGCGATGGAAGAATACAACGGTCAGTTCGAGGCTGGTATGGGTGCGGCCGCTATCCGCGACTGCCTGAGGTCGCTTGATCTTGACAGTTTGGCGGAGCAGCTTCGCCAGGAAATGCTCGAAGCCACCAGTGAGGCGAAACGGAAAAAGACTGCAAAACGGCTCAAAGTGGTTGAGGCGTTCAAAGAATCAGGCAATCGTCCTGAATGGATGATTCTTGAGTGTATTCCGGTGCTGCCGCCCGAACTCCGGCCGTTGGTACCCCTCGATGGTGGCCGCTTTGCCACTTCAGACCTGAACGACCTGTACCGCCGCGTCATTAACCGGAATAACCGGTTGAAGCGGTTGATGGAACTGCAGGCGCCAGAGGTAATCATCCGGAATGAAAAGAGGATGCTGCAGGAGGCTGTCGACGCACTGTTCGACAACGGTCGGCGCGGGAGGGCGATTGCCGGGCCCAACAAGCGGCCGCTCAAATCCTTGTCAGATATGCTCAAAGGGAAATCGGGCCGCTTCCGCCAGAACCTGCTCGGAAAGCGCGTCGACTATTCCGGCCGTTCAGTTATCGTCGTCGGCCCCGAACTCAGACTTCACCAGTGTGGTCTGCCCAAGAAGATGGCGCTCGAACTCTTCAAACCGTTTATTTACAACAAGCTCGAAGAGAAGGGTTATGTAACGACCATCAAGAGTGCCAAGAAAATGGTCGAGAAAGAGCGGCCGGAAGTCTGGGACGTTCTGGAAGAGGTGATCAAGGAGCATCCGGTGATGCTGAACCGCGCACCGACGCTGCACCGCCTCGGTATCCAGGCATTTGAGCCGGTGCTGATCGAAGGCAAGGCGATTCAGCTGCATCCCTTGGTCTGTACGGCATTCAACGCCGACTTTGACGGCGACCAGATGGCGGTCCATCTGCCGCTCTCGATCGAAAGCCAAGTCGAGGCCCGGGTACTCATGATGAGTACCAATAACATTCTGTCTCCCGCCCACGGCAAACCGATCATCGTCCCGTCTCAGGACATGGTTCTGGGTATCTACTATATGACTCGGGAGCGGCCTTTTGCCAAAGGTGACGGGAAAGTTTTCTCGTCACCGGAAGAAGTCCGGATTGCTTTCGATGCCGGTGAAGCCGATATCCAGGCCCGGGTGAAGGTCAGGATGACGAACCTGCTGACCGACGAAACACCTGAAATTGTCGACACGACAGTCGGCCGGGTTATCCTGCGGGAAATCCTCCCCGATGCCGTACCGTTCTCGGCAATTAATAAGGTCATGAGCAAGAAGGAACTGACCAATCTTATTGATATTTGTTATCGCGTCGCCGGGAACAAGGAGACGGTAATCCTGGCGGACAAACTGAAGGAAACGGGTTTCCGTTATTCGACGCTGGCGGGGATATCCATCTGCATGAACGACATGGTGATCCCGGAAGGCAAATACGCAATCATCGACCGGGCCACCGAAGAGGTCAAGGAGATCCAGAACCAGTACACCGAGGGTCTCATTACCGACGGGGAGCGGTATAACAAGGTTATCGACATCTGGGCGAAATCGACGGAAGAGATTGCCAAGGAGATGCTCGACAACCTTTCGAAAGACATCATGGTTTCGCCTGAAGGCGAAGAAGTGAAGGTACCGTCGTTCAACTCGATCCATATGATGGCTGATTCCGGCGCAAGGGGTTCCGCGCAGCAGATCCGGCAGCTGGCCGGGATGCGTGGTTTGATGGCCAAGCCGTCCGGTGAAATTATCGAAACGCCGATCACCGCAAATTTCCGCGAAGGGTTGAATGTTCTCCAATACTTCATCTCGACCCACGGCGCACGGAAAGGTCTTGCTGATACGGCGCTCAAGACGGCAAACTCAGGGTATCTGACCCGGCGGCTTGTCGACGTTGCACAGGATGCGATCATTACCGAAAATGACTGTGGCACGCTCGACGGATTGACTGTATCGGCACTCACTGAAGGCGGAGAGATCATCGAGCATATCGGCGATCGGATTCTTGGCCGGGTAGCTCTCGACGATATCCTTGATCCGGTTACCGGCGATATTCTCGTCCCGGCCAATGATGAAATCGATGAGCATCTGGTTAAGAAAATCGAGGATGCCGGTCTGGAAAAAGTGAAGATCCGCTCCGTCTTGACCTGCCAAAGCCGTCGCGGTATCTGTGCCAAATGCTATGGCCGCGACCTGGCCCGCGGGCATCTGGTCAACCTTGGCGAAGCGGTCGGCGTCATTGCCGCCCAATCCATCGGCGAGCCGGGGACGCAGCTGACGATGCGGACGTTCCATATCGGTGGTACCGCTTCCCGTCATGCCGAGCAGACTTCCTTGGAAGCCCGTACCGAAGGCCGGGTAAAATTCATCAACATCAACAGTGTTGTTAATATCGATGGCCACCATATCGTCATGAACCGGAATGGTGAGCTGGCGATTATCGATGAAACCGGCCGTGAGCGGGAAAAATACGCTATCGTTTATGGGGCGAAGATCAAGGTTAAGCCTGATGAACAGGTCAAACCTGGCGAAACCCTTGCCGAGTGGGACCCCTATACAATGCCGATCCTTACTGAAGTCTCCGGGCGGGTCAAGTTCGGCGATATTGTCGAAGGGGCGACGATGGAGGAGCAGCTCGATGACGTTACTGGTCTTTCCCGTAAAGTCATCATCGAATCTCGCGATCCGGACAAGCGTCCCCGTATCACGATCAAAGACGAGGCCGGCAAGACCGTCAAGATCGGCGAGGTTGCTATGGGCCGGTACTTCCTGCCGGTAGGGGCTAATATCTCAGTACAGGAGGATTCGTTCGTCAACGCCGGTGACGTTATCGCGAAGATTCCGCGCGAAACCACGAAGACAAAGGATATTACCGGTGGTCTTCCCCGGGTCGCTGAGCTGTTCGAAGCCAGAAAGCCCAAGGACTTTGCGGTCATCTCCGAAATTGATGGTATCGTTTCGTTCGGCAAGGATGCGAAAGGAAAGCGTAAGGTTATTGTGACCCCGGAGGTTGGCGAGCCCAAGGAATATCTGATTCCGAAAGGCAAGCATATCAGCGTCCATGAGAATGACTATGTCCGTGCAGGCGAGCCGTTGATGGACGGGTCCTCGAACCCGCATGACATTCTCAGGGTCCTTGGCCTTAAAGAGCTGGCCAAGTATCTCGTCGACGAAGTCCAAGAGGTTTATCGCTTACAAGGGGTAAAGATTAATGATAAGCACATCGAAACCATCGTTCGACAGATGCTGCGCCGGGTGCGGATTAAAGAGGTCGGCGATACCAGCCTCTTGATTGATGACCAACTTGAGCGTTGGGTCTTTGAAGAAGAGAACGAACGAGTGCTTGCCAAAGGTGGCCGGCCGGCCATCGCCGAACCGCTTCTCCTCGGCATCACGAAAGCGTCTCTGTCAACTGAATCGTTCATCTCCGCGGCGTCTTTCCAGGAAACTACAAAAGTGTTGACACAAGCTGCCATTGAAGGTAAGGTTGACAGCCTTCGTGGCCTCAAGGAAAACGTGATCATGGGGCGTCTAATCCCGGCAGGTACGGGCCTTTCACGGTATCGCAATCTCAAAGTGGTTGCGGAT
This sequence comes from Geotalea uraniireducens, assembly GCF_027943965.1. Taxonomy (NCBI): domain Bacteria; kingdom Pseudomonadati; phylum Thermodesulfobacteriota; class Desulfuromonadia; order Geobacterales; family Geobacteraceae; genus Geotalea; species Geotalea uraniireducens. The sequence continues at coordinate 3,456,783 of NZ_AP027151.1, read as the reverse complement.
CATTTGCAGGAACTCCAGGAAGTTGTGGAAGAACCTGAGGTGGAAGGGGAGTTTGACGAGGCCGAATAATGGTCGCGCCCTTGTATGGCTGTCTGTCTAGGTGTGCAAAAAAAGCTTGACAAGTAGATTGTTGCCTGATATTTTCATCGCTTCCGCAGGGGGTAGACCCTCGATGAGAAGTTGCTACTGGGAGAGTAAGGATGCCTACAATTAACCAGCTGATTCGCCTTGGTCGCGAAAGCAAAAAGGAAAAGTCGACTGCACCGGCTTTGAAGTGTTGCCCGCAGAAGCGGGGGGTCTGTACGAGGGTTTATACCACTACGCCGAAAAAGCCGAACTCTGCGTTGCGCAAGGTTGCCAGGGTGCGGTTGACCAATGGGATAGAGGTTACTTCCTATATTCCGGGGGTCGGGCATAACCTGCAGGAACACTCGGTGGTGCTGATCCGTGGCGGCAGGGTAAAAGACCTTCCTGGGGTGCGGTACCATATCGTTCGTGGTACGTTGGATTCCGTCGGCGTTAAAGATCGGAAGAAGAGTCGCTCCAAGTACGGCGCGAAGCGGCCTAAGTAAAAGTCTTTGGATGAGAGGGTGTTATGCCGAGAAGAAGAGAAGTAGCTAAAAGGGTGATCCTTCCTGATCCTAAGTTTAACGATAGGGTCGTGGCGAAGCTTGTTAATGTAATAATGTCTGACGGTAAGAAGAGTACTGCGGAGCGTGCGCTGTATGGTGCGCTTGATATCGTGGCCCAAAAGGTTGGCGAGGAAGCGGTCAAGGTTCTTAAAAAATGTCTTGATAATATCAAGCCGACCTTGGAGGTTAAGTCACGCCGCGTTGGTGGCTCTACTTATCAGGTGCCGGTTGAGGTTCGGGCAGAGCGGCGGGTTTCTCTGGCGATGCGCTGGCTTGTGCGTTATGCGAACGAGCGGTCTGAGAAGACGGTGACCGACAAATTGGCTGGGGAAATACTTGATGCCTATAATGGTCGCGGCGCTGCCGTGAAGAAGCGTGAAGATACGCATCGGATGGCAGAGGCGAACAGGGCGTTTGCTCACTACCGCTGGTAGTTTAATATAGTGTTTAGGTTTTTTGGAGGATTGTGTGGCTAGACTTGTGCCGTTGGAAAAAACAAGAAATATCGGGATTATGGCCCATATTGATGCAGGTAAGACGACGACTACCGAGCGTATCCTGTATTACACGGGGGTATCCCATAAAATCGGCGAAGTCCATGAAGGGACTGCCACGATGGACTGGATGGAGCAGGAGCAAGAGCGTGGAATTACAATTACTTCCGCGGCGACGACCTGTTTCTGGAATGATCATCGTGTGAATATTATTGATACGCCTGGTCATGTTGACTTCACGATTGAGGTTGAGCGTTCATTGCGCGTGTTGGATGGCGCGGTGGCCGTCTTTTGCTCGGTTGGTGGTGTTGAGCCTCAGTCCGAGACGGTGTGGCGGCAGGCTGATAAGTATGGCGTCCCCCGCATTGCCTTTATCAATAAGATGGACCGCGTTGGTGCTGACTTCTTCCGTGGGGTTGGGATGATTCGTGATCGGTTGAAGGCTAACCCGGTCCCTGTTCAGCTGCCGATCGGTGCGGAAGATACGTACCGCGGTGTGGTCGACCTTGTAGAAATGAAGGCGATCGTCTGGGATGAGGAATCTCTTGGTGCTAGGTACCACGAAGAGGAGATCCCCGCTGATCTTGCCGAGCTTGCTCACGAATATCGTGAAAAGATGATCGAGGAGGTTGCAACGCACGATGAGGCGTTGATGGAGAAGTACCTGTCGGGTGAAGAGCTTTCAGTCGAAGAGGTTCGCGCTGCGATACGCTATGCCACGATCAATATTCATATTTGCCCGGTGCTTTGCGGTTCGGCGTTCAAGAACAAAGGTGTGCAAAACCTTTTGAATGCAGTCGTTGATTTTCTGCCTTCGCCCGTCGATATCCCTGCCATTAAAGGGGTTGATTCCAAGACTGGGGATCAGATCGAGCGGAAAGCCGCTGATGATGAGCCGTTTGCAGCCCTGGCCTTCAAGATAATGACAGACCCGTTTGTTGGGCAGTTATGCTTTTTCCGTGTCTACTCGGGTGTTCTTAATTCGGGTTCCTATGTTTATAATTCCACCAAGGAAAAGAAAGAGCGCATCGGTCGTTTGCTGAAAATGCACGCGAACAAGCGTGAAGAAATTAAAGAAGTGTATGCCGGCGATATTGCTGCTGCGGTTGGTTTGAAATACACGACCACCGGCGACACGCTCTGCCCAGAGGATGCCCCGGTAATCCTTGAGTCGATTGAATTCCCTGAACCTGTCATTGCGATCGCCATTGAACCCAAGACTAAGGCGGATCAGGAAAAATTAGGGATCAGCCTGCAGAAGCTTGCCAGTGAGGATCCGTCTTTCCGGGTAAAGACCGACGAGGAGACTGGGCAGACGATTATTTCCGGGATGGGCGAATTGCATCTTGAAATTATTGTTGACCGGTTGATGCGCGAGTTCAAGGTCGAGGCGAACGTTGGTAAGCCGCAGGTTGCTTATCGTGAGACAGTTACGAAAAAGGTTAAGGTTGAAGGCAAGTTTGTTCGGCAATCGGGTGGTCGTGGTCAGTATGGCCATGTCTGGGTTGAGATTGAGCCGCAAGAGCCGGGCAAAGGCTATGAATTTGTTGATGCAATCAAGGGCGGTGTTGTTCCGCGTGAATATATTCCGGCTGTAGACAAAGGTATCCAGGAGTCTATGGATACTGGGGTTCTCGCCGGCTTCCCGACAGTTGACTTCAAGATCACTCTGGTCGATGGTTCCTACCATGAAGTCGACTCTTCCGAAATGGCGTTCAAGATCGCTGGCTCCATGGCATTCAAGGAAGCGGCAGCTAAAGCGTCCCCGGTTCTTCTTGAGCCGATCATGTCTGTTGAGGTCGTTGTCCCGGAAGAGTATATGGGCGACGTGATTGGCGATCTTAACTCGCGCCGTGGCCGGATTATGGGAATGGAAAGCAGGGCTGGCGCACAGGTCGTAAGTTCGATGGTGCCGCTGGCTCAAATGTTCGGGTATGCAACCGACTTACGTTCTGCAACGCAGGGCCGTGCAACCTACACGATGACTTTTGATCATTACGAGCAGGTGCCGAAGTCGGTGTCCGAAGAGATTATTGCGAAAGTTAAAGGATAATATTTTCCGTCGAGGGAGGGAATCCTAAATGGCAAAGGCTAAATTCGAGAGGACAAAACCGCACGTCAATATTGGCACGATCGGTCACGTAGACCACGGGAAGACGACGCTGACTGCTGCGATCACGAAGGTTCTTGCGGAACAGGGGAAGGCAGAGTTTCGTGCGTTTGATCAGATTGACAATGCTCCCGAAGAGCGTGAGCGTGGTATCACCATTGCGACCGCCCACGTGGAATACGAGACGGACAAGCGACACTATGCACACGTAGACTGCCCGGGTCATGCCGACTATGTTAAGAACATGATCACCGGTGCGGCGCAGATGGACGGCGCCATTCTGGTTGTCTCGGCCGCCGACGGGCCGATGCCGCAGACCCGTGAGCACATCCTGCTTGCGCGTCAGGTTGGGGTTCCGTACATCGTCGTGTTCCTGAACAAGGCGGACGTGGTTGACGATGCCGAGCTGCTGGAGCTGGTCGAGCTGGAGATCCGCGAGCTGCTGTCGTCCTATGACTTCCCTGGCGATGATATTCCGATCATCAAAGGTTCGGCGCTGAAGGCGCTGGAAGGCGACAAGGGCGAGCTGGGCGAGCAGGCGATCTTCAAGCTGATGGAAGCGGTCGACAGCTATATTCCGGAGCCGGAGCGGGCCATCGACAAGCCGTTCCTGATGCCGGTGGAAGACGTATTCTCGATTTCGGGTCGCGGTACCGTGGCGACGGGGCGCGTTGAGCGCGGGATTGTCAAGGTCGGTGAAGAAGTCGAGATCGTCGGGATGCGTGCGACGAGCAAGACGACGGTAACCGGGGTCGAGATGTTCCGGAAGCTGCTCGACGAAGGTCGCGCTGGTGACAACATCGGCGCCCTGCTGCGCGGAATCAAGCGTGAAGACATCGAGCGTGGGCAGGTATTGGCCAAGCCGGGTTCGATCACTCCGCACACCAAGTTCAAGGCGGAAGCATACATCCTGACCAAGGAAGAAGGTGGTCGTCATACGCCGTTCTTCAACGGCTATCGTCCGCAGTTCTACTTCCGGACGACGGACGTGACGGGTGTTGTGGACCTGCCAGCGGGGACTGAGATGGTAATGCCTGGTGACAACGTGGCGATGACGATCAACCTGATCACGCCGATCGCGATGGACGAAGGTCTGCGGTTCGCGATCCGTGAAGGTGGCCGTACCGTTGGCGCCGGCGTCGTTAGCTCCATTATTGAATAACGTTGTTACGAGGAAGAAATGCCAAGTCAAAAGATTAGAATCCGGCTCAAAGCGTTCGATCATAAACTTCTTGATCAATCTGTAGGTGAGATTGTTGATACGGCCAAGCGGACAGGTGCTCGCGTGGCTGGACCGATCCCTCTGCCGACGATTATCAACAAATATTGTGTGTTGCGTGGACCTCACGTTGACAAGAAATCGCGTGAACAGTTTGAGATTCGGACACACAAGCGATTGATCGATATTCTGGATCCGACCCAGCAGACGGTTGATGCCTTGATGAAGCTAGACCTGTCGGCTGGTGTGGATGTGGAAATTAAGCTTTAACGAGAATTCACAGATAGGATTGGAACCATGAAGAAGGGTTTAATAGCTAGAAAACTGGGAATGACTCAGATCTTCGCGGAAGATGGCAAGCGGATACCTGTTACGGTCGTTGAGGCAGGTCCGTGTGTGGTTGTGCAGAAGAAGACGGTTGAGTCTGATGGGTACAACGCCATCCAGGTAGGTTTTGCAGCTAAAGAGGCGAGCAAAGCCAATCAGGCGCTTATCGGCCATTGCCGCTCTGCGAAACAAGGAGTTTTTTCCTTTCTCCGTGAGTTTAGATTTGACTCGGTGGATTCCTATAATGTAGGTGATGTTGTCTCTGCTGATGTTTTTGCCGAGGGCGAGTTCGTAGATGTAACCGGAACAAGCATTGGTAAAGGCTTCCAAGGGGTCGTCAAGCGTTGGGGGTTTAGAGGCGGCCGCTCGTCGCACGGCTCGTGTTTCCACAGGGCACCGGGTTCGATCGGGAGTTCTGCTTACCCGTCCCGCGTATTTAAAAATAAGAAGATGCCCGGACAGCTTGGCAATGAAAAGGTAACTGTGCAGCGGTTGCAGATCGTGAGAGTTGATTCCGATAGTAATCTGCTTTTTATCAAGGGGGCTGTCCCTGGTGCACAGAATGGCATTTTGCTTGTTAAGGATAGCGTCAAGGCGTGAGAGAATAGTTGGCTCTGGAGATTCTTATGGCAACGATCGATGTATTCGACCTGAAAAAAAATAAAGTAGCTGAAATGAGCCTTGACGACGCCGTCTTCAATGGTGAAGTGAAGGAATACCTGATTCATGAGGCAATCAAGGTTCAACTTGCTAACCGGCGTGCTGGAACAGTGGCAGTGAAGAACCGTTCAGCAGTATCCGGCGGCGGGAAAAAGCCCTATCGTCAAAAAGGTACCGGGCAGGCGCGTCAAGGTTGTATCCGGGCTCCCCATTATGTCGGTGGTGGAGTGGCTTTTGGCCCTCAGCCAAAAGTTTACAATCTGTCAATGAATAAGAAAGCCAGAAAGGCTGCTGTAAGATCTGCCCTTTCGATGCTGTATAAGGGGAACAAGCTTTCTGTTGTTAATGCTTTTGATCTCCCCAGTATATCCACCAAATCGTTTGTCGGTGTTATGAAAGCGTTTGAGGTAGATAAGACGTTGGTTGTTTTGGATTCGCCGAATGCGAATCTTGAGCTCTCGGCGCGAAACGTAAAACATGTGAAGGTGGTCAAAGCCGACCAGCTAAGTGTTTATGATATCGTTCGCTACAATAATATCATTCTTACCGAGGCTGCTGTCCGTACGGTTGAAGGAGTGTTGCAGTCATGAATATCTATGACGTCATCAAAAAGCCTTTGATTACAGAGAAAACTACTTTGCAAAAAGATGCTGGGAACGTGATTTCTTTTGTCGTAGATCGTAATGCGAACAAAATCGAAATCAAGTCAGCTGTTGAGCAGCTGTTTAAGGTTGAAGTGGTCGAGGTAAACACGGCCAATATTGCCGGTAAGCTAAAGCGCGTTGGCCGCCATTACGGGAAACGGTCAAACTGGAAAAAAGCGTATGTTACCTTGAAGGAAGGTAATAACGTCGATTTCTTTGAAATATAACACCTGCGTCGTGGAGTGATTTACAATGGCAATCAAGACATACAAACCAACATCGGCAGGCCGAAGACATCAGACCTGCTCCGCTTTTACGGAAGTGACTTCCAGCAAGCCCGAGAAATCCCTTCTGGCGAAAGTGAAGAAAACTGGTGGACGAAATAACTTCGGTCGCGTAACGTCAAGACATATTGGCGGTGGACACCGGCAAAAGTATCGGATTATTGATTTTCGGCGCAACAAGCTGGAGATCCCGGCAAAGGTTGCGTCGATTGAATATGACCCGAACCGTAGCGCTCGCATTGCCCTCCTTTATTATGTGGACGGTGAGAAGCGGTATATTTTGGCGCCGCTTGGGCTTAATGTTGGTGACACGATTGTCGCCAGCCCGAATGCTGATATCAAGCCTGGTAATTCACTCCCCTTGCGAGCTATTCCGCTTGGTACCATTATCCACAATATTGAGCTGAAGATTGGTAAAGGCGGTCAGCTTGCACGGAGTGCGGGTACGTTTGCTCAGTTAATGGCTAAAGAAGGCAAGTATGCGCAGGTTAAATTGCCATCCGGCGAAGTGCGGATGGTTCTTCAGGACTGTGTGGCGACTATCGGGCAGGTCGGGAATATTGACCATGAGAACGTATCTTTGGGGAAGGCCGGTAGATCCCGTTGGCTGGGTATTCGTCCCAAGGTTCGTGGTGTTGCGATGAACCCGGTAGATCATCCGCATGGTGGTGGCGAGGGGCGCACTTCTGGTGGGCGTCATCCGGTCACGCCGTGGGGCATTCCGACTAAGGGTTACAAGACCAGGACCAACAAGACCTCGTCGCGCTTCATCGTTAAACCGCGCTCGAAATAATCGCCGATTTATAAAGGATTAGCTCTATGGCACGTTCAATCAAGAAGGGTCCGTTTGTTGATACGCATTTGGCCGACAAGGTAGCAGCTGAAGGCCCCGGATCAAAGAAAGTAATTAAGACGTGGTCTCGTCGTTCAACCATTACGCCAGACTTTATCGGCTTGACGTTTGCTGTGCACAATGGGAAAAAATTCATTCCTGTTTTTGTGACGGAAAATATGGTTGGGCACAAACTCGGAGAGTTTGCACCCACGCGGACTTTCTACGGGCATGCGGCTGATAAGAAAAGCAAGCTGAAGAAGAAGTAACCTGTAAAGGAGTAATTACCAAATGGAAGCAAGCGCAAAATTGTCATTTGCCCGCCTCTCGCCCCGTAAGACACGGTTGCTGGTCGATATGGTGAGGGGAAAGAATATACAGGATGCTCTCACTATTCTGCGTTTTTCGCCGCAACCATCTGCAAAGCTGGTTTCGAAACTGCTTAAGTCAGCAGTTGCCAACGCCGAGCAAAAGGGGACATCAGATGTAGATCGGCTCTTTGTTAAGTCGATTGCCGTAGACGGTGGACCTGTACTGAAGCGTTTCACTCCCAGAGCGATGGGAAGAGCCAGTAAGATAAGAAAGCCGACCAGCCACATCATGGTGGTTTTGGCGGATAAGTAATTTGGTGGAGGTGGTGTCTTGGGTCAGAAAGTAAATCCGGTTGGATTCAGGCTTGGCGTTATAAGAACTTGGGACTCTAAATGGTATGCGGAAGCGGACTACTCGAAGCTTCTTCATGAAGATCTCAAGCTTAAAGGGTTTCTCAAAAAGCGCCTTTATAATTCGGGTGTCTCGAAAATCGAGATTGAGCGTGCTGCCAATAAAGCGAAGATCAATATTTATACTGCGCGGCCTGGGCTCATTATTGGTAAAAAAGGGGCTGAAGTCGAGACTCTTAAAAAGGAGCTGGCTCGCCTGACTGATAAAGAAGTGTATCTGAATATCCAGGAAGTACGAAAGCCTGAACTCGATGCTCAGCTGGTCGCAGAGAACGTTGCATTGCAGTTGGAAAGGCGTGTTGCTTTCCGTCGGGCAATGAAGAAAAGCGTTACGTCCGCACTGAAGTTCGGAGCCAAGGGGATTAGGATAACCTGCTCGGGGCGTTTGGGCGGTGCGGAAATGTCTCGTACTGAGTGGTATCGCGAGGGGCGCGTGCCTTTGCACACACTTCGGGCCGATATTGATTATGGTTTTGCTGAAGCGAAAACTACGTACGGTATTATTGGCGTCAAGGTGCTTATCTTTAAGGGCGAAGTCCTCCCTGGCCAAAAATAGAAACAGGAGCTTTTCACGATGTTGATGCCCAAGAGAGTTAAACATAGAAAGCAGATGAAGGGTCGCATGAAAGGTGCGCCTCTGCGGGGAACTAACCTTGATTTTGGTGAGTTCGGCTTGCAGGCGACCGAGTGTGGGTGGCTTGATTCGCGGCAGATCGAAGCTGCTCGTATTGCAATGACTCGTTATATAAAAAGGGGTGGAAAAATCTGGATAAGGATTTTTCCGGACAAACCTCTTACATCAAAGCCCGCTGAGACTCGGATGGGTAAAGGTAAGGGGTCGCCCGATTCGTGGGTTTGCGTAATCAAGCCGGGTCGAGTGCTTTACGAAATGGAAGGTGTCACGGAGGAGGTTGCGCGCGAGGCTTTCCGGCTGGCCGCACATAAACTTCCGCTGGGGACGAAATTCATTTCAAGGAAGGACAGTCATGAAAGCTAGTGAGCTGCAAAGTCTGTCGGTGGACGAACTGACAAATAAAGTGACAAATCTTACGCAGGAGATATTTAACCTGCGGTTTCAGCTGCACACGGGTAGACTGGAGAATACAGCGAAGATTTCCGCTGCAAAAAAGGATATCGCGAGAATAAAGACTGTCCTCCGTGAGAGAAAAGGCTAGAGAGGGACCTATGAGTGAGCGTGGGAGCAGAAAAACTCAAGTGGGTGTTGTTGTTAGCGACAAGATGGATAAGACTATAGTTGTCCGCGTTTCTCATCTTGTGAAACACCCGGTGTACAATAAGTACATTAAGAGAAGCGTCAAGTACAAAGCCCATGATGGCGATAATAGCTGTAAGATCGGCGATAGGGTTCTGATCGTTGAATCGCGGCCGTTAAGTAAAGACAAGCGCTGGAAAGTTCGGCAGATTATCGATAGGATCGAATAGCAGGAGAATATCAATGATACAGATGCAGACCATACTCGATGTAGCTGACAATTCCGGTGCAAAGAAGCTCTTCTGCATAAAGGTTCTAGGTGGATCCAAGCGGAAGTATGCAAGCATAGGCGACATAATTGTTGCGTCGGTAAAAGAAGCTATTCCCAATTCGAAGGTTAAAAAAGGGGATGTCGTAAAAGTTGTAGTTGTCAGGACTGCTAAGGAAATCGGCCGCCCCGACGGCTCCTACATCCGTTTCGACGATAACTCCGGGGTAGTTATTAACAACCAGCGTGAACCCGTCGGGACGCGTATTTTTGGGCCGGTCGCCAGGGAGCTCCGGGCGAAGAAATTTATGAAGATTATTTCTCTCGCACCTGAGGTTCTGTAATTTATTCTGAGGGGTGGTTTTCATGTTTGACAAAAAGTTTCACGTAAAAAAAGGCGATACGGTATCCGTCATAACCGGTAAGGACAAAAACAAGTCGGGGAAGGTCCTGGCTGTTCTGGCTAAGAAAGATAGCGTTCTTGTAGAAGGGCTCAATGTCGTAAAGCGCCATACTCGGGCACGTGGTAATGAACCGGGTGGTATTGTGGAAAAAGAAGCCCCTCTTCATGTTTCCAATGTGATGCTCTATTGCGAGAAATGCAAGAAGCCGGTTAGAACGAAGCGTAACCTGCTTGAGGATGGCAAGAAGGTTCGGGTTTGCGTCAAATGTGGCGAGCCTTTTGATAAATAGGATCGGAGGATCAGATGCCCAGGCTTAAAGAGCTTTATGATAAAGAAATAGCCGCACAGCTGACGAAGGAATTCAGCTACAAGAATGTAATGCAAGTTCCGAAGATTGAGAAAGTCGTAATTAACATGGGACTTGGCGAAGCGATACAGAACGTAAAAATACTTGATTCAGCAGTAGAGGAGCTTACCTCAATTGCCGGGCAAAAACCGGTAATCACCAAAGCAAAGAAATCGATCGCCGGATTCAAGCTCCGTCAAGGTATGCCGATCGGCTGTATGGTGACGCTGCGTAGGGAGAAGATGTATGAATTCCTGGATCGTCTGATCAACGTGGCGCTTCCGCGTGTTAGGGATTTTAAGGGGATTTCGGGGAAGGGGTTTGATGGCCGCGGTAATTATTCGCTCGGCATTAAGGAACAGCTGATTTTCCCTGAAATTGATTACGATAAAATTGATAAAATCAAAGGCTTGAATATCACAATTGTAACCTCGGCGGCGACAGACGCGGAAAGTAAGGCACTGCTCAAGCAACTTGGGATGCCTTTTAGGAATTAATTTGTTTGGAGGAACCAGTGGCCAAGACATCGATGATCATAAAAGCACAAAGAGGAAACAAGTTTAAGGTACGCGAGTACAACCGTTGCCCTCTTTGTGGGAGACCCCGTGCATATTACCGTAAGTTTGATATGTGCAGAATCTGTCTGAGGAAACTTGCCTCAACTGGCCAAATCCCAGGCGTAATAAAATCAAGCTGGTAATATAACTAGCAGATATTAGAAAGAGGAGTACGTTCAATGTCGATGACAGATCCAATTGCCGACATGCTTACAAGAATTCGCAATGCCAATATGGCTAAGCTTCAGAAGGTTGATATCCCTTCGTCCAATGTGAAGGTCAACATAGCGAGTGTGCTTAAGGCTGAAGGGTTTATTAAGAATTACAAAGTGATAGCCGATAGTAAACAAGGCGTGCTTCGTGTCTATCTTAAATATATTGATGATAAAGAGTCTATCATTAATGAAATTAAGCGTACGAGCAAGCCGGGCAGCCGGGTGTATGTTGGCAGCGACGAAATTCCGACAGTGAAGAACGGTTTAGGTATAGCGGTTATCTCAACGTCCAAGGGCCTTATCACTGATAAGGCTGCTCGAGAGGCCGGCATTGGTGGCGAAGTCATCTGCACGGTTTGGTAATTATCACGAAGCAAGGAGTATATGAGTCATGTCCAGGATCGGCAAACGTCCTATTGAAATACCAAGCGGAGTCAAGGTTGCATTCAGCGATTCTATTTTGAAGGTGAATGGCCCCAAGGGTGCGCTTTCTCGTAAAGTGATGGATGGGGTCGCGCTTGAAATTAGTGATAACGCGATTGTCGTTGAGCGCTTGGATAACGGTCTTAAGGCACGCTCTGCTCACGGTTTGACAAGAACGCTTATTAATAACATGATGCTTGGCGTTACTAAAGGATTTGAAAAATCGCTGGAGATCAGTGGCGTCGGTTACCGTGCTGAAGCAAAAGGGGATGTTTTGAACCTTAGTCTAGGGTATTCGCATCCGGTAAATTTCGCTTTGCCTACAGGGATTGAAGTCGAAGTTGACAAAATGACCAAGATTCTCGTTAAAGGGATTGACAAGGAGCTTGTTGGCCAGACTGCAGCTAAGATTCGCTCATTCCGGAGCCCTGAACCCTATAAAGGTAAGGGTATTAAATATTCGGATGAAAAGATTCTGCGCAAAGCCGGAAAGACCGGTAAAAAATAGCTGTTAAGGAGAAGCAAATTGAGTTCTCTCGCTCAAAAAAAAGTTGCCCACCTCAAGCGTAAAACTCGGGTGAGGAAGAAGATTCGCGGGACTGCTGAGCGTCCCCGGTTGAATGTATTTAAAAGCGCTCGGCATATTTATGCCCAGATCATTGATGATTCGACTGGAACCACGTTAGTTGCTGTCTCGACCAGCCAGGGAGATGTGGCGAGTGCCCTTGAGTATACTGGTAATGTCCAGGCTGCAAAGCAGGTAGGGGCGTTGGTCGCAAAAAAAGCGCTGGAGAACAACATTACTTCAGTTGTTTTTGATCGCAATGGCTTCCTCTATCATGGCAGGGTTAAGGCGCTTGCAGATGCTGCGCGTGAAAACGGCCTCGCTTTTTAGCGCGGTCATAAGGAGGCATGAACTTGCAGAAGATCAATCCTAACGAACTCAACCTTACGGATCGGGTAGTCCATATTAGTCGTGTTGCGAAAGTTGTAAAAGGCGGCCGTCGGTTTAGCTTCTCTGCTCTAGTTGTTGTTGGCGATGGGAATGGTTTTGTCGGATATGGACTTGGTAAGGCCAATGAAGTTCCTGAGGCAATCAGGAAAGGTGTTGAGCAAGCCAAGAAAAATCTTATTAAGGTGCCGATTGTCAGTGGCCAGACGATTCCTTATGAAGTTTTGGGTCAATTTGGCGCAGGGAAAGTACTTGTTAAACCTGCTTCTGCTGGTACGGGAGTCATTGCCGGTGGTGCAGCACGCGCCGTGTTTGAGTCTGCTGGGTTGCATAATGTTTTGTCGAAATGTCTGGGGTCGAACAATCCTCATAACGTGGTGAAGGCTGCATTTGCTGGTTTGGCTCAGCTGCGCAGTCCGGAAGAGGTTATGGCAAGACGTGGTGTTACTGAATAGGTGGAGGGATTCATGTCGAATGAACTGAGCATAACACTGGTGAAAAGTCATATTGGGCTTCCTGCCAAGCAACGTGCCGTGTTGCTGGGGATGGGTCTTGATAAACGGAATAAAACTGTGACATTGCAGGACACCCCTGAAATAAGGGGTATGATCAGCAAAGTGTCGCACATGGTTAAGGTAAACGAGTAATTTTCTTTGAGGTGAATGATGGAATTGAATGAACTTAAACCTGCAATTGGCGCAGTTAAAAATAGGAAGCGGATCGGCCGTGGCCCCGGTTCTGGGCATGGTAAGACTGCGACTAAAGGTCATAAAGGTCAGAAAGCGCGCAGCGGTGGCAGCGTAAAGGCTGGTTTTGAAGGTGGCCAGATGCCGATGCAGCGCCGGTTGCCGAAACGTGGCTTTACACCACTGACTCGGCGCGAGTATGCCGTTGTTAATGTCGGCCTGCTGGATGCTTTTGAAGCCGGAAGTATGGTTGACGTTGCCGCGCTTCAGTCTGCTGGCTTGATAGGGTCAGTCAAGGACGGCGTCAAGGTTCTTGCGGACGGTGAGCTGACAAAGCCCTTAAAGGTTATTGCGCACAAGTTTAGTGTGAAGGCAAAAGAAAAAATCGAAGCGGCTGGTGGTTCGGTCGAGGAGCTCGAGCTTTGATCGAGACGTTTCAGAATATCTTCAGAATCCCTGAGTTGAAGAAGCGGGTTACTTACTCTTTAATGATGTTGGCGGTGTATCGTATTGGATGCCATATACCGACTCCAGGCATTGACAGCAAGGCACTTGCACATTTCTTTGCCCAAGCCCGTGGTACTCTCCTCGGGCTTTTCGACATGTTTTCGGGTGGTGCGTTAGAGAAGTTGACTGTCTTTGCGCTTGGGATCATGCCCTATATCTCATCGTCGATTATATTCCAGCTTTTGACCGTGGTAGTACCTTCAATTGAGAAGTTGTCTAAAGAAGGAGAATCAGGTCGGAAGAAAATTATCCAATATACACGCTATGGGACTATTGTGCTTAGCGTGGTTCAGGCGTTGGGTATCAGCATCGGCTTGGAAAGTATGCGCGGCCCTGCAGGTGAGTTAGTAGTTCCCAATCCTGGCTGGGGGTTCAGGTTGATGACGGTAATCACCTTGACCGCGGGGACGGCCTTTATCATGTGGTTGGGTGAGCAAATGTCCGAGAAGGGTGTCGGCAATGGAATCTCGCTGATCATTTTTGCCGGTATTGTGGCACGAATTCCCACCGCGCTAATCAATACGGTACGTTTGCTGAAAACAGGCCAGATGTCGCTTTTTATTATCCTGTTTATTCTTGTGTTAATGTTTATTGTTGTTGCTGCAATTGTATATGTTGAGCGTGGCCAGCGTCGATTGCCGATCCATTATGCCAAGCGCGTCGTAGGGCTAAAAACCTATGGTGGACAGACGTCGCACTTACCGTTGAAAGTAAATATGGCGGGGGTTATTCCACCAATTTTTGCATCTTCAATCATCATGTTCCCGGCAACCGTTGCCAATTTTATAAATGTTCCTTGGGTTCAGCGGGCAGCGAAAAGTCTGACCCCCGGCAACTGGATTTACAACTTTTTTTATGTTGCCTTTATAATCTTTTTTTGCTACTTCTATACGGCTGTTTCTTTTAATCCAGTCGATGTCGCCGAAAACGTGAAGAAGCATGGTGGATATATCCCTGGAATTAGGCCTGGTAAAGAGACTTCGGAGTACCTGGATAAGGTGCTGACGAAGCTTACATTTGCCGGGGCGATATATATTTCGGTCGTTTGTGTTCTTCCCTCAGTTTTGATTGGCAAGTTCAATTTGCCGTTTTACTTCGGCGGAACAGCTTTGTTGATTGCAGTTGGCGTCGGGATGGATACTGCTGCGCAGGTGGAGTCGCATTTGATAACCCGCAGCTATGATGGTTTTATGAAGGGTGTGCGCGTGCGTGGACGCCGATAATTGTTATTGGGATAATATGATGAATCTGGTTTTTTTAGGTCCGCCAGGGGCTGGGAAGGGTACTCAGGCAGCCCTTTTGACTAAGCAGTATGGGGTGCCGCAGATATCCACTGGAGAGATGCTTCGGTCTGCCGTACAGCAGCAGACGCCAATGGGGCTGGAAGCTAAGCGGCATATGGATAGCGGAGCGCTTGTTCCTGACGAAGTGGTCGTGGGGATAGTTGAAGAGCGCCTTGCTGCTGCTGATTGTGTAAATGGTTTCATTCTTGATGGGTTTCCCCGTACTGTTGCCCAGGCTGATGCCTTGTCGGTGATGTTGCGCAAATCGGGAAAAGAAATAGAACATGTGATTCTGTTTGATGTGGATACCTCAGTGTTGCTTGAACGAATTGTCGGGCGACGCATGTGCCGCAAATGCGGCCGGGGTTATCATGTGTGCTTTGATCCGCCGCTTGAAGCTGGTAAATGTGACGAGTGTGGTGGTGAGTTGTATCAGCGTGAAGATGACCAAGAGTCGACGATGCGGAAGCGTCTTGAGGTTTATGAGGCGCAGACCGCACCTCTTAAGGCGTATTACTCAACCGGGGGGCTTCTTCGGTCTGTCGATGCATTGGGAGCAATACAGGACGTCTATGGTGAGATTCAAAAGATTGTCGGGCGAGATTGAGGGTGATAATACTCAAGTCTTTCCGTGAGATTGAGTTGATGCGCTCCGCCGGCAGGATTGTGGCGGAAATTCTAGAGATTGTGCGCAGTGCCATAAAGCCGGGTGTTACAACTCGGATGCTTGATGCCCTAGCTGAAAATGAAGCCATAAAACGGAAGTCGCTCCCTGCATTTAAGGGGTACAGTGGATATCCGTACTCACTTTGTTGTTCGTTGAATCAGCAGGTGGTACACGGTATGCCAACAAGCCGAGAGCTGGTTGAGGGTGATATTCTAAGTCTCGATTTCGGCGTTGTGTATGGGAACTTTTATGGTGATTCCGCAATAACCGTTCCTGTGCTCCCTGTAAGTGACGTTGCGACGCGGTTGGTTAAGGTAACTGAAGAGTCGCTGCAAAAAGGGATTGAAGCTGCCGTAGTTGGTAACAGATTGTCAGATATATCTCATGCTGTGCAATCTCATGTGGAAAAGCATGGTTTTTCCGTGGTTCGCGAATTTGTTGGCCATGGCATCGGGAAAAACTTGCATGAGAGCCCTCAGGTGCCTAATTTTGGCGAACCGGGTCGAGGTGTTAAATTAAAGGCCGGGATGGTTTTGGCGATTGAGCCAATGGTAAACGAGAAGGGGCACAGGGTGAAAATTCTCGATGATGGCTGGACAGCTGTCACGTGTGACGATGGCTTGTCGGCGCATTTCGAGCATACTGTGGCGATTACTGATAATGGGCCGGAAATTCTGACAAAGTTATAGATTAATGGCAGTCCGGTTATTGAAAGGATGGAGATATGAAAGTTAGGGCGTCAGTGAAAAAGATATGTGACAAATGTAAAGTTATTAAACGCAAAGGGATTGTACGTGTAATTTGTGAAGTCCCTAAGCATTCCCAGAGACAAGGATAAGAGAATCAAGAGGAGGATTGGCCATTGGCACGCATTGCAGGCATTGACCTACCAAGGAATAAGCGAATTGAGATAGCGTTGACTTATATTTACGGTATAGGTCGCACAACCTCACAGAAGATCTTGGCCGAGACAGGCGTTGGCCCGGATACCCGTACGGATAACCTTACCGAGAGCGAAGTAGCTAAGATCAGAGAATATATTGACAAGAGCCTCAAGGTAGAGGGCGACCTGCGTCGGGATATCTCAATGAGTATCAAGCGGCTTATGGACCTTGGTTGCTATCGCGGGCTTCGTCACAGAAAAGGGCTGCCGGTTCGTGGACAAAGAACCAAGACCAATGCCCGGACACGAAAAGGTCCTGCCAGAACAGTGGCGGGCAAAAAGAAATAAATAGGAGCCGGAGGGACAATGGCAAGCCCAGCTAAACGTGTTGTCAAGAAGAAAAAAGAAAAGAAAAATATACCGAACGGCGTAGCCCATATTCAAGCTACCTTTAATAATACGATCATCACGATTACTGATCCTGTTGGAAATGTGGTTGCATGGTCTACTGCCGGCTGCAAAGGGTTCAAGGGGTCACGCAAAAGCACCCCGTTTGCCGCGCAGATTGCAGCTGAGGATTGTGCGAAGAAAGCTCAAGAACACGGCATGAGAAGCATTGAAGTGTACGTGAAGGGGCCTGGCGCTGGTCGTGAGTCGGCCTTGCGTGCCTTGCAGGCAGCAGGATTTCATGTCAACTTCATTCGTGATGTAACGCCGATTCCGCACAACGGCTGCCGTCCGCCCAAGCGTAGACGGGTATAATAAGCTTTTAACGATTTCTAAGGAGGTTCGCGTTGGCTAGATATACAGGTCCTTCCTGCAGACTCTGCAGAAGGGAAAATATGGAACTCTATCTCAAAGGGGAGCGGTGCTTTACTGACAAGTGTGCAATAAAGCGCAGGAATTACCCTCCTGGACAGCATGGACAAGGCCGCCCGAAAGTTTCGAACTATGGGGTGCAGCTGCGTGAAAAGCAGAAAGTCCGGCGCATATACGGGATACTTGAGAAACAGTTCCGAGGGTATTTTGAGGAAGCTGATCGCTTGAAGGGTGTAACGGGCGAGAACCTGCTGTCGCTTCTCGAGCGACGGCTGGATAACGTTGTCTACCGGCTCGGGTTTGCTTCCTCGCGGACTGAGGCGCGGATTCTCGTTAGACATAATCATTTCACTGTCAATGGCCGGAAAGCCAACATTCCCTCCATCCAGTTGAAACCTGGCGATGTCATTCAGCTTAAGGAAAAAAGCCGCAGTGTCGCTTGTATTAATGAATCTCTCGAGGCGGTTGTGCGACGTGGGATCCCGCAGTGGCTTGAACTCGAAAAGGATGCGTTTAAAGGCATGGTTAAGAGTGTTCCTGTGAGGGAAGATATTACGATGCCGATACAAGAGCAACTTATCGTCGAGCTTTATTCCAAGTAACGCACGAACGACCCGCTGTAGGGAGGAAATGCATGTACAGAAACTGGCGCGACCTGATAAGTCCTAAAAAACTTCAGGTTGAGAGCGAGACATTAACTAATACATATGGGAAGTTTTTTGCCGAGCCTTTTGAGCGTGGTTTTGGAACTACGCTCGGCAATTCGCTTCGGAGAGTGCTGCTTTCATCGCTGCAAGGTGCGGCAATCACCTCTGTGCGAATCAAAGGTGTGTTGCACGAATTTTCTGCAATCCCGGGCGTGACTGAGGATGTCACAAACGTCATTCTCAACCTTAAGGGCGTAAGTCTGAAGATGCATGGGTTTGAACCACGGACCATTCGGATCATCAAAAAGGGTGAGGGCGTGGTGAAGGCTGGAGATATTGTTTCCGACGCTAACGTGGAAGTGCTGAACCCTGAGCATCATATTGCGACCTGCTCCAAGGAAGCCAATCTGGAAATGGAGATGGTTGTGAAAATGGGGAAAGGCTATGTCCCCGCAGACCGTAACCGCGACGAAAAGGCCCCTGTTGGCACCATGCCGATTGATGCTATCTTTTCGCCGATCAAGAAGGTTAATTTTACCGTCACCAATGCCCGGGTTGGTCAGATGACCGACTATGATAAGCTTAATCTCGAAGTCTGGACTAACGGCAGCATTGTTCCTGATGATGCTGTTGCTTATGCGGCCAAGATTTTGAAGGAACAGTTGGCGATTTTTATTAATTTTGATGAAAATGCCGAGCCGGTTGCTGAGTCCGAAAGCGAAGAAGAACGGGAAAAGGTAAATGAGAACCTGTACCGTTCGGTTGATGAGCTGGAATTGTCGGTTCGCTCGGCAAATTGTTTGAAAAATGCCGGGATCAAGCTGATCGGTGAATTGGTTTCCCGTTCTGAAGCTGAAATGCTCAAAACACAAAATTTTGGCCGTAAGTCGTTGAACGAAATCAAAGATATTTTGGCCGAAATGGGGTTGACCCTTGGCATGAAGCTGGAGGGGTTCCCTGATCCTGAGGTGATGCGCAGGATTCGTGGTGAGCGGAAAGACGAAGAATAATCGGTACGGTTTCGTAGAAAGGACTATACGTTATGCGTCATAATAAGGCTGGCAGAAGACTTGGCAGAACTACAAGCCATCGGGTTGCGATGTTCAGAAATATGGTAACTTCGTTTTTTGAACATGAGCGGATTACGACGACCGATGCAAAAGCCAAGGAACTGCGTTCAGTTGTAGAAAAGATGATCACCTTGGGCAAGCGTGGAGATCTCCATGCAATGCGTCAGGCAGCATCTTTTATCCGTGATAAGAAGGTTGTGACCAAGCTGTTTACGACTATTGCTCCGCGGTATCAGGAACGATTTGGCGGCTATACCAGAATAGTGAAGCTTGGGATTCGGCCTGGCGACAACGCTCCGTTGTCGGTTATTGAGCTTGTTGAAGAGCAGGTTGAAAAAAAGGTCAAGAAACAAAAACCGGCCGCCAAAGCAGCCCCTGCTGTTGCTAAGCCTGCACCGGCAATTGAAGAGGCAACCGAAACATCTGAGGTGGTGACTGCAGTTGCTGATACCGCTGAGGAGTGCGAAGCGAAGGCTGATTAGCACCGTCCAGCTACTTTAGTTGACAAGAGCAAGGGTAATTCCCCTTGCTCTTTTTTTATGCCTTGGCCATGATCGTTGCGTCATCCATAACCTTTTGTGGTATACTTAACAAAAACTAATAATGCGTTAGGGGTCTGCGGCAAATCGATTAGTCACTATCATCCTGGATGTGTGAATGTGGTTCTGAACGCGCAAGCATTGCTGGAGGGGCTATGGATACGATGCATGCGTTGAAAAGCACGTTGCGATTCAGTTCGCGAGTGATTCCTGCCAATGTCGTCCGTGAGATCATTCGTTCGGCGATGATCAGCAGCCATCGAGCGAATGCGGTTGCGTTCCAGTTCGTTGTGATTGATGATCGGAGTATTCTCGATGATATTCCTACCTTCCACTCTTCGGCGCAGATGGTTCTCGATGCCCCGATTGCAATTCTGATTTGCGGTGAACATGCTGATGAATTGAGTAAGGATGCATGGTTCCGGGAGTGTCTGGCCATTAGCGAGCACTTGTTGATTGCTGTCCAAGCCCATGGCTTGGGTGCGTTGCGGCTCAGCATCTATCCCGTAGATGAGCGTATTGATGGGATGCAGAGTCTGCTGGGCCTGCCAAGGACAATAATTCCAGTTTCGTTGATTCCTATTGGGTATCCACTCGATGATGAAGGGTATTCGTCACGTCGCTATAACGGCACAAAAGTTCACTATAATCATTGGTGACCTATTGTGCCCTGGGCACTTGCCCCGTGTCTGCTATCACACCAGAGCGCGGTCTGCTCTGCTCTGCGCAGTTTCGCTCCACTCCTCCCTCAATGACGTCCATTAACAAAAAACCCTGTTGACAACCTTGCTGGATAGTGGCAACTGTCTGGAATCATGAAGTGACATTAATTACGATCGCCGATTGAAAATTCGCGTGGGGTCTGATATCAGTTTTATCAATATAGGATAAGCAATCGGGCGGGTTGATGGTTCGTGCTGTGATGCAAGCGAATTCCTATCACAACCCGCGGTCGATGTTGCTGTTGCCTCCGTTACCTCCGCTCGGTGATGATATGGGTGAATTTACCGAATATATCGACAAACAGTCCCGGTTTGTCTTGGTCATTCTGGGATATGTTTTGTTGATTCTTCTGGGCTTGCTTGACCATTTGACAGAGGAGATGCGCTTTGAGCCTCTGTATCTGATCCCGGTATTTATTGTGGTCTGGTTCGGGACGAGAAGGGCGGGAATTATTATTGCCCTTGCCAGCGTTTGTGCCTGGCTGGTTGCAAATGGCCCCCTGCTGCTTGGCGGTGAAAGTGTTGCCCGCCTGTTGTGGGACGTTACCGTTGAGCTTGGAATGCTCCTTGTCTTCAGTTGGTTGGTTGCCGAAGTAAGAAATTGTCGTCGTCATATGAAGATGCTGACTCGTCAGGATCCGTTGACTGGCATGATGAGTTATGATTATTTCACCGAGGTTGCCGGCTCGGAAATTAAACGGGCAAAAAGGTATTTGCATCCCTTTACGCTGTCCTGCATTGATTTTTCCCCGGCGGCGACTGGCGAACATGTTGCCGTGCAAGAGGCAGCTGGGGAAACGTTGATAACCTCGGTAGCCTCAATTGTCCGGGAGAATCTCCGTGAAACCGATATCGCCGCCCGATTTGGCCGTGCTTCGATCGTGGTTCTTTTGCCCGAAGCAGACAAAGACGCCGCCAAGTCGGTTGTGCAAAAACTCCAGGAGGAGATTGCCGAACTGATCAGGACGCTGCAGCCGCAGGCAAACTTCGGCATCGGGGCGATCACTTACAATGAGCCGCCAAAAGCGGTTGATGAAATGGTTCGGGCAGCGGTAAAGCTTGCCCAAACATCCTCCCGCCGTGGGCATGGCGCTATGAAGCATGAATTTGTCGGTGACAGCCGGTAAAGTGGGGGGGCTTGCATGAATTCTCCGCCGGGGGGCCCTTGGTGCAGATGCTATTCACCCGTATGGCGTACAACATGTTGGTCACGCGTTTCACAAAATGTACGGAGGAGGTAATCTATGCCAGATTTTGGAACTCCCTTTGCCGGCCTGGTCAGCGGCCGGAAACTCACTCATGAAGAGCTTATCCGCGCCATTCGTTTTATGGTTGCTGCAGAGTATGAAGCGATTCAGCTCTACATGCAGCTGGCCGAATCGACCGACGAGCCGCTCGCTCAAGCCGTGTTGAAAGATATTGCCGATGAGGAGCGTGTTCATGCCGGCGAATTCCTGCGGCTGTTGCACAGCTTGGCGCCCGATGAGGCAAAATATTATGCGGAAGGTGCGGAAGAGGTTGAAGAACTGATGGCGGAGCTTGGGAAGAAAGGCCGCAAGACAAAGAAAAAGTCGTGACCCCCAGATATCATTATTGCCAGGCGGCGTTTTCGTAAGGCCGCCTGGTTTTTTGCAGATTCAGCGACAATCGATCCGGCCGGCTAGGTAACGGTCTTCCTGAATCGCCGGACTGCCACAACCAGCACGGTGCTTCCCAGTAGGGCCAACGCTCCCAACTGGGGCCACAAAGTGCCGAATCCCACCCCTTTGAGAAATACTCCCCTGACAATGACCAGATAGTACCGCAGCGGATTGACAAACGTGGCATATTGGATGCTGGGCGGCATGTTTTCTATCGGGAAGGCAAACCCCGACAAGAGCATTGCCGGGAAGGTGAACATGAACGAGCTCATCATCGCCTGTTGCTGGGTGTTACTGACGGTGGAGATGAACAGGCCGAAGCCGAGGGTGCTCATCAGGTACAACGCGGTGCCGCCAAAGATAAGCCAGATGCTCCCCCTGACCGGGATATCGAACCAGAATACTGCGAAAAGCGTGACGATGGTAACGTTAAGGAAGCCGACAGCGGCGAAGGGAACGGTCTTGCCGACAATAAATTCCCACCGTTTGATCGGGGTGACGATGATCTGTTCCATCGTTCCGATCTCCTTTTCGCGGACGACGGCCATGCTGGAAAGCATCATTGTCGTGATCAACACCATCATGGCCATGACCCCTGGGACATAATAATTCCGACTCTCCAGGTTGTCGTTGAACCATGCCCGGCTTGCCAGTTCGACCGATCCGGCCGGCAAGTAGGTGCCATTGCGTCGGACAAGCTGTTCAGCCAGGATACTGTTGCTGAATTGCTCGGCAATCTTGACCGAATAGCTGAGGACAATTCGGGCAGTATTCGGATCCGTGCCATCGACGATTACCTGCAACGGTGCGGTGCGGCCAGCGCCGATCAGCTCTTCGAAACCATGGTTGATCCGGACAACCGCCCGGATCGTTCCCCGGTCCAGTAGGTCGCGGATTCCCCGCTCATTTCCGATCCTCTGGACAATATCGAAGTACCCCGAATGCTCCAATCTGGCCACCAGGTCGCGGCTGGTGGCGCTGTTGTCCTGATCGTAAACAGCGGTGGCAATGTGCCTGACGTCGGTATTGACCGCATAACCGAACAGAATGATCTGAACCACCGGAACGGCGAAAATCACGAAGCGCATTTTCGGGTCGCGGAGGATCTGGATCGTTTCCTTGATCAACATGGTTTTTAGACGGTCGAACATGCCGATTCCTAAGAGATTTTTTTGCGAAATTTCCTGATCGCGGCCGAGAAGACCGCAATGCCGAACGCCACGAGCAATAAGGCATCACCGGCGAGGACGGTCATCCCCACCCCCTTGAGATAGATTCCGCGCAGGATTGTTACAAAATAACGGGCCGGGATGACATGGGTCATGATTCGGAGAAAGAGCGGCATGTTGGCGATCGGGAAAACGAAGCCCGAAAGGAGGAACGCCGGGAGGAGCGTGGCGACCATCGCAAATTGGCTGGCGGCAAACTGGCTCCGGCCGACGATGCTGATCAGCATGCCGAGTGTCAGGGCAACGACCAGGAAAAGGATCGACATCCCCAGTAGGAGCAGCCGCTCGCCGCGCATCGGCACCTGAAAGATGAATCGGCCGGCGAGCAGCGACATGATCAGGTCGAAGATGCCGATGCAGAAATAGGGAACCAGTTTGCCGATAATCAGCTCCGCTCCGGTCAGGGGTGTGGAGATCAGCTGCTCCATGGTGCCGGTTTCCCACTCGCGGGCGATGGTCAGGGAGGTCAGAAGTGCGGCGATGACCATCATGATTACCGCGATCAGCCCCGGGACGATGGCATTTCGGGAAACCATGTCGGCGTTGAACCAGACACGCGGCTCGATGGCCAGCGGCGGCTGCGGGACGGCTCCAGTCGTCCGGACGAGCTGGCGAAGGGTGATTCCCTGCGAATAGCCGCTGACGATGAATTCGGCATAGCCGAGGGCGATGGTCGCGGTATTCGAATCACTGCCGTCGACGATTACCTGGATTGCCGCCGGCTGTCGCGCCTGTAGGACCTCCGCGAAATTCCGGGGGATGATGAGTGCCATCAGCGCATCGCGCCGGTCGATGGCTCGTTCGATCTCCTGGTAATTGATGGCATGGCCCTGCAGGGAGAAATAGCGTGAGCCGCTGAACTGGCTGGTCAGGTCGCGGCTGGTAACGGTGTTGCTCTGGTCCCAGACGATGAGCGGGACATTGTCGACGTCGAGCGTGAGCGCGTAGCCGAAGAGGAAAAGGAGCAGCATCGGCAAGGCTATTCCCAGGATGAGGCTGCGCAAGTCACGGAAAACGTGGGTGAATTCTTTGCGGGCCACCGCGCGGATACGTTGCATTTTCATGGCTATTTCGCAAACTCCTGCTGCGGCGCTTCCTGACGGTCGCGGGCTTCGATCAGCGACACAAAGACATCTTCCAGGGATGGCGCCGTTTTGTCGATGCGCTCCACTCCAACGTTCCGTTCGCTCAATAGCGCCTCGATGGCGGGGATGGTTGCTGCAGCATTTTCGGTCACTACGTGCAGCCCCCTCCCGTAGAGAGCGGCGTGTCGGACACCGCTGACCTTTTCGATCGGCGCAATCAGTTCCTGGGGCCGGGCACAGGCGATCTCGACGATTTCTTCCCGCATCTGCTCCGTCTTGAGTTCGCCCGGGGTCCCGAGTGCGATCAGCTCGCCCCGGTAGATCAGGGCGAGCCGGTCACAGTATTCGGCTTCGTCCATGTAGTGGGTGGTGACGAAGATCGTGACTCCCTGACCGGCCAATTGGTAGATCAAATCCCAAAAGTTGCGCCGGCTGATCGGGTCGACTCCTGACGTCGGTTCGTCGAGGAAAATGATCGGCGGTTCGTGGAGGATGGCGCAGCCCAGGGCCAGCCGCTGCTTCCAGCCGCCGGAGAGGGTGGCGGTTCTGGCCCGCCGGTGGTCGGTGAGTCCGGCCATTTCGATTACCCATTCTTTGCGTCTGCGCCGCCGCTCGCCGGGAATCTTGTAAATCCCGGCATAAAAATCGATATTCTCTTCAACGGTCAGATCTTCGTAGAGCGAGAACTTCTGGCTCATGTAGCCGATATTTTTCTTGATCTCTTCGGCCTCGCGGAGGATGTCGAACCCTGCGACAGTGCCGTTGCCGGCGGATGGGCGGAGAATGCCGCAGAGCATCCGGATGGTCGTCGATTTGCCAGCGCCGTTGGGGCCGAGAAACCCGAAGATTTCCCCCGTCCTTACTTCCAGGGTGATCCGGTTGACGGCGATAAAGTCGCCAAACCGCTTTTCCAGATTGCGGAGGGTGACCGCATTGTCGCTGTTCGCGCCGCCGGTCATGAATCCTGCTCCGTAGCACCCAGTACCGAAACGAAGACATCTTCCAGGCTCGGTTCGATCGCCCTGATCCCGGCGAGTGGCAATCCTTCCTTTGCCATCAGCGCCTCAATGGTGGCCGCGATTTCTCTGCTACCGTCGGTGACGACGTGGAGGCGGTCACCGAACAGGCTGACCGAGACGGCCGGCAGCGAGCGTCGTATCAGGATAGCTGTCGGACGGGTGGCGGACGTCTGGACCTCTAGGATACTGCCGTGCATCAGCGAGCGGAGCCGGTCGGGGGCGTCGCAGGCCAGCAGCTGTCCCTTGTGGATCAGCCCGACCCGATTGCAGCGATCGGCTTCGTCGAGATAGGCGGTGGCAACGAAGATTGTCACCCCCTCGTGCAGCAGCTGGTAGAGAATTCGCCAGAAATCGCGGCGGGAAACCGGGTCGACGCCATTGGTCGGTTCGTCGAGGAAAAGGATTCGCGGGGTGTGAATCAGGGCGCAGGCGAGGCCAAGCTTCTGTTTCATGCCGCCGGAGAGGTTGCCGGCCTGACGCTTTTTGAACGGGGTCAGGTTGCTGAAGGCGAGAAGCCGGTCGATCCTTTCGCCGCGGTTCTTTTGCGGGATGCCGTAAATGTCGGCGTAAAAGTTGATGTTTTCCATGACGGTCAGGTCGGGATAGAGCCCGAACCGTTGACTCATGTAACCGATTTCTTCCTTGAGAGCTTCGGCCTCCCGGGCGGTGTGGCGGCCGAGCACCCAGGCGTCACCGGCACTTGGGTCCATGATGCCGGTGAGCATTCGCATGGTGGTGGTCTTGCCGGCACCGTCAGAACCGACCAGCCCGAACAACTCACCCTGGGCAATGGTGAGGTTGAGCCCGGTGACGGCGGTAAGCTGGCCAAACCGTTTGGTCAGGTTGTCGGTGCGAATGGCGTCCATGGCAGCATGTTGCCGGCGGCGGGCGGAGTTTCCCCGCTTGGCCGACTAGTTCGACTCGCCGATGATGATTTCCGCATCGGCCGGCATTCCCGGCTTCAGTTCCCGGTTGGGGTTAGGTACGGTGATCTTGATCCGGTAGACGAGCTTGACCCGTTCCTTTTCGGTTTGCACGTTCTTGGGGGTGAATTCGGCGTCCTGGGCGATGAAGGAAACGGTCCCGTCATAGACCTTGTTCGGGTAGGTATCAGTTCTGATCCGGGCATGCTGGCCTACCTTGACCCGCCCCAAATCGGTTTCGTTGATGTAGGCCCTGATCCAGGTGTTACGGACGTCGCCGACAGTAATGACCGGCGTGCCCGCCACTACCTGCTCGCCTGCTTCGGCGTGTTTTGCCAGGACCAGGCCGGCGAGCGGCGCGGTGAGCGTCGTATAGCCGAGCCTGGTGCGGGCCAGGGCTAGCGCTTCTTCCGCCTGCTTCATCCGGGCTCTGGCGGCATCGATCTGCTCCTGGCGGGGGCCGCGGTGCAGCAGCTGTTGCTGGGCGAGCGCCTCGCGCAGGGTAGCCTGGGTCGTTTCATAGCTGGCCTTGGCGGTGTCGAAATCGCGCTTGGGAATGACTTCGCGGCGATAGAGTTCTTGCTGGCGAGTGAAATCGAGTTGCCGGCGCTCCGCTTCCGCCTGCGCTCCTCTGACGGCGGCATCGGCCCGGGCAATATCCTCTTTGCGGTAACCGGTGGCCAGCTCCCGCAGCTGGGCGGCGAAGGCAGCCACTTCCTGCTGCCGCTGCGCTACCTCCAGCCGATAATCTTCGTCGTCGAGCAGTGCCACCGTCTGTCCGGCCTTGACATCTTCCCCTTCATCCACGAGTCGTTCCCGTATCCGGCCGGGGATCTTGAAGCTCACCTGCACCTCGGTCACTTCGATATTGCCCGAGACTTTGATCGTGCCGGCGGCCGGAGTGTTGTGCCGGGTCAGGAAATAGCCGGCTGTTGCTACCAACAGCAGCACGGGGACCAGGATCAACGGTTTTTTCATCAACGTCCCTCCGGCAGATGTGATGAGTGGCAATGCCGGCAGCCAGTGGTGGGCGGGGAAGCCCGGACCGGCTGCAAGGTCAACTATACATTTCCTGTCCTGCCGGTCAAGGACAAAGAGCACCGTCCGGTGGAATTCCGAACTCTTGGAACGCTTTATGCTCTATCCAATGGTAAGTTGTTGCGGTGCGGATTAAAATTCGATTCAAGGTGGTGATTTCATTGAGAATTGCTCTGGTGTGCGATGATGAGCCGATTATCCGGATGAGCTTAAAAAATAAGCTCCTCGAACTCGGTTTTGCTGAAATTGTGGAATGCAGTGATGGCGAACAGGCGGTCCAGCTGGCGTTGGACAGGCTCCCGGATATTGCAATCCTCGATGTTTCGATGCCGAAGAAAGATGGGATGACCGCTGCCCGGGAGATCAGGAGCAAGCTGAAGATTCCGATCATCCTGCTGACGGCGTGCTGCGATCCCGACACGGTACAGCGGGCCAAGGAGAGCGGGATCAGCGGCTTTCTGGCCAAACCGTTCCGCGAGCATGACTTGTGGCCGGCTATCGAGTTGGCTTGCGCCCATGCCGAAGAGGTTGAGATCCTGAAAGAGCAGATCGACGATCTGAAAGAAACGCTTGAAAGCCGGAAGATTATCGAGAAGGCGAAAGGTGTGCTCATGAAAAACCAGGGTCTGTCAGAACCCGAGGCGTTCCGCAAGATGCAGAAGCTGGCAATGGACAAACGGAAAAGCATGCGCCAGATCGCCGAGGCGATCTTGCTGACCGAGGCATAGGGAACCCTTGTTATTTTTTAGGCAGATTTTGGGTTGTTGGTTGATAGGGCAGAGACAAAGCAAGGTGGTTACGAATTTTGCTTAAAAAGTTGGCAGATGCAAGAGAATGAGGCTGAAGAGATTGGGTGCTGGTTGAAAATACGTTGAAATAACGAGATTTTTTGATTGGCACAATCGATGCTATAAGGAAAAACAAAACAAACCGAATAAAGAATACGCTGAAGTATTCGTCGATCACAAATAGGCAAAGGCGCCACCATTAAAAGCATGGGGCGCCTTTTTGTTTGCCCCGAACATTCACTTGCAGTCCACGGATTGGTGGACGAAAGGAGACGTATCATGAGACAGATCGCAATTTACGGCAAAGGCGGCATCGGCAAATCGACAACAACCCAGAACACGGTGGCAGGTCTGGCATCCATCGGCAAAAAAGTGATGATCGTCGGCTGCGACCCGAAGGCCGACTCCACCCGGCTGATCCTCCACGCCAAAGCGCAGGCGACGGTTATGGATATGGTTCGTGAACTCGGCACGGTTGAGGACCTGGAACTGAGTGATGTCATGAAGGTTGGTTTTGGTGACGTCAAGTGTGTCGAATCCGGTGGCCCGGAGCCGGGGGTTGGCTGCGCCGGCCGCGGCGTCATCACCGCCATCAACTTCCTCGAAGAGAACGGTGCCTATACCCCTGATCTCGATTTCGTCTTCTACGACGTTCTTGGCGACGTCGTCTGCGGCGGGTTCGCCATGCCGATCCGGGAGAACAAGGCGGAAGAGATTTATATCGTCTGCTCCGGCGAGATGATGGCCATGTACGCTGCCAACAACATCGCCAAAGGTATTCTCAAATATGCTTCCTCGGGCAAGGTGCGGCTCGGCGGGCTGATCTGCAACTCCCGTAATACCGACCGTGAGGATGAGCTGATCGAGGCGCTGGCGGCCAAACTCGGCACCCAGATGATCCACTTCGTTCCCCGCGACAATCAGGTTCAGCGGGCCGAGCTGCGGCGGATGACGGTCATCGAGTACTCTCCTGATCACAAACAGGCCAACGAATATCGCGAGCTGGCCCGGAAGATCTCCGAGAACAAGATGCTGGTGGTGCCGACTCCGCTCTCCATGGATGAGCTGGAAGAGCTGCTGATGGAGTTCGGGATCATGGAAGCGGACGACGAGAGCGTGGTCGGGGTAGCGGAGGCGGCTGCGAAGTAGATGCCGAACGCTTTGGTCCTCGCCCGGCGGGCAGCCTGTGCTGTCCGATTCGCTGGGTGAATTGTGGGCCATCTCGGCGCCGGCCTGCGGATTCGCGTTGCTCCGCCGGGATTCTCGCCCGACACCGACCTGACTGCGGCATCGTTCGCCACAAGGCTTTTTAATTCAAAACATATACGGTACGGCAAAAAGCTCCAGCCGTAAGGCGCACGAGGACCGGGATGCGAGGCGTAGCAGCGCTACGTTGAACGTTCCGGTCCGGAGCGGAACGCAGCGGATGGACTTTTGGCAAAGCCGTTCGATCTGGAGAGAGATATGTCTAATACGATAAAGAAAGTCGACGGCATCACTAAAGAATCGACCCAGGAGATGATCGACAAGGTTCTTGAGGTGTACCCGGAGAAGGGGAAAAAGAAACGGGCACCTCACCTTGCCCCTAACGACCAGGCCTCCGGTTCGGCCTGTGTCAAATCAAACCGCAAGACCGTTCCCGGCGTGATGAGCGCCCGCGGCTGCGCCTATGCCGGCGCCAAGGGGGTGGTCTGGGGGCCGATCCGCGACATGGTTCACGTCTCCCACGGCCCGGTCGGTTGCGGCTGGTACTCCTGGGGTACCCGGCGTAATCTGGTGAGTGGCATCAACGGGGTTACCAACTTCGCCATGCAGTTCACCTCCGACTTCCAGGAGAAGGATATCGTCTATGGTGGCGACAAGAAGCTGACCGGCCTCTTGAAAGAAGCGAAAGAGCTCTTCCCGCTCGCCAAGGGGATCTCGGTCCTCTCCGAGTGCCCGGTCGGCCTGATCGGCGACGATATCAACGCCGTCGCCAAACAGTCCGCCAAGGAGCTGGACATCCCGATCATCCCCTGTAACTGCGAGGGGTTCCGCGGCGTTTCCCAGTCGCTGGGGCATCATATCTCCAACGACACCATTCGTGACTACATTATCGAAACGCGGGAGTTCCCCGAACCGATCGGACCGTACGACATCGCCCTGATCGGCGAGTACAACATCGGCGGCGATGCCTGGTCGACCAAGCCGCTCCTCGAAGAGTGCGGCTTCAACGTCAAAGCGGTCTGGACCGGCGACGGCGAAATGGAGAAGATCGCTGCCACTCATCAGGTGAAACTGAACGTCATCCACTGTTACCGTTCGATGAACTACATGTGCAAAGTTATGGAAGAGAAGTACGGCATTCCCTGGATCGAACTGAATTTCTTCGGCCCGACCAAAATCAAGGAGAGCCTGCGGAAGCTCGCCGAACTGTTCGACGACACCATCAAGGAGAAGGTGGAGGCGGTGATCGCCAAGTACGATCCGGTCTGCCAGGCAATCATCGACGAGTACAAGCCGCGCCTCGAAGGGAAGAAGGTAATGCTTTACGTCGGCGGCCTCCGGCCCCGCCATACTATCAATGCCTACGAGGATCTCGGGATGATCTGCGTCGGTTCCGGCTACGAGTTTGCCCACGGTGACGACTATGACCGGACCGCGTCGGAGATGCCTGACGCCACCGTGGTTTACGACGACGCCTCCGAGTTCGAGATGGAACAGTTCGCCCATGTCCTGAAGCCTGACCTGGTCGGCAGCGGGATCAAGGAAAAGTACGTCTTCCAGAAGATGGGGATTCCGTTCCGCCAGATGCACAGCTGGGATTATTCCGGGCCGTACCATGGCTACAAAGGGTTCCCGATCTTTGCCCGGGATGTGGATATGGCGATTAATAGCCCCACGTGGTCTTTGGTGAAGGCTCCTTTCTGATTTTCTCCCTGTTCGAAGGGAGGCTTAACCAACAACGTCTGCCGTGGGACGGATGAGTCCCCGGAGAGGAGATATACAATGGCTAACAATCTTGGACTAGCAGTCAAGCCGGTGACCGAGATTCCTGAAGAGGAAGTGAAAAGAGTCGCCGAATGGATCAATACCGAGGAATACAAGGAAAAGAACTTTGCCCGCCAGTCGCTGGTCATCAATCCGGCCCACGCCTGCCAACCGCTGGGTGCCGAACTGGTGGCCCATGCCTTCGAAGGGACCCTGCCCTTCGTCCACGGTTCGCAGGGGTGCGCCTCCTACTACCGCTCCACCCTGAACCGCCACTTCCGTGAGCCGGCGCCGGCCGTCTCGGACGCCATGACCGAGGACGGTGCGGTGTTCGGTGGCCAGAACAACCTCCACGAGGGGCTGGAAAATGCTTACGCCCTCTACAAGCCGAAGATGATGGCGATCTTCACGTCCTGCATGCCGGAGATCATCGGCGACGACTTGACCGCCTTCATCAAGAATGCCCGGCAGAAGGGGTGCATCCCGCAGGATTTCCCGGTCCCCTATGCCAATACACCGAGTTTCAACGGCTCCCATATCCACGGCTACGACGCCATGCTGCTCTCCATCCTGCAGACCCTGACGTCGGGCAAACAGGTGGAAGGGCGCTGCACCGGCAAGCTGAACCTGGTTCCGGGCTTTGACGCCAATACCGGTAACTTCCGCGAGTACAAGCGGATCTTCGAAGCGTTCGGCATCCCCTACACCATTCTGGGCGACATCTCCGACGTCTTCGATTCGCCGCTCGACGGCACCTATCGTCCTTACCCGGGCGGTACCAAGCTTGATGAGGCCGCCGATTCGATCAACGGCAAGGTTACCCTCAACCTCGGTACCTACTCGGCCGCCAAGACCTTCAACTGGGTCAAGGATAATTATTCCGGCAAGCATGTAACGATGCCGCTGCCGTTCGGCATTGCCAAGACCGATGCGTTCCTGATGAAGATCTCCGAGCTGTTCGGCAAGCCGGTTCCCGAATCGCTGAAGGCCGAGCGCGGCCGGGCCGTCGACCTGATGACCGATGCCCACCAGTACATCCACGGCAAGAAATTCGCGGTGTACGGCGACCCCGACTATCTCCTCGGGTATGTCTCCTTCCTGCTCGAAATGGGCGCCAAGCCGTACCACATCCTCTGCAGCAAGGGGACCAAGAAACTGGAGAAGGAACTGCAGGCGCTGCTCGACACCTCGCCCTATGGCAAGGACGGGAAAATCTACATCAACAAAGACCTCTGGCACTTGCGCAGCCTGGTGATGACCGATCCGGTCGATGCGGTGATCGGCGATACCCACGGCAAGTTTCTGGCCCGCGACGCCAACATCCCGCTGTTCCGCTTCGGTTTCCCGATTTTCGACCGGGTCAACCTCCACCGGGTGCCGGTGATCGGTTACCAGGGGGTGATGAACATGGTGGCGACGATCTGCAACAAGTTCATCGAAGTCGTCGACGAAACTTGCGACGAGCGGCAGTTCGAGATGATGCGCTAAGCCGTGCGCGCCGGCGCGGAGGGTGCGTCGGCATGAAGTAAGGCAACACAGAGGGGCACCTCCCGGAATCGGGGGTGCCCTTTTTTTGTCGTTTCCCTGGCGCCGCCGGGGCGCAATGGTTATAGTGGATGGATGGCGAGCGAAAGAGGGGGCAGAGTGCCGGACGATGAGGAATGGCGGCTGTTGGCGGGCGTACCGGCGAGTGAGCCGTTGTCGTTGGAACAGGTGCAACTCCTGGGGCTGGTGCTGACCGCCCGGGGAATCCCATGCCGTTTCGAACCGGCGGAGCGCGGCTGGCGATTGATGGTGGCGCCCCGCCAATGGGACACGGCGGGGGAAGAATTGCGGCGGTTCGAGGAGGAAAACCGCGGCTGGCCGCCGGCGGAGCCACCGTCGCGACCGTTGGTGGAAAACACCCTGCCGACCCTGTCGGTGCTGATCCTCCTTGCCACCTTCTACAACCTGACCCTGCTGGATATTTCGCTGGCCGGCCACCATCCCGTTCCCTGGACCGAACTCGGCAATGCCGACGCCGGCCGGATCATGAGCGGCGAATGGTGGCGGCTGGTCACGGCCCTCACCCTGCACGCGGACCTGTTGCATCTCTGCAGCAATCTGGCAATCGGCGGGGTCTTCATTGTGCTGCTCTGTGGCGAACTCGGCTCGGGGCTTGCCTGGAGCCTTTTGCTCGGTGCCGGAGCGATCGGCAATCTGCTCAATGCCTGGGTCCAGTCGCCGGCGCACCGCTCGCTCGGCGCCTCGACGGCGGTATTCGGCGCGGTCGGTATCCTTGCCGCCCTGACCGTGGTCCGTTATCGGCAGCAGGTGCGCCGGCGCTGGCTGCTGCCGGTTGCCGCCGCCCTGGCGCTGTTGGCGCTCTTGGGGACGGAAGGGAAGAATACCGATCTGGCTGCCCATCTGTTCGGATTTGCCGTCGGCCTGGCGCTGGGGCTGGGAACGGAGTATCTGCTTGACCGGTTCGGCCGGCCAAGTCGCCTGTTGAACGCGCTTTTGGCGCTGGCGAGTGCCGCGGTGGTGGTCGGTGCCTGGTGGGCGGCGCTCCGTTTCGGGTAATCGGGGCTGGGGGCCGGGAAGGCAGCTACCCTGGTTCAGATCCCTGGCAGGGTGAAATAAAAGGTCGCTCCCCGACCGGTCGTCGCTTCCGCCCAGACCCGGCCGCCATGGCGGTTGATGATCCGCTTGACCGTGGCCAGCCCGATGCCGGTGCCGGGGAATTCATCGCCGTGGAGCCGCTGGAAAGGCCGGAAGAGCTTGTCCTGGTAAGCCATGTCGAAACCGGCGCCGTTGTCCCTGACCAGGAAAACCTTCTCACTGCCGATAGCCGTCGTCGCCAGCTCGATCCGCGCTGCCGCGGTCCTGGCGGTATATTCCCAGGCATTTCCCAGCAGGTTCTCCATCACCAGCCGGAGTAACAGCCGGTCTCCCCGGGCGACCAGCCCCTGCTCGATGACAAACTCCACCTGCCGGTTCGGCTCCGCTTCGTGCAACAGGCTGACGATTGTCGTCGCCAGGGTGCTCAGGTTAACCTCGTCGACCTGTATCTCTGCCCGGCTGACTCGCGACAGTTCCAGCAGGTCGTCGGTCAGTTCTCCCAGCCGGCTGCTTGCCTTGCGGACCCGGCCGAGGTAGTCGCAGACCTCGGGCGGGAGGTCCTGCCGGTAATCTTCGAGAATAATCGAGCAGTAACTGTTGATGTGGCGCAACGGCGCCCGAAGATCGTGGGAGACCGAATAACTGAAGGACTCAGCTTCCCTGATCGCCTCTTCCAGCTGGGCTGTCCGCTCGGCGACCCGCTGATCGAGCTCTTCGTTGAGCCGGCGCAGCGTCTCTTCCGTCTTCTTCCGCTCGGTGATGTCCATGGTGAAGCCGGCCAGCATCGGCGGCCGGTGCTCCTGGATGATCGGGAACTTCAGGGTGTAGTAGGTGTGGCCGCCATACTCTTCCTCGATCTCGAAGACCTTTTCTTCGCGGAGGATCCGTTGGTCGTCAGCCTCCATGCTGGCGGCCAGCTCTGGCGGGAACAGCTCGGCCATGGTCGTGCCGATCAGCTCCTGCAGCGGCCGGCCGAGCATCCGTTCGAAGTTCCTGCTCAGCCTGACGGTCCGGATATCTTGATCCTTGAAAAAGACATAGATGGGACTGTGTTCCATGAACAGGTTGAAGATCGTCTCGATTTCCCGAAGGGAATCCTCCGCTTCCTTCCGGGCGGTGATATTCTGGGCGGTGCCGAACAGGCGTAGTTCATCGGGGAGCGCGCCCGCTTCGCAGCGGCAGACTTCGCGAATCCAGCGGATTGTCCCGTCTTTGGCGAAGATCCTGAATTCTTCGGTATTGGTATCGCCGGGGACGAGACGGAGGAGCTGGGTGCCGACCCGCTCCCGGTCGGCCGGGTGGACGATCGTCAGCCAGCACCCTTTGGCAAAGATTTCCTCCTCGGTATAGCCAGTGATCTTCTCGACTGCGCCCCCCATCCACTGGACCCGGAACGGTGCGGTCCCCCGGCGGTTGCACGCATAGACGTAATCGGTGGTCAGGGCGGAGAAGCGGCGGTAGCGCTCTTCGCTCTCCCGTAGCGTCTCGTCGTCGCGCCGCCGTTCGGAGATATCGCGGACGAAGGCGAGGAATCTCCCTGCCGTCGGCATGAAGGAGGTGCTGACCTCGACGGCGATGCTCCGCCCGTCATTGCAGCGGTGTCGGGTTTCGAACCGGTCGTAGCCGTTGGCAATGATCCGGGCGATATGGTCGTCAACGACCCGCTTGTCTTCGATAGCCTCCAGCTCCTGGATGGACATGGTCAGCAGCTGCTCCCGCGGGTAACCCAACATCCGGACGCATTCGTCGTTGGCCTCGATGATCTTCCCCTGGTGATCAACCACCCAGAAGCAATCCGTCGTGGTGTCGGTGAGGCACCGGTATTGTTCAACCTTTTGCCTGAGCTGTTCCTCGGCCTGTCGCCGTTGGCTGACGTCGTGAAGGATGCAGATTACCGGATCGGTGCCGGCGGCCGATAATTCAACGAAGCGGAGCTGGCCGGCCTTGGTGGTCATCGGAAATTCTCCGGCGACGGGAGACGTGGCGTAGCGGGAATTTTCGCAGACCTGGCGGATTGCTCCGGCGGCGTCGCCGAAGAGTGTCGCGAGCAGGTCGTCAATGGAGGAGAGCTCGCCATCGGTATACCCGGTCAACTGTTCGGCTCGCCGGTTGAGGACGAGCCGATTACCGGCAATACCGATTGCGGCGGCGGGTATCTTGTCGAGGAGTTCGACAAGCTGGTCCGGCCGGTGGTCACCGTTATCCGTGGCGGGTTTATCCATGAACGGCACTCGTCGTGTTGGAAATGGTCAGCGCGAGACAGGGTAATAATAGCATTAATTCCAGCACATTTCGTGCCTAAATTATTTGGCAGCCAGTCGGCGGGTTGTCAGTGCAATAAGGAAAATGCGTAATTTGTGGGCAGTTGCGCTGTGTTGGTCATAAGTTATGCATCGTTGTCGGTGTAAATGCCTGAAAAATAAATATGTTATAGCTTGGCACGTCCCGTGCAAAAATGTCGGCCAGATAGCAGAAATTTCCTGATTCTGGCAAAGGCGCCAACCATTCACGGAATGGGGCGCCTTTTTGTTTGCCACTGCGCATGATTTACGCAGAGAAAGGTGAGGCAGCCATGGCCAAGCCCGATTGGTACGATACAACCGATTGCGAAACCCACGACAAGGGAGCGCCGAAATTCTGCAAGAAGTCGGAACCGGGGGAGGGGACCGAGCGTTCTTGCGCTTACGACGGCGCCCGGGTGGTGTTGATGCCGATCACCGACGTGATCCATCTGGTGCACGGCCCCATCGCCTGCGCCGGCAATTCCTGGGACAACCGCGGCGCCCGTTCGAGCGGCTCCCAGCTCTATCGTCGCGGTTTCACCACCGAGATGCTGGAAAACGACGTAGTCTTCGGCGGCGAGAAAAAGCTCTACCGGGCGATCCTCGAGCTGGCCGAGCGGTACAAGGGCCAGGCGAAGGCGATGTTCGTCTACGCTACCTGCGTTACCGCCATGACCGGCGATGACGTAGAAGCGGTCTGCAAGGCTGCCCAGGAGAAAGTGGCGATCCCGCTGATCCCGGTGAATACCCCCGGCTTCATCGGCGACAAGAATATCGGCAACCGGTTGGCCGGCGAAGTGCTGCTGCAGCAGGTCATCGGTACCGCCGAGCCGCCCGAACTGGGCGAGTACCCGATCAATCTGATCGGCGAGTACAACATTGCCGGCGACCTGTGGGGGATGCTGCCGCTCTTCAAACGGCTGGGCATCCAGATCCTCTCCTGTTTCAGCGGCGACGCCAAATTCGAGGAGCTTCGCTATGCCCATCGGGCCAAGCTCAACATCATCATCTGTTCCAAGAGTCTGACCAACCTCGCCAAAAAGATGCAGAAGCTCTACGGGATGCCCTACCTGGAGGAGTCGTTCTACGGGATGACCGATACTGCCAAAGCGCTGCGCGATATCGCCCGGGAGCTGGATAACGCGGTGGGCGGCCTGGAGAAGCGGACGATGCAGGAGCGGGTGGAGAGGCTCCTCGAAGAGGAAGAGGCGAAGTGCCGGGAACGGATCGCGCCCTATCGGGCGCGGCTGGAAGGGAAGCGGTCGGTGCTCTTTACCGGCGGGGTGAAGACCTGGTCGATGGTCAATGCCTTGCGGGAGCTGGGGGTGGAAATCCTCGCCGCCGGCACCCAGAATTCGACCCTGGAAGATTTTTACCGGATGAAGGCGCTGATGCATCAGGATGCCCGGATCATCGAGGATACCTCCAGCGCCGGTCTGCTGCAGATCATGTACGAGAAGATGCCCGACCTGATCGTCGCCGGCGGCAAGACCAAGTTCCTTGCCCTGAAGACCAAGACGCCATTCCTCGATATCAATCACGGGCGATCCCATCCCTATGCCGGTTACGAGGGGATGGTCACCTTCGCCAAGCAGCTCGACCTGACGGTGAACAACCCGATCTGGCCGGTGTTGAACGGCAAGGCGCCGTGGGAGAAGGGTGAGGATGAACTGGCCGATGCGGTCGCCCGGGCGGCCCGTCATGCCGAAACGTACCTGACTGCCGAGCTGAAGGATTCGCGGGTCAAGGTGCCGACGAAGAATGCCACGGTCAACCCGCAGAAAAACTCGCCGGCGCTTGGCGCCACCCTGGCTTACCTGGGGATCGACCAGATGCTCGGCCTCCTCCACGGTGCCCAGGGGTGCTCGACCTTCATCCGGCTGCAGCTCTCCCGCCACTTCAAGGAGCCAATCGCCCTCAATTCGACGAGCATGAGCGAGGACACGGCGATCTTCGGCGGGTGGGAGAACCTGAAAAAAGGGATCAAACGGGTGATCGAGAAGTTCACTCCCGAGGTGGTCGGGGTGATGACTTCCGGACTGACCGAAACCATGGGCGATGATGTGCGGAGCGCCATCGTCCACTTCCGCCTGGAAAATCCCGAGTACGGCCAGGTGCCGGTGATCTGGGCCTCGACCCCCGACTATTGCGGTTCGATGCAGGAAGGGTATGCGGCGGCGGTGGAGGCGATCGTCCGGACGATCCCCGAGGGGGGGGAGACGATCCCCGGCCAGGTGGCGATTCTTCCCGGTGCGCACCTGACGCCGGCCGACGTGGAAGAGGTGCGGGAAATCTGCGAAGCCTTCGGCCTCGACCCGATCATTGTCCCCGACATCGCCAACGCCCTCGACGGCCATATCGACGACACGGTATCGCCGCTCTCCACCGGCGGGGTCTCGCTGGCGCGCATCCGCCAGGCGGGGCGAAGCCAGGCGGTCCTCTATCTGGGCGATTCGCTGGCCAAGGCGGGGCAGGCGTTGACCGAGCGGTTCGGCATCCCCTGTTACGGCTTTACCTCGATCACCGGCCTGGCCGAAGTTGACCAGTTCATGGAGACCCTCGCTGCCATCGCCGGCCGGCCGGTCCCCGACAAATTCCGCCGCTGGCGGAGCCGGTTGATGGATGCGATGGTCGATTCCCATTACCAGTTCGGCACCAAGCGGGTCACGCTTGCCCTGGAGGCGGACAACCTGAAGGTGCTGACCAATTTCCTCGCCGGGATGGGGTGTCGGATCCAGGCGGCGATCGCCGCGACCCGGGTGCGGGGGCTCGACGCCCTGCCGGCGGACGAAGTCTTCGTCGGCGACCTGGAGGACCTGGAGACGGCGGCGGTCGGTTCCGACCTGCTGGTCGCCAATTCCAACGGTCGCCAGGCGGCGGCGAAACTGGGGGGGCTCGCCCACCTCCGGGCCGGCTTGCCGGTTTTCGACCGGCTCGGCTCCCATCAGAAGATGTGGGTTGGCTACCGGGGAACGATGAACCTGCTGTTCGAAACGGCGAATATCTTCCAGGCGAATGCCAAGGAGGCGCAGAAACTGGCGCATAACTAGGTGAGCCCGCTTTTCTGCCCTGTCGGCGCAAGTCTTCGGGATTGCGTGTGTGCCGGAGCGCTGCTCTGCCGCCGCGTATTTCCCCGACAGCCCTGACAGGACGAAAAATCGTCGCTCCCGGGAAAGACAAAACGAGAAGGAGTGCTCAGATGAAGATAGCGTTTACCAGCTCGACCGGCGAAATGATTGATCAGCATTTCGGGATGGCGAAAAGTTTCCAGGTCTGGGAAGTGGGGCCCGAGGAGGCCCATTTCCTCGAAACGCTGGAGGTCGGCGAACATGGCCTCGACGAGGAAGACAAGATCTCCGCCCGCGCCAAAGCCCTGTCCGACTGCGCCATCGTCTATACCATGCAGATCGGCGGTCCGGCGGCGGCCAAACTGGTCGCTCACAAGATTCACCCGATGAAAACCACTACCGAGGTCAGCCTTAAGGAGACGGTGGAACGGCTCCAGGAAGTCCTGAAGGGGAATCCGCCGCCGTGGCTCCGCAAGGCGATGAACAAGGGGACGGCAACCCCTTTTGACGAAGAATAGCATTCCGCTTGTCGGGACGGCCCGTCCCGACAGCCCAACAACACGACGGAGGAGAGAAAGATGGCTTACATCACCGGACTAAGAAGAAACAAGACGGAGTATACCCCCCAGTTCATCGTTTCCATCGACGAGGAGACCTGCATCGGTTGCGGCCGTTGCTACAAGGTCTGCGTTCATGACGTGCTCGCCTATGAGGAACTGGACGAGGACGATTCGGCAAAGATGTTCATGAAGGTCGCCAATCCCGGCAATTGCATCGGCTGTCAGGCCTGCGGCCGGACCTGCTCGAAGAAATGCTTCAGCTTCGCCCCGGTGGAGCTGTAACAGCGTGGTAGTTGGCCGCACGGGGGCGGGGCATCTGCCCGCCCCCTCTCCGGGCACCAGGATGTGCCCTGTCAGGAGGTACCCATGCTCATCGCCGTAGCTTCCAAGGATGGAAAAGAGATCAATCAGCACTTCGGGCATGCGGAACGGTTTCTGATTTACGAACTCGATGCCGGCGAAGTGAAACTGGTGGATGAAAAGACGGTGGAGCGTTACTGCTCCTACGATCCGGATCATCCAACCCGCAGCCATGTGCTGCGGGCGATCATTGACGCCCTGGCCGGCTGCCGGGCGGTGGTCTGTGCCCAGATTGGCCAGACGCCGCAGCAGGAACTGGAACGGCACGGCCTCGATGCCTTTGTTGCCGGTGGCCCGATCAAGACGACGCTGGCGGAGCTGGCGAAAATCCTTTAGCCCCGCTGCCGACCACGGGCGCCCGCTGCCCGGAGGATCCCTTCACAACGAGGTGATGTGCCGATGCAGAGTTCCTTCAATCACTGCAATGTCCCCCCCTGGATCATCGCCTCGCGCCATTTCAACGACAATCCCCAACCGCTGGAACTACAGGGGGTGCGCAGCGCCAACCGCTTCCTCTTCGCCAAACTCGACACTATCGATTCGGCGGACGAGCGGGGGTGCGTCTTCAACGACTACATGTCCGTCAAGTTCCAGCTCCACCACTGGCAGGACCAGCATACCGACAAGGCGCGCAAGAGCCTGAAAAACAGCTATCTCCGTTTTCTCCGCGGCTGGATGATGGATGCCAACTCGGTAGAGGGGGCAGTACTCAAGGGGTGGGTCGAAAGCCGGATCGGCATCCATCCGACCTTCCACAAGGCGCCGATCGGCGATGTCCAGTCGGAAGCCTACTTTGGCTATGCGGTCGACCGGATGAAGGGGAGCGAGCGGACTAATGCCATCAACTCCCAGCTCGACCTGCTCTACGAATACTGCCAGTACGAGTTGGATCGCCGCTTCCCGGGCGAACGGTGGGTGACCCTCTATCGCGGCACCTGCGATGCCGACGATTATGCCGTCGTCGAGGTTGTCGGCAAGCGGGAGAAGATCATCCGCTTCAACAATCTGGTATCGTTCACTTCCGTCGAGGAACGGGCCTGGGAGTTCGGCTCCACTGTCTGGGAGATTCGGGCGCCGCTGGTCAAAATCTTCTTCTTCAACGACCTGCTCCCCAACAGTATCCTCAAGGGGGAGGGGGAGTACCTGGTGATCGGCGGCGAGTATCTCGTCCGCCGGGTGATGTGCACCATCTAGTTTCCTTCCGGGCCTCAGGCGAGGCTGCAGATCCGGTTCCGCCCCCCCTTCTTGGCCAGATAGAGATGGCGGTCCGCCTCGGCGATCAACTGGTCGGGCTGGCTGGCGGCGGCCGGGATCATCGTGGCGACGCCGATGCTGATCGTTACCTGGTCCGCCACGGCCGAACGGCGGTGGGGAGTGCAGAGGCCTAGGACTGCCGCCTGGAGCCGTTCGGCCACCTGCCTGGCGCCGAAGGCATCGGTTTCGGGGAGGATGCAGGCGAACTCCTCGCCGCCATAGCGGGCGACCAGGTCGCCCGGCCGGTTGAGGACCGTCCCGAAGGCGCCGGCAATACTCTTCAGGCAGTCATCGCCGGCCAGGTGGCCGTAGCAGTCGTTGAACTCCTTGAAACAGTCGATATCCATCATCACCAGCGAAATCGGCGTTCGGGTCCGGACCGCCCGACGCCATTCCTGGTCGAGGATCTTGTCGAACTGTCGCCGGTTGGCGATCCCGGTCA
Source organism: Geotalea uraniireducens (assembly GCF_027943965.1). Lineage (NCBI taxonomy): Bacteria > Pseudomonadati > Thermodesulfobacteriota > Desulfuromonadia > Geobacterales > Geobacteraceae > Geotalea > Geotalea uraniireducens. The sequence continues at coordinate 3,415,399 of NZ_AP027151.1, read as the reverse complement.
GGCCGTCGATGTGGGAGATACTCTCCAGGATGTCCCGGTGGCGTTTCAGCTCCAGATGGTTCCTGATCCGGGCCCGGACGATCGGCGGGCTGATCGGTTTGGTGAGATAGTCGATGGCGCCGATTTCCAGTCCCTTCGCCTCGTCGTCCTCCTGGCTCATGGCGGTGATGAAGATCACCGGAATGGCCCGGGTTCGCGGCTCTTCCTTCAACTGCCGGCAGAGTTCGTAACCGTCCATTTCCGGCATCATTACGTCGAGCAGGATCAAATCCGGTTGTTCCGCCTGCGCCAGTTCCAGTCCTTCCCTGCCATCGGTCGCACAGAGTATTTCATAGTCGTCGCCGAGAACTTCGTTGAGGATCTCGATATTCTGCGGCGTATCGTCGACAATCAGAATGGTCTGCTTTCCCCGTTCCATGGTGTTCTCTCCCGTTAATCCAGCGGTATGTCCAGCACCCGGGCGATGGTGCCGTACGACTGGAGCGCCCCCTTGAAGTCCAGTTTTCCCAGACACTCCTCGATGGCGTTGAGTTCCGCCCGGAATGTCCCGGCTGCGGGATGGGCAACGATCAGTTCGAGTTGTTTCCGCGCCTTCAGGTTGTTCTTGCTGAGCAGCTGCCGGAAAGTGACGCAGAGGGGGCGCAGCCCGGCGGGGTCGGCCTGCTCGCCGCCATCCGGCGCCGTATCTCCGCGGAGCTGTTCGTTACGCTGCTCTTTCTTGAGTCGGCCGATCGACACCAGCACCGGCAACAGTGCCTGCTCCAGTTCGCCGAGCAGCCGGGTAAACGCGGCTTCATCGCCGCCGGCAATGGCCCGCTCCAGTTTCTGGGTCGCTTCGTAGATGCCGGTGGCGCAGATGTTGCCCGCAACCCCTTTCACAGTGTGGGTTAGCCGGCTCGCCAGGGCGCTGTCCCGTTTGGCCAGTGCCCCCCTGATTTCGTGGACGACCCCCTGGTAAGTATCTCGGAAATCGAGCAGCAGCTTGCGGAGCAGCTTCTCGTTGCCGCCCAGTTTACCCAGCGCGGCCTCGATGCCGAGCCCCGGCAGATCGCGGGGAATTTTGCCGCCGGTCGCTCCCCCCTTGTCCGGGGGCAGGCGACGGACGTTCTTGCGCGACGCCTGCGGTGTCCACCGTTCCAAGGTCGAGAGAAGCTGTGTCGGATCGATCGGTTTCGACAGATGGTCATTCATCCCCGCCGCTAGGCAGCGTTCCCGCTCTTCGGCCATGGCGTGAGCGGTCAGGGCGATGATCGGCAGCTCCGTGGCGCTGTAGGTGTCGCGGATTTGCCGCGTTACCTCGTAACCGTCCATCAGCGGCATCTGCAGGTCCATCAGCACCGCATGGTGACGGGGCGATGCCTGTAACGCCATCTGGGCCGCCTCAACGCCGTTGGCGGCGATATCGACGATCGCCCCGGCCTGTTTGAGGATTTCCCGGGCGACCTCCTGGTTGATGGCATTGTCCTCGGCCAAGAGCACCCGGATGCCGGCCAGCCGCAGCCCGGCATGCCGGTTTGGCCGGCTGGCGGGGAATGCCTGCGCCGCGCCGATCATCTCCCGTTCGTAAAGGTTGGCAATGGTGTCGAGCAGCACCGATGCCTTGACCGGCTTGGTCAGCGCGGCATCGAGCCCCGCTTCCCGGGCATTGCGGAGCACTTCGTCGCGGCCGTAGGCGGTCACCATGATCACCGTCGGGATATTGGTGAGCCGCCGGTTCTCCTTGATCCGGCGGGCCGTTTCGATGCCGTCGAGACCGGGCATCTTCCAGTCGACCAGCACCAGGTCGTAAGGAGGGGCGTCGGCGGCAGCAGCCCGTTCCAGTTCCCCCAGCGCCGCCACGCCGCTGCCGACGGTGGTGACCCCGAAAGAGAACGATTCCAGGTTGGCCCGGAGAATGTCGCGGGAAGTGGCATTGTCGTCGACCACCAGCACCCGCAACCCCTTGAGCGGTGTCCGGGGTGCCCGGCCGGCCGGCTCACGGCGGCAGCCGAGGCGGACGGTGAAGGAGAAGGTGCTCCCCTGGCCGGGGGTGCTCTCCACCAGGATTTCTCCGCCCATCAATTCCACCAGTTGGCGGCTGATGCTCAAACCGAGGCCGGTCCCGCCATATTTGCGGGTCGACGAGCTGTCGGCCTGGCTGAAGGCCTGGAACAGCTTGCCGATCTGTTCCGGCGTCATGCCGATCCCGGTATCCTTGACGCTGAAGCGGACCGTTACCTCGTTCCGCCGCTGATCCTGCGCCACCAGTTCCGAGGAGATGACGACTTCGCCCCGTTCGGTAAACTTGACGGCGTTGTTTGCCAGGTTGATCAGCACCTGGCCCAGCCGCAGGGGGTCGCCGACCATGGTGAGCGGGAGGTCGGCGTCGGTGGCGAAAAGAAGTTCGATCCCCTTTTCGTATGCCTTGACGCCGATGATCGTCGCCAGGTTGTCGAGCACGTCCTCGATGTTGAAGCTGATCGCTTCCATCTCCATCTTGCCCGCCTCGATCTTGGAGATGTCGAGGATGTCGTTGATGATGCCGAGCAGCGAGCCGGCGGAAAGGTGAATCTTTTCCAGGTAGTCGCGCTGCCGGTCGGTCAGCTTGGTCTGCAGCGCCAGGTGGGTCATGCCGATAATGGCGTTCATCGGCGTGCGGATCTCGTGGCTGACGTTCGCCAGGAAGTCGCTCTTGGCCCGGCTGGCGGAGACGGCTTCTTCCTCGGCCACCTTGAGCTCTTCCAAGAGGTCCTTCAGCTTGATTACGTTCCACATCGTTTCGGCGAGCAGTGACAGCTGGGTCATGTCGAATTCGGTGTAGGGCTCAGCCTTGTTGCCGACCCCCATCACTGCGACGATCCGCTCCTGGTCGTCGAAGACCGGTACCGCCAGGTCGCGGCGTAGCGGAACGTGCCCTTCGGGCAGCCGGAGCGGTTTGGCAAAACTGTTGTGCATTACCGGCCGGCGTTTGCGGATGCAGTCGACCCAGATGCCGGCCTCTTCGATCAGGCAGTGGCCTTGCACGTCGCTGACCGTACAGGTCGCCGAGGTCTCCCGGGACCAGGCGTGCAGGGAAATTGTCTGTTGTCCCGGATCGATGAAATGGAGGAAGCCGATGGCGCTGCCGGTGAGTCGGATCCCCTCTTCCAAGGCGATGCCGGTCAATTCGTCACGGCTGAAACGTCCCATGTCCTGGTTCAGTTGCAGAGCGGCCAGGAGCGCGTCTTCGGTCCGCTTCCGTTCGGTGATGTCGCGTACCAGGCTGAGAATCAGCGACCGGCCGCCGATCTCGATGATGCTGGCATGGACTTCGACCGGGATGGCCGAGCGGTCCTTGCTGAGATGGATGCTCTCGAAGATTGCCCGTTTGCTATCAGGCAGCCGGGCGATCGTCTCCGCAACCCGGGAGGCGTATTCGGGGGTGTCGAGCCGGTCGAAGGGAAGGGCAAGCAGCTCTTCCCGGCGGTAGCCGCGCGATTTGCAGGCGACCTCGTTGGCGTAGAGAATCTTTCCCTGCTGGTCGACCAGGAAGAGCGAATCGTTGACCGCGTCGAGGAGCCGTGCCTTGAGCGAGATGTCTTCCTGTGCCCGGCGCAGTTCGGTGATGTCGCGGAAGATGCAGTGGAAATAGGTTTCGCCGCCGATTTCGATCGGTTGGGCGGTGGCCAGGACGTTGCGCAGCTCTCCTTCTTTGGTGCGATGCAGGGTTTCGTAGTCGTTGCGGCCGTGACGGGTGATGGCGTCGAGCCGTTCCCGGCCGTCGCCCGGGACGGCGGAGACATCGTAGTCGGCGATGGACAGCCGGGCAAACTCCGTCCGACAGTAACCGAGCTGCCGGTGGGCGGTTTCATTGAAAACCAGCGGCAGGGTCGTTTCCGGATCAATGATCAGCACGCCGTCCGGCGACTGCTCGAACAGCGTCCGGTACCGCTCCTCCGCCTCGCGGACCGCACTGGCCGCCTCGGTGCGCTCGGTGATGTCGAAGGCGCAGACGGCCACTGCCACCACCGTTCCCTGCTCGTCGCAGACCGGAAAACCGGAGATGTCGAAACCTCTTCCCCTGCGGACATCTTCGAAACGGAGCGGCTTGCCGGTGGCAACGATCTGGTCGATTTTCGCTTTGCGGCTTTCCGCCAGCGTTGCCGGGAACTGGTCGTAGATGATCTTGCCGCGCAGCGATTCCCGCGTCCCCCGCAATCGGCTCGCCGCCGCCTCGTTCAGTTCCAGGATCGTGCCGCCCGGGGTAATGAGGAATACCGATTCGGTGATGGCGTTCATCAGCGAGTTCATCATCTCGGCCCGTTGTCGCAGTCTTTCCTCTGCCTCCTTGCTGTGGGTGATATCGCGGTTGCTGCCGCAGCTGCCGAGGAAGGTGCCGCTGTCGTCGTGCACTGGCCGGCAGGAATGGTTGAGCCAGCGAAGTTCTCCGTCGGCCCTGACGATCCGGAATTCGACCCCCTCGGCGGGTAGGGCCTGGCCGGCGTGATGACGGTGTTCGGCAAATCGTTGGCGGTCGGCGGGGTGGATGATGGTTGCAAAAAGCTGGGGGTCTTCTTCAAAGGCGGCTGCCGGATAGCCGGTATGCTGCAGGCAGGACGGCGAATTGTAGATAACACGGCCATCCGGCGCGAGCCAGAATTCCCAGTCGGTGGTGTTGTCGGCGATGATCCGGTATTTCGTTTCCGCCAGCTGCAGCGCCGCTGCGCCCCGGCGCCGCTCGGTAAGGTCTTCCCCGGAAAGGCAGAGGGCTTCGATGGTCCCGGCTGGCCCGCGGAAGGGCTGCTGGCGCCAGGCAATGTGCCGTTCCGTCCCGTCGGCGACGATGACCGGATATTCGCGGTCCGGATAATGTCCGTGCCCGCTTGTCACAAGGGTCGTGAATGCTTCACGTTCCGTCTCGCGGCTGGCGGCGGGGATGAACGTTTCAAACCAGTTGCGGCCGATGACCTCCGTTGCCGGGCGGCCGAGGACCGTGCAGCCTGTGCGGTTGATCGTGACGACCCGCTGGTCGGCGCCAATGACCACCAGTATTACGTGAGCAACGTCGAACAGGGTCTCGTGGAGCTGTGCCGGGGCGATGGCGGCGGGCCGGTCGAGGGGATTTACCGCGGCTGCCGGCTGTTCGGGGCCGGGGCAGGAGGGGTGCGATGGAAACATGTCACGATCTCCGGTCGATATGGAGTGTCATAATCTCGACATGGTGTGGGCGGTGCGGCGGTGGATTGGAATTGGCAAATTAAAGTGAAATCCTTTATTTGTCGCCAGTTGTCGGCAAAGGGTCATGTCGTGAAATTGACAAATTGCCGCCGTTGCCCACATCACCGTGGATCATAGCAATATGTCGGCCGAAATTGGCAAATAATAAATAATTTTTCATCATGGTGGGGGGACGGGTGCCCCGCCGCTGCCAGCGGCCGGAGGCACCCGTTGTTGCGCGGGAGATCAGAGGGAGGTGGCAATCGTCGTCTCCTGGACCGCCATATCGACGACCGGCAGCGGCGGCACGGCTCGCAATCCGTAAAGCTGCTCCAGATCGATATCTTTCGGCACCGCCTTGAGCAGTTCTTCGGCAACGTGCTGCTCGGCCTGGCGGAAACGGAGCTTGGCGGTAACGACAATCTTCTTTGCTGCCGCCGGGGCGGCGACGCCGAAATAAACGTCCTTGTAACCGCGGGGCGGGATGGTGTCGTGCCGGGAGAAGGCGGTAATCACCCACGGGTCCACCGAAAAATGGAAATCGTTACCCATGCCGTCGGAGTTGAACAGCCGGCTGTTTTCCGGCAGCGAACCGTCGGGGTTGATGGTACCGCTGCTCATGATCACCGTGCCGGTTTCGTCTTTGGCGGTCAGTTCGAGCCACATCTGCCGCACGTTGGTCAGCGAGGTGGGGAGGTTGTGCCCGGCCCGGATGTTCTTTACCCGCACCTTGAGCTCGACCAGCCGGCCGCCCCGGTAGACCGGGCTCAGTTCCAGCGCCGCCGCCGCTTTGAGCCGTTCCACCTCCATCTCGTACTGTTTCATCAGGTTGGCAGCCAGTTCCTCCTCGCCGTTTTTCTTCGCCGCGCCGGCGGCCAGGTAGGAGAGCAGGTAGTTGGCCCCGTTGAAGACGTGCCGGTACTCCTGCCGCTCCGGTTTCCGGAAGGTGTCGGCAGAGCGTTTGAAGGTGGCGATGTCGACCATGTGGCAGTCCTGGCAGAGGATCGCCTGCTGGGCGTAGGGGCCGTGTTTCCATTCGAGGTAGGTCGCTTCGAGCGGGAAGTGGGCCTCGTAGTGGTAAACCTGGTGGCAGGAGGCGCAGAGGTCGGCCCGGAGGTGGAGCGACGATTCCCGGCATTCATGGAAGCCGCCGCCGCACTCCTCCGAGGGTTTGAACGGTCCGCGCTTGATCAGGGTCTGGCCGTTATTCGGGTCTTCGACGCCTGGGGAGAGGATGAAGGAGCCGTTTTCCGGTTCGTGGGACGGCGTCTGCCAGTGGGTGACGCCGCTGACCGAGTGGCAGACGTCGCAGGAGACGCCGTTCAGCGCGGTGGCGGGCAGGTTGGCGAGCCCCGGTCCCTTGACCGCCCCGGTGACCACGCCGATCGGCGAGTGGCACCCTTCGCACTGCCGGGCGATATCATGACCGACCGCCTTGACCCCTTTGTTCAGCTCGCCCTGGTAGACCGGGTCCTTGAAGGCGAGGCTGTGCACCGAGCCGTTCCATTCCTTGAACTGCTGGGGGTGGCAGGAGCCGCAGACCTCCGGGGCGTTGAAGGGGATGGTCGATTTGTCCCATTTGATGAGCGATGGGTAGTAGGGGTAGAAAGTGCGATCGACGTCGAAGACGGGCGATGCCGCCATTGCCGCGCCGGCGAGGACGAGAAGCAGGGCCGCCAGCAGGGCGGCGGAGAGGCGGAACGTTGGTTTCATGGTGACCTCCTTGGCAGAATCCAGGCTGTTGCGGATGCATTTGGGGGAAAGATTAATAGCTACTAAACTAGCAGGCGAGGGGCGGAAGTCAAGGGAAAGAATCGGGTAATTTCTCCGTCCGGGCGCGGCGCCGGCGGCGAAGCCGGCAACGGCGCAGGGCGTTTACCGGTCAAGCGGGTTTCCCCCTCGGCCCAAACCTGCTATGATTGCCAGGGAACGGATTCAAGGTGCCGCGGCCGAAGCCTGGTTGCGACGAATGGGGAAACGATGCAGCCGAGATTTGTCCTGGTCGGGGTGGGGAACGTCGGGTTGCCGCTGGTGTCGATGCTGTCGCGGGATGTCCTGTTGGTCTGCATCGACCAGAACGAGGAGAACCTGGCGCTGGTCCGGCAGCAGCGGGGGAGTAGTGCGGTGACGATCCGGGGCGACGCCACCAGCCGGCTCGTCCTGGAGGAAGCGGCCATCGGCGAAGCCGATACGGTGGTCATCTCGACCACCGTCGAGCGGGTCAATGTCGAGGTCGCCCGGCTGATTGCCGCCCACTTCCGGGTGCAGCGGGTCATCGCCCTCGGCATCACCCAGAAGGGGATCGCCGAGCTGGAAAAATACGGTGCCGAGGTGGAGAGCATCTTCGCCGTCAGCGCCACCGGGCTGCGCAACCGGCTCGAACTCAAGACCAAGACGGTTCACGGGATCGGCGTCGGCAAGAACGAGATTCTCGAAGTCGAGGTCCATCCCTATTCGCGGCTGACCAACAAGCCCCTGGCCTATCTCCGGCCGCGCCGCTGGCGGGTCGGGCTGATCTATCGCGAAGGAAACATCATCGTCCCCACCGGCGAGACGACCCTCAAGCCCCGGGACCGGGTGATCATCCTCGGCGACCCCCAGGCCCTGGTGACCATCGCCGAGATCCTCTCGTTCCGTTTCGAGGCGTTCCCGCTGGAGTACGGCGACACCTTCTTCGTCTTCCTCCAGGGGAGGGAAAACCAGGCCTATCTCGACGAGGCCGCCTATCTGCTGAAGGCCTTCCCCCTGGCCCGCACCATCATCGTCCATCAGCCGGCCGCCGCGGCCCTGGCCGAGCGGCTGCAGGGCGCGGTGAGCGGCGCCACGAAAGCGGAAACCTTCGAGAGCGTCCTGGTGCCGGCGGATGCCCTTGCCACCTCCCTCAAGCGCTTTTCCTACCGGCCGGGGCTGGTGATGCTCGCCCATCCCGGCACCATTGGCAGCTTCTTCTCCTTTGTCAGCGAACGGGCGGAAAAGAACCTGATGCTCGCCCTGACCCGGGAGGCCGGCTGTCCGGTTCTTCTGGCCCGGGGGACGTTCCCCTACAACCGGGCGGCAGTCCCGTGCATCAGCGATTCCAGTCTGCAGCATGCCCTGGAGACGGCCCTGGAGATATCCTCGACCCTCCCCTTCGAGGTGACGGCGCTCTTCCCGACGCTCCTCCCCTATATCGCCACCGAGGACGAGGTGGCGGAAATCGAGCGGATGAAAAAGACCGTCCCCGACCTGGGGTTGATCTACAAGCAGAATATCGCCACCCGGGTGGCGGCCGGCAATCCGATCCATGCCCTTGCGGCGGCGCTGCGGGAGTATGACCTCCTGGTGGCGAGCACCGGCGAATGGCGGCTGACCGACTTCTTGCGCCGGGTGTTCCGGCCGGACGTCAGCTGGCATCTGGTTCGTCGGTCGCCGGTCTCGACCCTGCTGATTCCCGGCGCCGAAACGACCATCTGACGCGGGACGGCCACTGCCGTGCCCGCCGGTTCAGGAACCCATGCTCGAAAGCCAGATTTCCTTCTTCGTTGTCATGCTGGGAGCGATGCTCATCCCGTTCCTCGGCCGACGCTTCCGCCTGCCGGGAGCGGCCCTGGAGATCGTCTACGGGATCGTCCTCTTCAACCTGTTCGTCAGGCAGCGGCCGGAGTGGTTCCTGCTGCTCAAGGAGATGGGCTTCATCTATCTGATGTTCATCGCCGGGATGGAGCTGGACCTGACGATGATCCGCAAAAGCGGCAAAAGCTTCTGGTACGTGCTGGTGGCACTCCTCTCCTTCACCCTGACCCCGCTGGCCTTCGTGGCGCTCGGCCAGTCGTTCTATCTCGGACTGACGGTGGCGATGATCTCGGCCGGGATCGTCATTCCGGTGCTCAAGGAATCGGGGCTGAACAAAACGCCGCTGGGGCAGCAGGTGATTGGCATCGCCCTGACCGGCGAGCTGCTGTCGATCCTCGTCCTTACCCTGGTGGACGCCTATCACAAGCATGGCCTGACCATCCTGGCGGTGTTGGAACTGGCCCGGCTGACGCTTTTGTTCGCCGGCGCCTTCCTGGTGCTGAAAGCGCTCTATATTCTCGTCTGGTGGCATCCGGAGCGGGTCAGCCGGCTGATGGAGAGCGATGACCCGATTGAAGAGGGGATCAGGACGGTGGTCACCGTCGCCTTTGCCGGTGGTCTGCTCGCCTCGCTGGCGGGGGCCGAGCCGATCCTCGGCTCGTTCATCGTCGGGATGATCTTCAGTTACGTCTTCAAAAGCAAAGGGCGGTTCGAAGAGAAGATCAACGCCATCGGCTTCGGCTTTCTGATCCCCTTCTTCTTCATCGGCGTCGGGGCGGAATTCCCGCTCGGGCTCCTGTTGTCCGCCGAGACGGTCCGGACGGCGGCCGTGCTTACCCTGGCGGTCTTCGCCTCCAACCTGTCGCCGCTGCTTTTGGCCCGGCCGCTCGGGGTGACGCTCCTGGAAGCGACCGGCATGGCGCTGCTACTCTCCGCGCCGCTGTCGATGATCGTGGTTTCCGGCACCATTGGCATGAAGATGGGGCTGGTTTCGCCGACGACCAGCGGCGCACTGATCCTGACCGCGCTGCTCGCCAGCATCCTCTACCCCTCGCTGTTCCGCGTCCTTGCCCGCCGTTTTGCCGGTGATGCCGCCAGTTCTTCCCCCCCGCCGGCCTGAGCCGCCCGGGTTGCGCGGTTACTCGGCCGTGCCGTTCAACAGCGGTGACAGTTCGAGCAGCCGTTCCGCCAGTTCCCCGCATTCGGCCATTGCCTGCCGGTCCATTTTTTTCCGCCACCGTTTCGGGATGGCGTCGCCGCCGTAATAGGCCCCGGCCAACATGCCGACGATGGCGCCGGTCGTGTCCGCGTCTCCTCCCTGGTTCACCGTGTCGATGACGCACTCCTCGAAAGTCCGGGTGCGGAAAAAATGGTAGAAAACGGTCTGGACGGTGTCGACGATGTAGCCGGTAGCCAGACCCCGGTAGGGGGTGAAGGAAAAGGTCGGATAGTCGGCGACCAGCTGGTCGGCTTCCCGGCGGAGGCGTGATTTCGAATAGCCGAGCAGGGCGAAGTGGACGAGGCGGCCAAGGGTGAGGCAGGCGGCATCGGAGAGCGGATGGTTGTGGGTCAGGTGGGCCTGGCTGGTGCCGTACTCGCCGAGCAGCCGGTCGCTACCGAGGGTGAAGAGGGCGACCGGCAAGAGGCGCATTGCCGCGCCGTTGCCGGCATCCCACTGGTTGAAGGGGGTTTCGAGGGTCCCCTTGAGCATGTAGTTCCTGATGCCGCGCCGGCAAGTGTCGCCGACATCCACCGGCTTGCTGCGGAGCCAGGCGGCGAATTCCTCGGCGATTCCCGGCAGCGACCAGCCGCCGGCCCGGACCAGCGCCCGGGCGGCACAGAGGGACATGGCGGTGTCGTCGGTCACCTGCCCCGGCTTGAGGCGCAGCCAGCCGCCGCCGACCAGTTCCTTCAGAACGCCGTGGGCCGCCTTGATCTCGCCGACGGTCATGAATTCGACCGGTGCACCGAGGGCATCGCCGACCGCCAGACCTTGAAAGGCCGCCCTGGCCCGGTCCCGGAGTTCCGCTATGTTGAAGGAAATGGTCACGGTGGCGGTGATGCAATAACCACTCCGCAGGGCAGGGGGGGACCAAGATTGGCGCAAGCGGCCGCCAGAGCCGATTTCCGGCTGTCGGCGGGTGCCGGGTTGGCGGAATCTGCTGCCTAGGAATTAGTCAGCGAGGCAATTTTTATGCAGCAGAAAAAGTTTACTCTCAATTAACAACCAATAAAATCAAATGGTTATACGTTGGTGTATACGGTTGGGATTCTGGCACGCTTAATGCCAGAGCAGATGACAAGGTTATACAACGGAGTATATCTGCACTACGGCAACGAGGCCCGGCGGGAAAGTGAACCGCCGGGCCCTTTTTTTGGCAAGGGCGCTGGAATCGAGTTGTAGCGCCCTTTTTCCGTTTACGGACCGAATACGGGGAGGTTGATTATGGCAACGTCATGCGACCGGATGGCAAAAATACAGGGGCATCCCTGTTTTGGCGGCAACCACCACAAGAACGGCCGGATGCATCTGGCCGTCGCTCCCAAATGCAATATCAAGTGCGGTTACTGCAGCCGCAAGCACGATTGCGCCAATGAGTCGCGGCCGGGGGTGACCAGTCGGGTGCTGACCCCGGCGGAGGCGATCGCCAAGGTTCGCGAGGTGATGGCCAGCGAGCTGCTCGGCCCGATCATCAAGGTCATCGGCATCGCCGGCCCCGGCGATCCGCTGGCCAACGAAGAGACTTTCGAAACTTTCCGCCTGGTGGGGGAAGAGTTTCCCCATCTGATCAAGTGCATGAGCACCAACGGCCTGCTGTTGCCCGAGTCGATCGACCGGCTGCACGACCTCGATCTGCACAGCCTGACGGTGACCATCAATGCCCTCGATCCGGCGGTCGCCGCCCGGATTTACGGCCACATCTTCTATCACGGCAAGCGCTATTCCGGCAGCGAGGCGGCGGAGATCCTGATCGCCAACCAGCTGGAAGGGGTCAAACGGGCCGCCGACCACGGGATGACCGTCAAGATCAATACCGTCTATATCCCGGGCATCAATGAAGAACAGATTCCGCTCATCGGTCGGCGGGTCAAGGAACTGGGCGCCTTCGTCATGAACGTCATGCCGATCATCCCCCAGGCGGAACTGGCCCATATCGTCCCGCCCACCCCGGAGCAGCTCGAACTGGCGCGGGCGGCCAACGAATCGGTCATCGGCCAGTTCAAGCACTGCCGCCAGTGCCGGGCCGATGCTGTCGGGCTGATCGGCCAGGACGTCACCGTCGGCCAGTCGGCCTGCGAAGTGCCGGTGAGGTGAGATGGAGATTGTCCGGCTGGCGCCGAAACATCTGCCGGCCTTCCTGACCCTGGCGGCCGGGGAGGGGTGGATCAGCGATCACTGGGAATTCGCCTTCCTGCTGGAGGCGTTCCCGGACGGCTGCTTTGCCGGCCTCCGCGCCGGTGAGCCGGTAGCCTTCATTACCTCGGTCAAGTATGGGACGAGCGGCTGGATCGGCAACCTGCTGGTCCGCCCGGACCAGCGGCGACAAGGATTCGGCCGGCTGCTGATGGAGCGGGCCCGGGCCGCCCTGGCGGCGGCGGGGGCGGAAACGGTCTGGCTGACCGCCTCGGCGGCGGGAAAGCCGCTCTACGAAACGCTCGGCTTCACCGAGATCGATCGGGTGGGGCGCTGGTGCGGCCGGGGGCGTGGCGCGAACTTTCATCTCGCCGACGAATCGCTGTCGCTGGCCGAGATGGCGGCCGTCGACCTGGCCGGCTGGGGCGACCGGCGGGAGCGGCTGTTGGCGACGTTGCGCCTGCGGGGGGCTCTCGCCCGGGGCGAACGGGGGTTCCTCCTTGCCCAGCAGTGGCCGCTCGGCATCCAGTTTGGCCCCTGGTGCGGCCACGACGAAACGGAAGCGGCCCTGCTGTTCGGCCGGGCACTGGTGGGGATCGATACGGATACGCCGGTCTTTCTCGACGTCCCTGAACGGAACGAGGTGGCGAGCCTGCTGGTCCGGGCCGCCGACTTCACCCTCCGGGGGTGGAATTCGCTGATGTACGCCGGCCAGCGGCCGGATTATCGCCCGGCACTCGTCTACGCCCTGGCCTCCACCGGCGGGATGGGGTGAGATGCGGCGCCGCCCGGCGGAAGCTGCCGTTTTACCGTCATTAAAAAAGTCTGCCTTATTTTTAGGCAGCCTTTCCTTGATTAGAAATATTTCTTTTTGTTAGGATTAAGCAGGGAGCAAGGTGCTGAAAGATTCAGCGCTCGCCCCTTGCCGGCGCATTCCTGGTAAGGGGCGTCGGCGCGCCGGACAGGCCTGGCCGCCGGTATTCTTTCCGAGGGGGAGGTTTTTTCGATGCTTGTTGTCGCCTGTATCAAGCAGGTTCCCGATACCACCCAGGTGCAGATCGACCCGGTGACCAACACCCTGGTCCGTGAAGGGATTCCCTTCATCATCAACCCGTACGACACCCATGCTCTGGAGGAGAGCCTCAACCTGAAGGACCGCTTCGGTTTTCGGGCGGTGGCGCTGTCCATGGGTCCCCCCAATGCCGAAGCCGCCCTCAAGAAGGCGCTGGCCCTCGGCGTCGACGAAGCCGTTCTCTGCTCCGACCGCTGCTTCGGCGGTGCCGATACCCTGTCGACGAGCAACGTGCTGGCGGCGGCGATCGGCAAGCTGGCGGCGACGGAGGAGCTGGGGATCGTGCTCTGCGGCAAGCAGACCATCGACGGCGATACCGCCCAGGTCGGCCCGGGAATTGCCGTGCGGCTCGGTTTCAGCCAGCTGACCCTGGTCGACCGGATCGAGGCGCTCGACCTGGCCAACAAGCGGATCCGGGTCCGGCGCAAGCTGGAAGGGCGCTACGAGATCGTCGAGGCGAGCCTGCCGGTAATGATCACCGTAGTCCGGGAATTGAACCGGCCCCGCTATCCCACGGTGCCGATGCGGCTCTCCTCCGTTGACGCCGCGGTGAAAGTCTGGAACAATGAGGTCCTGCAGCTGGACGTCACCAGCGTCGGCCTGAAGGGATCGCCGACCTGGGTCAGCCGGATCTTCTCGCCCGAGCGGGACAAGGGGGAGATCATCGGCGACGGGCTGAAGAATCCCGTCGGCACTGCCCATCTGCTGCTCGACCAGCTGCTGGCCAAGGATCTGCTGGCGGTTTAGAAGGCGAATCAAGGGGAGCCGGACGGCTTCCCGCACTCTCGCGGCGACCCCGGGGTCGCTGCCGCACGAGGCTGATATGACCGAAGCGAAAAAACTGAAAAAGCCGCGGGGCAAGGCACGCCTGATCGAAGGGAAATGTATCGCCTGCGGTGCCCGCTGCCAGAGCGCCTGTCCCGTCGACGCCGTCGAGATGAACGACGCCGGCGAGCCGCTCATCCTTTCCGAAAAGTGCATCGGCTGTCTCAAGTGCGTCAAGGTCTGTCCGGCCGCGGCGCTGGAGATGTTTTTCACCCCCGAGGAACAGCGGATCCTCGAAGAGCTGGCGAAGCAGCAGGGTGCCGGGGCGGCGCCGGCCGAAGAGGTGGACGAGGAAGAGGCGGCCCTTGCCGCGAAGCTCTCCGCCTACCGGGACGTCTGGGTCTTCATCGAGCAGACCGAGGGGGAAGCGGCCAAGGTGTCGTGGGAACTGCTCGGCGTCGGCGCCGAACTGGCGAAAAGCATCAACGTGGCACTCTGCGCGGTGGTAATCGGCGAAGGGGTCGGCCACCTCTGCCAGGAGGCCTTCAGCTACGGCGCCAGCAAGGTTTACCTCCTCGATCAGCCGGTGTTCCACTACTACCGGACCGAGCCCTATCTGAACGCCTTCTGCTACCTGATCGACAAATACAAGCCGGAGATCGTCCTGATGGGGGCGACCGGGATGGGGCGCGACCTGGCAGGGGCGGTCGCCACCCGGGTCAAGACCGGCCTTACCGCCGACTGCACCGGGCTCGACGTCGACGACAAGCGGAATCTGCGCCAGACCCGGCCGGCCTTCGGCGGTAACATCATGGCCACCATCATGTGCGACAAGTTCCGTCCCCAGATGGCCACCGTCCGCCCCCACGTGATGCCGATGCCCGAGCGGCGGCCCGCCGCCAGCGGCGAGATCGTCCACGAGTCCTGCGCCATCAACGAGGCCGACATCCTCACCAAGGTCCTGGAAATCATCAAGGATACCAAGGGACAGGGGGTCGACATCGCCGGGGCCGAGTTCATCGTTTCCGGCGGCCGCGGCATGATGGCCCCGGAAAACTTTTCCCTCCTCCAGGAGCTGGCTGACGAACTGGGCGGGGTGGTCGGCGCCTCCCGCAGCGCCGTCGATGCCGGCTGGATGCCCCACGAGCGCCAGGTCGGCCAGACCGGCAAGACCGTCCGGCCGAAGATCTACATTGCCTGCGGCATCTCCGGCGCCATCCAGCACCTGGTGGGGATGCAGGATTCGGACGTGATCATTGCCATCAACCGGGACCGGGAGGCCCCGATCTTTGCCGTTGCCACCTACGGGATCGTCGGCGACCTGTTCCAGATCGTGCCGGCGATCACCGACCGGCTCCGGGAACTGAAGCAGGGAAAGACTGTCTGACGGTGCGCGCCCCGCGCCTTCCCGATACTCCACGTCTCGTCATGAGGTACTGATATGCAACCCAATCCAGCCGTTTTCACCCCGCTTCTCATCGCCTCGCTGCTCTTCTTCACCTGGAGCATCTACCGGCGGCTCAGCCTGGTCAGCCTGGGGCGCCCGGCGCATACCTTCCGGAGCATCGGCGCCGGGCTGCGGGAAATGTTCCTCTACGCCTTCGTCCAGAAGCGGGTCCTCCGCAAGTCGTTTGGCTTCAACCATTTCGTCATCTTCTGGTCCTGCATCGTCCTGGCGTTCGTCAACGTTGAATTCCTGGTCAGCGGGGTCGTGCCGGCCGCCCGCCTGTCGCTGCTCCCCGATTTCCTCTACCTGCCGATCCGCCTGCTGTCGGACGTCATGGCCGCCCTGGCCCTGCTGGCCATCATCATTGCCTTCGTTCGCCGCACCGTCTTCCCCCCCTATCCGGAGTCGCGCACCCTGGAGTCCTACGCAATCATCGTCCTGATCGCCGTGCACATGATCGCCTATTTCGGGGTGAATGCCGCGGAAATCGCCAAGGGGGGCGAGCGGGCCGCCGCGGTGATGCCGGTGTCGTCGTTTTTCGGCCAGCTGCTGGCCGGCCTTTCGGACAAGCATATCGAGGCGACCTACAACTTCTACTGGTGGCTCCATGCCTTTGCCCTCTTAGCCTTCATCAACGTGCTGATCCCCTACAGCAAGCACCTGCACGTCTTTACCGCCATCGCCAACTGTTTCCTCCGCCGGGAAGAGAAGCCCAACGCCCAGCAGCCGGAGCTGTTCGAGGAGGGGCGGCTGTTCGGCGCCGGGCAGGTGAACCTGCTGAGCTGGAAGGACCTGTTCGACGGCTTCGCCTGCACCAAATGCGGCCGCTGCCAGAACGTCTGCCCGGCGGCAAACACCGGCAAGCCGCTCAACCCGCGCCAGGTGGTCGGCGACATCAAGGCCAACCTGCTCGCCAACGGCCCGCTGCTGAAGCGGGGGGGCGTGCCGACCGTGCCGCTGATCGGCGACGGCGGCAGCGGCAGTATCGCCGAGGACGTCATCTGGTCCTGCACCTCCTGCGGGGCCTGCATGGAGGTCTGCCCGGTCTTCATCGAGCACCTGCCGAAAATGATCGAGCTGCGCCGGCACCTGGTGGAGATGGAGGCGAAATTCCCGGAAGAGTTGCTCAACCTGTTCGAGAACATGGAGCAGCGTTCCAACCCGTGGGGGATCGCCCCCGCCGAGCGGACCAAGTGGTGTTCGCAGCTGGAGGTCAAACCGTTCGAAGCCGGGGTGACCGAATACCTCCTCTACGTCGGCTGCGCCGGCTCCTTCGACTCGCGGAGCAAGCAGGTCACCCTCGCCCTGGCGCAGATCCTCGATGCGGCAGGGGTTTCGTGGGGGATTCTCGGCAAGGACGAGAAGTGCTGCGGCGACAGCCTGCGCCGGCTCGGCAACGAATTCGTCTTCGACCGGATGGCTCGCGAGAATGTCGCGCTGTTCAAGGAGCGGGGGGTGACCAAGGTGATCACCCAGTGCCCGCACTGCTTCTCCACGCTCCGCAACGATTACCGCCAGTACGGGATCGAGCTGGAGGTGATCCACCATTCGGAGCTGATCGCCACGCTCCTCGCCGAAGGGCGGGTGCCGCTGACCCACGAGGTGACCGAGCTCGGCGCGATCGTCTTCCACGACTCCTGCTACCTCGGTCGGCACAACGACGTCTACGAGGCGCCGCGCCGCGTCCTCACCGCGACGACCGGCGTGGTCCCCGGCGAATTCGGCCGGAGCCGGGAGGAGTCCTTCTGCTGCGGCGCCGGCGGCGGCCGGATGTGGATGGAGGAGAAACTCGGCAGCCGGATCAACCTGAACCGGGTCACCGAGGCGCTCTACCGGAATCCCGACACCATCTGCGTCTCCTGCCCCTACTGCATGACGATGTTCGAAGATGGCCTGAAGGACAAACAGGCGAGCCAGACGCGGGTCCGGGACATCGCCGAGGTGGTGGCGGAGGGGATGCGCCCGGTGGCGTAAGTCCCGCTCCCATCGCCGTTAACGCACAAAGGCGCCCCGCAGGGGGCGCCTTTGTCGTTTCCGGCCGGGGGGGGTCAGGAGGGGAGTTCCGAGGTGCAGTTGGGGCAGCGGGTCGCCTTGAGCGGGATGGCCGAACAGCAGAAGGCGCACTCCTTGGTGTTCGGCGGCGCCGGCGCCGGCTCCCGCTTCAGGCGGTTGATCTGCTTGATGAGGAGAAAAATGGCGAACGCGACGATCAGGAAGTCGAGGATGGTGTTGAGGAACACCCCGTAGCCGATCACCGGCGCGCCGGCATCCTTGGCCGCTTTCAGGGTGGTGAACCCTTTCCCCGAGAGGTCGATGAACAGGTTGGAAAAGTCCATCTTGCCGAGGACGAGCCCCAGCGGCGGCATCAGGATGTCGCCGACAAACGAGCTGACGATCTTGCCGAAGGCGCCGCCGATGACGATCCCGACTGCCAGGTCGATAACGCTCCCCTTCATGGCGAACTCTTTGAACTCTTTGAGCATTGGCTCCTCCTTCGCTGAATTCCGGCGGTCGCCGGCCAAGCCGTAGTTTCAGGTATACCATCTCCCGGCGTAAAGGAAAGCCGGCCGGCCGATTTTACGCCGGTTGCCAAGCCGGTCGGGGCGGTTATACTTTCCCCTGTTGGTAGCGAAACCGCGCTGCGGGAGTGCCAGGGAGGGGACGATGACGCATATCGAAACATCACGGGTCAACGAAGTGCTGGCCAGGCAGATCGGGGTCATCCAGGAGTTTGCCGCCAAGCTTGACGTCAAGGAAGACCTGCAGGCGCTGGAGGAGAAGCTGGCGGTTATCGATGGGGCTCTCGCGGCGCTCAAGGAGGCTTTGGCGGCCATTCCGCATCCCCGCGGCTAAGCGAGAAACGGCAGCGAACGGATAAGGGCCGGCACGGCAGGGTGTCGGCCTTTGTCGTTACAGGGGGGGGTCACTCAAGGCCGAAGCGACGCTGCACCTCGGGCGGCGCCGGCTCGAAACGGGCGAATTCCATGGTGTAGGTGCCCCGCCCCTTGGTGGCGCTCCGCAGCTCGGTCATGTAGCCGAAGATCTCGGCCAGCGGCACTTGGGCCCGGACGGTGTCCAGCTCTCCCTGGGTGGTGATCCCCTCGATCCGGCCGCGTTTCTGCTGTACCGAGCCGAGTACCTTGCCGGCGTATGCGGACGGGGCGACGATTTCCATCGCCATCACCGGCTCCAGCAGCAGCGGCAGCCCTTCGCGGGCGGCCTGCAGCACGCCGCGGCCGGCGGCGGCCCTGATCCCCGCCTCGGTGGTGATTCCCGCTTCGACGGGGATGGCGGTGACCCGTACCTCCAGGTCGGTCAGGGGGTAGCCGGTGCGGCAACCGGCGGAGCAGGCCTGGCCGATGGTGGCGCTGACGGCGGCGGCGAGTTCCGGGGCGATGCCGAGCTCCGCTGCGGGCGGGACGAGGATGACGAGGCCGGCGCCGCGGGGGAGCGGCGTCAGGCGGAAGTGGACCTCGCCCCCCTGGATCTTCCCCTCGAATTCGCTGCGGTACAGCTCCTGCCGCTCCACCGCCCGGGTGATCGTCTCCCGGTAGACCACCTGGGGCCGGCCAGTCTTGACCTTGACGGCGAACTCCCGTTCCAGCCGGTCCGTCACCACCTCCAGGTGCAGTTCCCCCATCCCGGTCAGGATCGTCTGGCCGGTCTCCTCGTCTTCGTGGACCTTGAAGGTCGGGTCTTCCCACTGCAGCTTCTCCAGCGCCGGCAGCAGCCGTTCCCGGTCGTCCACCCCCCGCGGCTCCACCGCCAGGGAGACGACCGGTTCCGGCACGGCGAGCCCGGCAAGGACCACCGGATGCCCCGGGGCGCAAAGGGTGTCGCCGGTGAGGACTTCCTTGAGCCCCGCCACCGCCACGATGTCGCCGGCCGCCGCCTCCTCGATCTGCTCGCGCTTGTGGGCGTGCATCCGGAAGAGCCGGGCCGCCTTCTCGAACCCCTTGCGCAGCGGGTTCTGCAGCGCCGCGCCGGCATGGAGGGTGCCGGCATAGATCCGGAGATAGGTCAGCTTCCGCCCTTCGTCGGCCTGGACCTTGAAGGCGAGGCCGCAGAACGGCGCCGCCGGGTCGCAGGGGATGATTTCCTCGGCGTCGCTCCCCGGGCGCCTGCCGGTAACCGGCGGAAGCTCTCGTGGAGAGGGGAGGTAGGCGCCGACGGCGTCGAGGAGCGGCTGGATCCCCTTGTTGCGCAGCGCCGCGCCGAGCAGCACCGGGAAGAGGCGGCAGGCGATGGTCCCGCGGCGGAGGGCGCTCTGGAGCCGCGCCGCCTCCACCGGCGTCCCGTCGAGGAAATCGGCGAGGATGGTGTCGTCGCAGTCAGCGGCGGCCTCCACCAGCCGCTCCCGGGCGGCGTGGGCCGCGTCGCGCAGGGGCTCGGGGAGCGGCCCGCGGCTGACGGTCCGTCCCTGGTCGGTTTCGGCGAAGGCGAGCGCCTCCATGGTCAGCAGATCGACCACGCCGCTGAACTCCCCTTCGCTGCCGATCGGCAGCTGGAGCAGCACCGGCCGGGCCTGGAGCTTCCGTTCCAGCTGTTCGAGGGTAGCGTCGAGGTTGGCGCCGATCCGGTCCAGCTTGTTGATGAAGCAGATCCGCGGCACGCGGTAGCGGTCGGCCTGGCGCCAGACCGATTCGCTCTGTGGCTGGACCCCTTCCACGGCGCTGAAGATGGCGATGGCGCCGTCGAGCACCCGCAGGCTCCGCTCGACCTCGATGGTGAAGTCGATATGCCCCGGGGTATCGATCAGGTTGATCCAGTAGTCGCCCCAGCGGCAGGGGGTGGCCGACGAGGTGATGGTGATCCCCCGTTCCTGCTCCTGGGGCATCCAGTCCATGAATGCCTCGCCGTCGTGGACCTCGCCCATCCGGTGGGTTTCGCCGCTGTAAAAGAGGATGCGCTCGGAGACGGTCGTCTTGCCGGCATCGATGTGGGAAATGATGCCGATATTGCGGATGGAATCGAGGGGCGGGCGGTTCATGGGACCTCTGCACAGCGGTTTTCGCCCATTATAGCCGATTGCCGGTGCCTGGCAAGGAGGATTGCCGCCGGCCGGCGGGCCGCTGCTCCGCAGGAGGGTTCGCTGTTGCTGTAATGTTGCTAAAGTGTGGTGATTGTGGTTAAATATAACTAAGCAGAGGTAATGGTTTGCGCCGAGAGGAGGTCCCGATCATGAGAGGCGAAAAGGTCTGCAACGTGCAGGATGCGAGAACGCTCCACTGTCTGACGGCGGAAGCGACCGTTTCGTGTGCCCGGTGCGGCGCCAAGGCGCATAGCCCGCAGAACGTCTGCGAACCGGTCCAACTTGCCGAGAGCAAGTCGTCTGGCGAATAGTCTCCGGGAAGGGGACGGCACGAAGGAGGTCCGGGAAACCGGGCCTTTTTTTATGCCGTTTGCCGGTCAAGAACCTGCCTTTCCTGCCGGCCGGTTGCGCCGTGCGCCAGCCACCGGCCGCGCCCGGCAGGCCGCTTTGGCCGCTGGAGAGAGTTGCGCACCGGCACTGCCAATAATGTGTATAAAATATGTAACAATTGCCACCCAGAATTTATGCAATGTTTACTAAAGTTACTATATGTATTAACCGATATGCTCTTATAATGGTTTTATTAAATTGTTCTAGGGTGGAGGGGGTATGTTCAAGGGGCTGAAAATTGGCAGCAAATTGGGGATTGGCTTCGGGACGGTCCTGACGTTGTTTGCGGTGGCACTGATCGTCACGGCATTACTGGTCGAACGGGTGAAAATCGGTTCGGCACAGGTGGCCAATGAAACGCTCCCCCATCTGATGCATGCTTACGAGCTGGACATTGCCACCGTGCAGATCGCGGAAATCGTCAACGATGCAATCGTCACGCGCAATGCCGCCCGGGTGCAGGATGCGGAAAAACCGCTCGCGGTCGCCAAAGAAGGCATTGCCCGTTTCCGGGAGATGTTTGCCCGGGAACACGACGAGCGCGCCAGCCGGGAGGTCGACGAACTGGCGACCGATCTCGACCGTTTCCATGCACTGGGCAAGGGGATGGTCGACGCCTACCTCGGCGGCGGCGCGGCGGCGGGCGACCGGGCGATGGCCGAGTTCGACCAGGCCCGTGAGCGGCTGACCGCCGCCATCGAGAAGCTGCAGCAAAGCCAGGCTGCCGAAGCGACCGCCACTGCCGGGGGGATTGTCGCCGCAGCGGGGAAGACCTTGCTGGTCCTGGTCGCGGCCTGTGCGGTGGCCCTCTTGTGCAGCGTGCTGATCGCCGTCTCGATCACCCGGGCGATCACCCGGCCGCTGCAGTATGCGGTGAATGTCAACGACCGGCTGGCCGCCGGCGACCTGACGGTGAAGATCGAGGCCACCGGCCGGGACGAAACCGGACAACTGCTCCGCTCGATGCAGAACATGGTCGATAATCTCCGCGACATGCTCTCCCAGATGATCGCCATTGCCACCGGCATCGCCTCGGCCTCCAGCCAGCTCCAGGCCACCTCCGCCCAGATTGCCACCGGGGCCGAAGAGGTTGCCGCCCAGACGGTCACCGTGGCGACCGCCAGTGAAGAGATGGCCGCCACCAGTTCCGACATCGCCGCCAACTGCACCCTGGCGGCCGACGCCTCGCGGCAGACCATCGACTCGGCGGCGGCCGGGGCGACGGTGGTCAACGAAACCATCGGCGGGATGAACGTCATCGCTGCCCAGGTGCGGCAGAGTGCCGGCACCGTCGAAACCCTCGGCTCCCGCTCCGAACATATCGGCGAGATCATCGGCACCATCGAGGATATTGCCGATCAGACCAATCTGCTGGCGCTCAATGCCGCCATCGAGGCGGCGCGGGCCGGCGAGCAGGGGCGCGGTTTCGCCGTCGTTGCCGACGAGGTCCGGGCGCTGGCCGAACGGACCGGGAAGGCGACCCGGGAGATCGCCGCGATGATCAAGGCGATTCAGCAGGAGACCCGCGAGGCGGTGCGGACGATGGAGGTCGGGGTGCAGGAGGTGGAGCGGGGCGCCGCCTCGTCGCAGAAGTCGGGGCTGGCGCTGGAAGAGATCGTCCGGCGGATCAACGAGATGTCGCTGCAGATCAGCCAGATCGCCACCGCCGCCGAAGAACAGACCGCCACCACCAGCGAGGTGACCAACAACATCCAGCAGATCACCGAGGTGGTCCATCTGACGGCCCGCGGCGCCGACGAAACCGCCGGGGCCGCCTCCCAGCTGGCGCTGCAGGCGCAGCAGTTGCAGACCCTGGCGCTGCGGTTCACCATGGCCTGATCGGCCGCCCGGCACTGTGACACAACGAAACAGGCCGCATCTTCGAGGAGGATGCGGCCTGTTTCGTTTGGTGCCATGCCGCCCTCGCCGGCGGATATCCGGGTGGGAATAAAATTTTTTCGGTGAGGTTACTATATGTAGGAACTTTTCGGAATTCCGGGGAGTTGCGGGGTGAATTGGGCTTTGTGAGCGTGGGCTTATGTGGTAGGGTGTTATCGTTATGCGCGAGGCGAGGTGCGGGTGAAAACCATTGAGTCGATGGTCGAAAAGCGGCCGTCCCGACGGTCGTGCCGCTTCGGGGATTGACTAACCCCAGCCGGCACGCGATTCGGTCAAGCTGTTGCCATGGAGGGCGGGCAAGCTATTGCCAAGGACGGCAATCTCAAAAAGTGCTGGGAAAAGTTGGGAATGTTTGGATTTGTCAATTGTGTAGGTCTGACCCCTGGGGGGCTCCCAACAGCATGAAATTCCATGTGCAAATAACAGTTGCAATAACAAAATTGTCATTTGGGACCATGAGCTAGAAGCCGGTAGAAGCTGGACATGTCCAGCTTGTGGTGGGCGAAACACATTTTGTCTAGGAATTCGCCATGAAGCTGAGAAGCAGGATTGAGCGGGGCAAAGTGATTAATGCGAAAAAGTGATATTTCAAGACTTGACCCCCGGCGTGTGTGCTATTGAAGGTAGATTCTATTCGCAAGTGCACCACAAGAGCTAAGCAGAGGACATGGCAGGCAAATCTGGTAGTGTGTGAAGCGCGACCAACACATACCCCAGGAGGAGCCCACCATGTCCTACACGCATCTTACCGCAAGAGACCGATATGTCATCAGTCATTTTGCAGAGTCAGTTTAGCTATCGTGAGATCGCCCGTCGGCTCGGGCGCCATCACACGACGATCAGTCGCGAGATCAAGCGCAACAAGCCACCACACTCCACGTACTGGTACTACTTCATCGAACGTGACGTGGAACGCAAGCGGCACTTGGCGCGGTGCTTTCGCCGCCAGAGGCATCTGCCGCTTGTCGAGTATGTCGAGGACAAGCTCAGGCTTGAGTGGCCGCCGGAGGCGATATCTGCAAGGCTGAAACTCGAGTACCCGCATGACGAGCGGATGCGGGTCTGCCACGAGACCGTCTACCGCTGGATCTACCTTGACGCCATGGAAGGAGGCAACCTTCACCAGCACTTGCGCAGGCACCACAAGAAACGGCGCCGGCAAACACGCTACGGCTCGGGAAGGCGCTTCATCCCTGGGCGCGTGTCGATTTCACAGCGTCCACCAATCGTAGAAACCCGCGAGCGCTTCGGCGACTGGGAGGGTGACACACTCGAAGGCAAGAAAGGTTGTGGCCACCTCGCGACGCATGTCGAACGTAAGAGCAGGTTTCTTGTGGCCGCCAAGCTCGCCGATAAGAGGGCGGCAACCATGACGCAGGCCACAACGACCTCGTTTTGGCGGCTTCCGAAAGTTCTTCGGCAGACGCTGACCGTTGATAACGGAAAGGAATTTTCTCAATTCAAAGAACTGGAAGCGAAGACAGGCCTGACGGTCTACTTCGCCGATCCCTATGCAGCGTGGCAGCGAGGAACGAACGAGAATACGAACGGAATCCTGCGCCACTATTATCCGAAAGGTTTCGACTTCACCACGATCACCGACGAAGAGCTTGAACTGGTGGTGAGGACGATAAATAATCGACCACGAAAGTGCCTCGACTACCGGACACCTGCGGAGGTCATGCGGCAAGCTCTATGTGGTGCACTTGCAATTTGAATCTGCTGTGGGCATGAACTGGTTACACAAGTGCCGCCAACACCGTCAAATTTAACTAACAAGAGAGGAATTATGACAAGAGATGCGGTATTTATAAGCTATAGCCATGCAGACAGTGAATACCTCTCACGTCTTAAAGTTCATTTACGGCCTTATGAGCGTAAGTCTTTGATCGACTTATGGTCAGATACAAAAATTAGAACTGGCCAGCAATGGAAGAAAGAAATTGAGGCAGCTTTAGGTCGGGCTGCAGTTGCAATTTTACTAGTATCTGCTGATTTTCTAGCATCTGATTTTGTAGTTGACAATGAACTCCCTCCATTACTAGATGCAGCTAAAAATAACGGAGTCAAGATACTACCGGTTGTTCTAAAACCGTGTGCTTTTTCAGATGTGGAAAATATTTCAGTCTATCAAGCTGTCAATGATCCTAAAAACCCTCTGATTGCTGTTAGTGAAGCAGAGCGTGAAGCAATTTGGGTTTGCTTGGCCAAGGAGGTGCAAAATGCGATTCAGGATTTTGAAGCTCGCGCCGAAATAGAGAAAATTGTATCGGAGAAGGTGGGCACACGGGAGCTTATTGGCGGTACTTCCTGTAGTTCTGAACCTCTGTTCCGCCCCCGCCCAAAAGCGCTCAAGGGTTGGACATACCAGATGCAAACCGGATGCGGCCCTTTGTCTGTCACCATAAACGACGACACCAAAGGACCATTTGAGATGTTCGTTACAATGGGTAAAGCAGGGGGATGTGCGGCTTCGCAGTGCGAAGCACTCGGCCGTATGGTAACTCTGGCATGGCGCCGTGGGATCCAGGCTCGCCAAGTGACCAAGCAGCTACTTGGCATCTCCTGCCATGCCCCGTCCGGCTTTGGAGAAAACAAGATCCTCTCGTGTTCAGACGCGGTTGCGAAGGCGATTCAGTCACACATGATGGGAAGCGGCACTGCCATTGACGTTAAAAAGACCGCGGCAGACCGCGATGCCTGCCCAGAGTGCGGCGGCTCTGTAGAGGCAGAGGGAGGATGCCGCGTATGCCGTGTTTGTGGTTATAGTGAATGTGCATAACTAGAGAAATACAGGGACACCTGCTAAGGTGAAGCAGAAGGGCCAGCCCTCGACATGGGACATAAAACAGAGAGATGTCCCAACTCGCGGCTAGACCGGCCCCTGAAAAATCGGGTCGGTCAGCCTTGTGTTGTCTAAAATATGTGTCTAATTTTGTTCAGTTTAATCGTGCTAAGGAGTAATCATGAAAAAAACAGAGCTAATTGATAAAGTATCACTTAAAGCTGATATGTCTAAAGCTGATGCTTGAGGTGTCCTGTCAACAACAGACACTCCGAACTCAAGCGGCCGTTGGCTGTCGTCTGAAATTCTGAGCGAACACGGCCGGCGCAATATAGCCGAGGCGCGAATGGCGCCGTTGGCGGTTGTAGAATATCTCGATGTACTCTCGGATGGAAGCTTCAGCCTCTGCCCGGGTCGCGTAACGGCAGTGATGTACCAGTTCGTTCTTGAGGCTTCCCCAGAAGCTTTCCATCGGCGCGTTGTCATAGCAGTTCCCCTTGCGTGACATGGAAGCCTTCATTCCGAACTGCTCAAGAAGTTTCTGGTAATCACAAGCACAGTACTGGCTGCCACGGTCCGAATGGTGGATCAGCCCAGCCGCCGGTCGTTTTTGTTGAACAGCTCGGAATAACGCCCGGCCAGTCAAGTCCTGTGTCATGCGCTCAGCCATAGCGTAGCCGACGATTTCGCAGGTGAAGACGTCCTTGACACCTGCAAGGTAGAGCCAGCCCTCGCCGGTAGGGATGTAGGTAATGTCCGTAACCCAGACCTCGTTGGGGTTGCTGGGGGTAAATGTTTGATTCATGTTAGCGGCAATGTAAAAATGACCCACCTCGGAAATTGAAATTTGACCCACTCTTCCTGATAACCTAGCCGACCTGGAGGGTCGGCATGATCGGAAAGGAAGAGTGTATGGAAGTCAGAATTCTCAAGAAGCAGGGCAAGAGCATCCGGGAGATCTCACGGATCACCGGGCTATGCCGCAACACGGTCAGGAAATTCCTCAGATCGACCGCCGATCCCCGTTACAAAGAACGGGCGAAGCGGCCGGGGAAGCTTGATCCGTTTAAAGCGTTTCTCGAAGAGCGGGTGAAGGCAGCGCTGCCGCATCGGATTCCCGCTCCAGTGCTTGCTCGGGAGATCAAAAGCCTTGGCTACGAGGGCTGCGAACGCACCGTCAGAACGTTTTTGGCGACACTGTATTCCCGCGTCACACCGGAACCCGTTATACGGTTCGAGACGGAGCCCGGCAAACAGATGCAAGCCGACTGGTGCGAATTGCGCAAGGGGAAGCACCCGCTGTACGCGTTCGTTGGAACTCTCGGCTTCAGCCGGGATTCGTTCGTCGTCTTCACCACCAGCCAGGCTTTTGATGTCCTGCGGGAGTGCCATGAGATGGCATTCTCCTTCTTCGGCGGCGTTCCGCGCGAAGTGCTTTACGACAACAGGGCAGCAGCGGGGTCAGACCTACACAATTGACAGACTGCTGAAATTGTAAAATGTGTAGGTCTGACCCTGCAAAGCATGTACTGCAAAGCATGTACTATTTCCGAGGTAATTCAATGATAACACGCTTAAAGCTGAAGCCTGGTCAAAGAGGAACAAAGGCACTGGTCGAAAAGTATGGAGACGTCCTTGTTTGCGTGCGTTACCGTTATGATGAGACAAGCCGGATCCGCCTAAAGACGGTGGAACTTATCGTTGAAACGAAGGAATTGCCGGCTCCGCGGAAAGCGACTGTCGATGATCCTCTTGTGCCGGTGCGGATTTCATATGGTCAGCGTGAATTGGGGCGAATGGCCAAAACTATGGGCGGGACATGGGACCCTGACGTCAAGCTCTGGTACATCCAGCTTGGCAAGATCAAGGGGACAGAACTGGAGAAGCATATAATATTGGATGCCGAGATGAAGAACAGCGGCAGTTGAGGGCATCTAATATTGGATGCCAGTATATAATATTGGATGCCCAAGAGGTTGCCAAAAGCATCTATTATTATATGCATCCCGGTATCTAAAGTTAGATGCCGGGATATATTATTAGATGCTTGCATATAATATTAGATGCCGGTCCTGACCGGTCAATAACTAGTTGGCAGAAACAATATGACAGAACTTAAATTCAGAACTGACGAAATTCCTAAAATTATCGGAATCGCAGAAAAACTTTCGACCATTAGCGAGTTCCCGACAGGGTCAACATCTCGCGCTCTTCACGCCGAAGAAATTTTCAATAAACTCATTCTGCATATTGCAAGTTTCAGGAAACATTTGGCCAGCAATAACAAAGAAACGGGTCATGTTGACATTTCAGTGCTTGCCGCACTTGCTAGAATGGTAATCGAGACCCATAATGCTCTTTGCTATTTTTGCGATGCATCTGCCTCTAAGGACGAACTAGACTTTAGGATATGGCTGTATCATCTCCACTACTCTTGCGATCTTAGAAACATTCTTTCTTGTTTTAACTTCACAGACCATGACTCGATAATGTCAACATTTGAAATGACCGGCAGGATGTCAGTTTCATGCTTGGAAAGAAACGTATTTTTTACCAACTTGACTGAAAAAGAGCAGCGACAGCTACTGCTAGGACGCAAAGCTTTTTACTGGCGCGGACGGCGCCCCAAGAAATCTCCTTTTTCTAAAGAAATGGAGGAGGGAGTTTACAAACTACTCTCAAATTATGTGCATTCCTTTCCGCTTGGCAACATCATGTACAGAGGCGGTGGCTCTGCAAACCATTTAAATTTTTATAATTCTGCCTTCCTTATCGTTGAGGTTTTTGTTTCATATTCTGCTGCGGCAACTTTAACGTACTGCCGTCTTCGCAGAAAATTGGGAACCCGGATTACAACCGAAGAAAAAGCATATTTGAATGACATGGCTACTGACGTCCCAATAAAAGAGTGGCTATCACAGCGAAAGGAAATTGGAATAAACAATAATGTGCTGTATTTCGCCACGAATGATGACATTTGAACTACCAACCAGCGCCAAGACCGGCCTAAAAAGCCGCCGGTCAGGCTTATGCCGTTGTCGAAATATCTAGCACTATCTAACACAATGCGTTCAAAGTAATGAGATTTCAAGATTCTGATGCTATCAAAAGGAGAACACGATGGGAAAGATTATATCGCTTTACAACAACAAAGGCGGTGTATCAAAAACAACAACATTATTCAATTTAGGGGCATATCTTTCCCAAAGTAGCAAAGTGCTTTTAGTAGATTGTGATCCACAATGCAATGTAACCGAAATGTTCTTTGCTGCAAACGAAGACGCTGATTCACCAGACATTGATTTACCCGGGACATCCATATATCAAGCATTTTTACCAAGATTTATGGGAGAAAGTAGTAAAATAGACCCAAACTCAGTCAAGTTGCCGAGCCACAACATTTATACAAATCTATTTATTTTTAGAGGCGATCTTGAATTTTCTAGAGCGGAAACCTACTTTGGAACGGCCTGGAACCAAGCTGTAACTGAAAATATTCACGAAAAAAATACTTATGTTGCGTTTCATCGCTTAATTACAGAACTCGGTGAATTAAACGGTTTTGATTATATCTTATGTGATGTTGGGCCAAGTACAGGTTCAATAACCCGTACTGTTATATTAACGTGTGACGAAATAATAGTGCCATTGGTGCCAGATAGATTTTGTTATCAAGCGGTTCGTTTGTTGGGGCGAGTAATAAGGGAATGGGTAGATCGGCATAAGCAAATTTCAGATACTTTAGTGCCATTTGGTATAGTTCCATTTACAGGTGAGCCAAAGCTAGCAGGAACTATAATTCAAAATTATAAAATACATAGTGCCTCTAAAACTAAAAAATCTTACATCGAATGGCAAAACAGGATATCAGCTGAAATTGAGACAAAATTAGTAGGTGATCAGGGGATAACCCCAAAATGTTCATTTAACGTCAAAATGCCATATATAGCGACAATCCGTGATGTAGGAGTGTTGGCACCACTTGCTCAAATGTTCGGGAGAGCAATATTTGACATACAACAAGAGCATACTAAGGAAGCTTCTGCTGATGGACGTATGTACTACGGAACTGTATGGGATCCTTTATTGGAAAGAATGAAGGAATATAAAAACGAGATTGCTAAAATAGCAGGAGCTTTATCATAATGGCCATATCTCATGTGTACACTGCGTTGATTGATATTTTAGCATATAGGTATCGCCTGGAGAGTGACCAAAAGAGTGGACTACTTACTTTCAAAGATGATCTTGAACAAGCTTTAAAGGTGTTTGATAGTGTTAATGACGCATTTTACAGGGTTCAAGCCATATCAGACACAATAATTATAACTTGTTCAGAACATAACCATTTCCCTGAATTTACCTCGATATTGAAAAATGTGTTCATTGAGTTTTTAAGGCGTGGGCTTTTTATCAGAGGTGGTATTGCATATTCAAGACATTTTCAAAGTGGACGGCTTACCTATAGCCATTCTATAGCCAAAGCCTATGAGCTGGAAAGTAAAATTTCTATTTATCCCCGGATTGTAATAGACAACAACATAATGGAAATGTATGTCGGAGGAGTTGGAATGCCTGACATATTCAATAAACGGATTTTTTCAAAGCAAAATGGCGTCACATTTTTAAACATAGTTGATGATGAAAATTGGGTTCTGATTTATACACTTGCAAAAAAAATATATGAAAATGACAAAAACCATATGCTTGAAAATGAAAGTGCATTCTTAAAACATCTTTGGTTTCAAGAGTATATTTTTTCCTCAGGCAGCAGAGATCGGACATGCGAGAGGTATATCGAAGCTATTTCAGAGGTTTAGGAATGCTGAAGCAGGTAAAGGGGTGCGCCAACCATCGGCACGACCGGGGGACGAAGTTCCGGGGACAGTATATTTAATTGACCGCAGATTTACATCTGCTAATATTTCCACATGGCACGCATCGCACGAGTAATAGCTCCTGGACTTCCGCACCACGTTACGCAACGCGGCAATCGCCGCCAACAAACCTTTTTTAGTGATGATGATTATCAGGCCTATCTGGAGTTGATGGCCGAATGGTGCGGCAAATATCAGGTTCAGATCTGGGCTTATTGCGTGATGCCGAACCATGTTCATCTCATTGCCGTTCCTGAAACGGAAGACGGGTTGGCGCGAGCGATTGGCGAAGCTCACCGCCGATACACCAGACGGATCAATTTCCGGGAGAAGTGGCGCGGGCATCTCTGGCAGGAACGATTTGCGTCGTTTCCCATGGACGAAAGATATTTGCTCGCCGCTGCCCGCTATGTAGAAATGAATCCTGTTGCTGCCGGCATGGTCGCCCTTCCCGGAGAGTATCGCTGGAGCAGTGCCGCTGCCCATCTTGCCGGGAACGATGACCCGCTTGTAAAGGTCAAGCCGCTGTTGGACATTGTAAGTGACTGGCAGCAATTTCTGGCTCTGACGGATGAGGATGAGCTTACCTTGCTGAAAAAACACGAGCGTAGTGGCCGGCCGCTTGGGGAAGTATCGTTTGTCGAGCGCTTGGAGGGAGAACTGGAGCGACTGCTCAGGCCGGCGAAGAGAGGACCGAAGCCAAAGGGAAAGTAATTTAAATATACTGTCCCCGGAATCCCTGCGATACTATCCGAGGATTGAAAGCGTTCAAGACAGTCTGGGAAACACTTGGGCTATCGGTCAATCAAATCCAGTAGCGACAGGAAGCATACTTAGACCAGGTGATCAACTTCAAATTAAAGTATCTGGAACAGATCCGTTGGGTGAGCCATTAGAGTTCGCGGTGTTGCCAATGGCGGTGCCCCATGTTTTTTCTTGGAACAGCAGTGGTGACTTTGATTTAACAATACAAGAAAATCATGTGCAAGAAATGCTGTGGATATTTGTTGCGGTGAAAAGCCAGCGAAAATTTCATGCAAAGAGTGCCGTCGGTTTGGGCAAAGTCGATGATGTAGTTCAGTTCGGCTACGAAGTATTACCGCCTAGAAATTGAATATGATTGGAAGAGACCTGGGAGACGCTGGTCAGTCGTGTAAGTGGCAGCACAGCAAGAATGATCCAACCAGCCGGTTAGACGCCGCCCCAAAGCGGGTCAACCGGGCACCCCGTTGGACGAGGAATGAAGATTAGATGAAATTCTCTTTCATTGCAGGAATTATCTTACTCGCCTTGGGAAGCGCCATACTATTTGCTGGCGTAATCGCTTTGACCTTCAAAAATTCAGACAAAGAAGAAACGCCATCAGTTCCGTACCTGATTTTGAGCATCTTCACCTCGCTGAACTACGTTGTTGATTTCATAAAAAATCTGATTGAGGCACCAAGTAACTGGCGAGAAATGAAGCTGGAGCTTGGCTTGCTGGGCGTTGGGACTGTCATGACGATAGCTGGCCTAGTTCTGCTATTTCGATAATCAAATCAGCAAGCAACTGGAGGGTCAGGTCTACAACTGGAGGGTCAGGTCTACATTCCACACTTTATGTAGAATGTAGACCTGACCCTTAAACAATTGACTCGCCGCTGCCCGCTATGTAGAAATGAATCCTGTTGCTGCCGGCATGGTCGCCCTTCCCGGAGAGTATCGCTGGAGCAGTGCAGCTGCCCATCTTGCCGGGAACGATGACCCGCTTGTAAAGGTCAAGCCGCTGTTGGACATTGTAAGTGACTGGCAGCAATTTCTGGCTCTGACGGATGAGGATGAGCTTACCTTGCTGAAAAAACACGAGCGTAGTGGCCGGCCGCTTGGGGAAGTATCGTTTGTCGAGCGCTTGGAGGGAGAACTGGAGCGACTGCTCAGGCCGGCGAAGAGAGGACCGAAGCCAAAGGGAAAGTAATTTAAATATACTGTCCCCGGAATCCGCCCCAGTGGGCACTTTCACTAACTTGTTTCGCGTATTTAGTGAGCACTATATTGATATACAGGAGTGATCGTATTGTAATGGGGATGATGGATATTAAAAAATATGATTTTATTAATAAAAAGTTTCATAACGAGAAACGTTAAAGCCAGAACCGCCAAGACCGGCTCGAAAAGCTAGCCGATCAGACTTATGGAGTTGGCCACATAAAGCATAGGAGAAAAGATGCAACGAGATACCATATCTGCCGGAGTCTATCTAGGGGGACGCCCATAAATTTATAAGTTTCTATTGAAGCAAGAAGGATGAAAAGAGATGCCCCGTCAGGCTCGGATCGATAGAGCTGGCACGCTCCACCACATCATTTGTCGCGGCATTGAGCGCCGTGAAATTTTCACCGATGACTCGGACAGGGATGATTTTGTCTTGCGGATGGGGACGATCCTCGCCGAAACCTCGACGCGGTGCTCTCACGGTCAGCCCCGGCTCCCGTTGGGCGGAGAATGAAATAAGAATCTGAGCGCACACGCCGGGGGTCACGCACACGCCGGGGGGCAAGTCTTGAAATATAAGATTTTGAGGAAAAGAGTTGGAAAAGTGATATTTCAAGACCTGACCCCCCTGAGCTTTTGCGGCATATTCAGCCAACTTATGATGCTGCGAAGCTGGTGTACGATGATTATATAGATTATTACCAGAACCTTGAGTCGAAATTAGAAAAAAACGAGCGTTTTGAAGACATTATTGAATTTATAAATCAGCGCCGCGTGAAACAAGCTTCTTCTCGGGAGGAGCTTCGTGGAATCAAAATATACGATGATAGTAACGACGAAGTGGAATCTGACTTTGATAAAACCGTACTAAACTTAGTGCGTGGCAGTCAGCTTGTAAACCATGATTTTGAACATTTTGCACACAAAGTCAGATTTTACGGCGAAGAATATAAAGCGCAACGACCGAAAACTAGGCACACCATATCACCACCAAATTACCTGTTGGACAAAGTCATTGCCGAGATAAGGTTTCAAAGGGATTATCTCACAAAGTGTTTTCAAGATGTGACAAGAGCTTACAACATCGAAAGAGATATGCATTCTGGTCGCCACAAGGTCAGATGACAAATAACGAGTTGTCACATTAAGAGAGTAAAACATGGCTTTGATTAACTGGGACGTTCACAGATGGGAAACTGATTTTGCCTTCAGTAACCTTAAAGATTATCTTGAGATGGCGGAGAGCCAGTTCGAGGCTGTACGTGAAAAGGAAAGGGCTCGGACAGATTTGACTCCTCCAGCTGGCTTGTCTGAAGATGGTTATCATGAGTGGTACTCTGACTATCAAGGTGAAGTCCTATTTTTCGAAGAACGTTATGAGCGTGATTTCCCATCAAAAATTCGATACTCATTCATTGTCCTTCTTCACATTGTCCTAGAGGATCGTCTACGCGCAACCTGTAACGAAATTCAAAAAAGAAGAAATTTACCCATAACCGAGAAGGACCTCAGGGGTGCACAGTTTGAAAGAGTTAATGCTTTTTTGAAGAAGATTGCTGAAATACATTATGACAATCAAAAAGGCTGGCAAGAACTGAAGGATTTACAAATGATTCGAGATTGCATTGTCCACACGAACGGCAGAATCGAAGAATCGAGAGATAAAAAACGTATCTACGAGCTCTGCAAAAAACAGATCGGCGTTTCAGACGCAGAAGGAGCATTGGTTGTAGAAAAAGCATATTGCATGCGGTCTCTGGAAACAATCTCTGCATTTTTCAATGGCCTCTTAGATTCTGCTGGTTTCGGGCCTTGCCAAATAACTTACAGCTGAATTTGCAAAGGTTCTGACTGGACGCGCCAACAAAGCGTGGCAGACGGTCTCCGCTTCGCTCCGCCGCTGCACTCTCAGCCGTTGGCCGAATTAGAAGAATAGAATCGGAATAGGAACGCGAAATGGAATCTATACGAGACAGATTTATTGGTGACCTACTATCAAAGCCACCAGATAAGATAGCCTCATTCTGGATGCTCGAACGAATCCCCCACGCTTTCAACAACAATCTAGAACTATACATTAATTGGAAACACGTCTTAGCAGATAAGATATCAGTAGATTCTGCATCCATATTTCTAATTGGAAGCGGGTCAGCTGGTGTCAGCATGAACCCATACAAGAACTATAAAGAATTTGATGCTGAGTCAGACTTGGGCGTGGCTATTGTCTCTGACTACTATTTCAATGAGTCTTGGCGATACATGCGAGGTTTAGGAGCCGAATTACATAAATTACCTCCTCGCGCTAAACAGTCTGTCATAGATCATCAGAAAAACTACATATATTGGGGCACTATTGCGACCGACAAAATTCTAGCTTATCTACCTTTTGGGAAAAAATGGGGGACTGCACTAAAAGAAATGTCAGTCATTGAACCATCAGGGGAAAGAACAATTAATGCAAGAATCTATAAGGATTTTGAAAGTCTTCGTAGTTATCATGTCTTAAATATTAATAACTTGAGGGAACACGAACTGGGAAAAGGAGTCTAAAATGTCAAAGTTTTTGAATACAACGAATAGGACAGTTATATGGTTCAAAAAGGCTAACGATAATGGTGATCTACAAATGAAACCACCGTTCCAGCGGAACCCTGTTTGGATACATCCACAGAAAAGCTATCTAATTGATAGTATATTGAATGGATTCCCAATCCCAGAAATTTACATGCAGGAATTCGTGGATGAGAATGGAAAAGAGAATCATATCATTATTGATGGACAGCAACGAATCAGAGCATGCCTGGATTATGCTGAAGGGAAATTTGGATTAAAAGAAGAGGAAAGCCCTAGTTGGGCTAACATGAAATTTGACGATCTGTCACCAGATGATAAGAAGAAGTTTTTCGGATATACCTTTAATGTAAGAATATTGCCTGAAATGCCCGACGAAGAAATACGCGGAATCTTTCAACGACTTAATAAGAATGTGGTTGCACTAAATGCTCAAGAGCTTCGTCAAGCTACTTACTGGGGACCTTTTATTTCTACAATGCAAGAAATATCTAACTACTACTATTGGGGTACTTCAGGGTTATTCACTCCTCTAAATTTTAGGAGGATGATGGATGTAGAATATATTTCTGAACTTGCGATAGCTGTGCTACACGGCCATCAAAATAAAAAGGAGACATTGGATAAATATTACCAAGAATATGAAGAGGAGTTTGAATTTAAGGAAGATATAACCTTTACAACACAAGTTGTATTGAATGAAATAGAATATGTGTTGCCAGACATTAAAAATACCAGATGGAAAAAGAAAACCGATTTTTATAGTTTGTTTGTTTACTTAGCAGAGAAAGTAAAAAGTCTGCCACTGTCAGATGAGTCAAGAAAAAATTTCAGAAACAAGCTTGACGAGTTTGCTACTGGGGTCAGCAGTTTTTTAAGCACTGATGGAACTACTGGTGAGTTTTCAGCAAACGTCCAAGACTATGCGAAATCCATTCGTGCATCCTCAGACTTGGGTAACCGAAAACGTCGTCATGTAGCATTAGCAAAAGAGCTTGACCCAATCATACATTTAAGTGACGAAGAGACGAAAAAGAAAGCTATTGAACCCTCCAAAGAGGACATTTTTTCCACCGATGATTCCGGTCAGGAAGAGTAGTCGCCCAACTAAGCGCGTCAGACGGTCGGCTAGCGCCGCCGCTGCGCTCTCAGCCGTTGGCTAGGAGGAAAAAGGATCAAATGAAACTCGATGAGGAGTACAAAAATCAATTTTCAGAAAAGGTGTTCGAGTCCTTTTTTGCTCTTATCACTGGTTCGGTCGGTGGATTTTTCCTTTTTGTCTCAGGATGGTTTAGTAAGTCAATACTCAGGAGAGGCACAATTGAAACCTACGCTGTTGTGTTTTTAGCAATCTTGCTCCTCATAGCATATTGGTTTTTGAAATTGACCTATAAGCTTGCTCTACATAGATGCACCTACTTGTTATCAAACGTTGAATTAAAAGTGACAGGCTGGTTTTTCATACTTTTTGTGCCGAGTATTTTAATTCTCAACTGGTTGAACCATCAACAGCCCAACATCCAAGAGTTGCTCCCTTGCACACCAGGAATCCTGTATGGATACTTCGCTTTGAAGGTCGCTGGGAAAAGAGGAAATCAGACACCGGGCCATGAAGGGGCGGAGAAGCAAACGTGAAACTTCCAGAAAAGCAGCCAACAAAGCGTAACAGCGGGCAAGCCGCTGTACTCTCAACCGTTGGCAGAATAAAGGAAGATGAATATGTGTCTCCAAGCGTATGCGATTCCGGCACAGGAAAACAAAGTGAGTGCACAGAGGCTGACGAAGCTATCAGGGCTCCGTGTTGAGAAACAGAACAAGCCATACAAAGGCGCCCTCTGGTTTTCACGTGACGGAGGATGCTCATGCTCACTTATGTCAGACAATGCAGATTGGAACGAGCCTGTATGGGAGTTGGAGCCAGAAATTCTGGAACCTTTGGCAAAGGCACTACAAGTGCTTGGAGAGGAAGCTGGCGGATTTACATTTCAGGCTATTTGGATGGGCGACAAACCGGAAACATCAAGTGAATCGACATTACCAGAAATTCTGAAAGAAATACGGAACAACCAAGTTAAAAATAAGCACGTCTATAGGGTCACTGCAGTGCAAGCTACGACTGAATAGGAAAGAGTGCGAAGTTCCGGGGACAGTATATTTAATTGACCGCCGATTTACATCTGCTAATATTTCCACATGGCACGCATCGCACGAGTAATAGCTCCTGGACTTCCGCACCACGTTACGCAACGCGGCAATCGCCGCCAACAAACCTTTTTTAGTGATGATGATTATCAGGCCTATCTGGAGTTGCTGGCCGAATGGTGCGGCAAAAAAACAAGACATGGGGGTCAAGTCTTGAAATATAAGATTTTGAGGAAAGGTGTTGGAAAAGTGACATTTCAAGACCTGACCCCCATGAGCTGTTTCAAGACCTGACCCCCATGAGCTGTTTAAATGAAATCAGCTGATGAATTCGAAGAGTCAAAAAGACTTGCAATAGAAATCATTAAATTATTTTTCTCTCTTATGATGGCTGGTGTTGGCCTGTATTACGCCGAAAGTTATTGTACGGCTAAAAGGACACCACAGGGTCAATTCCTTTCATTTTTTCTGATCATTTTCGGAAGCCTCCACATTTTCTCTAGTAGTGCGCTGTCGTTTCTTTTCAACCTGCAAAAAAAGATTATTCCCTCTGCCCCGGCTGTGACACCAAGATTTTTACGGTACTTTGGAGTTGTGCTGCTGTGCGGAGGAGTTGGTTTGCTCCTTTACTACATCAAAAGAGTGGTCTAACCCTTATTTGGCCCCCGTCCGTCGAGGGCAAGAATAGGCCTTGACGATTTGAATCGCTTTTTTGAATGAACCGGAGAGAGGGACAATCTGGCAGCAATACAAACAAACCAGGCCGCATCCTCCTCGAAGGTGCGGCCTGGTTTGTTTGTATCGGCGCAAATGTGGTTATGCCGCCGGGCGGAGTGCTGCCGCTTCGTAGCGGGCTACCAGCTGCCGGTAGTGTTCCTCGAACCCGGCTGGGGCCCGCTTTGCCGCCGCCGCGTAGCCGGCGAGGACCGCCTCGTGCTGCCCGACAGGGATGAGCCGCTCGGCGAGCGGGTAGAGGATGTGATCCTCTTTGTCGATATGCTCCCGGAGCAGTTCGAGGTAAGCGATGGCGTGCTCGGCGATTTCGCGGGCGCGGCCGCTTTCCCCGGCCTGCACCGCCAGGGCGGCCGCTTCCAGCGCCCGGACGTGGGCTCGCCCCTCTTCGTGCTCCAGCAGCATCGCCGCCACCGGGCTGTGCTCGCGGGGCATGCCATTGGCCACCAGGGCGGCGAAGAGGATGTCTTCTTCCTTGGCGTGATGGAAGCGGTCGGCGTAGTTGCGGATGAAGTCGACCGCGGCGAGGAAAAATTCGGCGTCCGGGGCGGCGCCGTCGGCGACCCGCAGCGCCCGTTTCTCCAGGACGGTGAGCATCCGCAGGATCAGCCGGTGCTCGTCGATCAGTCGGTCGGTGATGTTGCCGGTCATGGTCAGTTCCTCCTTTCGCCGTCGATGCCGATGACCACCGTTTCCAGGGGGATCGGCTTGCCGGCCTGGGCCAGCGCCTGCTTTACCATGATGTCGAGCCCGCGGCAGCAGGGTACTTCCATGATTGCTACGGTGACGCTTTTCACCTCGTTGTCGCGGAAGATGGTCGCCAGTTTTTCCACATAGCTGCCGGTCTCGTCCAGTTTCGGGCAGGCGATCGCCAGCGCCTTTCCTTTCAGCAGGGCCTGGTGGAACGAGCCGAGGGCGAAGCCGACGCAGTCCGCGGCGATGAGGATCTCGGCGTTGCGGAAATAGGGGGCGGTCGGCGGTACCAGCTGCAACTGGACCGGCCACTGGCGAAGTTCGGAAGGTGCCCGTGCCGTCTGATCGGTCGTCGTTTCTTCCCGTTCGATAACCCGTGCCATGCTGCCGGGGCAGCCACAACCCATCTGTGTCATGATATGTCTCCTTTGGTTTGTTTGACATGATTTCCACCAATCTTTCGCAAGCCGAAAATGCTCCCTCTCCCTTCGATGGGGGAGGGCTGGGGTGGGGGTGCAAACGGATGGCCGTTCATTTTCACCCTTCCCTCTGCCCCCTCCCATCGAGGGAGGGGGGATAACGTACGGAAGATTAGCGTCTTATTCCTCTGCGTGAGACGGTGCAAACTCTTCCCGGTCGGCGGTCAGGCCGCCCGCCCGGCCAGGTAGGCGTTGATTTCGGCGGCCACCCGGGCCTCGTCTTCCGGCGACAGCCCGTGGATCGAGACGACGTCCTTGAGGAGGCAGATTCCTACCTTGCAGGTGACGCAGCCGATATCGAAACGCTGCAGGATTTCGCCGATGGCCGGATGTTCGGCGATCACTTCCTGGATGGCCCGGTTGCCGAGGTCGTTGTTCAGTTCCATGGTTTGTTCCTCCCCCCCCTTGGTGATGATCCCACTTTACCCCCTTCGCCCGGCCGGGATTATGACCTGGATCAAAAATGTGCCGATTGTCGGGAGGGGGGGCGGCACGGCTCCCGGCCGAAGGGAATCGGATTGGCGAACTGGTGGCGCGGCGGGACGGCCCGGCGGTCGACATGCCGGGCTTTGACCGCCAGGCAGAACCTTTAGACAAGATAATGTCAATGATTTCAAGTTAATGAAGCGTGACACCGGTGTTTTTTGCCGGTCAATAGGTGTTTTATCGTTGTTCTATTTGTATCGCCATCAGCGATATGTCTTAAAAAAACCCTAAAGTCCTGATTGTCATCTCCGATAAATAGGTGTATACATCGCAAAGACCGCGGGTTGTTACGGGTATGTTTGTGTGCTGTTTTACTCGTTTCAGGCGGGGTGTCGGCGTGGATCGCCGCCGGCAGCGGATGTTGGCGGCGGTAATGGGCCGAGTTGTCGATTTTAATGTAACGCCGTTATATTAATTCTCCGGGGAAGGGCAGCCATATGTCGACATTGCCGGCATACCCGACGGGAAAACCGGGCAGTGACAAACCTCTGCAGCTGGTCGGCTTCCGGGTCGGACGCGAGGAATACGGCTTCGAGATTCTCAAGGTGCAGGAAATCATCCGGATGACCCCGGTCACCACCGTCCCCAGCACGCCGCCGGACGTTGAAGGAATCATCAACCTGCGCGGCAGGATCGTGCCGATCATCGATTTCCGCAAACGGTTCAACATTGCCGACGAATGCCCGACCGACGACGCGGAGCGGGTGATCGTCGTGGCCATCACTCCCAGGATGACCGTCGGCATCATCGTCGACAGCCTGAGCCAGGTGATGAAGGTGCCGCCGGAGTCGCTGTCGCCGGCACCGCCGGCCTCATCGGGGTATGACGGCGAGGCCATCCGCGGCGTGGCCTCGATGGGCGACCGGCTGGTCATCGCCCTCGACGTGGACAAGATGTTCTCCGCCGAGGAGATGAGTGAACTGGCCGACGCCGCGTCGGGCTAGCCCGCTGA
This sequence comes from Geotalea uraniireducens, assembly GCF_027943965.1. Taxonomy (NCBI): domain Bacteria; kingdom Pseudomonadati; phylum Thermodesulfobacteriota; class Desulfuromonadia; order Geobacterales; family Geobacteraceae; genus Geotalea; species Geotalea uraniireducens. Next base: position 3,375,024 of record NZ_AP027151.1, on the reverse strand, counting down.
ACCCGCGGCGCCAGCCGCCGCACAATTGCCGTGCCCGGCCCCTCGGCCGGGAAATGCGGCAATGCTTGCACAGTACTGCAGTGACAACGGTGTCACCCCGCCCTCCTCCCGACCCTCCTGCCCGGTGACCCCATCTCAATGGCAGAAGGGACCAGACATGTCCGACCTGATGACCACCCGCGCCGCCCTCCAGGAGACCATGACCTTCCTCGGCGCCATCGCCAGCGGCATCGAAGAGGCGATCGGCGAATCGGCCAACAGTATCACCTACCTTGCCGGCAAGCGCCTCGGCATGCAGTTTTCCGCAAACGTTCCGCGAACCGACAATGTCGAAGAGGCTCTCGAAGCGGTCCGCCAGGTGCTCCTCGCCAACAACTGCCTCTGGCACTTCGAGCCGTTCAAGACCCACGACCGGCCGGCCCTGGTGCTGGCGACCGACAGCGGCGACGAGGACCTCCACCTCGTCTTCCGGGACTGCATGATCCGCCAGTCCCTGTTCCGTTTCGGCCATACCCAGAAGGGGTCCCTCTGCACGATGATGTTCGGCTTTTTCTCGGGAGCCCTCCGGAACATCATGGGGGTCGACTCGACGCTGGAGATTCTCCATGCCGGAGAAAATGCCTGCTACAAACGGCTGGTGATCCATCGGCAGAAGGGGGGAGCGCAGTGAGCACCGTCCCGATCAACCTCGAATGGCTGAGCGACTGCTCGGGTTGCCACGTGGCCATCGTCGACCTGCACGAAAAGATCCTCGCGGTCCTCGAATCGGTCACCATCCAGCGCTGCCCGGTGCTGACCGACGTCAAGGACTACCCGAAGGCCGCCATCGGCATCGTCTCCGGCGCCATCCGTTCCGAACACGACCGGCACGCGGCCGAGGAGATGCGCAAGAGCTGCGACCTGATCATCGCCTGGGGCTCCTGCGCGGTCTACGGCGGGATTGCCGGCGCCGGCAACGTCCACTCCCGCGAGGAGATCATCGACGCGGTCTATACCCGTAACAAGACCACCGGCACCCAGGCGCCGCCGTCCCGGGAGGTCTCGGCCCTGGAGCCGGCCGTCTCGCCGCTCGACAGCGTCATCGCCGTCGACCTCTACCTCCCCGGCTGCGCCCCCCATCCCGGCTTCGTTTTCGATGCCCTGCTGGCCCTGCTGGAGGGACGCTCGCCGCGGATCGCCACCGGCGAGTCGGTCTGCGCCCGCTGCCGGCGGCAGATGGAGAAGACCGAGGTGGAGCGGATCCGGAAGAATGCCGAAGGGGTCCCCGATCCGGAGCGCTGCTTCCTCAGCCAGGGGTATCTCTGCATGGGGTCGGTGACCCTCGATCGCTGCATGGCCCCCTGCCCGCTGAACGGCATCCCCTGCAGCGGCTGCGCCGGCGCCACCCGGCAGGTGCTGACCGAGCCGAACCGCGACATCCGCACCGAAATCGCCGAGCGGATGTCCCGCCTGACCGCGATTCCCCGGGAGGCGATTATCCGGGAGATCGAACGGACCGCCAAGACCCACTACTCCTACACCATGGCGACGCCGATGATCGGCGAGAAGCCGACCTTCCTGATCCGCAAGTGGACCGACGAGGAGCGCGACGATTATGAACAAGACCATCACCATTGATCCGGTCACCCGCATCGAGGGACACGCCCGGGTTTTCATCGATCTCGACGAGGGGGGCGGGCTGGCCGCCGCCGGCTTGGTGGTGAACGAGCTGCGGGGCTTCGAAAAGATCCTGACCGGCATGGATGCGGACCGGATGCCGCTGGTGACGGCCCGCATCTGCGGTGTCTGCCCGACGGCCCACCACCTGGCCGCCACCAACGCCCTCGACAACGCCGCCGGGGTCGAGCCGCCGCCGGCGGCGAAGCTCCTCCGGGAGCTGATGTACATGGGGCACCTGATTCACTCCCACTGCCTCTCACTCTTTGTCCTCCAGGGGCCGGACCTGGTCCTGGGGCTCGATGCCGACCCGGCCGTCCGCAATGTGGTCGGCGTGGTGCGGGCGGTCCCCGAGATCGCCAAAAAGGCCCTGCAGTGCCGCTCCATCGGCCAGAAGATTAACGAGCTGGTGGGGGGGCGCGGCACCCACCCGGTCACCTCGGTGGCCGGCGGTATCGCCTTCGTCCTCGACGCCGAACGGGAGCGCCAGCTCAACGCCTGGGCGGAGGAGGCCCACGGCCTGGTGCTGGAACTGGCGCCGGTGGTCAAACAGCTGCTCATGAAGATGCTCGACGCCCACCCGGCGATGGTCGAGCAGTGGGTCGTCCCCGCCTGGAGCGTCGGCACCGTCAAGCCGGACGGCACCATCGCCCTGGTCGATGGCGAAATCCGCGCCGTCGACGAGAGCGGCGCCCGACAGGGGCAGTTTCCGACCGCCGACTACACCGGCTACCTCTCCGAATCGGTGGTGGACTTTTCCTACATGAAGCAGGTCGCCTTCCTGGCCGGCGACGGCCGCCACGATTACCGGGTCGGCCCGCTGGCCCGCCTCAACGTCACCGAGCGCTACGGCACCCCGCTGGCGGACCGGGAGCGGGAGGAGTTTATCCGGACCATCGGCCGCCCCTGCCACGCCAACGCCCTGCAGCCCTATGCCCGGCTGATCGAGCTCCTGTACTGCACCGAGCGGGCGCAGGAGATCCTCGCCGATCCGCAGCTCCACGGCGAGACCCGCCTGCCGGTGAAATTCGCCGGCGGCCGGGGCGTCGGGCACGTCGAGGCCCCCCGGGGGACGCTGATCCACGACTACGAGATCGACGAGAACGGCATTGTCCGGGCGGCGAACCTGATCGTCGCCACCCAGCAGAACTATGCCCTGATCAACGCGATGATCGCCCAGGCCGCCTCTTCCCACGTCATCAACCGCCCCGACGACCAGGCGCTGCTCAATGCCGTGGAGTTCGGCATCCGCTGCTACGATCCCTGCCTTTCCTGCGCCACCCACGCCCTGGGGACGATGCCGCTGGAAATCGTCGTCAACCGTCCCCGCCACTCCCAGGTGATCAGGAGGAACTGCTGATGCTCGAAATACTGGTCCATGAAGAGGCCTGTCGCGGCTGCCGGATGTGCGTCGATGTCTGCCCCACCAAGGTCTTCGCCTATGACGAGGAGAAGCGGCTCTGCGTCGTGGAACACCAGGAGGACTGCATCGCCTGCCTTTCCTGTGCCTATCTCTGTCCCTCCGGGGCGATCCGCCACGAGGAGTACCACGTCGTCAGGAATTTCTACCGCGACCTGGCGTTCTGCGCCAAGATGGAGAAGTTCATATGAGCAGCGAGACTGCCGGGCAGGTCACCCTGGAAGACCACCGCAACGCCGCCACCGAAGTGGCGTTCCTGCTGGACATTTTCGCTGCTACCGTCGACACGATCATGGGGGGCGCCACCGCCTCGGTGGGGAGGATCGCCGGCCGGGAGATGGCGCGGAAACTGCCGGTCCATCTGCCGAACCCGACGCTGGAGGAGGTCGTCGCCATTCTCGGCTCCCGGATGAAGGCCGGCTACGCCTTCCGGCTTGCCGGGGAAGGGGCGGAGCGCGAACTGCTGTTCGACCACTGTGTGCTGCGGGATATCTGCAGCCAGCGGGGGCTGACACCGGGAACCGCCCTCTGCCGGCTGTTCCACGCCTACCTGGACGGGATTGTCAACGAGCTGGTCTGCCGGCCGGTCAAATCGGAGATCGTTTCGTGCGGGGCGCAGTGCCTGCTGAAACTCCGGACCCAGTGACCGCCGGGGCGGTTGTGGTCTGTGTCGGCAACGAGCTGGTGGCCGATGACGCCGTGGGGTACGAGATCTACCGGCGGCTGGCGGACTCTCCGCTGCCGCCGGGAACCGTGCTCCGCTACGCGGCCGTCGGCGGGCTTGCCCTGCTCGACTACCTGACCGGCACCGAATCGGCCCTGATCGTCGTCGATGCCGTCCAGTTCGGCGCGCCGGCCGGCACCATCCACCGGCTGCCGTGGGATGAGCTGCCGGATTTCGGCGCCGGGGCCATCTCGGCCCATTTCATCGGCCTGAAGGAGACCGTCGACATCGGCCGGCTCCTCTACCCGGAGCGACTTCCGGCAACGATCACCTTGGTCGGGATCGAAGGGCGCTGCTTCGACCGCCCCCGCGACTGCATGTCGCCGGAGGTTGCCGCCGCCATCGATCCGGCCGTCGCCTGCATCGAGGATTATCTTCACGCTTCGCCAAGGAGCCTGACATGAAACGAGCAACGAGCAAAGCTGCAGCAGCCCCTGCCGTTCCCGCGGCAGCCCTCAATGAGGAAATTTACCGGCTGGTCGGGGCGATTACGGCCGGGAGACTCGACGAGCGGGGGGAGACGTCGGGCCTTAGCGACGACGACGCCCGGCTGGTCGAGGCGATCAACGGCATGCTCGACACCCTCGTCGCTCCCCTGCGGCTGGCCGCCGGGGCGATCGACGAGATTGCCCACGGGCGGATTCCCCCCTTCGTGATCGACGACTTCACCGGCGAGCACGACACCCTGAAGCGCAACCTCAACACGCTGCTTGCCACGCTCTACGGGCTTGACCGGGAAACCCGCTACCTGATCCGGAATATCGACGCCGGCAGGCTGCAGGCGAGGGGGAACGACTGGGACTTCGAAGGGGTCTGGCGCGATCTGATCACCGGGGTAAACGGGACCCTCGATGCAGTGATGGGGCCGGTCAACGAGGCGGGCACCGTCCTCAGTCACCTGGCCGAATACGACCTTGGCGCCCGGATGCGGGGGAAATACCATGGCGAGCATTCCACCATCAAGAAGGCGATGAACGCCACGGCGGAGTCGCTTCATGCGGCGGTGACCCAGATGGCGGAAACGGTGGAGATGGTTTCGGCGGTGGGGGGGCAAATCACCGCCAGCAGCCAGATCGTTACCGACGGGACCCGCGAACAGGAGAGCCAGCTGACCGAAACCTCCGGCGTCCTCGAACATATCGCCAAAACCTCCCAGACGAGCGCCGAAAATACCGTTGAAGCCCGGCAGATCGCTCAGCAGTCCGCCGCGTCGATCGACACGGCAAAGACCGTCATGGACCAGATGCTCCAGGCGATGGCGGAGATCCGCGGCTCGGCCGACAACACCGTCGGGATCGTGCAGCAGATCGATTCCATCGCCAAGGAGACCGACAAGCTCTCGGCCAATGCCACCAGCAAGGCGAGCCTGATCCGCTCGTCGGCCAACGGCTTCAGCGTCGTCGCCGGCGAGGTGCGCAACCTGTCGAAGCGGTGCGAGGAAGCAGTCGCCCGGCTCAACGACTTCCGGCGCCGGGTCGCCTTTACGCCCCTTTCCGGCAACGGCGGCAGTGCCGACGAGGTGATGGACGAGTATCTGGACCTCGTGCGCGAGCTGAAGGGAGTGGCCTCGAATTCCGGCCTTCTCGGTGTCAATGCGGCGATTTCGGCGGCCCACGTCGAAGGGGCCGGCAACGACTTCCAGCAGCTGACCGAAGAGATCCGCCAGCTGGCCCGGCGCTCCACCGATGCCGCCAAGCAGACCGATGTGCTGATCAGGACTTCGGTGGAGCAGGCCCGCCGGGGCGAGGAGCTGACGCAAAAGATCGACGGCTGCCTCAGCACGGCGGTATCCGGCGCCGCCACCATCAGCTCGCTCACCGAGCAGATTTCCCAGAACAGCCAGGAGCAGGCCAGCGCCATCGAGGAGATCAGCCGTTCCGTGATCCACATCAACGAAGTCACCCGGCAGAATGCGGCCTCCGCCCAGACCTCGTCCGAGGCGGCCCAGGGGATGAACCAGCAGGTGGCAAAGCTGTCGCGGATGGTGAGCAAGTTCCGGCTGGACGGTGCTGCCGGCTGATGCTCCCGGCCGACCGCAGGCAGCGATGGCCGGCAGACGAAAAAAGAAGGGCCGCCCCTAGCGGAGCGGCCCTTCTTTTTTGCCGGTTTTCGGCTACTGGTGCATCGACGGCATCGGCATGTAGTCGGTGTGGCAGACGTAGCAGTTCCAGATCCAGTAGCTGTCTCCCTGGTACTGCTGGGGAATGCCGTTGTCGACCGGGTTGGTGGAGGTGTATTCGGCGTGGGTGCTGTTGTGGCACGCTTCGCAGTAAATCTGGCCGTCCATCTTCGGGTCGGGGGAGTTGGTGAAGAGCGAATTGCGGTAGAGGGTGCCGCTGTTCTCCTGGTGGCCGCTACCGTGGCAGCTGCCGCAACGGGGCTCTTCCAGCCACGGCTGGCGACCGTTGACCAGCGCCTGGCTCATGGCGGTCATGTCGCCGTGGCAATCGGTGCAGGTCTGGCCGGCATGGTACATCACGCCGCGCAGGCAGTTGGTGCGGGGGCCGGGGTGACAGTTGTAACAGGCCGGTGAGCTGCTGGCGCCGGCACTGACCACTTTGTCCTTGTGAAAGTTGTGCATTGCCAGGGAGAGATTCTTTACGCCGGTTTTTCCCGGCAGGCCGAGGGCGTTGTCGGCGTGGCACTCGCTGCAGAGATGGAGGGCCCCGGCAGTCCGGTCGGCGACCAGGGTGGTGCCGCTCCGCCGGTCATGGGCCTGGAGGATGTTCAGGTAGGTATTGGTCATCCCGTGGCAGTTGCTGCAGTTCATTTCGGTGGAGATCGGCGCCACCACCTGGGTGGTGGCGAGGACCGCGCCGGTGGTGCTGTCGGTGACGGTGATGGTGGCGGTACCGTAGGGGTCCCAGGTGCCGTCGTCATCATAGGGGGTAAGCGGGATCCCCTCGGCGACGAAACCGAGGCTGTTGGCATCGACCTTCATCGTTCCGGCCAGCGGCGTGCCGGTGATCCCGACGTTCGGCGCGGCGGCCCAGCCGTAGCTGGCGGCGTACTGCCAGAAATTGGTATGGGCGGCGGAATTGGTTTTCTTCGGGAAACGGTAGCTGACGGTGATCCCGCTGGTTACCACCCCGACCCCCCGCTGGATAACCTGGGCATGCAAGGTGTTGAACGGCGGCAGGATGCAGAAGGCCGAATAATCGTCCTGGCTGCAGTGCATGCCGAGGTCGTTCCAGGCGAGCACCACATAGTTCATGCTGGCCGCCGGGATCATCTGGCTCGGGGCGACGGCGCCGTAATCGGCATAGTCGTCGTGGGCCGTGGTCAGTTGCCAGTCGAGGGTGACGGTGGCGCCGGGGGCGACGGTGCAGGCCCGCCAGCCGTTCTGGTAGCCGACGGCGCTGACGGTCAGGGTGTAGTCGCCGACCGGCCGGGCCAGGGTGTAGGCGCCGCTGGCGTCGGTGGTGGCGCTGGCGGTCCCGTCGCTGACCACGGCGCCTGCCAACGGCGTGCCGGTCGCGTTGGCAGTTACCACCCCCGTCACCGTACCGCTGGTTGCCGTGGTGCTGCCACCGCTGCCGCTGCCGCAGGCCGCGAGGAAAAGGGCCAGTACCGCCATGCCGCCCCACTTGATTACGGTTTGTTTCATCTTTTTCCCTCCGCTGTCAGTCCGGACAAAACAGTCACCTGGACAAAATTTGTTTCGCTTAATTCTAGTGGCTGACCGGGAGTTGTCAAACAACCGCGGCGACAAAAAAAGCCGGCAGGGTCTCGGATGACCCTGCCGGCGGTTGACCGCGGCCGGCGTTCAGATGGTTTCTTTCGCCGTCATGCCGGCGCGTGTCGTTTCCTCGGCGCTCCTATTTCCGGGCTGTCAAGCCTGCGACAATCTTCTGGATCAACAGGCGAACATCGAGCAGGTTGAGCTTGCCGTCACCGTTCAGATCGTAGGCAAGGTCGGCCGGGCTGGGGGTGGTGAGCTTCTGCAGGAGGAACAGGGCGTCGGCGATGGTCACCTTGCCGTCGCCGGTAAAGTCGGGGAATGCCGGGTCGATCTTGACGATGTACGGCCGCATCATTTCGTTGTCTTCATGTTCGAGGATATGGCAATGCCAGACGTAGAGCCCGAGCCGGTCGAATTTCGCCTTCAGCCGGGTAATCTGGCCGGGAAGGGCGATGACCGTGTCCTTGAAGCCGAGTTCGTTGGGCTTCGGCGGTGTGGTCGGCCCGATCGGCGTTGTCGTGGCCGGGTCGAAGTCCTGGCGGTCGATCACCTCGAAACGGACCAGATGGAGGTGGATCGGGTGGCCGTCCACCGTGTAGTTGTAGATTTCCCACTCTTCGGTGTCGCCGACGGTGGGGTTCTCGGTGATGGTGTCCATCCACATCATCGGCATGCTCATCTTCATGCCGGTCGTCGGGTCGGTCATCAGGATGCCGAGCTTGGCGGCTTTCGGCGCCATCGGCACGCCGCCGGCGGCTTCGCAGTCGGCCATGAAGGTCGGCCCGGGGCTGTTAAACAGGGTGGTGACGCTGCCGTCCGGCTGCACCTGGACGCAGAGCTGGGACGATTCCTCTTCATTGAGGGTGACCTGGCGGACGTTGGCCGGCGCGCCGAGCGCCGGTTCCGCCGGGAGAACCAGTTGTTGCGGCGGGGTTGCCTGTGCATCGGCCGGCTGGGTCAGGGCGGTGTTGACCACGAACTGCATCACCTGACCGGAGGTGCCGGGATCGGCCGGCGTGTCCGGGAAGCCGCCAAACGGGGCGTCGGGAGCGGTGTTGATCATCCGGACGATGGTCCCGTTGGGCAGGCCGGTAAAATCGACGATCACGTCGGCCCGTTCCGCCGGCCCCATCAACAGGGCATACTGCGGGTCGGGCGCGGGGATCGCCGCCGGCACCGTGCCGTTGCCGGGGAGCACGGTGTACGAACCGGTTCGGACCATCACCACCTTGGGCAGAAATCCCTGGTCCCCGCCGATCTGGTAGAAAGGAAGCTCACTTTCCTGCACCAGGCCGTTCATCTGGAACAGTGCCAGATTCAGGGTCCGCGAATTGCAGCCGTTCAGCAGCCGGAAGCGGTAGCGGGCGGGGGCGACTTCCAGCTTCGGCCAGGTATTGCCGTTGACGACCATGGTGTTGAAGAAGGACTCGGGATTCCAGATCGGCGAGATATCCGAGATCGGGATGTACGGGATGTCGAGGACGCCGGTGAAATCCGCTTGGGGCGGCTGCCCCGGCAGGTTCAATTGCTCGAAATACGCCCGGTTGCTCGGATAGAAGAGCGAACCGTCGCTATTGAAGGAGCGGCCCTGGATGACGATCGGGATTTCGCGGATGGTGGCCCGAACGGCGGCATTGAAGTTCGGGTCGCCGCCGGTGGCCGTCGGCGCCGGGCCGGGGAGTTTGCCGTCGTTCGGCGCTGCGGTGGTGCCGTTATCGACGAAGCTGTCGCCATGGGTCCCGCCGCGGATCAGCCAGAAACCGGCCGGGCCGGCATAGACGTTGTTGCGGGTGATCCCCAGCGAATGGTCGTGGTACCAGATCGTCGTGGCGGGCTGGTCGTTTTCGTAGGCGTAGTAGGCGGAACCCGGCACCTTGTTCCGCCGGTCGTACTGATCATACAGTCGACCGTATCTGGCGTAGCCGGCCGGGATGTTCTTCGCCGCCGGCAGCCACCAGGCTTCGGGATAGCCGTCGCTCTCCGTATTGACGTGGGAGCCGTGGACATGGGTGACCATCGGCACCGGCCCGGTGTAGTTGTCCGGGTTTTGGGTCCGGCAATCGGTCCGGTTGGTGCCGTCGGTGCAACCGACGGCGGGTGGGTTCGCCCAGTGCAGCGTCTGGTCGATGGCGGTCAGGTGCGGCAGGTAATTGCCGGCGGCGTCAACCAGATCGTTGATCCAGCGGACCTTCGTCATCACCCCGGAGGCGTTCTCCACGGTGAACGCCGGGTAGTTGAAGGAAATGTTGCTGGAGAGCGGTGCCGGGGCGACAAAACCGGGCGGCAGGGTATCCTCGGCGCGGCCGTAACTCCAGACCGTGGTCGCCCCGTAGCCGGCGGGGAGAATCTGCTGCTTGAACTGCCGGATGGCAATGTTGTAATCGGCTGCCGGAAAGCCGGGCTGCCTGGTGCTCATCGGCATGACCGGCGGGATCACCAGGGGGGTCACGTATTTGGGGATGGTGGTCGGATCGAGGGTCCCCCCGGGGACCGGGGCCGCGCCGGCGTTCCCCGGCAGCAGCAGGAACAGGCCGGTTGCCGCGGTGAAGATCGTTTTCAAAAATGGACGGGTCGCTGTCATGGCGCTTCTTCCTCCTTTCCTGCAATTTGGGCTGGCGCCAGGTTTGGCGCTCCATTGTGAATTCGTCGTGCAACGGTTGCCGGGCATCAACTCCTTTCGTCGGTGGGGTCCCCCTGGAAATGACAACGGCCGGACATGCCAAAGGGCTCGTTATCCCTTGGCAGCCCGGCCGTCTCGCGGTGGAGATCCGTGGCTTTCCGCCCCCGCCTCGCGGCGGATTCGGCTTTTTCCGGATAAAAGTAATGCAGCTCGGTTTATTTGTTCGCCGCCCTACCGGCGTTGCCGGGCGGTGGATACGTCTTTGGTGCGCCGTAACCGGGCGGTGCGAAGTACCGATCGGTTGTCCGATAGATGATATGGACCGTTTCAATGATCGGCTGGAGTTTTATCGGGTAAAGCAATATTGGTACCAATTTGTAACCCTACGAAATCAGCGGCCGGCAGCTCGGTATGCAAATAATTTGTGTAAAAGATTTTTACAAACGGCTCGGCAATTTGTCGGGAAAGCTTACAGCCCACAGGTGGGAATTTGCTGCTAAGTTATTAAAATATAATAATTATTTACCGTTACTGTTATTCCCCGTGTCACCAGCGCCGGTTATTTCGGCGGCTGCACGGCATCCAGTTGCAGCTCGTAGATCACCACCCGGTCGGCCAGCGGGCCGCGCTCGTCGAAAGCCAGCCGGGGAGGGATAACGACCTGCCACTTGGCCCCTTCTGCCATGAGCTGAAGTGCCTCCTGCAGTCCCGGGATCAGCTTCGCCAGGGGGAAGGTGTTCGGCTTTTTCGCCCGGTAGGAGCTGTCGAACTCGGCGCCGCTGACCAGGGTGCCGCGATACTGGATCGTCACGCTGTCGGCAAGGATCGGTTTCCGGCCGCTGCCCGGGGTGATCACCCGGTACTGGAGGCCGCTCGGCAGGGTAACCACCCCTTCTTTCCGGCCGTTTTCGGCCAGGAACTTTTCCGCTTCCGCGCGGTATTTTTCCCGCCGCAGCTTCTTTTCTTCCGCCTGGGACGAGTCGATCTTCTTCTTCAGTTCCACCAGGGTCGTGTGCATCTCCTCGTTGGTCAGCAACGGCTGTCCCGTGCCGAGGGCGTCCTGGATGCCGCGAACCAGCAGCTCGGGACTGAGCCCGACCCCTTGCCGCTTGAAGTCGCTGCCGATCTGGTAGCCGACGCTGTAGTTGATTTTGTCCTGCTCGGTGACCGGCTTGGGTTGTTCGGCCCAGCCGGCTGCGGTGCAGAGAAGGAGAGCCAGGCAGCCGATGATCGTCGTCCTCATTGTCGTTCCTTTCTGGAATGATTCCGACTGGTTATTAGGTAACATATTGTTTTTTCGGTGGAATTTGTCTGTCGTAAAACGACAATGTCACCAAGTGTAAACGACCGGTAACAGTTTGCAAGCCGCAGGACAACATTTTAATCTCCGTCGACTGCCGGCGGTGGTCCTGGCGACCGGTGCGGTTACCACTGCGTGAAAATGGTCGTACTTGACGGGAAATGTAAAGAAGGCCGACAGGACAGCCGCAGCGAAACGATGGCGGGAACCCTAGACGCTCTCGATGAACAGCAGTGCCGGATCTTCCAGGTAGCGGACCACCTTGGCGAGAAAGAGCGCCGCATCGGCGCCGTCGGTGATCCGGTGGTCGAAGGTGAGGGAGAGGGGGAGGATCTTGCGGATGGCGATCGCGCCCCGATGGACCCACGGTTTGGCGGCGATCCGGCCGAAGCCGAGGATCGCCACGTCGGGCCAGTTAATGATCGGGGTGGCGAAGACGCCGCCGAAGTGGCCGTAGTTGGTGAGGGTGAAGCTGCTCCCCCGCAGTTCGTCGCGGGCGATGGTCCGCTCCCGGGCCTTGCGGCCCAGTTCCTGGATCTCCGCCGCCAGTTCGAGGATGCTTTTCCGGTCGACGTCCCGGACCACCGGCACCATCAGCCCGTCGGGGGTTTCCACGGCAATGCCGAAGTTGTAATAGCGCTTGATGACGATCGCCTCGCCGGCGTCGTCGAGGGAGGCGTTGAGGTTCGGGTGCTCCCGCAGGGCGTGTTGCGCCGCCTTGATGAAGAAGGGGAGAAAGGTGAGATGGGTGCCGTGCTCTTCGACCGTTACCTGTTCGCGTTCCCGCAGTTCCCAGAGTTCGGTGATGTCCGCCTCTTCGGTGCCGGTGACGAAGGCGGTGAGTCGTTGGGAGGCGATGACGTTCCGGGCGATGGCCCGCCGTACGCCGCGCAGCGGCAGCCGCTCTTCGGGGCCGAAGCCGCCGCCGGCGGGCGCTGGGAGAGCGGCCGGCACGTTTTCCAGATCCTCGGGGGTGATGCTCCCCCGGGGGCCGCTCCCCTTGATCCCGGTCAGGTCGATCTGCCGTTCCCGGGCCAGTTTCCGGACCAGCGGCGGGGCGAGGATCTCCCGGGCGGGGGTGGCCGGCGGCTCCGCCGCCTCGGGGAGTTCGCCGACGATCCCCACCGACTTCGGCCGCGCTGCCGGGGTTTCTCCCTCCTCGGCGATCAGGAGGAGGGTCGTGCCGACCCGGACCATTTCCCCTTCCCGGCGGGCCAGCTGCTGTACCGTCCCGGCGCGGGGAGCGGGAACTTCCACCACCGCCTTGTCGGTTTCCACCTCGGCCACCGGCTGGTGCTCGCGGACCCGGTCCCCTTCCTTGACCAGCCATCTGCGCAGTTCGGCTTCGGTGATCCCTTCACCGAGGTCGGGAAGTTTGAAGTCGAAGGGCATGACAACCTCCAGAGACTTGCAGGGTAGGGGAAAAATGGCGGCCGCTCAGTAGCGGAGCACCTCGTCGAGGGCGGCGCGGATCTGCTCCGGCTGCGGCAGGTAATGGTCGACCAGTTTAGCCAGCGGTACCGGCAGGTCCGGCGCCGCCACCCGGAGAATCGGCCCGCGCAGCATGAGCATCGCCTCCGCGGCGGCGATGGCGGCAATTTCGGCGCCGAAGCCGCCGGTGAGCGGCGCCTCGTGGACGATCACCAGCCGGCCGGTCTTTGCCAGCGAAGCGAGAAGCGTCGCGCTGTCGAAGGGGGAGAGGGTCATCGGGTCGATCACTTCGGCATCGTAACCGGTCACCGCGTCGAGGGTCCGCTGGAGCATGCTCCCCCAGGCGACCACCGTCACGGCGTTGCCGGGACGGACGATCCGCGCCCGGCCAAGCGGCACAGTGTACTCCTCTTCCGGGACTTCCTCGCGGATCATCCGGTAGAGGCGGGTCGGCTCCAGGAAGAGCACCGGGTCGGGATGGCGCAATGCCGCGGTCAGCAGCCCTTTGGCATGGTACGGTCCCGGCGGCACCACCACCGTCAGCCCAGGCTGGTGACAGAAGAGCGCCTCGCTGCTCTCCTCGTGGAGTTCCGGCGCCTTGATGCCGGCGCCATAGGGGGTGCGAATCACCAGCGGGCAGCTGAAACGGCCGCGCGAGCGAGTCCGGAGGCGGACGGCGTGGGTCAGCAGCTGGTCGAAGGCGGCGTAGATGAAGCCGAGGAACTGGATCTCCGCCACCGGCCGGAGCCCGTAGGCGGCCATGCCGATGGCGGCGCCGACGATGGCCGATTCGGCCAGCGGGGTGTCGATGACCCGCTCGGCGCCGAACTGCTCGTAGAGCCCGTCGGTGACCCGGAAGACCCCGCCGTCCTTGCCGACGTCCTCGCCGAGAATGACCACCCGGTCGTCCCGGGCCATCGCTTCCCGGAGGGCGAGATTGATTGCCTGGACCATGTTCAGTTGGGGCATACGGATAACCCTTGAGCGCCACTGCGGACGCCGAGATCGCGGGAGAAGGCGCACCACCGACCGCCAGGGCGGAAACTGCCGGGGATCTGTACGGTGAGCCGGTTCATGCGCTATGTCCCCGGTGGCTACGCAAGCCGATTCTTCTGGCTCTTTAGAGCCGGGCTGAGCTCCGCGGCGACGGCATCGAACATCTCCGCCGCTGTCGGCGGCGGAATCGCCTCGAATCGCCGGACCGCCTCGTCGATCTCCCCGGCGGCCTTCCCCTTCATTTCGGCGGCGTAGTCCTCGTTCCAGAGTCCCTGCCGGGCCAGGAAGCGCTCGAAGCGGAGCAGCGGGTCCCGTTCCCGCCAGGCTTCGATTTCGTCCGGCGCCCGGTAGCGGCTGGCATCGTCGGCGGTGGTGTGGTCGGCCATCCGATAGGTATGACATTCGATCAGCGTCGGGCCACCGCCGGCGCGGGCCTTTTCCAGGGCCTCCCGCGTCGCCCGGTAGACGGCGAGGACATCGTTGCCGTCGACCTGGATGCCGCTGAAGCCGTAGGCCACCGCCTTCTGCGCCAGAGTCGGCGCTGCGGTCTGGCGCAGAAGCGGGACCGAGATCGCCCACTGGTTGTTCTGGCAGATGAAGACCACCGGCAGCCGGAGCGCCCCGGCCAGGTTGAGCCCTTCGTGGAAGTCCCCCTTGGAGGTGGCGCCGTCGCCGAAATAGGTCGCCACGGCAATCCGGTCCCCCCGGATTCTGGCCGCCAGGGCGGCGCCGGCCGCGTGGGGGAGATGGGTGCCGACCGAGACGGAGATCGGGAAGACGTTCATGCCGTCGGGGGTACGCTGTCCCCGCTCGTCGCCGCCCCAGTACTGGAACAGCTGGTGGACGGGGTAGCCGAGGGTCAGGTGAAGCCCCATTTCGCGGAACGACGGGAAGACCCAGTCGCTCCGTTCGAGGGCGAAGGCGCTCCCTACCTGGGCCGCCTCCTGGCCGAGCACCGACGGGTAGGTGCCGATCCGGCCCTCCCGTTGCAGGGCCAGGGCCCGGGCGTCGAAGGTGCGGGTCAGGACGAGGAGGTAATAGAGCCGGCGCAGCTCGTCGCCGGAGAGGGACGGAAGGAGCGCCGGGTCGGCGTTTCCCGCCGGGTCGAGGATTTCGAGGCGCGTGATGGTGAAGGTCTGCAGCACGGATTCGGGCATGAAATTAGGATAGCATCACCGGCGACGCTGTCAAACGGCCGTCAGCCGTTGCTGCCGCCGTTGCCGTTGTCGGGCGTCACCGTCGGCGGCTCGCTGCAGAGAACCTCCACGGTCCGGCGGGTGTAGAGGAGCGAGATTCCCGCCGCCAGCCAGGTGACCATGAAGGTCCCCCACCAGATGCCGAGCAGGCCCCACCCCAGGCGGAAGGCGAGCAGCCAGATGACGGCCACCGGGGCGACCAGCTGGCGGAACAGGCCGATCCAGAGGGCGAACGCCGGCTTCTGCAACCCCTGGAGCGCCGAATTGTTGACGTAGAGGATGACGTAGGCGCCGAGGACCAGCGCCTCAATCCGGAGGAAGACCGCGCCGATGGCGACGACCTGTGCATCGCGGCTGAAGAGCCGTAAGAGCGGTTCGGCCGCCAAGAGCACCAGGACGGTCCCGCCGACCATCAGCAGCAGCCCGGCGCGGATGGCGGTCCGGACCGTCCGTCTGACCCGCTCCGGCTTGCCGGCGCCGAAATTCTGGGCTACCAGCGACAGGGTGGCGACATTCAGCCCCATTGCCGGGAGGAGGACGATCTGCTCGATCCGGGTGCCGATGCCGTAGGCGGCTACCGCCTCCTTGCTGAAGCGGCCGAGGAACCAGGTGATGACGAAGATTCCCAGCGCCACGGTCAGCATGTTGAGGCTGGCCGGGAATCCCTGGCCGAAGAGCCGGCGGAACGTTGCCCGGCGGGGACGGAGCAAAGCCCAGGAGCGGTGCGACAAGAGCCCGGTGCGGCGCACCCGGGCCAGCAGGTAGCAGTTGCCGCCGGCCTGGATGACCACGGTGGCCAGCGCGATGCCGGCCAGTCCCATTCGCGGAAGGCCGGCGCCGCCGTAGAGGAACCATGGGTCGAGGGCCAGGTTGAGGAAAAAGCCGGCGACCAGGAAGTTGCGGAAGCTGTGGGTGTCCCCCGAGGCGTTGAGCATGGCGTTGAGGGCGTAGTTGCCGATGAAGAACAGCGCCCCGGCAAAAAGCACGTTCATGTAGGCCAGGGCCATGTCCAGGTACTCGCCGCTGGCGCCGAGCAGGGTGAAAACCGCCGGTGCCGCCAGCAGGCCGCCGCCGGTGAGGAGCAGCGCATGGAGGAGGCCGAAGGAGAGGACCTGGGCCGCATAGAGTTCCGCTTCGTCCCGGCGCCCGGCGCCGAGGGCATGGCCGATCAGCGCGGTGGCGCCCATCGAGGTGCCGGCGCCAAGGGCAAGGATGATGAAGAAGAGCGGGAAGGAGAGGGAGAGTGCCGCCAGTGCCCTGGTGGAGATCAACCCGCCGTAGAAGGTGTCGACCACGTTGAACATGGTGTTGAAGAAAAAGCCGACGCCGACCGGCACGGCAAGTCTCCGCAGCAGCTCGGGGATCGGATCGTTGATCAGGTTGGGACGTTGCATGGCAGGCCGGGAGTCTCCTCGGTTTCTTCAGTACTTCAGGACCTTGGCCAAAAAATTCCGCAGTTCGTCGCTGCGCGGTGCGCCGAACAGTTCGGCGGCCGGGCCCCATTCGGTTGCCTGGCCGGCGGAGACAAACAGGCACTGGTCGGCAACGGTCCGGGCAAAGCTCATGTGGTGGGTGGCCAGGATCAGGTCGCGTCCCTCCCGGCGGAGTTCCTGGATGATGTCGAGCACCTCGGCGGTCATCTCCGGATCGAGGGCCGAGGTCGGTTCGTCCAGCAACAGGAAGCGTGGCTTGATGGCGATGGCCCGGGCGATGGCTACCCGCTGCTGCTGGCCGCCGGAGAGCTGGGCAGGCTTCTTGGCGGCGTGGGGGGCGAGCTGGAACCGGTCGAGAATGGCCCGGGCGGTCTCCCGCGCCTCCTCGGGGGAGTTGCCATGAACCTTCTCCAGCGGCAGGGTAATGTTCTCCAGCGCCGAGAGGTGGGGGAAGAGGTTATAGGCCTGGAACACCGTGCCGATGCTCCGCCGGTGGCGGCGGAGGCTTTCTTCGCCGAATTCGATCCGCTCGCCGTCGATCAGCAGTTCGCCCGCATCGGGCGGCTCCAGGCCGCCGATCACCCGCAACAGGGTGGTCTTGCCGCCGCCGGAGGGGCCGATGATCACCAGGGCGTGGAACTCGGGGAGGGTCAGGGTGAGCCCGTCCAGCGCCCGCTGGTGGCCGAAACATTTGGTGATTGCGGAGAGTTCAAGTCGCATAGCGGTATTTTTTTTCCAGCCAACGGGAGAGGAGCGAGATGGGGAGGGTCAGCAGCAGGTAGCCGACCGCCAGCGGCAGGTAGCATTCCAGGGTGCTGAAGGTGAAGGCGTTCACTTCCTGGGCGTTGAGGGTAAATTCGCTGACGGCGATGATCGACAGGAGCGACGAATCCTTGATCAGCGAGGCGAACTGCCCCGCCAGCGGGGGGAGCACCTGGCGGAACGCCTGGGGAAAGACGACATAGCGGTAGATCTGCAGCCGGGTGAGGCCGATGGCCCGGGCCGACTCCAGCTGGGATTCGCCGACGCTTTCGATCCCGGCCCGGATGATCTCGCAGATGTACGCGCCGGCGAAGAGCGACAGGGTGACCACCCCGACGACATAGCGGTTGCCGATGCCGAAGGCGTCCGCCACCACGTAGAAGAAGACCAGGATCTGCACCAGAAGCGGCGTGCCGCGGATTGTCTCGATGTAGAGCTTGCTGAAGTAACGGAGCGGCAGGAAGCGGCTCTTCTGGGCCAGGGCGAAGAACAGGCCGATCAGCAGGCTGAGCAGCAGCGCCGCCGCCGAGATGGCAACGGTCATCAGCCAGCCGTTGATGAACTTCTGGCGGTATTCGTAGACCGCCTCCCAACCCCATTGGTACTGCAGGTTGTGAAAGGCGTAGGCGAATACCAGCGTCACGAAGAGGAACGCGACCAGGAAGCCGACGAGCCGGGCGGGAAGGGGAATCGTCTCCTTCCGCCCGGACCGGGCGGCAATGAACAGGTGGGTGAGGGGCAGGCGCAATGGAACTCCTCGGGCGCGCAGCGAATGTCAGAGGTAGAAGGGGTAACCGAGCTTCCTGAAGGCGTCCTTCTGCTCCTTCAGGTATTTGTCGCCCAGTTTCTCGAAGCCGCCGCGGCGGCGGAAATCCTTGAGAAAGGCATTGACCTTCAGCCGGAGATCGTCGTTCCCCTTGCGGATGCCGACCGCCCACGACTCCTTCTGGAACGGTTCGAGGATCGCCCGGGTGGTGGTCGGGTTTTTCTGCCAGTTCTGATAGGTGGACATCTGGTCGTAGATGAAGGCGTCGGCCTTGCCCTGCACCACTTCGAGGACGGCGGCCGCTTCCTTGTCGAGGACCAGCAGCCGGGCTTTCCTGATCTGCTTGCTGGCGTAAGTGTGGCCGGTGGTCCCTTTTTTCACTGCCACGGTGCGGCCCGGCTGGTCGAGGTCGGCGATGGTCTTTACCGGCGAGTCTTTCTTGACCAGCAGGCAGAGGCCGGTGTTCAGGTACGGGTCGGAGAAGTCGATCGACTTGGCCCGCTCCGCCGTGGCGGTCATCGACGAGATGATCAGGTCGATCTTGCCGGTCTTCAGCGCCGGGATCAAGCCATCGAAGGCAATGTTCTGGATAACGACCTTCCGGCCGAGGGCCTTGCCCAGTTCGTGGGCCAGATCGACGCTGACCCCGGCCGGATTGCCGGCTTTGTCGGTCATTTCGAAGGGGGGATAGGCCAGTTCCATCCCGACTACCAGCGGTCGTTGCTCTGCGGCCCCGGCCGGCCGGGCAACGACCGCCAGCAGGACGGCCAGGGCGGCGGCGAGGACGGTGCCGCCGAGAACTCTTCCGATGATTCCGCGCATGGATTCCTCCTTGTCAGCCAAATTCATGAAAAATAACCGGCAACGAAGAGTTTATTCTACCCGCCACCGGGCCGTTGTCAACGAAAAGGGGCCGCCCGGCGGCGGGCCGGCATGGCAAAACGGGCAATCTACGGTATCATTGGCTAATAGTCTACCGACCAGCAAAGTGAGAGCTTAGATGCGTTTTTCCCCCTGGCTGTGGCTTGTTACCCTCCTGACCATTCCCGCCGGCTGTGCCGGTGATCGTCCCGGTGACCTCGGCGTTCGTGACGGCCGGCTCGCGCAGTGTCCGGCCACGCCGAACTGCGTTTCGAGTCAGGCGCCGCCCGGTAAGCACGAAATCGCCCCGCTCGATTTCCGCGGCGAGCCGGATCGGGCGTTTGCCCGGCTGCGGGAAGTGCTGCTCGCCCGGCGGGATACCCGACTGGTGGCCGAGGCGCAGGATTATCTGCGGGTCGAGTTTCGCACCCGGCTCGGCTTTGTCGACGACGGGGAGTTCCTCCTCGACCGGGGCCGGCGGCTGATCCAGGTCCGTTCGGCATCCCGACTCGGCTATTCCGATTTCGGCAAGAACCGGCAGCGGCTCGAAGAGATCCGGGCGGCCCTCGGGAAACTCTGACGGCCGGCTCGCCGACGGGATGCCTATGCCGCTGCTGAGACATCTGCCCAATCTGTTGACGATCCTGCGGATCGCGCTGATCCCCGTCCTGGTGGCGCTGCTGCTCCATGGCAGGTATGCCGCGGCGCTCCAGGTCTTCCTGGTGGCCGGCGTCAGCGATGCCCTGGATGGTTTTATCGCCCGCCGTTTCGATCTTTGCAGCCGGCTCGGCTCGCTGCTCGATCCCCTGGCCGACAAACTGCTCGTTGTCGCCTCGGCGCTGGTCCTGGCCCGGCTCCGCCTTCTCCCCTGGTGGCTGGCCCTGGTGGTGATCGGCCGCGACCTGGTCATCGTCGGCGGCGCAGTGGCTTATTACCGGCGGACCGGCGGCATCGAGATGGCGCCGAGCGTCCTGGGGAAGGTGAATACCTTCGTCCAGGTCGTCCTGGTCCTGGCGATCCTGGTGAATGGTGCCGGTCTGGCCGGGCTGACGGCTCTTTTGCCGCCACTCTATGCCGTAACGCTGGCATTGGCACTGGTGTCGGGTGGGGAGTACGTGCTGGTCTGGGGCCGGAAGGCGGGGATATTCTCCCGCCTGAAGGGCTGAGCGTCGACACCCCGGGAGCGGGCGTCTTGACACCGTTTCCACGGCAATGGTATACAGGGGCGGCACGGCACTATCGGCAGCGAAGGAGCGGGGATGGCAGGGGAACGACTGATGATCGTCGGTTGCGGTGACATCGGCGGGCGGGTCGCGGCGGCGGCCCTTGAGGAAGGGGCGGCGGTTGCGGTGCTGACCCGGTCGCGGGAGAAGGCGGCCCGGTTTCGGGAGCGGGGGATCGAGGCGCTGGTGGGCAATCTCGACCAGCCCGACACTCTGGTCGGGCTGCCGACCCGGGGGCGGGTGGTCTTCTATTTCGCCCCGCCGCCCGGCGGCGGAATCACCGACCCGCGGATGCGCGCCTTCTGCGCGGCGATACCGCCGGGCGACGAGCCGGCGAAAGTGGTCTACCTCAGCACCAGCGGCGTCTATGGCGATTGCGGCGAGCAGCCGGTTACCGAGGAGACCCCGGCCAACCCCCAGACCAGCAGGGCGAAAAGGCGTTACGATGCGGAAGCGATTCTTCGTGCCTGGGGCGAGGAACGGGGGGTGGCGGTGGTGATCCTGCGGGTGACCGGCATTTACGGACCGGGCCGCCTGCCGCTGCAACAGCTGACGAGCGGCCAGCCGGTACTCCTGGAGAGCGAGGCCCGGCTGACCAACCGGATCCATGCCGACGACCTGGCCCGGGTCTGCCTGGCCGCTGCGGCCAGGGGTGAGGCCGGCGAGATCTTCAATGTCAGCGACGGGCATCCCGGGACCATGACCGAATACTTCAATGCCGTCGCCGACGCCCTGGGGATGCCCCGGCCCCGGCAGGTGACCCTCGCCGAGGCGCGCCAGGTCATGGCGCCGCTGATGTACTCCTACGTGACCGAATCGCGGCGGCTGGACAACGGCAAGATGCTGGCCCGGCTGGGGGTGGAGCTCCGCTATCCGACACTGGCGGCGGGGCTCAAGGCGTCGCTGCAGACAACGACGGATCGCGAGGGGACTTGACGGGGAACGGCTGAAGCAGCGAGGTGGCGACGCGGCACGCTTCCGCGTGGCATCGCCCCGGCTTTATTGCAGTTGTTCTTTCTTGCGCAGCAGGCGGGTGATGAGGAGGGTGTGGCGGAAGCCGTGGGTCGCACTCTTCTTGCGGATTACTTCGCGCACCGACATCAGTTCTCGCAGCAGCGCTTCGCCGTTTTTCACCAGGTGGCGTGCCCGCTGGTCCTGGCGGGCATAGGGGGCGAGGAGGGCCAATGCCTCCGCCAGCCTCCGCCCGGCAACGACCTGATCCTTGAAGCTCGAGAACTGTCCGCTGTCCAGGCGTTCCCGGGCCGCTGCGAGCTCACCCTCGAAATAGCTGAGAACCTTGTTGTAGAAAGTGTCGATGCCCATCTCTAGCCGTTTTTCTCCTCAGGACGACGTTTTCCCGCGTTTGTACTCTCTTCGGCCGCCGGCCGCATTTCTTTAACCATTTCCCGCTACGGTTTTGCCGGTCGGCGCAAAAATGGTTTCATATCGGCAACATTTTGAATTCCGGTTGACATTTGAGTGAGAACAGTTGTATTAATACGTGCTAATTCGTTGACCGGTTTCGCCAAAAGGCTACCGGCGCGGGATATCCTGCCGGCGTCCGGCGGGGCGTACCGAAAGCGGAGAATCTCAGGGAAAGAGGAAACGGATGATGAGACAGGGAAACAGCAGGTTCTTGAACAACTCGATCGGAATCGTCCTGACAGCGTTGGCTGTGCTGCTCGGCACAGCGCTGGTGGCGTCGGCAGCCACCGGCGAGAAAACGGCGCGACAGCCGGTAGCCACGGTCCAGATTCCGCCACAGCCCGCGCTCTATGCCAGCGAACCGCCGCCGCTCACCGTCACCCAGTGCGGCCAGTGCCATCCCGGTGTTTTCCGGGACATCAAGAACGATGGTGGCCGACATACCTTCCAATGCCAAGAGTGCCACAAGAGTTTCCATAGCTACAGTCCGGTCAAAAACAACTGGGCGGCGAGCATGCCCAAGTGTGCCAGCTGCCATTCGGGGCCGTCGGTTCCCCACGTGCAGATCTTTACCAACTGTGCCGAGTGCCACGTCAATCCCCACGCCATTCTCAAGGTGCCGATGACTGCCAAGCTGCTCAATTCCTGCGCCACCTGCCATGCCGGCCCGCCGGAGCAGCTCCGCAAGTTCCCGAGCAAGCATACGAACCTCTCCTGTGCGGATTGCCATACTTCCCACGGCTTCATACCCTCCTGCAACATGTGCCACAAGCCCCATTACGAAGGGCAGGATTTCAAGGGATGCGCCAGTGAATGCCATCCGGTGCACATGCCGAAGCAGATCAGCTACAAAAAGGATGTGGGGGCGCGGACCTGCGGTTCCTGCCATGCGAAGATCTATGCTGTCTGGAGCACGACCCCCAGCCGCCATGGCAAAGTCAACTGTGCGGCCTGCCACACCAAACACGGCTCTATTCCCCAATGCACCGAATGTCATGGTCTGCCGCACAGCAAGCAGCTCCATGAGCGTTTCCCCAAATGCCTGACCTGTCACCAGGATGCCCATAATCCGCCGGTGCGTCAGCGGTAGTCCGGCGCCGCCCTCCCCCCGCGGGGAGGGCGGTATTCCCGATCTTGTTTCCATGTATTATGACGAAGGGGGAAAGCGTGCGGCTTTCTCGTGGCGTATTCCATATCTGTACGCTTGCAGCGGGACTGTTGTCGCTGCCGGCTGTCGGCGGGGCTGTGGATCTCGGGATCACCTCCGATACCATTGTCCGTCATCTCGAACGGGACGATCGGAATGGCATCAGCCGTTCCCTTTTGCCGGCCTATGAATTTTTCCGTTTCGATTACGGTAAACTGCGCACGCCGGGGCTGTCTCTCCATGCCTACGGCTGGGGGCGGGTCAACCTCGAAGACAATTACTACAATCACACCACTGCCGGCGAACTGCTCTATGCCTACCTCGAATATCTCGATCCGGCACGGGATTACCAACTGCGCCTCGGTCGCCAGTACATCTTCGAGGGGGTGACGAAGGAGAGCATCGACGGTGTCTACGGCAAGACCGACCTCATTCCGTCGGTGACCGTGTCAGCCTATAGCGGCTTTCCGGTCAATCTGGACGACACCAACGGCCGTAGTGGCGACCTGATCGCCGGTTGCCGGGTCGCCCAGGGGATCCCGGGGTACTACGACATCGCAGTATCGTACAAAAATGTCAGGAATGACGGCAAGGCGGACGAAGAACTGCTGGGGACCGACGTTACCCTGATGCTGCCGGGCAATATCACCGTTCTCGGCCATTCGACCCGCAATCTGTTGACCGGCGGCTGGGGGGAACACTCCTACGAGCTGCGGGTCCCGTTCCGCTCGTTCGAGGTCCGGCCGTTCTATCAACATTACGAGTATGACAGCTTCCTCAACAAGAATGCCGGCGGCTCCTCGCCGTTTCGCTTTCTTGCCACCTCGGGCGACGAGATGACGGTCGTCGGGAGCGAGGCGTTCTGGTACCCGGTCGAATCCATCGAAGTGGGGGCGCGCTACAAGCATTACGAGTATGATCCGCGTTTCGGCCGGTCCAATATGTACACGGTGCTGGCCACGGTGCGCCGGCAGATTTTCTCCGAAGTGGGTGCGGAGTTCGGCCGGGTCGAAGGGGACCTCTCTGAAAACCGTTACTATTACGGCCGCGCATACATTTATGCGGATTTCAGGCGGCTGTTCGTTACCGGCGATGTGGTCTACGCCCGCTATGATGAGGCCATCTACCGTAAGGACGGGGCACTGTTCGCCTCCGTCGGTCTCGGCGGGAAGGTGCTTGACCCGTCGTTCAAGCTCAAGTTCTCGGTCGATTACAGCGACGATCCCTATTTCGACAAGGATTATCGCGGCACGCTGGTCGCGTCCTATTCATTCGGCAATTGAACGCGCCGCGGCGGGACTGCCGCGCTGGAGTCAGCAAGATGAATCAAGAAAAGATGGTTACGGTAGTGGGGATGCTGGTGCTGGCATCGGTGCTGCTGGCGGGGTGCGCGCTGCCCGAGCGCTACCGGCTGCCGGTAAAGCATCCGCCAATTTATGAGCTGGGCGAACGACGGGAGTTCTGTACCAAGTGCCACGGTTTCAAGAAACAGCCGATCGACTTCGAACGCTACAATCATACCCTGCTGTTCACCGATTCCCATCGCCTGGTAGCCTACCAGGATCAGCGGGTCTGCGCCCTCTGCCACGAGCAGAGCTTCTGTAATGACTGCCACGTCACCCATACCGAACTCAAGCCGTCCCTGAAGAACGAAACCGAGAACTACCGGCGAATGCAGCACCGCGGCGAATACCTGTCGCGGCACCGGATCGACGGCCGTCTCGATCCGACCTCCTGTTTCCGTTGCCACGGCAATCCCCAGTCGGCCCAAACCTGCGCCGGTGCCACCTGTCATGGCAATTAGCCGCAGAAAACGAGGGCGCGAAATGACCTGGCTCAATCGATTGGCAAGAATAGCGCTTTCCGCCCTGCCGCTCGTCCTGCTCGGCGGGTGCGGCGGCAATTCGGCGAACTCCGATGCTCCGGCGGCGGTGGCGGCCCACACCACCACCTGGGTTACCTATCATCGCAGCCCGATGTACGAGGGGTTCTCACAGAAGAGCTCGGAAGCGCTTATCGAATGCAAAGTCTGTCATGGCACCAACCTACTGGGCGCTTCGGATGGCATGGCTGCGCCAGCGTGTCTTGATTGTCATATTCTTGACCCGAGCCAGTATCCTGTTATGTGTTATTCTTGTCATGGCGGCCTGCCGAATGCCGTCCTCCCCTTCGACCAGTGGCTGGCAGCCAATGCCGCGTCGCGGAACGGGCGGCCGATCAACCAGCAGTTCATCGACGAGGTGAGGACCACGGGGATTCATCTCAAGCATGATGCCATCCCGCTGGTCGACCGGAACTCCGAGGACAAATGCCGCTATTGCCACGGCGGTTCGCCAGCCGTTCCCGATCGGCACCATAGCCTCGGGATAACCTGTCTGGACTTCATGGGCGGATGCCATCCCTCCAGCTATGATCCGAACGTCGGTTTCACCTTTGAAATCGAGCGCGATTGCACGGTGTGCCACACGGGGCTCCCCTAGCGGCACCGGGGCCGGGCGGCCGGAGTCGACCGGCAGCGGCACCCGGGCATGGAATGTGCTTTCGAAACGATGGAAATCAAGTCTCCGCCAGAGGGTACCGTCATGATGGCAGAATCCCAATCTCGTGAGCAGGTAAACGGTTTCGAAGGAGCGGTCGCCGGGCTTCCCCTCACGGATGTCATCCAGCTGAAGGGGCAAAACCGTTTTTCCGGCTGTATTTCGGTGGAGTATCAGCAGAAGCAGGGGATGATCTTCTTCCGCGACGGCGAGATCATCCATGCCGAGCAGGGGGGGGCGAGCGGCAACCAGGCCCTTTACCAAATTATCTGCTGGCCGGGGGGCCGATTCGCGATCCAGCCCAAGGTAACCACCACGGGACGCACCATTCAGCAAAGCATCAGCTACCTGTTGCTGGAGGCTCACCGGCTGATGGACGAAGCGCGGGCGGGGATCGCCCCGGCCGACGGCTCGGCTGAAGAGACCGGGAAAACCGGTTCGCGGCGGATGAGTAAAATCGCGGAACGGTTGCTCCAAATCGCGGGGGTAGCCTACGCTGTTCTAATGAAAAATGACGGAACGCCGGTCGAGGACGACAGCTTCGAAGCCGAGGCGCTGGCCGGCAAGGGGCTTGGGATTGCCAGCACGGGGAACCGGCTCGGCGAAGTGTTCGGACTCGGCGAGCTCAAGTCGGCGGCCGTTCAGGCCAAGGCGACGCAGTTGCTGGTGTTCGAGGCGAAAAACCATTACATATCCATCGCCGTGCGGGGGGAAAGCGCGCTGGCCCAGGTGGAAGCCGATATCCGCTCGACCTTTACGGCGAAGAAATAGCATCCTGTCCGGCGGGACGGGCTGTTGGCGCCGGTGGCGCCATGCCCGGCCGTGGCGGTTGGCTGCGATCTGTGGAGAATAGTTTGATGGAGGAAGTTCTTCAGCATCTGAATGCGGTCCAGGGGGTTATCGGCAGTTTCGTCTGCGATGACAGCGGCGAACTGCTCGCATATTCGTTCCCGCCGCTCTTCGACGTGTCGATCATCCGTCGCGCGGCTGCCCAGGTGGTCGCCCAGCAGGGGGGATTGCGCACGGCGGCCGGCACGGCCGAACTGGCAGACCTTCGTTATGCCGATGGCCGGATCCTGGTCAAGCCGTTGCAGGAAGCGTTTTTGCTCCTCCTCTGCACCAAGTCGGTCAATCTGCAGGTTCTCAATATTTCCCTCAACGTGGCGAAAGGGAAGATCGAGGCGCTGCTTCCGTCGACCCAGCCGGCTGCTGCCGCCGTCCCCGCTTCTGGCGGGACAGTGCCAAGCGGGGGGCTTTCCCTGCCGGCCTGCCATCTCGAAGATTCCACCATCGGCAGCTCGTTTGAGCAGTTCGGTATGGCCGCCCTGACGCAGACCACGGCCCATCAGATCAGCAACCATTTTGCCAGCGGGCCGCTCAAGAAGCTGAAGCTGACCCACCAGACAACCGGGGTGTCAGGAGTGTTCCCGGTGATGGTTGTTAATGAAAATGATGCGTCCTACGACGGCAAAATCATTCTCTGCAAGGCGATCGAAAAGAAGCTCAAGACCGGCTCCGGCGATCTGCTGACGGTTGAAATTCCCTAGTCCGGCGTCGCCCGGCACGATCTCCACCCCTCCTCTCCCTGAATCCTTCCCGCCGCTCCGCCCCTTGGGGGTCCGTTTGTTTGCCTTTGAAGGAAAAACGTGTAAAGTGTACTATACTTCCGCCTGCGGCTGGCATCCGCCGCTCTCCCCGGGATCGATCCCCCGCCGGGGCGGCCGGGCCGGCCCCGCGCGAGCGCCAGCAGTTTTCTGGAGAAGGTCTCATGTTTGTCATCGATCCGTCGCTTACCACTATCAAGGCCGGCGAGTCGGACGTCGTTGCGATCCATCGATCCACGGAAGCCGTGGCCGTTTCGGCCGGCGAGCCCACGGCGCGTCTGAGTTACGCCTATGTCTGTGCCATCCGGGAAGGCGAGACGACCATGGTCTATCTGGCGCTCG
The DNA here is from genome assembly GCF_027943965.1 of Geotalea uraniireducens. NCBI lineage: Bacteria > Pseudomonadati > Thermodesulfobacteriota > Desulfuromonadia > Geobacterales > Geobacteraceae > Geotalea > Geotalea uraniireducens. The sequence goes on along the minus strand of NZ_AP027151.1, from coordinate 3,347,899 downwards.
AACAGACCGAACGGAAAAAGACCCTCGTGTACCGTCCCGATCAGCTGCCCAAGGAGGGGGCGCTGGAACAGTCCCTGTTGCGGGAAGCGCTCGATCTGGCCGCTTCGCTAGGCTTTGCCATGCAGGAGATCAATCTCAACTACAGCAAGGCGATGCGGGAAGTCGTCATTCGGGATATCCACGTGATCAGCCGGCCTTCCGCCGATCTGCCCATGCCGGAACCACCGGCGGTAGCGGCGAAGGAACGGGGTGGCGCTGCAAAAGAGGCGCCGGAACCTGCCGCGGCCGATATCCCCGCGTCGGCAGCGCCGGCCGGCGCTCCTGCTCCCGAGTCCGCAGCGGCCGGCCGCCGGAAGGGCGCGGCGGAACCTTCGCCAGCCGCCAGCCTCGAAGTGGAAGCCGAGCGACTGGCGGCGGAACGGAAGCGGCTGGAGGAGGAGTCTGCCGCCGCGAAGGCCGCGCTGCAGTCGAAGATCGAACGACTGTCGGCCGAGAACGAGGAGCTCCGGCGTTCCCAGACGGCGGCGGCAGCGACGCTCAAGAACCAACTGAAAGGGCTTGCCGACGAGAAACAACGGCTTGAGAGCTCCGGTGCCGAGCAGCTTGCGGCCCTGAAGGAAGAGCTGGCCCGGCTCCGGCAGGAAGTGAAGGATCGTGAGGCGGCTGCTGCGCCGGAGGTGGCGTCCCTCAAGGCTGACCTGTCCGCCCTGGCTGCCGAAAAAGAGCATGCCAGCGAACTGGCGATGCGGCAGCAGAGTGATCTGCGGGCCGAGCTCAAACGGGTCGCCGCCGAGAAAAAGCAGGTCGAACGGCAGGCGGAAGAGCAGCTGGCAGCACTCCGGGCTGAGCGTGACGAACTGGCGGCGGCCCAGACGGCGGCGGCGGCCGCGACCGCCGAGCAGGCCGGAAAACTCGAAGACGAAATTGCCCGCTTGACCCAGCAAACGGCGGCGGGGGAGCAGGGTGCCGCCGAGCGGGTGCAGGCGCTGGAGGCCGAGATCGAACGGCTCGTTGCCGTCAAGGCGTCGATGGAACAGCGGGCCGAAATCGATCAGGCCGCCCTGCAGGAAACCGTTGCCCGGTTGAAAGCCGAGACCGCGGAGGCCCGGCAGCGGGCGGTCCGGGAATTGGCCCAGTTGGCGGTGGAGGCGGAACTGCTCGCCGCGGAAGGGACGGCAGTCGAGCGCTTTATTGCCAGCCACTCCGGGGGGGGAGCGGCGGAACTGCTGGCCCGGGCCGAAGCGGAAGTGGCGGCCCTGAAGGGTGAAGTCGGCAGACTGGCTGCCGAAAAGAGCCTTGCCGAGCAGAGCGCGGCAACCAGGATTGCCGCACTGCAGGCCGAACTCGAACGGCATGCCGGGGAGGGGGGCGCTGCGGCGAAATCCCGGCTGGCTCCCGCCGAGCCCGCTCCCTCTCCGCCGGCCGCCCGGAGAGCGGAGCCGGCGGCCGCTCCCGTCAGCACCGACAAGGGCGCTACCGCGCCGGAGTGGGAAGAAGAGGTTGACGCCGCGGTCGATGTGCTTGCCTCTGCCGAAGAGCCGCTCGCTTTTCCCGAGGGGGACGATGCGTTCGCGGGATTCGGTGACAGTGAACCGGCGGGGGATTTCGGCTCGCCCGCCCTCTTCCGCCTCGACAAGCATCTGACCTGTATCGAGTATGAACAGCCCGAAGATTTCATTGCCCTCCAGCATGCCCTGAACATGGTCAACATCTCCCCCGAAGGGCATCTGCCCCAGACCTGCGGCGCCTATATCTGCGCCCTGCGGCGGGGGGAGGCTTTCCTGGTGTACGTTGCCTGGCTGCTGACCGTCGACAAGAAAACCCTCGTTTATGCTCCCGACAGGCAACCGGAGAGTGAGACCGCCTGTCGGAAGGTGGTGCGCGACGCCGTTGCCTTCGTCGAAACCGTCGGCTTCATGATGGACGCGATCCGGTTGAGCAGCGATCCCGACAAGCGGCTGCGTGCCCTGGCAAAGGTGCCGGTGCTCTGCCGGAAAGAGTAGCGGTCTGTTCCCCGATAACCGTCCGGTAGTGTCGGCCGTTTTTCGGCAGCGGCCCACCGGGAAGGAGTCGCCGATGTCCCGTCGTTACCTCGTGCTGCCAATGCTCGGCCTGTTGTTGCTGCTCAACGGTTGTGCCTTCGTCAATGCCAATCTTGTCACCCCGGCCAGGCCCCTGGAGGAGACGACCCTGGAAGGCGAGGGGCGGGCGAAGCTTCTCCTCATCGACCTTACCGGCATCATCTCCGAGAAAGAGGAAGGGGGGGGGATCCTGGGCGGGAAGCGGCCGTCGATGGTCTCCCGGATCAAGGAGTCGCTACGGCGGGCGGAAAAAGATGACGACATCGCCGGGGTGATCCTGCGGATCAACTCGCCCGGCGGGACGGTCACCGCCAGCGATATCATCCATCATGAAGTGCAGCGGTTCCGGGAGCGGAAGAAGGTGCCGGTCTATGCCTGTATCGTCGGCATCGGCGCTTCGGGGGGGTATTACGTGGCCGCCGCCGCCGACCGGATCGTCGCCCATCCGACCGCCGTCACCGGCAGTATCGGCGTCCTGCTCCACTCCTTCAATGCCGAGGGGCTGCTCGGCAAGATCGGCGTTAGCGAGAAGACCATCAAGTCCGGCGACAAGAAGGATATCCTCTCCCCCTTCCGGCCGATGACCGCCGAGGAGCAGGCTCTCCTGCAGGACCTGATCGATCGCCTGTACGGCCGGTTCCTCGATACGGTGCTCGCCCGCCCCGGCAACCGGCTGACCCGGCCGGAACTGCTAAAGCTGGCCGACGGGCGGGTCTTTACCGCCGACCAGGCGCTGGCTGACGGGCTCATCGACCAGGTCGGCTACCTGGAGGATGCGATCGACGGGATGAAGAAGCAGCTCCATCTCGGCGAAGCGCGGGTGGTGAGCTACTACCGCCCCGGCAGCTACCAGGGGAGCATCTATGCCGGCGAGGCACAGCCCGGACCCGGCCTGGAGCTTCTCTCCGGCGACGGACTGCTCGGACTCCTTGCCGACACCGAGTTCCTCTACCTCTGGAAGTGGTGAAAACCGCTCTCCTTTTCCTGTTTACATAACGGCGTTTGTCCGTTAGAGTGGCGGGATATTTCACCGCATCAGATTCGATGCAAGGAGGATGAGTATGAAAGCGGTTCTGCTTGACGGCTTCGGCGGTCTGGAGGTGCTGAAAGTTGGGGAGGTCGACCGGCCGAAACCGGCGGAAGGCCAGGTGTTGGTGAAGGTGGTGGCGACGACCGTCAACCGCCCCGACCTGGTGCAGCGCGAAGGAAAGTACCCGCCCCCCCCGGGCGATTCGGAAATTCTCGGCCTCGAAGTGGCCGGTACCATCGAGGAACTTGGCCCGGGCGTTACCGGCTGGCAGGTGGGCGAGCGGGTCATGTCGCTGGTCGGCGGCGGCGGGTATGCGGAATACGCCGTGGCGTACGCCAGTCACCTGATGCGGATTCCCGACAGCATGAGTTTCGAAGAGGCGGCCTGCGTCTGCGAATCGTACATCACCGCCTTCCTCAACGTCTTCATGATCGGCGGCCTCAAGGACAACAACACCGTCATCCTCCATGGCGGCGGCGGCGGGGTGAATACCGCCGGTGTCCAGCTCTGCAAGGCGCTGGTGCCGAACACCAGAATCATCGTCACCGCGGCGCCGGAGAAGCTGGCGCGGGTCAAGGAGATCGGTGCCGACCTGGTGATCAATTTTCGCGAAACCCCCGATTTCTCCGAGACGGTCAAGGAGTTCACCAACAAGAAGGGGGTTGACGTGATCCTCGACCATGTCGGCGCCAAGTATCTGCAGCCGAACATGAACTCCCTCGCCTATGCCGGCCGGCTGGTGCTCATCGGCGTGATCAGCGGCATCAAGGCCGAGCTGAACCTGGCGCTGATGATGGTCAAGCGGCAGCAGATCATCGGCTCGGTGCTCCGCTCGCGGCCGGTCAAAGACAAGGGGGAGATCGTCGCCGAGTTCACCCGGACGGCGCTGCCGAAGTTCGCCGACCGGACGATCGTGCCGATCATCGAGAAGGTCTTCCCGCTCGACGAGGTGGTGGCGGCGCATCGGATGATGGAAGAGGACAAGCATTTCGGCAAAATCGTCCTGAAAATTCAATAACTGACGTAACCTGCCGGCCCCCTCGCCCCTGTCGACGAGGGGGCCGGTGCGTTCAGGAGGCGCGCCATGACGGCACTGCAAACGATCACGGATCTGGATCTGAAAAGCCTCAGCAATCGCCGCTTTCACCCCTCGCCAGTCGCCTGGGAGGACCAGGTACTCTATTTTCTGCTGCTCGACCGCTTTTCCGACGGCAACGAACAGGGCTATCGGGACAACCGGGGCCGGCCGGTCCGGAAGGGGACGACCCCCCGCTTTGCGCCAGCCGACGAAGGGAACGCCATCGGCAGTGCCGTCGACGCGGCAGCCTGGCGCGATGCCGGCGGCCGGTGGTGCGGCGGCACCCTGCGGGGGCTGACCGGCAAGATGGGCTATCTGCGGCGGCTCGGCATTACCGCCGTCTGGGTGAGCCCGCTGTTCCGGCAGGTCTCCTTTCAGTCGACCTACCACGGCTACGGTATCCAGAATTTCCTTGAGGTCGATCCGCATTTCGGCAGTCGCGACGACCTGCGGGAGATGGTCCGGGTCGCCCACGACAATGGCATCTACGTCATCCTCGATGTCATTCTCAACCATGCCGGCAACGTCTTTGCCTACGACCGCGAGCCTACCCCTTTCACCGGCGATGCGCTCTACCCGGTCAGCGGCTTCCGCGACGGGACCGGCCAGCCGTCGCTCCCCTTTGCGCCGCTCGATCCGGCCACGCAACCCGCGGCCTGGCCCGCCGGGGCGGTCTGGCCCCGGGAGCTGCAGGCGCCGGAATCGTTCACCCGCAAGGGGTTCATCCGGGATTGGGACCGCTATCTCGAATACCTGGACGGCGACTTCTTCGATCTGAAGGATCTCCATCTCGGGGCGGGCGATGCCGACACCTTCCAGCCGTCGCCGGCGCTGCTCACCCTCTGCGAGGTCTACAAGTACTGGATCGCCCTGACCGATCTCGACGGTTACCGGATCGACACGGTGAAGCACATGGGGGTGGGGGCGACCCGCTTTTTTGCCTCGACGATCCATGAATTTGCCCAGCGGCTCGGCAAGGAGAATTTCTACCTGATCGGCGAGATCACCGGCGGCCGGGTCAACGCCTTCGATACCCTGGAAACCACCGGCCTCGATGCCGCCCTCGGGGTGGACGACGTTCCGCTCCGGCTCGAAGATATGGTCAAGGGGCAGGCCGACCCGGCCGGCTACTTCGATCTCTTCCGCAATTCGCTCCTGGTGCGCAAGGAGTCCCACGCCTGGTTCCGCAACCGGGTGGTGACGATGATCGACGATCACGACCAGGTCTGCCGCGGCGCCAAGAAGGAACGTTTCTGCGCCGGTGCACCGAAGTGGCGCACGTTGGCCCTCAACGCCCTGGCCCTTAATGCTACCACCCTCGGCATTCCGTGCGTCTACTACGGTACCGAGCAGTGTTTCGACGGCGAGGGGGGCGACGACCGCTATCTGCGGGAATGCATGTTCGGCGGGCCGTTCGGCGCCTTTCGCAGCCGGGAGCGGCATTTCTTCGACGAGACCAATCCGGTCTACCGGGAATTTGCCCGTATTCTGGTCATCCGCAAGGAGCAACCGGCGCTCCGCCGCGGCCGCCAGTACCTGCGGGAGATTTCCGGCGACGGGGTGAATTTCGGCCTTCCCCACGAGATCGGCGGCGAACTGCGTTCGGTCGTCCCCTGGGCGCGGATCTTCGATAGCGAGGAACTGGTGCTGGCGATCAACACCGACCCGGACCAGCCCCGTCGCGCCTGGGTGGTGGTGGACGGTGGCCTGCACCGGGCCGGTGATCGGTTCGGCTGCCTCTATTCCACCGATCCGGCGCAACTGCGGCACAAGACGGCAGTCCGCCAGGCAACGGCGTACCTCAAGGCGATCGAGCTGACGGTCCCGGCGGCCGGCTTCATCGTTTATCGGCCATTGTGAGTATCGCCGGGGGGCGTTCGCTGCTTCACCCCGGGCGTCTTGGCTTCAATTTTGCTGCATCAACGGGCGGCAGGGAATTCACCTCGCGGAGGTGAGGGATGTGGAGCGATGATCTGACGCTGGGCATCGCCGAGATCGACAGCCAGCACAAGGCGCTGTTCGCGCAGTTGGCGCGACTGCTCGATGCCTGCGTTGCCGGTGGCGATCGGGACGAAACCCTGGCGATGCTCGCCTTCCTCGACGGTTACGTGGTAAGCCATTTCGCCAGTGAAGAGCAGCTGCAGGAGCATTTTGGCTATCCCGACTATCGGCAGCATCAGGCGGAACACCGGTACTTCCGGGAGCAGGTTGTCATCCTCGGGCGGGAATTGACCAGCGGTTCCCCGGGCCGGGATTTCACCCTCCGGGTCAACCGGCTGCTCATTGATTGGCTTCGGTCGCATATCCGAACTTCGGATCGGCTGGCGACCACTTTCCTGCTAAAGGAAATGCCGCGGGATGCCGATAATAGACAGTAACAGAGCGACGATTCACGTCAACGTCCGAACTAAAACAAATGCGGGGGAAGTAATGGCAGAGTTTCTCGATGTACCCAAAGATATGACGGTGGTGGAATCAATTCTGTCGAAAGAGCTGAAGAACGGTTTCATGGTCGACGTTCGCCTGGTCAAGAGGCCCCGGCAATATGAAGCCGCACTGTTTCTCAACGGTAAATACAAACCGGGCCCGCCGGTTCCCCGCCCTCTCGACAATCCTTCCGGCGAGTCGACCCACTGGATGGGGGTGCGACCGAGCGTCGGTTTTACTGCCGACGAGGCCGATTCGATCGCCAGCGAGGTAAAGGTGAAGAATATGCTCCATCATCTCAACTTCGTCGACAAGTGGGGCGTGATGGCGGATGACGATGATTATTGAGCATCACGTTCGAGTGAAATAACCGTCAAAGGGGTCGGGCAGTCATGCCGGCCCCTTTTCTGTTTGCCCGGGGCGATCAACGGTCCCGCCGGGCGGAGAATATTTTGGCGATGTGCTGGTAATCCTCCAGGACATCCATGTCGCGGGTGATCCCTTCGTCGGCGAGCGGCAGCAGCCGGACCATTTCCTGGTGGTTACCGATGATGTCTCTCAGGGTGGGGAGGGTGTCGATCATCGCCAGGAGCGCCCGGGGGAAAAGGGTGGGGTGTCCCTTCCTGCCATTGCGAACCGGAATGACGATGGCGTTGGGCTCGGCTTCGTGGGCTGTCGCCAAGGCGCGGTAGGATGCCGCGGTGACCAGCGGGTGGTCGGCAAGGGCGACGAGAATGCCGGTTGCCATTGGTCGGAGGTGGCGGAGGCCGGCCCGGACCGAGCCGGCCATCTCGCTCTCGGGGGTGTCGTTGTCGGCGAGCGTGATGGGAAAGGGGCGCAACGCCGCGACCAGCTCCCGGTTGGCCGGGTTGACCACTACCACGATCTCGTCGATGCCGGCGGCAGCAAGATTGTCCAGGCAGTGGGCGATGGCCGGCCGGTCACCCAGCGGCAGCAGTTGCTTGCAGGTCCCCATCCGCCGCGAGCTGCCGGCGGCGAGCAGGATCGCCGATACCGGCGGCGCCATGGGCCTTTCTCCTTTCGATGAGTTGGGCGACGATGCTGATGGCGATCTCCTCGGGCGTTTCGGCGCCGATGGCCAGCCCGACCGGGATAGTGATCCGGTCGATTTCCCTGGCCGGATATCCTTCTTCGGCCAGCGTCCGGCGCAGTACCTCCCGCTTGCGGGAGCTGCCGATCAGCCCGATGAATGCCGCCGGCGTGCCGAGCGCGCCCCTGGCTACTATAAAATCCTTCTCGGCGCTGGCGGTGGCAATGACGATGATGGTCCCGTCGGCGACCGGCAGCGATCCGAACAGCGCGCCGTAATCGACGAGCAGCGTTTCCTCTGCCGCCGGGATGCGGCCGGTAACGGCGAAATCGGCCCGGTCGTCGGCGACTGTCACCCGGTAGCCCGCTTGCTGGGCGGTGCGCGCCAGCGCCGCCCCGACATGGCCGGCGCCGGCGATAATCAGTCGGGGACGGATCGCCACTGGTTCCAGATAGACCACTACCCGGCCGCCGCAAAGGTGACCGTGCTGCTCGGTGAGGGTAATCGGCACGGTGCGCGGCATTCCGTCCCCCAACACGAGCCGGGCGGCGGCGATCGTCTCCTGCTCGACTCCGCCCCCGCCGACGCTGCCGCAGCTGGTCCCATCTTCCCGGACGAGCAGTTTGGCGCCCGCCTTGCGGGGGCTCGAACCGCTCGTTTCGACGATTGTCGCCAGTACCGCCGGAATCCCCGCCTCGGCTAGTCTGATCAGTTCCCGATAGATATCCAGGTCGTTCATCCGCGCTTCGTAGCCTCCTGCACTCGCTCCGGGGTCATCGGCAGCTCGCGCAGCCGAGCGCCGGTAGCGGCGAATACGGCGTTGGCCACCGCCGGGGCGATGGGGGGGACCCCCGGCTCGCCGATCCCGCCCGGCGCTTCGCCGCTGCTGACAATGTGGGTTTCCACGACCGGCATTTCCCGCAGCCGCAGCACCTGGTAGTCGTTGAAATTGTGCTGCTCGACCCGACCGTTCTTGAAGGTGATGGCGCTGTGCAGTGCTGCAGAGAGGCCAAAGGCGATTCCCGATTCCATCTGGGCAGCGATGATCTCGGGATTGACCAGCCGACCGCAGTCGACGGCGCAGACCACCCGGTGGACCCTGATCTCGCCGCGATTGCCGACCGACACTTCGGCGACTTGGGCGACGAAGCTGCCGAACGACTCGTGCACGGCAATTCCCCTGCTGCGGCCCGGCGGTAAAGGGGCGCCCCAACCGGCCTTGGCGGCCGCCAGGTCGAGCACGCCGCGGTGGCGGGGATGGCCGGCGAGCAACCCGCGCCGGTACTGGTACGGGTCCTGGCCGGCGGCGTGCGCCAGTTCGTCCAGGAAACTCTCAACGACAAAGGCGGTGAACGAATGGCCGACCGACCGCCACCAGAGGACCGGCACCCCGGTCGGCGCCATATGGTAATCGCAGTGGAAGTTCGGCACTTCGTACGGGGAATCGGCTGCCCCTTCGACGGAGGTGTCGTCGACCCCGTTTTTCACCATCGCCGCTTCAAAGGGGGAGCCGAGGGCGATCGACTGGCAGACGATCCGGTGCTTCCAGGCGATCGGCCGCCCTGCTTTGTCAAGGCCGGCAACCAGGGCGTTGTACGAGGCAGGCCGGTACCAGCCGCCGTGGATGTCGTCCTCGCGGGTCCAGACTACCTTGACCGGCCGGCCGACCGCTTTGGAAACCTGGACCGCCTCCCGGGTGAAATGGGAGTCGGGCACCGCCCGCCGGCCGAAGCCACCGCCGAGGAGCATGGTGCGCAGGTTGATCTTTTCCTTCGCCAAGCCGGTGATCTTTGCCGCCGCGTCCCGGTCGCCGGTCTGCATCTGGGTGCCGACCCAGATGTCGCAACCGTCGGGGCGGACACTCGCCACACAGTTAAGCGGCTCCATCGGCGCATGGGCCAGGTACGGCAGGGTGTAGACCGCTTCAAGCCGTTTCTCGGCCTTTTCCAGAGTGGCGTCGGCATCGCCCCGGCTGGCGGCCACGGCTCCCGGTTTTTTTGCCATCGCAGCGTATTGCTGTCGCTGGCGGTCGCTGTCAAGCTGGGCCAGGGGGCCTTCGTCCCACTGGATTTCCAGCGCCGCCCGCCCCTTGAGGGCCGTCGGCAGGGTGTCGGCCACCACCGCCACCCCGGTGTCGATCGGTACGACCCGCTGAATACCGGGAATTTTCAGCGCCCCGTCTTCCCGGATCCGGGTCGCCCGGGCGCCGAAGACCGGCGGCCGGGCGACTACGGCAGTGAGCATTCCCGGTAGGGTGACGTCGAGTCCGAACAGGGCGGTGCCGTGGACTTTGGCCGGGGTATCGAGCCGCGGCACCCGGGTGCCGATGACTTTGTACGCGGCGGGGGGCTTGAGCGTCACCTGTTTGGGCGGCATCAGCCGGGCGGCGGCCGTGGCGAGCGCCCCATAGGCGAGGCGCCGGCTGGTGGCGGGATGGATCACCCAGCCGTTCTCGGCACGGCAGTCGGCCGGTTTCACTCCCCATTCCGCGGCGGCTGCGGCAAGCAGCATTTCCCGGGCTGCGGCCCCGGCTTCGGCCAGTCGTTGCCATTCGGTCCGGACGCTGGTGCTGCCGCCGGTGACCTGTATCCCCCAGAGGGCGTGATTGTATGCGGGAGCTACCGGCGCCGGTTCGACCCGGATGATGGCCGGGTCGACCTCCAGCTCTTCGGCGACGATCATCGGCAGGGCGGTGTAGATCCCCTGGCCCATTTCCGATTTGTTATCGATGAAGGTTACCGAGCCGTCGGTGCCGATCCGGATGAAGGCGTTGGGGGCGAAGGTCCCGTCTGGCGGCTCGGTTGCCAGGGCGGTGCCGTGGGGGAGATAGAGCCCGAGGACCAGCCCGCCGCCGAGCACGGCGCCGGTTTTCAGAAAATCGCGGCGGCTCATGACCGTTTTGCTCTTCATAGGGCACCTCCCGACGGCCGTTTGCCGGCTGCCCGGTGGATTGCCTTTCTGATCCGCTGGTAGGTACCGCAGCGGCAGATGATCCCCGACATGGCATCGTCGATGGCGGTATCGTCCGGCTGGGGATTGGCCGCCAGCAGCGCCGTGGCCGCCATGATCTGCCCCGGTTGGCACCAGCCGCATTGGGGGACGTCTTCGGCGATCCAGGCTTCCTTCACCGGGTGGCTGTCCGGGATCCCTTCGATGGTTACCACCGCCTTGCCGGCGACGGCGGAGACCGGGGTGACACAGGAGCGGATCGCCCGGCCGTCCAGGTGAACGGTGCAGGCGCCGCAGAGGGCCTTGCCGCAGCCGAATTTGGTGCCGGTCAGCCCCAACTGCTCCCGGATTACCCAGAGCAGCGGCGTTTCCGGAGCGACATCGACCCGTTGCGGCTTGCCGTTGACGGTGAATTCGATCATCTTGTCTCTCCTCCTCCGGTTGCCGGAGCCCGGTGCGGCGAACCCGGGTGGCTAGCGGACGGTGAAGCTCGATTCGCGGACGTCTTTGGCCGTGGCGGTGCTGATGGTCGACGTTATCCGGTAGGTACCCTTTTTGGCGTCGGGCGGCAGGAAGATCGGGATAGTGGCGGTATAGGTGCCGCCGGTATGGGAGACCGTTGTCTGGGGATTGCCGACCAGGTCGCCTTCGTGGCGGATTTCCATCGCCTCGGTGACGGTGACCTGGCTGTCGTTGTTCGGCGCCAGCAGGGCGTAGGTGGTCTGGATGTCGATCTTGTCTCCCGGCCGGACGGTGGTCGGCGTGGTGGTGACATTCTCGATCCGGACCATCGTTCCCGACGAGGGCTGGAAGTTGTATTTGCTGGCCGTCTGTTCGGCGCTCAGCTTCTTGTCGACCGTATAGTTGCCGATCAGGCCGCCGACCAGTGCGCCGGCCAGGCCGCCGAGGACCGCCCCTTTGAGACCGGCGCCCTCCGGCGCGAGAATCGCCCCGGCCAGCGCGCCGGTGGCGGCGCCGATGCCGGCTCCCTTGGCCGCGCCTTGGTGTTCTTCCGGAACAGTAATGCAGCCGGTGAGGCCGCTCAGGGTGAAGGTTGCCAGGGTTAGCAGTGCGATTGCCGTTCGTTTCATGGGATTCCTCCGCGTGTAGAAGTGTCGTCCGCCGTCGGGTAGTACCGGAGGTGAGCGCAGCCGCGCCGGAGGTGGTACGGGAAGGGGGGCGAACATCATCGAAAGTATAGCGGGGGATAGGGCGAATGCAAATGAGGGGGTCAGGTGCTGACCAGGTTGCGGCCCCGGTTTTTTGCCCGGTACAGCGCCTGGTCGGCGGCTTTGACGACATCGGCTGGTCGGCGCAGGGGGCCGCCGCTTTCGGCGACGCCGATGCTGACGGTTACCGAGACCGCGCCGCGGCTGCGGAGTGTGGCGGTGCGGCGTTTCATCCCCTCGCGCCGGGAATTGGGCCGGTCATCGCCGCGGAGCCGCATTTCGTAATCGGCGATGGTGCAGCGCAGCTCTTCCAAGTAGGCGACGACCTCATCCTTGGTCCGGCGCGGGAAGAGGATGGTGAACTCTTCGCCGCCGTAACGGAAGGCGCGGCCGCTGCCGCCGACGCTGCGGAGCTTGCCGGCCACCATCCGCAGTACCTGGTCGCCGACGTCGTGGCCGTAGGTATCGTTGAACTTCTTGAAATTGTCGACGTCAACCATGGCAACTGCGTAGTGGCGGCCGAGCCAGGTCAATTGTTCGTTGAGGGCGCGCCGCGACGGCAGGCCGGTCAGGTCGTCGCGGAAAGCCATGTTGTAAGAGTCCTTGAGAATGCCGAAGGAGAGGATGACGGCTGCTGCGGTCATGAACACCGGCGTGACGTGAGCGATGTCGAGGTGATTGGCGGCGACGGCAAAGGCCAGCAGCGCGCCGAGCAGGCTGCTGTCGATCGGCGATTGGCGACGGCAGGCGCAACTGGCAATGACCAGGGCGGCGATGCCGAGCACCGGCAGGGCCGTCTGGGGGAGGTGAAGGGTACCCGGGAGGCCGCCGGCGAAGAACCGCTGTCCCAAAAACTGCTGGGCCGCGACATGTCCCGGCTCGCTGAGCCAGCCGACCGCCAGGGCCTGGAGCACCAGGAAAACCAGGCGGAGCCGTCCCGCCACGGTGATGATTCCCCGTTCCCGCATCAGCGCCAGAAGGGCAAAGTTGAAGGGGACGAGGATGCAGAGCGCCTGGAAGAGGACGGTGGCGGTGATGCCGGCGGGGAGTGTCGGAAGGTGATTGCGGAACGTCCAGTAGGCGCCGGCGAGCAGTAGCAGGGCGAAAAAGGCGCGGCCCCGGTGAAAATGGATCGAGAGGATCATGCCGAGCGCCATGGCCGCATAGGGGAGCGAGGGGAGGAGTTGCTGTTCGCCGGCGGGGAGCGCGGCGGCCCGGGGCAACAGCCAGAAGGTGGCGGCCAGAAGAGCGGCGGGAATGACCAGTATGAAAATGCTCTTGGCGGAAAGGGTGTTCACCCGGCATCAGCTCCTTGCGAAGGTACTTGTTAGCTTTATCGGGCAAAAATGAGAAAGCTTTAGGAAATGGCCGGCGGCCGGTTATTCGCCGATGATCTTCACCAGCACCCGCTTCTTCCGCTTGCCGTCGAATTCGCCGTAGAAGAGCTGCTCCCACGGTCCCAGGTCGAGCTCGCCACCGGTAACCGCCACTACCACCTCCCGGCCCATGATTGTCCGCTTGAGGTGGGCGTCGGCATTGTCCTCGAAGCCATTGTGCCGGTACTGGCTGTAAGGTTTTTCCGGGGCCAGCCGCTCCAGCCACGTTTCGAAATCCTGGTGGAGCCCCGCTTCGTCGTCGTTGATGAAGACGCTGGCGGTGATGTGCATGGCGTTGCAGAGCAGGAGCCCTTCACGGATGCCGCTCTCCCGGAGGCAGTCGCGGACGGTCGGGGTGATATTGAGCAGTTGACGGCGCTGTTTTGTCTCGAACCAGAGCTCCTTGCGATAATGTTTCACGGTCTCCCTCCCGCTAGCGATCGATGTTTTCCTGGAAAAAAAGGCTCATGCCGTTCAGTTCCAGGGCTGCCAGGCTCCCCATGCCGGAACGGCCGGCATAAACGCAGCCGTTGTCGAGGACGATCCGGTCGCCGGCGAGTCCCGCGACGATGGTTTCCCGGGGGACGGGGGTGTGGCCGCCGATCAGCCGCCGGCCGCCGATCGACTCCTTGCGGACCTCCAGCGACCGGCTCCAGAGCATCGCCTCCCGGTCGGCGAAGGGATCGGCGAGCGCGAAGTTGAGGCTGGCATGGACCAGGACGTAGTCGGGCAATAAATAATAGAGGGGCAGTTCGCCGAGAAAACGGCGGTAACGGAGCGGGATTTCGCACGGGTCTTCGACCCCGAAACTCTGCAGGGTGGCATCGCCACCGTTCAGCATCCAGAGGCGGAACATGCCGCGGTCACGGCAGCCGTTGAGGAGCATCTCCTCGTGGTTGCCCCGTAGCGGATGGACGGCATAGCCCGCCCCGACCAGTTCCAGAAGCAGGTCCAGCACCTCGCGGCTGCGCGGGCCGCGGTCGATGTAGTCGCCGAGCAGGTAGAGCTCGTCGCCGCGCTGCAGCCGGAGAACCTTGCCGAGCAACCGGTCGAGGGTCCTGCTGCAACCATGAATGTCGGGGATGACGAAGCGACGGGGAGTATTGTCCGGCACGGGGCGGCCCTTTCGGTGAATACATTGATTTTGTGGATTTTTATAGCACGCGCCCCCCTCGCAAGTAAACGGTGAATATGGTACAGTTGGCGGTACGGCGGCAGACGGCGCCGTCATTTCCCGATGTTCCCGGAGTTGCCGATGTCCCTCTTCCTGGCGATGTTTTTCCTGATCTACGGCGGGACCCACGTCTACTTTTTCTACCGTGCCCGGGCGGCGTTCGGCTTCGGCGCCGTGGTGGCGGTCGCTCTGGCGCTGTTCCTGGCGGTGATGGCGGTCATGCCGCTGCTGGTCCGGATCACCGAGCGGCAAGGACTGGAAGGGATTGCCCGGTTCCTCGCCTGGAGCGGCTACTGCTGGATGGGGGTGTTGTTTTTCTTCTTCAGCAGCTCGCTGGCGATCGATTCCTACCATCTGGTTCTCAAGGCGGTGGCGCTGCTCAGCCACCGCGACCTGGCAGCCTTCCGGCTCTCCCCGCTCGGGGCGTTCCGGCTGGCGGCGCTCTACACCGTGGTGGTGACTGTTTACAGCGCTTTCGAGGCCCGCGACATCCGTACCGAACACCTGACGGTGCCGAGCGCCAAATTGCCGGCGGACGTGCCGCGGCTGCGGATCGTGCAGATTTCTGACGTCCACCTGGGACTGATCGTCCGGGAGGAGCTGCTGCAGCGGATCGTGACCAGCGTCCGGGCGGCCGGACCCGACATCCTCGTCTCCACCGGCGATCTGGTGGATGGGCAGATCAACAACCTGGCGAACCTGGTCGAACCGCTGGCGGAACTGCATCCCCGCTTCGGCAAGTATGCCGTCACCGGTAATCATGAGTATTATGCCGGCCCGGAGCAGGCCTTTGCGTTCACCCGCCGGGCCGGCTTCCGGCTGCTTCACGGCGAAGCGGCAACGGTGGCCGGCATCACCGTCGCCGGCGTCGACGATCCGGTGGCGGTCCGGCTCGGCCTCGCTCCGGCCGACCAGGAGCGGCGGCTGATGGCTACGCTCCCTCCGGAGCGGTTTACCCTGCTGCTCAAGCACCGTCCCCAGCTCGACTCTCCTCCCAGCCCCTTCGACCTGATGCTGTCGGGTCATGTCCACGGCGGCCAGCTCTTTCCCTTCGGACTGGTGGTCCGGCTCTCCTACCCGCTGATGAACGGCGTTCATCGTCTGGCCAATGGCGCCCTGCTGGCGGTCAGCCGGGGGACCGGCACCTGGGGGCCGCCGCTCCGCTTCCTCGCTCCTCCGGAAATCACTATTATCGATCTCCAGCGCACCCCGTGATTGCCATTGTTAACCGTTATAGTAGTGTGGGTTGACGATGGGCCGCCGGCTGTGATACAACCGGAACCACTATTCGACAAGGAGGATGCGGGTGTCGGGATCGATCGGCGAAGAACTGGCAGCATTGCGGCAGGACGGACTCTATCGTTCGCTGCGGCTGGTGGCGGGGAGCCAGGGGAGCCGGGTGGTGGTGGATGGCCGGGAAGTGCTGCTCCTTTGCTCCAACAACTACCTCGGGCTGGCCGATCATCCGCAGCTCAAGGCACGAGCGGTGGCGGCGGTGGAGCGTTACGGTACGTCCAGCGGCGCCTCGCGGCTCGTCTCGGGGACCATGGAGCTCCACGCCGAACTGGAGGCGCGCATCGCCCGCTTCAAAGGGACCGAGGCGGCACTCCTCTTCAATTCCGGCTATGCGGCCAACAGCGGCATCATCCCCGCCCTGGCGGGAAAAGGCGACCTGATCTTCTCCGATCGCCTCAACCACGCCAGTATCGTCGACGGTTCCCTCCTCTCCCGGGCCACCCTGGTCCGCTATCCGCACAATGACCTGGCCGCGCTCCGCCGGCTGCTGGCGAAACATCCGCCGACCGGGCGGCGGCTGATCGTCACCGACGGGGTCTTCAGCATGGACGGCGACCTGGCGCCGCTGGCGGAGCTGGTGGCGCTGAAGCGCGAGTTTGGCGCCCTGCTGATGGTTGACGATGCCCACGGCAGCGGCGTCCTCGGGGCGACCGGCCGGGGGAGCGCCGAGCTGCTCGGGGTAATGGACGGGGTGGATATCCACATGGGGACCCTCGGCAAGGCGTTCGGCAGTTACGGTGCCTACGCCGCCGCTTCCCGGGAGATCGTCGCCTATCTGGTCAACCGGGCGCGCAGTTTCATTTTTTCCACCTCGCTGCCGCCGGCGGTGCTGGCTGCTTCGCTGGCCGCCTTCGACGTGGTCGATTCGCCGGAAGGGGCGCGGCTGCGCCGGCAGCTGGCGGCCAACAGCGAGCGGTTCCGGGGCGCACTGGCCGCCGCCGGTTTCGACACCATGGGGAGTACGACCCAGATCGTCCCGCTCCGGGTCGGCGAGGCGGCACCGGCGATGGAATTTACCCGGCTGCTCCTGGCGGAAGGGTTCTTTGTCCAGGGGATTCGCCCGCCGACCGTCCCGGCGGGGACCTGCCGGCTCCGCTGCACCCTGATGGCGACCCACAGTCCCGACGATCTTGACCGGGCGGCGGCGGCCATTGTCCGGATCGGCCGGCAGCTGGGGGTGATCTGATGCCGCAGCTGACGACGGTGGGAGGGACAACGCTCCACTACGAAGAGGTGGGAGCGGGGGTGCCGGTGGTCCTGGTCCACGGCTGGGCGATGTCGGGGCGGGTCTGGGCATTCCAGCGCGAGCTCGGTGCCGCCTGCCGCCTGATTATGCTCGATCTGCGCGGCCACGGTGCCTCGTCGGCGCCGGCCGCCGGCTACGCCTTCGCCGATTTCGCCGCCGATATCGTTGCCCTCTTCGATCATCTGGAGCTGCGGCGCGCGGTGCTGCTCGGCTGGTCCCTCGGTGCCCAGTCGGTGCTGGAAGTCGAACGGACGCTGCGCGACCGGCTGGCTGGGCTGGTGCTGGTGGGGGGGACGCCGAGATTTGCCGCCGGCAACGCTTGGCCCCACGGGCTCCCCGCCAGCGAGGTCCGGGGATTGGCCCTTCGCCTCAGGCGTAATTACGAGGCAACGCTTGGCGAATTCTTCCAGCGGATGTTCGTCGCCGGGGAGTTGTCGCCGGCGGACAACCAGCGGCTCGTCCGGGAGATTGTCATGAACCGGCGCCATCCCGATCCGGCGGCGGTGGCAGCGGCGTTGACCACCCTGGCGGCGGGCGACCAGCGACCGCTGTTGGCGGGGGTTTCCTGCCCGGCGCTGGTACTGCACGGCGATCGGGACCCGATCTGCCTCCCCGGCGCCGGCCGGGCCCTTGCCGAGGGGCTCCCCGCCGGTCGGCTGGTGATGTTCCCCGGTCTGGGGCATGCGCCGTTTCTCTCCCGGCCGGAGCTGTTCAACCGACAGCTCGGCGATTTTATCCGCGAGGTTGCCGCCGATGATTGACCGGCGGCGGGTACGGGAGGCGTTCGATCGTCAGGCGATGGAGTACGATGCCCATGCTGCCGTGCAGAAACGGGTGGTGGCGCGGCTGTTGGAACTGCTCGCCGGGCGGGTGGGGGAGGCGCCGCGGGTCCTCGACGTGGGGAGCGGGACCGGAGAACTGGCCTGCCAGCTGGCCGATCGCCTGCATCCCGGCCGGCTGGCCTGCATCGATCTCGCCTTCGGCATGGCCCGGCAAACCCGGCACAAACTGGCGGCGACGGCCGGGACGCTGGTCGCCGTCGCCGATGCCGAGCAACTGCCGTTTCACGGCGGGGCCTTCGATCTGGTGGTTTCCGCTTCCACCTTCCAGTGGCTGACCACGCTGGAGGCGGCGTTCGCCGAGGCCCGGCGGGTACTGGTGCCCGGCGGCCGCTTCTGCTTCGCCCTGTTCGGTGCCGGAACGTTCCACGAGCTGAAGAGTGCCTATCGGGAAGCGTTGGCCGAAGTCGGACGGGAGTCGGAGGACCGGACCCAGCGTTTTTTCACCGCCCGCGAGGTGCGGCGTGCCCTGGAACGGAACGGCTTCCGGGTTGAATTGCTCGGCAGCGAGACGGAGACCGAGTACCATCCGGATGTGCCGGCCTTTCTCCGCTCGCTACGGCGGGTCGGTGCTGGCAATGCCTCGCCGGTCCGCGGCCGGGGGCTGGCTGAGCGGCGGGTGATGCAGGTGATGATGCGGCGTTACGCAGAGGAATTCGGCGGGCCGGCCGGCATTCCGGCCAGCTATGCGGTGATCTATGGGGTTGGGGTGATCGACCGGCCGACCGCTGCCCGGTGATGCACCGCTAGACCGCCTGCAGGACGAAACATTTGAGATAGTCGGTTTCCGGTACTGCCAGCAGCACCGGATGATCCGGCGCCTGCGAGCGGGCCGCGACCAGCCGCAGCTGCCGCCCCGCCTGCTGGGCGGCCCGCGCCAGCAACTCGCGGAACGGTTCCCGTCCCATGTGGTAGGAGCACGAGCAGGTGATCAGGTAACCCCCCGGGTTGAGCAGTTCCATTCCCCGCCGGTTGATGGTCAGGTATCCCTTTTCCGCTTCCTTCAGCGCTTTCTTGCTCTTGACGAACGCCGGCGGGTCGAGGACGACCACATCGAAGCGCCGCCCTTCGTGGCGGAAACTCCGCAGCCGCTCGAAGGCGTCGCAGGCTTCGACAGTCACCGCGTTCGCCACCCCGTTCAGCCGGGCGTTTTCCCGGGCCAGCGCGGCGGCCCGCTCCGAGATATCGACGCAGGTCACCGCCGCGGCCCCGTAGGCGGCGGCATGAACCCCCCAGCTGCCGGAATAGCAGAAGCAGTCGAGCACCTCTTTTCCCGCCACGATCCCCTGCAGCAGCAGATGATTCTCCTTCTGGTCGAGAAAATGTCCCGTTTTCTGCCCGCCGGTCAGATCGACCAGGAAGCGGAGGCCATGCTCGGTCACCGCAAGCTGGTCGGGGATGTCCCCGGCAAGAATTTCCACCGCTTCCGGCAGCCCTTCGAGGCTCCGGACCGCCACATCGTTACGGGCGACGATCCCCCGCGGGGCGAAAAGCTCGGTCAGCGCGGCGATCACCATCTCCCGCCGGGCGTCCATCCCGGCGGTGAGAAACTGGACCGACAGGTACTCTTCGTACTTGTCGACGATCAGGCCGGGGAGGAAATCGCCTTCCCCGAAGACCACCCGGTAGGTGGCCAACCCGGGATAGCGGCCCTGGCGCAGCTCATTGGCGCCCGCGATCCGCTGGCGGAAGAACTCAACGCTGTCGATCTCCTCGCGCTGGCGGCTGAGGAGGCGGGCGGCGATCAGCGACTGGGGGTTGTAGTGGCCGAGGCCGATAAAACCGCCGCCGGCATCATAGATTTCCGCGGTCGCACCGCGGAGCCGGTCGCCCTGCAGCTCGCGGATTTCGTTGCTGAAGATCCACGGGTGGCCGGCCTTGATCCGGCGATCCTCCCCCTTGCCGAGGGTGAGACGGATACGGTGTTCTTGCATGGGACGCTCCAAAAAAAATCCCCTCGGCAGGGAGGGGATTTGTACGTTTGAAATCAGGAACTACAGTGACGGGGATTAGCTGACCACTTCGATGAGCTTTTTTGCCAGCGGGTGGACGACGGTGTAATGAACCTCCACCCCTTCCCGCTTCCCTTCGATGATCCCCTTGTTCTTCAACAGCGCCAGATGCTGGGAAACGGTTGCCTGGGGAAGCCCCAGACATTCCCAGATATGCTTGACGTTGCATTCGCGGGTGCAGAGACCGGCGACGATCTTGAGGCGGACAGGATGGCCGAGCACCTTGAAAATTTCCGCTTCTTCATTGAAATTTCTGGTTTTATCGAATTCCATGAATCCTTCCCTGTGGCGATGCCGGGGGAACTGTTCGCGGGTACGGACATTTCCGACCGGAATCTGTGAAAAATTTAGATATATTTATATGATTCCATAACGTTATTGTCAAGAAAAAGCTTAGCCCCGGGAATAGAGCTTTTCACTGAAATGACAAGCAGCTAGGTGCCCGTGACCCTTCTCCGTCAATTGTGGAACAATTGTGCTGCAGATTTGCTCGGCGTACGGGCAGCGCGGGTGAAAAGGGCAGCCGGGCGGCGGGTTGAGCGGGGTGGGGGGATCGCCCTGGAGAATGATCCGCCGGCCATCGGCCGCCCCGCCGATGCGGGGGATTGCCGAGAGGAGCGCTTCAGTGTACGGATGCCGGAAGTTGCTGAAAATTGCCTCCCGCTCGCCGGTTTCGACGATCTTGCCGAGATACATGATGGCGACCCGGTCGCTCATGTGTCGGACTACCGACAGGTCGTGGGCAATGAAGATATAGGCGAGACCGAACTCCCGCTTCAATTCCTGGAGCAGGTTAATGATCTGGGCCTGGATCGACAGGTCGAGGGCGGAAACCGGCTCGTCGGCGACGATCAGTTGCGGCGAAGCGGCGAGCGCCCGGGCAATGCCGATCCGCTGCCGCTGGCCGCCGGAGAATTCGTGGGGGTAGCGATGCAGGTGTTCGGGGAGCAGCCCGACCTTCCCCATCAGCTGCAGCACCTGGTCCCGGAGTGCGGTTTTGGGTACCAGCTGGTGGATGATCAGCGGCTCACCGATGATGTCGCCGACCCGCATCCGCGGGTTGAGCGAGGAAAAAGGATCCTGAAAGATCATCTGCAGGTTCTTGCGTAGCGTCAGTCGCTCGCGGCGGGAGCCGGCGGTCAGCGCCTGACCGTTGTAGCTGATGGTGCCGCCGTCCGGCGGCAGCAGCCCGAGGAGCAGCTTGCCGAGGGTCGACTTGCCGCACCCCGACTCGCCGGCGATCCCCAGCGTCTCGCCGGGGGCGACGCGGAGCGTCACCCCGTCAACCGCCCGCAGTTGGCGCGGCGGGGCGAACGGGCTCGTCTTGACGGTAAACGTCTTGACCAGGTCGGTGGCTTCGAGGAGCGGTGTCATCATCGGTATTTCCAGCACCTGACCTTGCGGCCCGGTTTGATTTCCCGCAGCTCGGGCGTTGCCTGCTCGCAGCGGAACTCCCGGTCGGGACAGCGGTTGCAGAAGCCGCAGCCGGGGAGGTCGCCGCGAAGGCTCGGCACGTGTCCGGGGATGGTCCGGAGCGGCGCGCCGGGTTCTCCCTGTTGCGGCAGCGAGGCGAGGAGCCCTTCGGTGTACGGATGCAGCGGGGAAGCGAACAGCTGGTCGGTTGGTCCCTCTTCGACGATCCGGCCGGCATACATGACCATGGTGCGGGCCGCCCGCTCGGCAACCACTCCCAGGTCGTGGGTGATCAAGAGGAGTGCCATCCGGTTCTTCTCCTTGAGCCGGTCGATCAGTTCGAGGATCTGGGCCTGGATGGTAACGTCGAGGGCGGTGGTCGGCTCGTCGGCGATCAGCAGGCGGGGCTGGCAGGCGAGGGCCATGGCAATCATCACCCGCTGGCGCATCCCCCCCGACAGCTGGTGAGGGTAGTCGCCGATTCGCTCGGCCGGCGCCGGAATTCCCACCTCGCCCAGGAGCCGGATTGCCTCGTCGCGGGACTGCCGGCGGTTCAGCCCGCGGTGCAGGATCAGTCCCTCGGCAATCTGGCGGCCAATGGGGAAAACCGGGTTGAGGGAGGTCATCGGCTCCTGGAAAATCATCGAGATCCGGTCTCCCCGCAGCCGACGCATCTCCGCCTCGCTCAGGGTCAGCAGGTCCCTTCCCTCGAACATCAGTTCACCCGCTGCGATCTCGCCCGGCGGGAAAACCAGCCGGAGGATGGAGTAGGCGGTAACGCTCTTGCCGCAGCCCGATTCGCCGACCAGGGCGACGGTCTCCCCTTCGTCAATGGTGAGATCGACGCCGTTGACGGCATGGACAATCCCGTCCGTCAGCCGGAAGCGGGTCGTCAATCCTTTGATGGCGAGAAGGTGCGACATCATGAGTCCTGGGGCGGAGATAACGGTCGATGGCCTGTCGGCCGGAGGATGGAGCCCGTTATAACACGAGCCGGGGGGGTGGGTAAACCAAAACAACGGCAGTGATCAAAGAGAGCGGGGACCGTAGTCGCTCATTGAAACTACCTTCCGTTCACCCCGTTTATCGTCTGCGATCGGTGCCCGGTCGGGATAAAAGCCGAAGGCGCCGTTTTCCAAAAGCTCGACGAAGTGCGGCACCAGGTCGGGATCGAATTGGCTGCCGGCGTTATCGTGCAGTTCCTGGATGGCGGTCTCGATCGGCAGGGCTTTCCGGTAGGGGCGGTCCGAGGTCATGGCGTCGAAGGCGTCGGCAATCGCCAGGATGCGCGATTCTATCAGCAGCTCCTCGGCGCGGAGCCGGTTGGGATACCCTCGGCCGTCATGCCGCTCATGATGTTGACCGATGCAGAGCCGGACGTCCTGGAGGAAGTCGATCGGTTCGAGAATCTTCATGCCAATCACCGGATGCTGGTGCAGGTCGTGGATATCCTCCGGGGTCAGCTTCCCTTCCTTGTGGAGGAGGCTCAGGTCGATGCCGATCTTGCCGATGTCGTGCAGAATCGCCGCCCGCTCGATGATCTTGAGCCGCTCGGCCGGCAGTCCCAGCTTGCGGGCCAGCTCCATCGAATAGCGGGTGACCCGCTCCGAGTGGCCGCGGGTATAGCTGTCGCTGGCCTCGATGGCCGAGACGAGAGCCTGGATCGTGTGCAGGTAGGTGGCCTGCTGCTCGTCGTACAGTTGGGCATTCTTGATGGCGATACTTGCCTGGGCGGCGATGGTGGAGAGCAGTTCCACCTCTTCGGCGTTGTAGGTCGAATTGTCGGATTTGTTGACGACGGTGATGGTACCGATGATCTCGTCCTTCACCAGCAGCGGGGCGCAGATCAGGGACTTCCGTTCGTAGCCGAGGGCGCTGAAGCGGTCGAACTGGGGCGCCTCGTTGATATCGGCGATAAGCAGCGGCCGCCGGTGCTCAATGACCCAGGTGGAAACGCTCGACGGTTTCATCGGAATGATCGTCGCCGAATCGGGCGGGATGACGTGACCGAGCAGGGTCGTGACCCGGAGGAACTTCCGCTGGGTGTCGTAAAGGATGATGTAGCCGATCTGTGCCTGCAAGGTCTCGACGGTCGTCCTGACGATCAGGGTAAAGAGCCGGTCCAACTCGACGGTTGAGTTGACGGCAAGGCCGACTTTGTAAAGGGTCGACAGCCGGGCGACTGCCCGCTCCAGGTTGGCGTTCTTGTCTTCCAGTTCGCTGGCCAGGTCGGCGATCCGGTAGTTC
Organism: Geotalea uraniireducens; assembly: GCF_027943965.1. Lineage (NCBI taxonomy): Bacteria > Pseudomonadati > Thermodesulfobacteriota > Desulfuromonadia > Geobacterales > Geobacteraceae > Geotalea > Geotalea uraniireducens. Next base: position 3,324,511 of record NZ_AP027151.1, on the reverse strand, counting down.
GCCTCCTCGATCTCCTCGATCCGTTCTTCCATGCTGACGTTGAGGTTCTCGATCTCCTTCAGCTGCTCTTCGAGCTTCTGGTTCATCAGGTGCATTTCATGGTGGTTGGCCAGCTTCGACTGGGCCCGGGCCAGCTCCCGTTCGTGGCTGATGGTGGTGTCCATGTAATACTTGAGCTTGTTGACCATCATGTTGAAATGGTCGGAGAGGAACATCATTTCGCTGCTGCTGGTGATCCGGGTCTTGATCGAGAAGTCGCCGTGCTCGACCTTCTGCATGGAAGAGATGATCGTCTTCAGCGGCGAGTTGACGTAAATGCTGATAAAGAGGAACACCGTCACCAGGATCAGGGCGACCATCGCCATGGTCGAGAGAAGGGTGTATTCTTTCCCCTTACTGAGGTAGGCCTCCAGGTAGTCGACCGCCATGTCGATCTCCAGGGCGCCGAGGACGGTGGAGCGCGGGTCGTGGCAGGAGTGGCAGGCCGGCTTGTTGTAGATCGGCGAGATGCACTCGAAGAATTCCTCATCACCGTCGCTGCGTAAAGCCACCCGCATGCCGCGCCGGTAGGCGTCGAGCTCCTTGGGGGTTACCTGTCTGCCGAGTTCGTGCCGGTCGGCGGAGTTGAGAATACGACCGGTCTCGTCGAAGATTCGCAACTGCCGCAGGGTGTCCTGCCCCTTCAGGCGGGTGAGGACGCTGGCCACTTCATCCGAGCGCCCGCTCATCATGACGTTTTCGATGCTGCTCTGGATGGCGGTGGTGAAAATGAGGGCGTTTCTGGTCGAAATCTGGGTGATGATCCCCTTCTGGTTGCGCAGTTCCAGATAGCCGACCGTCGAGACAATGACGATCACGATCAGCGCTATCAGCAAAAATATTTTGATCTTCAGTGAATTCATCGTTCGAATGCTTGTCTCGGTAACGGGCCGATGGCCGTTAGCAGCCGGTTTTGGGCTGCTGGCTAAGTGATATAGCGGTTAGGATCGGCTAATGACAGTGCGCGCACACCACAAGGGTTCCGGGCGACAATCGGTACGCAAACGTGCGAACGGCCCGGTTTCAGGCGGTACCGTCGTCATTCCCCTGAAAAACTTGACAAGGACCCGGTCACCACCTATGATGACGAACCGGTGAATTCTACGGTCAAATTCCGCCTGTCTGATTATTTATAGCAATTCATTTGCCAAAAAGCCATGGCGGAGATTCGTTTGCGGGTCGGCAAGGAGGAAATTCCTCCTTGCTTTGTTTTGCGGTGGGTCGCGACGGCCGCCGACGGAAGGTAAGTGGTACTTCGTGAAGTATCTTTGGCTCATACTCGTTGCCCTGGTGCTGAGTGGGGGGAGCCGCGGCGAAGCCGCGCCTTTTCGCCAGGAGACCATCCGGGTGGCGTTGTTGAAAGGGGTCGAGACGGTCCAACTTGCCGGTGACGGGCTGCTGGCCACCGATGAAAGCGGCCGGCCGGTCCCCCTGGCCCCGCCGTGCCAGGTCAAGCGGGTGCGGGAGGGTCTGGCCGTCGACGGTCGGATCGTCAGCCGGTTGATCGTTGCCGCCGCCGCCACCATCCAGGTGAATGGCAAGCGGTACCGGGGCACCCTCGACATCTCGCCTCTCGACAAGGGGCTGCTGGTGGTGAACGAACTGCCGCTGGAAGAGTACCTGGTCGGCCTGATCAACTGCGAGATTTCGTCGCTCTGGCCCATGGAGGCCATCAAGGCGCAGGCGGTGGTGGCGCGGACCTACGCGCTGTATCAGAAACAGGCCCGGGCCAACGCTCCCTATCATCTGGAGTCGTCGGTTCTCGACCAGGTCTACGACGGCTGCGAGATCGAGGACAGCCGGGCTGCCCGCGGGGTGAAGGAGACCGCCGGCGAGGTGCTTACCTACGATGGCCAGCCGATCCAGGCTTTCTACCATTCCAGCTGCGGCGGCAGGACCGAGGTGCCCGAAAACGTCTGGGGAGTGAAGCTCCCCTATCTGCGGAGCGTGGATTGCGCTTACTGCTCTGCCAACCCCGCCAGCCGTTGGGAGCAGACCATCCCGCTGAAAAAGCTCGAATCGCTGCTCCGCGCTGCCGGCGTCAATGTGCAGGGGCTGCGCGATATCCGGGAAGGGAAGCGGAACGACAGCGGCCGGCTGACCGAGCTGGCGTTTGTCTCGGCCCGGGGGACGGCCACCGTGCCGGCGGTCGCTTTCCGCAAGATCGTCGGCTATACCGTTATCAAGAGCACCAATTTCACCGTGCGGATTACCGGCGATGCGGCGGTCTTTACCGGTCGGGGGTATGGCCACGGCGTCGGCCTCTGCCAGTGGGGGGCAAAGCAGCGGGCCGCCGACGGTTTCTCTTACCGGGAGATCCTGAGCTATTACTATCCCGGTGCCCGGCTGGAAAAATTCGATGACCGGTAGCCAACCGTTGCTCGTCGCCGATTTCGATTACCCGCTGCCACCCGAGCTGATCGCTCAGGAGCCGTTGCCGGACCGGGCCGCCACCAGGCTGATGACGGTGGAGCGGGCGACCGGTGCCCGCGGCGAGATCCCTTTCCGGGAGATCGTCGAGCGGTTCCGCCCCGGCGACCTGCTGGTGATCAACGATACCCGGGTGATCCCGGCCCGACTGCACGGTCGCAAGGAGAGCGGCGGTGCCGTGGAGGTGTTTCTGGTCCGACGCCTGGCCGCTGCCGGTGAGGTGTGGCACTGCCTGCTGCGCTGCTCCAAACGGCCCCGGCCGGGACTGCTCATCCGGCTCGCCGGCGAGGTGACCGCCGAAGTGCTCGGCCCCGGCGAGGGGGAGACCTGGGCGGTTTCGTTCAGCCCGCCGGCAGGGTTCGACGAGTGGCTCGACCGCAATGGCGCCATGCCGCTGCCGCCCTATATCCGCCGCGCGCCGGCCGTTGCCGACCGGGCACGTTACCAGACGGTCTTTGCCCGGCACCGGGGTGCGGTGGCAGCACCGACCGCCGGCCTTCACGTTACCCCCGAGCTGCTGGCCGAACTGGCGCAGCGGGGGGTGGTGGTTGCGCCGCTGACCCTTCACGTGGGGCTGGGGACCTTTCTCCCCGTCCGGGTCGAGGAGGTGGCGGCACACCGGATGCACCGGGAACGGTATCTGATTCCCGAAACGACGGCCGAGGCGATTCGGCAGTGCCGAGTTCGCGGCGGCCGGCTGGTTGCCCTCGGGACCACGGTCTGTCGGGCGTTGGAGTATGCCGCCGCGGCTGACGGGACGATCCCGGCCGGGGAGGGCGACGCGGATATCTTCATCTATCCCGGCTATCGGTTCAAGGCGGTCGACGCCCTGATCACCAATTTTCATCTGCCGCAATCGACCCTGCTGATGCTCGTTTCGGCGTTTGCCGGCAAGGAGCTGCTCTTCGCCGCCTATGCCGAGGCGGTAGCGCGGCGGTTTCGTTTTTTCAGCTACGGTGACGCGATGTTTATCTATTAACCGGCTCACGGCGGGGCGCCGGGGACTGACGAGAGTCGCTCCCGTGACGCATGCTCCGGTGGCTTACCCCTGGTAGGTGTATTTGGCAGCGATTGATTTCAAGGTAATCAGACAGGATGGCCGGGCGCGGCTCGGTTCTTTGGCAACAGCGCATGGGACGATCGAAACGCCGATCTTCATGCCGGTCGGCACCCAGGCGACGGTGAAGGCGATGACTCCCGAGGAGCTCACCGGCATCGGCGCCCAGATCATCCTCGCCAATACCTATCATCTCTATATCCGGCCGGGACACGAACTGATCCGCCGGCTGGGCGGGCTGCACCGTTTCATGCACTGGGACCGGCCGATCCTGACCGACAGCGGCGGCTTCCAGGTCTTCAGCCTCAACGAGCTGAGCAGGATCACCGAAGAAGGGGTCAAATTCCAGTCCCATCTGGATGGCTCGTACCATGTCATCACCCCCGAAGGGGCGGTTGCCATCCAGGAGGCCCTCGGCAGCGACATCGCCATGTGCTTCGACGAGTGCACCCCCTATCCGGCGACCCGCGAGTATGCCCGGAACTCCCTGGAACGGACGACCCGCTGGGCCTGCCGATGCCGGGCGGCACAGCAGCGGCACGACCAGGCGCTGTTTGGCATCGTTCAGGGGGGGATGTACCGTGACCTGCGGGAGCAGAGCGCGGCGGAGCTGCGGGAGATCGGTTTCGACGGTTATGCCCTCGGCGGCCTGTCGGTCGGCGAGGAAAAGGAACTGATGTACGAGGTGATGGAATATGCCGCACCGTTCCTGCCTGACGATCAGCCTCGCTACGTGATGGGGATCGGCGCGCCGGAGGATCTGGTTGAGGCGGTCTGGCACGGCTTCGACATGTTCGACTGCGTGATGCCGACCCGCAATGCCCGGAACGGGATGCTCTTTACCTCCTTTGGTCGGGTGAATATCAAGGGCGCAGCCTATGCCGAGGATTCGGGACCGGTCGATCCTGAGTGCGACTGTTATGTCTGCCGTAATTTCAGCCGGGCGTATCTCCGTCATCTCTACCGGTGCGGCGAAATCCTTGCATCTCGGCTCAATACGTACCATAATCTCCACTATTACCTGGCGCTGATGGGACAGATCCGCCAGGCGGTGGCCGCGGGCCGCTTTGCCGAGTTCCGCCGCGAGTTTTATTCCAAGAGGCAGGGCGTACAATCGTTTGACGGCGCGTAGGAAGTTCCTTCGCGCCGCCTGCGTTACACTTGCTTTGTTATCATTAAACGTCGGAGGTAATTCAATGTTAGGACTTGCATTTGCCATGGCAGCACAGCCGGGAGGCGGGCAACCCGCCGGGGCGCAGTCGGCGATCATGAACATCGTGCCGCTGATCTTCATGTTCGGGATTTTCTATTTCCTGCTGATCCGGCCCCAGCAGAAAAAGGCCAAGGAGCACCGGTCGCTTCTGGACGCCCTCAAAAAGGGTGACCAGGTGGTGACGGCCGGCGGTATCCATGGCAAGATCTCGGCAATCGACGGTGATGTGGTCATGCTGGAAATCGCTTCCGGGGTCAGCATCAAGATCACCAAGGGCTTCATCGCCAGCATTTCCAAGACCGACAAGTAACGGCCCCACTTCGGGGACGACCGTTCGAAAGGAGCTTCGCGCATGTCCAAGGGGCTAACTTGGCGCTTCAGTCTCATTGCGCTCTTCATCATCGTTTCGCTGCTCTACCTGACCCCGACCCTGGTTTCTCCCCTGCCGTCCTGGTGGTCCGGGGTCCTGCCCAAGGACAAGATCCATCTCGGCCTCGACCTCCAGGGGGGGACCCACCTGGTGCTCGATGTGGAGACCCAGAAAGCCGTGGAAGGGACGCTCGATCTCATCGGTACCGATCTGGAGGACGTCTTCAATTCCAAGACGCTCCGCTATAAGAAGATCGGCCGGATCGGCGGTGATCGGGTCGGGATGACTTTCTATGACAAGGGAACCGCCGAAGCGGCCCAGAAGCTGATCAAGGACAAGTATCCGAACATGGAGCTCGTTCCCCCCTATGATGACGGCGGGTTTGTCAGCATCCAGCTGAAGATGGGCGACAAGGAGATTCAGGAGCGCAAGGACCGGGCCGTTGCCCAGGCGCTGGAGACCATCCGCAACCGGATTGACCAGTTCGGCGTCTCCGAACCGGTAATCGCCCGGGAAGGGCAAACCCATATCGTCGTTCAGCTCCCCGGGATCAAGGATCCGAAGCGGGCCATCGAGCTGATTGGCCGGACCGCCCGCCTGGAGTTCAAACTGGTGGACGAGACGGTGAATGCCGCCACTGCCACCCCGGGGACGATCCCCGAAGATGACGAGATCCTGGTCGAGAAACGGACCGATCCGACTACCGGCGCCGTCACCGAGACGCCGCTCGTCGTCAAGAAGAAGGCGATGATCACCGGCGACCTGCTGACCGATGCCCAGGTCCGGATCGATTCCCAGTTCAACCAGCCGTACGTTGCCATCGAGTTCAACTCGACCGGCGCCCGGCTCTTCGATCAGGTCACTGCCGCCAATGTCGGCAAGCGCTTCGCCATCGTCCTCGACAACACCATCTACTCGGCGCCGGTGATCCGGGAGCGGATTTCCGGCGGCAGCGCCCAGATTTCCGGTTCGTTCACCGAGAAGGAAGCCTCTGACCTGGCGATTGTCCTGCGGGCCGGTTCGCTCCCCGCGCCGGTCGATATCGTCCAGAACCTGACCGTCGGTCCCTCCCTCGGCCAGGACTCCATCAACAAGGGGCTGATTGCCGGTCTGGTCGGGGTGGCGCTGGTCGTCATCTTCATGGCGATCTACTACAAAATGGCGGGGCTGGTGGCCGATTTCGGGATGGTGCTGAACGTACTTTACCTGATGGGGGCGCTGGCAGCCCTCGGTGCGACGCTCACCCTGCCGGGCATCGCCGCCATCGTCCTGTTGATCGGGATGTCGGTCGACTCGAACGTGCTGATCTTCGAGCGGATCCGCGAAGAACAGCGGCTCGGCAAGCCACCGAAAGCGGCGCTTGATTCCGGTTATGACAAGGCGTTCCTGACCATCATGGACTCCCACGTGACCACCCTGATTACGGCGGCGGTGCTCTTCCAGTTCGGCACCGGGCCGGTCAAGGGCTTTGCGGTCTCCCTCAGCCTGGGGGTCATCATCAACCTCTTCACTGCCCTCGTCGGTACCAAGGCGATCTTCGACTTCGCCCTGTTGCGCCTGCGGGTCAAGCGACTGAGCATCTAGGGGGAACGTCATGGAATTTATCGGCAAAACCACAATAGACTTCATCGGCAAGAAGAACATCTCGTTCGTCATTTCTTCGATCATCGCCATTCTCGGGATCATCGGCATCATCCAGATCGCCCGCGGTGCCGCCAACATGGGGATCGACTTTTCCGGCGGGACGGCGGTCCAGCTTAAATTCGCCCAACCGGTGCCGATTCAGGAGGCCCGGGCGGCTTTGGCCAAGCACAACCTCAAGGAAGCCAACCTGCAGGAGATCAAGGAAGGGAACAAACTGCTGATCAAGGTCGGGAAAACGGCCGCGGGCCAGCAGGGGAAAGCCGCCGACGCCATCGAGAACGCCTTCCGCCAGGAACTGCCGGGCAACCAGTTTGTCGTGGAGAGTTCCAGTGAAATCGGTCCGGCGATCGGCGACAAGCTGCGCCAGGACACCCTGGTGGCGGTGATGATTTCAATGGTCGGAATCGTTATCTACATTGCCTGGCGGTTCGATTTCCAGTTCGGCATCGGGGCGCTGGTCGCCACCATGCATGACGTGCTGGCGATGTTCGCCGTCTTCTTCGTCCTCAACAAGGAAGTCAACCTGCTGTTCATCACCGCCGTGCTGACCATCGCCGGCTATTCGCTGACCGACACGGTGGTTGTCTTCGACCGGATCAGGGAGAACCTGCACAAGAATACCAAGGATTCCCTGACGAGTATCTTCAACGTCAGCATCAACGAGGTGCTGTCGCGAACGATCATTACGTCGCTCACCACCTTCCTGGCAGCCGGTTCGCTGTTCTTCTTCGGCGGCGAAGTGATCCACGACTTCGCTCTGGCCCTGCTGATCGGGATCGCTGTCGGCACCTATTCGTCCGTCTTTGTCGCCAGCCCGATCGTCGCGGTGTGGGAAGGGCGCACCAAGGCGAGCAAGGCATAAAGGAGGCCGCCTGTGAAGAAGGAGACCGTACTGTATGTAGTTGTCGCACTGCTCGTCGGTTTTCTGGGCGGTTACCTGGTCATCGGGGTCAGCGGCAAGAAAAGCTCGCTGCCGGCCACGGGCGGCGTGCCGGTTGGCGGCGGCTCACCCGTCGACTATCAGCAACGGATCGCCGAAGCGGAAAAGATCGTTGCCAAGGACCCCGGCAATGTGCAGGTCTGGCTCCAGCTCGGCAATGACTACTTCGATACCGACCAGCCGCAGAAGGCGATCAACGCCTATGACAAGGTGCTCCAGCTCAAGCCGAACAATCCGAATGTCCTTACCGACCAAGGGATCATGTTCCGTCGGCTCGGCTGGTTCGACCGGGCGATCGCCAATTTCGAGAAGGCGCAGCAGATTGATCCGAAACATGGTCAGAGCCTCTACAATCTCGGGATCGTCTATATGGAGGATCTGAAACAGCCCGACAAGGCGATCAAGGCCTGGTCCCGCTTTCTCGAAGTCGATCCGACCAATCCCAACGCCCAGCAGGTGCGGATGATGATCGATCAGGCCAAGGGAATGCAAGCGGCGCCGGCCTTCAAAAAGTAACAGCCCCCCCGCTCCGGCGGGGGTTTTTTTTGGGCGATAGCTGTTGGAACCGGCTGCAGCCCGTCGAGCCGATCATGGAACCGGTTAACGAAAAACGTTGGATTATCCGCGACGTCGATCCCGCAGTGGCAGAGCGCCTGGCGAGGGAACTGGCCGTCGCGCCGCTGCTCGCCCGGCTGCTCAGTGGCCGCGGTGTCGCTGATGCCGACTCCGGGCGGCGGTTTCTCGCGGCTACCCTGGCGGATATTCGCGATCCGCTTCTGCTGCGGGGGATGAGTGAAGCGGTGGAACGGCTCGGCCGTGCCCGGCACCTGGGGGAGACGGTCTGCGTCTACGGCGATTACGACGTCGACGGGATCACCGCCACGGCGATGCTGGTCGATTTTCTCCGGGCGGCCGGCTTCAGCTGCTTCTATCATATTCCGCATCGGCTCGACGACGGTTACGGCCTGTCGGCCGAGAGTATCGGGGCCGTGGCCGCCCAGGGGGCCCGGGCCATTGTGACCGTCGATTGCGGCATTTCGGCGGTTGCCGAGGCGGCGTACGCTGCCTCGCTCGGCATCGATCTGATCATTACCGACCATCACCTGCCCGGGCCGGAACTCCCCCTGGCCTGTGCCGTGATCGATCCGCTCCGACCCAGTTGTCCCTATCCGTTCAAGGCGCTGGCCGGAGTGGGAGTGGCTTTCAATCTGCTGATCGCCCTGCGGGGGCGGCTTCGGCGGGAAGGCGCCTTCGCCGGCCGAAACGAGCCAAATCTCCGCGAATATCTGGATCTCGTCGCCTTGGGGACCATCGCCGACGTTGTCCCGCTGCTCGACGAGAACCGGATTTTCGTCAAGCACGGCCTGCAGGAGCTGACCGCCGCCCGCCGGATCGGCGTCCGGGCGTTGAAACGGGTGGCCGGCATCGACGGCGAGGTCGGTTACGGCGCGGTGGGGTTCCGTCTGGCGCCCCGGCTCAATGCCGCCGGGCGGCTCGAAGATGCGTCGCGGGCGGTCGAACTGTTGCTGGCGACGGATGAAAAACGGGCGTTATCGATTGCCGCTGAACTCGACGGGCACAACAGCGAGCGGCAAGACCTGGAGCGGGCAATTCTCGGCGAGGCGCTTGCCATGCTGGCGCAGGACCCAACGGCCGCGGCGCGGAAAAGTATCGTCCTGGCCGCCGCCGACTGGCATCCGGGGGTGATCGGCATCGTCGCCTCGCGGCTGGTCGAGCAATTTTACCGGCCGACCGTGCTGGTGGCCCTGCAGGACGGCGAAGGGAAAGGGTCGGGACGCAGCATCCCGGCATTCCATCTCCATGACGCTCTTCGGGAGTGCAGCGGGCATCTGCAGCGGTTCGGCGGCCATAAACATGCGGCGGGGCTGGCCGTTGCCGAAGAGGCCGTCGCCGGGTTCGCCGCCCGGTTCGAAGAGGTGGCGTCCCGAACGTTGACCGCCGACGATCTCCTGCCGCTGTTGACTATCGATGCCGAACTGGCGCCGGCCGAAGTCACCGCCGAACTGGCCGGGCTCGTCGGCTCATTGGCGCCGTTCGGCATGGGGAATCCCGAACCGCTCTTCCTGCTGCGGGGGGTGACGGTGCTCGACCGGCGAATACTCAAGGAGCAGCACCTGAAACTTCGCCTGGAGAAAGACGGCTGCCGATTCGGGGCCATCGGCTTCAATATGGCGAGCCGGGGGGGGGCGGCCGGTGAGCGCGTCGATCTTGTCGCGGCGGTGCAGTGGAACGAGTGGCAGGGCCGACGGGAACTGCAGCTCCAGCTCAAAGATTTCCGGGTAGCACACGAGGAGTGATGATGCAGCGCAATGAGCGATTCGATAAGGCCGAGCGGGTAATGCAGGTCGGGTTTTGGGTCAACGCCGGCCTGATGGCGATGAAACTGTTTGCCGGCTATTACGGCCGGTCGGAAGCGGTGTTTGCCGACGGCGTCGAGAGTGCCTGCGATTTCATCGCCATCCTGGCGACGCTGATTGCCCTCCGGATCGGCCGCCAGCCTTTCGACAGCAAACACCCCTATGGTCACGGCAAGGCGGAGAGCATTGCCGCCATTTTCGTCTCGCTGGTGATCTTCGTCACCGGCGCCGGTATCCTGGTGAAATCGGTCCATACCGTGCTTGACCGGACCTACCAGTCACCGGAAGTGATTGCCGTGATCGCCGCGGTGATCACCATTGGCGTCAAGGAGTGGCTGTTCCGCTTTTCCAGCACCACCGGCCGGCGTCTCGAAAGTCCCGCCCTGCTGGCGGTCGCCAAGGATCATCGCAAGGATGCCGTGACCTCGGTCGCGACCCTGATCGGCGTGTGCGGCGCCTATCTGGGCGTGGGGATCATGGACCCGCTGGCGGCGGGTCTGACGGCGTTCTTCATTTTTCATATCGGGTTCGAGACGTTCAAGAACGCGGCCCACGATCTGATGGACGGCAGCCCGTCCGAGGACCTGATCGCGGCGGTCACCGAGATCGCCGAAGCGGTCGAGGGGGTGGAGCATGTTCATGAGATCCGTGCCCGCCGCTCCGGCCAGTACATTATCATCGACCTTAAACTCGAAATGGATCCCCAGATGACGGTCAAGCATTCCCACGATATCGCCACCAGGGTCAAACAGCTGATCTTCGAGCGGTATGCCAATGTCGGCGATGTCATGATCCACATCAATCCCCACGACGAAGAGCATCAGGATCTCATCCGGCTCTGACCTTCCCGCTGGCCGGGGTGGGCAGGGCGCCATTCAAGGAGGATACCCATGAGCGAAACACCGAAGTCAGTACACGATCTGCAGGAAGCGTTTGCCGGCGAATCCCAGGCGAATCGCAAGTACCTGGCCTTCGCCAAGCAGGCGGACCTAGACGGTTTCCCCCAGGTTGCCCGGCTGTTTCGGGCTGCTGCCGAGGCCGAGACCGTTCATGCCCACAATCACCTGCGTGCCCTGGGCGGGATCAGGCCGACCCGGGAGAATCTGCTTGAGGCGATCGCCGGGGAGACCCACGAATTCAAGAACATGTATCCGCAGATGATCGCCGATGCCGAGCTTGAGGGGGCTACCGCTGCCCGCCGGTCGTTCACCTATGCAAACGCGGTTGAAAAAGTCCACGCCGCCCTCTACCAGAAGGCATTCGACACTCTCGGCGCGGCTGCGGAGGAGTTCGACTATTATGTCTGCCCGGTCTGCGGCCATACCGTTGAGCGGGCCGCTCCCGAGCAGTGTGCCGTCTGCGGTGCCAAGGGGACCGCCTTCTTCAAGGTATCCTAGACCTCGCACGGTTGCTTTTCATTCCTGGCGGCCCCGGTTTCTGCGTCGCCCGGCGCAGTTCGGCACTTGTGACGCCGCACTGCCCGGGCGCCCACTGCCACCGGGATCAACCAGCCGGCAGGCGTAACGGCAGCTGACGTCGTGCAGTCATTCAAGAGTTTTCGCCTTCCTGACGATAAGGGTAGTGACGGCACAGCGTGCCGCATCACCCGGTTCAGTCGGGGAGGTATCATGAACATCAAGTTGTGGCTGCCGCTTCTGGCGATTCCCCTGGCGGCTTCCTGTAGCGGTCCGGTGGCGTCCGTCCGGGAGAGCGGCGTGGCGCTGGTCAGGCATCGGCCTGCCGGCAGCGCGGAACTGCTGGCCGGGGCAGTGGCTGCCGCCGGTCAGGATGTCCGGCAGGGCGAATGGTGGGGGAAGATTGCCCGCCGGGAGGGGAATGCGGTCCTGGTGACCGTTTCCCGGGCCGTCGGCACGGAGGCCAACGCCCCGCGCGAGGAGTATGACCTCCTGGTACGGGACGGCTGGATCGAATCGGTGAGCGATCCGCGCTATGTCGCCCCCTCCCACGACCTGGAGGATGCAGTGGCGCTGGTGGCGCGCCAGGCCGCCGCAGCCGCCGACGGCTTTGCCACATTGACCTTGCCGACTGCCGTGTTGAGCGGCCGGCGGACCGAACAGCGCTGCCTTGTCGAGGTACGCGCCCGTTCCCCCGAGCGGCGGGAGCTGTTCTCCCGCCTGGAGAATGTCTGCCCCTGACGGCTATTCAGCCGGTAACGAATCGTGGTCAGTTTTACCTGGAACCCCGGAGACGGTAATGATTTCCATACTCTTCATCTCTGATGATGCCCGGGCAGCCGAGCTGCTCGCCTTGCTCAAACCCCATTGCCGGGCTCGGATGCGGCTGTCCGCCGATTTCGACCAGGGGCTCAAGGAGGTCTTTGACAACCGCCCGGCCGCCGTCTTCATCCAGAACAGCATCTCGGGGATTTCCGGCGAAACGGTGGCGCGGCACATCAAGACCCTGCTGCGCGGGGATGCCCCCCGGATCGTGCTGGCACACCGCGACAGCCTCAAGCTGCAGGGGGGGAAAAAATGGTTTGACGACACCTTCGATTTTTCCCTTGCCGACCAGGAATTGCTGGCTTCCTTCAGGAATCAGCTGGTGGCGATCGCTCCCGACCAGTGGCAGGAGACGGACGTTCCGGACGAAACTCCCCCGTCTGCCGGCGCCGCGCCGATTGTCACCGGCGATGCCACCGGACCGGCGCCCGATTTCGAGTTCTTCGACTGGGAGACGGCGCCCGAGCCGCCGGAGCCGGCGCTGCCCTGCCCACCGGCAGTCCCTGCAGGCTCCGTTTCCGTGCCAGAGTCTCCTGCCGAGGTTTCCTCCCGGTCGGCTCAGGAACCGGCAGCGGTCGAGTTGTCCACCCCCCCCGCGGCCGTTGCCGCGGCAACATGCCCGCCGCCGGAACCGCCCGTCGAACCAGCGGCGCCGGCCGTCCCGCCGGTTGTCGCGCCGATCGTCACCGCGGCGGCCGAACAACGTCCCGTTGCCGAACCTGCGCCTGCCGCACCGTCCGGCGTCGGGGACAACGTGCCGCCGACGGCCGTGCCGGAGCCCTCCTTCGAATGGGCGGCGATCCCGTCGCCGGAATACGAAGCCGGTAGCATGCGGCAAGGGGTCCGGCTGTCGCTTTGGCTGCCGCTGGCGGCCCTGGCGCTGGCGGCCGTAGTTGGCGGTGCGCTGTTCTTTCTGCGGCCGACATCGTCACCGGTTATTCCTCCGGTTAAAAGATCGCCTGTGCAAATGCCCGCACCGGCGGTGCCGGCGGCCGGACCCGCCAAGCCGATTGCCCTGCCCCCTGCCGCGCCCAAGCAAAGCGCTCTTCCGTCTTTCGTGCCGGCGGCCGGCCTTGATCCGGGCTTTGCCAAGGCCAACCCCGGCTGGGAGCGTTACCTCGGCAAGACCATGGAGTTTCGTCTCTTCCGTGAAAAAGGGGCCTTACGGGCGGTACAGGTGATCGGTCGGCATGGCGCCGCCATTCCCGCATCGTTTGTCGCCACGGTCAGTAAGGAACTGCTGGGGGATACCGTCCGGGGGCGGCTCGCCCGTCAGCGGAAAGCCGGCTATCTCGTCGAACAGGGGCGGTTTGGCGGCAAAGGGGAGATTGCGCTCTATCGGCAAAAGGGAGGCGCGATCCGGGGGATAGTTGTTTCACTCCCCTGAGCGGCGGCCCGCTTACCTCGGCCGGCGGAGTGGAACGCAATCTGCATTGACAGCGGGGGAAAAGTTGCTATCATGCAGCTCTCATGTGAGGAAACACATTTATTGACGGGAGAATGAATGATATCGGTACCGTCCAGGTTTTACGCGGGGATTGCGCTTGCCGCCCTAATCCTCGTCTGCCGGCAACCCCGCGCCGGCTTCGCGCTCGATCCCCGTTTCGAACTTGACCCCCGTGCACTTGACGCCTCCCCGCAGCAGTCGCTCCGCGAAAAGGCCGGACATGCCGTGAGAAAGGCCGGGCATCGGTCCGGTGAAGATTCCGAATACCGGGTCAAGGCGGGCGATCACATCTTCAAGATCCTGATGCGGGATTACGGCCTTTCCAACCGCGAAGCGGAAGCGTTGATCCCGGAAGTCAAACGGCGGAACGGCATTACCGACATTCGCCGGCTGCGGGTGGGACAGCTCCTCCTTATTCCTCTTGGCCAGACGCGGTCTACCGGCAACGAGGAGCACGCGGCGAAACGGCAGCCTGCCGCCCAAGCCCCGGTGCCCGCAGTGGCAGCCGGCCGACGGGAAGACGCTGCCCATGCGCTGCAGATGGTTAAGGTGGCTGCGGAGCGGCAACAACCCGACGGCGTCGAGACGGCGCGGCGGGTCTGGGACGATCTGGTCCCGCCGACGCACAGTTCCTTTCAGCCGATTGCCATTGAAGACAAAAACTTCTCGCTTTCCCTCGATCCGGCTAACTTTCCGACCTTCGCCGCCGCCGACGGGGGGCGGATTCTGGTCGATGCGGGGGGAAAACTTCCTCCCCTTGTCCGGTCCCTGATCGAGGCGAAGGACCCGTCGCTCCGGATCGTTGCCGAGAACCCGCGCAACCGCAAGCGGTTCATCGCTTCTCTTTTGGCCGGCGGCCATTTCTACTCGGTTGAGGAGAATGTCTCCCTCGAGTTCGGCACCGATCCCAAGCTGACGGTGAATGCCGATTTCAAGGTGGAAAAGACCGCCGACAGCCTGCTGCGCCACGACGTGGTGCTGCTGAACGTCGGCGACAACCGGCGCGCCATGCCGACGGCGCTGGCCCAATTCCTCCATCAGGAAGGATTCCAGCTGCTGGAGCCGTTCCCGGCCCGGGAGGGGGAATCCCGTCCCGCCGTAGACGAAACCGTCCATCAGATCACCGCCCGCGAACCGCGGCCGCTCGCCGACGAAATCCTCCGGGCGTTGTCGCTCCCCTTCGAGACCGACCGTAACGTGGAGCTGTATGGCGTCGATGACGGCGGCGTCCGGCTGTTCGTCCGGGCCGACCGCTATTTCGAGAGTGGCGGCGATCGGTATGTCGTCAGTTATTTCGACGGCGATCCGGTCAGCTATACCCTCACCAGGCTCCTCGAAACCCGCGGTTACCGGGTAATCATGCTCGATCCGCAGGACGATTTCCAGAAGGTGTCGGGAAAAATCCTCTCCCGGCTGCGCATCCCCGGCAGCTATGCCAGCTACCAACTGCTGGCGAATCGCCATCTCCCTTACGATATCCGCCTGTCGGGCTTCAAGGTCCATGGGCTGGCGGGGCGGTCCGGTGAACTCTTCCTGACCAACGCCACCATCGATCCGCTGTTCCGCGACCTGCTCGATTACGGCGGCTATCGCGTCGTTACCTATTGAATCACTGCCGGCGCCGTTTGCCGGGCGCCGGGAATTCCCGTCCGCCGACGAGGATTGATCGCCATGTCTCAGAAAAAAGTCGGTGAGCTGCTCATCGAAAACCGGCTCGTCACCGAGGAACAGCTCAAGGAGGCGCTGGAGCTGCAGAAGGTGTTCCCCGGTCAGCCGGTCGGCCAGCTCCTTTGCAAGCTTGGCTTCCTCAGCGAGAACGACCTTTCCTATATCCTGGAACAGACCGGCAAGCGGCAAAAGCTGGGCGACATCCTGCTCAAGGAACGGCTCATCGACCCGGAGCGGCTGAACCAGGCCCGAACTGCCGCCAGACGGGACGGCGTCCCCCTAGAGCGGGCGCTGCTGAGGCTGCGCTTCATCGAGGAGGAAGCGCTGGCCAAGGCGCTGGCAACCCAGTACGATCTCTCCTTCGTCCATATCAATACCCTGGAAATTGAGGCGGACCTCGCCCGGTACATCAATTCAAGCTATGCCCAGAAGCAGCGGATCGTGCCGATCTCCAAGATCGGCAATACCCTGACGCTGGCGATGGCCTATCCGGTCAAGCTGCATGAGCTGAAAGAACTCGAACAGAGCATCCGGGCACGGATCATTCCGGTGATCGCCCCCGAAAGCGAGATCGTCAAGGCCCAGCAGCGACTGTACAAGACTGCTGCCGGACCGAGCCAGTTATTCGACGAGGAAGATCTCGAGATCACCCCGGGGAGCATCGTCGAGATCCTGAGCGCCAGTGCCGCCGAGGACGAACCGGAGATCGACGACGAGGTCCGCAAGGTTACCGAGCGGGACAGCATCATCGTCAAGCTGGTCAACAAGATCATCTTCGATGCCTTCCAGAGCCGGGCTTCCGATATCCATATCGAGCCATACCCGGGCAAGGGGGACGTGATCGTCCGGATGCGCGTCGACGGCCTTTGCAAGGTCTACCAGCGCATCCCCTACAAGTACAAGTACGCGATCCCGTCGCGGTTGAAGATCATGGCCGATCTCGATATCGCCGAGAAGCGCAAGCCCCAGGACGGCAAGATCAACTTCAAGAAGTTCGGTCCGCTGGACATGGAACTGCGTGTTGCCACCATGCCGACCGCCGGCGGGCTCGAAGATGTAGTGCTCAGGCTGGTCAACATCGGCGAAAGCTATTCCTTCGACAGCCTGGCCTTCACCGACCGGAACCTGCGGGTCTTCGAATCGTCGATTGCCAAGCCGTACGGGCTGGTTCTCGTCGTCGGCCCGACCGGGGCCGGAAAGACCACTACCCTCCATGCGGCCATCGGCCGGATCAACCGGCCGGAGGTCAAGATCTGGACCGCTGAGGATCCGGTGGAAATAACTCAGAAGGGGCTTCGCCAGGTGCAGGTGAACCCGAAGATCGGCCTGACCTTTGCTGCCGCCCTCCGTTCGTTCCTTCGGCTCGATCCCGACGTGATCATGGTCGGCGAGATGCGCGATGCCGAAACAGCCTCGATCGCCATCGAAGCGTCACTGACCGGCCACCTGGTGCTGTCGACCCTCCACACCAACTCGGCGCCGGAAACGGTTACCCGGTTGCTCGATATCGGCCTCGACCCCTTCGGCTTTTCCGATTCGCTGCTCTGCATTATCGCCCAGCGGCTCGCCCGCCGGCTCTGCGAAGAGTGCCGCGAGCTCTATCGTCCCGAACGGCGCGAACTGGCGGAGATCATTGCCGAGTACGGCGAGGAGCAGTTCGCGGCGACGGGGCTGGTCGGCAGCGAGCTGGTTCTCGCTCGGCCGGTCGGCTGTCCCTCTTGTGGGCAGAGCGGTTACCGCGGCCGGATCGGCATTCACGAGGTCCTCGAGTGCACCGACGTAATGAGGAGTCTGATCAAGAAGAAGGCCGACACCGACCTCATCCGTCGCGAAGCCGTCGCCGAGGGTATGACGACCCTGCGGCAGGATGGCATCCTCAAAGTATTCCAGGGGCTTACCGATATTCACGAAGTCCGCAAGGTCTGTCTCAAATAGGCGAGGCCCTCTGCGGCCCGGTATTTCGCCCCGGCGGGCGTGGTCCCCTTGCGCAATGGGATGGCCGTAAAGCGTCCCGCCGTCGTGTATACCAGAAAATGTTTGCATTTTAGCCCCCTTTGCTATAGAGTACCTCCCTCCACGGCATGTCCGCATTCCCCTCCCCAGGTGGCCCTCGTTACATGAGTAAAACACTTGCAGATTTGCGGCGCGACATCGACGCCATCGACGACCAGATTCTCGACCTGCTGAACCGGCGGGCGCGTTGCGTCATCGAGGTCGGTCGGCTCAAGACGGGGGAAAAGCGCGATTTCCATGTGCCAAACCGGGAGCGGGAAATCTACGAGCGGCTGACCGGTGCCAATCCGGGCCCGTTCCCCAACGAGGCGGTGCGGAGCGTTTTCCGCGAAGTGATTTCCGCCTCCCTGTCGCTCGAATCGCCGATGAAAGTGGCCTTTCTCGGCCCCAAGGCGACCTTCAGCCACTTGGCTACCCTGCAGCAGTTCGGCCTCTCCGCCGAGCTCGTCCCGCTCAAGTCGATCTCGGCGGTGTTCGAGGAAGTGGAGAAGGGGCGCGCCTACTACGGGGTGGTCCCGGTCGAAAACTCCACCGAAGGGGTGGTTTCCCATACCCTCGACATGTTCATGGACAGTGAGCTGAAGATCAACGCCGAGATTCTGCTCGAAGTCCATCACGATCTGCTCTCCCGCACCGGGAGAGTCGAAGATATCAAAAAGATTTACTCCCATCCCCAACCTATCGCCCAGTGCCGGAACTGGCTCGAAGAGCATTTCCCGGGGGTGCCGCTCGTCGACGTGGCTTCCACGGCCGTTGCCGCCCAGATTGCCGGCGAGGACTATACGGCGGCTGCCATCGCCAGCGAGCTGGCGGCGACCATGTACGATCTCAAGGTCGTGCGGAAGCGGATCGAGGACCAAGTCAACAACTTCACCCGCTTCCTGGTCATCGGCAAGAAGATGGCCGAGCGGTGCGGCGACGACAAAACTTCGCTGATGTTCCTGATCAAGGACGAGCCGGGCATCCTTTACCGGATGCTGGAGCCATTCGCCAAGCGGGGGGTAAGCCTCTCCAAGATCGAATCGCGGCCGCTGAAGAAAAAGGCGTGGGAATACATATTTTTCCTCGATCTGGCCGGCCACGTCTCCGAACCGGCGGTGGCCGAAGCGGTCCAGGAGTTGAAGGGGTACTGCCAGTTCGTCAAGATCCTCGGCTCATACCCGAGGGCGAAGTAGCCTGCCGGGCGAATGCGGAGTGACACCATCCTGTCGGCGGAGATTTCCATGCCCCTAATCAACCGGTTAGCCGTGGTCGGCGTCGGCCTCATCGGCGGCTCGTTCGCCCGTGCCCTGCGGGAAGCCGGGGCCGTTGCGGAGATCGTCGGCATCGATCGGGACCGGGAGAATCTCGACCGGGCACGGGAACTCGGGATCATCGACCGGGGCTGTGTCGACCCGGCCGAAGGGGTCCGGGGGGCTGATTTCGTCTTCGTTGCCGTGCCGGTCTGTGCCATTGCCGCGGTTGTTGCCCTGATCGCGCCCCATCTCGCCCCCGGGGCGGTCGTCACCGACGGGGGGAGCGTCAAGGAAGGGGTCGTTGCGGAGTGTGAGGCACTGCTGCCGCCGGCAGTCAGTTTCATTGGCGGGCATCCGATCGCCGGCACCGAGCATTCGGGAGCGGCCGCGTCGTTTGCCGCCCTCTATCGCGGCAAGCGCTGTATCGTTACCCCCACTCCCCGAAGCGACCGGGCGGCCCTGGCAAAGGTCGTCGCCGCCTGGGAGGCGGCCGGTGCCGTGGTGGTGACGATGGACGTGGCGAAGCACGACCGGGTGGTGGCGGCGATTTCCCATCTCCCCCACATGGTCGCCTATGCTTTGGTGAACGCCGTCGAAGGCTACCGGCACGGTGGGGAGGGGCTGCTCCGCTACTCGGCGGGCGGCTTCCGGGATTTTACCCGGATTGCCTCGTCTGACCCGATCATGTGGCGGGACATCGCCTTGATGAACAAGGGCGCCGTGCTGGAAATGATGGATCATTTCGCCGGTTATTTCGGGACGCTCCGCAAGCTGGTGGCGGCCGGCGACGGCCCGGGGCTCGAACGGTTCTTCCGCGAATCCAAGGAGAGCAGGGACGCCATCCTGTAAGCAACCATGACAGACGCAGGTGATATGAACGTTCAATCGTATTCGACACAGCCCGCCCAGGGGATTCGCGGCGAAATCGCCGTCCCCGGCGATAAATCGATTTCTCATCGTTCGATCATGCTCGGCTCCATTGCCCGGGGGGTGACGACAGTGCGCGGCTTTCTCCGCGGGGAGGACAACTTCGCCACCCTGAACGCCTTCCGCGCCATGGGGGTCGCCATTGGCGACGACGGCGAAACGCTCACCATCAATGGCAAGGGGCTGTACGGGTTGAGCGAAGCCGATGACGTCATCGACTGCGGCAATTCCGGGACATCGATCCGGCTGCTGACCGGTCTGCTGGCCCCCCAGCGCTTCTATTCGGTGCTGACCGGTGACCGCTACCTGCGCCGCCGGCCGATGAAACGGGTGGTCGGGCCGTTAGGGCAGATGGGGGCCTGCATCCTCGGCCGCGATGGCGGGGAGAAGGCACCGCTGGCCATTGCCGGCCGGCCGCTGACCGGTCTTGAGTACCGCTCGCCGGTGGCGAGCGCCCAGGTGAAATCGGCGCTGATGCTCGCCGGACTCTATGCGGCCGGCGAAACGAGGATCATCGAGCCCCACCTTTCCCGGGACCATTCGGAGCGGATGTTCCGCCATTTCGGCGCCGCGATCGAAACCGGCGCGACAGGGGTCGTCATCCGCGGTGGCCACGAACTGACCGGACGGGACATCATCGTCCCCGGCGATATCTCCTCGGCAGCGTTCTTCATCGTGGCCGCCCTGCTGGTGCCGGACTCCGAACTGCTGATCACTGGGGTGGGGGTCAACCCGACCCGGACCGGGATCCTCGACATCCTGACCGCCATGGGCGGTTCCATTGCCCTGCTCAACCAGCGGGAACTGTCCGGCGAACCGGTTGCCGACCTCTTGATCCGTTCTTCCGCCCTTCGCGGGATCGAGATCGCCGGCGAGGTGGTGACCCGGGCGATCGACGAATTCCCGGTGATCTGCGTTGCTGCCGCTCTGGCCGAAGGGAAGACTGTTATTCGTGAGGCGCGGGAATTGCGGGTCAAGGAGACCGACCGGATTGCCGCGATGGCGACCAATCTCCGGGCGGCGGGCGTTACCGTCGCGGAGTCGGACGATGGAATGGAGATAACCGGCGTTGAGCGCCTCGGTGCGGCGACGGTCGAGAGCTTCGGCGACCACCGGATTGCCATGTCGATGCTGGTGGCCGGCCTGGTGGCGGCCGGCGGGGTCACCGTCCATGACGTGGCCTGCATCGGTACCTCCTTCCCTGACTTCTTCCCGTTACTGGAAAAGGTGACGGCACGGTGAACGGGGCAGGGAAAAGGGGACTCATCATCGCCATCGACGGTCCTTCAGGGGCGGGGAAGAGTACGATCACCAAGCAGTTGGCCGATCGGCTCGGCTATATCCACATCGATACCGGGGCGATGTTCCGGGCGGTGGCGCTTGCCGCCAGCCGGGCGGGGATTAATGTCGACGACGACGCGGCCCTGGCGGGACTCTGCCGCGGGATGGAAATCTCCTTCGTCCGGGATAATGGCTGCTGCCGGGTGGTGGCCAACGGTGAGGATGTCTCGGCGGCGATCCGTACTCCGGAGATCAGCCTGCTGACCTCGGCGATCTCGGCCCGCAAGGTCGTGCGCGACTTCCTGCTGGGGCTGCAGCGGCGAATGGGCTGCAACGGCGGGGTTATCCTGGAGGGGCGCGATATCGGCACGGTGGTCTTCCCCGATGCCGAAGTGAAGTTCTATCTTTCCGCCTCGGCCGAAGAGCGGGGACGGCGGCGCTGGCTGGAACTGACCGCTCGGGGAGAGGCTATTTCCCTTGAGGAAACCATTGCCGCCGTGGTCCGGCGGGACCGGCAGGATTCGGGGCGTGAGCATGCGCCGTTGAAGCGGGCCGACGATGCGATCGACATCGATTCCACCGGCCTGACCATCGAAGAAGTGCTGGATCGGATGGAAGCGTGCGTGCGGGACAGGGAGCGGCAGTTCGGTTTCGGTGGCGAACGCAGTCGGCAGAGCTGATTCAGGCAGAAGAGGGGAGCCGTCGGATATGGAAATAGTGCTGGCCAAGCGGGCAGGGTTCTGCTTCGGGGTAAAACGGGCCACCCAGATGGCTTTCGAGGCTGCCGACAAGGGTGGGCTCACCTATACCCTCGGGCCGATCATTCATTCGCCCCAGGTCGTGCAGCGGCTCGAAGAGCTGGGGGTCAAGGTCCTGAAGGGCCTCGACGGGATCAGCGAGGGGACGGTCATCATCCGCTCCCATGGGGTCACCTCCGACGAACTGCAGGAGGCGGTCCAGAAACAGCTGGAGATCGTCGATGCCACCTGCCCCTTTGTGAAAAAGGCCCAGGAGCACGTCAAGAGCCTCTCCCTTGCCGGTTACGATCTGGTGGTGGTTGGCGATGCCGACCATCCCGAAGTGCAGGGGATCGTCTCCTTTGCCAACGGCAATGTCTTTGTGGTCGGCTCGGGAGAAGAAGCAAGCACCTTGCCGAAGATGAAAAAGATTGGTATCGTTGCACAGACCACCCAGTCTTTCGAGAACTTGCAGAACGTCGTGCTCGAATGCCTGTTGAAGGCCGGAGAGATCAGGGTCTTCAATACCATTTGCGATGCGACGGCGGTCCGGCAGGAAGAGGCCAAAGCCCTGGCCGGCCAGGTGAACTGCATGATCGTGATCGGCGGCTACAACAGCGCCAATACCAAGCGGCTTGCCGAGGTCTGCAAAGAGCTGCAGCCGAAAACCTACCACATCGAGACTGCCCAGGATCTGGATTCGGCCTGGTTTGCCGATGTCAACCGGGTGGGAGTGACGGCGGGTGCATCGACCCCGAAATGGCTGATCGACGAAGTCATCGAACGGATCAAGAAGCTCGACAATGAGAAAAACGGTTGAGTTTTTCGATAGATATGTGTTACGTTTACATATCCTAATCCATGAACGATTCAGGGAGGCTAGCTTTAATGAGTGATGAAAAGGACAAAAACAGCCGCACCAACGCTCCGATCCGGCGGTTTGCCGACGCGGACGAAGAGATGGAGCAAGGGGGTGGCGAATTCGCCGAACTCTTCCAGGACAGCATCCGGCAGCATCATGTCGGTGAGGTTGTCAAGGGAGTAGTGGTGCACATCAACCAGGAGTACGTCCTGGTCGATATCGGATACAAGTCGGAAGGGTGCATTGCGGTCGAAGAGTTCCTTGACGATGACGGCAATCTGACCGTCAAGGTTGGCGACGAAGTGAAGGCCCTGTTCGAGCGCAAGGAGAACCAGAAGGGATACGCGGTTCTCTCCAAGCGTAAAGCCGACCGCCATGCGGCATGGGATACCATCGACGCCGCCGGCGGCGAGGGGGGGATCGTCGAAGGGAAGATCATCGGCAAGGTCAAGGGCGGCCTGACCGTCGATATCGGGGTCCAGGCGTTCCTGCCGGCTTCCCAGGTCGACGTGCGGCCGGGCGGCAACCTCGACAAGTACATCGGTGTCGTCGACAAGTTCAAGGTCTTGAAACTGAACAAGAAGCGGGGCAATATCGTCCTTTCCCGCCGGGTCCTCCTGGAAGAGGAGCGGGACGTCGTCCGGCGCGAAACCCTGGGTACCCTCGCCGAGGGACAGGTCCGCGAAGGGGTGGTCAAGAACATCACCGATTACGGCGCGTTCGTCGATATCGGCGGGGTCGATGGCCTGCTCCACGTTACCGACATGTCCTGGGGACGGATCAACCATCCTTCCGAAATCCTCAAATCCGGTGACAAGATCAGCGTCAAGGTGCTGAAATACGACCAGGAAAAAGGGAAGATCTCCCTTGGTCTCAAGCAGATCGCTCCCGATCCCTGGCTGACCGTGGAAACGAAATACCATGCCGGCGACCGGGTGACGGGGAAAGTGGTCAGCCTGACCGATTACGGGGCGTTCATCGCCCTCGAAGACGGCGTCGAAGGGTTGGTCCACGTCTCCGAAATGTCTTGGACGAAACGGCTGCGTCATCCGTCCGAACTGCTCTCGGTCGGCGATACCGTCGAATCGATCGTCCTTGGTGTCGACATGGGCAATCGGCGGATTTCGCTGGGCCTCAAGCAGGTTCAGGAAAACCCCTGGTCGCAGCTGACCGACAAATACCCGGTTGGCACCAAGCTGGAAGGACAGATCAAGAGCGTTACCGATTTCGGTATCTTCATCGGTGTCGATGAAGGGATCGATGGCCTGGTGCATGTTTCCGACATCTCCTGGACCAAGCGGATCAAGCATCCCGGCGAGCTGTTCAGCAAAGGACAGACCGTTCAGGCGGTCGTGCTGAACATTGATGTCGAAAACGAACGCCTCTCGCTCGGCATCAAACAGCTGATGCCCGATCCCTGGAGCGAAATCCCGACCAAATACCGGCCCGGTACCAGGGTGCGGGGTAAGGTCACCTCGGTTACCGATTTCGGCGTGTTCCTCGAAATCGAGGAAGGAATCGAGGGACTGATCCACGTTTCCGAAATCTCCCGGGAAAAGATCGCTACGCCCAAGGAGTTTGCCAATATCGGCGATGAGCTGGAAGCGGTCGTGCTCAACGTGGATGTGGTGGAGAAGAAAATTGCGCTCTCCATCAAGGCGCTTCAGGCCGCCACCGAGAAGGCGGAGCTCGAATCGTACATGCAGGCGCAGGGTGAAGCAACCTCCAATCTTGGTGAACTGCTCCGGGAAGGTTTGCGGAAAAACGGCGACGGTGACGAGTAACTCTCCCCGGTCCCTGACCGGGCATGCTGGCCCAGCCCTGTCTGCATCCCGACGGGGCTGCGCCGACCCCGGCCTTACGTTTATTACTTTGCGGCAAGGAGTGCAGTATGACGAAAAGTGAACTGGTTGAAAATCTGGCAGAAAATAATTCGTGGCTGACCCGCAAGGATTCGGAGATGATCGTCAATATCGTCTTCGACAGCATCAGCGATGCCCTGAAGCGTGGGGAAAAGGTGGAGATACGCGGTTTCGGCAGCTTCACCATTCGCGAGCGGGGTGCCCGCGAGGCGAGAAACCCCAAGAGCGGGGCGATCGTCAAGATTCCCGCCAAAAAGACTCCTTTCTTCAAAACTGGCAAGGAGCTGCGCGAGCGGGTCAACGATCTTGCTGAATAGCAGACTTTAAGCAACCGCCCGGATGGCGGAATTGGTAGACGCAAGGGACTTAAAATCCCTCGGCACTTAGTGCTGTGCCGGTTCGAGCCCGGCTCCGGGCACCAAAAGAGAATCCAAGGTAGTACAAGGTAGTTTGAGAAGCCCTGAGAAATCAGGGCTTTTTCTTTTTCTGTTGTCCGGTAATGTCTAAGTTGATATGGTTGCGTCCATAGATTTTGACGGTATCTTTGAGGGTATACCGTCAAAACTCGAATATGGATACCGTCAAAAGGGGGTAGACGCCATGCCAAAGCGCATTCAGCCGCTAGCCGACCTTCAGGTAAAAGCTGCAAAACCGAGGGCCAAGGATTACAAACTTGCAGACGGTGGGGGGCTCTATCTTCTGGTTGCTGCTTCCGGGGGAAAGCTCTGGCGGTGCGACTACCGGTGCAATGGTAAGCGGAAAACAATGGCATTGGGTGCCTATCCCGCTGTCTCTCTTTCGGATGCCCGGCAACGTCGTGAAGAGGTAAAGAAGCTGTTGGCAAAGGGGATTGATCCGGGCGAGGAAAAGAAGGTGCAGAAGGCGGCGCAGGCCGAGGCCACTGCGAATACCTTCGAGGCTGTTGCCCGTGAATGGCATGAACGATTCAAGGGGGAGTGGTCGGAAAACCATGCCGGGCGGCTGCTTCGCCGTCTTGAACTTGACGTGTTTCCGTATATCGGGGCGCGCCCAATAGGTGAGGTCAAGGCCCCGGAACTCCTGGCCGTGTTGCGCCGAGTGGAAGCGAGAACGCTAGAAACGGCCCATCGCCTCAAGATTGCCTGCGGGCAGGTGTTCCGTTATGCCGTCGCTACCGGAAGGGCCGAGCGCGACCCGGCGGCAGACCTGAAGGGGGCACTCCCGCCGGTCAAGAACAAGCATTACTCGTCACTTACCGATCCGAAGGCTGTGGCTCCGCTTTTGCGGGCACTCGATAGCTATCAAGGATCGTTCATCACGAAGTGTGCTCTTCGCCTTGCACCTCTCGTCCTGATCCGCCCTGGGGAATTGCGTCACGCGGAGTGGGCGGAATTCGACCTCGACGCGGCAGAGTGGAACATCCCCGTTGAGCGTCTGAAATTGAAGAAAAAAGAGAAAATTGACCGTAAAGGAGAAAAGCATCTGGTGCCCCTTTCCCGGCAGGCCGTTGAAATTCTGCGGGAACTCCATACCCTGACCGGTTCCCGGCGATACGTCTTTGCCGGCCACCGCTCTCCCCTTCGCCCCATGAGCGAGAATACGGTTAATTCGGCATTGCGGCTCATGGGTTTCAGCAAAGATGAGATCACCGGTCACGGTTTCCGGGCGATGGCGAGGACGATTCTCGACGAAGTGTTGCATGTCCGGCCTGATTACATCGAGCATCAGCTGGCGCATGCCGTCAGAGATCCCCTCGGCCGCGCCTACAATCGGACAACGCACCTTTCCGAGCGCAAGAAGATGATGCAGCTGTGGGCAGACTACCTGAATGAGCTCAAGTCGGGCGCGAAGGTGATACCGATGCGGCGTGAGGGGTAAGACCGGTCGCGCCCGATCTTTCTCGGGTTGATCATTCAAATGAATTGACGCGATACTAAAAAATGGTATAGGGTGATTTATGACATGGGTCGTCCAGCTCACGGGAAGGGCCAATAAGCAGGCGCACAAATTGCCTCGAAGCATTGTTGAACGGCTCTTTCTGCTGATGGAGGAAATCAAGCACTCCGGTCCCGTGCGCGGGAACTGGCCGAACTATGGCAAGCTCGGTGATGGTCGGCACCATTGCCACCTGAAGAAGGGGAAGCCGACATATGTCGTGATGTGGGAAGAGCGCGACAGGGAAATCAGACTTATTGAGGTGACGTATGCAGGGACTCACGAAAAAGCGCCCTACTGAAGAATTTGTGACGTTGCGCCTTCGGGTTCACAGCCAGAACGTGGATCGTGTGCGCCGGTATGTGGATAGTATCGAGTCGGAGGACGACGCTATCTCCTTGGAGGATTTCTTTGCCGGCCATTTCCCCGGCGAGTCGAAGCCCTCCGTCAATCTGCGGGGAGCCAGGGGCAAAGAAGAGCTTACCCAGCGGCAGCTTGCCGAGATGACAGGTATACCGCAACGGCATATCTCCGAAATGGAGAACGGCAAGCGTCCCATCGGCAAGGAAGCGGCCAAGAAGCTGGCGAAGGCCCTGAACGTGGATTATCGGGTGTTTCTGTAAATCCCATATCCCGGGAATAGGGACAAACTAGAACGGGTTTTTTCGACTTACCTTGGCAGGAGTGTAGGGGGTCATGTCGACAAACTGCAGCGTCTCCCGGTTGATATTCACATCGAAATTCATCCCGACTGCCCCGTTGCGATTTTTCATAACCTTACAGATGAGCGTGTCGCTCTTGTCCCGCCAGAAACCGAGCATGAAGTCTGCTCCAGCCTCCACATCACCTCCGCCTTTCGCACTGTGCATCTCAATTTCTCCGCCGGCCGTCGCCGCTTGCCGATTGATTTGACTCAAGAGGATGACTGGGACACGAAGTTCTTTTGCCATGTTCTTCATCTCTGCGGAAATGTGAGCTGTCTTATCAAAAACGGTCTTTCCGGGGGCCTGCATCAACCCGAGATAGTCGATACCGACAGCGCCGAGACGTTTATGTCTCTGAAGAGCAATCTCGACATAGCGAGCAACCTTCTCAACGGAGAGCCGGGGCCGATCACAGACAATAAGCCCCTGAGAGCTGGCTTGATTTTCACCGGTCCGGACGCTTTCACTGTCCTGATGACCTCGATAATGGTCCTCAACTTCTCGACCAGTCGCTCCGCCTTGGATTTGAAGTTCTCGCTCGAAAACCTTTTCGGCAGGCATTTCGAGTGAGAAGAGAAGGTGACAGAGACCGGTTGCTGCAGCTCCTCTGAGCAGCAGATTCTGCAGAAAGGCGGTCTTGAATGTTCCAGAGTAAGCCGCGATTGTCAGGACCTCGCCAGGCGCTACGCCCCGTATGCATTGGTCGAGGAGAGCAAAACCGGTCTTGAACCGCTCTCTCTCTATGTCCCGTACAAAACGCTGGTACCGCTCCTGCCGCTGGTCGAAATTGAGAAGGTCTGAGGCGGAAACCCCGTTGATGCCGTCGAGTCGGCCGGTGATCTCCTGAATTTGAAGCTTTGCCTCAGAAAGAATTTCGCCGGGATTTTCACCACAGGCCTTGTCTGCCAACTCAGCCGCAAACGCTGCCACCTGACGGGAAACAGACTTTTCCTTGACGATCTTGCAGTAGTAGGCAATGTTGGCCGCCGTCGGCACGTAGTCGACCAGGGTGGCGAGATAAGCGGCCCCGCCGACTTCCTCAAGTTCGCCGTGCCGCTTCAACCGGTCTGTCATGGTTACCAAGTCGATAGGGTTTTTTTGGCGATGAAGTTCGACCATCGCCCGGAACAGCTTGCGATGGGATTCGCGGTAGAAGTCGTCGGCCTCGATGATCCCGGCCACTTTCTGGAGGCAAGAATTCTCGATAAAAACCGAACCCAGAATCGACATCTCCGATTCTTGGCTAAATGTATTCGCATTGTTGTGCATTTGACTCCTCCGGAATCCAATCTCGCCAGTTGTTGAACCAAGTCGATCCGTTCTTGATGAATTGTGGATCGCGTCCATCTACGTCCTGGCAATAGTGGAACAATGCCAACTTAATGTCGTGCATATCCTGCTGCGTTTTAACCGATGCTTGGAAATGCTTCAACGCCTGTTTCTTCCCGTCTCGCTTCGGGTAGTGCGCCCACAACCGCTCAAAGAAATCTTGAAGCGAGTATTCGATCCCATCTTCCCCGTAATAAACAGGGCTAGGGTTTGGTTCGGTAGTAGTGCCCCGCGATCTGCTCGTTGTCTGCTCGGTATCTGCTCGGTATCTGGTTGCTTTGCTATGCAACCACTTGGAATCAATCATTTTTATCTGTCCGCTATCTGCTCGTGATCTGTCTGAGTTGTGTATCACTATCTGTCCGCGCTGATTTTGCATTACACTGGTGTCATTTTGATAAACAATCTCCGCGCCAACATCTTCAAGGAAACGGTCAACCTTTCCCCTCGACCAATTCCACAACTTGGAATACCCCTGCACCGTAGCTGAACGGCCTTCATCGTAGTCGACCGTTAACGAAAAAAGCGCCTCAAGACGGGTATACGGTCTGTCTTTTGGCAATTCGCAAACAAGCGATTTTGCAAGAGGGACCCAACCATTCATCGTGGCGCTGGACCCCGCAAAATGGCTTCATCCGTGAAATTCGACCGCGCAAAGTTTTGCAATTCTGCTAGGTTGAAAAAAGTCGCCAACGCCCTGTCAATGTCTCCGGCCTCCGCCCAAAAAACAACTCGCTGCCAACCTGTCGCGATCCGGTTGCACAAGGCGCGGGAACTGTAGAATGGCGGCAAAACGAATGCCGTCAATGTTTTTGGGACAATTTCGCTCACAATAATTCCTCCCGGGCAATAAACTCCGAGATCGCCGACTGTTTCCACCGGCTACACCGCCGGCCGAATCGTATCGGCTGCGGTGCACGATTCGACTTAACCCATCCGAGCCAACACGACCGGGAAACATGTATAATTTCCAGGACTTCGGAAACACGCAAAAGCTTTTCTTGATTATTGGCCATCACACCCTCCCCGCGATTTCGTCCCTATTGACTCCACAATTGCACGAGGTGGTTCAGATATCAATTATTTTGTCTTTACGTGATTTCGTATGTTTTTACAGGTAGTTAGGAGTATATGGTTTTTTTTAGGGCAAAATAATTGATATTTGAACCACTCTGAAGGATTCTGGTTAAGTATGGGGCAATTCTATTTTTGCAATAAATTGGGGGTCCGGCTTTGGGAACAGATGGGAAAATTTTAAGTCGCAGGGAGGTTGCCGCCTTGCTGGGAGTCGGGGCGTCGACTATACGGCGGCTCGAACTTGCTGGCGAATTGCCTCCGCGGGTCCAGGTAAGCCCTCGGAGGATCGGGTATTTCTCAAGCGAGATTGAGAAATTTTTGAAGCAGCTTCCCCGTGTTGGGAAAGGAGGAGTGCGGTGAAAATGTTGCCGATGCTTGCCATATTATTAATATTTTCCGCCCCCGACCAGGCTTCCGCTCTGACAATCAATCGGATCTTCCTCGGCGGGACTCCTCCGGGAAACTCGGTCGGCGGCGGTAGTCTGCAGACGGTCTTCGATGCTGCCTGCATGGCATGGGAAAACGCCATCCATGACAACTATACCGTGACGCTAAACTACGGCTGGTCCGACCTTTCTAGCTCGGCGGCTCACTGGCTAAATAGTCAAGGTGGCACACCAAACCGGGAAATCTCTGGGACAATTCTCTTCGAAAACAATTGGAACGACCCGAGCGTGTTCCGGTGGTTTATCGACCCCACGCCGACGCAAAACGAAGAGTGGGCAACTTTTTCCACCTATCACCAGGATTTCGGCGGCGGACCAATGATTTCAGGTCGGGTGCTCTCCGGAGCTGCTGGAGATGTCTTGACTGCCCTGGATTTGTATTCAGCTGCAGTCCAGATGATCGGTCACGCTTTGGGGCTCTCCGTGTCAAACCGTACTTTCGGTGCTGAAGTTGCCGACGGGAATGTCGGTATCCCTGCCGGATTTCCTTTCGCCGGTTCAGGGATTCCATTTCAAGCCAACAACTACGGCTACACAGGCCACCCGAACGTGAACTATACCGCCATGTGGTATTCCGCAATTGGCGAGCGGACGCTGTTATCAGATGTGGACATACTTTGCGCGGCAACTATTTCAAATTTTTCGAATTTTGTCTTGCCTTCCTCGCAAGAGGGTCAATAACGGAGGGTATTATGCGGCGGAATAATGATGAATTAGAAACGATGCTTCAAAATGCCTTGTCGAAATGCATCGAGCAGTCAAAGATTGATGGGGTTTGCCCGTTCGAAATGTTTGCTGAAGGTTTGGCTAAGATCATCGAGGAACTCGGCCTTGACAATCTCTCAGAAGTCGCAAAGCGGTTGGACGCCGACGGCGTCCACGATGTCGCCGAGGTTATCAGAAAACATGTGGCCGAGGCGCGTTTAGCCACTTGACTGGCTTCGGGTTACAAACCGGTGGAACCCCAAGGCGAGGGATGGAACTTTTTAATGGAACATGCCGGAATTAAAAAGTAAACGATTCGTTCTCGCTTCAAAATTTGGCCTAAGGTGGAACCCATGGAACCAATTGCCGGGGCAGGGCTGTCAGATGACAACTTTCTCAAAATCGTTTCACTCCACGACGGGAATATTTCCGAAATTGCCAGGAAATTGCATATATCCCGAACAGCCGTACGAAAACGTCTGAAGCGAATTCAAAGCAGCCGGGCGCATGACGCCGGAAAGGTCGCAGTAATCGTGCAGCAAGGTTTTTCGGGAGGGTTGGCCGAAAGCGCCGCGCAGCTAGATATTATTCAAAAATATCAACAACTTCTCGAACCGATTGAGGTGAATTTGAAGAAAGTCGTTGAAGCGTTGGACAAGCCCGGCAGGCCAAACGCTGTTTTCATTAAAACGCTAACCTCTCTTGTCAGAGAGGCACGGGGAATCGTTGGGGATTCGTTCAAAGTACGGAAAGATCTCTTAGATGCGCAAGCGGTCGAGATTTTCATGGAAGCTGTGTTGCAGCTCCTCGACGAACACGACTCAAATACTCGGGCAAAAATATATGCCAAGTTGAATCGGTTGGGCGGAGCTGAATTGGCAAATACATTGCCGGCGACAAAATCGGCGGTCAGGGGTAAGTCTTGAGCGGAATTGGCGTAGATATTAAGGTCAACCGTCAGCAACTTCTCGACGCAAAAAAAGCAGCGGAAGACCTCAAGAAAAACCTGCGGGACGTGGCGGCGGCACCGGTCAACATCCGGATCACCGAACCCAAACAGATGGACGAAAATCTGTTTCCGCAGCGGCATGTCTCCGTCGCCGACGTAGCGCGGCAAAACCAGGTTCTCAGTAAATCGGTCAATGACTTCATTCAAGAAAGCCGGCGGTCGTCTTGGCGCGACAGTTACAGTATCAGGCCGCCAAGTCCGCCATTTCCTCCAACACCACCAGGAGGCGGCCGCGACACTGGTGATGGTTTCTTCAGAAGGTCGCTTCGCTGGGGCGGCAGGGTGGCCGGGTACGGCGCCGCGCTTGCCGGCGGGTTTTCCCTTCTTTCGTTACTGCACGAATCCACTACGCAGGCGGCCAATTATGGTGGCGGCGAAGCGGACCTCATTATGCGCGGCGGAAATGATCGATTCAGGCGGAATGCCATGCTTATGGGCTACACGCCGGAAGAGGCTCTTCATATCCAGGATACCATCGGGAAGAACACCGGATTTGGTAATTCACGACTCAACGATGCTTCCTACTCCGCCGCTTATTATGGGCGTCTGATGGGTATTCCCGGGGCGATGGTCGCGGGCTATATAGGTGCATCGTTTCCTGCGACAGGCGCATCCGTCGGCGAATACGAAAAACAGCTGAAGTATCTCCGTGACACGGCAGTTGCCCTCGGCGCCCGCGGCCGGATCGAGGAGGTGCTGAAAAACAATCAGCAGATTATGGCACACGTCGTTCAGGGAAGGGGAGGTAAAGAATTTTCCGACCTCGAACGGATGCAGATGCTTTCCATGCAAATGGGCTTGTGGGCTACTCCTGGGCAGATTGGCAAGGGACAGTCGGGGGCTAATTTGCTGGGAACCGTTGACCAAGGAATAAGAAACGGCGGCAACAGCCCCGGGTCAAAAATCTTTCTTGCACAAGCGCTTGGCGTAGAGAACGTCAATTCCATGAAGGATTTATGGACCTTCAACAAGCGTATGAGCGAGGGGGGAAGCGCCAGGAACATCAAAGCCGTACTTGATTATTCCGAAAAGATAGCCACGCAGCGGGGACTTTCTCCGGATGACGCCAAGATATTTGCCATGATGAACATCCGGGACTCTTTGGGGCTTAACGAAAACCAGACTGAGGCAATCTTTAGCTCTGCGTTCCGTAAATCGCTTGACGCTTCAATGAAATATTCGCCCGAAACCGCCATGAAAGCGTTCATGCACACTAAACGCGGTAAGGCAAATCTGCAAGCGGCGTCAACCGATCCATTTTCACTAAGAGGGAATGCACATCGCAGAACGGTGGCAGAATTTACCAATACGGAAGTTGATCTGGGGGGGAAGGTGCTCCCCTATGTGGACAAGCTCAAGAATGCTGTTACCCGGAGCTATTCGGCTGCGGAGAAGGGCGATTACCTGGGGAGCTTCACAGAGGCGTTGAAAGATAATCCTTTGGGAAAACTGATGGTGTTAGGTATGGGATTAAACCTGGCAAGTAAACTTCCAGTTCCTCCTTTTGTACCTGTGCCAAAGAAATTTATCCCGCCGATTGTCCCAGTCGGTAAAATATTAGCGCCTACGACTGCTTTTATAGGGACCATGGCACCCAAAAATGACCAAGTCGGCGAAGATGCCATTTCAAAAGTAATCAATCGAGGAGGTTCCCCGGCCGAAATCCATCAGGCCGCACAAGAACAAGCTGAAAAAAACCATGGTGGGGGAGGGTTGCTCGAATCGTTGCACGAATTGATCGATTTATTGCGGGTCTGGTTACATAAAATGAATAATGACCCAATACCAACTCCTCCGAGGTTTAGAGAGCGCAATTAATTACGCGTTTTATGATAGTGCTTGACGGTGGCCATATAACAAGTATATCCGGCGCTGCCATTTATACATGTATTTTGAGTTAAACCGTCATCGGCAATAACTTCTTTGTTTTTTGAATAAATTTTCATGTTTTCTATATTGACAACGTCGTTAACAACTTTGGCTAAATATTTACCTTCTGTACCCATGTACCAATAGTATACGCCTTTTATGTTAGTGCTTTTGACAGCCCAGATAGAACCGTCTGAGGCGTTTACTCCGTAAACTATAAAGTCTTTTGGTATTGGCTCGGCAGCAAAAGCGGTCATGGGGAGACACAACAATAACCAAACCAACACAATAATTCGTTTCATGGCTTACTCCTGAAGGCTCAAAATGTTAGTGAAACGTTTTCATGCCGAGTCGCAGGTTTATTGTCAAATTGGCGGATATGACAGGAAAAGATTGCCGAAAATTGTGACGCACTTTTATGGAGCAAAAACTTTGAACTGAATTATAGGTAGGAGGGCGCTCCGTACAAATGATTTACGGCTTATGAGGCATCTGGTGGACAAAAAGGAAGGGTTTATCAAGAAAAGCGCATCGTTGGAGACTCCCGGCTCCGCCGACCCCCTCTGCGAGCGAACAGCCGGGACTGCATCTCGCAGATTCACGCCATTCCCAAAAAGAATGGTTATGGAACTTTCTTACCAGAGAAGACGACATGATGCAACCGTAAATCTCACTGAATGAACTAGAGGCATTCTCCTCACCATCCCCTTAGGACGATTTCAATCCACTCAGCTATCTGGGCGTCAATGTATGGTGTGTCAACCATCCCCACAAGCCGTTGGCTATTTCCCATTCCTGTAACCCATTAATTACACAACATTCCCAATGTAACATTTTGCCTCAACGTTACATTGATGGTTGATATATCATACAAACGATAGTTGATGTATCAACCATTATAAAAATATATAAAAATTGCTTGCAATTTAAATCTGCGGCGGTAAAATTCAATTCAAGAGTAAGCGATGTCAATTGGGTGGGGTGGAAAATGAAAGGTTGCCGACCGCTGGGGATTGAAGAGATTGGTGAGGTGGTCAAGAACTTTGGCGGCAAATATGTCAAGCGTGACCGGGCACTTTTCCTTCTGGGGGTCAAATCCGGCTTCCGGATTTCTGAATTACTGAGTCTCCGCATAGCCGACGTGATTTCCTCTGGGAAGATGCTGGATCGGGTAACGGTAGCTCGCAAAAACATGAAGAAACAAGTCGAGGGCCGAACTGTATTGCTTCACCCGGACGCACGGGCCTCGTTGAGGGAATGGGTAGGCCAACTCGACAGTTGGGGCGTTCCAGACGATCATTTCCTTTTCCTTTCCCGTAAGGGAGAAAATCGACCGATGAGCAGGGTGCATGCATGGCGGATACTTCATGGCGCATTCGAGGCGGGTGGGCTTAAGGGAAAGCTCGGGACACATTCCATGCGGAAGACCTTTGCCAACAGAATTTATGAAGCTCTGAACTTCGACCTGGTGCGGACCCAGAAAGCGCTCGGTCATCGGAACATTAACTCGACAGTTTCTTATCTCAGCTTCCGCGAAGAAGACATCGACTCTGCCATTTTGGCAATTTAAGGGGAGAGCCCTCCCGAAAGAAAGGAGAAAGAAATGGATGAACAAATCCCACAACGGCAAGTTTTGTCCACCGAGGTTCTCGCTGTTCATTCCCTATTTGAAGCCATCCAAGAGTTGACCGGCAACAATGGTAGTTCGTTGCCGACGTGCATCAGTGGCCTTGCTTCCATTGGCCAGGAAAAGACGGGTTTGATAATGGATATTCTTTCGGGTGGAGGGAATTGATATGGTAGATCATTCCCAACATGCAAAGCATCCGGCGGAAGTGGTGGCGGATGTGGCCCAAAAACTCGCTTTTTTGGCCGACTCACTGGCCGCATTTTCCGATAGCCCCGTCGAACTGAGCAGTGAAGGAGTAAGTGGGCTCAATGTTATGGTCGCTGAAATGGAAAGCCAGCTGAAGGCAGTGGCACAAGCTCTTTAAGGTGAAATTCCCTGAGAACTGGGGGCGTCATTCCCCAGTCTTTTGCTGGGTATGGTGACATCCCGGACATTTATATTCGTCGGAGGAATCGTGGAACCAGAACGCACAGAGAGTGAAAAGTTTTTGACCGTAGATGATATTGCCAAGCTCCTCCAGGTAAACAAGCAGTTTGCCTATCGGTTGCTCGATAGTGGCGAACTGCCCTATTACCAATTCGGCAAGATTAAGAGAGTGATGAGGGAAGATTGGCAGGCGTTTCTGTCTTCGAAACGAAGAACGGGACAAGGAGGGCCGGATCATGGCACTGGAGACGATGAGGGTGGAGCTGACTGACCGATCTCTCGCAATTGTTGGCCGGGTGCTTCGGTTTCTCGAAGCCTATCCCGAAGACGGCGAGATGCGACTGGAACTTTTCCTGAACGATGACAAAATGGTCTGGGATACTCAGAAGGTGCAGCAAGTCACCGGCTGGAGTAACAGCAAGCTGCAGAAGCTGCGAGCGACAGGGAAACTCTCATACCTCCCCGAGAACCCTTGCGCCTATTTGCCATGGATTTTGCGGAAAGATCTAGAGAGGATGCTGGTCGGCGGGACGTTTGGTAAGCCGAAAAGGCATCGGCGGAAGAAAAAGGCGCCCGCGGCGAAAGCTGGCGGGGTGACTTTGTAAGAAGCTGTCAGATTATTACCGTTACGACTGAATATTGCAGGCAATTGTGTTGTTGGGAATGGCGTCGATCCCATCACCAGCGTTTCTTCGAGTCAATCAGGGTGGATAACAAGTAAACCCGTGATCGGCCAGGAAGGCCCGGCAAGTGACAGCATAAATGGACCGGCAAAGAGACGAAAGTGGGGTGCGGGAAACCGTGCCCTTTTTCATTGCGCAAATGCAGCCAATTCGATTACGATCATACCTCTTGAAGGGCAAGGCCGCAAACCATGGGAAGACGAAGGTGGATTTGTTAATATTTTGTTTTGGCGGTATTTTTGGAGGTATGACACGAAAATGCCGTTAGTATTTACGTTTAATATCGGCGTGTTGTGCTGTCAATTCTAACCCGGCTCCGGGCACCAGGAAAGGTTAAAGGGCTTGGTCAACGATGACCAGGCCCTTTCTCTATTTACGATCATGAGCGATGAAACGTTACAACGGCTGCTGAAACGCTTTGCCGCCGCCGCGGAGGCCCATGCGACGGCTCTGGAGACAATGGATGCGGCAAGCGCCGAACGGCATGTCGTGATGCTCGACAAGCTGTTCGCGGCGATTGTCCATTCTTCCCCCGCGGGGCGGGAGGCCCTCCTGCAGCTGGCTGAAGACTATGACGGGGCGGCTGCCGGCATGGCTGCGGTCTACTCTCTCCGCTACCGTTCCGAGCGGGCGCTGGCAGTGCTGCGTCGGCTGGCCGCCAAGCCGGGGCTGCTCGGCTTTCGCGCCAGCGTGGCGGTCGAACGGTGGGAGCAGGGTGAGTGGGAGGCGGAAGAAGGTAAAGTATAGTTGACAAAAATTGTAGGGTATGTTACCTGAATG
This sequence comes from Geotalea uraniireducens, assembly GCF_027943965.1. NCBI lineage: Bacteria > Pseudomonadati > Thermodesulfobacteriota > Desulfuromonadia > Geobacterales > Geobacteraceae > Geotalea > Geotalea uraniireducens. The sequence goes on along the minus strand of NZ_AP027151.1, from coordinate 3,287,596 downwards.
ATATGGCTTGAGGATCGTTGCTTTTCCCGATAGCCGGAATTTTCATCCCTGACTGGGGGCGGTGCCCCGGAGAAGGAACAGCCCATGTTCGCACGATTGCGGGAGGATATCCAGACGGTGCTGGAACGGGACCCGGCAGCCCGAAGCAAGCCGGAGGTCTTTTTCTGTTATCCCGGGCTGCATGCGGTCTGGTTCCACCGGCTGGCGCACCGGCTCTGGCAAGACCGGCATTATTTCATGGCCCGTCTTCTTTCCCATGTCGGGCGGCTGCTGACGGGAATCGAGATTCACCCCGGAGCGACCATCGGTCGCCGGCTGTTCATCGATCACGGCATGGGCGTGGTGATCGGCGAGACAGCGGAAATCGGCGACGACGTCACGATCTATCATGGCGTTACCCTCGGCGGAGTCAGTCTGGAAAAGAAAAAACGGCACCCGACGGTGGCCGATAACGCGGTGATCGGCTCTGGAGCCAAGGTGCTCGGGCCGTTCACGGTCGGCGCCGGCAGCAAGATCGGCTCCAATTCGGTGGTGGTCAAGGAAGTGCCGGCCAACGCCACGGTGGTCGGCATCCCCGGCCGGGTGGTCATGGCGGCGGAGAGACCGAAGGAGAAATCCGACTTTGAGCATGGCACCCTGCCCGACCCGGAAGCAAAGGCCATCTCCTGCCTGTTCGAGCAGCTGCGGGAGCTCGAACGCAAGTACAGCGAACTGGCAACCGATCACGCGGCGCTGAAACGCGAGATCGAAAAGAAGGACTAGACGATGCGACTGTCGACACGAGCCCAGTATGCGGTGCGGGCCATGGTTGACCTGGCCCTCCATTGCCAGGGGACACCGGTTTCGCTCAAGGAGATCGCCCAGCGGGAAGATATCCCGCTCAATTACCTGGAGCAGCTGTTCAACCGGTTGCGGCGCGGCAAGATCGTCGAAAGCGTGCGCGGCCCCGGCGGCGGCTACCTGTTGGCGCGGGAGAGTTCCGAAATCCTGGTGGGGGAGATCGTCGCGACGGTGGAGGAGCCGCTGAACCCGGTTTCCTGCATGGACGCGGCGACGGGGCGCTGCAGCCGCCCGGCCGCCTGTACGACCCACAATGTCTGGCAGAAACTCGGCGAGCGGATCAAGACGTTTCTCGATTCGATTACCCTTGAAGACCTGGTGGCCGAAGCCCGCGGCCGGCATGACGAGTAGGCCGTCCCCCGCTGTTTTCCCCGCTTACCTTTCACCCGTTGTGCGATATCCCGGCAGCTCCGGCATGGTGGCGCCGGGGAGCGCCTCGTTGCGGCCCGGTACCGAAGGAACCTGATCGATGGAAAAAGTTGCCATAACCACGCTCGGTTGCAAGATCAACCAGTTCGAATCGGCCGCCATCTGCGAAAGCCTGGACCGGGAAGGGTTCCAGCTGGTTCCCTTCGAGGAGGCCGCCGATATCTACGTGATCAATACCTGTACGGTTACCGCCAGAACCGACGCGGAATCACGGCGGCTCGTCCGCCGGGCGCTCCGCCGCAATCCGGCCGCTCGGGTGGTCGTGACCGGCTGCTATGCCCAGGTGGCGCCGGAAGAACTCAGCGTCTTGCCGGGGGTGACGCTGGTGGTCGGAAACAGTGAAAAGCGGGGGCTGGTCGAGCTGCTGAAGGAAGCCTCGCCGGCTCAGGTGCACGTTACCGACATTTCCCGGGAGCGGACCGCCGCGGGGTTGATCCTCGAAAGCTTCGCCGAACATACCCGGGCCTTCCTCCAGGTCCAGAACGGCTGTGATGCCTTCTGCTCCTACTGCATCGTCCCATATGCCCGGGGACGAAACCGGAGCGTGCCGCCCGACGAGGCGCTTGCGGGGGTACGGAGCTTTGCCGGCCGCGGCTTCCAGGAGGTGGTGCTGACCGGCATCCACCTCGGCAGCTACGGGACCGATCTCGAACCGCCGACCTCGCTGCTGGCGCTTCTGGAGGCGATTGAACGGCAGCAGCTCGTGCCGCGGCTGCGGATTGGCTCGGTGGAGCCGAACGAAGTGAGCGACGATCTGATCGCTTGGCTTGCCCGTTCCACCACGGCCTGTCCCCACCTCCACCTCCCCCTGCAGAGCGGGGACGACCGGGTGCTGGCGCGGATGAACCGGCACTATTCGGCGGTCTCTTTCCGGGGTGTGGTGACCAGGCTGGTGGCAGCGTTGCCGGACATCTGCATCGGTTGCGACGTGATCGTCGGTTTTCCCGGCGAGACCGAGGAGGAATTTGCCGCTACCCGGACCTTGGTCGAAGAACTTCCCATCGCCTACCTCCATGTCTTTCCCTATTCCCGCCGCCCCGGTACGCCGGCAGCCGGGATGGCGGGGCAGGTGGATGGGGCGGTTATCCGCCGCCGGGCCGCCGAGCTGCGTGACGTGGCGGAACGGAAAAAACGCGCCTATTACGAGCGCTTTGTCGGTCGCGAGCTGGCGGTGCTGGTGCAGGACGGTAGCGATGGCGTTGTGACTGGGTTGTCGCGCAATTACATTCCCGTCACGTTTGCCGGCGAGCCGACGCTGATCAACCGGGAGGTGGCGGTGAGGGCCACCGGGATGACCACGGACGGGATGATGGGCGTTATTGCAGGGTGAAGTAGAAGGTGGCACCCCGGTCCACTTCGGCTTCGGCCCAGATTTGGCCGCCGTGCCGGTGGACAATTCGCTGCACGAGGGCAAGACCGATGCCGTCGCCAGGGAATTCCTCGGTGCGGTGCATCCGCTGGAACGGTGCGAACAGGTTGTCGGCATAGGCCATGTTGAAGCCGGCGCCGTTGTCCCGCACGAAAAAGACCGTTATCCCCTCCCTGGTTGTTTCGCCTACTTCAATCCGCGCTTCCGGCTGTTTTTCACTGAACTTCCACGCGTTTTTCAAGAGCTGTTCGATAACCGTCCGGAGCTGGCGCCGGTCGGCGAGGGCGGTCATGTTGTCCGCGATGCTGACCGATACGGTCCGTTCCGGGTGAAGGTAGCGGAGTTCCTGCTCGATGGTGCGGGCAATGGCGCTGACGTCGGTCTCTTCCGGGTGAAAGGGGGCGCGGTTGAGGCGGGAAAGGGTGAGCAGTGCCTCGATCAGCCGCGACATCCGGCAGCTGGCGACCCTGATACGTTCCAGGTAGGTGCGGCCCTGGTCGTCGAGCTGGTCGGCGCAATCTTCCAGGATTGCCTTGCTGAAGCCGTCGATGATGGTGAGCGGCGCCCGGAGGTCGTGGGATACCGAGTGGCAGAACGCCTTGAACTCCTGCTGAAGCGATTCGAGCTCCCGGGCGAGCCGCTCCGGGGACGAAATCCCGGTTGCCCCGCCGAGCAGCCGGCTCATTGCCGGCACCAGCCGCTCCAGGTGGTCGTCGAGCACCAGGTCGGTGGCGCCGAGCCGGACCAGATCGACGGCCTGCTCGGCGTCGAGGCGTGGCGTGACGCAGATCAGGGGGCTGTCCGGGTAGCGGCCACGGATCGTTGCCAGTAGCTGTTCCCGGTTCGACTCGTCGGGGAGTGGGGCGATGACCAGGTCGGCGCGCTCCGCGCTTGCCAGGCCGTTGTCGGAGTCTCCCGCCGCGACCAGCTCACAGTCGAGGTCGCCTCGGGTAAGGGTTTCGCCGATCCTGGCAAACAGATCGCCGGCGCTGCCGAGATACACCACCTGTGGCTGCCGTTTCATGGCGCTCGCTTCCTCCGGGGTAGGGATATTCACGTGCCGGCGACGGTGCGGAGAAATTTGCCGACCTGCCGGACGTCGTCCATGCTGTTGAATTCGCGAAAATCGTCGATGCCGTCGGGGTCAAAGGCCCGATAGTAGCGGGGAGGGGTTTCCCTGAGGCCGCGCAGCCCCTTGCCGGTGGCGTAATCGTCGCTGGCGAGCCCCGTCGCTGCCGTGCGCAGCCCGAGAACGATGCTGAAACCGAGCTGGAAGAGCCGCTTCAGCGGTTCGTCGACCAGGATAGTGGCGGCCCGGGCAATGTCGTTGCCGGCCAGGTATTCCAGGGCGATGTTCAGATAGCCGTGGACCCGCCGGAAGATCTCCTCCCCGGCTGCCCGCTCGTGGAGGGCGGCGTCGTCTGCTACCAGGGCGCAGCCGGCAAGGTAGGCCAGTTCCTGGCTCACCCCTTCGTCGCCGGCATGTGACATCGCCCGGTTCAGCAGGGAGTCGGCCGGGCCCGGCAGCGACGGCAGCTGCAGGATGGGGCCGGTACTCCCGCCGCCGACCAGTTTTTTTTCGCCGCTCAGGGTGAAGCTGGCCGGGTCGAGGCGACCGTATATGCTTCGCGCCGCTTCCAGGTCCGGAAATCCGAGGTCGGCGAGGCGCCCGGTACGGAACTGGAGCGCCAGTTCCTCCAGTTCGCTGCCGATCTCCCCTTTGATCCCTTCCATCAGCTCCAGGTAAAGCCCGTGATTGGTGCGATAGGCAATGTCGAGAAAGGCCCCGATTGTCCGGGCATGACGGGGATTCTTGAAGGTGATGAAATAAATATTGTCAAAGGAGTGATCCCAGTCGGCGGTTCGCTCGTCGTCGCTTGCCAACTCGCCGATGCCGCCGCCGACGCTGATCTCCTGCTTGAGCGCCAGGACCAACAGCTCCGGGTCCAATTCCGGGAGCTGCTCCGTCACCACGCTTTCGCCGGCATCCAGCAGGTGGCCAAGCCAGCGGTAGGCATTGGCGGCGGAGAAGACCCCCCGTTCCCACAGTTCCATGTCCAGGATGAAGGTCCGCTGCTCCGGCGACGCCAGTTCGAGCAGTTCGCCGGCGTCCGCCTCGCCGACCTCCTTGACCAGCCAATACAGCTCCTGCTCGGGGATGTTCCGGGCCAGTTCCTTTGGCCGCGGCGCGCGGGTGATCAGCTTGAGCTGCCGGCCGGCCGGCTGGCGGCGCAAATGATCGAGTTGCTCTGCCAGGGGGAGGGTGGCGAAATCCGCACCGCTCCCTTTTGCCTGCCGGGCTGACGCCAGGCTGACAACCTTGTCCCGGGGATTATTTCCGTTTCCCATTCTTGTCGGGCTCCTTTGCCTTCTGCCGTCCGCTTGCCGCCGTCGCCCTGCCCGGCCGGCGGCTGAGGCCCAGAGCGCGGCGGTAGGCGCATTCGTCGTGGAGCCAGTTGAGCTCCCGTACCAGTTCTTCGGTCAGTTTGACACACTCGGGATTAATCGTGAAGCGGCGATCGTAGATGACGCACTGGCGGCTGACCACATCGAGATAACGGCAGGGTGTCGAGGTGAAAAAGACAATGCCCGTTTCGTCTTCGAATTTTTCGAAGCAGCAGAGGCCGCAACGCTGACAGAGCGCTTCCCAGGCATCGCCGGATTGGTCGGTCGTTTCCATCAAGGGAGCATACCGAATCTCGGGCGGGACTGTCAATCGGGAAGGTGGGGGAGCTTGATCTGGTCTAATGTTACAACGGTGTTAATATTCGCTTATATTGCGACAAAAGCCCGGCTTTGGGTTGCAAATGCCTGGGTTGTTGTTTAAATACCAGATGGGGCATACACATTCTGCCGGAGGCAGGGATATGAAGCTCTATCTGGTTCGCCACGCGGAAGCGGTCGAGCGGAGTCCGGCGGTTGCCGAGGAACAACGCTGGCTCACCACTGCGGGGCGGCGCTCCTTTCGCGCCAATGCCCGGCTGCTTGCCCGGAAGAAGCTGCGTCCCGATCTCATCCTGACCAGTCCGCTGGTCCGGGCGATCCAGACGGCGGAGATTCTTGCCGAGGCCCTGCAATACGAGGGAGAATTGGCGATGGCCGCCGAGGCCGCTCCCGGATTTGACCTCCGGCAGCTGACCATGTTGCTGGCGCGGTATCCGGCGGTCCGCCGGCTGGTGGTCGTCGGCCACGAGCCGGACCTGGGTGCCTTGGCCGGGGTGCTGCTCGGCCGCGAGGTCGCCGTGCCGCTTAAAAAAGGAATGATTATCGCCCTGAAGCTCGGCGCTGCGGCGATGGGGGCGGCCAGTTTCCGCTGGCTGGTCCATAACGGGGAAAAGATTGACCGTCTGGGGGAGTGACGCTCCGAGAACGGGATGATAATGCCGGTATCCTGATGAAATGGAGGAATGACGATGAAGGCCACCGAAAAAGAACTGCAGAAGATCAAAGGGATTGGCGAGGTGCTGGCGCGCCGCCTGGTCGAGGCCGGCCACGACAGTTTCGCCAAGGTTGCCGCTCTCGGCGAGGAGGGGCTGAAAGCGATCAAGGGGATCAATCCCCGTGCCGTCTCTTCGATCATTGCCCAGGCAACCGACCTGGCGAAGCAGGGGAAGGCCGACCGGGCCAAGCGGGTCGAGGAATTGAAGGCCGCCGCCACGACACTTCGCGATCAGGTGGAGGGAATCGCCCGTAGCGCCAAGGAGCGCTTTGGCGAGGAACTGCAGGGAAAGACGGGCAAGAAGCTCGAAAAGGAACTGCTGAAGATGGCGGCGGCCCTCGCCAGGACCGAGACCAAGCTGGAGAGTCGGGTCAAGCGGGCCGGCAAAGGGCTGGCCAAGGCGGAGAAACGGCTGGCCGGCCTGGCCGAGGAGGGCCTCAAGGGGGTGGAAAAAGGGCTCCGGCGGGCGCGCAAGTCGTTGAAGCGGATCGTGGCGAAATGAATCGCCATCTGGACGAAGAACTCCCCGGCAAGCTCATTGCGGTCGAAGGGCTGGACGGTTCCGGCAAATCGACCCAGATCTACCTGCTCAAACGCTGGCTGGAGATGCGGGGTCTGAAGGTCTTTTTCACCGAATGGAACTCGTCGGTAATCGTCAAGAAAGCGACGAGCAAGGGGAAGAAACGGCAGCTTTTGACCCCGACAACTTTCAGCCTCATCCACTGCACCGATTTCGCCGACCGTTACGAACAGCAGATTCTGCCGCTACTCAAGGCTGGCTACCTGGTGCTTTGCGATCGCTACATCTATACTGCCTTTGCCCGCGACGCGGTCCGCGGCTGCTCCCGCGCCTGGCTGCGCCGGCTCTACGGCTTCGCCCGCCACCCCAACCTGGCGCTCTTCTTCAATACGCCGCTGCCGGTGGCGCTGGGCCGGATCCTTTCCGGACGTCCCCAGCTTAAGTATCACGAAGCGGGGATGGACTTGAGCCTTTCGAGCGATCCCTACGAAAGCTTCCGGCTCTTCCAGGAACGGATTTACCGCGAATACCTGAGCATGACCGATGAGTTTTCCTTTGTCACCATCGATGGGGCAGCGGCGATCGAGGCCCAGCAGGAGCAGGTACGGGAATTGGTGACCGAGGCGTTCGACCTGCCGCGTTTCCGGTGGCGGGCGGTGCGCTGACCAGCCGGCAAGTGCCGGAACATAAGGAGGAAGGCGGGCGAGACGTGACGGTCGGCCCCCCCCTGCCGGGGGCGAGCGGGGGAAGACCGGCGTCCGGAGCCAATTGCCTAGTTTTTTATGCGCTTTTATGGAGAAGGTATTCCCGGCGTCGAGCCGGGTGAATTGGCCGGCACGCTGATCGTGATCGAAGGCGCTGACGGTTCCGGCCGCTCTACCCAGATGGAGCTGCTCCGCGATTTCCTGGAGAACCGCGGCCATGCCACCCTCAATGTCGGTCTGCGGCGGTCCACCCTGGTTTCCGAAGAGCTGGCGGAAGCGAAGAAGGGGAATGTCCTCGGCGAGATTACCCGCAGCCTCTTCTATGCCACCGATTTTGCCGACCAGCTGGAGAACCGGATCATTCCGGCATTGAAGGCGGGCTTCATCGTCTTGGCCGATCGTTACATCTACACGCTGATGGCCCGCGATATCGTCCGCGGCGCCGACCGGGAATGGGTCCGCTCCCTCTACGGGATGGCGCTGATTCCCCACCTGGTCATTTACCTGCGGGTAAGCCCGGGACAACTGGTAGAACGGAACTTCCGCAAGAACGCCACCCTCGACTACTGGGAATCGGGAATGGATCTCGGCCTTTCCCGGGACATCTTTGACAGCTTCATCCGCTATCAACGGCTGATCCAGAAGGAGTTCGCCCTGATGGAGCACGAATACGGCTTCCACATGGTCAATGGCAACCGCTCGGTCCGTTCGGTGGCCGGCGAAATCTTTGCCCGGGTGGAAGGCGTTCTTGGTGGAGGCACCGATGAGTGATGGCGAGCGGAGTTCCGGCGGCAAAACGGAAGATCTGTACAACGAGGTTGCCTGCGAGCTGAAGCTTCTCCGTTCGGTGGTGCGCGAGATCGGTGAAAGTTTTATCCTCAGGCGCGAAGGAGAGATCGAGACCTTGCTCGGCTGTCTGGAGACGCTGCCGCGGAAACGGGTACGCGACGCGGCGCCGGAGTGGCTGCGGGAGCTCCATCGGCTCAAGGTCAAGCCGCATAAGGGGCGCTTGCGGGATCTGAAGGAGCTGGACCGGCTGGTCGGCGAACTGATGGAGCAGTTCATGGAGCTGCAGCAGGAAACGTGCGGCCGGCCGCGCCGCAACCGGGCCTTGCCGGCGCCGGATCGGCGGGCGGAGTCGGGAGAGTAACCGGTGCGAGTCTCGGGCGTGACGCCGCTCTGGCTCGCCGCACCGCCACTGCTCGCCCTGCGGGTCGACGATTTTTTTGCCCGCTGGCGGCAGGCCCAGCGGACGCTTGATCCCGAAGACATCCACGACCTGCGGGTCTCCTCCCGCCGGCTGCGCGAAGGGCTGCTGCTCTTTGCGCCACTTTACCGGCCGGCCGCGCTGCGCCAGGGCGTTCGCCCGGTGCGGCGGATCACCCGGCTTCTCGGCGCGCTGCGCAACGCCGACGAGGCGCTGCTGTTCTTTCGCGAGCTGGCGGCCACTGCGGCGCCGGCTGCTTGCGCCCCCCTGGGTGACCTCGTCGGCCGCTACCAGCAGCGCCGGCAGACGGAGGCGCACCATCTGCACACCGCCCTCTCCAACCTTCATGCCGGGGCTACCCATGCCGCCCTGGCGAAAATTGTCGCCCGCCCCCGGGTGTTTTCTGCCACGGCCCTGCCGATCGATCCCTTCATGACCATCGGCGCCTTCGCCGGCGAAAGTTTCGCCGGTCGGCTGGCCGAGCTCCTGGAACTGGTACCGGCGGCCAGCCGGGAGGAGGATGCGGCGGCCCAGCACCGGTTGCGGATTGCCGTCAAGCACTACCGCTATCGGCTGGAAATCCTCTCGTTTCTCCTCAGTGACGGCTATGCGACGATCCACGGTCTGGTCAAGCAGTACCAGGAGCTGCTCGGCACGCTGCACGACCTGGACGTCTTTGCCGAGCTGGTGCGCCAAGAGGGATTGCCATCCGCTACCGAGTGTGTCATTCTCGAGACGCTCGCCGCCCACCGGCGGCATCATTTCGCCGCGTTCGCCGCCCTGCTGGCGGCCCATCCCTTTGCGACGATCGGCGAGCAGGTAAGGAAAGCCTTGTGACACGTAACCGACTGGCGGCAATCGATATTGGCACCAACTCCATCCGCTGTATCGTCGTTGAAGTGACGAATACCGGCAAGTTTCGCGTCCTCGACGACGAGAAGGCGACCGTGCGGCTCGGCGAGGGGTTGGCGGCAAGCGGCAAGATCGGCTCGGCGGCCTGGGACCGGGCGTTGGCCGCGTTGAGCAGGATGAAAAAGATCGTCGACGGCTACGGTGTCAAGGCGATGGAGGCGGTTGCCACCAGCGCCGTCCGCAAGGCGGCGAACGGCAGCGACTTCATTGCCGCCATCGCCGAGCGGATCGGCCTGCGGGTGGCAGTGATCGGCGGCGAGGAAGAGGCTGAACTGGCCGCCCTGTCGGTGCGGAACCATTTCGACCTGGAAGGGGTCCGCTACGCGATGATCGATATCGGTGGCGGCAGCCTGGAGGTGGTGACGGCGCTCGGTTCCCATATCGAGGAGATCTACTCCCTCGAACTGGGGGCGGTCTTCCTCACCGATACCTTCATCACCGGCGACCCGGCGAAGCGGACCGATCTGCAGAAGCTGCGCAAGCATGTCCGCGAGGCCCTCAAGGCAGCTTTTGCCGGGGAGCGGGCGCCGGTCCAGTGCCTGGTCGGCTCCGGCGGGACCATCACCTCGATTGCCGCGATGGTGATGGCGATGCGCAAGGAGGAGTACGGCTCAATCCACCGTTACGAGGTGCTCCGCTCGGAGGTCGTGCATCTGCTGGCGATGCTGGAGCGCAAGGACCTCAAGGGGCGCCGGGAGGTGCCGGGGCTGAATCCCGACCGGGCCGACATCATCCTCGCCGGGGTGACCGTGGTCGACGAGCTGATGCGTTTCTTCGATGCCAACCTGCTGCGGGTCAACGAACGGGGGATTCGCGAAGGGTTGATCCTGCGTGGGCTGCGGACTCACGGCCTGCTCCCGCCGGCCGGTGAGCCGGGATCCTGGCGGACTGCGGTGCTCGATTTCGCTCGCTCCTGCCATGCCGACGAAGAACACGCCCTCCAGGTGGCGAAGCTGGCGCTGATGATGTTCGACGCCCTCGATTCCGTCTACCGGCTGGGAGAGGAGAGCCGGCGGCTCCTCGAGGCGGCGGCGCTGCTCCACGATGTCGGCTATTTCATCAGCTATTCCAGCCACCACAAGCACTCTTACCACCTGATCCGCCATGGCGACATTTTCGGCTTCACCCCGCGGGAGCGGGAGCTGATCGCCAATATCGCCCGCTACCACCGCAAGGCCCTCCCCAAGAAGAAGCACGAGCCCTACCAGCGGCTGGCCGAACCGGACCGGCTTCTCGTCAGCCGGCTCGGCGGCATCCTCCGGCTGGCCGACGGCCTCGACCGGCGCCGCAACAGCCAGGTGAGCGGCGTCAATTGCTCGCTGGGCGAAGGGACCTTCATCGTTACCCTGCAAAGCTGCGGCGAGGCCTCCGTCGAGCTGTTCGGCGGCAAGCTCAAGGGAGACCTCTTCGAAGAGGCGTTCCGCAAAAAACTGCTGCTGGCGGCCGAGCAGGCGGGGTGACCCCCTGCCGGTTCCGTCCGGTCTTCTTTCCCTCCAGGCAAATTCTCCTTCGTTCCCACCCACCATTTTCTGCCAGTTATTGCAGATTGTTCAGGTTGCTGTAACGCTACTGCAATACGGGACCGGTATGGTCGTCGCGTCTGCCGGTGCGAACCGGCCGGTTGTCATGCGTTGCACGAACCTGACTTGCCGTCAGGGGACTCATATTTCACAGGAGGCATTAGATGAAAAAGAAAGTTTTGGCTGTAGCCGCTGCCGGCGCCCTGACGGTAGCCACGGCGGTTCCGGCCCTGGCGCTGGAGAACGAGTTCCACGGGATGTTCCGGGTGTTCGGCACCGTCTCGAACTACGCCGACGGCGGTTCGGGCACCGCCCTGCCGAAGGAGACGGATCCCCAGACCAAGAGCTTCGTCGAGCAGCGGGCCCGGCTCATGTACATCGCCAAGGCCAACGACGACCTCAAGCTGGTGACCCACTTCGAGATCGACTCCCGCTGGGGCGATAACTCCTACACCACTTCCCGCAACGTCGGCGGTGCCATTGGCGCCGATACCACCAACCTCGAAACCAAGAACGTCTACCTCGACTTCAACATCCCCTCGACGCCGCTGAACGTCAAGGTCGGGATCCAGCCGGTGGCCGACTCCTTCAAGGGGATCTTCATCAATGCCGATGCCGCGGCGATCCTCGCCACTGCCAAGCTCGGCAACGGCTCGATCATGGCCGGCTTCTCGCGGCTCGACGATGCCGATACCTTCACCCTCGCCTCGGCGGCCAACCGTTCCGCTTCGACCCCCGGCAAGGCCACCCGCGACCTCTACCTGCTGGACGGCAAGTACGGCATCAGCAAAGACCTGAAAGTGGGCGCCGCCTACTACGTCCTCACCGCCGACCAGAAGGACGACCCGCAGTACAGTTACACCCTCCATACCATCGGGGTGAACGGCGAGTACAAGTTCGATCCGGTCACTGTCGACGGCTTCGTCCTCTACCAGCTCGGCCGGACCAGCACTGCCAGCAAGGTCGACTTCGGCGGCTGGGCGGCTAACCTGACCGCCAAGGCGAAAGTGGGCCCCGGCACCCTCAAGGCCACCTTCCTTTATGCCTCCGGCGAGCAGAATCCCAACCCGGATGACTCCTCATACGTGCCGGTGACCAACGAGACCTCCAAGGGGAATGCGGAGCACAGCTTCAACGAGGCCGACATGATGATTATGTTCCGCAACAAATGGAACGTCTCCGGCGACCGGGCCATCCTTTACAATATCCGCAACGTCATCGGCGGCTTTGTCGGCTACAACGCCCCGATCACCAGCAAGCTGTTTGCCAATGCCAACGTCGGCTTCGTTGCCGCGGACAAGAACAACGACAATTTCGGTACCACCACCGCCGGCGATGCCAAGCACGACAGCCAGTACCTCGGTACCGAGCTGAACGCCGAAGTCGGTTACAAAGTGTACGACAACCTGACTGCCAGCCTGCAGGGGGCCTATGTCATGCTCGGCGACTACTTCAAGCGGACTGCCGCCAATGGCCAGGATCCCCGCGATCCCTACCTGACGAGAATCATGCTGAACTATGCCTTCTAATCGCCGACCGGGAGTGCCGCCGGCACTCCCGGTCTTCCCATTCTTTGGCCGCGCAGGCGGTCCGTGAGCAACTCATTACCCGAAGCGGAGGTTATCCCATGAAACGTGTAGCGGTGATGGTGATGGCGGCAGTGATGCTGTCGGCGACCGTGCCGGCGATCGCTGCCGAAATGACCAAGGAAGAGAAGAACCAGTGCCTGTTGGCGTCGAAAAACTGCGCCCACGATGTCGACAGTCTGCAGCAGAAGATCAAGAAACTTCATGCCGAGATCAGGAAAGGCAAGAAGGTCTATTCCGTCAGCGATCTGCAGAAGCTGCAGGAGAAGCTTGACGAGGCCAACAAGCTGCTGGACGAAATCATGATCGGCACCGGCGGGGGAAACTGATCCCGTCGCCGGCCGTGGTGGTCAGGCCCGCGGCATATCGACAACAACTCCTTTGTGTGTGATGGGGAGGGGAACGATCCCCTCCCATTTTTTATTTCGCCCGGGCAAATTTTTCCTGATTGTATCGTTGGTGTAAAGTGGCTGCAGTGTCGGGCGGATAGGATGGAGAGCAGAACTGACAAGGAGGTTCGACGATGAACATTATTCCGTTGGGTGATTATTACGCCTGGTACTGCGAGTGGTGCGACACGAAAAACCTGGTCCTCCAGCAGCGCTTTGCCGCCGGGACGGTAACCTGCGGCGCCTGTCACCGGCAGTTTGCCCACCCCGATCCCCAGCCGGAGCGGGAGCGCTATGCCCTGGCCGGCGGCCTGTAGGTTATTTGCGGAGAATTTCGAACAGGTAGATGACGATCTCGATGAAGATCAGGACGATGATGATCCATTCGAGGCGGGTCGCCCGGCGGGCGTGGCTGAGACTGGTGAAGACCTGGGTGATGTCGAGCAGCGTCTCACCCTTGTGCTTGATTTCGTTGTAGCGCTGGCTCAGCTCGAAGAGGTTGGCCAGCGTCAGGTAGAGCCGGTCGGCTTCCGGATTCTCCCAGGTGATGTCCGGTTTGTCGAGAATCATGATGTGGGCGATCGACTGGTATTTGTAGGTCAGGATGCTCGATGCGAGCTTGGCCAGCCGCCGGTCGGAAAGTTCCAGCTTCCCCCGGTCGAGCAGGCTGATCAGCCCCTCCATCTCGTCGAGCACCAGATCGACCCGTTCCTCGATCCGCTCCAGCGCCACCGACTTGGCGAGGACGAAGGCGATGGTTTCGGCGTAGGCCGGGTTGTAGTCCGGCATCGCCGCCACATCGTTGGTTACGGCAATCTTTTCCCCTTCCTCGACCCGGAGCGAATATTCGTCGCGATAGCGGTTTCCCGGCAGTTCAGCGAATTGCTCGGCGTAGTGGGCCATGCTCCAGAAGAACGAGTTGATCTCCTCCCCCGTGCAGTTGATGAAGACCACCCCACCGAAAAAATAGAGGTAGACCCGCTGTTCGTCCTGCCGGTCGCCGGTCAGCGGCTTCAGACTGGCCAGGTCGAGGACCATCGGCTCTTCCCAGCGGTAGCGCCGGGGGAAGCCGAGCTCGGCCGCCAGCCGGTTCAGATCGAGTTCCCCCGCCAGCGCACAGGCATTGAATTCAATCATCACCAGCCACCTCCCGTCACCCCTGCCGCCATTGTTGCCGCACCATTACCAGCATAGCCCATTGCGCCGTGCTCTGCAAATACCGCGCTTGCGCCGGCGGGCACAAAAAAGGCGGGCCGATAGGCCCGCCTTGGTTAATCGAGTTGCCGCCCCTGGATGGCGACGTTGCCGGCTCGCCCCGGCAGCTCGCCCATCGCCAGCTCGCAGCGGGGAGCGCTGCCGCGACGGATCTCCTCGGCAACTTCGCCGAGGGTGACGAAGCGGGCCTCCTGCGCCCGGAGCCGTTCCAGCAGGTCGACGAAGACCGTTGCCAGGACGCCTCCCTCGAGCTCGGCGTGGATCGTGTGGACATTGAGTCCCGGGGTAAGGAGCGAGAGGTAGTGGTCGTTGATGTTGGCCGCGGTGATTGCCCCTTCGCCGAGCAGTTCATCCATCGTCGGCAGGGTGGTCGGGATCTGCAGGGTGGTGAAGCTGCGCCCGTCCATCACCGGGTAGAACGGTGCCCGTCCCCGGCTGTCGCTGCAAAAGGTGAGGTACATCGCGTCCTGGATCTCCAGCGAATCGGGGGAGATGGTCCACCCCGGTGCCGCGGTGGTCTTGGCCCGGCGACCGATGACCTCCTCGAACAGGGCCGATGCCCGCCCCAGCTCCAGCGCCACCATTTTTTTCGGGATCCAGGGGAGCAGGTCGTGCCACTTGACGTGGTCCCAGCAGTGGATGCCGACCTCGTGCCCCCGGGCAGCCGCCTGGCGCATCACGGCCGGCGCTTTCATGCCGATGATCGGCGGCGGCAGCAGGACGCCGTACATCAGCGTCCGCAGACCGTAGACCGACGGCGCCCTGGTGCGGAGCATCTTGCGCAGGAACCCCTTGCGGGTGAAGATGCGGCGGATCGCCTTGCCGGAGTTGTCGGGCCCGAGCGAGAAATAGAAGGTGGCCTTGATCCCGAAGCGGTCGAGGATCTCCAGCAGCCGCGGCACGCCATCGCGGGTGCCGACGTAGGTGTCGACATCAATTTTCAGGGCAATAGTAGGTGGCATGATGGTCATGTGCCGATCAAGAAAACGTCGCTTTTCCGCAATTTCGGCGTTGTCGTGCGGGATCGCCTTGAGCTTGCGAAAAAACGGGTTTTCACAGCAGGTGCTCGATCTTTTCCTTCTCCTCGATCAAATAGAAATCGAGGGTCTTGCGCAGGGCCTCGTCGATAACGGTCCGTGGTTCCCAGCCGAGCCGCTGCCGCGCATTCTTCACCGAGGGGACCCGGGTCAGCATGTCCTGGTACCCCTTGCCGTAGAACTGCCCGGAGGAAACCTCGATGATCTTGCACACCTCGGCCTTGTCGCGGTAGGCGGGGTATTCCTTCACCAGGGCGATCAGCTTTTCCGCCAGCTCCTTGACCGACAGGTCGTTCCCCGGGTTGCCGATGTTGAAGATGCCTCCTTCGGCGCAGCCGTCCTTGTTCTCGATGATCCGCATCAGGCAGTCGATGCCGTCCTCGATGAAGGTGAAGGAACGGCGCTGGTTGCCGCCGTCCACCAGCTGGATCGGCTCGCCGGCGAGGATGTTGTAGAGGAACTGGGTAAGGACCCGCGAGCTTCCCTCCTTGGCGGTGGAGATGGAGTCGAGTTTCGGGCCGATCCAGTTGAAGGGGCGAAACAGTGTGTAGCGCAGCCCTTCCTGCTCGCCATAAGCGTAGATCACCCGGTCGAGCATCTGCTTGGCGCAGGAGTAGATCCAGCGCTGCTTGTTGATCGGGCCGAGCTGGAGCGGCGAATTCTCTTCGTCGAACTCCCGGTCGGGGCTCATCCCGTAGACCTCGGAGGTGGAGGGGAAGATGACCCGCTTCTTGTACTTGACGCACTGGCGGATGATCTTCAGGTTCTCCTCGAAGTCGAGTTCGAAGACCCGCAGCGGGTCCTTGACGTAGGTGACCGGCGTGGCGATCGCTACCAGCGGCAGCACCACGTCGCATTTCTTGATGTTGTACTCGATCCACTCCTTGTTGATGGTGATGTCCCCTTCCAGGAAGTGGAAACGGGGATGACCGATAGAGTGTTCGAGCTTGTTGTCGCTCATGTCGAGACCGTAGACTTCCCAGTCGGTGGTGTCGAGGATCCGTTTGGTGAGGGCATTGCCGATGAAGCCGTTAACGCCGAGGATCAGAACTTTCATAGTTTCTCCTTTGATGGCAGCCGGGAGGGCGGGTCAGTGCCGGGTGGCAGCCAACCGCGTCGCCAGCAGGTCGTAGCGGTGCAGGATCGCCCGGTTCAGCGCGGTGGCGGGCCGGGCGAGCGGAAAACGGAGCAGGGCGGTGGCCGCCAGGGCGACCAATGCCGAACCGAAAATGTCGAACGGGTAATGGACCCCGCAAAAAACCCGGGCGGTGCCGCCGAAGAGGGCGAGCACGGCCAGGATCAGGCCGGTGCCGCGCAGCCGCGTTTCGGCGAGCAGCAGGAAGGCCAGGGCGAACATGAAGGTAGCATGGTCGGACGGAAAGGACGTTTCCGGAGCATGCCGGATTAACAAGTGCACTCGCTGCACCATGAAGGGGCGGGGGTGAAAAGAGCCGAGCGTGATCGCCAGGTTGATCCCCATGGCGAGCAGCACGTTCTCGCCGGCCGCCAGCAGCCGTTCACGGACGTCGCGATTGGCGAACCAGAGCCAGAGCGCGCTGGCGATGAAGAGGAGCGGCAGATAGTTGGCCACCAGCACGGCAATGCGGTCGACGACGACGTTTCTGCCAGCCAGGCTGTTGATGGCGAGAAAGAGGCTCTGATTCATGGTTCGCGTCGTTCCTTTTCCCGGTGGATCAGTCGTTGGCGAAGGTGCCGCCGGTAAGCCCCGTGGCGGCGATCCAGGCGGCGGCCGGCTGCTCCGGCGCCCCTTCTTCCTGCAGCGTACGGATCTCCAGGAGCCCGTCGCCGGTCCCGACCACCAGCGGTGCCGTCGAGACGATCGCGCCCGGCGCACCGCTTCCCGCCACCGGCCAGGCCTGCCAGATGATCACCTTCTTGCCGGCACGGAAGGTGAAGGCCCCGGGATAGGGGTGGGTCACCCCGCGTACCAAGTTGTAGATCTGCTTGGCACCCTTCGTCCAGTCGATCAGACCGTCGGCCGGCTTCCTCCCGCCGAAGTAGCTCCCCGCTCCCAGGTCCATCGGCTGCCGGGGGGCGGTGCCGGCGACCAGTAGTGGAAAGCTCCGGCTGATAACCGTCACTGCTGCCACCGTAACCTTGTTGAAAACGTCGAGGGCCGTGTCGGTGAAGGCGATTTCGACCTTCTCCCGGTCGACGATGTCGCCGGCGTCCGGTTTTTCGACCATGTAGTGGAGGGTGGCGCCGGTTTCCGTCTCGCCGTTGATCACCGCCCAGTTGACCGGCACCCGTCCCCGATAACGGGGGAGATAGGAGCCGTGCAGGTTCAGGGCGCCGCAGCGGGGAATGTCCAGAACTTCTCCTTTTATCATGTTCCGGTAGTAAAAGGAAAAGAGAAAATCCGGGGCGAGTTCCCGGAGCAGTGCCTGATTCTCCGGCAGGTTGACGTCGGTGGTTCGCCAGGGGATACCGTGCCGGTCGGCCAGTTCGCGCACCGAGGCGAACCAGATCTCCTCGGTCGGCGAATCCTCGTGGGTGAAGATCAGCCGGACGTCCGCCCCCTGGCGGAGCAGCTCCTCCAGGCAGCGGTAGCCGACGTTATGGTAGGCACAGACGACAAGCGTAGTTTTTTTCATGAGCATTACCCGGAACTCGAGTCAACCGGCCGGTATGACCCGTTGAGCACAGAAATAGTTTGTTCACTTACGATCTGACCTTACGGTGGCCGATTTTTCGTCAGGTCAAGGAAGGCGAGCGCCGCCGCGGAGGCGTAGCGGCGCTACGCCGCACAAGAGCGGCGCGAAGCCTGACGCAGAGATGGCGGAAAAGCGGCCACCGTCACTCCCCGAAGCCGTGCGTCCGGCGCACCACATACCGCGGCCGCCGCCGCACCTCCTGGTAGATCCGTCCGACGTACTCTCCGACGATGCCGATGCCGAAGATGGTGATCCCGACGAAGAAGAAGAGAATGGCAAAGAGCGTGAAGACCCCTTCCACCTCGGCACCGACAATGAAGCGGCGGACCAGGAGGAAGACGGCGAAGGCCACCGCAAAGAGCGAGGTGAATACCCCCAGGAGGGCGAAGAGCTGGAGCGGGACCACGGAAAAACCGGTCATCAGGTCGAAGTTGAGGCGGATCAGCTTGTAGAGGGAGTACTTGCTCTCCCCTTCGGCCCGCTCCGCATGGGCCACCGGCACCTCGGACGGGCTTGCGGCAAAGGTCTGGGCCAGGGCCGGGATGAAGGTGGAGGTCTCCTGGCAACGATTGATGTTGTTCACCACGTTTCGGTGATAGGCGCGGAGCATGCAGCCGTAGTCGCTCATCCGCATCCCGGTCATCTTGCGGGTGACGATGTTGACCATCATCGAGGCAGTTTTGCGGAAGAAGGTGTCCTGCCGCTTTTGGCGGATACTCCCCACCACGTCGTGCCCCTTCTCCACCTCGGCCACCAGTTTCGGAATCTCCTCCGGCGGGTTTTGCAGGTCGGCGTCCAGGGTGATCATGATCTCGCCCCGGCTGACCTCGAAGGCTGCCATGATCGCCATGTGCTGGCCAAAGTTGCCGTTGAACTCGATCACCCGCACTTCCGGATAGGTGGCGGCCATCTCCGTCAGCATGGCCAGGGAGCGATCGCGGCTGCCGTCGTCGGTGAAGATGATCTCGAACGGTTTGCCGAGCCCCTGCATGACCGGGTAGAGCCGGCCCATCAGGTTGGGGAGGTTCCCCTCCTCGTTGTAGACCGGGATGATGATGGAGACGTAGGGTTGTTGTGACATGGGTTCGTTCCTGTAGGGGTACCCACCCAGTGGTTGCCCTGTTTATGGGCAGGCATGGGGGCCTGCCCATACATCGTTATTTTCTGAAGCGCGCGATAACGTCCTTTACCGCCGCCACCACATCCCGGGCGTCGTCAAGGGTCATCTTCGGGAAGAGGGGGAGCGAGAGAATCCGCTCCGACGCGTAGTCGGCGTTGGGGAGGCTACCGGCCGGGACCGGCATCACCTTCCGGTAATATTCGTGGTGGTGGATCGCTTTGTAGTGCAGGCCGGTGCCGATGTTGCGCGCCTTCAGCTCGGCCATGAAGCGGTCCCGGTCGATGGTCAAAAGCTCGATCCGGACCAGCGGCGTGTAGAGGTGCCAGGCATGGCGCTGCTCGTAGGGGGCGTAGGCCGGGAGCGCCAGCTCCGCCACGTCGGCAAACTCCCGGGTGTAGAAGTCGGCGATCTCCGTCCGCCTGGCGATGAAGCCGTCGAGCTTCGGCAGCTGATGGATGCCGATTGCCGCCTGGATGTCCATCATGTTGTACTTGAAGCCGGGGAGGAGGATGTCGTAGTTGGGGGTCCCCGCGGCGGAGAAGCGCTTCCAGGCCTCGCGGCTCATCCCGTGGAACTTGAGCAGCGAGATCTCTTCGGCCAGTGTCTCGTCCTTGGTGCAGACCATCCCCCCCTCGCCGGTGGTGATGTTCTTATTCGGATGGAAGGAGAAGATCGAGATCGAATCGAAGGTGCCGATCTTCCGTCCCTTGTACTCGGTGCCGATAGCGTGGGCGGCGTCTTCGATCACCTGGAGGCCGAACTCCCGGGCGATGGCAAAGATCGGGTCCAGGTCACACGACTGGCCGGCGAAGTGGACCGGGATCAGCGCCTTGGTTCGCGGGGTGATCTTCTCGCGGATCTTCACCGGATCGATGTTGAGGGTTCCCGGCTCGATATCGGCGAGGACCGGCGTGGCGCCGACCAGGATCACCATGCTGACCGTCGAGGCGAAGGTGAGCGGGGTGGTGATCACTTCGTCCCCCGGGCCGATGCCGAGGGCGAGCAGGGTCAGGTGGAGCCCCGCCGTCGCCGAGCTGAGGGGGATGGCGAAGGGGGCGCCGACGTAGGCCTTGAACTCCTCTTCGAACCGTTTGACCTTCGGGCCGGTGGTGATCCAGCCGGAGCGCAGGGAGTCGACGACCTCGCTGATCTCCTCTTCATCGATAGTAGGGGTGGAAAAGGGCAGAAATTCCGAACGCATGGCAGACCTCCGAAAAGACGACGCGCAAACATCCATTTATGGCACAAAATCGCGCCGACCGCCAGTTGTTTACATCCCCGGCGGCAAGATTTCCTCCGCTTAATAGTTGGCGACCAGCAGCACATCCTGTTGGCTGCCGAGCAGCTGCGGCGGCTTCGTCAGCTGCGGGGCGAGCTTGGCCAGGTCGTCTTTGCCGATCATGGCGATCACCTGGGTCGGCGAGTTCCACAAGGCGATGAAGGCCGGCGTTTTGATGAACCAGGCGCTCTGGTCGCCGATCTTGCTGCCGAAATCGAGCTCGTTGCGGTTGTTGACCAGTACTACCCGCCGTTCGGCATAGTAGCTCAGTCCCTGGCGGTACATGCCGAAGGTCGCCAGCACCGTTTCGGGGCCGGCCTTGGCGCGGGCCAGCAGGCCGAGTTCCTTGGACGATTTTCGCTCGGCGGTGCGGGCCAGCACCCGCGGTGCGCCGGCGACGGCCAGCAGGTAGGACATCAGGCAGAAGGCGACCAGGGTGGCCGGAAGCGCCCGCCTGCTCAGTAACAAAAGCGCCGCCACCCCCTCGACGAGCAGGATGCCGCCGATGATCGCCATGTCCGTCACCGAAAAGCGGGGCCGCTGGGCGAGAAACGGGTAGAGGGCGACGCCGATTCCGCCGATCGTCAGGAGTCCCGCCGCCAGCCAGGCCGGGAGCCGGAGGCCCGCCGGCCGCTCGACGCACCGGTCGAACAGGTCGCCGATCAACAGTGCCACTGCCGGGAAGATTGGCAGGATGTACGGGACCAGCTTGGAGTCGGAGAGGGAGAAAAAGACGAAGATGATTGCGCTCCAGAGCAGGAGGTAGAGCCGGGCCTCGCCTGCCGCCGTCTGGCGCTCCCGCCAGATTCCCCTGACGGTGGCGGGGATGAACAGCGACCAGGGGAGCATGAAGCCGACTAGGACCGGGATAAAGAACCAGGGGGGCTCGTAGCGGCCGTGCACTTTGGTGAGGAAGCGCTCGAAATGCTCGTGGATGAAGAAGAAACGGGCGAATTCGGGATTGCGCAGCGACACGGCGACGAACCAGGGGGCACCGACCAGCAGGAACAGGGCGATGCCGGTCGGGAGGCGCATCTCCTTTAAGAGCCGCCAGCGGCCGGTCAGTAGCAACTGGAAGAGGATGATGCCGCCGGGGAGCACCAGGCCGATCAGCCCCTTGGCAAGGACGGTCAGGGCGGCGAACAGGTAGAAGAGATAATAGTAACGCCCCGGGTGCCGCTCTTCCGGCCGGCTGGCGAGCAGGAAGCAGCCGAGGGCCAGGGTCATGCAGACGCTGAGGGTCATGTCGATGACGTTGTAGCGGCCGATCACCAGCCAGCCGAGGGAACTGCCGAGGACCAGCGCCCCGTACAGGCCGCTCTTCCGGCCGAAGCAGCGCCGTCCCAGGTGGTAGGTAAAGAGGATGCCGACCAGTGCCATTAGCGCTCCGGGGAGGCGGGCGGCGAATTCGTTCAGCCCGAACAGCTTGAAGGAGAGCGCGTCGAGCCAGTAGTGGAGCGGCGGCTTTTCGAAGTATTTGACGTAGTTCAGGTGGGGAGTGATGAAGTCGCCCCGTTCGAGCATCTCCCGGGGGATCTCCGCGTAGCGTCCTTCGTCGGGGTCGATAAGGGGGAGCGCCCCCAGTCGGAAAAAGAGGGCAAAGCCGAAGAGGGCGGTCAGGGTGAACAGGTCGCGCCGGGCGCTCCCTTCGCGAGCGGTGAAAAACTGCAACAGAGGGGTCATGGATGGTTCCTTGCCGGTTATGGGTTTTGCCGGCGGAGCAGGTCGAAACGCTCGGCGGCGAAGGGGGGGCGGAGTCTGATCCGCTGGTTCGGATGGGCCTCGGCGAGCGGCTCGCCGGCGATGCCGGTCAAGCCGTCGAGGCGGAAACTGTTGGCGGTCAACTGCCGACCGACAAATTCGACGGTCTCGCCGGCGACGAGCCGGTTCCGTACCTCGATGGTCAGGCTGCCGTCGGCCGCGACTTCTTCGACGATGCCGACGAATTCGTGGCTGCGCCGGTAGCGGGAGTCGTACTCCTGGTCGACGTCGACCGGCTTGCCGAGGAAGAAGCCGGTCGTATAGCCGCGATGGCTGATCTTGGCCAGTTCGTCGAGCCAGACGGGCTGGAAGCGGTAGCCGGCGGGATCGGCGGCAAAGCGGTCGAGCGCATCGCGGTAGACCCGGACCACCGAGGCGACGTAATGAATCCCTTTCATTCGTCCCTCGATCTTCAGCGAGTCGATGCCGGCGCCGACCAGTTCGGGGATGTAGCGGATCAGGCAGAGGTCTTTGGAATTGAAGATGAAGGTGCCGCGCTGATCTTCCACCACCGGGAAATATTCGCCGGGCCGGGTCTCTTCCACCAGCGCGTAGCTCCAGCGGCAGGGGTGGGCGCATTCACCCTTGTTGGCGTTGCGGCCGGTCATCACGCTGGAGAGGAGGCAGCGCCCCGAGTAAGAGATGCACATGGCGCCGTGGGTGAATACCTCCAGCTCGGCCGCGACCCGCTGCCGGGTTTCGGTGATCGCCGCCAGCCCCATCTCCCGGGCGAGGTTGATCCGTTTGATCCCCTGCTCCTGCCAGAACAGGGCGCTCCGCCAGGAGGTGGTGTTGGCCTGGGTGGAGAGGTGGATGTCCCGTTCGGGGGAGATGCGGCGGATGGTGGCGATGACCCCGGGATCGGCGGCGATGTAGGCGTCGAAAGGGATGGCCGCCACCTCTTCAAGATAGCGGTCGAGCTCGGCGAGTTCGTCGTTGTCGGGGAAGCTGTTGACCGTCAGGTAAACCTTCACCCTCCGGTCGTGGGCGTAGGCGACCGCGTCAGCCAGTTCGCTGAGGGTGAAATTGTCGGCCAGGTTGCGGAGCCCAAATTTGGCACCCCCCAGGTACACGGCGTCGGCGCCATAGTGGATGGCGATCCGCAGCTTTTCCATATTGCCGGCTGGGGCGAGCAGTTCGGGGATACGCACGGTGGTGAACCTCTTGTTGGCATGCATTATGCTGAAATTTTCAGCGCGCCGCCGAACGGCAGCGCAATAGCCCCGAATCGTAGCACAGAACGCCGGTCAAGGAAACCCCCAAAGGGGAGCTTTATCCTTGACAAAACTGGGGAAATGCCTTTTAGTATCCTGACAAATCGACCGTGGAGGGGCGATGGGACCGTCCAGATACGCGACTGCCGTTTTTTGTCTCCTTGCCGTTACCGGGTGCGCGAACCAGGATCTCCTGGTGCAGCGTCAGACGGAGATGGGGGCGCGGCTTGACCAGCTCCAGCAGTCCTCTTCCTCGTCCGGGGAAAAACTCGCCGCTCTCGGCACCGAGATCGCGGGGCTCCGGGGGCAGCTGCAGACCCAGGCGGTCGAAATCGAGCAGCTCAAGACCGCCCAGCGGGAGCTGCAGGACAATGTCTCCGAGCGGTTTGCCCAACTGGCGCCGCCGGCCGGCAAGATCGAAGTGATCAATCGCGACCTGTCGGCCCGGGAAAAGGATGCCGGCCCGCCCGTCGCGTACCTGAACGCCTTCGGCCTTTACAGTGCCAACAAGTACCCCGCCGCCATCCAGGCCTTCGAATCGTTCCTGGCGGCGAACCCCGCCAGCGACTATGCCGGCAACGCCCTCTACTGGATCGGTGAGTGCTACTACTCCCAGTCCAACCTTGCCAAAGCCCTGGCTTCCTTCAAGATGGTGGTCGACAAGTATCCCCGGGGGAACAAGGTCCCCGATGCCCTGCTGAAAACCGGCTTCACTCTCTATGCCATGAAAGAGAACGACCGGGCGAAGTCGACCCTGGAGACGCTGATCGGCCAGTACCCGAACAGCCCGGCCGCGGCCAAGGCCCGGGAGCGGCTGGCCGGTGCCGGGAAGTAACGTGATGAGAAAGGGGGCGGCGACCGGTCCGGTCTCCGCCGTCGAGTTCCCCGTCACGGCTGCATCGTGACCGCGAGGTGAGTATGAAAAAGTTGCTGTCCGCCATCCTCTGCCTGATGACTCTTTCCTTCCTTCCCCTGCCGGCGGCGCTGGCCGCGGCGGATGAGCCGACGGTCTACGTCATTCAGAAGGGCGATACCCTCTGGGGGCTTTCGGAGCGGTTTTTGAACGATCCGTACTACTGGCCCAACCTCTGGGCGAGAAATCCGACCATCGGCAACCCCCATTTCATCTTCCCCGGCGACCGGTTGAAGGTTTATCCCGACCGGCTCGAAATCGAGCCGCGGCAGCCACGGACCGCCGGCGTCGCCCCGGTCGCCGCGCTCTCCGAGGAACCGGTGGCGGAGCGGACCTTCCAGGTCACCGGCAGCGAAGGCTTCCTGCGGGAAGACGGCTTCAAGCCGGCCGGAACGATCATCAGCACCGCCCAGAACCGCCAGCTGCTCGGTACGGACGACATTGCCTACACGGACATCGGTCGGCTCCATGGCGCCCAGGTCGGCGACCGCTTCTCCATTTACAAGGAGATGGAGCAGGTCAGCCATCCGGTCACTAACGTGATCCTCGGCGAGCGGGTCGTCCCCCTCGGTACCCTGCAGCTGACCGAGGTCGATGACAAGAATTCCAAGGCGATCATCACCCGGGCGTACCAGGAGGTCGGCCCCGGCTCCTTCCTGCTCCCCTACCGGGAAAAGCGCCACCAGGTCGCGCTCCGGGCGGCGGACAAGGACCTGTCGGGCTACATCGTCGCCTCCGGCACCGGCAACAACCTCATCGGCGAGGGCGATCTCGTCTTCCTCGATCTCGGCAAGCGCCAGGGGATGCTGCCGGGGTATTTCTTCTATGTCCTCCGGGAAGTGACGCCCGATCCGCGCTATGCGGACATTTCGGTCGGCAAGCTCCCCCCCGAGGTGATCGGGGCAGTCGTCGTGGTGACGACGGGGGAAAACACCTCGACAGCCCTGGTGGTCAAAAGCATCGACACCATCTATCGCGGTGATCGCGTCGAAATGAAGAAGAGCAGATAACATCTCCGGAAAGGGGACCGGCCGCCGTCGGTCCCCTTTTTCGTCACCTTCCCATGGATCATTATTACTGGTTTGCCTTGCGCGCCGTTCCCCGGATCGGCAATATCCTCTTCCGCCGGCTGGTCGAACGGTTCGGCTCGCCGGAAGCGGTGTTCCGGGCCGGTACTGCAGAACTGGCCACGGTCCGTGGGGTCAGCGAGGCGGTCGTCGAGGCGATCCGCCGGCACGACCCCGAACCGTTCGCCGCCGCGGAGTGCCGGGCGGTGGCGCGCGGCGGGGTGAGGATCGTTACCCTGCTCGATGCCGATTACCCGCCGCTGTTGCTGGAGATCGCCGATCCGCCGCCCTTTCTCTATGTCAAGGGGGCGCTGGCGCCGCTTGAACCGGCGGTGGCGATGGTCGGTTCGCGCCGCGCCTCCAGCTATGGCCGGACGGTGACCGAGCGGCTGGCGGAGGACTTGGCCCGCCACGGAGTGACGGTGGTCTCCGGCATGGCCCGCGGGGTCGACACGGCGGCCCACCGGGGCGCCCTGCGGGGGGGCGGGCGGACGGTCGGCGTGCTCGGCTGCGGGGTCGACCTGGTCTATCCGCCGGAGAATGCCGAGCTGTTCCGGGAGGTGGAACGCCACGGCGCCCTGGTTTCCGAATTTCCCCTCGGCACCCCGCCGCTGGCCGAGAACTTCCCGCGGCGCAACCGGATCATCAGCGGCATCTGTCGTGGCGTGCTGGTCGTCGAGGCGGCGGAGCAGAGCGGCTCGCTGATCACCGCCCGGCTGGCCCTCGATCAGGGGCGGGAGGTTTTCGCCATTCCGGGCAACATCACCAGCGGCGCCAGCCGCGGCACCAACGCCCTGATCCGCGAGGGGGCGAAACTGGTCGCCGGGGTCGAAGATATCCTGGAGGAGCTTCCCCGGTCGGCGGCAGCCGCGGCCGCGTTCCCGCCGGCGGCCGTCCCCCCCGATCTGGCTCCTGCCGAGCAGGAGCTCTACCGGATCTGCTGCGGCGAACCGGTCCATATCGACGAGATCATTGCCAGAAGCTCGTTGACAGTGGGGGATGTTTCCGCTATTTTACTCCGCCTGGAGCTGAAAGGCGTCCTAAACCAGCTCCCCGGCAAGTTTTTTGCCGCGCTTTGAGTCAAAATACCAACTGTGGTAGCGGTCCCAGCGGTGACTGCGCTGCGGCTACGGATGAGCCTATGCCTCAACACCTCGTGATCGTCGAATCGCCGGCCAAGGCGAAAACCATCGAAAAGTTTCTCGGCCATGACTACCGGGTCGTCGCCTCCTACGGCCATGTCCGGGCCCTGCCGAGCAAGCAGGGGTCCGTCGACCTGGAGCACGACTTCGAGCCGAAGTACGCGATCCTTCCCGAGAGCAAGAAGCATATCGATGCCATCAAGAAAGAGCTGAAACAGAGCGACAGCCTGCTTCTCGCTACTGACCCCGACCGCGAAGGGGAGGCGATCTCCTGGCACCTGCTGGCGGCCCTTGGCCTCGACGGCCGGAAGAGTGCTATCCCGGTCCGGCGGGTGGTCTTCCACGAAATCACCAAAGACGCCATCGTTCACGCGGTGGAAAACCCCCGCGATATTTCCCAGGAGCTGGTGGACGCCCAGCAGGCCCGGTCGATCCTCGACTACCTGGTCGGCTTCAACCTCTCCCCCTTCCTCTGGAAAAAGATCCGCTACGGCCTCTCCGCCGGTCGGGTCCAGTCGGTGGCACTCCGACTGATCTGCGAGCGGGAGAAGGAGATCAAGGCCTTCCAGGAGCGGGAATACTGGACCATCGGCGCCGAACTGGCGACGGAGCGGCGGCAGAAGT
Source organism: Geotalea uraniireducens (assembly GCF_027943965.1). Taxonomy (NCBI): domain Bacteria; kingdom Pseudomonadati; phylum Thermodesulfobacteriota; class Desulfuromonadia; order Geobacterales; family Geobacteraceae; genus Geotalea; species Geotalea uraniireducens. The sequence continues at coordinate 3,260,634 of NZ_AP027151.1, read as the reverse complement.
TCACCGCCAACCTGGTGGAGGCGGCCGGCAAGAAGCTGGACAAGTTCGATATTCCGGACCAAGCCGCGGCAGAGCTCCTGGTAAAGACCCTGGCACAGGGAACCTACCGGGTCGACAAAATCACCAAGAGCGAGCGGAAACGCTCGCCCGCGCCGCCGTTCACCACCTCCACCCTGCAGCAGGAGGCCTCCCGGAAGCTCGGTTTCTCGGCCAAGAAGACCATGTCCACGGCCCAGAAGCTCTACGAGGGGATCAACATCGGCGAGGGGACCGTCGGCCTCATTACCTATATGCGTACCGATAGCGTGGTCCTTTCCAACCAGGCCCTCCAAGAGGCCCACGAGGTGATCGGCGCCCTCTACGGCAAGGAATACACCCTCGCCAAACCCCGCTTCTTCAAGAACAAGGCAAAGAACGCCCAGGAGGCCCACGAGGCGATCCGCCCCACCTATATCGCCAAGACCCCGGCTGAACTGAAGAAATATCTCAGCTCCGACCAGTTCAGGCTTTACGACCTGATCTGGAAGCGGACCGTCGCCTGCCAGATGGCCGAGGCGCTCCTGGACCAGACCTCGGTGGATATCGGCGTCGGCGAGGGGTACCGGTTCCGGGCCGCCGGCACGGTGATCCGCTTCCCCGGCTTCATGAAGCTTTACATCGAAGGGACCGATGCGGCTTCCGACGTTGAGGAGCCGAAAGGCAAGGGTGACGACAAGGAGCAGAAGCTCCCGCTGCTTGCCGAAGGGGAGTCGCTGGATCTGCAGAAGCTGCTGCCCGAGCAGCACTTCACCCAGCCGCCGCCGCGCTACACCGAGGCGAGCCTGGTGAAGACCCTGGAGGAGTATGGCATCGGCCGGCCCTCCACCTACGCCTCGATCATGAACACCCTGGTGGAGCGGAAGTACGCCCGTCTCGACAGCAAACGCTTCTTCCCCGAGGATGTGGGGATGGTGGTCAACGACCTCCTGGTCAACCACTTCACCCGCTACGTCGATTACAACTTCACCGCCACCCTCGAAGAGGAGCTGGACCAGGTTTCCCGCGGCGAAAAGCGCTGGAAGCCGCTGCTCCACGAATTCTGGGGACCGTTCAGCGCCCTGCTGAAGCAGAAGGAAGGGGAGGTCAGCAAGTCGGACCTGACCACCGAGGCCACCGACGAGCTCTGCCCCGACTGCGGCCGGCCGCTGGTGGTCAAGCTCGGCAAGCGGGGGAAATTCATCGCCTGCTCCGGCTACAAGGAGGGGTGCACCTACACCCGCAACATCGAGCAGCCGGCCGGCGAGCCGACCGAGCCGGTCTTTTCCGAGGAGAAGTGCGACAAGTGTGGCAGCCCGATGCTGGTCAAGGACGGCCGGTTCGGCAAATACCTCGCCTGCTCGGCCTACCCGGCCTGCAAAAACATCCAGCCTCTGGTGAAGCCGAAGGGGACCGGTTTCACCTGCCCGGAATGCGGGGAAGGGGAACTGACCGAGAAGAAGTCCCGCTACGGCAAGATGTTCTACTCCTGCAACCGCTACCCCCAGTGCAAGTTCGCCCTCTGGGACCCGCCCCAGCCCGGCCCCTGCCCGAAGTGCGGCTTCCCGCTCCTGGTGAAGAAAGTCTACAAGCGGGAAGGGGAGTTCCTCAAGTGTCCGAAGGAAGGGTGCGATTACAAGAGCGGCGGCAGCAAATAACGTCCGCCGCGGGCCGGCCGGCGGCCGCTCCGCTGCCGTTGCCGTGAAAGTCCGCTCCCGATGACCCAGCCCAGGCCCCTCAAAAAGCACCAGGTCGCCGAGGCGATGCGCAGTGCCCTTGCCCTGCACCGGCAGGGGGACCTTGCCGCCGCCCGGGACCTCTACCGGCAAGTCCTCCAGATCGAGCCGAAGAACGCCGACGCGCTCCACCTGCTCGGGCTGCTCTGCGATGCCGAAGGACGGCTCGACCGGGCGATCGAGCTGCTCGGCAAGGCGGTCCGGCTGCAGCCCGACTTCCCCGTCTATCACAACAGCCTCGGCGTGGCGCTGCGCAAGGCCGGCCGGCCGGCCGAGGCCCGGCGCAGCCTGGAGCGGGCCGTGGCGCTCCGTCCCGGCTATGCCGAGGCGTACAGCAATCTCGGCAACCTCTGCCGGATGCTCGGCCAGCCGGCGGCAGCGCGTACCCACCTGGAGCGCGCCCTGGAGCTGGAACCGGGCAACCCGCTCTATCTCGCCAACCTCGGCGGCGCCCTCGCCGATGCCGGGCTGCTCCTTTCGGCCGTCGACCGCTACGAGCAGGTGCTGGCCCGGGCTCCGGAGTACCGGGAGGCCGCCGGCAACCTGAGCGGGCTCTATAGCCGTCTCGGCCGGCCGCGGGAGAGCCTGGCGCTGCTCCGCCGGCTGCTGGAAACGGCCCCGGCGGACGATCCCCTTGTCAGCGATTATCTCCTGACCCTCAACTATCTCGACGACTGCAGCGGGGAAGAGCTGGCCGCCGAGCACCGGCGCCTCGGCGCGCGCCTTGCCGCCGCGACTCCCGTTGCCTTTCCCCTCCGGGGAGAGTCCGCGCGGCCGCTGCGGATCGGCTACGTTTCGCCCGATTTCCACCGCCATCCGGTCGGCTTCCTCATCGAACCGGTGCTGGCGGCCCACGACCGGACGCAGTTCGAGCCGGTCTGTTACCAGGTGCATGGCCCGGACGACGACCAGACGGCGCGGCTGCGGCAGGCCGCCGCCGGCTGGCGCGATGCCCGGGGGTGGGCCGACGGGGCGCTGACTGCCCGGATCAGGGAGGACCGGATCGACATTCTCGTCGACCTGGCCGGCCATACCGCCTATAACCGGCTGGCGGTGTTCGCGGCGCAGCCGGCGCCGGTCCGGGCAAGCTGGCTCGGCTACGTCACTACCACCGGCCTGCCGGCGATGGATTACTTCATCGGTGACCCGTTCACCGTGCCCGCCGGGGACGAGCGGCTCTACCGCGAGACGGTGCTGCGGCTCCCCGGCTGCCGTTTCTGCTTCGCCCCGCCGGCCGGGGCGCCGCCGGTTTCGCCCCTGCCGGCCCTGGCCCGCGACGGGGTGACCTTCGGCTCGTTCAACAACCTCGCCAAGGTGTCGGACGAGGTGATCGCCGTCTGGGCGGCGCTCCTGCAGCGGGTGCCCGGGTCGCGGCTGCTTCTGAAATGGCGGTCGCTGGAGGTGCCGGAGGTCCGGCAGTATTACGAGGCGCGGTTCGCGGCCCGGGGGATTGCCGCCGGGCGGCTGGAGCTGCGCGGCTTCTCCCCCCACGGGGCGCAGCTGGCGGAGTATGGCGAGGTCGATCTCGCCCTCGACCCGTTCCCGTTCTCCGGCGGGATGACCAGCCTCGAAGCGCTCTGGATGGGGGTGCCGGTGCTGACGCTGGCGAACGGCCGGCCGGCCGGCATGCAGACCGCCTCGTTCCTTGCCGCCGCCGGTTTCGACCGGCTGGTTGTCCGGGATGTCGACGACTACCTGGCCCGCGGCGCGGCGCTGGCGGCGGATCTTCCGGCCTTGGCGGCGCTCCGGGCATCGCTGCGGGAGCGGCTGGCCGCCTCGCCGCTCTGCGACTGCACCGCCTTTACCGCCGACCTGGAGAGGCTGTTCCGGGAGATGTGGCGGCGCTGGTGCGCGGCGCCGCCGGCCTAGCCCGCGGCGCCCGAAGATGCAACGAAGGAACGACCATGCTTGAAGATATGCACGAACGGTGCGGCCAATGCCGCTTCGCCTATGCGCGGATCGATACCGAATGCTGGGGCGAGCAGAGCGCCCGGCGGGTGATGTGCCCGATCTGCGGCTGGACCAAGTACGAGGAACAGCGTTGGAATTTCGCCCTGGCGACGGTGACCAAGCGGAGCGTCAAGCGGGGCTACGGCGCCTACCGGCTGATCCCGCCGGGGGGCTTCTCCGGCTACAACGCCTTCCACGAGCCGCCGTCGGCGGCGGTGATCGGCCATATCCGCGAGCTGCTCGACAACGGCTGGCTGGGGTACCTCACCCTCTGGGACGAGGAGCGGGGGCGCCCCCGGCTGCTGGCCGGCTCGCCGCTGCAGCGCTACGAATTTACTGACGACGGGCCCGCGCAGGACTGAGCCTGCGAGCGGAACGGCAACGGCAGAAGGAGAACGGATGGACGAACGGATTACCGTGATCGGCGGCGGCCTGGCCGGCTGCGAGGCCGCCTGGCAGGCCGCGGAGCGGGGCGTGCCGGTGGTACTGCACGAGATGAAGCCGGAGAGATATTCCCCGGCCCACCAGCTGCCGGGGCTGGCCGAACTGGTCTGCTCCAATTCGCTGCGCGGCGAGTCGCTGGAGAACGCCGTCGGGCTCCTCAAGGAGGAGCTGCGGCGCTGCGGTTCGCTGTTCATGGCGGCGGCCGACGCCACCCGCGTTCCGGCCGGCGGTGCCCTGGCGGTGGACCGGCAGCTCTTCTCCGCTTACGTCACGGCCCGGATCGAGGGGCACCCGCTGATCGAGCTCCGCCGCGGCGAGGTGACCGAGCTGCCGGCGACGGGGCTGGTGGTGATCGCCTCCGGCCCGCTCACCAGCGAGCTGCTGGCGGAACGGCTCCGGGCGCTGACCGGCCCCGACCTCTACTTCTACGACGCCATTGCGCCGATCGTCGCCGCCGACTCCCTCGACCTGACGACGGTCTTTCGCGCTTCCCGCTACGGCAAGGGGGACGGGGACGACTACCTGAACTGCCCGCTGGACGAGGCCGGCTACGAACGGTTCGTCGACGAGCTGCTGGCCGCCGAGAAGGTGCCGGCCAAAGAATTCGAAAAGGTGATACACTTTGAGGGGTGTATGCCGATCGAGGAAATGGCGGCCCGCGGCCGGGAAACCCTCCGCTTCGGCCCGATGAAGCCGGTGGGGCTGACCGACCCGCGCACCGGCCGGGAACCCCACGCGGTGGTCCAACTCCGCGCCGAAGACCGGGCGGGGACGATGTTCAACCTGGTCGGCTTCCAGACCAAGCTCACCTGGCCCGAGCAGCGGCGGATCTTCCGGCTGCTCCCGGGGCTGGAGCGTGCCGAGTTCGTCCGGCTCGGCTCCATGCACCGCAACACCTTCATCAATGCCCCGACCCTGCTTGCCCCGACCTTCCAACTGCAGGGCGAGCGGCGCATCTTCTTTGCCGGGCAGATCACCGGGGTCGAGGGGTACGTGGAATCGGCGGGGAGCGGTTTCCTCGCCGGACTCAACGCCGCCCGGCTGGTCCGGGGCGAAGCGCCGCTGGTGCCGCCGCCGGCCACTGCCCTCGGCGCCCTGGTGGCCCATATCACCCGCGCCGACGCCCGGCATTTCCAGCCGATGAACGTCAACTACGGACTGTTTCCGCCACTGCCGGGAAAGGTGAAGAAGAAGGACCGCCGTCAGTTGCTGGCGGCGCGGGCGCTGGCGGAACTGGAACAATGGTGCGAGATTGGGGGGGCTGCCTGCCGCGCCCCGGCGTGACAACGACCACGGGGAGCAGGCGGAGCCCCGACGGAGAAGCTATGGACGACAAGGAAAAACAGGAAATATCGCTCATCGGCCGGCTCCTTTCCCTGGAGGCGCTGATCGTGGTGATGGGGATCATCTCCCTCGGCTACGGCATCTACAACCGGGCGCTGGTCAACATCTTCTGGGGGGTGCTGATCCTGATCGGCGCGGTGGTGCTTGGTTTCGTCCGGAAGAAGGACTGGAAACAGCACTGGGCGGAGCAGGAGGAGCTGCAGCGGCGCCGTGCGGCGCTGGCCAAGGAGCGGAAAGAGAGGGACCATGACGGCAACTGAGCGGATCGTCCTGGCGTCGGCCTCGCCCCGGCGGCTGGAACTCCTGGCGTCGGCCGGGGTCGAGTTCGTCGTGGCCGCCAGCGACATTCCGGAAGAGCCCATTCCCGGCGAGTCCCCGGCCGATTTCTCCCTGCGCCTCGCCCGCGACAAGGCGTTCGCCACGGCGGCCCGGATCGAGGGGCGCTGGTTCATCGGTGCCGACACCATCGTCGTTTGCGACGGCGAGATCATGGGGAAACCGGCCGATGCCGCCGATGCCGAGCGGATGCTCAACAAGCTCTCCGGCGTCCCCCACGAGGTGATCACCGGCTACGCGATCTACGACAAGGCGCGGGACAGCATGCTCGCCAAAGCGGTGACCACCCGGGTCTTTTTCAAGCCGCTCCGGCCGGAGGAGATTCGCGCCTACATCGCCACCGGCTGTCCGATGGACAAGGCCGGCGCCTACGCCATCCAGGGGGGGGCGGCGCACATGGTGACGCGGATCGACGGCTCCTACACCAACGTCGTCGGCTTGCCGCTCTGCGAAGTGGTGGAAGACTTGCGGCTTCTCGGGGCGCTCGGCGGCGCCTGAGCTGCCGAGCGCCCCGGCGAGCCGGGAGAGGAAGAGACGATGGCCATTGCCGATAATCTGCAGGCGCTTGAGCGGCGGATCGCCGCGGCGGCCCGGCGCGCCGGCCGCGAGCCGTCCGCCGTCCGGCTGGTGGCGGTATCGAAGACCCAGCCGGCGGCCGTGGTTGCCGAAGCGGCCCGGGCCGGCCAGCGGCTGTTCGGCGAGAACTACGTCCAGGAGTTCACCGCCAAGGCCGGCGCGGTTGGCGAGCCGGTGGAGTGGCACTTCATCGGCCATCTCCAGTCCAATAAGGTCAAGTACCTGGCCGGGCTGGTCACCATGATCCATTCGGTGGACCGGCTCTCCCTCGCCGAGGAGATCGACCGGCAATGGGGGCGGCTCGGCACGGCCTGCGACATCCTCATCCAGGTGAATGTCGCCGGCGAGGCGACCAAGTCCGGCACCTCGGCGGCGGCGCTCCTCGAACTGGTCCGTGCCGTGGCGGCGCTCCCCCACCTCCGGGTGCGGGGACTGATGACCATGCCCCCTTTCTTCGACGACCCGGAAGGGGCGCGCCCCTATTTCCGCGAACTGCAACGGCTGGCCGAGGTGGTGGCTGCGGCGGCCATCCCCGGGGTGACGATGGCCGAACTGTCGATGGGGATGTCCGGCGATTTCGAGGCGGCCATCGAAGAGGGCGCCACCCTGGTCCGGATCGGCACCGCCGTCTTCGGCGCGCGCGGCTGACCGCCCGGCGATTTCCCCTCTCCGGTACCTTCCCGCCATGGCGGGGCAGTCCTTGCGTCTGCCCTGCTTTTCGAAAAGCCGATACGCCCCCTCCCCAGCGGCTCCCGGACTCGTCATTTAACGGCCCGTCCCGGCGAATCGCCGGCCTGGTTGCCTGCGTTGGCGACGTGTGGTGAAGAGGATAGCGAAAGCGCCGTGCCGGGAGATTCCCGGCCGGCGCTATTTTGTTGTTCCGGAAAATTGCCGGTTTTGTTATAAAAAATACAGTCACTCATTTGCCCGGAGGTTACTGATTTTGCGCCGTTTCGTCTCGTTGTTCGTCCTCTGCCTGCTCTGCGCCAGCCCCGTCTACGCCGCCATCAGCAAGGCCCCGCCGGTCCCCCCGGCCCCTTCCGCCGCCCAGGGGGCAAGCGTCCCGATCCTCCTCTATCACCGCCTCGGGCCGGTGGTGGCCGATGGCATGACAATTGCCACGCCGACCTTCGAGAGCCAGCTCCGCTATCTCCGCGATAACGGCTACCAGGTGATCCCGCTCCGCCGGCTGGTCGACTGGTATCTCGGCACGGCGCCGGCGCCGCCGGCCAAAGCGGTGGTGATCGTCGCCGATGACGGTCACAAGTCGATCTATACCGACATGCTGCCGCTGGTGCGGAAATACCGGGTGCCGGTGACCCTCTTCATCTACCCGTCGGCCATCTCCAACGCCAAGTACGCGATGACCTGGGACCAGCTGCGGGAGCTGAAGAAGACCGGGCTGTTCGATTTCCAGTCCCATACCTACTGGCATCCGAATTTCAAGAAGGAGCGGAAGCGGCTGAAGCCGGCGGAGTTCGACCGGTTCACCGCGATGCAGCTGCAGAAGTCGAAAGAGAAGATCGAGCGGGAGCTCGGCGGGCGGGTGGAGATGCTTGCCTGGCCCTTCGGCATCTACGACGACGACCTGATCAGGCGGGCGGCGGCGGCCGGTTACCGGGCCACCTTCACCATCGAGCGGCACCACGCGACGGCGGCGGACAAGGTGATGAAACTCCCCCGCTACCTGCTGGTCGCCGCCGACCAGGGGAAGGCGTTCGCCCAGCTGCTGGCCGGGCACGGGCCGCAGCGGCACGTGGTCTATTGAGCGGGGGTGGGGACGTGGATCGGGCACCGGACAAAAAGCATCCCTGCCCCGATTGCCGCCACTGCCAGTGGTGCGGCGACGACCGCTGCGCCCTTTGTCTCCGGCCGGCGGCCGCTCGGCGCAAGCTCTCGATGGCGGAGCAGATCGCCCTGTACGAAGCGTTGAATAATCCCACTTCCCCGACACGGAGCGAACCCCCCGATGACCAAGAAGAAACTGATCGGTGAACTGTTCATCGAAAGCGGCCTGATCACCGAGCTGACCCTGCAGCGGGCGCTGGCCCGTTCCCGGCGGCTCAACAAGAAGCTCGGCACCACCCTGGAGGAGATCGAGCTGATCACCGGCGACGAGCTGGCCTATGCCCTCGCCAACCAGTACGGCTGCAAGGTGATCAAGGACTTCGCCCGCTACACCTTCGCCGGCGAGCTGCTCGAACTGATCCCGGTGGAGGTGGCGATGCAGCACCTCCTCTTTCCCCTCAAGCTGGAAGGGAAAAAGCTGGCGATCGCCGTCGCCGATCCGCTCGAAGCGCCGGTCGCCACCAACCTGGCCGCCGAGCACGGGCTGACGGTCTACCCGTTCGTGGCGACCCGCCGCGACATCATCGTCGCCATCGCCCGCCATTATCTCGGCAAAGAGCCCGCCGCCGCCCGGGAGCCGACGGTGCTGGTGGTGGAGGACAGTACGCTGCTGCAAACGATGATGGCCGACGTGCTGACGAAGGAAGGGTACAAGGTGCTGGTGGAGAAGGACGGGATGGAGGGGTACAAAAGTGCCCTGGCGGATGGCCCCCAGGTGATCGTCACCAACCGGGAGATTCCGAAGCTGAACGGCTACGCCCTGTTCGACGCCTTGCAGAACATCCCCGAGACCCGGAACATCCCGGTGATCCTGGTCTCCGGGAGTTCCGATCCCGAGGAGGAGGCGCGGGCCTTCGCCAAGGGGTTCTTCGACTATATTGCCAAACCGGTCAAGGAAGTGACCCTCGTTACCCGGGTGAAGCGGGCCTTCCAGACCGCCGAGCGGGAGCTGGCCCTGCTCTGACGGTTACTTGCGGCCGAGTTCCGCCGAACGGGCCACCGCCGCGTCGACGGCGGCGAGCACCGCGCTGCGGAAGCCGTGCCGTTCCAGGGCCGCCTGGGCGGCAATGGTGGTGCCGCCGGGGGAGGTAACCTTGTCGCGGAGTACCGCCGGATGGTCGCCGCTGTCGCTGAGCAGCCGGGCGGCGCCGAGGACGGTCTGGATGGCGAGCCGGTTGGCCGTCTCCCGCGGCAGGCCGTTCTTGACCCCGGCATCGGCCAGCGCCTCGACGAAGGTGAAGACGTAGGCGGGGCCGCTGCCGGAGAGCCCGGTCACCGCATCCATCAGTTTCTCCTCCACCTCGCAGACGGTGCCGACCAGTTCGAAGATCTGCCGGGCGCAGGCCAGGTCGGCATCGCCGGCGGCGCCGCCGCGGCAGATGGCCGTCGCCCCGGCCAGGACCAGCGCCGGCGTGTTCGGCATCACCCGCACCACCCGCACCGGTCCGGCGCAGGCGTCCTCGATGGCGTCGATCGTCACCCCGGCCATGATCGAAATCAACAGCTTCTCCTGCAGCGCCGGCCGCTCCAGCCCGGCGATCATCCCGGAAAAGACCTGGGGCTTCACCGCGATCACCACCGTGTCGCAGTCGGCCAGCACGGTACCGTTGTCGGGGCTTACCCGCACGCCGTAGCTAGCGGCGAGGTATTCCCGCCGGGCCGCCACCGGTTCGGCGACGGTGATCGCCGCGGCCGCCACCCCGCCGGCGCACAGCCCCTTGATGATCGCCTCCGCCATGTTGCCGCCGCCAATGAAACCGAGCTTCCGCTCCGCAAGTATCGTCATCTCTTGCTATCCCTCCCGTCGTTCAGTGCGCATCGTTGATCCGTCTCCGTAGAAATAGAGCTCACGCCGCAAAAAGTCAATACGAATAATCGCCCTAACCGCCCGGGGAATGACCGTTTTTGGGGGAAATACCCGTTGGGAGAAAAAAACGTTGACACCCGTCTGCCTTTGTATTATAAAGCACGCCTTGTGCGTGGCGGGTAAACAGAAAGTTTAGAAATGCTAAACTCGTCATTGTACAGAATGTTTAGAAATGCTAAACTCGGTATCTGACAAAATGTTTAGCATTTGTAAACACGGAGGTTCACTTGAAGATCGGCGAGCGGTTGAAGCGGCTCCGGATGATCAACTCCCTGACCCAGGAAGAGTTGGCGAGCCGGGCCGACCTGACCAAGGGATACATCTCTCAGCTGGAGAACGATGCCACCTCCCCGTCCATCGCCACCCTGAAGGATATCCTCGACGTCTTCGGCGTCAGCATGCAGGAGTTCTTCGGCGAGACGACCGACGAGGAGAGCGTGGTGTTCGGCAAGGATGCCCGGGTCCAGCCGGGCAATGAAGATGACCGGATCCGGGTCGAGCTGCTGGTGCCGGGGGCGCAGAACCGGGAGATGGATCCGGTGCTGGTGACCCTCGAACCCGGGGAGGAGATGGACGAGCAGCCGTTTCACGAGGGGGAGGAGTTCGGCTTCGTCCTCCTGGGGAAGATCGAGCTCCGGCTCGACGACAAGCTGCACACGGTGAAGAAGGATGAGTGCTTTTATTTCACCTCGGATAAGCGGCATTCGGTGAAGAATGTCGGCAAGGGGCAGGCGAAGATCTTGTGGGTGGTGACACCGCCCACATTCTACTATTAAGGGGGGGGCGAGGTCTTCCGACCATCTCGACGCCGTGTCCTCGAAACTCTGCCTCGACGTAGCGCTGCTACGCCTCGGCACGGTTTCTGCGGGCCGACGCCGATCTGGCCGAAATCTCTCGCCCCGGGGGAACATGCCGTGGGTCATCACGTGGCCGCAGGCCCGGGTTAAAAGGTATAAACTACGAACAGACTAATCAGGGGCGTCAGATTTGCGATGATGACGGTGTCGGAGAGGAGGCAGGCCCGCAGGCGTAGCAGCGCTACGTCGAGGAGCCTGCCGACGAGCCGGCAGCGTCAGGGCGCAAAGATGGCGGCCCTTCTGTGGAGGATGCAATGAGCAAAGTTCTGATAATCGGTGCCGGCGGCGTCGGCCAGGTCGTGGCCCACAAATGCGCCCAGCGGCGGGATATCTTCAGCGAGATCACTCTCGCTTCGCGGACCAAGAGCAAGTGCGACGCTATCGCCGCCCAGCTGAACAACTCCATCAATACCGCCCGGGTTGATGCCGACAACGTCCCCGAGTTGGTGGCGCTGATCAAGGAGGTGCAGCCCAAGCTGGTGATCAATGTGGCGCTTCCCTACCAGGATCTGCATATTATGGACGCCTGCCTGGAGACCGGCGTCGACTACCTCGATACCGCCAACTACGAGCCGCTCGATACCGCCAAGTTCGAGTACTCCTGGCAGTGGGCCTACCAGGAGCGCTTCAAACAGGCCGGGATCATGGCGCTGTTGGGCTCCGGCTTCGACCCGGGGGTGACCAACGTTTACACTGCCCTGGCGGCCAAAAAGTACCTCGACGTGGTGGAGGAGATCGACATCATCGACGCTAACGCCGGCTCCCACGGCCAGCCGTTCGCCACCAACTTCAATCCGGAGATCAACATCCGCGAAGTGACCGCCACCTGCCGCCACTGGGAAAACGGCGCCTTCCAGGAGTCGCCGCCGCTCTCCACCAAGCGGGTCTTCGACTTCCCCGAGGGGATCGGGCCGATGAACATCTACCGCCTCTATCACGAGGAGATGGAGTCGCTGGTCAGACATATCCCGACCATCAAGAAGGCCCAGTTCTGGATGACCTTCTCCGACAACTACCTCAAGCACCTGGAGGTGCTGCAGAACGTCGGGATGACCCGCATCGACGAGGTGGAGTTCCAGGGGCAGAAGATCGTCCCGATCCAGTTCCTCAAGGCGCTCCTTCCCGACCCGGGGTCGCTGGGGCCGCTGACCAAGGGGAAAACCTGCATCGGCGTCATCGCCCGCGGCACCAAGGACGGCCAGCGGAAGCAGGTCTACATCTACAACATCTGCGACCACGAGGCATGCTACAAGGAAGTCCAGTCCCAGGCGATCAGCTACACCACCGGCGTCCCGGCGGTGGTCGGGGCGATCATGATGCTGACCGGCAAATGGCATGCCCCCGGCGTCTGGAACATGGAGCAGTTCGATCCGGAGGTGTTCCTCAAGGAGCTCGGACCGATGGGGCTGCCCGAGGTGGTGGTCGAAGGGGCGTGGCCGGAGCTGTAGAAACGTCGTCCGTGCGACGTTCCCCGTTCTTTAGATTGTTGTCTTCGCTGAGCATTAACAACAACTAGGAGGTAGCGCAATGAAACGGTTGATGCTGTTTACCCTGCTGCTCTCGCTGTTGGTGCCCGTGGCCGCCTTTGCCGGCGGGTTGGAGGATTTCCTCTCCAGCGTCAACATCCAGGCGCGGGCCGACCTGCCGGGCTTTTCCGCCAAGGTCAGCGCCCAGTTCGGCGTGCCGGTCGCTCAGGTGCAGGCTATCGTTCGTACGGTGAGCGAACCGGCCGATGCCTTCATGGTCTTTCAGCTCGGCCAGTTCTCCGGACAACAGCCGGAGCGGGTCCTGGACGTCTACCAGAGAAGCAAGGGCAAAGGGTGGGGCGTCATCGCCAAGCAGTTGGGAATCAAGCCCGGCTCGGCCGAATTCCATGCCCTGAAGCGAGGCGATCTCCATTTTACCGGGGCACCGGCTGCCGACGAGGGACCCGGCCGCGGCAAAAGCAAGGGGAAAGGTCACGGCAAGGGGCACAAGAAGTAAGACAGTTCGGGGTGGTTTGCTCCGTGCAGATCATGGTGTTGGTCCTCTTTATGGAAGGCACAAGAAGTAAGACAGTTGGAGGTGGTTTGCTCCCCCGCCCTTTATGGGAGGGGGTAGGGGGGAGGGTGGTTGATGCCGCTGAACCTGACACAAGCGGCGAGAGCGCTCCGGAGAGATTCCACCGATGCCGAGCGGCTTCTGTGGCAACACCTGAAAGCCAGACAGCTCGATGGGCTGAAATTTGGGCGCCAGGGACAGATCAGTCGTTTTATCGCTGATTTTGTCTGCTTCGAGAAAGGGCTGATTGTCGAGGCCGACGGTGGTCAGCACGTCCATGAGGTTGAGAAAGACGGGGAGCGGACTGCCTGGCTGAACGCGCAAGGGTTTACGTTCTCCGCTTCTGGAATCATGAGATCCTTGCCAATGTCGAAGGGGTTCTCGAAGTGATACAGGGACATTGTCGGGGGTGATTTGGGGGAGCCCCCTCACCCCGGCCCTCTCCCACGAAGGGGAGAGGGGGACAATTGATTGGCTGTTCGATGAATACTGACTGTTCGTTTGCCTGTCCCCCCCGCCCTTTCCTTTATGGTAGGGGGGGAGGGCAATGGTGAAGGTGCCCTAGGGAAGAGGGCAATCTTAGCTCGCCCCCTCACCCCGGCCCTCTTCCACGAAGTGGAGAGGGAGCTGTAGATTATCGCTTGAAAAGGTTCTCAACCATTGACCGGTATCGACATCCCGAAAATTCTTGAGCTCGCCCCGTCCCCCGCCTATGTGGTGGACCTGGGGCGGCTGCGCCACAATCTGGCGATCCTCGACGAGGTGCAGCGGCGTTCCGGCGCCAAGATCCTCCTGGCGCTGAAGGCGTTCGCCATGTGGTCGGTCTTTCCGCTGCTCCGCGAAACCCTCCACGGGGTCTGTGCCAGCTCGCCCTGGGAGGCGCGGCTCGGCTACGAGCAGTTCGGCCGCGAGGTGCACAGCTTCGCCGCCGCCTTCAAGGAGTCGGATGTCGTCGAACTGCTTTCGACCTCCAATCACCTGGTCTTCAACTCCTTCAACCAGCTGGAGCGCTTCCGGCCGTTGTGGGAGAGGAGCGGCGTCTCGATCGGCCTGCGGGTGAACCCGGAGCATTCCGAGGGGCATACCGCCATCTACGACCCGTGCGCGCCGCTGTCGCGGCTCGGCATCCCGCACCGCGAGTTCGCCGGTCGGTCGCTCGCCGGGGTGGAGGGGCTCCATTTCCACACCCTCTGCGAGCAGCTGTTCGAGCCGCTGGCCCGGACCGCCCGGGTCTTCGAGGAGAAGTTCGGCCCGCTGCTCCACGGCATGAAATGGCTGAACCTCGGTGGCGGCCACCACATCACCCGCGAGGGGTACGATCTCGACGGGCTGGTGGAACTGGTCAAATATTTCCGGGAGAAGTACGACGTCGAGGTTTACCTGGAGCCGGGGGAGGCGGTGGCGATCGGCACCGGCGTCCTGGTGAGCGAGGTGCTCGACGTGGTGCACAACGTCATGGATATCGCCATCCTCGACGTCTCGGCCACCTGCCACATGCCGGACATCCTCGAGATGCCCTACCGGCCGACGATCACCGGCGGCGGCGAAGCCGGCGAACTGGCCCACACCTACCGGCTCGGCGGCCCCTCCTGTCTGGCGGGGGACGTGATCGGCGACTGGTCCTTCGCCGCGCCGCTCAAGCCGGGTGATCGGCTGGCCTTCGAGGACATGGCCCATTACACGATGGTCAAGACCACCACCTTCAACGGCATCCAGCATCCGGCCATCTGTACGTATGAGCCGGCGGGGGGGGAGTTGCGGGTGGTGCGGCGGTTTGGGTATGAGGATTTCAGGGGCAAGCTGTCCTGAGGGGGGGGAGGGGCGAGGTCTTCCGACCATCTCGACGCCGTGTCCTCGAAACCCTGCCTCGACGTAGCGCTGCGAGCCTCACCCAATCCCTCTCCCAAGGGGAGAGGGCAAGGCATGCTCTCCCCCTCTGGGGGAGAGATAGAGAGGGCTGCCTCGGCACGGTTTCTGCGGGCCGACGCCGATCTGGCCGAAATCTCTCGCCCCGGAGGATATTGGGACTGGCAATGAAGGCTGCTGGGGGGCGAGGCCGCAGGTCAACTCGAAATCTTGCGCTCCGATGGAAAGTCGGGGTTTTACCATAAATACGTTACAGATCGTTACCGCGGCGGCAGATTCGCGATGCTAACGGTACCCACCGCCGTTAGCGCGCGAAAATGGCGCCGCCTTCAGGAGAGCATATGGAACGCTGGTCGATCAACGACTCCGCCAAAATCTACAACCTCAACAACTGGGGTGCCGACCTCTTCTCGATCAACAAGAAGGGGAACGTCTGCGTCCACCCGTCCCCCACCTCCAAGTCGTCCATCGACCTGCGCGCCCTGGTCGACGACCTGATCAAGCGGAAGATCAAGCCGCCGATCCTGCTCCGCTTCATGGACGTCCTCCAGGGGCGGATCGCCAGTATCAACCGGGTCTTCAAGAACGCCATCGCCGAGAACAACTACCCGGCCACGTACCAGACCTTCTACCCGATCAAGGTGAACCAGCAGCGGCAGGTGGTCGAGGCGATCGCCAACTTCGGCAAGCGCTACAACATCGGCCTCGAAGTCGGCTCCAAGCCCGAACTGGTGATCGGCATCTCCTTCGCCACCGGCAACAACATTCCGATCATCTGCAACGGCTACAAGGACACCGAGTACATCGAGACGGTCCTCTACGCCACCAGGATCGGCTTCGACATCACCATCGTCGTCGAGAAGATGTTCGAGCTGGAGAAGATCCTCGCCCTCTCCAAGAAGACCGGCATCAAGCCCAAGCTCGGCATCCGGGTCAAGCTCTCCTCCAAGGGGACCGGCAAGTGGGCCACCTCCGGCGGCGAAGACGCCAAGTTCGGCCTGCGGATGTCGGAGATCATCGCCGCCATCGGCCTGCTCGAAGAGCACGAGCTGCTCGACCGGGTCAAGCTGATCCATTTCCACATCGGCAGCCAGATCACCAAGATCGACAAGATCAAGAGCGCCCTGATCGAGGGGACCCGGGTCTACGCCGAGATGCGCAAGCTCGGGGTCGGCATCGAATACGTCGACATCGGCGGCGGCCTCGGCGTCGACTACGACGGCTCCAAGTCGAGCTACTTCTCCAGCGTCAACTACTCCATCGAAGAGTACGCCAACGACGTCGTCTACCAGATCAAGAACATCTGCGAAGACGCCGGCGTCGACTGCCCGAACATCATTTCCGAATCGGGCCGGGCCACCGTCGCCCACTATTCGGTGCTGATCACCAACGTCCTCAATACCAACACCACCAGCGTCATGCCCGATTTCGAGGAGACCCTCGAAGAGATGGACAAACTGGCGCCGACGGTCAAGAAGCTGATGGACATCTACACCAGCATCGACCGCTACTCGCTCCGCGAGGACTACCACGACACCCTGCAGCTGATCCAGGAGGCGGTCAGCCTGTTCAATCTCGGCTACCTGACCCTCCAGGACCGGGCGATCGCCGAATGGCTCTATAGCAAAATCCTCCGCAAGATCAACGGCATCGTCGAGAAGATCAAGCCAATCCCCGAAGAGCTGCAGAATTTCTCGTTGAGCCTGCGGCAGACCTATTTCGCCAACTTCTCGCTCTTCCAGTCGATTCCGGACTCCTGGGCCATCGACCAGCTCTTTCCGATCGTCCCGCTGCAGCGGCTCAACCAGAAGCCGGACGTCATGGCCTCCATCGCCGACATCACCTGCGACTCCGACGGCGAGATCTCCAGCTTCGTCGGCGAGAACGGCCGGACCAAGTATCTGCCGCTGCACAAGATCCGCAAGGACGAGGACTACTATATCGGCTTCTTCCTGATCGGCGCCTACCAGGAGATCCTCGGCGACATGCACAACCTGTTCGGCGACACCAACGCCGTCCATGTCACGTTCAACAAGAAGACCAACTACAAGATCGACACGGTCATCAACGGCGATGCCACCTGGGAAAGCCTGAAATACGTGCAGTACAAGGGACCGGAGATCCTCAAGCGGGTCCGGGACAACCTGGAGAAGGAAGTGGCGCTGCGCAAGGTGACCATCGAAGAGAGCAGCCATTTCCTGGAGCTGCTCGACCGGACGCTGCTCGGCTATACCTACCTGAGCGGCTAGCCGGCCTGGCATTTCGGCTGCGGTGAAAAACGCCCCCGATGTTTCCGATGCGGAATGTCAGGGGCGTTTTTTTTTTGTGTGCCCTGGGTCGCTGCGCAGGCGGCCGGGGCGGGGGCGACGGCAAAAAGTTCCTACCGGTAGTAACTTTTCGGGAATATGCGGGAATGTTGCGAAATTTTCTTTATTGGCCGGCGGGAATTTGCTATGGGTTTAGCACTTTGTTATCAATATATAGCTATAATGTTTGGTAACTGATATGTTCCGAAATTTACCTGATCCTGCCAAGCGGGCGATCAACAGGGAGGGTGCCATGTTCAAGGTTTTTTCAATCGGGCGGCGAAGGGTCGGGGCGTTATCGAGGCTGTGTGCGGCACTCGCGGCGGGACTGTGCGCCACCCTGGCGGCGGCTGAAGTTCAGGCCGCAGCCACGACGGGCCTGTGGGTCACCCCCCTGGAGATTGATTTCGGCCCGGTGGGAGTGGGGATGACTTCGGCCCAGGCGACGGTGACCATTACCAATTACAGCGCCGTGACGCTGAACAACTTTGCCGGCGGCGGCTTGGGCGCCCCCTTCGAC
The DNA here is from genome assembly GCF_027943965.1 of Geotalea uraniireducens. Lineage (NCBI taxonomy): Bacteria > Pseudomonadati > Thermodesulfobacteriota > Desulfuromonadia > Geobacterales > Geobacteraceae > Geotalea > Geotalea uraniireducens. Next base: position 3,242,929 of record NZ_AP027151.1, on the reverse strand, counting down.
GTCAGCCAGAACTGCGCCGCCGGGGTCGCGCCGGGAGGCAGCTGCCAATATTTCTTCACCTTCACGCCAACTGCGGCAGGCGATTTCAGCGCGGCATCATCCACCAGCACCAACCTGGGAAACATTTCGATCAACGTCCACGGCCGAGGCGTCGGGGCAAAGGTGGTTTATGACGCCCATTCCCTGGACCTGGGGGCTGTCTATCTCGGCAACAGTGCCACGCAACAGGTGGTGACCCTGCGCAATGTCGGCCTGGCCACCCTGACCGACTTTGCGGGCGGCGGCCTGAGCTTGCCCTTCTCGGTCACCCAGGACTGCGCCTCGGGGGTGCCGCCGGGCGGCTCCTGCCATTACTATTTCGACTTTTCCCCCGTTAGCGCCGGCTCGTACACCGGCACTTCCGCCAGTTCCACCAACGGCGGACCGGTAACGGTGGATGTCAAAGGTTCCGGAAGTTCATTGATTTTCGGCGCCGGCCAGCGGGTCTCGCCACTCTCGCTCGACTTCGGCCCGGTCGGGGTCGGCGCGACCAGCCAGCAGCTGAAGGTGGAAATCCATAACCAGAGCGCCTTTTCAACCATTTCCAGCTTTGCCGGCGGCGGGGTTGCCTCGCCGTTTTCCGCCACCCAGGATTGCGCCGCGGGGGTGCCGACGCTCGGCTCCTGCTATTTCTATTACACCTTCGCTCCCGCGTCAGTCGGCGAATTTACCGCAACCTCCAATGTTTCCGACAGTTACGGTTCCTTCAGTATTCTGCTGCATGGCACCGGCGTTGCCCCCGCCCAGAATGTCACCCCCCTCTGGCTCGACTTCGGCCCGGTTGCCCTCAATACCGCCAGTCCTTTCCAGACGGTCACCATTACCAATACCGGCATGGGGCCCTTGTCCGGCTGGACCGGCGGCGGGGTTGGCGCACCTTTTTATGCCATCCAGGACTGCGCCGGCAAAATTCTGCAACCGGGGGAGAGCTGCAGTTTCTCGTACCGCTTTACCCCGACGGCGGCCGGATTTTACACGGCGCAGTCCAATGTCTCCACCAGTGCCGGATCGTTTACCGTTCTGCTGCAGGGCGGCGAACATCCGTCGGATTATTCTCTCGGGGTCACATTTTCCGGCACCGGCAGCGGTACGGTCGCCAGTACGCCCGCCGGCCTGGCGTGCGGCGCGAGCTGCTCCTCCCCCTTTCCGGCCGGCACGCCGGTGGCGCTTACCGCCACCCCCGGCGAGTATTCGCTGTTCGGTGGCTGGTCCGGCATCTGTACCGGCATCGGCACCTGTGCGGTGACGGCGGATGCGGACAAAAGCGTTACCGCCATCTTCAACGAGAATACCGCCAGCAGGGCGAAAATCGGTTCGGTGCTTTTCTCCACCCTATCCCTTGCCTATGCGGCCGCTTCGTCTTCGGCAACGGACACCATCCTGGCCTGGGGGGTCGAGTTTGTCGAGGATCTGACGTGCGGGGAGGGAAAGGATATCATCCTGAAAGGGGGGTATAACGGGGATTATTCTTCGAACACCAGCGGTTATACCTCTTTGCAGGGCGTTCTCACCGTCGGGAAAGGTTCGCTGACCGTGGAACGGCTGGTTATCTTGTAGAAATCTCCAATCTGAATTTATGGCGGATGAAAACGCCCCCGATCTTTCCGTTGCGGAATGTCGGGGGCGTTTTTTTGTGCCCCTGAATCGGCGCGGCAGCCGGGTGGGGAGGGTGGCTGACGGCAAAAAGTTACTATATGTAGTAACTTTTTGGAAATATGACGTAATTTTGCGGATTTTGCTTTGTTGGCGGACGGGAATTTGGTATGAGAGAAACGGGTGTTACGGGCTTGAAAGAAATCAGCCGCTCTTGCCACATTGTGCGGACCACGCTCTCCACTGGCAACGAAAGGAACCGCATGTCAAAACTCGTTACCCTGCTCATTCTCGGTTTATTCCTGTGTTCCTGTGGGCCGTTGTACTACGGCTATTTGCCCGGCACCGATTACAAGCTGCTGCAGCCTACGGCACCTATCGACCTCCGGGGAAAGTCCTTTGCCGTTGAATTCAAGGATGGCCGCGGGCAGAACGACAAAATCGACTGCTCGGAATATACGCTCGACCGGGAGACGGAACTGGAAGGAGCGCTTGGCGAGCGATATTTCCGGGAAGCGGTGACTAGCATGATTCAGGGTGCTCATGGGAAAATCGATCCGGCCAGTCCGCACAAGATGGTGGTCGAGTTGCAAGGCGTCTCGTTCAAGCTGATCGGGGTGGTGTATGGCGTTGCTCATGGGTTTGTGCAATTCAAGGTTACTTCGCCGTTCCTGAATAAGACTTATTGTTCCGATATGACTGACAATGACGAGGATGCACCGTTAAAGTGGTACTCCCTTGTCACGCGGAAAACGGCAAGCAGGCTGATGGTATCGGGTTCGATGAGAAGGGCGACGGAGAATTTTGTCAAAGATCTCGCAAGCAGTCCGGTTCAATAGGGTAAAGCTTGGTGGCTGAATTGGGAAACACAAGTTTACGAGCGATTTAGGTGGGTTGTTGTTACGGATAGAAAATGTGGGAAAGTGCTTAAAACTATTGAATAAAGTTTGGGCTTGTCAGATGTGGGGGGCCGCTCCTTAGAGGTGGCTGTTGGAAGCTCCCATAGGCTGAAACGGAATTTGTTCCGAATAGGGGTATTATATTCTGGTTTTCGTATCAATTGGAATATTATCACTAAAATATATTTCGTATTTACATGTAGTTTGGCAATTTTGAATTATTGATAAAATTTTTTGTCCAAAACAGGCAGTTGGGCGGGGACCTACTAATAAGATGTTGTCTTAAGGAAAAACATTAACTATGGATTTGTCTCTAAGCCAGGAAGTGCCTCTATTTCATGGGTCTAGGGCTGATTTTTACCGTTTTAACCCGCTGTACATTGGTACTGGAGAAAACGCAGGACCTGGAGTCGGTTTCCATTTTACCGATTCATTGAAAGGTGCTGCAGCCCACGCTAAAGGCTACGTCAGGGGCGATGGAGAGCCGTTGGTGTATGTCTGTAGGGCGGTAACTGGTTCAAATGTAATTAGACGAGGAATCGCACCAGCAAAACATCCACCGGTAATTCAAAAGATATGGAACGAAAAACTTCCAGTTGCTTGCTCAAGACTATTTAGCGCCTTAAACTGGTTTGATGAGCTCGAAAACTACTTTTCTCCAATACTTGTTGCTGATTGCCCTTCTGACAATTCAGAAGCGAAGAAATGCCATTTTTTGCAACAATGCGGCATCGACTTTATAACTAACTATGAAGCTGGTTGGCAGGATGCCTATTTGCATGGTGATGTCATTTTACTGCTCAATCCAAATATGGTTGAAATTATTGAATGCCTTAGAGCTGATGAAATTTGTGCGGAAACAATCGGCGATCCGAAGAAATACCTTCTGTCTAACTCTCAGTTGCTTCTAGGTGACACTAACGTGCTTAGCTATCTCAGAAGGGCAACTGGAAGACAACTAGGACAGTGGAGCGGTGAACCCATTCACCGACCAGCCGTTGACTGGTAGGATACGCATATGGGGGGAATTCCGGGACGGAATTCCGGGGACAGTGTATTTAATTGTTTTATATACTGTCCCCGGAATACCTATCCTGTCCCCGGAATACCTATCCAAGCCGCTGTTTTCCGGCCCCGTTGGTCGCAAATGACAAGAAAGTACATGAGACGCTGTATGAAAATTGAACGGCATTACACTATGATTGTATCATTATGAATAATCTTCTTGACGTTCCTATCGCAGCAGTAACCGAGCTTACCCCTGAGCGCGCCGTATCTGTCATTCGCGTTATTCTTAGATCTGAATGCGGCTATTCAAAGCTGAGTCCAGCTGTATTGACGATCTCTTCTCGACTCACGACCGCGGACGGCGGCATTGACGCGGAAATCAATGTTCCCTCTGGGGCTATTATTCCGACAGATTGCATTTTTCAGTCGGGACTTAACGGGTTTCAGATCAAAGCAGGAACGGCATTCAAGCCCTGGACGCTGAGCGCGATCCGTAGCGAACTGCTCGACAGCAAAGGGGAACTATGCTCTGAGGTAGAACGCCTCGTTCGCCGTCGTGGGCGCTATATACTGCTTTGCACAGGCCATGACCTAACCCCGGAACAGCGTAACGATTCGCGGCAACACATTGCTCTCGTACTAGCGGAGATGGGTGTCGAAGGGTACGAAGATTTGGTTGAGGTTCTCGGTGCGAGTCAGGTTGCCGAATTTGCCGAGCGATATCCAGGGACAGCATCCCTTCTGGCTGTCGACCCAATTCAGGAAGCTTGGGTAATTGATGAATGGCAGCGTGACGCACATATGGCAAATCTCTTCGAAACATCACCAGAGCAGGATCAATTGATTGCCCAAATACGTGCAGGCTTGCAAAAGGAAACCAAACATTTCCGCATTCTGGGTGAGCCAGGTCTGGGGAAGACACGAATTGTCCTTGAGGCTGTTAAGGACGTGGACATTGCACCCTACGTGCTTTACATACAGCACGGCTCACAGTTCGGGCAGACAAGGCTCTTTCGCCAGTTACTGAAATGTGGTTACGACAAACCGCTTATAGTTGTCATCGATGAACTTGCAGAGTCTGAGATGGCAGATATTTGGAGACACTTAAAACCTCGTTGCGGCAGCCTGAAGATTGTGTCGCTGGATCATGGGAGAGACGAAAGCCACGACGAAGAAATTGTTAGACTCAACGCTCCGCGCCTGCCTGATGAGACGATAAAAAAGATACTTGTCCGCGGAGCTGGCGATTCAGGTGAGATCGATCGATGGGTCGCGATTTGCGAAGGCTCGCCTCGGGTTGCACAGGCGGTTGCAGATAACTTACGAGCAAATCCAGGTGATCTTCTGAAACCCCCGGCAACCGTACCGATTTGGACAAGATTTCTGCATGGCTACGGCATCCGAGATGAAGGTTCTGCGAGGCAAGTCGACTGCGTAACACAACACCTAGCGCTATTCAGCAGATTTGGGTACGAAGCCCCCGTAGGGAAAGAAGCGGAGTACATAGCGGAACTCATTCACGAAAATGATCCGACCATTGGATGGGCGCGTTTCCAGGAGATAGTTCAAAGCCTACGTGCACGAAGGGTTCTACAGGGGAGCAGAACACTATTCTTTGTGCCCAAGGCCCTTCACATCTATTTGTGGAAGCAGTTCTGGGAGCGCTATGGGCGAGGATTTGACTTCTCGCAAATCTTCGACGAGATGCCGGAGTCTTTACACGCGTGGTTCATGAACATGTTCAAGTATGCAGAGGGCGCGGCAACGGCGCACATAGTTGACGATATCCTTAGACCAGACGGCATTTTTTCTGAGCGCGAAGCGCTAATGTCGATGAAAGGTTCTCAATTCCTCTCGATTTTGGCTGAAGCCAATCCATCTGCTGTGCTGAGGCTTCTGGAAACGACAATTGGCAACTGGACGGACCAGGAGCTTTTAGCATTTGAGGAGAATCGGCAAAACGTTGTCTGGGCTCTCGAAAAGATCGCAGTTTGGCCAACGCTTACCGTCAGGGCTATCCAAATGCTAGGGCGTCTCGCAGTCAACGAGAATGCCAATTTCTCCAACAACTCCACGGGCACCTTGATTGGCTTGTTTCACATTGGCCCTGAGGCAGCTGCTACCGAATCGAGTCCCGAAGCCCGACTCCCGGCAATGCTAAAGCTTCTTCATGTGCCCCGTGATGCAGAACGTCTTCTTGGGCTCAAGGCGATGCGTGCAGCCCTCGACAGTCGTAGCATGAGCTTCCGGATTGTCGGGCCTGAGTATCAAGGGCTACGGGAGAGAGCAAAACTCTGGATACCTACGACATACGGCGAGTGGTGGCAAGCCAAGTTCGTCTATTTCCAGACGCTGGTTGATGAGACCCGGAAGTGGCCGCACTCCCTGCAAACTGAAGTCTGCGAGACCTTGCTGGAAGCCGTAGAACAGCAAATTACAACACCACCATGTACCGAGTTGGCGTTTCAAGTCCTCAATCTACTTGTGGATGATCCTGCGATGTCACCAGAGAAGCTGAATGCCTTCTTTTGGGATTGGAGGGAGTATCAAGACGATGGTAAGCACCCAGAAATCACCACAAGGGTTAGCCGCCTTGAGCGTCGTTACACAAGGCGTGATTTAGCGAGCCGGTTTCAACGCTACGTAATCGATGTGGACTGGATGGAATGGGACGAGGCCTTTCGCGAGCGGCACAACAAGATCAGGAGCCGTGCGAAGAGTCTGGTTAACGCTTTGGCTCGCCGCATCGCAAAGCATCCCGAGAAGATGAGTCAGATTCAGCACCTCCTATCGCCAGCGAAAAATGCGCCTGCACTGTGGCATTTCGGAGAACAGTTGGCACAGAATGATAGGTCGTGTGAATTGTTACCCTCACTCATTGAGCTGACACAGGAAACAAAACACCAAGTGTGCCTGCACGGCTACCTTTCAGCAGTTCGGTTACGTGATCCCGATTTCTATCTCGTCACAGTGGGAAGCTTTCTTGACATAGAGAGTACAGCATGGCTGGGCGCAACTATTGCGCTTCGCTCCGTCTATGATGATGGGCTGTTCGTTAAGTGCCAGGATGCACTGGAAAAGAAATGGATCGATCCACCTCTTTTCCAGGTGTTGCAATATGGTAAGGCCATCGAATCGGTTCCCCCAGAAAGAGTGAGGCGTCTGCTTTGTCAGCTGAACGACCATGGAGGACGGGACTCGCTATCCTTGCTGATTGATCTGCTGGAGTCCATCCCGTTCAACGAATCATCGCAGTTCAGTCCAGACTTCGTGTTCGGGGTCTTGTCTCGGTCCATCCCTGACGAGGAAAGCCGAAATGTAATGCACGGCTACCACTGGAAAAATGTCTGCTTAAAACTGATCAAGTGGGACCCAAGTCGTGCACTTCCTATGCTGGATTATTTGCTTACTAAAATGGGCAAAGTCTACCGTTTGAGCTACGACCACGACGTTGTGCCTCTCGCAAATGAGATCGTACGAGCCAATCCGGCAGAAGCATGGATGGTAGTAAAGTCACACTTCGAAGCAACGCTTCCAAAATGGCGAGGAGATCTCTTCAGTTGGCTAAAGGGCGGCCTATCAGGATTCGATGAAAAAGATCCGAGAGGGGCAATAGTTGATTTGCCGGTTCCGGAAATTCTAGAATGGATTGAAGAAGACCCTGCATCCAGAGCGGCGCTGATGGCTCACGCAGTTCCCGGAACCCTGGATGAAGACAGTGGGGGGCGTTTGACGAAGGAATTATTATACAGGTATGGCGAGTTCGATGGTGTTCAAAGTGGAATCAGTGCGACATTTCACTCCGGTGGATGGACTGGCCCAACAAGTGCTCATCTGAAGCGAAAGCGAGAGAAACTTCGGCGTTGGTTGGCAGCTGGCTTCGGGGCCGAAGTGACACAATGGATCGAAAATGAAATTGAGTACTTGGATCGAAGTATCGATCGCGAGGAAATCAGCGAGGAGCGTTCGAGATTTGATTGAGCGGTACAGTAATAAGTAATAAGAATAAGTAATAAGGGTCAGGTCTACATTCTACATAGAATAAGTAATAAGGGTCAGGTCTACATTCTACATAAAATGGAAAATGTAGACGCGACCCCTTACGTTCCCCGCATTCTACATAAAATGGAAAATGTAGACGCGACCCCTTACGTTCCCCGGGGCCATCTGCTGTTACCCCCTCTAGCTACAAAGGATGGTCAACATTCCGGCAAAAAGCAAATGACTCAGGCATTAGTTACACAATTGTTGATGCAAAGAAAAGCATTGCAGACATTGTGACTTGGGTACGATTTGCGTGGCCGACGGCAAGAGATCAAGAGGCAGAACCATTATTGCTTGGTCTCCTCGACTCAATAAAAGGAGGAATGGGGGAGTATAAGCCGAGGGACGGAGAAACGATTTACCGGCCCGTCAAATAGAGGGAGTATCTAAGGGGACTGAGTTGATTAGTTGGGTAAGTCAATAAATCAACAACGTCCCCTGGCGGCCCCCCTTTCAAGACCTGACCCCCATGAGCTTGTGTTAGACACCGACCGGGGCTGAGAGGCGCCCCGGTGCGGGTCAAGGCCCGGCCCGTTAAGTGTACACAGAAAATAACAAACGGAGAGCAAATGTCAGACCTGAATTGGAGCAGTTATGTTGGCATGATAACAGGAATAATTGGTGCTGTTACCGGTATCATGGGGTATCGAAAAGCTAGCAGCCTCAAATCTCTTGACCTCCGCCTGGAACTTCAAAAAGCAACTCATGATGCATTTACAGATGTTCATCAAATTGAAGAACTAATAGATAAAGCGAATAAATCAAGACAAGCGGTAGCAGCCGCAAGAAGACTTTCGGGATCAGGCATGATGAAGAAGTGGAAAGATGACGTTGAAGAAGACAAAATTCAACTAGCAAAACTGCTAGAAAATGCCCCTAATCCAAAAGAAAACTTTAAAAAATGCTCACAAAGCATTCTGGAATCTAAGTTGATAGAATTACATAAGTTTCAAACAGCGGTAAACGATCTAAAAAATAGGTATATTGCTGAGTTAAGATTGGACGAAGAGTCGAGAAAACAAATTAGGGAAGACCATCGGAAGAGTTTCTAGTAACGCTGAAGCACCTAACTTCCGGCTAGACCCGTCGGCGATAATCCTGCCGCCGGTCAGCCGGAGCCCGTTATGCGAGGATTAAATAGAAATTCCTTGCGGAGTTCCGCGGACACCATACCTAATTCAACCGAGATAAGTATGGTGTCCCCGGAATTACCGCTCGCCGGCCCCCCCGCCCGTAGCCTCTACTGCGTTCTTCCCCCGTCCCGATCTCACTTCCCGCCGAATACCTTACGCAGGAGATCGGTGGTCTGGGCGGCCGGATTGGTCCGGATCTTCTTCTCCTCCTCTCCTACCTTGAGGAACAGCCCGTCGAGGGCCTTGTTGGTGACGTAGCTGTCAAGATCGAGGGACGGGAGCCCCGCCAGCGAGGCGAGCGGGATGTTTTCGTATTTCCCGATCATCTCTTTGTAGGCCCGGGCGGTCCCGACCTGGTCCATGCTCGCGGCCACGGTCGGCTTGAAGGCGTTGAAGAGCTGCGTCCTGGTCTTCTTCTCGAAAAACGCGGTCGCGGCGGTGTCGCCGCCGCTCAGGATTCCCCGGGCATCGTCGACGGTCATCTGCCGGATGGCGTCGCCGAAGAAGCTGGCCGCCTTGGGGGCCGCTTTCTCCGCCGCCCGGTTCATGCTCAGGACGAAGTTGTCGACCTGTTGCTGGTAGCCGACCTCCCCCAGGAAATCCGCCACCTGCTGGACTTTGTCGGGGAGGAGGATCTTGATGAGGCTGTCGCCGAAATAGCCGTTCGGCTTGGCCACCTCGGTGACGGCGCGCTCGGTGCCGGTGGCCAGCGCCTCTTTGAGCCCCTTGACGATGGTGCTGTCGTCGAGGCTGCTCTGCTGCTGCAGCGCCGGGAGTACTTCGCGCGTCAGATCGTCGAGAAAGCCGGCCCTGCTGAGGGTGGGGCAGAGGAGCAGCGCGGCGATTGCCAGACAGAGCGGGCGATTCATGGGAGACCTCCTTGTCGGCCGTTGAATAACGGTTGTAAAACGACGCTTTTCTCCCAAGTATACGTGCAAAGTAACAGGTTACAAATCGCCGGCCGGCCCCTTCATGTCCCTCCATCTCCGCAGCGAGCCGGTGCCACCGTTTAGAGCAACGGGCAGACGGCCAGATCGACCGTCATCGCCCCTCAATAATCAGTTTTTCCCCCTGTTGCCGTAGGCTGCCATGAAAACGTCTATGGCACGATCGGTAACCTGCTTGATTTCCTCCGCGCTGACTTCTCCCAGGAGCTGAAACAGGAAACGCTCGATCAGTTCGGATTCAAGCAGGCTGAGCAGATGCCGGGCCGCGACAACCGGATCGGCCTGCCGGAGCCTGCCAAGTCCCATTGCCGTTTTGAGGCAGTCTGCAATCAGGTCCTGCCCGCGCAGTACGCCGCGCTCGTACATCAGTCGCCCAAGATCGCTTCGGCCGGACACAGAGATGGCCAAGTGCCGATTTGCCTTAACGGATGGCGAGTAAAGAAATGTCAGCCAACGTCTGCCGAACTGGCGCAGCGACCCGGCGATATCTTCCGCCGCAGGATCGATCGCCCGGAAGACGGCCTCGAATTCAGTGTTATTGGAGAGTGTCATTACTTCATAAAACAGTTCACCCTTGGACGGGAAGTAATTGTAAAGCGTCGCTTTCGAACCGCCCACCCTGGCGCAGATTTCTGACATCGAGGTCCGCTCGAACCCATACTCCTGGAAAGCCTGTGCCGCTACCGAGAGAATATGCTGCCGTTTTGTGTCGGATTTTTTTGCCATGCCCGTGTGGTTTCTCCTTGCGTTGTGGATGAGCGATACCCGTTCCCATAGACCTGCACAAATGTTTATTTCCTGCGGGGCAGAAAACAAATCACCGCGATTATGGCCCAGCAAATCATCGTTCCGAAGACGATAATTTTCAACAGGATTATCGATGCCATACGATAAGTCAATGCTGGAACAGCAGATGGATGATATTTGTCGGGAAATCCTCGGACGGTTCGGCTGCAAGGATGAAGTAGAAGACGAGCAGGACGATAAGCGCAATCACGCTGTATAACAATAATCTGGATCTTTCCATATCAGCACCTCAAGGCTGACTGTCGATTCTCACGGCACCGGCAGAGCAAACGACCAGCCAACCGGTCACTGTGCCGCCGATTTAGCCTCAAATTTATCCGCATCGGAATTGAGGACTACAATATCAACCCGTCTGTTTTTTGCCCGGCCTTCTGGCGTGTCGTTTGTGTCAATCGGGCGGTATTCACCGTTGCCTACCGTTGACATTCTCTCGGGTTCCAAACCGTATGCTTCTGTCAGAAGATGCATGATGTTGTTTGCCCGAGCGCTTGAGAGCTCCCAGTTCGAGCGGAACTGGGACGTTCTTATGGGAATATTGTCGGTATGCCCTTCTATCCTTAACTCATTTGCATAGATGGCAAGCGACCGAGCTATCGTTGCAATGACACTTATTGACTGCTGTTTAACTTTGGCACTCCCTGAATCAAAGAAACCGGCCTCTTTCAAGCTTATTACCAGGCCGCGTCTCGTAATATCGACGATTACCTTGTCTGTTTTTCCTTCTTTGATGAGATATGCCTCAATGGAGGACTTGATTCGCTTGAATTCGTTTTCTGTAGCGGTAATTTTTATGCCGGAATGATTGCTGACTCCTTTTTGCTGCGTTGAGATCGATGCCGGTGCCGATTTTATACTTGGAATGGGATCGATCCGGTTTGATGGAATCACATTGAGTTTGGCTCCCTGAGATCCGGCAACGGACATGCCGAAGGCCTGCTGGATTGATTGCATCACTTCTTCTGTTTTCTTTTTGTCGGCTTGCGACATGGCATACAAGACAACAAAGACTGCAAACAAAAGGGTTAACAAATCTCCGTAGGAGACAAGCCAGCGTTCGTGGTTAAGCTGTTTTTCCGGTTTGCGGTTTTTTGCCATAGTTCCCCCGCTCGCTAGTAAAGGGACCTGTTGGATCGATGCACCAGCACGGGAATTGTCGAGTGCGTCAGCACCTTCTGCGTCTCGCTGCCGAGCAAAAAGCCGCTGACGCCGCGGCGCCCGTGCGACGCCATGAAAATCAGGTCGCAGCCGTTCTGACTGGCCGCTTCGATGATGGCGTCATAGGGTTCTTCACTGACCAGCGCCAGCTTGCCGTACTCAATTCCCGCGTTCTCGGCAATCTTTCCGGCAGCATCCAGAATGTCATTGGCGGTGCTGAGCATCTTTTCGCGAAACATGGCGAAGGTGTGCGTATCGAAGATGGCCCCGGTGCCGTAGTACATCTTGGGGGCCGGCTGTACGGCACAGAAAAAGGTGATGCGCGCTCCGGCTTCCCTGGCGAACGAGACGGCGCGGGTGACGGCCTCCAGGGAGAGCGGCGAACCGTCGGTTGGAACAAGGATGTGCTTGAACATGGGAATTCTCCTCAATGCCCGCCGGCTGATGGGTCCACCACCCGGGTCGGCTTTGGTGCGATCCAGATAACTGAGGCGGCGATGAAGAAGGCGATGCCGATGGCCCACATCAGTTGGTTGGTGGCCAGCATGACGCTCTGGCCGGTAATCAGGTAGTCGATGACCTGATTCACCGCATCGGTGGGGGCGCCCGAGGTTGCCAGCATTGTCCGCACGCTCTGGTCGCTATCGGCAAGCCCCACCAGTTCGGCATGGTTGCGGGTAATCTGGTCGGCCCAGGTGGTGGTCACAATGGAGGTGGCAAAGGCGCCGGACAGGGTTCGCAGGAAGTTCATCAGCCCGGCGGCGGAGTCCATCTCGCGCTCTTCAACGCTCGCCAGCGCCAAGCCGGTCGTCGGGATGAAGAAGAACGGCAGGCCGAATCCCAGAATCACCAGGGGAACGGCAATATTCCAGAACGTCATATCAGTAGTAGCTACGGTGCGCCATAGGGTAACGATTCCGAGCCAGATAACGCCGCCGAACACCAGTTTTCGGGCGTCAATCTTTGTCGTCAACTGCGCCACCAGCGGAGCGATGAAAAATGCAGTAAGCCCCGTTCCGCAAGTTGCCAGGCCTGCTTTCGTTGCGGTGTACCCCATTAAATTTTGCAGCCAGAGCGGTGTCAGGACGTTAACCCCGAAGAAGGCGGCAAACGCCAGGCTGATGGTCAGCACGGAGGCGGTAAACCCGCGATGGCGGAACACCTTGAGGTCGACTACCGGATGTTCCTCATAAAGTTCCCAGATAATGAAGGCGGCAAAGGCGATGGCCGCGATAATCGCCAGGGTGACGATCTTGCCGGAGGCAAACCAGTCGAGGTCCTTCCCTTCGTCCAGCATCAGTTGCAGTGCCGCCACCCAGATGATGAGCAGCACCAGGCCGACCCGGTCGATTGGGTTGCGGACCAGGGGTTCGCTATAGCGCTTCAGCAGTTGCCAGGCGGAGAATCCGCCAAGAAACGCAATCGGCAGGTTGATGTAGAAAATCCATGACCAGCTGTATTCATCGCAAAAATAGCCGCCCAGAATAGGGCCGACCACCGGTGCCACGAGGGTCGTCATCGACCAGACGCCGAGGGCCGCGGCTGCTTTTTCCTTGGGGAAAATCCGCATCAGCAGGGTTTGCGACAACGGCATCAGCGGGCCGCCGGAAAAGCCCTGAAAGATGCGAGCGATAACCAGCAGCCCGAGCGAACTGGACAGGCCCGAGACGAGGGAAAATGCGCCGAAGAGCACCATCGCCCCGACAAAGACCCGCACCGAGCCGTAACGGGCTGACAGCCAGCCGGTGAGCGGCACGGTGATGGCCTCGCCGACCGCGTAGGAGGTAATGACCCAGGTGCCTTGGCTGACGGTCGCCCCCAGGCTGCCGGCGATGTTCGGTACCGCCACGTTGGCGATCGTCATGTTGAGCACCGCGATGAAGTTGGCTGCCGCAAGGATGATTGCCGCAAGCCAGAGCATGCCGCCGGTAAGCGGCGCGTCGCTGGTGTGGTTAGGGTCATGGCTCATTGTGCTGTTCTCCATTCGGCGGGTGTAGCTCAAAATAGTCGGCTCGTCGCCCCTGCCGCAGGGGCATGCCTCTACTTGCCGCGGGTATCGATTTCGGCAGTCATGGACAGGCCGACCTTGAGCGGATTCTTCAGCAGTTCAGTCGGGTCGAGCCTGACGCGTACCGGCAGGCGCTGGACAACCTTGATCCAGTTGCCGGTGGCGTTCTGGGCCGGGATGGCGGAGAAGGCTGCGCCCGTGCCGCCCGAAAAACCTTCGACGGTGCCGTGGTAGGTCACCGACTTGCCGTAAATGTCGGCATGGAGGGTGACCGGTTGACCGACGCGGACCTTCTTGAGCTGCACTTCCTTGAAGTTGGCGTCGACATGCATTTCCTGCACGGGCACCACCGCGAGCAGGGGGGTGCCGGCCTGGACGCGCTGGCCGACCTGGACCTGACGTTTGGCGATGATGCCGGCCACCGGGGCCCGTATCACGGTCCGCTCCAGATCGACTGCCGCCTGGTCGCGGCGAGCCCGGGCCAGCGCCACTTCGGGGTTGGTGTCCACGGTCGTGCCGTTAATCAGCACGGCGTTGGCTTGGCGGGAGCTGACGGCGGTGCTGTGGTTGGCCTTGGCCTGGGCAATGGCGGCGCGAATGGCATCCAGATTGGCCTTGGCAGCGGCAAAGGCATTTTGGGCCCGGGTGAGTTCATCGCCGGATACCGAGCCGGATGTCGATAACGCGGCGCGGCGTTGCAGGTCAATCTGTGCCCGGTCGAAATCCGCTTCCGCCGAACGGAGTTGGGCCGCCGCCCGTTGCTCGTCGGCTTCCCGGGCTGTGATCTGGGCATTCAGGCTGCCGTCATTGGCCATAAACCCTTTGACGCGGCGGATTGCCCGCCCCAGATCGGCTTCCGCCTGGGCAAGGGCGAGCCTGGCGTCGGTCTGGTCGATCCTGACCAGAATGTCCCCCTTCCTGACCGTCTGGGTGTCGGTCACCGGCACTTCGCTGATGGTCCCACCGACCGACGGGGTCACCTGGGCAACCTCGACCGCCGTGTAGGCATTATCGGTGGCGACAAAGTTCGAGCCGTACAGCAGCCCGTATGCCGTGGCACTTGCTGCCGAGATAACGACAACTGCGGCCAGGGCGATGAGCAGTTTCTTGCGGCGATTTGTTGTGGAGACGTCGGTGGGAATCGATTTGGCAGTTTCAGACATGTCGGCATCCTTCACAGTGTTAGATTTTTGTGTGCTGGTATCCGCCGCCAAGGGCGCGCTGCAAGGCGACATCGAGGGTCAGTGCCCTGGATTTGAGGCCGGCGAGGAGCCGCTGGTTGTTCAGCAGGATGTCTTCCGCGTACAGGACTTCGATAAAGTTGGCGAGTCCCCCTTCGTAACGGTTGCGCGTCACCCGATGGGCCTCGGCTGCCTCCGCGACCGCTTCTTCGCCTTTCGCCAGTTGCCCGGCTAGCGCCTTGATGCTGAGGGCGGCATTGGCAACGTCCTCCAGGGCGTGGGTAACCGTTGCGTTGTAATTGGCGACCAGCTCGTCATAGCTCGCCGCCCGTTCGCGAAGTTCGCCCCGCAGGCGGCCGGCAGTGAAAATCGGCAGCGATACGGCCGGTCCGATCCCGCCGATATCCGAGCCGGCCCTGGTCAGCATGTCCAGCCCCAGCGACTGCACACCGATAAAGGCGACCAGGTTGACGTTGGGATAGAACTCGGCTTTCTTCTGGTCGATCCGGTGCCGCTGGGCTTCGGCCATGAGGCGCGCCATGGTCACGTCAGGGCGGCGGCCGAGAAGGTTGGCCGCCAGTTCCGCCGGCAGCCCGAAACTGCTGTCGAGATTGACCGTTGGCCGGCGGATGGCACGTGCCCGGTCCGGACCGGCACCGGCCAGGGCCGCCAGGCGGTTGCAGGTCAGGCCGATCTGCTCGTCGATGGAGAGCAGGTCGGCCTCTGCTCCGGCCAGTCGCGCTTTGGCCGCACTGACGCTCCCCTGGGTTTCCATGCCGTTGGCGAATCGTTCCGCAAAAAGTTCAACCGTCTTGCCGCGGATCGCCACCGTCCGGGCGGCGGTATCCCGTAACGCGTAGAGCCTGGCCAAATCCGCGTAATTCATGGCAATGGCCGCCGCGATGTTCAGCCGCACCAGCGCTGCCTCGGCGCGGCTCGCCTCCCGTTGCGAGGTGGCTGCCGCCAACCCCGCCCGGTTCTTGCCCCAGAAATCGATCTCCCAATTCAGGTTGATCGTCCCCAGCCCGTAATCCTGCCAGCCGTCGGATGCCGGGGAGCGGGGAATCAGGTGGTGGTAGCTGATCTTCTGCTCTGTCACCGAAGCGTTGGCGCTTACCTGCGGCATCAGCGCGGATCTGGATACCGTGACGTATGCTTCGGCCCGGCGCAGGCGTGCCGCGGCCGCGGCCATGTCCGGCGAATCGCGCAGTGCCTCGTCAATCAATGTGACCAGCTGTGGATCGCCATAGGACTGCCACCAGCGTTCAGCCGGCCAATTGCCGACAGGGGCTGCAAATGATGCGGTGGTCCGATAGGCGGCGGAAGGTTTCATGCTGGCGAGCCGGCCGGTTGCGGGAAGCATGGCGCAACCGCCAAGACCGGTCGCCACGAGTAACGCGATGGTGATAACCAGCCGTTTTGGCGGCGCGGCGGACGGCAGGGATTCAAGGATCATTCTCTCAGCTCTCCCATGATTTCAATTGTAAACTGTACCGTACGGTACAGCATGCGGAAGGTAATGTCAAGCGATGTAAACTTTCAGGCCTCCCAGGGTGATCCATGGCCTTGTCCGCCGATACTGTCGGGTCTCGCGCAGAATTCCGGCGACATTGCCCTAATTTAGTGCTACTTGATAAGAGCTTTACCGGTTGGGCTCCGGAATCAAGACCACGAGGTCGCCGCCCGGCCGACGCAGTGCGGGTGATTACCCCCGGCGCCGTCAATTCCCACCAGCGAAAGAGAGCCAGTCATGGATTTATCCCCCCTTGTCGTTCGCCGCTCCCCGGAGGAGCAGACCAATCTTGAGGCGCTGTTTGTCGATATTTTTGAACATCGCTTCCGGTTTAATGAAGTTATCGGCTTTCGCGCGGAGTCGTTTGCTGCCGAAGCGGCCGGTTTGTCATTCGACATGCGTCCGGAGCTGATCGGCAGTTATCTCCATAGCCGCCTTCATGGCGGGGTGATTGCCACGGCGCTGGATACGGTCGCCGGTTTTGCGCTGGCGGCGGCCGTTGCCGAAAAATATTCCCATGAGCCGGCGGAGCAGATCGTGGCGCGGTTCGGTCGCTTCGGCACCATCGATTTGCGGGTGGATTACCTGCGCCAGGGGATCGGCCGCAGCTTCCATGCCCGCGCGAAAGTCGTGCGGCTGGGCGGGCGGATCGCCTCGGTGCAGATGGAGTTGAAAAACGACGCCGACCAGTTGATTGCCACCGGCACCGGTTCCTACATCCTGAGCTGACCCCTCGTCCTGGGGCAAAAAATAGCCCCCCTCGCTCCCCGGATCGTTAACCGTATGATATTATTCTAACGTTTGACGAATTCGTGCGCTTCCCCCTCTCCGCATGATCCGCCGCCTCCTTCGCGCACCTGCCACGAAAGGAGCTGCCCCATGGAATTCTTCGTCTGCCCCTGCCCGGCGACCGGCAACGTGATCCTCGATGGTGTCGACCAAGGCCCCAACAAGGATAGCGCCGGCGTCCTCCAGCCCAAGCAGTGCAGCGCCGGCCGCCATACCGTCTCGCTGCGCTGCCCGGCCGGGAAAAACTGCACTCCGTCCCAGGTTGCCGTGGTGATCAGGGATACCGACCCGATTGCGCCCCAGGAGGTGGCGTTCCAATGCGTATGACGAGCTACGGGGTGAAACTGTGCTGCGCGGTGGCGGCGCTGCTTGCCGGCGGCTGCGCCCACTATCCGGACAACCCTCGCCTGGCGGCCATTGCCCCGGCCGGCGGCTACCGTTACAGCGTCGTCCGCCCGCCGCCGCAGGCCGACAAACCCTTCGTGCTGCTGGCGTTTTCCGGCGGCGGCACCCGCGCCGCGGCCTTTTCCTTCGGCCTCATGGAGGCGCTGAAGACGGTCGAGTACCAGGGGACGGACGGTGCGAAACACCGGCTCCTCGACGATGTGGAGATTATCTCGTCGGTCTCCGGCGGGAGCTTCACCTCCGCCTATTACGCGCTCTTTCCCGACCGCTTCTTCGCCGATTTCCCGTCGCGGTTCCTCTACCGCGACATCCAGGGGGGGCTGTTCTGGCGCCTCTTCAACCCCTACAACTGGTGGCGCCTCGCCTCGCCGGACTTCAGCCGGATCGACATGGCGGCCGAGTATTACAACGAGACGATCTTCGGCGGCAAGACCTTCGCTGACCTGGTCGCCACCCCGCCGGGGCGGGTCCCCTTCCTGGTGCTGAATGCCACCGACATCAGCATCGCCCACCGCTTCGAGTTCACCCAGGACCAGTTCGATCTCCTCTGTTCGGATCTCGCCGGGGTCGCCGTCTCCCGGGCGGTGGCCGCTTCTTCCGACTTCCCGGTCGCCTTTGCCCCGCTCACCCTCGATATCTACCAGGAGCCGTGCGGCAAGCTTCCCGACTGGATCGACCTCGCCCTCGACCGGGAGGCCAACCCGAAGCGCCGCGTTGCCGAGGCGATGGCCGCCAAGTCGTACCGCGACCCCGATCGCCGCTACGCCCACCTCCTCGACGGCGGCCTGTCGGACAACCTGGGACTCCGGGGGCCGTTCCAGGCGGTCACCAGCACCGACAGCCCGTGGAGCATCCTTCGCTATGCCAACCTCAAGCAATTGGGGCGGCTGCTGGTGATCGCGGCCAATGCCAAGACCACCAAGCAGCGGCAGTGGGACGAGCGGAGCGCGCCGCCGGGGATCGGCGCCGTGCTCGACGTGGTTACGAGCGGGCCGATGGACGACGTCTCCTTCGACAGCGTCGAGATGATCGACGGCCATTTCCAGCAGATGCAGCAGCTCGCCCGGACGGTCGACTCGTGTAACAAGCGCCTCGGCCAGTACTGCCCCGCGGCCCCGCCAGTCGTCAATCCGCTCATGACCGATTTCACTTTTGCCGAGCTGACCTTCGACGACATCCCCGAGCCGCGCCTCCGCCGCTGCCTGCAGGAGCTGCCGACCTCGTTCTCGCTGCCGGCCGCCACCGTCGACCTGCTCCGGGCGGCCGCCGGCTACCTGCTGATGCGCTCGGCCGAATTCGTCGTCGGCATGCAGCGGCTCGACCCGGCGTGGCAGCCGCACCCGGTCACCATCGACGGCCAGCTGGTCGACGCAGTCTGCGGGGCGGCGCCGGGGGATTGAGGGCGGCGGCGCTCCGCTGCCGGGAAGAAAGCCGCCCCTCTTCTGGTATAGTAGTGAGTATTCCGTGCCGAAACCGGGAAGAGGATTTGCGATGGGCTTCGCCGACAACCGAGTACTGCTCCCGTTTCCCGCGCCGCTGGACATGACCGGTTCGCTCGGCTTCCTCGGCCGCAACGGCGACGATTACCTGGATCGCTGGGACGGCGAGCGTTGGCTGCGGACCCTGGCGGCGGGGTCGCGGCATATCCCGTTTTGCTGCCGGGTGGCGGGGACGACGGCCGCGCCGTGCCTGGAGATTCGGGTCGCGGCGGCGGCGGACCTGGCGCCGGTGCGGGAGGCGGCGAGCCGGAGCTTTATCCCGGCCGGTCGCGGCTTCGGCGCGCTCGTGCGCCGCGATCCGGCGCTGGCCCGGCTGAACCGGCGGTTCCCCGGTATCCGCCAAGTCCGGCAGTTCGACCTTTTCTACGGCCTCGTGCGCGCCATCAGCGCCCAGCAGGTCAACCTGCGCTGGGCTGCTACCGTCCGGCGCCGGCTGGCCGAAACGCACGGCGAGAAATTATCGGTGGGGGACGATTTCGTCTACGCGCTCCGGCCGGAGGTCGTGGCCGCGCTGCGGGTGGCGGATCTGCGCGCTTTGCAGTTCACCACCCGCAAGGCGGAGTCGATCCTGGCGGTGGCCGAGGCCCTGGCCGGCGGGGCGCTCAGCCCGGAACGCCTGGCGACGATGCCGGATGCCGCCGCCATGCGGGCGCTTACCGCCTTGCGCGGCATCGGTCCCTGGAGTGCCGAATGGATTCTGGTCCGCTGCCTGGGGCGACCGCGGCTGGTGGCTGGCGACCTGGCGGTGAAGAAAGGGGTGGCGATCGTCTACCTGGGGCAGGAGACGGCCACCGAGGAGGAGGTCCGGCGCACCGTCGCCCACTGGGGCACCGAGGCGACGACGGCCCAGGCGATCCTGCTCCATGCCTATGGGCTCAAGGCGCTGGCGGCCGGGCCGGCCTGACGGGCATGCCCGGCGTGATTCCGCTTGCCGAAGCCACCTTACGGGAGGATACCCGATGTACATCGAACAGACGCCGGTCACCGGCCGGGAAGACGAAAACCTGCTCACCCCGCAACTGCGGGCGCTCTCCCGCTTTTACCGGGCGCTCAACAGCCGCGACCTGGCGCTGATGGCCCAGAACTGGGCCCCGGGCGACCAGGCGGCGATGGACAATCCGCTCGGCGGGATCAGGCGCTGCTGGGAGGAGATCCGCACCGTCTACGAACGGCTCTTCGCCGGTGCTGGCGAGTACCGGTTCGAATTCTACGATTACAGCTATCACGAGGCGGGCGAACTCTTCTACGTGGTGGGGCGGGAACGGGGCGAGTACCGGGCGGGGGAAACGGTGCTGGCGCTGGCGATCCGGACAACCCGGCTTTTCCGGCTGCTCGACGGCCAGTGGCGCCAGGTGCACCATCACGGCTCGATCGACGACCCGGCGCTTTTGACGGCCTACCAGCAGGCGGTCCGGCCGGCCTGAGCCGCGCCCGGAATATTTCGACGGAGGTTTTAATGGCGCGGCGACACTTCAAACTCTTCGATGCCCATCTCCATATCATCGACCGGTGCTTCCCGCTGGTCGCCAACAACGGCTACCTGCCGGACGCATTCACCGCTGCCGACTACCTGGCCCGGATGGCGGGCTACACCCTTGCCGGCGGCGCGGTGGTCTCCGGCTCGTTCCAGGCTTTCGACCAACAGTACCTGGTGGCGGCCCTCAGGCAACTCGGCCCGACCTTCGTCGGGGTGACCCAGCTGCCGGCGACGGTGACCGATGCCGAGCTGCTCGACCTCGACCGGGTCGGGGTTCGGGCGGTTCGCTTCAACCTCAAGCGCGGCGGTTCCGAGGAGGTCGGCCAGCTTGACCGGATGGCGCGGCGGGTCTACGACCTGGTGGGGTGGCATGTGGAATTGTACGTCGATTCGCGGGAGCTGGCGGGACTGGCGGCGACCCTGGCAGCGCTGCCGGCGGTGAGTATCGATCACCTCGGGCTTGCCCGGGACGGTTTCGGCGCCCTCCTCAGGCTGGCCGAGCAGGGGGTGCGGGTCAAGGCGACCGGCTTCGGCCGGGTCGATTTCGACGTCCGGACGGCGCTGCGGGAGCTCGATGCCGCCAACCCCGAGGCGTTGCTGTTTGGCACCGATCTCCCCTCCACCCGGGCGCCGCGCCCCTATGCCGACGACGATTTCACTCTCGTCGTCGACACCCTCGGCGAAGAGCGGGCCCGGCAGGTGTTCTACGACAACGCCGCCCGTTTCTACGCCGGGCCGGCCCGTTCCTCAACCATATCCCCGTAAATTTTCGACAAATAGGTCCACTATTTGCGCTCAATTTCCGGAAATCTGTTCTCGACCGACCGTTTTTTCCCTGCGATTCCCTCAGCCCGGCAGACCCCCTAGCGGCGGTCGTCGGGGGTGTACCAGCGGCCGCGGTAATGCTCCCGGTCTTCCCGGAAGGCGCGGTATTCCGTGTCGCGGTGGTGGCGGATCTCCTCGGCGCGGAACCGGCGCAGCCCCGGCGGCAGCTCCCGTCCCCGCACTCGCACCCACGGCCCGTTGTAATAGGGGGCGCCGTACCAGAAGCGGCCGTCGCGGAGGAAGTAGCGGCCGTCGAGATAGATCAGGTTGTAGGGGGTCTCCACCGCGACGTAGAAACCGAGCGTTGGGGCGAAGATGAAGCGGGGGGCGCGGCGGAAGGCGACCCGCGGCGGGACGACGGCCACGGCCGCCGGCGGCGCGGCGACGACCATTGCCGGCGGGTTGATGTTGACGCTGATCGAGGTGCCGGCATGGGCCGCGGCAACCGGCAGGCTCCCCAGGCAGATGGTGGTGGCAAGCAGTTTTTTCAACATGGTTGGTTCCTTTCCGGCTGTTCCGCTCCCGGCGATGCGATGGGCGGAGAAGAGGGGGGCGGCCGTCGGCCGCCCCTCCGGTGCTTGGGCGGTGATGTTCAGCTGGCTGCCGGTTGCGCGGCCATTTACCAGCCACCGCGGCGGTGGTGGCCTCTTTCCGGGCCTCCCATCAGGTCGCGGAGTTTGGCCGCTTCCTGCTGCTGCGCCGGGGTCAGCAGGGCAAAAATCTGCTGCCGCAGTTTGGCGTGGGCGATGACCAGGTCGGCTCGCACTCCGGCCTGGCTGGCGAGGAGCGAGCGGGCCGCCGCCTCGTTGAAGGTCGCCGGCTGCAGGGCCTGGCGGAGGTCCTTGCGCCCCTCGGCGAGCTGCTTGTGGAGCGGGGCGGTGCTTTGCCGTTCCGCCTCGACCAGCGCCTTGATCCGGCTCTGCTGGTCGGCGGTCAGGTCGAGGGCCTTGGCCCACTTGGCCATGAAGTCGTGGCCGTGTTTGCGACAGTTCATCTGCCGCGGGGCGTCGGTGGCGGCGTCGGGTGTCGAGGCGAAGGCACCGCCGGCGAGGCTGGCGCCGATCAGGGTGGCGGTCATGGCAATCACTGCTGCTTTCCGTTTCATCTGGTGGTCTCCTTTTTTCGGGTGAAGCCGGTCCCGAGCGGACCGGGTTGGTCAATAGCCCGCCGGCGGTGGCGTATTCGGTGGCGGGTAAGCGCTGCCAGTCGGCGGATTGGCGCTTTCCGGTGCCGGATAGCTCCAGTCCGGCGGCGGTGGCGGCGGGATGAACCGCCGGCTCCGGGGGGTCCGGCCGCTGGCGCCGGGAATCTGGTTCCCCTTGGCGTACATGCACTGCTCGTAGGCGATGTCGTAGCGGCGCTGGGCCTCCCAGCCGGAGACCTGGTCAGCATTGGCGCCGGCGGCCGTGCCGAGCAGCAGCCCGGTGCCGGCGCCGATGGCCGCGCCGGCGCCGGCGTGGCCGGAAGCGGCGCCAAGGGCCGCGCCGAGGCCGGCGCCGAGAACCGTGCCGACCACCGAGCCGGTGGCGGTATTCCGGTTGGCATCGTCCGGGCTGGCCATGCCGAGCCGCTGGCCGGCCCATTGCCGGCAGAGGGCGTCGTCGGTCTGGAACTGGGTGAAGGTTTTGCCGGAGCCGGGCATTACCGCCACGCTCGGCCCGGACGGCATGGTGGCGCAGCCGCCGAGCGCCAGCGCCAGCACGAGTGACCAGCGGCGGTATGATGCTTTTCTCATGATGTCACTCCTCCTGATCTGGCGGGGTCGTCTTCGGCACCACCTTCAGCCAGCCGCCGGGGCACTGTTTCACATAGGGGTAGTATCCCGGCGGCTCCTGGCAGTAATACCAGTAATTCTGCTCTTCCTGCTCCCGGGGCGCCGGCTCCACGTAGACCGGTGGCGGTTGCTGCTGGACGATGACCGGTGGCGCGTAGTAGGGGTAAGGCGCCCCCCACCAGGGGCCCCAGCCCGGCCCGATCCAGATGCGGCCGCGAACGTGGGCCTGGCTGGTCAGGGTCGTGGCGAGCAGCAGTCCGATGGCCGCCAGAAGAATCAGCGAGCTCCTTTTCATAACGGGTATCCTCCTTCCTGACCTCGAATCCGGCCGCCGCTCCGGCGACCGCTTACTGGCGATAAACGGTCGGCGGCCGATCCGGTTGACCGGGAAAAATGCCACCAGCGCACCGGTCGATGAAACAAGCATAACCACCGGGCATGTAAGTGTGGGTAAAGAGTCTGTAAGGTTTTGTGAAGCCCTTTTCCTTTGATTCCCCTCTGCTATACTTCATCCTATCCGGTTCGACGGCAACTATTGACAGGAGGTGCGCCATGGGAAATACTGCCGAAACGATGGCCTGTCCCTCGTGCGGGAGCGGAACGGCCGAACTGAGAGCTGAAGGGTTCTATTGCGGGTCCTGCCAGGCGATTGTCGCCGAGCGTCCGGCCACCGTCCACCACGAACACTTCCCCCACCTGGGCCGGGCCGAGGGCGGGGCCCAGGTGGAACGGGCCGTGCACCACGAGGGGTTTCCTCATGTGGTCACCGACCAGGAGGAACCCTGAACGGCGCCCACCATTATTGATGACGAAAGGATTGCCTCGTGTCCCACAAACCCCTTGCCGCCGGCAAGAGCAGTTTCGATCTGATTGACAGTGAGCGGTTGTTTGCCGAACTTGATCTGCAGGAAGATATGGTCCTCCTCGACGTGGCCTGCGGCCGCGGCGCCTACGCCCTGGCCGCCGCCGAGCGGCTCGGCCCGGCGGCGAAGATTTACGCGGTGGACCTCTGGCGGGAGGGGATCGAGGCGTTGCGGGAGGCGGGCGAGTCCCGCGGGCTGCGGAGCATCGAGGCGGCGGTGGCCGATGTCGGCAAGAAGCTGCCGGTGCCCGATGCCGCCGTGGACCTTTGTCTGCTGGCGACGGTGCTCCACGATTTCATCCAGGAGCGGGTGGACGACCGGGCGCTGCGGGAAGTCGAGCGGGTGCTGAAGCCGGCAGGGGTGCTGGCGGTAGTGGAATTCAAGAAGATCGACGGGCCGCCCGGCCCGCCGGTCGCCATCCGGCTGGCGCCGGCCGAGCTGGAGGAGCGGCTGCGGCCCCACTCCTTCCGGCTGACCCGGACCGTGGAGCTCGGCCCCTATAACTACCTGTCGCTGTTCGTCAGGGGGTGAGCGCCGGCCCGGCCGGTATTTTATGTCTTATGGAGGAGAGATGATCAGCGTTATTGCCTCGATCCGGGTGAAGCCCGGCTGCCGGGAGGAATTCCTCTCGGTGCTCAAGGCGAATGTGCCGACGGTCCGGGCGGAGTCGGGGTGCTTCGACTATCTGCCGACGGTCGATATCGACGCCGGCCTCGCCGCCCAGGAGCTGGACGGCGCGCTGGTGACGCTCATCGAGCGCTGGGAGAGCGTCGCCGCACTCCAGGCCCATCTGGCGACGCCACACATGCTGGCCTACCGCGAGCGGGTCAAGGAGCTGGTGGCCGGGGTGTCGCTCAAGGTCTTGCAGGAGGCGTGATGAAGCCGGAACCGGTCCAGCCGTTCCCGCACCTGTCGCCGGCCGACCTTATCCACCGGCTCGGTGCGGGGCGGCCGCTTTTTCTCGTCGACGTGCTGCCGCGGGAGCATTTTGCTGCCGTTCATCTGCCGAACGCTGGGAATGCCTGCATTTTCGAGGTGACCTTTCTTGACCAGGTCCGGGCGATCACCGACGATCCGGCGGCGGAGATCGTCCTCTACGGTGCCGGTGCCGCCACCCTCGACGCCCTGACGGCAGCGGAAAAGCTCGACCGGGCCGGCTACCGCAATCTGGCGATCCTGCTCGGCGGCCTGGAGGCATGGTGCGGCGCCGGTCAGTCGCTGGCGGGAGAGGAGGGCGCCGCCAGCGGCGATCCCGGCACCATGCTGGCGCTCGCCGACGGCCGCTACCGGATCGATCCGCAGCGAAGCACCGTCGAGTGGGCAGGTCGCAACGTCAATTCCCGCCATCACGGTTTCGTCGGGATCAGCCGCGGCGAGATCGCCGTCAGCGACGGGACGATCACCGGCAGCTGCGAGCTCGACATGACCTCGATCCGCAACGTCGACCTCGACGGGAGCGAGTGGCAGCCGGTGCTGCACGCCCACCTGAATTCCGACGATTTTTTCTTCACCAGCCTCTTTCCCCGGGCCCGCTTCAGCATCCTCGGTTCCAGCATGGTCGCCGAGCCGTTCGTTACCGTCCCCAACTACCAGCTGCACGGCATCCTCGAACTGCGCGGCGTCAAGGCCGAGCAGAGCTTCTGGGCGACGGTCGCCCGGACCGCCGACGGCACCCTGGTGGCCGAGGCCCACTTCGACCTCGACCGGACCCGCTGGAACGTCAACTACGGCTCAGCCCGCTTTTTCGAACACCTCGGCATGCACGCCGTCTTCGAGCCGATCAGCATCCAGCTGCGCATCGTCGCTGCCTGAGCCCCGGCAGCCGCGTACAAACACTTGCCTGGCGCCGCCGGTTCGGGTAGCCTGAAGGAGTTCGGGCGCTGCCCGTCACCTTGCCGGCGAAAGGATCTGTCATGATGCGCTCCCTGCTGGATTACCGGCTGCTGCTGCCGCTGGCGCTGCTGCTCGGTTTCGCTCCCTTTTACCCCGAACCCCACCTGGTGGAAAAGTCCCGGCTGCTGCTGAACGGCGATCTGCACCGGCCGATCGATATCTTCGACCTCTGCTGGCACGCCTGGCCGCTGGCGCTGCTCGGTTTCCGCGTCGGGCGCGACTTCGGCCGCCGGGTTGCCCGGAGGACGCCATGAACAAACGGGGCACGGGCGATACCCCGCTGGTCTGGTCGTCGGAGCTGGGCCGGGTCTGTCCCGGCTGCGGCAAGGCGGTGGCCGCCTGCAGCTGCCGCAAGGGAGCGGCGCGTCCCGCCGGCGACGGCATCGTCCGGGTCCGGCGCGAGAGCAAGGGGCGGGGCGGCAAGACGGTGACGGTGGTCCTCGGGGTGCCGCTGGACGACGCTGCGCTCAAGACACTGGCCGGCGATCTGAAGCGACGCTGCGGCACCGGCGGCACGGTCAAGGACGGGGTTATCGAAATCCAGGGCGATTTCGCCGAACTGCTGGTGGCCGAGCTGGGCAAGCGCGGCTACCAGGCGAAGCGGGCCGGCGGATGAGCGGCCGGGAGAACGGGGCGCCGTATCGGATCGGTATCGACCTCGGCGGGAGCAAGATCGAGGCGCTGCTTCTGGCGCCGGACGGCGGGGAGTGCGAGCGCCGACGGATCGTCTCGCCGGCCGGCAGCGGCTACCGGCCGGTGCTCGAGGCGACCGCCGGGCTGGTCGCCGGGCTGGCGGCGTCGGTGCCGGTAGGGGCGCCGTACCGCGTCGGCGTCGGTATCCCCGGCTCCCTCGACCGGGTCAGCGGCCTGGTGCGGAACGCCAACTCCACGTGCCTGATCGGCCAGCCGCTGCAGCGGGACCTGGAGGGGCTCCTCGGCCGGTCGGTGGGGGTGCGCAACGACGCCGACTGTTTTGCCATGGCCGAATGCCGCCAGGGGGCGGGGCGGGGGTACGGCCTGGTGTTCGGGGTGATCATCGGGACCGGTTGCGGCGGCGGGCTCTGCATCGCCGGCGAGGTCCGCGAGGGGCCGCACCGGATTGCCGGCGAGTGGGGGCACTTTGCCGTCGACCCCGCCGGCGCGCCGTGTTATTGCGGCAACCGGGGGTGCGTGGAGACCAAGATCAGCGGCTCGGGGGTGGAGCGGGCCTTTGCCGCCGCCTACGGCGAGCGGCTCACCATGGCGGCGATCGTCGCCGGGGCCCGGGCCGGCGAACCCCGCTGCGCGGCGACCTTCACCCGCTTTCTCGACGATTTCGGCCGTTGCCTCGGCGGGCTGATCTCGATTCTCGATCCCGACGCGGTAGTGCTGGGGGGCGGTCTGTCGCAGATCGACGAACTCTACACGGCCGGGGTGGAACGGGTGCGCCACTACGCCTTCCACGATGCGCTGCGGACCCCGATCCTGAAAAACGAGCTGGGGGACGCGGCGGGGGTGTTCGGCGCGGCCTGGATCGGCCGGTGAAGGCAACAACGTAACGACGGAAGGAAGGATTAAGATGACAGTGCGGCGACTCTGCGTTTTTTGCGGTTCCAGCATGGGGAACCTGGCCGATTACCGGGCAGCGGCGGCGGAGCTGGGAGAGTTCCTGGCCCGGCGGGAGATCGGCGTCGTCTACGGCGGCGCCAGCGTCGGCCTGATGGGGACGGTGGCCGACAGCGCCCTGGCGGCGGGGGGCGAGGTGATCGGGGTGATCCCCCGGCTCTTGCAGGAGAAAGAGCTGGCCCATCCGGGGCTGACGGCACTGCACGTGGTCGATACCATGCACCAGCGGAAAGCGCTGATGGCCGAGCTGTGCGACGGCTTCATCGCCCTGCCGGGGGGGATGGGGACTTTCGAGGAGTTCTTCGAGGTGCTGACCTGGGGGCAGCTCGGTATGCACTGCAAACCGTGCGGCCTGCTCAACGTGGCGGGGTATTACGACCGCCTGCTCGCCTTCGTCGACCAGGCGGTGGTCGAAGGGTTCGTCCGGCGGGAACAGCGGGGGATGCTCCTGGCTGCCCATCGGCCGGCGGAGCTGCTGGCGCTGTTTGCCGCCTACCGCTCGCCGACGGTGGAAAAGGTGCTCAAGCCGGCCCAGGTCTGAGGCCGGCGCTCAACCCCGCTTCGCCCGGCGCGCCAGGGACTCGTCCCGGAGTTGCCGCTCTTCGTCGTCGCGGGGCTCCCACTGCGGCACCGGGGTCGGCCGCCCCGTCTCGTCGAGGGCGACCATGGTGAAAAAACCGCGCGCCGCCAGCTGGCTCTCGCCGGTGAAGACGTTCTCCGCCTCGACGGTGACCGCCAGCTCGAGGGAGGTCCGGCCGGTACAGACGATCCGCGCCCGCACCTTGACCACCTCGCCGACCCGCACCGGGCGGAGGAAGGCGATGCCCTCGGCGCCGGCGGTGACCACTTCCTGCCGGACATGGCGCCAGGCGATCACCGCCGCCGCTTTGTCCATCAGGCTCATCAGCACCCCGCCGAAGATGTCGCCGGCCGGGTTGGTATCCTTCGGCAGCAGGGTATCGATCAGGGTCCAGCGGCATGCCTGCTCTTCTCCAACCTTTTCCATTCCGTCCTCCCCGGTTACTTGCTGGCGAGAAAACTCCTGATCCCGGTCAGGATGATCTGGGCGGCGATCGCCGCCAGCATCAGCCCGGTCAGCTTACTGAGAATGACGATCCCCCGCTTGCCGATCACGTGCTCGATCGAGGCCGCCGAGGCGAGGAGGCCGCCGATGCAGAGGATGGCGGCGGCCAGCGCCGCGCAGCCGATCACCATCTGCCACGCCCCCTGCAGTTCGGCCCCCATTACCAGCAGGGCGCCGGTGGTGGCCGGGCCGACGGTGACCGGGATCGCCAGCGGTACCACTGCGATATCATGTTCCCCTTCGCCGGCGGTTACCGCCACGTTCCCCTGGACCATTTGCACCGCCGAGAGGAAGAGCAGGGCGCCGGCGCCGATCCGGAACGAGTCGATAGTGATGCCGAAGAGGGAGAAGAGGTGGTTGCCGAAGAAATAGAGGGTGAAGCAGGTGACCAGCACGGCGCCGGTCACCTTCAGGGCGAGGCGCCGTCGCTCCCGCGGCGTCAGCTCCTTGGTCATCGACAGGAAGACCGACATGACGAAGAACGGCGTCAGCAGGAAGAAGAACTTCAGCCAGACAGCGATGAAAAAGTTGAGATAGATTGTCATGGAACTCCGTTCGGGCAAAAAGGCAAAGGTCGTTACGCTGCCGTATTGCGCCCTTTCCCTCGATGGGAGAGGGGCAGGGTGGCATCGATGCCGGTCAGAGAATCCGGTTGAGGAAGCTCTGGACCCGCTCGTTGTTCATCCCGGCGGCGAAGAATTCGCCGGGGGTCCCCTCCGCCAGGAAGTTCCCCCCCTCCATGAAGATGACCCGGTCGGCCAGCTCCCGGGCGAAGCCCATGTGGTGAGTGACGATGATCATCGTCATCCCTTCGTCGGCCAGGGCGTGGATGGTATCGAAGACCTCCCCCACCAGCTCGGGGTCGAGCGCCGAGGTCGGCTCGTCGAAGAGCATCAGCTTCGGCCGCATGGCGATGGCGCGGGCGATGGCCACCCGCTGCTTCTGGCCGCCGGAGAGGGTTGCCGGGTAGACGTCGCGCTTGTCGGTCAGTCCGACCTTGGCGAGCATCGCCAGGGCGATCTCCCGGGCCTCGGCGCGGCTCTTCCGCTGGACGGTCAGCGGCCCCTCCATGACGTTGCCGAGTACCGTCAGGTGGGGGAAGAGGTGAAAGTGCTGGAAGACCATGCCGATCTCGGCCCGCAGGGCGCAGATGACCTGCTGCTTGTCCAGGTGGAGCTTGCCGTGGCGGTGGTGGTAGCCGACCTCCTGCCCCTCGAAGCGGATCGTCCCCTCGTCGATCTCTTCGAGGAAGTTGATCGAGCGGAGCAGGGTCGATTTCCCCGAGCCGGAGGGGCCGATGATGACCAGCTTCTCGCCGGGCTGGACGGCCAGGTTCACCCCGTTGACCGCGGTGAGCCCCTTGAAGCGTTTGGTGATGCCGGTAAGTTCGATGAGCGGCGCGCTAACGGTGTTCATAGATCCCTGCCCGATACTCGATCTTCTCGAAGATGAAGGTGAAGACGGTGGTGAAGGCGAGGTAGATCAGCGCTGCCAGCACCAGTGCGGTCACGTTGAAGTAGGTGTTGAACAGCTGATCGGCCGAGCGCATCAGCTCCACCATGGCGATGGTCGACACCAGGGCGGTGTCTTTGATCAGGGCGATGAATTCGTTGCCGATCGGCGGCATCAGCCGCTTGTAGGTCTGGGGGATGATCACCCGGCGCATCGCTTGGCCGTAGGTCATGCCGAGCGCCTTGGCCGCTTCGGTCTGCCCCCGGTCGATGCTCTGGATGGCGCCGCGGATGATCTCGCCCAGGTAGGCGGAGTAGTTGAGACCGAGGCCGATGACCGCCGCCGTCAGCGGCTTGAGGGTGATGCCGAAGGCGGGGAGGCCGTAGTAGATGAAGAAGAGCTGCAACAGGAGCGGCGTGCCGCGGAACAGCCAGATGACGAACCAGCAAAGCGCCGACAGCGGCCGGAAGGTGCTGATTCGGCCGAGGGCTATCAACAGTCCGCCGAGGGGGGAGACCAGCATGGTGCAGAGGACCAGCAGCAGGGTCATCATCGCCCCCTTGAGCAGGCGGGGGAGGAAGCGGAGGCTGTCCTTGAGGAAGGCCACCCAGCGCGGTTCCTGCACCTCCTGCACCGAGGCGACGAAGTTCTTCGCCTCGCTGTTGTCCGGGTAGCGGGCCAGCACTTCGCGGGCCGCGGCGAGGGCATCGCGGTAATCCTTTTCGGCGAACTGGAGCCGGCCGATCTGCATTCGGCTCCGGACGAAGGCGTCGCCTTCTTCGCCGGGGCCCGGCGGCGGCACCTGCTTCAGTACCGTGATCGCAGCGTCGAGGTTCCCCTGGCCCATCAGGTCGTTGGCCTGGCGGAACAGCTGGTCGTAGTTCGCCGGCCCGGCCAGCGCCGGCACGGCCGTCATCCACAAAAAAAGCAGGGCCGTGGCGACCCTGCTGAGCAACATTCTCATCGTTGGTCCTTGATCCTGTCGGCGACAGGCGAAGGGCCGCGGAGCCCTTCGCCGCCGGCCTGCTACCATTTCTTCGGATTGGTGATGTCTTCGGCGAACCACTTGCGGGAAATCTTCGCCATGGTGCCGTCCTTGACCATCTGGTCGAGGGTCTTCTGGACCTTGGCGCGGAGCGCCTTGTCTTCCTTGCGGAAAGCGACGCCGAACGGCTCTTTGCTGATGAAGCCGGGGAGGATCTTGAACTGGCCGGGGCGCTTGGCGATGAAATCGCGGCCGGTGACGTTGTCGATCACCACCACGTCGATCCGCCCGGCCTCCAGGTCGAGGAGCGCCTTCGGATTGTCTTCATACTCTTTCAGCTCGGTCGGGGCGGTCGGCAGCTTCTTGACAGCGCTCAGCGCCGAGGAGCCCTTCTGGGCGCCGACCTTGACGTTCTTCAGATCCTTGATCCCCTTGAAGCGCTTTTCGGTGAAGCGGACGATCGCCACCTGGCCGTCCATGACGTACGGCTTGGTGAAGGCGACTTCCTTGGCCCGCTCGGGGGTGATGGTCATCCCGTTCCAGATGCAGTCGAACTTCTTGGCGTTGAGCGAATGGATCACGCCGTCCCAGGCGGTCGGTTGCCACTCGATGGTGATGCCGAGCCGTTTACCGACCGTCTCGGCGGCGTCGACGTCGAAGCCGATCAGTTTGCCGTTGGCGTCGCGGTAGCCCATCGGCGGGAAGGCGTCATCGAGACCGATGACCAGTTTCCCGGCGGCCTTGACCCGGTTCCAGGAAGAGTCGGCGGCAAAGGCGGTTGCGGTGAGCGCCACGAGCAGGGCACAGGTGAACAGCAGAGTCAGTTTTTTCACGTTCGGCACCTCGTTAGAAAGAATTTAACACCATGGAACAACTATTTAGCATTGCCGAACGCGGATTATTGCAGAAAAACGGGGGGGCGTCAAGCCTTCGGCGTCAGGCGATCCGGTAGCCGCCGTCAACGGTCATCACCGTGCCGGTGACGTAGCCGTTTTTCATCAGCGACATTACCGCCTGTGCGGCGTCTTCGGCGCGGCCGACCCGCCGGGCGGGCACCCGCTCCGCCACCATCTCGAAGAGCGCCTTCCGGTCGTGGGGCGTCATCCCCTCGTAGGCGGGGGTGTCGATCAGTCCCGGGGAGACGGTGTTGATCCGGAGCGGCGCCAGTTCCACCGCCAGCGCCCGGCAGAGCGCTTCGACGGCGCCGTTGATCGCGGCATAGGTCGACATCCCGGCTACCGGCCGGGCGGCGGCGACCCCCGAAAAGAGGGTGATCGAGCCCCCTTCGCGTACCCACGGCGCGCCGTACTTGACGGCGAAGTACTGTCCCCAGAACTTGCTGGCGAAGACCCCCTGGACGGTGGCGGTGTCGAGGTCGAAAAACGGCCCGGTGGCGCCGGTGGCCGCGGTGACCGCCAGGTGATCGAAATCGCCCACTTCGGCAAAGAAGTTCTTCAGCTGCTCTTCCCGGGTGACGTCGACGACCCGGGTCGTTACCTCGCCGTCGATCTCGTCGGCCGCCCGGCCCAGCTTTTCTTCCGAGCGGCTGGCGATCAGTACCGCCGCCCCCTCGGCGACCGCCGCCCGGGCGGTGGCGAGCCCCATCCCCGAACTGCCGCCGATAATCACTACGGTTGTTCCGGCCAGTTTCATCGTCTGCTCCTTTCTCCGAAGGCGGGCGCCGGATCAGCGGCCGGGGTCGCGCCTCTCGCTCAGAAATGCTCTTCGGCGTCGCCGACGGCCTTTGCCGGCCGGTGGCCGCGCCTGCTGCGGCGATCCCACGGATCGGCCTGCCAGTTGTCGCTGCGGCGGTGGTCGGCGAGCCACGGCGGGATGGTGATCAGCAGCCGGCGGCCGAGGGCCAGCAGGTACGGCTCGTAGAGCCGGCGCAGCTCCGCCAGTTCCCGATCGGCGTCGCTCCCCCGCCGCAGTTGCAGCCCCGCCGCCGCCAGTTCGTCCCGCAGCCGGGCCAGTCGCTCCGCCGGCAGACGGTCCGGTTCCCCCTCCCGCGGCGTGACGCGGAAGACCACCGAAAGATCGGCCATGGCGTGGCGGGCCATGGCGAAGGTCAGCCGGGCCTGGCGCTGGCAGGCCCCTTCCAGGCCGACCATCACCAGCGCCGTGGCGTCGAGGACCGCGGTCAGGGCGGCCAGCCACGACTGGTTGTCGTGCTGGGAGCGGAAATAGGCCAGCACCGGATAGGAGAGGTGGCTTTCGAGGAATTCGGCCGCCCACCCCTCCCATTCGTGGAACAGGTGCTGGAGCGCCTGCAGACCCTGCTCACCGGCATGGCGGCGGAGCAGCTCGGCGGCGGTGGGGGGGGAACCGGCCCGGGCGTCGAGCAGCGAAATGCTCACCTCCCGGCGGGAGAACGACTGGTTGAGCGCCGGCAGGTAACTGATGATCATCGCCAGGAAGGCAAAGCCCATCCCCGCCTCGGTGACGGTCAGCGTCCGGGCCAGGGTGGTGCGCGGGGTGACGTCGCCGAGCCCGAGGGTGAAAAAGGTCGTGCCGCTCAGGTAGAGATCGCTGAAGAACCCCGAACTGCCGTCGCTGCCGACGATGGCCGAACCGTTGGCCCAGTAGATCAGCGCGAAACCGGCGATCAGCGTCACCGCCCAGACGGTGATCAGCAGGAAGAGCGACAGCGGGCCGAAGTAGCTCAGGTAGGTTTCCCGGTCACGGGCCGGCGCCAGCCGGCGCACTGCCGTCGTCCAGGGAAGCCAAGTCAGCCGGTAGAAGAGCCGGGTCAGGCGAAAGCGGCGGGTCACCCGCCGGGGGAGAATGATCGTTTCGAACCCTTCCCAGAGAACCAGCAGTACCAGCGCTGTCCCGACGATGGCCGCCACGATGGTCACGGCGCCTCCCTGAAGTTGCTGCGGGGCGGCACGTCAGCGCACCCGCACTTTCGGCACTACCGACATGCCGGGGCGGAGGAGGTGCTCCCGGTCCTGGCCGCGGGCAAACCTGATCCGGACCGGAATTCGCTGTACCACCTTGACGTAGTTGCCGGTGGCGTTCTCCGGGGGGAAAAGGCTGAAGCGGGCACCGCTGGCGCCGCCGATGCTTTCCACAAAGCCGTCGTAGGTCCGGTCGTAGGCATCGACGGAAATCCGGACCCGTTGTCCCGGCCGAAGCCGCCGCAGCTGGTTTTCCTTGAAATTGGCGGTGACCCAGATATCGTCGGTCGGCACCAGGACGAGCAGTACCTGCCCCGGCTCGACGTTTTGCCCCACCTCCGCCGATTTACGGCCGACGATGCCGTCGACCGGGGCAGTTATCGTGGTGTAACGGAGATTGAGCTCCGCCTGCTCCAGGGCGGCCTTGGCCCGCTGGGCGGTCGCTACGGCAGCGGTGGCCCGCGAACGGGAAACGGTCACCTGCTGCGGGGCGGTCTGGGCCGTCCGCAGCTCGGCCCGGGCCTGGGCGAGCCGGTCGCCGGCCTGGGTCACTTCCTGGCGGGCCACGTTGGCGGTGGCCCGGGCGGCATCGACGGCCGCCGCTGCCGACTTGGCCGCCGCCAGCGTCTGGTCGAACTGTTGATGGGAGATGACGTCCCGGCTGACGAGCGGCCGGTAGCGGGTCAGGTCGGCCTGGGCTCGGGCGTCCTTTGCCTCGGCCTCGCGGAGCTGCGCTTCGGCTGCCGCCAGCCGTTTCTCTGCTGCGGTCACCCCCGCCCGGGCGTTGTCGACCTGGGCGCCGGCGGTGGCCAGTCGGCCGGCGCTGCTGACCGCAGTGATCGGTACGGCGGCCAGGGCGGCGGTGGCTTCGGCCGCAGCAGTGGCATAGTCGGCCCGCGCCCGGTCACGGGCGACCCGGTAATCGGTCGGGTCGATCTCCACCAGCACCGTTCCCGCCTTGACGAACTGGTTGTCCTCGACGTTCACCCTGATGACGTGACCGGAGACCCGGGCGCTGATCGGATTGAGATGGCCGTCCACCTGGGCATCGTCCGTGCTCGCCCAGTGGCTCGAATACCACCAGAAGACGGCGCTGGCCAGGATCAGGGCCGTTGCCACGATCGCCAGGGCGATCCGCGCCCGGCGTTGCAGCCGCGGCCGGGGCGCCGGCGCCGCATTGTCGGTGCCGTTCGGCGGCACCGGTTGCCTGTCTTTCGTCTCCTGGTCCATGGCCCTCCGCCCGTCAGGGTGCTCTGCCGCCTTGCCGCGCCGCTAACCGCGGTCGGCGGTCGCCTCCATCTCCAGCACCCGCAACGAGATTTTCATCAGCGAGTCGGGATTGAGGGAGATGGAATCGATCCCCTCGCGTACCAGAAAAGCGGCGAATTCCGGATAATCGCTTGGCGCCTGGCCGCAGATGCCGCTGTGCCGGCCGTTGCGGCGCGCTCCGGCCACCGTCTCGGCGATCAGCCGCATCACTCCCGGGTCCCGCTCGTCGAAGACGTGCGCCACCAGGACCGAGTCGCGGTCGACGCCGAGGGTGAGCTGGGTCAGGTCGTTGGAGCCGATGGAAAAGCCGTCGAAGAGTTGCGAGAATTCGTCGATCATGATCACGTTGTTGGGGATCTCGCACATCACGTAGACTTCGAGCCCCTCCTCGCCCCGGACGAGGCCGTTGGCCGCCATCTCGGCGAGGACCTTTTCCGCCTCCTCGACCCGCCGGCAGAAGGGGATCATCGGAATGACGTTGCCGAGCCCCATCTCCCGCCGGACCCGCAAAAGCGCCCGGCACTCCAGGGCGAACCCTTCCCGGTAGCGCTCGTCGTAATAGCGGGAGGCGCCGCGGAAGCCGATCATCGGGTTTTCCTCCCGCGGCTCGAAATCCCGGCCGCCGAGAAGCATGGCGTATTCGTTGGTCTTGAAGTCGCTCATCCGGACGATCACCGGCTTGGGGAAGAAGGCGGCGGCGATGGTGCCGATCCCCTCGGCCAGTTTCGCGACGAAGAAGGAGGGCTTGTCGGGGGAGCCGGCGGTGAGGAGGTCGATCTCCCGCCGGGCCCCTTCGTCGGCCACCCGTTCCGGGTGGACCAGCGCCATCGGGTGAATCTTGATGTGATTGGTGATGATGAACTCCATCCGGGCCAGGCCGACGCCGTCGTTGGGGATGCGGCAGAGCGAGAAGGCCTCTTCCGGGTTGCCGAGGTTCATCATGATCTTCGTCCGTGGGCGTTTCATCCCGGCCAGGTCGAGCCGGTCGACCCGGAAGGGGAGGATGCCGTCGTAAATCTTGCCGATTTCCCCCTCGGCGCAGCAGACGGTCACCGGCCGGCCGGTGGCGAGCCGTTCGGTGCCGTTGACGGTACCGACCACCGAAGGGATGCCGAGTTCGCGGCTGACAATGGCGGCGTGGCAGGTCCGCCCGCCGCGGTTGGTGACGACGGCGGCGGCGGTTTTCATCACCGGCTCCCAGTCGGGGGTGGTGGTGTCGGCCACCAGCACCTCGCCGGGGCGGAACTCGTTCAGATGCTGAACGTCGGTGATTACCCGGGCCGGGCCGGCGGCGATCTTTTCGCCGACCCCGGTGCCGCTGCAGAGCACCTCGCCTTTCCGTTCCAGGACGAAGGTTTCCAGGGTGTCGAGCCGCTTCTGGGACTGGACCGTTTCCGGGCGGGCCTGGACGATGAACAGTTCGCCGCTCTGGCCGTCCTTCGCCCATTCGATGTCCATCGGCATCTCGTGGCCGGCCCGCCGTGAGTAGTGCTCCTCGATCAACAGGGCGGCCCGGGCCAGCGCCAGGACCTCGTCGTCGCTGATGCAGAAGCGCCGCCGCTCGGCCTTGGGGACTTCCACGTTGCGGGTCAGGACCTTGGAGGTGCCGCTGCCGTAAATCATCCGGATCTTCTTGGCGCCGAGGGTCCGGCGGACGATTGGCCGGAATCCCTGGCGGAGAGTCGGCTTTAAGACGGTGAACTCGTCCGGGTTGACCGCCCCCTGGACCACGTTTTCGCCGAGGCCGTAGGCGCCGGTGACCAGGATCGTCTCCCGGAAGCCGGTCTCGGTGTCGAGGGTGAAGATGACGCCGCTCGCCGCCAGGTCCGAGCGGACCATCTTCATGATGCCGATCGAGAGCCCGACCTTGAAATGGTCGAATCCCTGGTCGATCCGGTAGGAGATGGCCCGGTCGGTGAAGAGCGAAGCGAAGCAGCGGCGGCAGGCGTCCAGCAGCTGAACGGTCCCGCGGATGTTGAGGTAGGTTTCCTGTTGACCGGCAAATGAGGCGGTGGGGAGGTCTTCGGCGGTGGCGCTGCTCCGGACCGCCACATCGCAGTCGTCGCCGTATTCGGCGCAGAGCTGCCGGTAGGCGGCGACGATCTCCGCCGCCAGGTCGTCCGGCAGCGGGGCGCCGTAGATCAGTTCCCGGAGCCGGCGGCCGCGGGCGGCGAGGTCGGTGACGTCCTCCTTGGCAAAGTCGGCCAGCAGCCGTTTCATCTCGGGGAGGATGCCCGCCGACCGGACCAGATGCCAGTATGCGGCAGCGGTGACGGCGAAGCCGTTGGGGATTTTTACCCCGAGCGGCCGGAGTTCCCGATACATTTCGCCGAGCGAGGCGTTTTTCCCGCCGACCAGCGGGACATCGTCGATGGTGGTGTCGGCAAACCAGCGGACATAGGCCATGGTTGCCCCCTTTCGATTCAGGGTGCGGTCGGTGTCCTGGCGGCTGTTTCCGAATGGGCACCGCTAATAGAGTACCGCAATCCGGAGGGACTGCAAACCGGCGGCGAGAAGGCCGTGGGG
The DNA here is from genome assembly GCF_027943965.1 of Geotalea uraniireducens. Taxonomy (NCBI): domain Bacteria; kingdom Pseudomonadati; phylum Thermodesulfobacteriota; class Desulfuromonadia; order Geobacterales; family Geobacteraceae; genus Geotalea; species Geotalea uraniireducens. The sequence goes on along the minus strand of NZ_AP027151.1, from coordinate 3,205,256 downwards.
AGCGTCAGAAACGGCGGATGACGAACTGGCCGGAGGCGAGCTTGCGCTGGAGCCAGAGGCCGAGGAACTGCTTGATGATCCGCCGGGTCGGCGGGGTGAGGAAGAAAAGACCGAGGAAATCGGTGAAGAAGCCGGGGGTGAGGAGGAGAATGCCGCCGGCCAGGACCAGGGCGCCATCGAGCAGCTCGCCGGCGGGAATCCGGCCCTGGGCGAGTTCGGTCTGGATGCGGCCGAGGATGGCGAACCCCTGGGCGCGGACGAGCCAGGCGCCGGCCATGCTGATGGCCAGGATCAGCGCTACCGTCGGCAGGGCACCGATCAGCCGGCCGACCCTGATCAGCAGGTACAGTTCAACGACCGGGATGATAGTGAAGAGTAGAAAGAGTCTGAGCAGCATGATTGATGTGGCGGGCAGCCGGTCAGTTTCCCGCCAGGCAACGGCGGCGGGAGATTTGTGGTTTCGACCGGTGGGCGCCTCCGGCATCGCCCATCAGCTGACCGCTGGCGGTGAGGTAGCCATAGGCGAGGCAGAGCAGATCCCCCACTCCCCCCATGGTCAGGTTCATCCGGACGTATTCGTCGTTCAGTACCGTCAGCAGGCCGATTACATCCCCCTGGCCGGTGATGGCCCGTTCGAGGGACTGGCCGTCCCGGCGGAGCCGGGCCAGTCCCATGGTCCCGCCGCGATGGAGGGTAGTCGTATCCTCCACGGTCTGCATCAGCCGGGCGAGCATGAAAAAGGAGGCGGTGGTGAAACAGCCGAACCGGCCGATCCCTTCGAGATAGGCGGGGACGGCGCAGTCGAAGAGCGCCGGCAGGCCGGCCAGGGCCTCCTGGACGATGCCGCCGGTTCTGAAGCGGCGGCGGGCGGTGCGGCCGTTGGTCTCTTCTTCGCCGCGGATGGCGAAATATTCTTCGGCCAGCCGGGCAACGGTTTGCCGCAGCCGCTCCTGGTTATTGGCGCCGGCATGCCAGCGGGCGATCAGCAGCAGGCCGCTCAGGAAGATGTATCCTTTGAGGGTGTTGGTACCGCACTCCTCCAGCATCACCTGCTCGGCGCGCCGGCCGACCACCGCTTGGCAGAGGAGCCGTTCGCCGTCGCTGAGGGAACGGATCAGCTCCGCCAGGTAGTCGTCGATGATCTCGAGGGAATGCTCCATTTTTGCCAGGGTGAGGTCAGGGTGGGCGCCGGCGTCCGCCATATCGACGAGCCCCGGTTTCGGCGTGAGGTAGAGCCCCAGGGCCGCTCCCTTGACCAGGGACTGGGCAAACAGTTCAATCTCGAACAACTGCGCGGAGTTCATTCCCGTTCCCCTTAACCGCAATGATGACTGGGCCGCCAGCCGAAAGGCGACGCCATTCTAGCACAAGTCGTGCACAAATACCAGGTTTATTAAAAAAAACACATAATCCGCGAGGTATTCGCGCTTGACGATCGATCAACGCCAACGAGGAAATTTTATCATAATATGGTTGCTCGGTTGTGTCTATTTTGTATACAAAATACCGAGCCGGTGGGGAAGCTTCGGTGATCAGTCGGCGACGGTGTTGCCGCCGGCCACCTTGGCCCGGGAGAGGGCCGCCCGGGCGGCGGCGGTCAAATCCCGGCTTCCCATCCCCGGTTGGACGTCGGCGACGCCGATAGAGATGGAAAGGGCGGGGAGCATCTTGCCGTCCCGGATGTTGATGACCGTGTTCGCCACCCGTTGCCGCAGGCGCTCGGCAATGGTCAACGCCGTGGTCCGGTTGGCCTCGGGGAGCAGAATGGCAAAGATGTCGCCACCGTAACGGGCGACGAGTTCGGTGGGGCGGAGGTAATTGCGCAGAGCCTTCGCCATTTCGTGGAGGGCGTGGTCTCCCCCCAGGCGTCCGTGGTGTTCGTTGAACTCCCGGAAGCGGTCGATGTCGACGATTACCAGCGACAGCGGCTTGCCGCTGGCCAGGGAGCGGGCAACCTGGCGGTCGAGAATCCCTTCCAGCCAGCGCCGGGTCTGGAAGCCGGTCAGCGGGTCGACGATTCCCTGCTCGTGGATCGCGTATTCGTCGACGGTGCCGGAAAAGCTTTCCCGGGGGGCGTCGGCACGGCGGCGGAGCAGGATGCCGAGCAGGTTGCAGGCGGCGGCATGGGAGGCCTGGGCCAGCGACCAGATCAGGTCCTCTTCCATGGTCATGATCCGGCACGGCTCGGCGGCGACCAGGATGCAGGGGACACCCGGCTCGCCGGTAACGAAGGTTTCGCCGACGATCTCCCCCCGCTCGATGTAGAGCGGCGGTTCGTCGTCGCGCATCTTGGCGTCGTAATAGAGGGCGAGGCGGCCGGCGATCAGCACGCAGAGGCTGCGGTCGGCGGCTTCGGCCGGTTCGTAACGGTCTCCCGGCCGGAGGTCCTGGACGGTGCAATGCTCCAGAATCCCCTCGATACATTCGAAGGGGACGAAGCGGAACAGCGGGATCGATTCCAGGTCGGCGGCGGTGTAGCGGGGGGCACGTCGCGGCATGGCGCTCCTTTTCGGCGGCAGTGGCGGCGGTGGATCAATAGCCCCGGACGATCACGTCGAGGTGGCCGTCGTTGGGGCAGAAAATGAGGCCGTGGACCGGCACGTCACGGGGGATCAGCGGATGCTCGCGGATAATCGAGACCACCCGGGCCACGTTCTCCTCCGGGCAGGAAAAGGCGCCGAACCACTGGGCCAGGTCGGGGACGACGGTGTCGATGGTTTGGGGGTCGACCCCTCGCTCGATCATCCGCTGCTTCAGCTCGACGATGTCGACCGAGGCCATCCCGCAGTCCAGGTGGCCGATGACAAAGATCTCCTCGACGCCGAGGCTGTAGATGGCCGCCACTAGGCTGCGAACCACGCCGCCGTTGGGGTCGATGATCGTGTTGCCGGCATTCTTGATCACCTTGGCGTCTCCCCGCTTGATACCCATCGCCGGTTCGAGAAAGTCGACCAGCCGGGTGTCCATGCAGGTGAAGATGGCGAACTGCTTCTTCGGATTCTTCGGCAGGGGAGGGAACGCTCCCGGCCGGACAAAGGTGCTGTTTGCTTCGAGAATCGTGTCGAGCAGGGTCATAAGAGCTCCTTGCGGGGGTAGGCGAGCCATATATACAGGGGGGCGCGCGGTCGTGTCAATGCTTTTGTCGCGGTGAAACAGCCGGTTGCCGGCTTCCGGCGACCGGGCCGTGGCCGATTGACAAACGGTTCGAGTGAGCTAGAGTTAATGCAGTTTGGCGCGAGGTTCCACTTTTAGTGACAAAGGAGGCAAAAAAGGTGATGAAAAAAACCCTGATTCTCGGCTGCGTGCTGCTGGCCGTGGCCATGGCTGTCCCGTGTCTGGCAGAAATCCTCCCTGGTTCGTTTTCGCTCAGTCCGTACATAGGGGGGTACACCTATGACGGCGAGCAGCACCTGAAAACCAGGCCGACCTACGGGATCCGCGGCGGCTACAATTTTACCAAGAACTGGGCGCTCGAAGGGGTGTTCGGTGGTACGCTCACCGAACAGACCCGCGATGCCAAAGCGGACGCCACCGCTTACACCTACCGTCTCGAAGGGCTCTACCATTTTCTTCCCGACAGCCGGCTGGTGCCGTTCGTTGCCGCGGGGATCGGCCTTACCTCCTTCGACTACAGCGCCGATGCCGGGCAGAAGGATCGGACCGACGGGATACTCGATTATGGCGCCGGCCTCAAATACTTTATCACCGATAGCCTTGCCCTGCGCGGCGATGTCCGGCACATTTTCGACACCCATGCCTCCTACAACAACCTGGAGTACACCGTTGGCCTCAGCTTCGCCTTCGGCGGGACGAAACCGGTCGCCAAGGAGGTGCCGCCGCCGGCTCCCGCCCCGGCACCGGCTCCTGCCGTCGAACCGGCGCCGGCTCCCGAGCCGCCTCCCGCTCCGGCTGCCGAGGAGCCGCGTCCCGGCCTAATGAAATACTGCATCGACCTGAACATCGAGTTCGATATCGACAAGGCGGCTATCCGGCCGGAGTATCATGACCAGCTCAAGCGGGTCGGCGACTTCATGAAAAAATACCCGACCACCACCGCGGTCATCGAGGGGAACACCGACAACGTCGGCGGTTACGAGTACAACATGAAGCTCTCCCAGCGGCGGGCCGAATCGGTGGTCAACTACCTGGTGGAAAACTTCGGCATCGAGCGGTCACGGCTTTCCGCCAAAGGGTACGGCTACACCCGGCCGATCGCCGACAACGCCACCGAGGAAGGGAAGCAGCGTAACCGCCGGACCAGCGCGGTCATCGATTGCGTTCTGGAAAGCCCGAAATTCATTGCCGACCTACCGGACCGGCTCTGCGTATCGCTGAACATCCAGTTCGACACCGATCAGGCGGTTATTAAGCCGGAATATCACAACGAGATTGCCAAGGTCGGCGACTTCATGAACAGGTTCCCGACCACCACGGCGGTGATCGAGGGGCATACGGACAACGTCGGCGGCTCTAAGTACAATATGGAGCTCTCCCAGCGGCGGGCCGAAGCGGTGGTCAACTACCTGGTCGACAAGTTCGGCATCGACCGGTCGCGGCTCTCGGCCAAGGGGTATGGCGATACCCGGCCGATCGGCTACAACACCGATCCGGCCGGCCGGGCAATGAACCGGCGGATCGACGCGATCATCGACTGCGCGATCAAGAAGAAAACCGAGTAGCGACCAGCTCTCGCGTTTTCACCCTCGCTTCACCCCCTATCCAGGGGGAGGGAGGATTGGGTGGGAACGGTTGGATGATTACCTGCCGTTCTCTCCCCCTCCCTTGATGGGAGGGGGCAGGGGGGAGGGCGCAACGCCCTGCCTGAACTCCACTACGCCTTCTCTCGCGGGGAGGCTTACCACACAAGAGCCGCATCCTTGCAGATGCGGCTCTTGTTTTGCCCCCGGCTCACTTCTTCACGTCGATGCCGTAGCTCTTCATCTTCCGGTAGAGGTTGCTCCGCTCCAGCTCGATGGCCTCGGCAGTCCGGCTGATATTCCAGTTGAACTCCTCCAGCTTCTGCATGATGAATTCCTTTTCGAACTCTTCCCGCGCTTCGCGGAGCGAGTTGCTTTCCGGTCCGCCGAGGCGGAACGGCGCTTCGTCGCGGTGGGCCGGGCCGCCGACGATCGATTCCGGGATCTGGGCCGGGGTGATGACCTTGCCGGGGGTCATGATCACCAGCCGTTCGACGATGTTGCGCAGTTCCCGGACGTTGCCGGGCCAGTCGTACCCCTTGAGCAGTTCGACCGCCTCCGGCAGCATCGTTTTCCGCTCCTGCCCCTCGCGTTTGGCGAAAATCTGCAGAAAGTGCTCGACGAGGGGCGGGATATCCTCCTTCCGTTCCCGGAGCGGCGGCACCTGGAAGGGGACCACGTTCAGCCGGTAGAAGAGGTCTTCGCGGAAGGTGCCGTTTTTGATCTCCTCTTCGAGGATCTTGTTGGTGGCGGCGATGATCCGGACGTCCACCTCGACGGTCCGGGTGCCGCCGACCCGCTCGAACTTCCGCTCCTGGATGATCCGCAGCACCTTGGCCTGGGTCTTCAGCGACATGTCGCCGATTTCGTCGAGAAAGATCGTCCCGCCGTCCGCCAGGTCGAATTTCCCCTTCTTCTGGGCGATGGCGCCGGTGAAGGCCCCTTTTTCGTGGCCGAACAGCTCGCTCTCGATCAGCTCTTCGGGGATCGCCGCGCAGTTGATCTCGATGAACGGCCCCTCGCGGCGCAGCCCCTGGTGGTGAATGGCCCGGGCCACCAGCTCCTTGCCGGTACCGTTCTCGCCGCTGATCAGCACCGAGGCGTTGCTCGGCGCTACCCGGGCGATCTGCTCCTGGAGCCGGCGCATTACCGCTGTCGTGCCGATCATCTCGTGCCCCTTGAACGACAGGGTACGGAGCGAATCGTTCTCCGCCCGGAGCCGGCCGACGTCGAGGCCGTTCCGGACGGTGACCAGCACCTTTTCCAGGGAGAGCGGCTTTTCGATGAAGTCGTAGGCGCCGATCTTGGTCGACCGCACCGCCGTTTCGATGGTGCCGTGACCGGACATCATCACCACCGTCAGGCCCGGGTGCTGTTCTTTCAATCGCTGCAGCGTCTCCAGGCCGTCGAGCCGCGGCATCCAGATGTCGAGCAGCACCAGGTCGGGGAGCTCTTTCTGCAGCGATTCCAGGGCGTCTACGCCGTCCCGGGCGAAGACCGTCCGGTACCCTTCGTCTTCGAGGATCCCCGCCAGGGCGGTTCTGATGCTCTCTTCGTCGTCTACTACCAGGATTGTTTCATTCATTGCCTACCTCGTCGGTTAACGTTCGGAGTGAAGCCGGAAGAGCCGCCGCTCAGGCGACCGGCAGTTCGATGATGAATTTCGTCCCCCGGGGATCGTTGTCCTTGACCCGGATATAGCCGTGGTGATCGGTGATGACGCTGTTGACGATCGCCAGGCCGAGGCCGGTCCCCGATTTCTTGGTCGAGAAATACGGCTCGAAGAGCCGCGGTTTGTCTTCGGCGGCGATGCCGTGGCCGGTATCGGCCACCACCACCGTCGCCATTTTCAGCACCGGGTTGTAGCGGGTTTCGAGATCGATCCGCCCCTGGCCGTCGATGGCCGCGACCGCGTTGTCCAACAGGTTGATGAAGACCCGCTTGATCTGGTCGCGGTCCAGCTGGAGGAGCGGCAGCGCCGGGTCGGCCCGGAAGGAGAAGGCAATGGCCCGGTGTCCTTCGCGGAACAGGGTCGCCGCCTCGCGGATGATTTCGTTCAGGTCGTTCGGCGACGGGGTGGCGGCTGGCATCCGGGCGAAATTGGAGAACTCGTCCACCAGCGCCTTCAGCTCGTCCACCGATTTGACGATCATCGCCGTGCAGTCGTCGAACACCGTATCCTCGTCGCCGAAACGGGGAAGGTAGCGCTTGCGGAGCCTTTGGGCGGAGAGCTGGATCGGGGTGAGCGGGTTCTTGATCTCGTGGGCGATCCGCCGCGCCACCTCGCGCCAGGCCGCCATCCGCTGGGCCTTGATCAGCTTGGTCAGATCGTCGAAGACTACGACCGTCCCCATGAAGTCGCCGGTCTCGTCGCGGAGGACCGTCAGGTTGAACAGTACCGTTGCCTTGCTGTCGCTGAGCGGGACGGTGATCTGCCGGCTGATGGTGTCCTGCTTGGCCAGCACCATGTCGCGGAGCAGTCCCTTGATGATGTCGAGCTGGGCCGGCTTGAGGACGTCGCGGAAGTTGCGGCCGATCACCTGGGCGGTGTCGATGCTCAACAGCCGTTCCGCCGACTTGTTGACGGTGGTGAGGATTCCCGTCTTGTCGACGGAGATGACCCCGGCGGTGACGTTGGCGAGGACGATCTCCATGTAGCGGCGCCGCTGCTCCAGTTCCTGGTTGCTGGCGGTCAGCTCCCGGTTGGCGCTCTTCAGGGCTGTCTGGTTGGCGCGCAGGTCTTCGGTCATCTTGTTGAAAGAGGCGACCAGCATGCCGATCTCGTCGTCGGTCCGCCGCCCCAGGTGGACCTCCAGGTTGCCCTCGGCCACCTGGCGGGTCGCCTCGGCCAGCTCCTTGATCGGGGTGGTCAGGGTGTTGGCCAGGTAGAGGCCGAGCCAGACCGCCAGGAAGATGATCACCATCGTCATCAGGAAGAGGGCGAGGATGTAGCCGGCGCGGATCGGGCTCTTGAGGATCTTCAGCTGGCGGAACTCCTGGTAGGAGCCGGTGATCTCCTTCATCTTGGCCACCAGCGAGTAGGGGACGTAGTAGTTGACTACCACCACCCCGACTACCTCGTCCGCCTTCCAGGTCGAATAGACCGGCACGATGCCGCGGATCAGGTCGGCCTTGCCGGCGGTGTTCACCCGGGTCAGCTCCTTCCCCGAGATGCCGGCCTTGATATCTTCCGACGATGGATGGGTGAACTCGCCGAGGGGGATTTCCGGGTTGGCGGCCCGCATCAGCTCCTCGTTCTGGGCCGAGTAGACCTCGACGATCCCCAGATTGTACTCTTTCTGCTTCTGGCGGATCACCTCCTTCATCTGCGGCAGGTTCTGCTCGTTGAGGAGCTTCTGCTCGCGGATGATGGCGCTGATCTGCCGGCCGTAATAGAGCGCGTTGGTGGCCGAGTTCTTGTAGTAGGTCTGGGCCACCTCCAGGGATTCGGCGAGGGAGGTTTCGATCTGGGTGTTGAACCAGTTGCGGATACTCTGGTTGACGTAGGTTGCCGAGACGAAGAAAAGCAGCAGCGTCGGGACGATCGACAGGCCGACGAAGGTGATGACCAGCTTGGTGCGCAGGTTGGCGCCGACCGCCTTGCCGCGCCGTTCCATGAGCAGCTTGGCCACGTTGCGGAAGACCAGGTAGATGAGGAGGATGATCAGCAGGATGATGATGTTGATGATGCCGAAGATCAGGATGTTGTTGACCGTCGGCACGCTGGTGCTGAGCTGGGTCAGGTGCATCTCCGTCCTGGTCAGGACGATGATCAGGATCAGCGACAGGGCGATGATCACCGCTTCGCGTTTTCTTTTCTTCAACTCCGAGGGAGAGATGGAAGGTCCCGGCTCCTGGTTCGTCTCCATGGGCGTCCTTTAGTGCTTGTCCGCAGGGGGCAGGCGCTTGGTGTGGCAAATATGCAACAGTGCCACTCTATACAAAAGTGCGCCCGATTTCAACGGAATCGATGAGCGGAGGGGTGCCCCAGGCGGGAAAACGGCCGGCGGAGCCTACGGCGTGGCGGTGGTCCGCAGGTCGCCGCCGACGGCCTGGTAGAGGGTCAGCTGGTTGTTGAGCTGGTTGAGGCGGTTTTCGGCCAGGGACGTCTCGGCGGTGCGGCGCCGCTCCTGCTCGTCCAGCCAGGCCTGGACGCCGGTCGCTCCCGCCCGGTAACGGGCCTCGGCCAGCTGTTCGGCCTGCCGGGCGGCGGTCAGCGCCTCCTGCCGCCGGCCGTGCTCTTCCGCGTAACGGCGGCGGGCCGACAGGGCGTTCTCGACCTCCTGCAGCGCCTTGTAGAGGGTCTGGCGGAAGGTGGCCACCGCTTCTTCGTAGCGGGTTTCGGAGATGCCGACGGTCAGCCGGGTGGTGTTCCACTGGATAAACGGCAGCACCAGCCCCACGCCAAGGGTGGAGATCGGGTCCCGCAGCACCCGTTCCAGGGAGGTGCTGCTCCCCCCCAGCGAGCCGGTGAGGGTGAACGACGGGTAAAAGCTGGCTTTGGTGGCGTCGACGTTGGCCAGATACTCGCGCAGCCGCATTTCGGCGGCCCGGAGGTCGGGTCGGCGCCCCAGCAGGTCGGCCGGCAGGCCGGCCGCCACCGCCGGCAGCGGCCCGTCCGGCAGCTGCTGCCGCTCGGGGACGGCGCTTTCCGGCGGCTGGTCGAAAATGATCGCCAACGCGTGGCGTGCCTCGGTCCGCTGCTGCTGCAGCTGGATCAGGCTCGCCTGCTGGCTGGCGACCTCCTGGCGGGCCTGGGCCAGCTCGATGCCGGAGACTGCGCCGGCCCGGTATTTCGCCTCCACCAGCGCCAGGGTTCGTCCGGCGTAGGCGACACTCGCCTGGGCAGTGGCGATCCGCTCGTTGAGGAACGCGACCTGCCAGTAGGCCGAGGCGGTGGTGCCGATCAGGGCCAGGGCCGCATTCTGCCGGTCGACCTCGGTGGCCTCCGCCTCCCACTGGTCGGCGTCGCGGGCCCGGGCGAGCTTGCCCCAGAGGTCCAGCTCGTAGCTGAGGGAGCCGGTGGCGCTGTGGAGCTGGGAGCTCTTCCCCTGGTTAAGGTCGGTGGTGAGGGTGCTCGTCCCGCTGACGCTGACCGTCGGCGTCAGGTTGGTATCGGTCAGGCGGGCCTGGAGCCGGGCGCGCCGCACCCTGATTGCCGCTGCGGCGAGGTCGTTGTTGGTCCGGAGCGCCCGGTCGATCAACTCGTCCAAGAGCGGGTCGTTGAAATTTTTCCACCATTGCTCCCGGTTGGCGACGGCGGTGCCGGTCACCGTCTCTTGCTGCCAGGCGGCGGGCAGCTGCAGCGCCGGGCGGGTGTAGGTGCTGTGCGGCAGCAGGCCGCAGCCGGCGGCGAGCCCGGCGGCGACAAGGAGCGTGGCGGTGCGGCGCCAATGACGAAACGATTCGAGCATGGTGGTAATCCTGTAGTTCATCGTTCCCCGATCATTCCCTGGCCAGCGCTTCGATCGGGTCGAGCCGGGCGGCGTTGCGGGCCGGCAGGAAGCCGAAGAGGATGCCGATCATCGTCGAGCAGAGAAAGGCGGCGGCAATCGACGCCAGGGAAAATTTCATGGCGATGGCGGTGACGAACAGCGGGAAGATCAGCCCGACGCCGAAGGAGAGCAGGATGCCGATCAGCCCGCCGATCAGGCAGACCAGCACCGCCTCGATCAAAAACTGCTGCAGGATGTCGCTCTGCCGGGCGCCGACCGCCATCCGGATGCCGATCTCGTGGGTCCGTTCGGTGACCGAGACCAGCATGATATTCATCACCCCGATCCCGCCGACTACCAGGGAGATCACCGCGATGGCCGAGATCAGCAGGGTCAGGGTGGCGGTGGTCTTCTTCACCGTCTTCAGGATGCTGTCGCTGCTGCTGGTGTAGAAATCCTTGCTGCCGTGGCGCATGGTGAGCAGCTTGATGATCCCCTGCTCAGCGGCCTGGTTGGGGAGTCCCTCCCGGACCCGGACGGTGATCGAGTTGAAATACTGTTGGCCGAGCAGCCGGCCCATGGCGGCGGTGTAGGGGACCCAGACGTTGAGGTTCTGGTTGTTGCCGAACGGGCTCTCCTTCTCCTTGGTCACCCCGATCACCTGGCAGGGGAGGGTGCCGAGGAAGATCACCCGGCCGAGCGGGTTTTCGCCGTTGGGAAACAGCTTTGTGGCGGTGTTGGTGTCGATGACCACCACCTGTGCCTGCCGCTGGATGTCGCTCTGGCGGAAGGCGGTTCCCTGGGCCAGCTCCAGGCCGCGGACCCGGAAGTACTCTTCGCCGACTCCGCCGACCGAGGCGTTGGCCTTGATGTTCCGGTAGCGGAGCAGGACGCTGCCGTTGACCCCCGGCGTCACGCTGTCGACGTAGACCTGGGACTTCAGCGCCTCCAGGTCGGCCGGTTTGAGGGTGTGGATGCTGGCGGCCTTTTCGTCCCCCCAGTCGCTGCCGGGGAAGATGTCGATGATGTTGGTCCCCATCGAGCTGATGTCGCTGATCACCTTCTGCCGGGCCCCCTGGCCGAGCGCCACCACCGAGACCACCGAGGTGATGCCGATGATGATCCCGAGCATGGTCAGCAGGGTGCGCATCCGGTGCGAAGCCATGGCGACCAGGGCCATCTTGAACGCCTCGGCGAACCGCCCCCAGACCCCGCGGAGCGCGCGGCCGGCGCCACGGCCGGCCCCGGCGGCGCCCTGGCCGGCGCCCTGGCCGGCGAACGGCACCGCGCTCCCCCCGCCGGCGCCGGCGCGGCGGGGATTGGCGTGGTCGCGGATGATCTCGCCGTCGCTGATTTCGATGATCCGCTCGGCGTGGTCGGCCACCTGCGGGTCGTGGGTGACCAGGATGATGGTATGGCCGCGGCCGTGCAGCTCGTGGAGGATTCCCATCAGCTCCTGGCCGCTTTTGCTGTCCAGCGCCCCCGTCGGTTCGTCGGCCAGGATCACCTCGCCGCCGTTCATCAGTGCCCGGGCGATGCTGACCCGCTGCTGCTGCCCGCCGGAGAGCTGTCCCGGCCGATGGCTGCGGCGGTCGGCCAGGCCGAGCCGGTCGAGCAGTTCCGCCGCCCGCGCCCGGCGCCGGGCCTTCTCCACCCCGGCATAGATGGCGGGGATCTCGGTATTCTGCGTCGCATCGAGGTGGGGGAGCAGGTGGTAACGCTGGAAAATGAAGCCGAAATGCTCCCGGCGCAGCTCGGCCCGCTCGTCGCCGTCGAGGCTGCCGGTCTCCCGGCCGTCGATCAGGTAACGTCCTTCACTCGGCCGGTCGAGGCAGCCGAGGATGTTCATCAGGGTCGATTTTCCCGAGCCGGAGGCGCCGACGATGGCGACCATCTCCCCGGCGCCGATGGTCAGGTCGATCCCCTTCAGCACCGGGATATCTTCGTCCCCGGCCCGGAAGCGGCGCCACACCTGCTGCAGTTCGAGTAACGGTTTGCCCATATCTGTCCGTTCCGTGTCGTCCTTAGCCGCGTGGTGGCGGCCCGCCGGGGGTCCGCTGGCCGGCCGGCAGCTGGGACGAGTCGCCGACGATGACCTGCTCCCCGGCGCGGAGCCCGTCCAGCACCTGTGCCTGGACGTTGTTGTTGATGCCGATCCGGACGGTGCGCGCTTCGGGGTGGCCGTCGCGGAGCACCGTCACTGGGTAGCGGCCGTCCTTCCCCTTGTTGCCGAGGGCGGCGGCGGGGATGCAGAGCACCTGCCGGGCCTCGCTGAGGACGATCGACACCTGGGCGGTCATCGAGACGCGCAGCTGTCGGTGCGGGTTGGGGACGTCGAACAGACCATTGTAATAGATTGCCGTGCTGCTGGTCGAGGAACTGCTGCTGGAGCTGCTGGAGCTGGTCGAGTCGGGTGCCGGCTCGATGGCCCGCAGGCGGCCGTAATGGCGGGTGTCGCTGTCGCCGAGAATGGTGAAATAGGCGGTCTGGCCCGGCCGGACTCGGGTGATGTCCGCTTCGGAGATCTGCGCCTTGACGGTGATCGTGTCGAGATCGGCCAGCTTGAGGATGGTCGGGGCGGTCTGGGCCGAGTTGACGGTCTGTCCTTCCTCGGTAACGATAGTGATTACCACCCCGTCCATCGGGGCGGCGATCCGGGTGTAGCCGAGATTGGCCTGGGCGGTGTCCACGGCGATCCGGGCCTTGTTGATCTGGGCGTCGAGTGCGGCGATATCGGCCCGGGTACTCTCCAACTGCGCCTGGGCGCTTTCGAGGTCGGCGCGGGCGGCGGCATCCACGGCGGCCAGCTGGCTCTGCCGTTTGTAGGCCAGGTCGTACTGGTGCAAAAGCGCCTGTTTGGCTCGTTTCTGAGCCCGCACGTCGTCGAGCGCTGCCGCGGCGTCCCGCAGGGCATTCTGCTGCAGTACCGGGTCGATCTCCGCCAACAGCTGCCCCTTTTTGACCTGATCGCCGAGGGCGACGTAGAGCTTTTTCAGCTGGCCGGAAACCTGGGCGCCGACTTCGACCGTCTTCAGTGCCGTGAGGGTGCCGCTCGCCAGCACCTTGTCCTCGATGTCCGCTTTCGCGACGGTGGCGGTGATGTAGGCGGGGGTCTCTTTGGTGAAGAAGAGCCGCTTGAGCAGCAGCCCCGTGCCGGACAGCACCAGGACGGCCGCCAGGACGATGGCGATGTTCCTGCGGGTAGTTTTGGTCATTACCTCGATCCGTTGGGTGATCTTGCCGCGCCAGGCGGCGCGCCGGGCCGGCGGCGAAACCGCCGGCAGTCGTTTGCAGCATAGCCGCCGATTGTGGCCGAACTATGCATGAAATGAGGAAAATTGAGCAGGGAGCCGCCGGCGGGATATTACGGTTGCCGCGTGGCCAGCCCGGCCAGTAGGGCCGTCTCAAAGGCACGGACCACGGTCAGATCCTGGTCGGTCAGTACCACCGCTTCGCGCAGCTGCTGGCGAAGTCTGGCGCGGCGGGCCGGGGCGTCGGCCAGGGCTGCCGCCGTGGCCACGTACTCCTCCGGCGTGGCGGCGATGGTCTCGATGATCCCGCAGCGGCGTAACAATCCTGCCGCCAGTCGTTGCCGCATGGCGGGTCCTTCGCAGGTGACGATCGGCAGGCCGCAATGGGCCGCCTGCCATGCGGTGGTGTACCCCGAAAATGCCGGCAGATCAAGATAAATATCCATCCGCTCCATGAGTCCCCAGAACTGGTCCCGCGGCAGCCACTCGACGATGTGCAGGCAACGGGCCGGGTCGAGGCCGGCGGCGGTGAAGGCGGCGGCGAGTCGCTCCCTGACCAGCTCGGTTGCCCAGGGAAAGCCCGGGTCTCGCGAGAGCCAGAAGTGGCACTCCGTCGCCGCGGCCCGGGCGATCCGGGGATAGAGCCCGTCGAAGGCCGGATCGTACTTGATTGCCTGCTGGCAGAGCAGGAAATTGACGACCCCCTCCCCCGGGGGGCGGTCGAATATCGCCGCCGCCGGCGCTGTCGCGGTGAACGGCGGCGGCAGGGTGCAGGCGCCGGTGCCGGAGAGGCGGACCAGCCGTTCCCGGTAATCGCCGTCGGCATCGGCCCGCTCCAGGAGCTCGCCGGAAAAGAACAGGTCGATGGTCGGGAGCCCGGTGGTGATCGGATGCCCCCAGCCGACGGCCTGGAGGGAACTCTGGCGGCGTTGATTCAAGCGTTGCAAAGAAGTGGTGCATTGACTATCCGACATGAACATCCCCCCTCCCTTGATGGGAGGGGGCGAGGGGGAGGGAGTTGTCGAGTAGTCAGGTTTTGCTTTTGTAACCGTGCTAAGTCGTGATGCTGAGCAGTGAATTCGCCGTGGCACCCGTGGTCGTGGCATAGCTCGACAGGTTCTGGATCAGGCTGCTCAACTGGGCGATCTGGTCCTGAAGGGAGGCGGTCGTGCCGGTGGATGACTGGTCCTGGGCCGACGCGTCCATTTGCCGTGGTGGCGGCGGGCCCTGCGGACCTTTGAAGCCGTTCTTCTCCATGGCCGACTTCAGTTCGTCGGCGCTCAGCGAGCCGTCGCCGTTGGTGTCGTAACTGGCAAAGGCGTCGTCGCTGACATCGAGGGTCTGGCCGGTCTTCTGCTCGATGTCGCTGGCCAGGCTTTGCAGCTCGTCCTGGGAAACGCCGCCGCTGCCGTCGCTGTCGACCTTGTTGAAAAAGTCCGGCGGCGGTTGCGGGGTGCCGCCGGTTACGCTGCTGGCGGCATCGGTCTGATCGCTCTGCTCCTGCAGTTTTGCCAGCAGGGTTTGCAGTTTCTCCAGCAGGGCCGACAGGGAGCTGTCGGTCGAGCTGGTACTGCCGGCCGCATTGCTGTCGTAGGCGTCGAGCGCCAGCTGTTGGGTCGAGGTGCTGCTGTCGGCGGTTTCCTGGCTGCCGAGCGGGGGGCCGAAGCCGCTGTTGTCGAGGACCGACTTCAGTTCGTCGGCGCTCAGCGAACCGTCGCCGTCGGTGTCGTAGCTGGCAAAAGAGGAGTCGCTCACCTCCAGGGTCTTGCCGGTCTTTTCCTTGAGCTTGTCGGCCATGGTCTGCAGTTCCGCCTGGGAAATGCCGCCGCTGCCGTCGGTGTCGACCCGGTTAAAGAAATCTTTCGGGTCGGGGCGAAGAAGACTACTCATGCTGCTGCTAATGCCGTTTACCATCTTCTCTCTCCTTTTATGATTGATGTTTCCTGGAGTCAGTATAGTGCTGATGGTGTCAACAAGCAAAATACATACAGCCCAGTGTTGAGAAACGGTAACTTTTGCAAAGTATTGTAAAGCAATGATATTAATAAAAATACCTGGCTAATAATTCAGGCATTTTTTACAGCATAAACAGTATTAGCGCATTACAAGCGTCTGCTATATAAATACAAGCATCGTATAAATCAGAATACTATTTGTAGAATATGTAAAAAACAGTAACAAATATTAGTTGCGTCAATTATTACTATTTGTTGTGTCAAAATAATAACGTGCTGTCATGATGTCGACTGTAACAGTATGTCAGCATCGGCAGTACGTTGGCCGTAGCAGATTCAGTCAGCCCGTTGCCGGCCAGCTCAGCAGCGTCCGCTGCCGAGCTGGTCGATCGCTGTCGCCAGCGTGTAGATGTATCCTTCGTTGCGAATGGTCTTGATCCGATCGAACCCCTCGGCGGAAATCCCCAGCTTTTTGCGGAGCTTGCTGACATGGACGTCGATGCTCCGGTCGCAGGGGGAGAGGGCGCGGCCGAGGACCTCCCGGATCAGCTTCTCCCGCGAAACCAGTTCCCCGGCATTCGCTACCAGTTGGCGGAGCAGGTTGAATTCGACCGAGGTCAGTTCGACGATCTCGCCGCCGCGGAGTACCATCCGCGTCCCCAGGTTTATCTCCAGGTCGCCGACCTTCAGCTTCCGCGGCGCCGGCGATGCCGCCGCCCTGACGCGCTGTGGCCTGATCCGCCGCAATACCACCCGCAGCCGGGCCAGCAGTTCCCGGGGATTGCACGGTTTGGCCAGGTAGTCGTCGGCACCCATCTCCAGGCCGACGATCTTGTCGATGTCGTCGCCGCGGGCCGTCACAATTACCACCGGAATTGTCGTTCTGCTGCAGAGCTGGTTCAGCACCTCGAAGCCGTTCAGGTCCGGCAGCTGGATGTCCAGCAGTACCAGGTCGTACTGACCGGCCGTCGCCCGCTCGATCCCCGTGCTTCCCCGCTCGACCGTATCGACGCAAAATCCCTCCCGGGTCAGGTACTGGCTCAACTCTTCCGTCGCCTTCCCGTCGTTGTCGATCATGAGCAATCGTTCCATAGCGGTCTCCCGTCTCTGCGGTGTCGTTTGCGAAACAATAGTAATTCATTTCTTAACCAAACAATGTGGAAAGAATATGGAAAGAAGGAGAACGGCATCTTTCTTTACAAAACTTAATCTGCCGTTAAGGAAACTCCACGCGATGGCGGTGCTAACTGGCCGATAAGAATAGTGCTCCGGCAACCGAATCGGTCCTCGCCGGGGCCAATCCGATCCGGTCAAGGAGGTTTACCATGGTAGACGCAATCGGCAGCAGCAGTCTGAGCGCGGCGTCGCTCAAACAGCTCCAGGATGAAATGTTCAACAAGCTCGACGCGAACGGCGACGGCTCGATCAGCAAGGACGAGCTGAGCGCGGCGGTCCAGGGGAGCGGCGACACGCAGGGGCCCTCGGTCGACGAGGTTTTCAGCGCCTTCGATACCGACAACGACGGCGCCATCAGCAAACTCGAATCCGATGCCGGGCTGGCTAAAATCGCCCAGCAGCTGCAGGAGAGCGCCACGAACCAGGATCAGAGCGGTCTCACGGCCGGCGGTCAGGCCGGCGGCAAAGGGGGCGCGCCGGCCGGGGGGGGCGGGGCGGCCGCCGCCAGTGACGCCAGTTCCTCCTCCGACAGCAGCACGGTCTACGACAAGCGGGACACCAATAAGGACGGGGTGGTTTCGCCGGAGGAAGAGCTGGCGTACGAGATGAAACATCCCGAAGAGGCGGCGAAAAACGCCACCGCGTCTGCTGCTCCGGCTGACGGACAGACGGAGAACCAGCCGGCCGCCAGCGGCGCCGCTGCGCCGGCAGCGTCGATCAATGTCACCGTCTGAGCGGCGGCCGCTTTCCCCGGGCATTTCCCGGCCGGCCCGGCACGCGCCGCGCCGGCCGGGACCGGTCGGTACCCGTCGCCGCTAGTCGGCATCCGGTTCCGGCGGGCCGCCGAACCCGGCCTCGTCCGGTGGCGGGCCGAAGCGATCAGGCCCACAGTCCGGCGGGGGCGGTTGGCAATGGCGTCTTTCCCGGGCACCCGGCGGGGGCGGCGGCCGGTGCCCGCCCCGCGGCGGGCCGAGTTCTTCGAACTGCTCGCGCTGGTCCGGCGTCAGCAGGGCATAGAACTCGTGCCGGGACCGGAGGTGATTCACCAGCTGTTCCGTCATCAGCTGCCCCTGTTTGGCCGCCAGCTCCCGCACTGCCTTTTCGTCGAACTTCGCCGTCTCGCCCGCCTCGCGCAATTGCTTGCCGACGGCCCGCAGCTCCTGCCGGAGCGCCTTGTCCTTTTTCCGTTCCGCCTGGAAGATCGCTTTCGCTTTGGCCTGCTGCTCTTCGGTCAGCTTCAGTGTCCGGGCCAAGCGGGCCGCTTTCCGGTCACCCTGTTCCGCTCCCGGGCCGGGTTCCGTCGGTGCCGGGCCGAAGCCGTCCCGGTCGGGACCGGGCGGCCGGTCCCCATCGGCGCGGGCAATGGCGCCGCCGCAGACCGTCAGCGCCAGGAGTGCTGCAATAACAATCCGTCGTTTCATGGTGCTCTCCTTCCTTGGTTGGCCGTTTCCGCCGGCGCTTGCGGCGGAAGCCGGCTGCGCGGGGTTACTTGCCGGCCTCGCCGCTTCCCGGTGGCGGGCCGTTGCCGGGCGGTGGCCCGTCGGGGACGGCGGCCAGCTGGCCGTCGAGCTGTTTGCAGGTCGCCTTGATCGTGTCGCCGCGCGGGGTGGTGATCTCCACCGTCGCCCCCTCGCTCTGTCCCTTGCAGGCCGCGAACGCCTCCGGGGGGGGAGTCCGCCGGCCGCCGCGCTCCCGGCCATCGTCGCCCGCCCGACCGGTAACCGGTGCCAGCATGGCGACCGCTACCAGGAGGGTCGTTACACTCCAGCCGCTGCTCTTCATCCGCTGCTCCTTTCTCCCCGTTCAGGGGACCGGCAGTATTGGTTGATTTCAGTGATAACGGGCGAATGTGCTCAAAATGTGGAAGAAATGAGGAAATACGGCGGCGGGGCGTCTTGGTGGTGGTTGTCCGCCGGCACTCTGTGGTATCTATTTCAGAGGACAACGGCTTGAACCGCGACGAGGTGCGGCAATGAAGATCGGCATTACCTACCGGCTGTTTCTGGCGATCCTGGCGGCGGCGGGGCTGACGGTGCTCTCGATGCTCCTGATCATGCGCTGGAGCATCGACCGGGGCTTTCTCCGCTACGTCAACAGTCTGGACCAGAGCCGGCTGACCCGGCTGGCCGAGCGGCTCGAAGAGGGGTACGCCCGACAGGGGAGCTGGGCCTACCTGCAGGGGCAGCCGGCGACCTGGCGCCAGCTGGTTGCCACCACCATGCCCGACGAATGGCCGCGCTTCCCGGAGCGGCCACCGCATCCGGGGGAGGGACCGCCGCCGGGCGAGGGGGGGCGACCGCCGGGGCCACCGCCGCCGGGGCGCGACTTTGCGTTGCGGGTCATTCTTCTCGATGCGGCCAGGAAACCGCTGGTCATGGCGGGCGGCAGCAGCGAGGGGGCGGAATTGAAACCCCTCCACCAGGGAGCGCGGGTGGTCGGCTACCTGGGGCTCCTGCCGCTGAAGCATCTCTCCGACGAGCACCAGCTCCGTTTCATGAAAGAGCAGCGGCTCGCCCTTTCCCTGGGGGGAGCGATGCTGGTGCTGGTGGCGATGGGGCTGTCGTTGCCGCTGGCCAGCCGGCTGGTGCGGCCGATCAGGGCGCTGGCCACCGCCACCGACCGGCTGGCAGCCGGTCAATACGCCATCCGGGTTCCGGTGACCTCCACCGACGAGCTCGGCCAGCTGGCCCGGGACTTCAATGCCCTGGCGCTCTCCCTGGAGAAGAACGAGCAGGCCCGCCGCCAGTGGGTTGCCGACATCTCCCACGAACTGCGGACGCCGCTGGCGATCCTCCGCGGCGAGATCGAAGCGCTCGTCGACGGGGTCCGGCAGCCGACGCCGGCGTCGTTCCAGTCGCTCCACGGCGAGGTGCTGCGGCTGGGCCGGCTGGTGGACGACCTCTACCAGCTCTCCCTCTCCGACGTCGGCGCCCTGACCTACCGCAAGGAAGAGCTGGACCTGGCCAAGTTGCTGATCGGCGTCCTCGCCCCCTACCGGGCGGAATTCGCCGCCAAGCAGCTCCGTCTCGACGCTCACCTGTCGTTCACCTCCCGGTTCACCGTCTTCGGCGATCCGGAACGGCTGCACCAGCTGTTCGCCAACCTGTTGGACAACGGGCTGAAATATACCGATCAGGGGGGGGAACTGGTGGTCCGGCTCAGTTGCCGCGACGCGGCGGCGATCGTCGATATCGAGGATTCGGCCCCCGGCGTGCCGTCGAGCGAGCTCGGCAAGCTGTTCGACCGGCTCTACCGGGTGGAGGCCTCACGCAGCCGTGCCGGGGGCGGCGCCGGCCTCGGCCTGGCGATCTGCCGGAACATCGCCGAGGCCCATGACGGGACCATCACGGCGCAGCCGTCGCCGCTCGGCGGGCTGTGGATCAGGGTTACGCTGCCGCTGATCGGGAGGTGCTGATGAATGGGAAGATCCTGATTGTCGAAGACGAAGAGAAGCTGGCGACGCTGTTGGCCGACTATCTGCGCCAGGTCGGTTTCGAGCCGCACTGGCTGGCGAACGGCAGCGAGGTGGTCTCCTGGGTGCGGGACGAGCTGCCGGTGCTGATCCTGCTCGACCTGATGCTGCCGGGGCGCGACGGCCTGGAGCTTTGCCGGGAGCTGCGGACTTTCTCCTCCGTGCCGATCGTCATGGTCACCGCCCGGATCGAAGAGATCGACCGGCTGCTCGGCCTCGAACTGGGGGCCGACGATTACATCTGCAAACCGTTCAGCCCCCGGGAGGTGGTCGCCCGGGTCAAGGCGGTCCTTCGCCGGAGCGGCGGCGGGGAGACCCTCCAGGGCGCCGGGATCGTCCTCGACGAATCCCGCTACCGGGCCACCCTCCACGGCCACGACCTGGAGCTGACCGCCGTCGAGTTCAAGCTGCTCCAGATGCTGGTCGCCCACCCGGGGCGGATCTTCGGCCGCCAGCAGTTGATGGACCGGATCTACGCCGACCAGCGGATCGTCTGCGACCGGACCATCGACAGCCACATCAAGAAGCTCCGCAAGAAGATCGCCGGCGTCGATCCGGCCAACGAACTGATCCATTCGGTCTACGGCGTCGGCTACAAGTTCGAAGAAGTGGAGTCCTGCTAATTTCCTTCGCCTCCCGCTGCCGCGCCGCGATGTCGATCTTGGCCATCGGCGGGGCCTTTCCCGGCGCCGGGTTATTTGTCACCCTTGTCGAGATCGATTTCGGCCATTGGTTCGTAGACCGGCAGATCCGGCTCATAGAGCGGATGCTTTTCGCCCGCCACGGCGTTCTTGATTATCTTCCTCACGTAGTCGGCATCTTGTCTGGGCAGCGGTTTGAAGCAGAGTTTCACCCGGTGGACCTGTGACGTTCTGATGTCGGCGCCGACATCCACCACGATAAACCTGGCTTTTGCTTCACCGGTCGTGTCGAGGGTGAAGGCAACCTCCAGCTCCACGTTCTGTAATTCGAGGAATGCCGTATCGTGCGGCGCCTGCGCCGCGATGAGTTCCTTTTTTACGTCGGCGATGAATTCCTTTAAGCTGATTCCACCTTTCATGGCACTCTCCCCGAGACGGGCCGGGCTCCCGAAAGAGCGGCAAGCGGAAGGGGCCGGCCCGTCTACTTTCTGAGATAGAGGTAGGCATTAACCTCGGCCGACTTGTTCGTGGTGTTGTAAAAGTAGATGCGGTACTGGGCAAAACCGATGCTTTGATTGCTTTCACAGCTGAAATATTCGGAATCGCCGCTCTTTACGCTGCAGGTGGTTTCGATCGGGAACTGGAGCTGTTTTACTTCCTTCAGCGCCCTGAGGATCGGTTTCTCGTCCGGGAGCAGGATGATGCCGATCATCCCCGATGAAAAGGCGTCGCTTTTCATTTCGCCCTGCACGTGGATCGCCACGGAGGTGTAGCCGTCAGTCTCGACTTTACCGGCGTGGAACAGTTCACTGAGCTCGTTGCGTCGTGACGGGAGCAGCAAGATTCCTTCCTGTTTGACGGCCTTGGCTGTGCCTTCGAGCGAAACGGCGCCGTTGACCCGTTGGGTATCGGGGAAATTGTTGACCCGTACCTCCGTCGGCTCGGCGGAGCATATGCCCGGCGGAAGCACCAGTGCCGCCAGGCAGACAGTGACAGTACAAAAAAGCGCCTTGATCGATGTTCCCCCCATTGGGTTCCTCCTGTTTCATTAAATGTCTGCGCCCGCCTGCTGCCGGCAGTTCAGGCGGTCTCGCCGAGGCCCACGTCAGCGACTTTGCGGCAGGCGTATTCGGTGACAAAACCGTCGTCGGATGTCACCTTTTCAACGATAAAGCCGGCATTGGCGATCATCTTTTCCAGTATCCAGCCGAAGGTGCTGTATTCGTCCCGGATATGCGTTTCGACTTCCGCCGTGAATTTCCCTCCGGCCACCGCGGCAAACCGGGCAATCCATGCGTCGATTTTGCCGGCATAGTGCCGGGGGTCGAACTGGAAAACCACATCGTGGATATACAGCTGCCCGCCCGTTTTCATCATCCCGTTCATGCGCAATAAGGCGATCTGCTTCCAGAAATCGGGCAAGTGGTGAAAGGCGGCCTTCGTTATCACCAGGTCCGCCGCCTCGCCACCATGGTCATAGGTCAGAAAGCCCGCTTTTACGAAGGTGATGTTCCGGGTGTTCCGGTCCGCTTTCGCCCGTGCCCGCTCAAGCATGGCGTGTGAGACGTCGACGGCATAGACCGTCTTGAACATGGCTGCCGCCAACAATGCCGTGGCGCCGGTCCCGCACCCCAGATCTATGACGGTCTTATCCGTCGGGTCGCGAAGGTCGAGGAACTCCAGCATGCCCCGGAACTCTTTCCCATAGTCGCGGAACTGCTGATGCTGTTCGTCATACGCTTCAGCCTGCTCGACCTGCGAGTAATCAACCCCACAATGCCGGAACTCGTCGTACTGCCAGCTTCGCATCTTCGTTTTCCTTCCTGCCGTATTGTTCGGGGGGGGCGTCACTGCAGCCGGACGCTCGTCTCCCCCTGGGCGACCACCTCGACCGACAGCCGGTCGTTTTGCACCGTCGCCTCGCCGAGCGACAGCGCCGTTACGGCACCGGTCAGGTTCAGGTGGTCGGCCAGGCGCACGGCGGTGAGCGCTGCGCAGGCCTTTCCGCGGGCCTTCTCCAACTGCTCGACGACGGCGGCGTCGAGCTTCGTCTTGATGGTGCTGCGAATGCTGCTGCTGAACAGCCAGCTCCCCGCGCTGATCAGCAAGCCGGCGTGCCGGGTATCGAAATCGACCTCTTCGAAGGTCAGGGTATTGTGCTGCGGGTTGTACACCGGCTTGGCCAGGATCGTCAGCTCACCGTCGAAATCGCCGGTCGCGGTGAGGGTGATCACCAAGCGGCCCTCCTCGCCCTTGAGGCTGAAGCTTTTGACGGTAATCTTCCGCTCGTCGCCGAAGGTCTTGTCGATCAGCACGGGGTTCAGCGCCGTGACGAGATCGGCGAAATAGATGTCGCTGGCGAGCTGGAGATGAAACTGCCGGTCGAAGGAGGGGAGGAGCTGCAGCGGCGGCAGCGGCGCCGCCGGTGCTGCCGTCGGTTCCGGGCCGACGGTGATCTCGGCGCCGGTAATGACGCCGAGGGAGAGCTGGATCCGGTTGTTCGCCGCCAAGAGCGGGCTCATGACGATCTTTTCCGGGGTCAGCTTCAGCCAGGCGCTGAATTCCTTGCTCACCAGCGTCGGGGTAAACGCCCGCTGCCAGAGCGGCGCGACCTTGGCCCGGAGCTGGACGGCGTCGTTGACCTTGGCGTCGATGAGCGGCTCGAGCAGCCGCTGGACCGGCTGGGTGATGCTCTCGACCATGCTTTTCGGATTCAGCGACAGCGGTCCGAGACTGAATTTGTCGGCGAGGTTGTCCGACAGGCCGGTGTAGTACAGCTCGGTCCTGAGGCGCCAGTCCGGAGTGACGCCGATCCGCGCCTTGAACCTGAGTCCCGCCCGGAGCGGATAGCTCTCGTAGAACGAGTAGCCGAAGGTTAGCTGCACCGGCAGGGTGAAATAGACGAAATTGTCGGCTGCCGCTACGGCCACCGGGCCGGTCCGGAGCACGGTGACCGAGGTCCCCAGTGCACCCTGGCCCTTGTAGAGCTGTTGGGGGAGCGAGCGGTTGATGATGGCGGCGAGATCGGCGGCGGAAGCCTCCACGCTCAGGTTGAGCGACGAGGGGGGGACGGCTGCGGCGGCGCAGAGGGGGCTGAGCGCCAGAAGCAGAACAACGATGACAAACCGGGACATAATGGCGAGATCCTCCTTCGGTTTGATACTGGGATGGATTCTGCCAGAAATTCCGGGGCAGGTATAGCCCCTTGTCGCCAATCCCTGTCCCGCAACCTCTTCAGGATTTCCGCCTGAATCCCGGATCTTTCCTGGCCGACTTGAGGAAGCGGCCAAAGTCCTTATCCTTCTGCCGCTTCTCCAGATACGACAGATCGTGGAACTCCGCCTCGTTGCGGAGTTTGAGAAAGTTCCGGTAGTGTCCCTGCGGGAGGCTGCCGTCCGCGACGGCCCGCAAAACGGCGCAGCCCGGTTCGTTGGCGTGGGCGCAGTCGGCATATTTGCAGTGCGCCGCCAGGGCATAGATGTCGGCAAAGCTGTCGCCCAGCCCCTCCTCGGCCCCCAGGATGCCGAATTCCCGCATCCCCGGGTTATCGATCAGCATCGCCCCGTTGTCGAGGCGCACGAGTTCGCGGCGCACCGTCGTATGGCGCCCCTCGCCCGTCCCGCTCACCCCGCCGGTTTCCAGGTGCTGCCGGCCGAGCAGCCGGTTGATCAGGGTGCTCTTGCCGACCCCCGATGAACCGAGCAGGCAGTAAGTTTTTCCCGGTTGCAGCATGTCGCGCACCGTCTCGACCCCGGCGCCGGTGACGTTGCTCAGGGCGATCACCGCCGCGGTTATCCCGGCATTGCCGATGTCGTCTCTCAGCTGCTGGAGCGTTACGGGGGTGACCAGATCGGTTTTCGTCAGCAATACCACGGGAGCTACCCGCCCGTTTCTGACCATCACCAGGTAGCGCTCGAGCCGGTTGACGTTGAAGTCGAACTGGCAGGACTGGACGATCAGGGCCACGTCGATATTCGCCGCGATCATCTGGTGTTCGATGGTGTCGCCCGCTGCCTTGCGGCGGAGAAACGACCGCCGGGGGATGACGTCGTGGATGATGCCGAAGCGGTCCGCGCTGTCGTGCTGCACGCACACCCAATCGCCGACGCAGGGGAAATCGACCGACTGCTCGGTCATGAAGAGGAACCGGCCGGCAAGCCGGGCGCGGAATTCCCCGGATTCATCCATCACCAGTAGCTGCTCGCGGTCCACGGCAACGACCCGGGCAACGCGGTGCCCGGTCAGGCCCTTTTCCTCTGCCTGGGCCGCAAACCATTCATCCCAGCCGAGGTGCTGCAGATGCGCAATAGTGGGGGGCATGTGAGATACCTCGAAGCTGCGTGGTTTTATGTTACTACGAAGTGCATTGACTATCCGACATAACATCCCCCTCCTTTGACGGGAGGGGGCAAGGGGGAGGGTGTCGAGTAGTCAGGTTTCGCCTTTGTACGTGTAGCCTTCTCAGCGCGGCATCAGCGCGAACACGCCCCAGCCCAGGTATTCCCGCGTGTAAGCGGCGTAGCGCCCGGGTTCCGAGGTCAATTGAGCCCGAACCTCCTGCGCCAGCTCGTCGTCGGGATTGGCTGCAAGCCAGCGGCGCATGGTGAGCCACTTGGCCGCCTCGTATCGGTCCCAGCTGTCCTGGTCTGCCAGAACCATTTCGACGACGTCGTAGCCGAGGTGGCCGAACGACGCGATAAGTTCCGGAAGCGGGAGGAAGTCGGCGATTGAGCCGGCAAGGCACCCCCTGGCGACCTCTTCTGTCGGCGGTAGCTGCCGCCAGTAGGGCTCGCCGATGAGGATGATCCCTCCGGGGCGGAGGCTCCGCGCCAGAAGCTCGATGGTGCCGGCGACCCCCCCGCCGATCCACGTGGCCCCGACACAGGCTGCCACGCCGACCTTGTCGGCAGCGACGTAGCCAGCGGCATCGCCATGGATGAACGTGACTTGATCGGCGACGCCGAGTTCTTCAGCGCGGAGTTTCGCTTGCCCGGTGAACAACTGGCTCATGTCGATGCCGGTGCCGATGACACCGTAATCGCGAGCCCAGGTGCACAGCATCTCCCCCGAACCGCTGCCGAGGTCGAGCACGCGGGTTCCCCTTTCCAGCCGCAGCGCCGCGCCGAGCGTGGCGAGCTTTTCGGGTGTTAGTGGGTTATGAATGCGATGAGCACTTTCGGTGATGTTGAAGATCCGTGGAATGTCCAATGCGGGAAATCTCCTTGTGGTGTGAGTAGAGCGGTCACGGCGTAACAGCTCGGAAGATCACCTGACAAGCTTTCGGTCAGATGGTTATGAAGGCTTTTGCCAATTTATTGCATCACAGGGCTTTTTAGCTCATGAATCGACAGATAATTGCTTACCTCGATAGTAGGCAGCTCGACGGGTTTTGCTTTGATCAACACGGTTTCTTGCCGCATCTTGAAGGTTTTTGCTGAAAAAAGACCTTGGTTGCTTCGATCCGGAGTCTTTCGTTGCGGCTGCCATTCCGACAAAAGAAAGTTTACCTTGTGGTCTGCCAACGGTACGGCGCCCAGCAGAATATAGCTGTTTTGCGCCTTTGACACGGCATTGATGTAATCCCAAGGGGGGCCAAAAGAGACAAACGATGACTTCTCATAGCCATTATCGTCAATTAAAAGCGCAAATGCATTTACAGGTCTATCAGATAACTGATTTAAATAACGAAATGCTAAAACGCCATCGCCAGTGATTCCTGTAATGACGAAATCGTTGTTGTTTCCCCTCAAAATCATCGTCGGGACATTTAGCATGCCCACAGAGTATTGATGGCCCCATGAGACGTCCCCATGCCCAGTTAATCTTGCTACGGCTACGGCAGCTGTTACCTTGGCCCCAGAGCCGATCACATTCGTGGCAACCATGACAAAGCCGCCTTTCCCGTCACCAACTACACCTTCCGCTCGAATTAAAGAGGTTTCTTCATCTTTATAGGTCCTTGCCCAGAGCGGGTTGCCATGCGGATCAGCTACAAACAAACCTAGTGAGTCTTTGCCATTAAACATGATCGCCAATTGACGGTCGGATAATTCAGTCAGGCGGAACTGATGAATTTCCATGCCGTTGGAGAGTCCATAGTAATACCCCCAAAGATAGTCGCCCTGCTTTGACAGCTTGAACAGTAACGGATCCTTTCCTTCTTGATATCCGGAAAATATGTAGCCGCCATCCGAGGCCTGAATCACGTTGTAAAGGGAAAAATCCGTATTACTAAGATATTGAATTGTCCGTGCCCATTGTACGTTGCCTGACGTGTCCGTTTTGATGATGAGAGGGTACAGGGGCTTGTCTGGGTATTTCATAGGCGTGGCAAGCACGCTTTTGCTCAGCCCCACCAGTAGAAAGCCGCCATCCGATGTAGCAACAGCATAGAGGGCATGGTCAGGACCACTTCCGTCATAGATTTTTGCCCACACAATTTGCTGGTCGGGAGATATCCTAACTGCCAGGTAGTCGGTAGTATTACCGAAGCTCGCGATGGATTCGCCGAAAATCAGACATGAACCGTCCGGCGTGCACGTGATGCTCGTCCCGGCGTCCCGTCCCTTTCCGCCAATCGCAAATGATTTAAGAACTCCCCCCGATTGTTTGGTTCGTTCTGTCAATCGTGGGTTTTTCAGGATTATATCGCTTACGGTTTGAGGCATTGATGCACAACCTGATAGGAGCATGAAGCCTACCAGCACTGATTTCAGGAGATTTAATACGCTTCTGTTCATGGTATTCCCCAATTTTGAAGCGATTCTATGGCTCAGATTTCATAACGGGGCTGAGGGTGAGACAATCAAGGAGACAAAGACAATCAAGGGGGACGCACATAAATTTATAAGTTACTTCCTGCATCCTCCAAAGCTTTGCTCAGAAAATCATCAAGACGCCACCCTCTCTCGGCAGCGAACCTTTCCCCACGGAAACATCTTTAAGGGTCAGGTCTACATTCTACATAAAGTGTGGAATGTAGACCTGACCCTCCAGTTGCTCCTTTCTTTTCTATTTGCAGTGTACTAACTATGTTTTCGTATGGAAGCTCTGACTGCAAATATGTTGTATACTTATCAAATGGAAGTTTAGCTATGTCTAGTTGTTCAACTTCTTTTCCAATGAAGTATCCAACGATAGATTTCCAAATAAATTCTAACATTAATTCATCTTCAGGATAACCAACAGTAAGCATATAGAAATATTTAACTGGAACAACACTTCTAAAATAAGGATATATTCCAACAGAAATGAAAGCTCAGGGGGGTCAGGTCTTGAAATATCACTTTTCCAACTCTTTTCCTCAAAATCTTATATTTCAAGACTTGACCCCCATGTTGCAGTCAAAAGGCGACGCATGACGGTGGCGACGGGAACAGTTCCGGTCTGTAGCAGCAAGTGGAAATGGTTTGGGATCAAAGCCCATGCATAGCACCGCGTCGAGGTTTCGGCGAGGATCGTCCCCATCCGCAAGACAAAATCATCCCTGTCCGAGTCATCGGTGAAAATTTCACGGCGCTCAATGCCGCGACAAATGATGTGGTGGAGCGTGCCAGCTCCATCGATCCGAGCCTGACGGGGCATCTCTTTTCATCCTTCTTGCTTCAATAGAAACTTATAAATTTATGGGCGTCCCCCTAGATTCCCGTCCCCCTAGATTCCGCCTTGTTCGCCTATTAGTTACTTTTTCTTTTAGACTTTCTCCACTCGTCCCACCGAGTGCTGACTTCAGCAACAGCACTCCATTGCAAAAGACCAATTACACCTGCTACCAGCGTACCTAAAACCGTACCATTTGGTTTAATGAGCCACGACAGCAATGAAAGAGGCAATCCCGTAATGGTGAGCCAAAGATGAGTGCTAACTCCAAATTCGCCATGAGTGGTGAAAATGGCTCCATACAATGCAATGCAGAGCAAGAGTAAGGACCATACGCCATATATCAATATTACTTTTCTTGTTTTTGTCATCATTTTCCAACGGCTCGGCAGGTGACCCGAATCGCCCGGTCGGTTTTCCGGGCGGGGCGGTGTCCACCTGTCTGGTTGAACATGTCTCACTCGAACCACGCCCTAATGGCAGACGATAACGCTCCGAGTTCCTTTGCATTTCTCGTGACCCAAGAAATTCCTCGTTTCAGCAATGCTTCTTTTTTGGGGCCTTTGGCTTCTGGAAGCTCATCGAGGATTTCCTCAAGTTGATTACGCTCGTCTTGCGACACTCCTCGGCGTTTCAATTCTGGATGTATGCTATTGTAGTCTCCGAACTGAAGACTTGAACTCGTGACATCGCCAATAACTCCAGAGAATGTTCCTATGTTGCGAAAGCATTCCGGGGGTCAAGTCTTGAAATATCACTTTTTCGCATTAATCACTTTGCTGACTGTAGTGTAATGGATGTCCAGCGCCCGGGCGATGTCCGTAAGCGTGTAGCCGTGCTGACCGTGGGCGATCCGAATGAGGCGGTTACGCTCCTGCCTGGGCAATGTGCCGCCCGCCGGAAACATCTCGGCAAGGGCAGGTCGACCCGCATACCGCTGATGTCGCGGAATCTCCTTGATCGCCCCCTTCCCGCCGAGTCGCTCCCGCACCTGCGCCACAAACGCCTCCGTACCGAGAATGACCTGCCCGCACAGTTTTTCCCAGGGTGATTCCGGTTGCTCCGTGGCCACCCGATTGGGTATTTCTCCTAGATTCAGGTTGAAAGCTTCAACTGAATAATCTTTACCTCTTAAGTAAAACTCCACAGGCAATGGCATCAGCTATGGCAATAAATGCCGACAGTAGGTTTCCTATGAGAAAATAGTTGTTAGACACGTTCTTATCATGTTCGTCATGCAATCGAGTCCCAAGTTTCAGTGCTCCGAACATTACAAGAACAGTCGAGTACCCACCTGTCAGGCCGCAAAAAATAACAAGTCGCTCCAATATGCCTTTAAAAGTTTCAACATCAGGTTTTTTGATCGCCGACGTGTTAGCCACCGACTTACGAAGAGTCATAAAAATTAAAATCGCCAAGATCTCGCCAACAATGAATATAACTGGATAAACAAAGAATTGTCTCATATATCCTCTCTGTAGGAGACTGTCCGGCAGAGAAGCTCCTTTACTGTTACGTACTCCTCGATTTGCAGTGTTTTTCTGCGCTTCCATATTTGCGACTTTGTCTTTCCAAAGCGTGTCGCGACGACAGCATCATTATTCCAAATGAGTTCACGGATCAATTCGTAATCTTTTCCTTTCCAGTGTCCTGATAGCAACTCCAGTAGCCGAAAGAGCATGTCGAGATCATCAGTGTAAGGCAGGTTAGGCATATTTAATTGAAATCGCTTTTTCCCCCGCTGTTTTTTAGTCAACATTTCTCTTGCAGTGACAAGACCGGTACCCATCATTCCATGAGCTATCAGCGGGTTTATTGGAGTGTCGATTTCACCATAGACAATAACGTAACGGAGCTTAAAAGCTGGATGAACCGTCAGGAGGCGGTCTTCCAAAAATAAAATCGAATCAACAGTACTCTTAAGAGATCCCGCGATCCCCTGAAACTCATCACCTAAAGTAATTGTATAGGGAGACAGCAAACCGCCCTTATGAGCGGCGTTGCACTCCGCAACAATCCTCGTGAACTCATGCATAAGGTCGTTGCCGTCGAATGACCTGCTACGAATGACATCAGCCATGACGATGTAATGTTGGGACATATGAGTGTATCCTTGTTTGTTTCATTTTTTGTGAAAAATAACAGACAATTCAAAATATATGAACCAAAATTTTGGACTACATGTGAAGTGGCAAAGTAAGCACTGACTCCCTATTGAGGGTTCACGCGTGCGCATGAACCGCTCATCCCCCAAATGGAACATTTCTCCAGATGGCCGACGGCCTCAACCCACTCATCCCGCCCCCCTAAACATCCTCTCATCCTCATACCACACAACCCCCGCCCGGCAAAGCCGTTTCGCTTCCAAAAAACATTAAAATCAAAAGGTTACTAAATGTAGTAACCTGTCGGTGATTTCGGGGCGGTGTGCTGCAAAATCTGAAAATGGACTGCCATGGGCCGGGGCCGCCATGGGCTGGTTTCGGGTCCCCTCTTGCCGCTGAAATCTGGCCCCATGATTTTATTTACAACTGCACCTATTCGTGGGGGCAAAATTTTACTATCGTTTCATTGAGGTCACGAAGCTGCCGGTCCCCGACATTCAAAAGCACAGTCCGGACAGAACCTTTACACCCTGCTCTATCTCGGCTACGGTCATTCCGCCGAAACCGAGCAGCAGGCTTGTCGGGACGGGCTTGCCTGTGGCGCAGGTAGCGCTGAACGGAAACAGATTGATTCCCTGGTGCGTGGCGCGCTGAAGGATTGCGGCTTCACCCGGATTCTTTTCGCGCAGGAGTAAAACCACATGAAGGCCGGCACCCTGGCCAACGATGGTGGCCCTGTCGCCGAAAGAGCGCTCGACGGCCTGGAGCAGGGCATCATGCTTTTTCTTGTACACCGTGCGCATGCGCCGGACATGGCGCTCCCAGTATCCCAACTCTATGAACCGCGCCATGGTTTTCTGTTCGAGCAGCGAAACGGTGGAAAAATAATCACGGTACAGGGCGTGAAATGGGGCGAGCAGCAGGCGAGGCAGCACCATGTAGCTCAGGCGCAGGGCCGGAGAGAGAATCTTGGAAAATGTCCCCGTGTAGATGATGTTCCCGTCGGGGCGCAACCCCTGCAGCGAGGGGATCGGTTTGCCGTGGTAGCGGAGCTCGCTGTCGTAATCGTCTTCGATGATCAGCTTCCCGCCCGCCTGGGCCCAATCGATCAGGTTCAGCCGGTTGGCGATGGGCATCACGCAGCCCAGGGGGAGCTGGTGGGAAGGGGTGACATAGGCAATGGTGCTGTCGCTGGCTCGTAGCGCTTCCAGGTCGATTCCGCTCGCTCCGACGGCAATCGGCACGATGCGGAACATATGGTTCCGGAAGACCGCGCGCGGCAGGTGGTACCCGGGATCTTCGACCGCCACCGATGAATGGCTCTCTTGCAGCAGCTGGGCGACGATCTCCAGCCCCTGTTGCAGTCCGGAGCAGATGACGATCTGTTCCGGTTCGCAGATGACGCCCCGGGAACGCTCCAGGTACTGGCGGATGGCGCTGCGTAATCCCCAGTCTCCCTGGGGATCGCCGTAGTGGGTGAGCTCGCGGGAACACCCGCGGAGGCATTCCAGAAAGCAGGCCCGCCACCGTGCCGCAGGAAAGCTTGCCGGGTCGAGCCGGGCAGGATGGAAATCATAGGTGCAGTGTGGCGATATTCGTGGGGGACGGCTCTGTTGGGAAGGTTTATCGGCCGGTGCGTGAGGCGCGACCTCATGATCGAGCGCCGAGACAAAATAGCCGCTCCGCTCTTTGCTGTAAATGTAGCCTTCCGCGGCCAGCTCCTGGTAGGCGCCATCCACCGTATTGCGGCTGGTCGACAGTTCGGCGGCCAGGTCCCTGACGGACGGGAGCCTGGTATGGGCAGGCAGTTTACCCGACAGCACCTGCGCCCTGATCTGTTGGTAGAGCTGCTTGTATAAAGGAACCGTGTCGGTATGATTCAGGATGAACATGAGAATTTCCAATCACAGCCCATGGCTGTACAACCGCTCGACATAGAGGAGAAAACGCACATGATTCCCGAAAAACTGCTCGAAATTCTGAAACAGGATGGTGTCGTGGCCATCGCCACCTTGGGCCAGGACGGGCCCCATCTGGTCAACACCTGGAACAGTTACGTCCGGATATCCGCCGAAGGCCGGTTGCTGATTCCTGCCGGTTACATGCACCGTACCGAAGCGAACGTCGCTTTTAACCCCGAAGTCCTGATTACCGTGGGAAGCAGCAAGGTGCAGGGGTTGCACGGCCCGGGCGCCGGTTTTCTGATCAGGGGCACAGCGTCCTTCGTAACCTCCGGGCCGGATTTTGAGCTGCTGAAGTCGAAATTCGACTGGCTGCGCGCCACCCTGGCCGTTACGCCCGATTCGATAACGCAAACCTGGTAGCTCGGAAAGCGGCGGCAGGGAGTTTTGTTCTATCTCCCATCCTCATACCACAACACTGCCGTCTGACAAAGGCGTTTCACGCGTAAAAAACATGAAAATCAAAAGGTTACTCAATGTAGTAGCCTGTCGGCATTAGGGCCGATGGGCGGCGCAGTTTAAATATGGGATCGCGTTATTAAACGTTCCTTCCGGCCGCAAAAAAAGGCCGTCCCTTGCGGAACGGCCCTGGTAATGCCGGAGGCTCTCGCCCCCGGTCGGGGCACGAAGCGGCTAATTGCTCCATGGCGTGACGTTGTTCCAGCCCTGATCGGTACCGCTGCCGGTATCCGTTTCGTGACAGCTTATCTGGTAATTGCTGTTGTCGCCGCCATAGTAGTAGCCCGGTATCCGCCCGCTTCCGGATGCAAATAAATAGCTGTAAGTAGTGGTACAGGTCGGGCTGGAGGTTGCCATGCCGTAACATCCGCGCTCATCACCGGACCCGTCGCCGGTAATTGCCGCCGCGGGATTATTGGCAACCCGCCCTTTGTGCTTGCCGTCCAGGCAGTTGGTTACCATGAGGCGCGGCAAGGTTGCGTTGGAATGGGGACTGTGACATTTCGAACAGGTATAGTTGTGCTTGACGGCCCCGCCGGCAGTCTTCCAGCCCTTCACCGCTTCATGGATGCGGTCCTTGCTCTTCCAGGTGTGGTTCGTGCCGTTGGTCAGGCTGCTCCGGGTGTGGCATCCGACGCACAGCCCCGCGGCCGTGCTGATGTTGCTGAAAGCGAGGTTGCTTACCGCCCCTCCCCGGAGATCCGCCGTGAAGGTGTTCTGGTCAATCTGGAACTTGATCCCCTCTTTGCCGAAATCGGTCCGGATGGTCCCGGAAGCATTGGTGGCCGGCGCCACGTCCTCTTTGTAGGGCGAGGTGAGCCAGGTACCCTTGAGCAACGGTACCGCATACTGCTGCTTGGCCCCCAGGGTCGGACTGACGCCGTGCGGGTCGTGACACGGGGTGCAGAGGCCGTTAATGGTCGACATCGGGGTGCCGGTAAGGGGCGACGAGGCGCCGAAGTGGCCGCCGCTTACCGCGTGCAATCTCTTGTACGGATATCGCCGCTCGGCGCCGGCGGTGGTGTACCCCTTGTATGCCGGCACATCCCAGTAGCCGGTGATCGCCTGGCTGGCGCCAAAGGTGGCGCCGTATCCCCAGGGGGTCGTCCCTGCCGCCGCTGTCAGGTGACAGTCGAGGCACAGGCTGCCGCCCGGGTTGAGCCGGTTCTTGCCGGCTACCGAACCGGTGGTGTAAGGCTGGTAGGTAACACTATAGCCGCCTCTGCCCGCCAGCGTATCCTTGAGAATTCCCCCCTTGTTGCGGCCGGTGGCGCTTGAGTAGCGGCTGGTGATGCCGGAAACGCCCGAACCGTGGGAGTTGTGGCAGTCGAAGCACTCGATATTGACGGCGCCACTACTGTTGGTGATCGTGCCGTCCACGCCGCTGGTGGTATCCCAGCCCCGGCTGTTGGCGGCGGCGTTGCCGTGGGCCGAAAATGCCTTGGTGATCTTCTTTTTCGCGGTGTTGGGCCACGAGGCCGAGGTGTATTTGCCCCAGGTCGTGGTGCCGCTTTGCGCGTACCGGGACGCAACGCTGCTTCCGTCCCAGGCATAGGCTTTGGGGGTCTTGCCGTCGCCGAACGGCTGGGTCGCGTTGTTCTGGTCGCTATGGCAGCCCAGGCAGTGGCTGGTGATGTTGCGGACGCCGGCGCGGTTGACGCTGGAGGTGTAGTGGTACTGGATCGCCGTTGTTCCCGGCGTATAGGTTGTCGGTCTCGTGCCGGCACCGTAAATGACGAGATCCACCGCCGAGCCGGGCGCCGCCGTGCCGCCATGGTAGAGCGGATTGATGCTGCCGTCGCTGTTTGCTTCCCAGTGGCACTGGTAGCAGGCGGCGTCGGTGAGGGTCCCCTGGATGTGGTGCGATCCGCCGCCGAGTTGGGCCGCGACCGCCGTCCGGTTGCCCTGGGCTACGGAGTGGCAGCCGAGACACGACGTGCTTCCCCATTGGGCGCCGGTTGAGCCATGGCAGGAGATGGCGCTGCAGGAACCGCCGGCCGTATTGAAGACATAGCTGAAGGATACGCCGCTCCCCTGGGCGACATCGTAACTCTTGTTGACGTGGTTGGCGGGGTTGCTGATGGTCGTGCCGTCCGCGGTGGTGTTCGCGTGGCATTTGTTGCAGCTGTAAGCTGCATGGGCCGCGTGCCGGTTGGCTTTGGGGGAGCCGTTTGCATAGGCCGGCGGAGTGCCGTGGCAGGCATTGCAGGCCAGGGGGCCGGCGGTCCCCCAGGTGACCGTCGTGTTTGCCGGGATGCTGCCGGTGGCCACGGAGGTGCCGTTGCTGTGGCAGTAGGTATTC
Organism: Geotalea uraniireducens; assembly: GCF_027943965.1. Taxonomy (NCBI): domain Bacteria; kingdom Pseudomonadati; phylum Thermodesulfobacteriota; class Desulfuromonadia; order Geobacterales; family Geobacteraceae; genus Geotalea; species Geotalea uraniireducens. The sequence goes on along the minus strand of NZ_AP027151.1, from coordinate 3,170,203 downwards.
GAACAGGTGCCGTAGATATTGTTCTGGCTGGGGAGATACTCGTTGACCGAGCCGCTGTAGGTGCCGGCCGCGACATTGTGCGGATCATGGAGGGAAACCGCAAGATCCCGCTTCCCCGCGCTGGTGGCGTGGGCAAAGGGCTTTACTTCGGCCAGGTGATCGGCATGACACGTTCCGCAGTTGGCCGGACCGGGGTAATAGGTGTCGTGCCTGGCATGACTGCCGGCATCGAGCGTGGCCGGCGGCGCTTCGTGGCAGCGGTTGCAGTCGGTGGGGCTGGTGAAAGCGCTGCTCCCCCAGGGTGGCGTGGTCTTTTCGAAGTGGCAGTTGACGTTGGCGCAGGTCCCCCATGCCGGGGTGCTGCTCTGGGCAAAGGAGGTCCCCCGGCTGTAAGCCCCGGTTGCCGGGGAGGAGTTGATGTTGCCGGCCATGTCGATCGAGCCGTTGCGGTGACTGGGAAGGTAGGCGTTGTTGCCGTGGCAGACGGTGCAGCTGTCGCCCGTGGCCGCATTGCTCAGGTGCGTCCGATGATTTCCCGGGAACCCGCCGGTGGAGATGTTCCGGAAGGTACTGTCTTGCGGCCGGTAATCGCCGGACACCATCGTGCCGTGACATGCGTAACACTGAATCCCCGCCCGGGCAGTGCCGACCATTATCAGAACCTGAAGGGCGCTGAGAACAATTACCAGCGGCAATCGTCCGTGCGCTATTTGCTCATTGCGACACATGCCCACCTCGAAATCCGATGTCATGTTCAATAACGGCAAAACTACGCCAAACAGCCAGGTAACAGCAGAGAAAATCAATACTCTGCCAGGATAAGCGGTCGATTGTCGGGATGTGACTTGATTAAATGTTGTGTGATAACGGGCCGTTTTAGGCGATTGATGCTAAAACACGCGATAAATCGGCTAGATGGCCGTAATTGACGGAGCAAATTGAAGGCCAATAAATGAAAGGCTGGTCCGGCGGCAAGGGAAATTCCCGAAAAGGTGGCGCATGACAGGTGGGCGTTTCAGCGGTCCTGGTTCGTCTCCGCCCGCAAAAAAGCCGTCCCTGGCGGAACGGCTCGTCGTGCGGCATGGTGCGTCGACTTCACAGGAACGTTTCCGGCTCTTTCCGTTCCCGGCAGTTCGCGCTCAGCATCTCCGCCACCTGCTGCAGGCGCGGGTTATCCATCAGCCGTGCCGCGGGGGCGCAGCTTTTGACGCAGGCGCAGCATTTGATGCAGCGTTCCGCGTCGGTGGTCACCGTCTCCCCCAGGGTAATCGCCGCGGTCGGGCAGGCTGCGACGCACACGCCGCAGCGGACGCAGCTCGCCTCCCGGGTGAGCGGGGCGATGCCGGCCAAACCCGGCCACTCCTTGTAAGGGAAAGTGCCCGGCACCGGGAGGAGGGGCCATTCGGCGGCCGGCCCCAGCCGGCGCAGCTTCTCCCGCGCTGCCGTGCCGAACTCCTCGGCCAGTTGCAGATCGGCCGCGTCGGGCCGGCCGGCCGCAATCGGGGTGGCGGCGCCGGAGTAGGAATGCTCGCCGATGAAGGCCCCGGCGGCAATCGGCGCGAAGCCGATCTCCCGGGCGACGTCCCGCAGTTCGAGGAGGGCGTCTTCGTAGGCTCGGTTGCCGTACACGGCGACGATCACTGCCGGGGTGCCGTTGCCGCTGATCCGTCGCAGCCGGGAGATCGCTTCGGCCGGCAGCCGCCCGCCGTAGACCGGGGCGCCGATGATCGCCAGCCCGCCGATCACGGCCGCCGGTTGCCACGTGCCGGAGGGAGGGGTCAGGTCGATCCGGTCGCTTTCGGCAGCGCCGATGCCCCGGGCGATGGCCTCGACGATCTTTCTGGTCGTGTGGGTTGGCGAGAAGTAGAGCTGGGTGGTGCGGTCGATATCCATTGGTAATCCCTCGTTTCCACATTGGAAACATATGATATCTCCTCCGGAGTTTCCGGATGGACAGTAGTTACTCCCCCTCCCCAGCCCTCCTCCATCAAGGGGGAGGAAATTGCCGAGTAGCCAGGTTTCGCCTTTGCAAATGCGCACTCAGCGCGAAAAATCGCCGGTCCGCCCGCCGGCCAGCCGGACGAGATCTGCCGGTGCCAGCTCCAGGGTCCGGTCGGGGCGCCCGCTGCCGCAGTAAACCGTCGGCCGGATCGCCAGCACGTCGTCATCGACGAGAATGATCGTCTCCTGCCGCAGCGGCAGCGGCGAGACGCTCCCCGGTTCGACACCGAGCAGCGCCATGACCTCCGCCGGCGCCAGCGGGGCCAGGTCGCGCCGGTTGATGCCGAGCAGCGCCGCCAGGTGGGGGTAATCGACCCGCCGCGTCCCCCGGAGCGCTGCCAGCACAACCTCGCCGCTGCGGGTGCGGAACGCCACCGTCTTGACGATCCGCCCGGTGTCGAAGCTCAGGTTCCGCTCCGCCTCCTCGATGGTCCGCGTTGCCGGGTGGGTGTGAAGGACGAACGGCACGCCGCTCTCCCCGACGAGTGCCAGCAGCCGGTCGAAAGCCGTCGGCTTACCATCCCCGGCAGCTACGGCATGGTGCGCGGTCTGGGGCAGCGTCATTGCCGGCGCAGGTAGCGGGCCTTCAGGTTGGTGGGGATCATCCACTCGGCCAGAGTCCGCTTCGGCAGGGCCTTCTTCAGCTCCGCGGCAATCGCCTCCGCATCCTGCGAGCCGGCCGCCAGTTCGCGCGCCTTGGCGTCGAAGAGGAGCAGGTACGCCTTCATCTCGCGCAGGTCCTTCTTGGTGGAGAGCGGCCCGTGCCCCGGGACGATCCGCTCCACGTCCATCGCCAGCAGGTCGTCGAGGGTTTTGGTCCAGCCGGGGAGGTCGCTGTCGGCCAGGTAGGGGTGGAAGTCGGTGAAGAGGATGTCGCCGCTGAAGAGCAGCTTTTTCGCCGGCAGATAGACCACTAGGCTCCCCGGCGTGTGGGAAGGGGCGGTGCGGATCAGCTCCACCGTTTCGCCCCCCAGGTCGATGGTCATCCGCTCGCTGAAGGTGAGGGCCGGATAGACGATCTCCGTCCCGACCATGGCAGCGGGCGTCATGCCATAGTTGCCGATGTTTTTCAGGGTCGCCGCGCCGATCTTCTCCAGCAGGGCGCGGTCCGCCTGGTGGGAGACGATCACCGCCCCCTGACGGGCGAAGACGCAGTTGCCGAAGGCATGGTCCAGATGGGTATGGGTATTGACCACATACTTGATCGGCTTGTCGGACACCTTGCGGATATCGGCCAGAAACCGTTCCCCTTCCTTGGCGGAGATCAGGGTATCGACCACCAGGATGCCGTCCCGGCCGATAACGATCCCGGCGTTGGCGGCGAAGCTGTTGGCCGGCGAAGCGTCCTGCGCGCCGACGTAGGCATAGACGTTGTCCGCCAGCCTGGTCAGCTCCGCGTGCCCCGGGATGGCGGCGCCGATGAGAGCTACCAGGGCGAAGAGGGCGGTAACGACGAATTTTTTCATGCGTTCCTCCTGGGTTGCTATGGGATGGTCAGGCTGGGGTTACGCAAAACCGCGATCTGTAGGGGTTGGAAAACCCTTGACCCGCACGGGGGCGTTTCTCTGCCCCGGTCGGCACCCAAGAGCCTCGAATTTCTAAAATGTCCTCTGTCGAGTATTGCTCCTTGTCAAGGGCTGATCTCGCTCGTTTTTTTTGCGCCAATTGCACCTCTACAATGCAGTGATCCACAATTACACATGAATGACAGGCCTGCTCCGTCAGTTTCATAATTACTCAGAATTTCTTCACCAATACTGATCTGGCGCACAGCTATATCACAAAAGTCAATGACTTCGGTGTTGTGGGCGCACGAATGATTAACGTACCTTTCTGGGGGCTGAACTAAAACATAAGAATGTGCGTCGTAAGGGTGGAGATACACCTTCTCTGCATCTGCAACATATTCTGCTTGCTCATGCGAAAGGCGAACAGAAGTGTTCCAGGCGATTACGACTTCTCCTGGCTTGAAATCGCGTAAAGCGAAAACACCGAAGCCATGAGTTTTAGATAACCTTACTTCAATATCCAATGGTACTCCTTCCAACTGAACAAAGGGGCTACTTTGGGGAGGCCTGCTGAGAAAGTAGCCTGTCCCTTTTTCACTGTGTGCCCGGGGGCATGCCCGGTCATGGCCTGCGTGTGTTGGCTCTATTCCTTCGGCTTCCATGAGATGGCCAAAGCTTCTGCCGCTTTGATTTGATCGGCCGATAACCGGGATTTGAGTTTCGCTTTGTGCCCTGGAGGATCATTCAATATCCATTGGCAGAGAGGAACATTCTGGCATCTCTTTGCCGCACCCTGAGCTAACAGCATCCATTTCAACCCGTCAACATCATTTTGGGGTTGAACATAGTGGTTTGAATACAGGCTTGCCACGTTATATTGCGACTGCATATAACCCCGCTCAGCCGCTATCATATAATAGCTGTAGGCTTTTGTAATGTCCTTGCTTACGCTGTTTTTACCATACTCATAGGAAACTCCGGCATTGTGACAGCCAGGGTCACTCCCAAGCTTGCAGGCCTTTTCATACCATGAGGCAGGGCTGCCAAAGGTCTCTTCCCTGACTCGACCATCTTCCAGCAACAGCCCAAGTTTTAATGCAGCAGAAGCATCGCCCTGTTCTGCCCCGGCCTTATACAACATGCCGGCTTCTTCCGGGTGCCCTGCTCGCAGGGCTGCGTCACCGGGAGTGAGGGCGCATCCGGTAAAATAGATAAACAATAACGTTAAGATGAGCATCTGCGCAGAGTTTCGCATTTTTCACAGTCCTCCATAGTTTGGTGGGAACATCCGGGACATAAACCTCCTCTCATCCTCTACCACATAACTTCCACCCGGCAAAGCCGTTTTTCCTCTAAAACACATTACAATCCGAAAGGTTACTAAATGTGCCAACCTGCCGGCGGCGGAGCCGCCATTCGAGCGCAAAAAAAGGCCGTCCCTTGCGGAACGGCCATTGTATGGAGGAGACAACGCTGGTGCTCGATGTGTTGGCCGGCTGCGTCGGCCGGGCGGCTCAGTCGATTGGCTGCCCGATGCTTCCCCAGCGCACCCGCCAGTTATCCTGGTCCCACGACCAGTACTTGATGAATGCCTTGCCCTTCAGCGCGCTGTCCTTGACGAAGCCCCAGAAGCGGCTGTCGTAAGAGTTGTCGCGGTTGTCACCCATCATGAAGTAGGAGTTGGCCGGCACGGTGACCGGGCCGAAGTTATCCCGCGGCCCCGCCTCCGCCGGCAGGATGGTGCTGTCCCGGTGGATTTCGTGGGGATTGCGGTAGGGGACGCCGTTGACGTAGACGACTTTGTCCTTTTCCTGGATCACGTCGCCCGGCACGCCGATCACCCGCTTGATGAAGTCCTTGCTCGGGTCTTCCGGGTACTCGAAGACTACCACGTCGCCGCGGTGCGGGGCGCGAATCCGCAGGATGCGGGTGTCGGTGAAGGGAATCTTGATGCCGTAGAGGAACCGGTTGACGAACAGGTGGTCGCCGATCGCCAGGGTGTTCTCCATGGAGCCGGACGGGATCTTGAAGGGCTCGATCACCCAGGTCCTGATGGCAAAGGCGAGGAGCAGCGCCCAGATGATGGTCTCGGTGTACTCGCGGAATTTCGATTTTGTTTTGAGGGTGAACTGTTTGGGGGCGGTGGTTGCGGTTGTTTCAGACATCGAATAGATCCTCTCTGACAATGATTGGTGCTGCTGCCGGCGCTCAGAAAACCGGCAGCGCCTTGAGAATGCCGACGACGGTGCCGCTGCCGGCCAAGATGTAGCGCATCTGGCGGGACCAGATGATCCGTTCCAGGACCGGGACCTGTTCGGTCTCGTACGCCCGGACCCGCTTCATGACGTTGGCGACGAAATCGGCAGACGGTTCAAACTCTTCGTTCATGTCCGACACCTCCGAAATGCTCTTTCAGGACCAGGGCGATCTTCTCTTTGGCGCGGAAAAGCCGCGTCTTGACCGTGGCCCGGGGAACCCCCGACTTCCGGGCGATTTCGTCCAGGGTGGCGCCCTTGAGGCTCATGATGATCGTGGCGCGGAACGGCTCGGGGAGGTCCCGGACGGTGGCGGCCAGCGCCGCCAACTCCTCGCGGCGGAGCAGCGCCTCCTCGGCCGATTCGCCGCCGGCGGCCAGCCGTTCGAGCTGCTCCACTGCTGCCGGTTCCGCCCGGCGGCGCCGACGCAACTCGTCGATGCACTGGTTGCGGGCGACGATGAACAGCCAGGCGGCGAATGGCGTCCCCCGGCCGGTGTCGAAACGCGGCAGCTCCTTGTAGACGTTCAGGAAGACCTCCTGGCCGATATCCTCCGCCAGGTGCGGGTCCCGGACGAGCCGGAAGATGAAGGCCAGCAGGTTGCGGTGGTATTTCCGGACGAGCAGGGCATAGGCATTGACGTCGCCGTTCAGCACGCACTCGATTATGGTCTGATCGTCCATCGCTTCCCCGTGGGCTTCGTTACTGGTGGGATATACGCCGTTCCGGCGCAAAGGTTCCCGGAAAAATTCATTGTAGCATGGTGGGGAGAAAAAAAGGAAGGGACTGCCAGCTTCCGGCGCACCCTCCCCCCGGCTCCCTCCCATCAAGGGCGGGGGAGATAGTGCGTGGAATTGCCTGTGCCCATCGGCAAAGTGCTCCCTCCCCCTTCGATGGGGGAGGGGTGGGGAGAGGGTGAAAGGAGAGGTGGTACCGGTCGTGTGCCGCTGCGATATACTTGCTGCAGCAGGGGCGATATCGTCCCGGGGAGGTGCGGCGCGATGTGCGAGTTCTGCGTCAAGCATGGCGAGGGAGAGCGCTGGTATCTACAGGCGAAGAATTATTCCGAGGATATGCTGAGCGATCTGCGCCGGCGCAAGCTGATCGGTGCCTTCGCCGACCCGGAGACGATCCGGCGGGAGTTTGCCGGGGAAGCACAGGCGCTGGAGCGGCTCGACCGGCTCCCCTGGTTCCTCCGGGCGATGTTCGGCCGGCTTTTGACCCGGAAGATGAAGAAGCTCCATTTCGGCCAGGTGGTGCCGATCGAGGAGATCGAACGGATCTTCGCCTTCGCCAACTCCATCGTCCGCCTCGCCTGTATCTGCCGCAAGATCACCCGCGGCGTGGAGAAGCGGTACTGCTACGGGATCAGCCTCGGTCCCGACGGCGGGGAGCTGATCGGTATCTTCCGCGACCTCGGCTGGCAGCCCTCCGGCACCCCCGGCGACCGGCGCTACGAAATCCTCACCAGGGATGAGGCCCTGGCCGCGCTGCGCGATCACGAGCGGGAAGGGCTCTGCCATACCATCTGGACCTTCCGCGCTCCCTTCATCGGCGCGATCTGCAACTGCGACCGCGCCGACTGCCTGGCGCTGAGCACTACCATCAGCCATGCGGTGCCGATCATGTTCCGCGCCGAGTTCGTTGCCGCAATCGAGCCGGCTCTCTGCACCGGCTGTCGGCAATGCATGGGGCTCTGCCAGTTCGGCGCCCTGAGCTACAGCGCCACGTCAAAAAAAGCGGTGGTCGACCAGACCGGCTGTTACGGCTGCGGCGTCTGCCGCAGCGGCTGCCGCACCGGTGCCATCAAGCTCGGCGAGCGGGCCAAATCGCCGGTGGCGGCGCATGTGTGGTGAGCTGGCGGTGAGATTCAGGCGCCATTGCCGGCGGGTAGTTGCCGGAACGAATCGGGCAGGTCCAATTCGCCGTGCCCGACGAAGACCACATCGCCGCTTACCCGCACCGTCATATCCGCGGCAACGACAACGGTGAGTTCGCTGGGCCGGCCGAGGAAGCGGCCCTGGTGGATGGTCAGCGGGCGATCCGACGGGGCCTGGTGGTGTGCCACCAGATAGGCGCCGGCCGGCCCGGCCGCGCTGCCGGTGGCGATGTCCTCGACCCGGCCGTCATTGTCCCAGGTGCGCCCCTCGCGGGCCGGGACATCGAGGAGATAGGCGAACCGGGCGCCAACCCGGGCAAGCAGGGCCGCGAAATCGTGCCGTACAATGCGGGCGCTGGCCAAGTTGGCCCCGAGCGGGACGATCAGGTAGGGGAGCCCTGTGGAGACCACCTGTAACGGCAATTCCGCCATCAGATCTTCGGGGGACAGGTTGAGGGCCGCCAGCAGCTCCCCGCGCGCGGCGGCGCCGAGCGGCGGCTCGAAGGTGGCGGGGCCTTGATCCATCTCGGCCTGATACGCGGCACCGTTTCGCCGGCTGACGACGGCGACTGTCCGTTCCGCCAGCTGGAAGAGGAGTTGAACGTCATCCTCGCTGCCGAAGTGGGCCGCGTGGAGTACAGCAGCCGCGCCGATGATCGGATGCCCGGCGAATGCCAGCTCTTCTTCCATGGTGAAGATGCGCGCCCGATACGTTCCCGGCGCTGTTGTCCCCCCGAGGAAGATGGATTCGAATTGGCGCATTTCCCGGGTGATGCGTTGCAGGAGGTCGGTCGGCAGCTGCTCCGCCACGGGGAAAACGGCGAGCCCGTTGCCCGACAGCGCCTCTTTGGCGAAGACGTCCACCAGGTGATAGGTAAATCGTGCCATGTCGTTCTCCGCGATTGGTGATTGGCAAACATGTCATCTCCGCTTTGCCCCGGAGCGGTCCACGGTTTTGCCGTCTACAGGGCGCTCGCTCCCACCAGATAATATTGGAGCGCAATGGCATTCGGGGGGACCGCCGAATAATTGGCAAAGGTGACGGTTGCGATGCGGCCGCTTCCCGACAGTGGCACCATCCTGATGATGGCAATCTTGATGATCCCGGGAGCGATGGTATTGCATTCCATGAATGCGTCGGAAATGAATTCCCCCTTGGTCACAGAAGGCGAACTCATGACGGTCGGATCATAGGTAATGTCTACTTGCATTCCCTGGAGATTGTCCAGGTTGTTGCCCTGGACGGTGTACTCCCCGTTTCCCACCGGAATAAGCGTCACCGCAGCCTCCGTGCCGGTGGCCGCGGGCGTGGTGTTTTCGTCGCCGCTGCCGCAGCCTGCCGTAAACAGGAGAAACGTTACGAGTAGCGCCCGCCACAGATATTTTCTTACAGAGCTGAAGTCCAATTTTCGCCTCCCGGTGCAGTGTGCCGCTGGCCATGTTTCATACCACATTGGCTGCGTCCGGAAAAAGTGCTTTTTAGTGGCAACACATTAAAAATGGTGTGCTGTTGAGTCCTCGGCGGATAGTGCGGTGTGGGGGCATAGGGGACATGAGCCTGTAACGGCGCAATTCCCTGTTATAGTTTATAGCTGAGCGGCAGTAGTCGTGCCGCGCAAGATTCCAGCCATCGTCGAGAGGCCGGTAGCACCGCAAAGGAATTATGAGCCGAACAGCCGAGAAATTCGCGTCATTACTGAAAGGATGGCTGCGCGAGCAGGTGGCGAACATCAACCCGGGCGCGGTCATCAGGGATATCCTTTCCGAAATCGAGATCACTGCCGGGTATTTTTTCGTCCTCACCGTGGCGAACCTCATCGCCCTCTGCGGCCTGATCATGAACAGCTCGCCGGTGATCATCGGGGCAATGCTCGTTTCGCCGCTGATGGGGCCGATCCTCAGCTTCGGCTTTGCCTTCGTCACCGGCGACAATGTCATCTGGAACAAGTCGGTCAAGAAGATCTCTCTGAGCGTGGCATTGTCGATTGCCGTCGCGGCGGCGGCAACCTACGTCTCGCCCCTGAAGGACGTGACCGCCGAAATTCTCTCCCGCACCCGGCCGAACCTCTACGACCTGATCATCGCCTTTCTGGCCGGCACCGCCGGGGCGAGCGCCATCTGCACCAAGAAAAACTATCTGACCATCGTTCCGGGGGTCGCCATCGCCACTGCCGTCATCCCCCCCTTGAGCGTCGCCGGCTTCGGTGCCGGAATTGCCAGCCTCAAGATCTTCTATGGTGGCTTCCTGCTGTTCTTCACCAACTTCGTCGCCATCGTCCTCTCCACCTGTGCGGTCTTCTCCTTCTACGGTTTCAGGAGAAAAATGGCCGCTGACGAACTCTCGCAGATGAAGAAGCGGTTTGCCTTTCTCATTGCCGTCCTGGTGGTGATTTCGATCCCGCTCATCTATACGCTGCATACCTCAATCGCGGAAGTGCGGCAGCGAACCGCCATCCAGGACGCGTTGCAGCAGGCGCTGGAGCAGGAAAAGCGCTCCCATCTGGCCACCTTTGCCTATGCGGTCAACAGCGCGGGCATTCTTGAGATCAATGCCCTGGTGAACACGGTGCGGTATCTGAGCGACGCCGAGACGAAAAAGGCGGAAACCTCCATCGGCCGGGCCCTGGGGAGAAAAGTCGTCCTTAACGTGGAGCAGGTGAAAGTTCAGGCGGGCGGGCTCAAACAGGAGATTGCCAAGGCCACTATCCCGGCCATCGCCCCGCCGAAGCCTCCCGGCGAGATCATCAGGAGTTCGGCGCAGAGCGCCATCGCGGTCGTCAAACAGTCGGCGGTCAAGGTCGACACGATCATTGCGCCGTCCAGGATCAGCGATTTTTCGGTCGGCTTCAACGACAAGTCGGCCGCCGTGGCGATCCTCTTGGAGATCCGGCGCGACACGCCGCTGTCCGATGAACAAACCACCTGGATCAAGCGGATGCTCGCCGCCGACCTGAATCTGCCGGTGGACCTCACCGTGAAGACGATACCGTTCGTCCCGCCGCTGGTGTTCAAGCCGCAGGAAGACATCCTGTCGGACGAGATGAACCGGTCGATTATGGCCATTAAGGATCTCTACCGCCAGGACCCGTCCATCACCCTGCGGGTCGAGGCCACCTTCGGCCATGGTGGCAAAAGAGCAAGACAGCTCGCAGAAAAGAGGCTCGAACACGTTGTCGCCGTTTTGGTCAACGAGTGCGGCGTCCCGCGGCAGCAGATCAAAACCGCTTCCGGCAGCAGCCCTCCCCAGCCGCCGACGGTCAGGATCTCGGTAATCACCGGCCGTCACGATTAGTCACCTGCCGGGCCAATATCCGGTGCCAGGGCGCAAAAAAAGGGCCGTCCCTTACGGAACGGCCCGTGCGATGAACCGGACATGAGGGGCGAGCGTCAGGCCCCTTTGATCTCCTGGCTCTTGGTGCGCAGTTTCTTGACCAGTTCGTTATACCCCTGGTCGGTGATGATCCGGTTGAACTGGGTCCGGTAGTTGGAAACGAGACTGACCCCCTCGATCACGACATCGTAGACCTTCCACTGGCCACCTTCGTTGATCAGCCGGTAGTCGAGGGAGTACTGGTCCCGTTTGGGGGTGACGACCTTCGAACGGACCTCGGCATACTGGCCGTCGATGATCTCTTTCTGGTAGAGGATCTTCTCCTGGTTATACGATTCGATCTTGCCGGCGTAGGAGTTCTCCAGCAGGGTTTCGAACAGCCCGACGAAGTCTTTTTTCTGGGCAGGAGAGAGGTCGCGCCAGTGGCGGGCCATGGAGCGTTCGGACATCTGGGTGTAGTCGAAGATCGCGCCGATGGCCTTTTTCAGGGAATCCCGGCGTTTTTTCTCGTTCTGCGGTTTTTTCAGCTCCTTGTCGGAGACGATGCGCACGACTTCATCGACGGTCTTTTTGACCGTCTCGGTCGGCGTCGGCTGGGCATAGGCCGGCACCGAGGCGGCGAAGGTGAGGAGCAGGATGGGCAGGATCAGCCATTTCATGGTACTTCTTCCCCCTTAGCGTTTTTCGAGTGGCGCCTGGCCGACCGCGTAGTCGAGGTTGGCCAGCGCCATCTTGTAGTTGTAGACCGACTGGAAGTAACTGGCCCGCATCCGGGCGTAGTTCTGCAGCCCTTCGAAGATCTCCTTGGCGGGACCGATGCCGAAATCGAAGTTGGCCAGGGCCGCAACGACCCATTTCTTGGCGTTGGTGTAGGCTTCTTCGGTGGCAGGGATGCTCTTCTCCGCTTCTTTCATCTCCAGGTAGGCCTTCTTGATCTGCAGCGGAATGTTGGTTTCGGCATAGCTCTTGGTGCTGAGCAGCCGGTTGTACTGGGCCTGTTCGCCGGCGACCTTGGCGCCGGTGATGCCGAAGTCGAGCTTCCACTTCAGGCCGAGGGCGACCCCGGCCCAAAGATGGTTGAACTCGTCGGCGACGAACGGGTTGTCGATCCGGCTCCGCTTGTCGGCGTAAGCGCCGGAAAGATAACCGGCGATGAAGACGTCGGGGTAGTATTCGGCCTTTGCGGCGTCAACCAGTGCCTGCCGCGCCACCAGCCCTTCCTTGATCTGGCGGTACTCGGGGCGCTTGGCCTGGGCCTCTTCGAGGTAGACCGGCAGTTCGGCCACCGGTCCTTCGTCGGGGGTGAGCCGCTCGGTGGCGATGTCGAGGCTGGTCTCGGCAGGGAAGCCGGTGCGGCTCTTCAGCGCCGCCAGGGCCAGCGCTTCGCCTTTTTTGGCCTCTTCCAGGTACTTGTCCACTTCGCCGCTGAAAGCGTCAAGTTTGTAGATATCCAAGTCGTCGACGTTGGTCGAGCCCTTTTCCAGGTACTCCTTGGCTTTCTTCCGCGCCTTGTCCAAGTCTTCCCGGACGTCGAGGATCACTTCCTTCAGTTCCCGGGCCAGCAGCAGGCCGTAGTAGTATTCCTTGACCTGTAGCGCGACCTCGTTGCGCCGCTGCTCTTTTTTCGCCCTGTCGACCTCGATGCCGTGGGTGGCGGCTTTCATGTTTTCGCTGATCTTGCCGAAGGTGTAAAGCGGCTGGGTGAGGGTGGCGTCGCCGCGTTGGAACCAGGTCCAGCGGTTGGTGTCGTTGACCCCGTCGGGGGACCAGACCTGGTTGCCCCGGGCCTGGGGGACCGGGCCGATCAGGCCGAGGAAGTCGATGCGCGGGTAGCGGTAGGCCTTGGCTTCGTCGAGCCGCGAGGTGGAATAGTCGATGTCCGACTGGGATTCGCCGAGTTCCGGGGCGGTCGCTAGGGCGTCGCGGATGCAGTCGTCGAGGCTGAGAACCACCTTTTTCTGGTCGTCGCTTCCCCACGCGGGGGAAAGGAGCAGCAAGGTGGTCAACCCGGCCAGCGCCATTCGTTGCAAAGATTTCATCGTCGCTCCCTCCAGGCTGAATGCATTAAAGGGCGGCACCGCCGGCGCCGCTTCTGGTCATCTATTGTAGCAGGAGGTGACGGCTAATCAACCGAGCCGTGAATGTATTTGCTCAACAGCTCTTCCAGGTCAACGGATGATTCGGTGTCCTGGATTTTGCCGTTGGCGGCGAGAATGGTCGAGGAACCGCCCGGTTTCAGCTTGATGAACTTGTCGCCGATGATTCCCTTGGTGCGGACGGCGGCGATGACGTCGCTCTGCAGCTTGATGCCGTCCCTGATCTGGAGGAAGACCCGTGCCTGGTCGGTCTGCTGCTCGAGGACGATCCGGTCGACCCTGCCCACCTCGACCCCCGCGATCTCCACCGAGGCGCCCGCCTTCAGCCCCGACACCGAGTCGAAATCGGCGGTGATGGTGTAGTAGTTGCCGCCGAACAGCTCCATCTTGCCAAGCTTGATGGAGAGGTAGGCGAGGCAGAGTATGCCGATCATGACAAAAACTCCGACGATCAATTCGAGTGTGACTCTCTTCATGGATGCACCTTGTCGATCTGGTGTAATGCGGCGCCGGGCAAGGCCGGGCGCGGCGGTTCAGACAAACTGGATCGGCCCTTCCAGGCTGCCGCTGATGAACTGCTTGACCACCGGCTGCTCCGACCGCTGGATCGCTTCCGGGGTTCCCATCTCGATGATCCGGCCGCGGTAGAGCATGGCGACGTTGTCGGAGATGTCGAAAATCTCCGGGATCTCGTGGGAGACGATCACCGCCGTGAAGCCGAAGCGGGTGTGGGTATCCTTGATCAGCTGGTGGATAGCCCGGCAGATGATCGGGTCGAGACCGGTGGTCGGCTCGTCGAACAGGATGATCCGGGGGTTGAGGAGCAGCGCCCGGGCAAGGCCGACCCGCTTTTTCATCCCGCCGGAGAGCTCGTCGGGGTATTTCCGGTCCACCCCCTTGAGTCCCACGTGCTCCAGCGCCTCGTGCACCTTGTCGCGGATTTCCAGCCGCGACAGGGAAGTCTTCTCTTCCAGCGGGAAGGCGACGTTTTCGAAAACGGTCATCGAATCGAACAGTGCCGCGTTCTGGAAGAGCATGCCGAACTTTTCCCGCACCCGGTTGAGGACGTGCCGGCGCATCACCGTGATGTCCTCCCCCTCGACGAAGACCGTGCCGCTGTCAGGCTTCATCAGGCCGATCATGTGCTTGAGCAGGACACTTTTCCCTTCGCCGCTCGGGCCGATGATGGCGGTGATCTTGCCGGCCGGGATCTCCAGGTTGAGCTTGTTCAGCACCACCTGGCTGTCGAATGATTTTTCCACGTCTACCAATTTGATCATGTAAAGCCCGTTACCGTGGCAGTGGTTCTACAGCATCACCGAGGTCAGGAAGTAGTCCCAGACCAGCACCAGTACCGACGCCATGACCACCGCTTCGGTGGTGGCGCGGGAAACCCCTTCGGCGCCATGACTGGCGGTGTAGCCTTTATAGCAGCAGATCCAGGAGATGATCATCCCGAAGGAGACCGATTTGACGAAGCCGGACCAGACGTCCTTCAACTCGACGCTCTTTTCCATCTCGTAAAAATAGGCGCCGGGATTGACGCCGAGCAGTTTGACCCCGACCAGGTAGCCGCCGTAGATCCCGACCACGTCGAAGATGGCGCAGAGCAGGGGGAGGGCGATCAGCGCGCCGATGACCTTCGGCGAGATCAGGTATTTGAACGGCTCCAGGGCCATTGTCTTCAGGGCATCGATCTGTTCGGTGATCTTCTTGATGCCGATCTCGGCGGTGATGGCGCTGCCGGCCCGGCCGGTGACCATCAGTGCCGACAGCACCGGTCCCAGCTCACGGATCAGCGACAGGGCGACGACGGAACCGAGCATCCCCTCGGAGCCGAACTTGGTCAGGGTGTAGTAACCCTGGAGGCCGAGGACCATCCCGGTGAAGGCGGCGGTGAGGAAGATGACGAACAGTGACTTGGCGCCGATGAAGTGGATCTGTTTGAAGATGTGGATCGGCCGGCCGGGATCGCGGATGATGATGTAGAGGGCGTAGAGCAGGAAAATAAGCATCCGCCCCATTTCCCGGACGACGAACAGGGTCATGGCCCCCAGTTTTTCGATGACGGTGCGCAGCACGCGAAAGCTTCCCTTTCTCCGGACGAATGACAGGCAAGTATAGGCAAAGGGAGGCCCGAAGTAAAGACCGTTTAACTGTTCCCGCCCTGTCGCCGGTCAGAGAATGAAGTCGGTGGAGAGGAAATTCGACCGGTGTTCCCTGACGATATCGTTGATGATCTGCCGGTTCAGCTCGACGTCCCGGGCCGCCACCAGGGTACGGATCGAGAAGGCCCGCAGGGCGTCGGAAACCGACAGGGTGCTGACCGCCGAGTCCTTGCGGCCGGTGAAGGGGAAGACGTCCGGGCCGCGCTGGCACTGGCTGTTGATGTTGACCCGCGAGACCTGGTTGACCAGCGGATCGACCAGGCTGGCCAGCGCCTGCGGATCCCGGCCGAAGATGCTCACCTGCTGACCGTATTCCGACTCCTCGATGTAACGGATCGGCGCCGCGGTATCGGTGAACGGGACGACCGGGATCACCGGGCCGAACTGTTCCTCGCTGTAGAGGCGCATCCGCCCGTCTACCGGGTAGACCACTGCCGGCCGGAAGAAGGTGGCGGAGAATGCGCCGCCCCCTTCGTTGACCACCCGTGCGCCGTGCCTGACGGCGTCTTCGATCAGTCCGGTCAGGTAGGTCGGCTTGCCCGGCTCCGGCAGCGGGGTGATCATTACTCCCGACTCCCAGGGCATGCCGTGGCCGATGGCGTTGAGGGTGGCGGAGAAGAGGGTGAGGAAATGATCGACGATGCTCTCGTGGACGAAGATGATCTTCAGGGCGGTGCAGCGCTGGCCGTTGAAGGCGAGGCTGCCGGCGATGCACTCTTCGACCGCCTGGTTGAGGTCGGCATCGTTGAGGATGATGGCCGGGTTCTTCGCTTCCAGCCCGAGCACCGAGCGGAGCCGGTGAGGTTTGGGATGCTCCTTGTGCAGGGCGTTGGCGGCGGCGCTGGTGCCGATGAAGGCGAGCGTCGCTACGAGGCCGCTTTTCATCAGCGGCGGGGCGACCGTCCGCCCGGCGCCATAGAGGGTGTTGACCACCCCCGGCGGGAACGAATCGCGGAACGCCTTCAAAAGCGGCGAGAAGAGTAGAACGCCGTGCCGGGGCGGCTTGAGCAGGACGGTGTTCCCCATGATCAGCGCCGGGATCAGGGTGGTAAAGGTTTCGTTCAGCGGGTAGTTGTACGGCCCCATGCAGAGAGTTACGCCGAGGGGGGCGCGGCGAATCTGGCCGATGATCCCCTGTTCGATGACGAAGCGGGAGGAGATTCTGTCCAGCTCCTTGAGGGCGTCGACGGTATCGGCGATGTAGGCGGCGGTCCGGTCGAACTCCTTTTCCGCATCCAGCAGTGTCTTACCGATCTCCCACATCAACAGCCGGACCACTTCCTCGCGCTGCTGGTTCATCTGAGTGGCAAAATGCTGGACGTGGCCGATCCGTTCGGCGACGGTCATGGTCGGCCAACGGCCCCGGCCGTTATCGTAGGCCGCGGCAGCGGCGTCGAGGGCTGCCAGGGCGTCGGCCTCGGTCATCAGCGGGAAGCTGCCGATCCGAACCCGTTCCGGACCGTGGTCGTGTCGGAGGCAGATGGGGGAGTGGACATCCTGGGTCGGCCCTTCCCAGTGGCGGATTTCGCCGTTGATCAGGTAGGCTCTTTGCTCGATCGGTGCTGTCAGCCGGTGGCGCTCGGGGACGCCGGCGGCTGTCGGGAAGATGGCGTCGAGATTCTCCCGGATGTTCATGGACCGTTCCCTCCGTTTGTGGTGATGGGCACCCTGGCGGTGCCGATAATGAACACAGTTTAACCGTTTTCCCCCTCTTGGCAAGCCAGCCGGCCTACCTCCTGCCGGCGGAAGCAGTCAGTCAGGTGGTCGTTCACCAGGCCGACAGCCTGCATGTAGGCGTAACAGATCGTCGAGCCGACGAAGGTAAATCCCCGCTTCTTCAGCTCCTTGCTCAGGGTGTCCGACTCCCGGCTGGTGGCCGGTACCTCGGCCAAGGTCCGCCAGTCGTTCTGCCGGGGGCGGCCGTCGACGAAGCGCCACAGCCAGGCGGCAAAACTGCCGAATTCTTCCTGGACGGCGAGGAAGGCGCGGGCGTTCTGCCGGGCGGCGGCGATCTTCAGCCGGTTCCTGACGATGGCCGGCTCCGTCGCCAGTTCCGCCAGCCGCCGGTCGTCGAAACGGGCGACGAGCGCCGGATCGAAGCCGGCAAAGGCCCGCCGGTAGCCGTCGCGCTTGCGGAGGATCGTCGACCAGCTCAGGCCGGCCTGGGCTCCTTCGAGCAGCAGGAATTCGAAGAGACTCCGGTCGTCGTGCTGCGGCACCCCCCATTCGGTGTCGTGATAGGTGCGGTACAAATCGTCGCTTTCCGCCCAGGGGCAGCGGTTGATGGTCATGACGTTCCCTCCATGGTTGCCAGCAAGTGCAGCGCCCGGTCGGTGAGCCGGCAGCGGACCGTCTGCCGTACCACCTCGTTGCCTCGCCGCAGCGTTTCGTCGGTCACTTCTTCGCCGCCGACCTCCAGGTAGTTGAGCCAGAAGAGGGCCAACAGCCAGATCTCGTCGGTAAAGAGCTGGCGCTCGGTTTCGTCCATCGGCCTGATCAAGCCGAGGTCGATGCTGCTGTCGATCGAATGGCGGACCAGCTTGAGCAGGGCCCGGTGGGTCCGGATGTGGCGCTCCCGCAGCTGCGGATGCTGGAGGATGAGTGCGGTCAACTCCCGCTTGAAGAACCGGTAACGCCAGTTGAAACGCTGGATCATCAGGAAGGTCCGCTCCATCGCTTCCAGGGAACCGGCGGGGGACTCGGCGATGATCGCCTGGTAGTCGCCGAAGCCGACCGCATCCATCTGGTCGTAGATGGCGCCGAGGATGTCCTCCTTGTTGCGGAAATGGTAATAGAGGTTGCCGGGGCTGATGCCGACCGCCGCGGCAATGTGATTGGTGCTGACGGCGGCCGTCCCCTTGTCGTTGAAGAGGGCGATGGCCGCCTCGATGATCCGGTCGCGAGTTTTCATGGTGACGCCGTCTCCTCCCGTTGATGGTTTATCATTGCACATTTCCCGCCGGTAATCCAGCTGGGGGCGCGATTGCGGGTCGGTCGGGCCGGTGCCGGCACGGGGACAGTGGGGGCGCTGGGCAAAAAACTTAATCAAGTCTGGCGGATGCCGGCCGATAAGAGTGGAAAACATCTGCCGGCGGCGGCCGGCGAACTGACCAGGGAGGGATCATGTTCACAATGACCGATGAGGGAGTGTTTGGCGACGAGGCGTGGGGGGTGCTGCTCCCCGGCGGCGGGGTCTACCGGGAAGTGCTCTGGCGGCCGTTCAACGAAAAGCGCGGCCGGGTTTACCTGCTGGCCGGCGACCCGTTCCACCCCGAGGTTTCCACCGCGGACCTGGATTGCGTCCTTTCGGTGATCGCTTCCGCTCCGCATCATCTGTTCATTGCCGTTACCACATGGCCGGAGCTGGCGCTGAAACGCCTCTATGGCCCGGCCGACGACGGTGCCTGCCGGCTGCTGGGGGAGGGAGATTCGCTCGGCAATCTCTGGTTTCTTGTCCGGATGACCGATCAGGCGGAGGTTGAGGCCCGGATGCCGGCCGTCATTACCCTGAAGAACTGCTGGCTGGCCGACGGCGTGCACTGGCCGGTGGTCGGGGTGTTGGCGGCACCGTTGCATGGCGCCGTCGATCCCTGGCGGCTTGGCCTGCCGGAGGTCGACGGCTTCAGCGGGATCGACTGGCTGGTCTGTGGCGGCGACGGCGGCGAAGGAGGACCGACGGATCGGGAGTGGGTGCGGCGGTTGCGGGACCAGGCCGAGGAGCGCAACGTGCCGTTCCTCTTTACCGGCTGGGGTGCGGGAGCGGGGCGGCTTCTGGATGGCCGGACCTGGGACGAGACTCCTCCCTTGCCGAAGGAGCGCAACCGCCTCCATATCCTCGATAACTGCCGGAGTAACTGCCGGCGGGAGTTCTGCCGGGCAGCCTAGCCGGCTGCGGAAGAATGGAGCGACAAAGCGCCGCCCCTCGTCAGGGGGCGGCGCTTTGTCGCTTTGGCGCGAAGATGCTATTCGAAGCGGTTGGTTTGCCGCCCTGGACCGCCAGGTCGAGTTGCTGGACCGTGCCGGCGGTCTCTCCCTCGCCGGCGGCGTCAGGCCACCGAAGCGATACAACGCCGCTTCTGGATCGGTAAGAATTGCTTCATCTCGAACGCAATCTTTCGCTTGGCCCGGCCGGCGCAGTGTGCGATAAATGGGGGGCCGGTGTCGGTTGCGCCGTTTTGCGCTACACTGGACAAAGGCTGGGCGCCGGATGACGGCGAATGGGGGAGGGATCATGGAAAACCTGAACGTCCAGGGACTGGTGCGCCTGATTGGTGCCGGGGCCAACCTGATCTACGTGGTAACCGACAACGAGCGGCGCACCGAGCATCTTGCCGGCCTGGCGACGAGCCGGGTGAAGGGGGCGGGGGCGCCGTGGATCTGGAACTGCACCGATGGTTTCTGCCGCGACGGCGCGGTGGTCGAAGCGCTGGTCGACCCGCCGGCCGCCGTCGATTTCGTCCTGGCCCAGGCCGGACCGGCGGTTTTCGTCTTCAAGGATCTCCCCTGGTTCTGGCGGGACAACCCGTTTCTCATCCGCAAATTGAAAGAGTTCGCCTGGCGGGGGCGCGGCAAGGTCATCATCGTTCTCGGCCAGGAAGAGGCAGTGCCGTCGCAACTGCGGGAAGAGCTGGTTATTCTCCACCAGGGGTTGCCGACCATCGACGAGCTCAAGGCATTCCTCGAACAGCTGCGCGGTCGCGATCAGCGGCTGGCTGCCGCCTGCGCGGCGCGGCCGGGGCTGTTGGACGACCTGGTGATGGCGGCCCAGGGGCTCGACCTCGCCGACGTCGAGCGGGGGATGCGGACCGCCCGGCTGGCAGAAGGGGCGAGCGGCGACGAAATGGTCCTGGCACTGTTCGAGACCAAGCGGGCCATCATCCGCAAGAGCGGGATCATGGAGTTCGTCATCAACGATGCCTCGCCGGAACAGGTCGGCGGAATGGAGAACCTGAAGAACTGGATGGCGCGGCGCGAGCGGGCTTTCGGCCTGGAAGCGATCTCCTCGGGGAGCAATCTCCCCAAGGGGGTGCTGATGATGGGGATCGCCGGCTGCGGCAAGTCGCTCTTCGTCAAGGCGATCGCCGCCCAGTGGCGGCTGCCGCTGATCCGGCTCGACATGGCGGCGGTCTACGACGGCAGCTACGGCACGCCGGAGTCGAGTCTGCGCAAGGCGTTCAAGACCGCCGAAGCGGTGGCCCCCTGCGTGCTCTGGATCGACGAGATCGAAGCGGGAATCTCCACCCAGGGGTTCAAGGCCGAGGGGGGGCCGGCGTCGCGCATTCTCGGCTCGTTCCTTACCTGGATGCAGGAGAAGCGGGCGCCGGTCTTCGTTGCCGCCACCGCCAACGCCATCGAGATGCTGCCGGCGGAGATCATCCGCAAAGGGCGCTTCGACGAGATTTTCTACGTCGGCCTGCCGGATATGGCGGCCCGGGAGGATATTTTCCGTATCCACCTGGAGAAACAGCGGTTCGAGCTCGTCCCCTTCGATCTGCCGCTCCTGGCCGGCTCCACCAAGGGGTTTTCCGGGGCCGAAGTCGAACAGGCGGTTCTTGCCGCCGCCTTCGAGGCGCTCTCCGACCGCCGGCCGATGGTCCAGCAGGACCTGATGGCCGCTATCAGCCGGACGGTGCCGCTGTCCGTCACCATGGCCGAGCAGATCAAGAAGATCGAGGCCTGGGCCTTCAAGCGGGCGGTGCCGGCGGCGGGGAAATTCAACCCCTGAACCGCTGGGGCAGCCCCCGGTTCCCGCGCCCCGCCGGTGAGGGGACGCCCGGAGCGGAGCTCACTGCCATTCCCGAGGTGTCATGATGTTTGCCGGTATCTCCCTCAACGTGCTCGTGCTGGGGCTGGTCAGTTTCCTTACCGACATTTCCAGTGAGATGATCTATCCGTTGCT
Organism: Geotalea uraniireducens; assembly: GCF_027943965.1. Classification (NCBI taxonomy): domain Bacteria; kingdom Pseudomonadati; phylum Thermodesulfobacteriota; class Desulfuromonadia; order Geobacterales; family Geobacteraceae; genus Geotalea; species Geotalea uraniireducens. The sequence goes on along the minus strand of NZ_AP027151.1, from coordinate 3,149,066 downwards.
GCCGCTCTTCCTGACCAGGGTCCTCGGGGCGGGGCCGGCGTTCCTCGGGGTGATCGAGGGGGTGGCCGAATCGACCGCCGCCCTGCTCAAGCTCTTTTCGGGGATCGTCTCCGACCGGGTGCGGCGGCGCAAGGGGCTGGTGCTGGCCGGTTATTCGCTTTCAAGCATTGCCCGGCCGCTGGTGGCAGCGGCGACGTCACCGGTGGCCGTCCTGGCGATTCGCTTTGCCGACCGGGTCGGGAAGGGACTCCGCACCTCCCCCCGGGATGCGCTGATTGCCGATTCCACCGACCCGACGGCACGGGGGAAGGCCTATGGCTTCCATCGGGCGATGGATAACGGTGGCGCACTGGTCGGGCCGCTCGCCGCCACGGCGCTGATGACGCTGTTCGCCGAGGATCTGCGGACGGTCTTCTGGCTTGCCGCCATTCCGGGTTTTTTGGCGGTGCTGCTGATCGTGACCAGTGTCCGCGAGACGGCCCGGCAGCAGGCAAGCAACGGCAGTTTCCTCCGTTACGTTCCCCGGGGGCGGCTTCGCCGCTACCTGATCGTGCTGTTCATCTTCACCCTTGGCAACTCATCGGATGCCTTCCTCCTTCTCCGGGCGGGCGAGCTTGGCGTCTCGCCGGTGAAAATCCCGCTGCTCTGGGCTTTCTTCCAGGCGGTGAGGATGCTTTTTTCCACCCCCTTCGGTGCTCTCTCCGACCGCGTCGGCCGCCGGCGGCTGATCATCGCCGGCTGGAGTGTCTATGCGCTCTCCTACGCCGGGTTTGCCCTGGCGACATCCGAACTCGCCTGCTGGCTGCTCTTTGCCGTTTACGGCCTCTACTACAGCATGACCGAAGGGGTGGAGAAGGCTTTCGTGGCCGACATGGTTCCCGCCACCGAGCGGGGTGGCTCTTTCGGCTGGTACAACTTCGCCGTCGGCGTCGGTGCCCTGCCGGCAAGCCTGTTTTTCGGCGCCATCTGGCAGCAGGCAGGCAGGCTCGCCGCCTTCGGCTTCGGCGCCGCCATGGCTGCTCTGGCGGTGCTGCTTCTTTTGACTATGGTCGGTACCTCGGCATCCGGAGCCGGGAACGCCCATTCCTCACCTTGACAACCGGTCAATCCCTCCTATCATTTGACGGTATGGCTTGCACGAATTCGCTCGTGCAGCAGGCGTGATGCATTTAAGAGAAAGGGAGGTCCGAAGATGAAACAGTTGATGAAGGTGGTGGCGACGACGATGGTGATGGCGATGGCTGCCGGGGTTGTCTACGCCAAGGAATCGAAGAGCATGAAAGAGGGCGAGGAGCTGTTCAAGCAGCATTGCGCCTCCTGTCATCCCGATGGCGGTAACATCGTCAATCCGAAGAAGACCCTCAAGGGGGCGGATCTGAAAGCGAACAAAGTCAAGGGTGAGAAAGACATCGTCAAGCTGATGCGTCATCCGGGGCCGGGAATGCAGTCCTTCGACGCCAAGGCGATCCCCGATCGGCAGGCGAAGATGATTGCGGCATATGTCCTCAAGGAATTCAAATAATAACTGCTGCCGGATGCCGGCCGCACCGGCCGTCCGCGACCAACCGGCTGGGCCAAGGGGGGACCGTTCGTTGAACGGTTCCCCTTTCTGCGCCGGCCCATAAAGGAAACCGACTATGGGAATCAGAGTGACGAATGTACTGCCGTTGGCGGCGGCGATCTTGCTATTGGCCGGCGGGGCGGCGTCAGCTGCCGAATCCGGCTGGGTGTTGGTCGATGACAATCCGCAGGTCTCGGCCTTTTACTTCGACCAGGCGTCGGTGAGCAAACCCGCGGCCGGACTGGTGAGCGTTACCACCAAGGCGATTTACTCGGAGCAGGGGAAAGCCGATGCACTCGAAGTGATGGGCCATCCCAAGGGGTTCGATGACCTGAGTTACACCAATTTTGTCTATACTATCGACTGCCCGGGGGAAAAAAGCCGCCTGGAGGACGTGACCCATTACGACAGCAAGGGCGAGCCGCTCCGGGAGTTCAAACTCTCCGGCAAGACCGACTGGGAGGCCATTGCCCCCGATACCCGTCTGGGTCTTTTGGCCGACGTCCTGTGCAAGTAGTTTCGCTCGCTGCCAGCCAAGGAGGAACCGGATGTCCCGCAAAGATGAAGTCAAGTTTCTCAGCGACCTGTGGCATGGTTTCTGGGCGTCGCGGGTGCTTTTGACCGCCAATAACCTGGAGATTTTCGGCCAGCTCGGAACCCCCGTGCCGGCGGCCGAGGTGGCGGTAACCCTCGGTACCGACCCGCGGGCCACCGAGCTTCTGCTCAATGCCCTTGCCGGCCTTGGCCTGGTGACCAAGAAGGGGAACCGTTACGCCAATGCGCCACTGGCCCGCCGCCTTCTCGTTCCGGGAAGCCCTTCCTACATGGGTGATATCCTGCGCCATGCCGACACCCTCTGGCAGAACTGGTCAGGGCTGGACGAGGTCGTCCGGTCCGGCCGGCCGAACCGGGTGGGTCGCAACCATGGCTCGTTCATCCGCGGCATGCATAATATCGCCTCGCAGAAGGCCGACAGCCTGCTCCGGGCGATCGGCCTCGCCGGGGTGAAGTCGGCCCTCGACCTCGGCGGTGGCCCGGCCACGTACACCATGGCCATGGCACGCCACGGGGTCCGGGCGACCCTTTTCGACCTCCCCGATACCATCAAGGTTGCCCGGGAAGTGGTCCGCGAGACGGCGGGGCCGGAAATCCTCTTCCGCGAAGGGGATATGCTGACCGACGAGTTCGGGGAGGGGTACGACCTGATCCTGATCAGTCAGGTATTCCACTCTTTCGGTCCCGACCAGTGCCTGGCGGTGCTGCAGAAATGTCGGGCCGCCCTCAATCCGGGCGGCCGGGTGGTCATCCAGGAGTTCAGGATCGATAAATCGCTGGCCGCGCCGGCGCCGGGGACGCTTTTTGCCGTCAACATGCTGGTCAATACGGAACGCGGCCGTTGCTACTCGCCCGATGAAATGGGCGAGTGGTTGAAAAAGAGCAGCTTCGGTGCCATCAAGGTCCAATCTCTTGATGAAACCGTTCTGGTCAGCGGCGTGGCCGGAGCGCGAAGCCGCCAGCGCCGTTAGGCGTGTCGAGCGAGCGTGGGTGGTGCCAGGCTAAATGGTTGTGATCATCGGGACCTTTCTGCCGAGTCCACGATGATAACGTTGACCGGTAGTAATTGCTGTGTAATAGTTGTTTAATAAATTTTAACCAAGGGGGTTGACATGGTTCGCCAACTGAAGATCATTACCGCTTTATTTGCTGGCTGTCTTTTCGCTACGGCAGTCTTTGCCGCTGATCAGGGGGCTGTTTACTCGCCGGCCGGCGAGCTGTTGAAGAAAGAAGATTCCCTTAAAGGCGAGGCGCTTAAAAAGGAGGGCGCTGCCAGGGAAAAGGCCCTCAAGAAGGAGGGGGAGCTGAAAGAGAAGAAAAAAATGCAGGAGGACAAGGTCAAGGCAAAGCGGCAGCAGGGGACAGCAAAAGTCAAGGCGTTAAAAGGGAAGAAGGAACAGAAAACGGAGCAGCTGAAAAAGGCCAAAGAAGAGCGGCAGAAGCGGCTGGAACAGCTGAAAGAAGACAGCCGGAAGGATATGAATCAGCTGCAAGAGATGAAATGACCGGACGCCTTTGCGTGGCCAATATTCCAACCGGCTTTTCCGCAGGGTTAAGGTGGTAAATTTAATCACAGGAGGAAGCACAATGAAGAAAATTGCCGTATCACTGCTGACCGCTGTTGCCATCGGGGCCATGGCGGCGCCTGTTATGGCGGGGGAGCGGGCTCATGCCGTTTCCGTATCGCCGTTTATCGGCGGTTATACCTTTGACGGGGATCAGCATCTGAAAACAGCTCCCCTTTACGGATTGCGCCTCGGCTATGACCTGACCAAAAACTGGGGATTCGAACTGGTCGGTTCCTACCTCTCTACGGAGGGGACCCGTTCGGATCGGAGCGTCAATGCCCTCTCCTACGGTCTGGACGTTCTCTATAACCTGATGCCCGACGGCCCGCTGGTACCGTATCTGGCCGTCGGTGGCGGCGGCATAACCGTCGGTCATGGTTCGAGCTTCGAGTCGGGGAGCAATACCGATGCTACTGCCAATGCCGGCCTGGGACTCAAGTATTACGTGACCGACTCCGTGGCCTTGCGAGCCGATGCCCGCCAGTTGTTCCTCTTCGAGGAGCACAACAGCGTCATGTACAACTGGGAGTACACGGCGGGGCTTACCTTCCTCTTCGGCGGCAAGACGGCCGCCGCCGCTCCTGTGGCTGTTCCGGAGCCGCCCCCGGCCCCGACGAGCAACCTGACGGTTACGCCCGCCACGATCACCAAGGGAGAGTCGGCTACCCTCAGCTGGTCTTCCCGGAATACGACGGACTGCGGCATCACCCCGGCGATCGGCTCGGTCAGCACTGCGGGGAGCACTACCATCACCCCGGCGGCCGATACCGTCTATTCCTTGTCGTGCAGTGGCCCGGGCGGTACGACCGGCAGCACCGCAAGCATTGCCGTTACCGCCCCGCCCGCCCCGCCGGTTCCCCCGGCCCCGACCAGCAGCCTGACGGTTACGCCTGCTTCGATCACCAAAGGCGAAACGGCCACGCTCGCCTGGACCTCGGAAAATGCCACCGACTGCACGATCCAGCCTGAGATAGGTGCCGTCAAGCCACAGGGGTCGATGACGATCACTCCGGCGGCTGATACGGCCTACACCCTTACCTGTACCGGTGCCGGCGGCACGACGAGCAGTGCGGGGAACATCCAGGTGGCTGCTCCGCAACCTCCTCCGAAAAAAGAAAAGGTCTGCATCGACCTGAAGATCGAGTTCGACACCGGCAAGGCCGACATCAAGCCGAAATACCATGCCGAAATCGGTAAGGTTGCTGAATTCATGAAAAAATATCCCGAAGCCAACGGGGTCATCGAAGGTCACACCGACAACGTCGGCGGCTATGACTATAATATGAAGCTCTCCGAGCGGCGGGCCGCCAGCGTCAGAAATTATCTGATCGAGAAGTTCGGCATTGCCCCTGATCGGCTCACCGCCAAGGGCTACGGTTACACCAAGCCGGTCGCCAGCAACAAGACGAAGGCCGGCAGGCAGAAGAACCGGCGAATCGAGGCAACCTTCGATTGCGTCATCATCAGCAAGTAACCAAGCGGGAGGGGACGGCGCTTTTTTTACTGACCGTCTTCCGCGCATAGTTACAGATTGAAACAGTAGTTACAAAGCCGCTCCTGTCCGACAGGAGCGGCTTTGTTGTTTTTTCCCCGGGTGCTTGCACCGCCGCCAACCGTCAGCCGGGAGAATCGTCGGCAATGCCGTCGGCCTGTCTCCGTGTCCCGGCGCATTATCCCTTGTCAGCAGTGATAGCGCGATAAAGCCGGGCGAGGCACAAACAGCGAATCCGGCGATTTGCGCCGCAGACGAGTACGGCCGTCCGGCAAGTTACAACGTTCATTGCGTTGCCGCCTGCGGTGTAGCCAGGGAGAGGCTGGTTCCGGGTGGTGATATGACGAAGCCGTCTGGACGAAACGCGGCAGTCTACACTGTGCGGCACCGGTACGCTGGCCCATTCAGCAGCGCTCCGGTCAGCCGATTTCGCGCCCGCAGGCAGGGCTGTGCTGGGAGCATGCCGGTGATTCTCTCGCAACGCCGGTCAGTTGACCGATTTTTTAGTTAGCAACTATTTGAATATATTGTTTATTGGTTGTGTAGGGAAATTCCTGATAAACGTTTATCTGGTACCGATTTTGCTCTTAATGAAGGCTACGGCTTGGGTTGGGTACCGCCGGTCTCTGCTTAATGATGGCTACATAGCCGAAACAGCGAAGATTCATTTCTGGCCGAGTTTGGCAACTGGTGTTGAGTGTAGTGGTCGGGATCCCGTTAAATGGCTTGGGCTGTGGTGCTATCGCTGGCCCTGCCGGAAGCGCAGTGGTGTAAGTGTCTAAAGTTGCAGGGGGATCGCCTGCCGCAGATTGTGAAAAACGGGATCGACAATTCTTGTCACGGTGTCAGTGAAATCACTTGTTGAACCTGTTGTAATAAAAAATATTAAAGTTGAGCGGCGGGCTGCCGAAAACGAAAGAAGTATGTTTACCGTTTTTCTCTGGTAGCCGTCGGTGTCGGAGGAGACGACGTTTGACGGTCCTTCCTCGTACACCATTGTTGCAAAATTTTTTAAAGTGACATGTTAGTAAGCGCTTACACCTGGAAATGACATCAGGGGGAGGAAGCGTGGCACGGCAGACGGCAAACCAGACTCAGCACATGCCCCTGGAAACCCGGGAGCGGATTCTCGAGACTGCCATCGGGCTCTTTTCCACCAAGGGGTATCTCGGGGCATCGACTCGCGAGATCGCCCGCCAGGCCGGGGTGGCCGAGGTGACGATCTTCCGCCATTTCAATTCCAAGGAACAGCTGTTGGAAGAAGTGATAACCCACTTCTCTTTCATCCCCGCTTTCAAGGGGATTTTGCCGAAAGTTGTCGAGATGCCCTACGAAGAGGCGTTGCATGAGATTGCCACCCTCTTCTTTGACGTCCTGATCCAGCTCAAGGACTGGGTGCGAATCGTCCAGGCGGAGTTGCAGCGCTCGCCGGATAAGCTGGTCAAGGTCTTTCACTCCTTTCTCGACAACCTGTTCGAGGTGCTTGCCTCCTATTTCCGGGAGCTGCAGGGGCGCGGGGGGCTGCGGGACGTCGACCCGGAGATGGCGGCGCGGGTGTTCCACGGGATTTTCTACTGCTTCTTCACCGTCGAAGAACTGCTCGAAGGGAAGCGGATTCGGACGATCGACCGGGAACGGGCGATCCGTTCCTTCGTCGATATTTTTGCCAACGGTACGGTGTCCGGACCTTCAGCGGCAGTTGCCGGAGAGCGCTGAAGCCCGGCCACGGTTTTTTTAACGCACGAATGGGGGAGGTGAGCTGGCTCGGCCGGCCAGAGGCCGGCAATGTAAGTGTTTTGTTCATTTTGCGAAAGGAGGTCCACTGAATGGGAATGAAAGGGTTAACAGGGGTTCTTCTGCTGGGAACGCTCCTGGCGGCGCCGGCGGCGTGGTCGGCGGAGATCCACGGCAGAAGCTCGACCCAGCTCCTGTGGTTCAACAACGATTACACCAATAATCGTCGTGAAACGGACCTGGCGGAGTACCTGCGGTTGTCGGTGACGAACCTCGACAAGGCGGGGAAGGCATCCATCTACGGTTACGGACGGATGACGCAGGACCTGGACAACGGGAACGGGTTCAACAGCAGGCTGTACTACCTCTACGGCGAATATCGCGACCTGTTCGACAAGGTCGACTTCCGGCTGGGGCGGCAGTTCGTCAACGAAGAAGCCGGGACGGCAATCGTCGACGGTGCCCAGGTGACGTTGAAGAACGTCGGGCCGGTCGCCTTCTCGGCGTTCGGCGGTCGGAACGTGATCTTCGATCTGGACAACGAAGGGGGGCACGGCGGGAACCTGGCGCTGGGCGTTTCGGCCTATCTGCAGGGGTTCAAGGCGACGGACTTCGAGTTCAGCTGGTTCCGGAAGTGGGACGACTGGGATATCGCCCAGGATATGCTGGGGGCGACGTTCAAGCAGTACCTGTTCAACAACATCAAGATTTACGGTAACGGGCGGTACGATCTGACCGCCGAGACGTTCAACGAGTTGCTGGGAGGGATCAAGTACTTCCCGCTGGCGAACCTGATCTTCACCGGTGAATATTACCAGAGCTATCCGACCTTCGACAGCACCTCGATCTACTCGGTGTTTGCCGTGGACCGGTATCGTGAAGCGGCCTTCCGGGTCGACTACACGATCAACGAGATGATCACCCTGAACGGCGGCTACACGGCGCAGTTCTTCCAGGAGGGTGGCAAGGGCCACATCTACCACCTGGGGTGCATCCTGCGGCCGATCGACCCGCTGCAGCTGAATGTCGAGTACGACAACAACCAGGGTTACAACGGCAGCACCAACGGGATCATCGTCGACGCCTACTACGACCTGACCAAGGCGTTGCAGGTTTCGGGTGGGATCGCCTACGACGTCTACCAGCGGGACTCGCTGCTGCAGGACGAAATCGCCCGGACCTACTGGCTGGGTGGGAAGTACAAGCTGAACAAGAGCATGACCGCGTCGCTGCGGGTAGAGAACACGGTGACCGATCAGTTCTCGAGCAACGTCCAAGGACGCTTCGTCTTTGACTACGACTTTTAGAAAGGGGGGAAATCTGTGAAGAAATGGTTCCTAGCAACACTGCTGATAACCGTGACAACCTTCTCCGTACAGATGGCCCTTGCCGAGAAAATGTCCCACAAGGAGTACGCCACAACGGCGATCAGTGACTGCAACAGCTGTCACAAGAGCGAAGGTGTGGCGCCGAATCACGAAGGGGACTGGGTCCGGGGGCACCGGGTGCTGGCGAGCAAGGCGGGGAGCAACTGCTCCCAGTGCCATGACCAGTCGTTCTGCCTGGACTGCCATTCCGGCGGGGGTATCGACCGTGACCTGAGCACGCGGAACTACCACAACGACTACGTACCGAAGAGCCACCGGAGCAACTTTTTGAGCCTGCATCCGGTGAAGGCGCTGGACAACCCGCAGAGCTGCAACCGGTGCCATGACGCATCGTACTGCTCGGAGTGCCACAGCCGGTTCCCGAAAGGGTCGTTGCGGATCAAATCGCACCTGATGCTCGGCCCGAACCACCAGAAGTACGCGCCGGCGTTGTTCGAACATGCGACGGAAGCGCGGCGTAACCTGCAATCGTGCCAGGCGTGCCATCCCGATGGCGACGTCTGCGTGCAGTGCCACAGTGCGAAGCTGGGCGGGACCAATCCCCATCCGCGGAACTGGGGGAGCATCAGCGACAACTATCGTGATCGGGCGGGGAGCAAGGTCTGTACGAAGTGCCACCTGCCGGGTACCTATTAGCAAGCACACACCAACCAAGGAGGAAACAGCATGAGTAGAACAGCATCAAAGTATGCAGCGCTGCTGGCCGCGTTCGTCATGACGGCAGCACTCGCTGGCTGCGGCTCCGGCAACAAGGAAGGGTCGAATACCACCGGTTTCGGTGGCGTGGCTTCGGTGGGCGATACCGCCTGTATCCAGTGCCACAGCGCCGTAACCGATCCGTTGACCGGCGAAGGGATCGTTGCCCAGTATCAGCAGAATTCTCCCCACAACCAGGATGGCCTCGGTTGCGAGAGCTGCCACGGCGGCGGCGCCCAGCATAACGGCGTCGGCCCGATCCCGTATCCCACCCCCGATGCCAACCGTTGTGCCGCGTGTCATGACGGCACTCAGAGCTTCACGGTCGGTGGCGTGGCGACGGTAGCTCCGTCGACCAATGCGAACACCGCCTTCGATACCTCCAATCACGTCGAAGGTACCCCGTCGCACACCAGCGGGCTCTGCATCCGCTGCCATACCCATGAAGGGGCCGTCCTCTCCAACCAGTCCGGCTTCACCGGCGAACTGGCTTCCGGGACCATCGGCACCACCACCTATCCGGGTGTGCTGGATAACGCCGCCTACGGACCGCCGGTGGTAACCAGCGGTTACACCGCCTTCAAGTGCGAAACCTGCCATCAGCATGGCGGCGGGCTGCGCGGCGTGAAAGGGCGCGACAACAACGGTAACCTGGTGCTCTGGAACCCGAGCAAGAGCGGCAAGACCGACCAGTTCAACCTCTGCACCAGCTGCCACAACCTGTACAACTACAACCAGACCCGGGTGATCGGTTCGAACACGGCCGCTTCCGGGACGCTGAAGTACGAGCACAACACCCGCTGGAACAGAACCATCCTTTCCACGCACCGTGAGAAGGGGATGGCTTCGCTCTTGACCCTGCCGTTCGCCAACATGACTTCGGCCGCCGACAGCAGCAATACCTGGATCACCGGCTACGTCATCCGGCTGACCAACACGACCGACCCGAACTACAAGGGCCCCTGCTTCGACTGCCACGGTCACGAAGCCAAGACCAACACCAGCAATACCACCAACGATCCGACCCAGGCCACGATCCACACCGACTGGGGTCGTTCGGGCCATGCCGGCGGCCTGCTGAACGCCAAGTATGCTGCCGCTGCTGCTAACCTCCGCACTGCCGCCGAACTGGATGCGGTTACCCAGGCCTATGTCGATACCAACACCAGCACCTGGAGCCACTACAACTGGGATTCTACGCTGAAGTCCGACGGTACCGACGACCGTGGTTCCTGCCAGAAGTGCCATACTGCCACTGGTCTGTCCAACTACCTGAATTCGCCGACCACCTACGATCCGCTCAACAACAGCTTCTCGCACCTCATTGGCTGGAACCAGAAGGGCGGATCCAAGCGGCAGAACGAGCTGCTTTACTGCTGGGGCTGCCACAAGGATGCCGGTACCGGCGCGCTCCGCAACCCTGGGGCCATCACCGTCGACTACACTTACAACAGCGCGGCGATCACCCTGCCTAACGTCAGCAAATCCAACGTCTGCGTCGTCTGCCACGCCGGTCGCGGCAACACCCAGTCGGCCCGTTCTTCCCGGTTCGCCGGTCACCACGCGCCGGCCGCCGGAACGCTGTTCAGCGCCCAGACCCACATCGGCTGGGAATACCCGGGTGCCGACTACACCAACAAGTCGTACTTCGAGCATGACAAGATCGGTACCGCTGCCGTTCCCGGCACCGGCACCAACGGTCCCTGCGTTGCCTGCCACATGTCGGGCAGCAGCCACACCTACAACGTGCTGACGGATGACGGTACGGCGATCCGGAGCCAGGCGCTCTGCGATGCTTGCCATACCACCCATCCGATGAGCAAGGCCATTCTCGACGAAGAGCAGGCGGGTTACGCCAATGCTTCGGCTCTCCTGAAGGCCTATGTGGCGAACACCATCACCAACTACCTGGGCATCGCCATCACCGGCAGCAACTACAGCAACACCACCACGGTACCCGACGGGGCCTACGGCGCCTTCCAGAACTCGCAGCTGATCGACAACGAGGCTGGTGCCTATGCCCACAACCGGTACTATACCAAGCGGCTGATCTTCGACGGTATCGACTGGATGCAGCACGGTCAGTTGACCGGCAGCATCACCATCGATGCGACGGCGTATCCTGACGCAGCAGTATGGTACGGCGCTGCCTCCGGGACCACCGGTACCTTCACGGCAACACGTCCGTAGCAGCACAGGTTGTTATGCAGTCATCCGCCGGGCTCCCCAGGGAGCCCGGCTTTTTTTCTGCCCGCGCCGGATTGTTTCGCGGCCGGCAGGGATCGTGCTAAACTAGATTCCACCATGATTGCCCATTTCAATAAAACCGGTTCCCTTGCCGCCTTCGTCCTCCTCTCCCTGCTGGCGCACCTGCTCGGTGGCCTGATGATGAGCTGGTTCGGCCCCTTCGCCCTCCGGGCACCGATTCCGCTCCTGCCGGCGATTACCGTTGCCTTGCAGGCGGATACCCCGGCCCCTGCCGCCCCGCCGGTCGCCAAGCCGGCGCCGGCCGCAGAACCTGCCGCTACGGAGGAACAGCCGCCGCCGGTCCGTCCCGAACCGCCCCCCCGTCAGGACAATCAGCCGGCCGCCATGGCAAAAGTCCCTGCGGAGCCGCCGGCCGCCACCGAGTCGCCAGCGGTCGCTGCTGACAAGCAGGCGGCCGTTCCCCCGGAACCGCCGATCCCCGTTCCCGTTCACTCGACGGTCCCCGGCTGGCCCCCCGCGGTCCTGAAGCAGGGGCCGGTGCGCAGTGGTGCCGAATTTGTCCCCGTTGCCCGGGAAAAGCTCACCTACCGGATCGTTCTCCTCGGCATGCCGGTCGGCACGGCGGTAATGGAAGCGACCAACAGTAACGGCGAGGTCCGGATCACCACGAAAATTACCTCCAACGAGTTCACCTCGACGTTTTATCCGGTCAATGATTTCGTCGATACCCGGCTGATCAAGGGGAACTACCTGCTGACCCGAATCCGCCAGCACGAGGGGAATTTCGTCGGCGATACCGGTTTCACCCTGATGCTGCGCGAACGGAACGCCTTCTGGGTTGACCGGCTTAACAAACGTTATGCCAATCACCAACTGCCCCGCGGCGACGTGATGGATATGATCTCCGGGTTTTACTATCTGCGCAGCCAACCGCTGGCGGTCGGCAAGCCGGTGCTGCTGCAGCTGTTCGACAGCAACGAGTACGCCCCGACCACCGTCGAGGTCCTGCGGCGGGAACACCTGCGGCTTCCCGGGTTCCGCGAAGTCGATACCCTGGTGGTGCACCCGCTGCTCAAGACGGCCGGATTCTTCCGTCGGACCGGCGATATGCTGGTCTGGCTCACCGACGACGACAAGAAGGTGCCGGTCAAGCTGGAAACGCAGGTTCCCCTCGGCAGCGTCACCGCGGAACTGGTCGCCGCCGAAACGGACCCGCTCCCGCCGGCCCACCAGCCGTAAGTCTTGCTGCCGTGACGCCCCCGCTTCGCTCCCTTCCGTAAAAGTTTCCGACGCCCACCGTAAAATAACCGCCAGCTAGAAAATTAATCGCTTGCACATGACAAAATACGCGTTAAATTTAGCTAACTGATAGGTATCAGCGGAGCTACACCCGCCCGGGAGGAACAGGGCCATGCAGTTTGCTTTTCCAGCTACGTCAGGGACGATGTGGGTGAAAACATGCCACTGTTGCAGTATCTTCCGAGCGGGGGAGCCGTTTGCCGCATTCTCCCCAACCGCCATGTTTCCGCAGCTCGCCAGCCCGTTTCCGCTTCCCGGGGCATCCGCTATGGCGCTTCCCACCTTACCGTCTTCTTTCTCGTCATCCTGTCAGCTTTTTTTACCCATCCGCCATTTCCCGATTACCGTGCGAAGGAGGTGAAGCGAAGTTTCCGGTTCAAATTCGGGCCGGCAGGATGTGCATTGCCGTTGCGACGACAATTAAACAGGGTTTAGCGGAGCTGGCCCAGCCGATCCGTCTGTGCCGGAACGTAAGCCGGGGCCGCTTTCTCCGGAATTGAGCGGACGTTTAATTGTATTTTTTGCGAAAGGAGGTCCACTGAATGGGAATGAAAGGGTTAACAGGGGTTCTTCTGCTGGGAACGCTCCTGGTGGCGCCGGCGGCGTGGTCGGCGGAGATCCACGGCAGAAGCTCGACCCAGCTCCTGTGGTTCAACAACGATTACAACAGTCGTCGTGAAACGGACCTGGCGGAGTACCTGCGGTTGTCGGTGACGAACCTCGACAAGGCGGGGAAGGCATCCATCTACGGTTACGGACGGATGACGCAGGACCTGAACAACGGGAACGGGTTCAACAGCAGGCTGTACTACCTCTACGGCGAATATCGCGACCTGTTCGACAAGGTCGACTTCCGGCTGGGGCGGCAGTTCGTCAACGAAGAAGCCGGGACGGCAATCGTCGACGGTGCCCAGGTGACGTTGAAGAACGTCGGGCCGGTCGCCTTCTCGGCGTTCGGCGGTCGGAACGTGATCTTCGATCTGGACAACGAAGGGGGCCACGGCGGGAACCTGGCGCTGGGCGTTTCGGCCTATCTGCAGGGGTTCAAGGCGACGGACTTCGAGTTCAGCTGGTTCCGGAAGTGGGACGACTGGGATATCGCCCAGGATATGCTGGGGGCGACGTTCAAGCAGTACCTGTTCAACAACATCAAGATTTACGGTAACGGGCGGTACGATCTGACCGCCGAGACGTTCAACGAGTTGCTGGGAGGGATCAAGTACTTCCCGCTGGCGAACCTGATCTTCACCGGTGAATATTACCAGAGCTATCCGACCTTCGACAGCACCTCGATCTACTCGGTGTTTGCCGTGGACCGGTATCGTGAAGCGGCCTTCCGGGTCGACTACACGATCAACGAGATGATCACCCTGAACGGCGGCTACACGGCGCAGTTCTTCCAGGAGGGTGGCAAGGGCCACATCTACCACCTGGGGTGCATCCTGCGGCCGATCGACCCGCTGCAGCTGAATGTCGAGTACGACAACAACCAGGGTTACAACGGCAGCACCAACGGGATCATCGTCGACGCCTACTACGACCTGACCAAGGCGTTGCAGGTTTCGGGTGGGATCGCCTACGACGTCTACCAGCGGGACTCGCTGCTGCAGGACGAAATCGCCCGGACCTACTGGCTGGGTGGGAAGTACAAGCTGAACAAGAGCATGACCGCGTCGCTGCGGGTAGAGAACACGGTGACCGATCAGTTCTCGAGCAACGTCCAAGGACGCTTCGTCTTTGACTACGACTTTTAGAAAGGGGGGAAATCTGTGAAGAAATGGTTCCTAGCAACACTGCTGATAACCGTGACAACCTTCTCCGTACAGATGGCCCTTGCCGAGAAAATGTCCCACAAGGAGTACGCCACAACGGCGATCAGTGACTGCAACAGCTGTCACAAGAGCGAAGGTGTGGCGCCGAATCACGAAGGGGACTGGGTCCGGGGGCACCGGGTGCTGGCGAGCAAGGCGGGGAGCAACTGCTCCCAGTGCCATGACCAGTCGTTCTGCCTGGACTGCCATTCCGGCGGGGGTATCGACCGTGACCTGAGCACGCGGAACTACCACAACGACTACGTACCGAAGAGCCACCGGAGCAACTTTTTGAGCCTGCATCCGGTGAAGGCGCTGGACAACCCGCAGAGCTGCAACCGGTGCCATGACGCATCGTACTGCTCGGAGTGCCACAGCCGGTTCCCGAAAGGGTCGTTGCGGATCAAATCGCACCTGATGCTCGGCCCGAACCACCAGAAGTACGCGCCGGCGTTGTTCGAACATGCGACGGAAGCGCGGCGTAACCTGCAGTCGTGCCAGGCGTGCCATCCCGATGGCGACGTCTGCGTGCAGTGCCACAGTGCGAAGCTGGGCGGGACCAATCCCCATCCGCGGAACTGGGGGAGCATCAGCGACAACTATCGTGATCGGGCGGGGAGCAAGGTCTGTACGAAGTGCCACCTGCCGGGTACCTATTAGCAAGCACACACCAACCAAGGAGGAAACAGCATGAGGAGAAGAGTGTCGAAGTATGCAGCGCTACTGGCCGCGTTCGTCATGACGGCAGCACTCGCCGGCTGCGGCTCCGGCAACAAGGAGGGGTCGAACCAGGCGGCATCGCCTCTGTTCGGCAACGTGGCGACGGTGGGGGATACGGCCTGTATCCAGTGCCACAGCGCCGTAACCGACCCGTTGACCGGCGAAGGGATCGTTGCCCAGTATCAGCAGAATTCTCCCCACAACGAGCAGGGTCTCGGTTGCGAGAGCTGCCATGGCGGCGGCGCCCAGCATAACGGCGTCGGCCCGATCCCGTATCCTCTTCCTGACGCCAATCGCTGTGCCACCTGCCATAGCGGTTCGCAGGCCGTGCCGTTTACCAGCGCATTTGGCAACCTGACCACCGTGGTGCCTTTTGCCACCAACGCCAATACCGCCTTCGCCACCTCCAACCATGTCGAAGGTACCCCGTCGCACACCAGCGGGCTCTGCATCCGCTGCCACACCCACGAAGGTGCCGTCCTCTCCAACCAGTCCGGCTTCACCGGCGATGCCACCATCCTCGGCAATGCGGCCTATGGACCGCCGGTGGTGACCACCGGTTACACCGCCTTCACCTGCGATACCTGCCACCAGCACGGCGGCGGGCTGCGCGGCGTGAAAGGGCGGGATGCCTCCGGCAACCTGGTCCTCTGGAATCCGGACAAGCAGAACAAGACCGACCAGTTCAACCTCTGCACCAGCTGCCACAACCTGTACAACTACAACCAGACGGCGGTGATCGCCTCCGGTACAACAGCCTCGGGGACACTATCCTACGAGCACAATACCCGCTGGAACCGGATTCCCGTTACCACCCACAAGGAAAAAGGGATGGCGACGCTCTTGACCCTGCCGTACGCCAACATGACCTCGGCCGCCGACAGCAGCAATACCCGGATCACCGGTTACGTTATCCGCACCACCAAGCCGGCTACCTCGGCGACCACCGTTACCGGCGTCAACTACAACACCGATCCGTCCTACAAGGGGCCCTGCTTCGACTGCCACGGTCACGAGGCCAAGACGAATACCAACAATAATCCTTACCAGACCTCCTACGACCCGACCCAGACGACCATTTACACCGACTGGGCCCAGTCGGCCCATGCCGGCGGCATCCTCCAGGCCAAATATTCCACCGCCAAGGCCAATCTCCGCACTGCCGCCGAAGTTGACTCGGTTATCCAGGCCTACACCGATACCACCACCAGCGTCTGGAGCCACTACAACTGGGATTCCACCCTGACCTCCGCCGGCGCGGATGACCGCGGTTCCTGTCAGATGTGCCACACCGCCACCGGCATTTCCAACTACATGATGAAGCAGAATGCTGCCCTGGATGGGTATAACGCGGTCCAGAACAACTTCTCGCACCTTTTGGGCTGGAACCAGAAGGGTGGGTCCAAGCGGCAGAATGAACTGCTCTACTGCTGGGGCTGCCACAAGGATGCGGGGACGGGCGCGCTGCGGAATACCAGCCAGGCCATCCTCTCGTTCACGCTCAACAGCCAGCCGGTCATCATCACCGGTGCCGGCAACTCTTCCGTCTGCGTCGTCTGCCACGGCGGTCGGGGCAGCGCCGGTGAAGCGGCGGCCAACGATCAGCGGAGCTCCCGCTTCAATGGCCACCATGCTCCGACGGCGGGCATTCTCTACAGCGCCCAGACGCATATCGGCTATGAATATGCCGGGCTGAGTTATGCCAATCCGAGCTTCTTCGCACATGACAAGATCGGCCTGAATGACGCTGGCCCCTGCGCCTCCTGTCACATGGGGCCAGCCGCCTCCGATGGCAAGCCGAGCCATACCTTCCTGCCGGTTACCACCGATCCGACCACCGGCGTTATTACCGCGATCAACAACCAGGCGCTCTGCAACACCTGCCATACGCCTGGCGGTCAGTTCGAAATGACGCCGGCCAAACTCGAAGAAGAGTCCGACGGCTATGCCCAGGCTTCGACGATCCTGAACAACTACGTTGCCAACGTGACCGGGTACACCAACTACCTGAGCCTGGCTATTACCAGCAGCAACTACAGCGATACCACCGCGGTGCCCAACAATGCCTACGGCGCCTACCAGAACGGTAAAATCGGCGGGACGCTGGGCGGTACCTTCGGCACGACGGTGATTGCTCCCGTTAACGGGGACGAACCGTGTGCCTACGTGCACAACCGGTTCTACATCAAACGGCTGATCTTCGACTCCATCGACTGGATGGACAATGGGGTGCTCAACGGGACGATCAGCATCGATGCAACCACCTACCCGGCCGCGGCCGCCTGGTTCAACGCCTCCGGGACCAGCGGCACCGTGACGGCGACCAGGCCGTAGTTATCCCTGCTGTAGTGTTGCCCTTTTGCCGGGCTCCCCACGGAGCCCGGCTTTTTTATTTTCGTCTGTCGCCGGGGTGGTGTCGGTAAACTATTTGATTTGCTGGTGTTTTTTGCCCGGTTAACCAGAAATAATCATTTTTCAGGTAAAGAATTTGTAATAATCGTCGATTCGTACTGTGAACTGTTTTGTGACGCTTGTCAGACCAATTTGACGGGCCGTAACCGGTTCGGATGACTATCCGGACTGCCTCTACGGAGACGAATCATGAGAATGACCCTATCGCTGAAACTGTACACCATCTCGGCCCTGACGGTCGTAGGGCTGGCACTGGTCACGGCCCTTTCCCTCTACATCATCAACCATCAGGTGAATGCCAGCGAAGCGATGGTCCAGGGGGATGCCGCCCAGGTCGATTTCGCCATGAAGTCCCAGGTCAACCTGGCCGAGGCGGTGCGTGCCTACAAGAACTACCTGATCCGCAAAGACGATAAGCAGGTGGCCATTTTCCACGAAAGCGTCACCGCGCTGGAAAAGAATATCGGCGAATTCGCCCGGCTGGCCAATGCGGCGGAGGAGAAGGCGGCGGCCGACAAGGCGACGAGCGAACTGGGCACCTATCGCGGGCGGCTCGACGAACTGGTGGCCGCACGGCAGGCAAGCGACGACGTGACCGGCATCGACCGCACTCTCGCCCGGGGGATCGATCGGGCGCTCGGCACGGCGGTGACGGAGATGGAAAAGGTTGCCCGGGAGAACTACCGGCAAAACCGCCAGGAACTCGCTGCCGCGTCCCGCCGGCTGTTGATCGTCCAGGTGGTCGTCTCCACGCTGGTTGCCCTGCTGGCGGCGGGGTTCGGCATCGCGGTGGCCCGCCGGCTCGTGCTCCGGCTGCAGCGTTTTTCATCCATTATCGGCACAGTTGCCGACAACGATCTCACTGCCCGGGTGACCATTCACGCCAACGACGAGTTGGGAGACATGGGGAAGAATTTCAACCGGATGATGACCAATATGGAGGCGATGCTCAACTCCATTCAGAATGCGGTGCTGGAGCTGTCCGAAGCGAGCCATCGGCTGAGCGGCACTTCCGAACAGATTGCCACCGGGGCGGAGGAGATGGCGGCTCAGGCCGGGACGGTGGCGACGGCCAGCGAAGAGATGGCGGCGACTTCGATGGAGATTGCCAGCAACTGTTCGCTGGCGGCGGATGGAGCGAAACTGGCCAGCGACAGTGCCCTGGCCGGCGCCGAGGTGGTACAGCAGACCGTCAACGGCATGCAGCGGATTGCCGAGCGGGTCCGCTCGACGGCGGCCACCGTCGAAGCGCTCGGCTCGCGTAGCGATCAGATTGGCGAGATTGTCGGCACGATCCAGGATATCGCCGACCAGACCAACCTGTTGGCGCTCAATGCGGCCATCGAGGCGGCGCGGGCCGGCGAACAGGGGCGCGGCTTCGCCGTCGTCGCCGATGAGGTGCGGGCGCTGGCCGAGCGGACCACCAAGGCGACCCGGGAGATCGGCGAGATGATCAAGGCGATCCAGCAGGAAACCCGCGGGGCGGTCGCGTCCATGGGGGAGGGGGTCACCGAGGTTGAAAAGGGGAGTGCCGATGCGGTCCGGTCGGGCGAGTCCCTGGAGACGATCCTGGAGCAGATCCAGCAGGTGACGAGCCAGGTCGCCCAGATCGCCACCGCCGCCGAACAGCAGACGGCGACCACTAACGAGATCACCAACAATATCCAGCAGATTACCGAGGTGGTCGGCCAGACCGCCCAGGATGCCACCGAAAGCGCCCAGTCCGCTTCGTCCCTGGCACGACTGGCCGGTGACCTGCAGGGCGAAGTCCGGCGGTTCAAGACCACCGGCAGCGAGCTGTTCATCCTCGAACTGGCGAAGAGCGACCACAGCGCCTTCGTCGAAACCATTGGCCTGGTGCTGGCCGGCCGGGAACGGCTCGAAGCCGCCAAGGTTTCGACTCACCTGAGCTGCCGGTTCGGCAAGTGGTACGAGGGCGAGGGGCAGCAGTTGTGCGGCCAACTGCCGAGCTTCCGGGCAATCAGGGGACCCCACGAACGGATCCACTCCGTGGCGCGGGAGGTGGTGGCGGCCGTCAACGCCGGCGACCTGGCGCGCGGCCAGACGCTCTACCCGCAGTTGCAGACGCTGTCGCAGGAAATCGTCAAACTGCTCGACGATCTCCGCCGCGAGTTCGAAGCGCATCGCTAGGCGGGGCGCGCCGGCTGCTGCCGTCGCGTCGCGGGACGTTGTGCTGAACGATGGGGGTTCAGCCGTTTAAGGAGCGGATTTTTGCAGGATCATTTTCACGCAGCACTGGTGCGCTATATTCCCGACGCGGCGCTTTTGGTCGATCGGGAAGGGATCATCATCGAGGCCAATCGCCGGGCGGAAGAGCTGTTTCGCTACGACGACGGCGAACTTGCCGGCCTGCCGGTCGATCTTCTCGTCCCCGAAGCGAAGCGGTCGTGGCATGCCGAACGGGTCCGCGGCTACATGATGCGCCCGGTCAGCCGCCCCGAGGGGACGATGACCGTCTTCACGGGGCAGCGCCGGGATGGCGGCCTGTTTCCCGCCGACATCACCCTTGGGCCGATCGTCGAGGGGCACGAACTGGTGGTGCTGGCCACCATCCGCGACGTGAGCGAGCGGCAGCGGGCGGCTATTACCCTGCGGCAGACCAACCGGGCGCTTCGCCTGTTGAGTGCCAGTAACCGGACGCTGTTGCGCAGCAACGACGAGCAGGACCTCTTGGCCCATGTCTGCCGGATTGCCGTGGAAATCGGCGGGTATCGCCTGGCCTGGGTCGGTTATGCCGAACATGACGAACGGCGCCGCGTCCGGCCGGTGGCTCATTTCGGTTTCGAAGACGGCTTTCTCGCCGTGGCGGAGATGAGCTGGGGCGAGGGGGAGCGGGGCCGCTCGGCGATGAGTACCGCCATCCGCACCGGCCGAACGACACTCCGGCAACACGTGTTGGCCGACCCCCGCCTTGCCCCCTGGCATGACGATGCCTGCCGGCGCAACTACCAGTCGGCTGTCGCCCTGCCGCTCCGGGTCGGCGAGGAGACGCTCGGTGCCCTTGCCATCTACGCTCCCGAGCCCGATGCGTTCCACTCCGAGGAGGTGGCGCTGTTGGCCGAACTGGCTGACGACCTCTCCTTCGGCATCCAGACGACCCGGCTGCGGGTTGCCCATGACCATGCCCAGGACCGGCTCCACCGGCTCGCGTTCTATGATCCTCTCACCGGTCTTCCCAACCGGGCGCTCTTCATGGAGCATTTCAACCGGTTTCTCGCCGTCGCCGCCAGCTCCCGGCAGCAACTGGCGCTTCTGTTGCTCGACCTTGAGCATCTGCGTGAGATTAATGAGAGCTATGGTCATCCGGTCGGCGACCAAGTGCTGGCAACGGTGGCCCGCCGGCTGCGGGAGCTGTTCCCTGGCGAGGAAACGCTTGCCCGCTTCGAAGGGAACGATTTCGTGATGATTTGCCCGGCGGCGGATCAAACCACGGCCACGGCACTGGCCGGGCAGGTGCTGGCGGCGGTGTCGGTGCCCGTCCCGGCGGGAGAGGCGCACTTCACGATCGGCGGCAGCGTCGGCATCTCTCTCTACCCCGGCGATGGCTCCACCCCCCAGGAACTACTCTCCCAGGCCGATCTGGCCATGTACCGCGCTAAGGCCGACAGCGGCGGCTACCGTTTCTACCGGGCGGAGATGAGCCAGCACCTCAGCCGGAAAATGGAACTGGCCCACCGCCTGGAGCGGGCGTTGGCGGAGGGGGGGCTGGAACTCTACTATCAGCCGAAAGTGGACCTGGCCAGCGGCGCGCTGGCCGGTGCCGAGGCGCTGCTTCGCTGGAACGATCCGCTCCTTGGCCCGGTGCCCCCCGCCGAATTCATCCCCGTCGCCGAAGAGCGGGGGATGATGGTTGAACTGGGGGAATGGGTGCTCAATGCCGCCTGCCGCCAGGTCCGGGCGTGGCGACAGGCCGGCTTTCCGGTCAGCGGCCGGATTGCCGTCAACGTCTCATCCCGACAGCTCGACGACCCCAATTTCGTGCCGCTCCTGGCGCGGGCCGTAACGGCGGCCGGTATTTCTCCCGCCGACCTGGAGCTGGAGCTGACCGAAAGCGCCATCATGAGCGATCCGGCGCGGGTGATCGACATCCTGGGCGAGCTGAAACGGCAGGGATTCTCGCTGGCGATCGACGACTTCGGCACTGGCTATTCGTCGCTGGTCTACCTCAAACGGTTCCCGGTCGATACCCTGAAGATCGATCAGCTGTTCGTCAGGAATATGCTGGCCGACCAGAGCGATTACGCCATCGTGACGACGATCATTGCCATGGCCCGCCATCTCGGCCTGACCCTCGTTGCCGAGGGGGTCGAGGACGACGGCCATCTGGCGGCGCTTCGGCAGCTCGGCTGCGATTACGCCCAAGGGTACTACTTCAGCCGTCCCGAACCGGCGCCCCGCTTTGCCGAAAACTGGCTGGCCCGGCACCCCTCCCGCTAACCTTTCCCGGCGGCACTCCCTTTCTCCCGTCCCGCAGCTCCCCATCGCCGGCAGGGCTCTTTATGGAAACTTGCCGGGCCGGTTGCGGTGCCGAAATCGGCAACTGTCGAATTCTGTGAGGAAACTAATTCAAGTCCGCCGCTCTCCCGCCGATACGGTTCATAGGGGTCGGCGACCGTCCGTCCGGCGTGCCGATTCATGCGCCAATCAACCGAACGTTAAGGAGGTACCTCAATGGGGTGGTTCAGAGATCTCGCGATCATGAAGAAATTTGCCGTAGTGAGCGTTGTGGTCGGCATCTTCCTGGTACTGTCGTTTGCCCTGTTCAATCTCTGGATGCATACCCTGACCGGCAAGTTCCAGTCGTTCGTCGACAAGGACCAGGCATTCGCCTTCGACCTGAGCGAGATGTACGCCCAGGGGTTGCAGGCGGAGCAGGCGACCCGCAATATCCTGCTCAATCCCTCTGATGACAAGGCGCGAAAGAATTACGACAAGGCGCTGGCCGATTTTGCCAAGGCTTACGACAATTCCGTCGCTCTGGTCAAGGACCGGGAGGAGACGATCAAGCAACTGGGTGTGCTCCACACGACGTGGCAGGAAGGGGATCAGTTGCGCCGGCAGATTCAGACCATGGCCGGTGCCGGGCAGGGCCCGGCGGCCCTTGACCTGCTGATCAAGCAGGAAACGCCCAAGTGGCGCGAGTGCAAGGGGACGCTGCTGACGATGCTCGCGGGGGTGAAAAAAGAGATGGGAGCCGAGCGGCGGGAGGTGGAGAGCTTTGCCAGCGGTGTCGTGGCCAAGTCGATCGTCCTGATGGTGCTGACCATCCTGCTGGTGGTGCTGCTGTTCACCTCCTTCGGCCTGTCGCAGAAAAGGATGGTCGGCCATCTGCTGGAGCGGTTGCGCGACATCGCCAGCGGCGAGGGGGATCTGACCCGCCGGATGCCGGTCACCAGCAAGTGTGAATTCGGCGAGGTGAGCCGGCTGTTCAACGAGTTCGTCGGCACGCTCCACGAGATCATCAGCCAGGTGGCGCAGAACAGCCGACAGGTGACCGCTTCCGCCGACGCAATCAGCACCGTCACCGAGCAGATCGCCACCGGTGCCGAAGAAGTGGCGGCCCAGGCCGGCACCGTCGCCACTGCCAGCGAACAGATGGCGGCGACTTCCACCGAGATCGCCCAGAACTGTATCCGGGCGGCGGAAAGCTCGCAGGAGGCGAACAATACGGCACTGAAAGGTGCCGAGGTGGTCCAGCGGACCTTGGAGGTGATGCACCGGATCGCCGACCGGGTGCAGGTGTCCGCCCGGACCGTCGCCAGTCTCGGCTCGCGCGGCGAGCAGATCGGCGAGATCGTCGGCACGATCCAGGATATCGCCGACCAGACCAACCTGTTGGCGCTGAACGCGGCCATCGAGGCGGCACGCGCCGGTGAACAGGGGCGCGGCTTCGCCGTCGTCGCCGATGAGGTGCGGGCGTTGGCCGAGCGGACCACCAAGGCGACCAAGGAGATCGGCGAGATGATCAAGGCGGTCCAGCAGGAGACCAAGAGTGCCGTCATCTCCATGGAAGAAGGGGTGAAGGAGGTGGAAAACGGCACCACCGATGCCGGCCGGTCGGGTGAAGCGCTGGAAAATATCCTCCGCCAGATCGGCGAGGTCACCGGCCAGGTGAATCAGATTGCCACCGCCGCCGAGGAGCAGACTGCCACCACCAGCGAGATCACCGGCAATATCCAGCAGATGACGGAGGTGATCCGCAACAGCACCCGCGGCTCCCACGATTCGGCCAGCGCTGCCGGCGAACTGGCGCACCTGGCGACGGATCTGCAGCGGCTGGTCGGTCACTTCAAGTTGGCGTAATTTCCCACGCTTGCGATGAATTGTCGTTGTTGGGCCGGTCGTTTGACCGGCTTTTTTTTATGCGTTTTTGCTCGTATACGGTAAACGCGGTTATGTTTCGCGGTATACGGTAAAGTGGCCAGACCTTCCTACCGATAGAAACAATTAGTGCGTTGACATACTGTTACCGTCCCGGCGGATTGCCGGCTCGAATACACTACATTGCGATGACCAAGGAGGGAGGAAGGAATGCGGCTGACTATCAGGACGAAGTTCGTGGTGGTGAATATTCTGCTCGTAACCCTGGCGCTCGGCGCGGTGACCACCGTCTGTCTCGTCGAATTTGCCCGGGAACTGCAGCGCCAGGCGTTGATCTCCCAGGAACAACGCCTCAAGACGTTCTGGGAGCTGGTACGGCAGAAGGGGGATTCGTGCCGGATCGTCGACGGCAAGCTGCTGGCCGGCGACGCGGTGCTGAACGACAACTACGAGCTTCCCGACCGGTTGAAGGACCTGACTGGCGGCACGGCGACGATCTTCATGGGGGACACCCGGGTGTCGACCAACGTGCTGAAGTCCGACGGCAGCCGGGCGGTCGGCACGAAGCTGCAGGGACCCGCCTACGACGCGGTGATCCGCGACGGCAAGCCGTACCGCGGCGAGGCCAAGATTCTCGGCTCTGCGTACTTTACCGCCTACGACCCGCTTAAGGACGCCGCAGGCAAGGTGATCGGCGCCCTCTACGTCGGCGTCAAGAAGAGCGACTTCTTTGCTTCCTACGAGCGACTGATGCTGATCACCGCCTCGATCGCCCTGCTGATCCTCGGCATTGCCGCGTTCTTCGGCTGGCTGTTCGTCCGACGGCTGTTTGTCCCGCTCAACCGGATGCACGACCTGCTGCGGGACATCGCCGAGGGGGAAGGGGACCTGACCCAGCGGCTCGATTACCTGAAGGATGACGAGGTGGGGGAGATGGGGCGCTCATTCAATACTTTCATCGAGCGGCTGCACGGGATCATTTCCCACTTGGCCCAGACTGTGGAGCAGCTGGCGGCGGCCGCCTCCCAGGTGCAGAGTTCTGCCGAGCAGATCGCCACCGGCGCCGAAGAAGTGGCGGCCCAGGCCGGAACGGTCGCCACGGCCGGCGAAGAGATGGCGGCTACCTCGGCTGAGATCGCCCAGAGCTGTTCCCTGGCGTCTTCCGAAGCGCTGCAGGCCAACGATTCGGCGGTTACCGGGGCTTCCGTGGTGGACCAGACGATCACCGTCATGGAGCGGATTTCCGGCCGGGTCAAGGCGACCGCCGGCACCGTCGAGAGTCTCGGCGCCCGCGGCGACCAGATCGGCGAGATTGTCGGCACGATCCAGGATATCGCCGACCAGACCAACCTGCTGGCGCTCAATGCGGCCATCGAGGCGGCCCGGGCCGGCGAACAGGGGCGCGGTTTCGCCGTCGTTGCCGACGAGGTGCGGGCGCTGGCCGAGCGGACCACCAAGGCGACCCACGAGATCGGGACGATGATCCGGGCGATTCAGGCGGAGACCCGGGGCGCGGTCAGCTCCATGGAGGAAGGGGTGCGCGACGTGGAGAACGGTACCACCGAAGCGGGCCGTTCGGGCTCGGCGCTCCACGAGATCCAGGAACAGATCAACGCCGTTGCCCTGCAGGTACAGCAGATCGCCACCGCCGCCGAGCAGCAGACGGCGACAACGATGGAGATCAGCGGCAACATGACGCAGATCACCGAGGTGGTGCAGGGGACGGCGCGCAGTGCCCAGGAGTCGGTTGCCGCCGCGATCCGGCTTAACCATCTGGCGACGGATCTGCAACGGCTCGTCGGGCGCTTTCGCCTGGCCGCCTGATCCTGCCCAGCGATCCCTCGCGCAAAGCCGGCCCCCGGGCCGGCTTTTTTTGTCCCGGTACCGCGCCGGCCGGTGATGCCGGCACGGAAATTTTACTCAAGAAAATCCGGAAATTACCGATAAAAAGAAAGGGAATCCTGCAACGGGCCGAGGCTTGCCGCTGCCGTAAGGAGAGGTCGCCATGATCGTCGTCTGGGACAAATCGTACGAAATCGGGGTAGAGCAGATCGACCGGCAGCATCGGGAGCTGTTCGCCCGCTTCGACGGCCTGATGGTCGCCATCGGCGCCGGCGAGGGGGCCAAGGAACTGCAGCGGTTGCTCGGCTTCCTCGAAGAGTACGCCCTCAACCATTTTCGCGAGGAGGAAGCATTGATGCGTTCCTGCCATTACCCGCTGTTGGCGTTCCACCGGGAGGCACACCAGGCCTTCCGCGAACGGCTCGGCAGCCTCGTGGCGATGATCGGCGAAAAGGGGGCATCACCCCAGCTGGTGACCCAGACCGGCCGGATGCTCCTCCGCTGGCTGACCGACCACGTCTGCGGCATGGACCGCGATATCGGCACCTTTCTCCTGACCGGCCGCTCTGCCTGGAGCGGTAGTGGCACCGGCGTCGCCGCCGTCGGTCACTGATCGGCCGAACCGGTTTCTCCCTCCACCTTCTGCCGCGCCGGCTCGCCCGGCGCTTTCCTCGCCGTATCCTGCCGTTGCCTCTCTTTCACCGCTGGGGGGCGAATTCCCTGTTGCATCGTCCGGACAACGCGCTATGATTGGAGGCTCATTGGTCTAGCTCCCCGGAGGTCCGCATGTCCTACCCCGATACGGTCAATCTTCCCTTCAACGCCGCCGTCATCCAGCGCGATTTCGTCCCGCTCGCCGCCGGCGCCGCCGATCCCGGCGAGCCGGGCTACTGGGCGATCCTCCGCGGCAACGCCCTGGTGGTCGAGGCGCAGGGCGACAGCCTGGCGCTCCCCTGCGGCGATATTGCCGCCGGCCTGGCCGGCGACCAGGCACCGCTTCTGATCGGCCGCTGGCGCGGCCAGCCGCTTCGCGCCCTGCGCATCTCCGGCCAGGCACCGCTGCCGGCGCCGCTTCGCGCCGAACCGTTCAATGCCGCCGAGGAGCGGCTTGACGACGTTACCCTCACCCTGGGGGGCGTTGCCCAGCAGATTCTTCACTGGCAGCGGAACAGCGCCTGTTGTCCCCGCTGCGGTACCGCCACCGAGCCGCTCGCCGGCAGTTGGGGGAAGCGCTGCCTCGGCTGCGGCAGCGAACATTTCCCCCACATCCATCCCTGCGCCATCGTCCTGGTGCGCCGGGGCGACGAGTTCCTGCTGATCCGCAAGCCGGAATGGCCGCCGGGCCGCTTCAGCCTAGTTGCCGGCTTCGTCGATTTTGGCGAGTCGCTGGAAGAGTGCGCCCGCCGCGAGGTGCGGGAAGAAGCCGGCGTCGAGGTGACCAACATCCGCTATCTCGGCAGCCAGTGTTGGCCCTTCCCGAGCCAGCTGATGGCCGGCTTCGTCGCCGACTACGTCGGTGGTGAGCTGCGCGCCGATCCCGGCGAGATCGAGGATGTCCGCTGGTTCAGCGCCGGGCGGATGCCCGATTCGCTGCCGTCCCGCCGCAGTATTGCCCGTTGGATTATCGACAACTATGCAGGAGTCCGCCCATGAATATCCTGGCCACTATCTGTCGGCTGGCCGTCGCCTTCTGGGTTGGCGGCGTCGCCATCTTCACCTTCGTCCTCACCCCGACCATCTTCCGCACCGAGACCCGCGACGTTGCCGGCCGGATCGTCGGCTACCTCTTTCCCGGCTACTTCCGCTGGGGGGTTGCCTGCGGCGCCGTTGCCCTGCTGACTCTGCTCGCCGTCCGGGGGCGGAACTGGATTCCGGCCGTCGCGCTGCTGGTGGTGATGCTTGCCGCCACGCTGTTCCAGGCGTTCTACATCGAACCCCGGGCCGCTGCCCTCAAGGCGCAGATTCCCTCCTTCGAGACGACCCCCAAGGACCATCCGCTCCGCCAACAGTTCTCCCGACTCCATGCCGTTTCCGCCGTCTGCAATCTGGCGGTGTTCGGTGGTGGGGTGGTGCTGGTGGTGCTGCTGTAGGACTTACTCCTTCACGGCCGGGGCGTCCGCCCCGGCCGGCTGTTCTCTCCTCTATTTCAACGCGCTTTTCCTTGCCGAATGTTGGCAGCCAGGCTCCGTCGCCCGTAATGAGAATGCGTCCCCCTTTGACAAAGGGGGGTAAACCGCTGGCGGCAGATGATCCCTATCGATCAGGTTAATTTATGTGTTGATATTAATTGAAAACTGTAAATGATATTGTATGCTTAGCTTTAATGTGTGCAGTGCCTTATTCGGGGTTCAGGATGAACGCGAATTAGCAAGGAGGCTAAACTATGAGGCGAAGCAGTCAGAAGTGGTCCGACAGATTGGCACGAACCGCCCGTTGGGCAACGGTTACGATCGTCATGATCCTGTGCTCAAGCCAGGGCACATGGGCAGCGGTGACCAAAGCAACCCTGAAAGCCGCCCAGAAGGTCTATTCGGGCGACTGCCCCGGCAAGATCGTCTTCAACGGCACCATCACCGTGAAC
This sequence comes from Geotalea uraniireducens, assembly GCF_027943965.1. Lineage (NCBI taxonomy): Bacteria > Pseudomonadati > Thermodesulfobacteriota > Desulfuromonadia > Geobacterales > Geobacteraceae > Geotalea > Geotalea uraniireducens. Next base: position 3,120,857 of record NZ_AP027151.1, on the reverse strand, counting down.
AGGCCGGGCACCGTAAGCTATATCTTCACCCGCAGCGACGGCGCCACCGATACCCGCATCAAGAAGCTCTTATTCCGCGCGGCCGGCAGCAAATCGGTCTCCACCACCTGGACTCTCGGCGGGGCCACGCTCCCCAACTACAAGGGGTGGCAGGCGATCAAGATCCTCTCCCCGAATCCCTTGACGTCGAAGCATGCCGACTTCGAGGTCTATTGCGATCCGCCGGCCAATAGCGCCAAGGCGGCCCACGGCAACACCGACTGGCATATCGACACCGCCAACGAGTTCCTGTTCTGCCAGGACATGGCCGGCAGCACCACCACGAGCAACTGCGCTCCGGCCGGCTGGACCAAGAACCATATCCACGTCGGGCTGACCAATACCGCCACCTATTACAACGACAAGGCCCGTATCGCCACCGGCAACGACACCGATGCCGGCAACGGCATCGACAAGCCGATGCTCTTTTTCTACGCGGGCCACGGCAACCCGACCACCTGGAACACTCTGGGCGACAACGGCCACCAGACCAACCTGCTCCTCGGCAACATCCTTGGCAATGGCCAGTTGCGCTACTTCTGGCAATGCTCCTGCGAAACCTTTGCCCATGGGCCGCGGGTCTGCAGCGGCGGCGACTGCGACTATTCCGAGCCCGAGAACTTCGACGGCTCGGCGGATTCGGCCGCCATGCGCAACGTATTCGAACGCTGGGGACCGGTCATCGGCGACGATCTCAGGATGGCCTGCGGCGTGTCGACCCTCGCTTATTGTCACGAGGGGAACGTCAACGCCATCTGGAACAAGTTCAACAACGAGGGGCGCTCGGTGGCGGAATCGTTCATCCTCGGCCTGGGGAGCAGCAGCGTCAAACCGATCTGCATGACGCGGGGCGGCGCGAACATTGCCGATACGCCGCTCTATGACCTGACCTTCACCAATCGCCGCAACAGCTCCGGCAGCGGCTATCTGCACATCCTCTACTCCGGTGGCACCCAGACCGACCCTCCCCTGCTCGTCTGGCGACCGGATTTGATTCCCCGCAAGCTCTGGCGGGTGCGCATCCTGCCGCCGGGCGACCCGGTGGAATTCAAGCGCCGGTTGGTGATCAGGGACAAGGTTGAACAGCTCCGCGACCCCCAACTGGCCGGCGCTTCGGCCATCATCAAGCGGAACGCGGAGGGTGGCGCCGTCAGCCTGCGGGCGATCGGCAAAGCGCCCCGAGAAACGGCGCGCAGCGTCAGGACGGTGGCCGACCAGCGTAAAACGGCCCTGGAGTTTGTCCGCCGGATCGGTTGGCTCGACAAGGACGCCGGCGCGGTGCAGGTTACCCAGATGTTGAGCGCCAGCATGGCGGACACCGGCACAAAAAGCCCGATCGTGCACGGCAAACGGGATGTCGTTGTCAGCATCATCCAGCGGGTCCGCAACGGCGACCAGACCATCGACGTCCTGGGGACCGGCGGCCAAGTCTCCGTCACCCTGGCCCCCAGCGGCGAAGTGCTGGCGGCGGCCCGTGCCTGGAGACAGACGGCGCTGACCCAGGAGCAGGTCGCGATCAAGCCCTATGACCGCGCCCAGCAAGAGGCCATGAAAAAGCTCGTCAACGCCGCCGCCTACAAACTTGCCGCATGGCGCTTCGGCTACAAGCAGCCGGCTGCGAGCGCAAACCGCAATGAACTGCCGGTCGTCTATGAATTCGACTTCGTGCCGAAAGACCGCGAAAAGCTGCTCGATTATCCGCCCCAGCAGGTTGAGATCATGGCGGAGGAATTGTAGGGGGTGGCCGAGAGAGAGTGCCGGGTATTTTCAAGAGGACAACGGTACCTATTCGTCAATGCGGCTCATGTGCTTCGTGTCGTTGATGGCAGCAATTATCTTCGGGCTGTTGTCCGTATGGTTTAATGCCACCAAGCAGAAGCTTGTCGGTTCCAGGAGCGCAGGGGGGAGAACTATTTCCAGTGGTATGACAATCCAGGCCCCCAGGCAGCGAACAAGCCGTGATGCGGTGGGGGGAAATTACCGACAAACTTTACCGAAGCTCCATTTTCACTCTCCATGAACTGCCAGATCAGATAACCGGCATTCCTACCTCGGAGGTCTTTCTTCGTCAGCGACATCAGCCCTATAAAAGAGGATGCTAAGTCATGGACGATCTAATTGCACGAGCCAATAAATACGCGGTAAGCGCAGGCCGCACCGGGGAAGGCCAGTATCGTGCTGCGGAGAGAGCCGACCGCTTTGCCCGCTGGTTGAGTTGGGCGAGTACGGCGCTTAGTGCGATAGTAGGCACCTCGATCTTTTCAGACTGGATTAAGACATATCCGCTTCAATTCGGGTTTGGGCTCGCGGCAATCGTCGCTGCCGCCTTAAGTGCAGTGCAACGCACATCTAAACTGGACGAACGAGCCGAGGCTCACCGAGCGGCGGGAGCCGAGTACGGGCGATTACGCCGTCGAGCAGACATGTTCCGGTTGCGCCTCGAAGGAGGTGATGTTGAAAGAAAAATGGGATTTGAGGAGTTGGAAAAGATCGGGGAGGACCTGTCTTGTCTAGCCAAGAAGACAAGAGCGTTGCCTGACAGCATTTACAAACCTGCGGCCAAAACATTCGATGACATGCATCAAGAGTATTTTACAATCGCACCGACTCATGCCGGCGGGGTGGTGGTACGTAGCAATAACAGTACAATACAGTACTTAGTTGTTCAAACCAAAAATGAGCCGCATGAATGGGTGTTGCCAAAAGGGCATATTGAACGCGGGGAATCGACGGAGCAAGCTGCCCGAAGGGAAGTCTTAGAAGAGACCGGCGTTGAAACTGCGGTGCGAGATGTGCTGGACATAGTCGAGTTTTCGGCTCCTAATGGACGAGTGAAGGCTCAATTCTTTCTGATGGAGATGGTGAGGGAGAGCCCGCCCCGCGAAGGGCGAGAGAGACAGTGGCTGAACTTCAATGAAGCCATGGATAGTCTCAAGTTCAAAGAGTCCCGAAGGCTAGTTTGCCAGGCCTACAGTTTGTTGCGTCATACAGCAGGTATAACGGGATAATGGAGCTGCTTGGGGGACGTTTCTTTCTATTAGGAACGAGGACCGCAACGGGACGCTGTTTAATTGGAACGTCCCCCTCTAACTACGTAACGGGCGGGATTCCCCCCGCCCGTTACGCTTCACCGGTGACCTGCTCACGGCCAATGGCCGGTCATGGCCGATGATTTTCCCCGCTTCAATGAACTATCTTGCCATCGACGATGACCGTTAATTTCAGATTCTCGTCTGTGGTGCCGGTCATGCTGCCGGAACCGGAAATTCCGCTGAGCCGGCCGGTCCCCTCGACAATGAAAAAGGTCCCGGTAAAGGCAAAAGGCGGTGCCGGCACATGGGGTATCGTTTCCTCCCCAAAGGCATCGTGGTTGACTTCGCAAAAGATGCCGCAGAAGTTCATGACCAACGTATCCCCCTGACTGAGGCTGTGCGTCGCATAGCCGCTTGCCGGGGCGCAATAGCCGCCGGAGCCGTTTGGTAAGGGGGTATCCCAGCGGACAGCGAGATTTGCATCGAACGTGAATTTGCCGAGTACCGATGCATTGCCTTTACCGGCATAGGTTACGGTGACAAACCCCGTATCATTGACCGCGTTCATTGCCACAACATTTCCCGTTCCGTATCCCTCAAGATTAGTTACCGCCTTGCCGTCCCCCCATGCACTGTTTGCGGCCATTGCAATAACAAACAGGCACATCACGATTCCTCGTTTTCCTTTGCGCGCGTCCATGCATTCCTCCGTTTCTCAGAACTCTCCCGAGTTCCGCTCCTGCCTGATCTCCGGAAGGACAACCACTGCCGGCACGGAGATCGGCTGTTTTTCGGCGAACCGGCACTGGTTGGCCCCGGGCAAGCGCTGAATACGAAAAGGCCGGTCTGCTCGGTTATCTCCATGCGGTGGAGGCATCCGGCAGCCCGGCCAACTCTTGCATCACGCGGTGTGCAGAGGCGTAAGTTCCGTGGCTTTCCGTCCCCGGGTTATCCCCGGGTTTGGCTTTGGCGAGAGGCACTTGCACGATGTGGCGAGGGCCATGAAAAGCGCAGGTGAGGGAAGAAGCGAGGTTTGCCCGCCGTCTTGTCGACTGTCCCCGCAGGAGTTTGCAAGAACCAATTTGTTAATTTTGTTTAACTATAAAAGGAGGCATCCCCATGTCAAGTGGGGGGGCTTAATTCTAAAGGCGATACGAAACGTAAGTCTGTTGACACATTCCTTCCCCTCGGTGTATGTATGTTAGTATTTTCTTATGCGATGCGCGTGAGGGGCCAATGGGACGGAGAAGGGGTTCGGAATAGCCGCTTGGTCAGCCGGTAAGCTGATGGAGCGGCTTTTTTCGTGGTGGTCTCCTGCCGCCAATCGTCGCGGGCGAACACCAGCGAGACAGGTCGTTTCTGCAATCATAACGAATGACAGGCAAAAGGAGGCTCATTATGGGGGCTGCATCTGACGTGAGAGGATGGCAAGGCTGCCGGGCGATGACACTGCTCGTCTCGCTATTCCTTGTCCTGGGCGGGGTTTCTGCCGTGTCCGCGGTACCGGCCGCGCCGTTTCCCATCGCCACCGGCGGTGCCTCGATGAATTTCGCCTTCGACGGCACCAACTACCTGGTGGGGGTGGAAAACCACCAGACAAGCCCGACCACCATCGGTGCCCAGCTGCTCGATGCCGCCGGCGCCAAGGTGGGCGGCCTCATTTCGCCTTCATCCAACACCGGTATCTCGACCAACGTTGCCTTCGACGGCACCAACTACCTGCTCATCTGGGAATACGATCCGGGCGGAACGGGTGCCGGCCGTTTCCAGATCTACGGCCAGTTCATCAGCCCGGCAGGGACGCTGGTCGGTTCCTCCTTTGCCATCAGCACCGCCGGCATCTGGTTCGACGGGGTGAAAACCATGGCCTTCGGCGGCGGGAAGTACCTGGTGACCTACACCCGGTTGATCAACCCGGATCTGGGGGCTGACTCGACCAACCGCTACATCGCCGGCCGGATCGTCAGCCCCGACGGCAGCCTGGGCAGCGAATTCAGGATCAGCAGCGGCTACGGGGACGCGAGCGACGTTGCCTTCGACGGGACCAACTTCTTCGCGGTCTGGACCGAGGACCAGTACGATTACGAGATCCGGGGCCGCTTCGTGAGCCCCGCCGGCGTTGCCGGCACGGAGCTCTCGGTGAATGCCAGCACCGCCCCCAGCGACAATCCCAAGTCGGTCACCTTCGACGGCACCAACTATCTGGTGATCTGGAACGATGAGGTCGGCGGCGCCGGCACCTACACCTGGGACGTGTTCGGCCAGCGGGTGAGCACTGCCGGTACGCTGGTCGGCGGGGTGATTACCGTCACCAACGAAGCGGGCCCCCAGATGGGCACCACCGTCGCCTTCGACGGTACCAACTACCTGGCCACCTGGGTCGATATGACGAACCAGACCGACTGGAACCTGTACGGTCAGTACATCGGCGCGAGCGGCGCGCTCGTCGGGAGCAAATTTGCGATCGACACGGACACCGGCAACCAGATGGGCGGCGCGGGCTTTGTCAACGGCAGCTATCTGGCCCTGATCAACAACGGTGTCGTCATGGGGGCAAACGGTATTTCCACCGTGGAAGGGGTCTACGGTCTGTTCCTGACGCCCGTGGCCCTGCCGGGGGCGCCGACCATCGCTTCGCTCAGTCCTTCCAGCGGGGCGACCGGCAGCGCCGTGATGATTTCTGGCACGAACTTCGTCGGCGGGGGCACCACGGTTTCATTCAACGGTACGCTCAGCACCGACGTTACCGTCACGGACTCGGGACATCTGACGGCATACGTCCCCGCCGGGGCCACCACCGGTCCGGTCAAGCTCGTCACGGCGGGCGGGACGGCCACCAGCAGCACCTTTACTATCCTCGCCCCCACGGCCACCCTGACGGTCAACCTGAGCGGAACCGGCAGCGGCACGGTCACCGCCACCAGCGGCTTGACCCTTTCCTGCGCCAGTCCCGCCACGAGCTGCACGGCCAGTGCCACCTCCGGCACGACCGTCACCCTGGCGGAGACGGCCAGCCTGGGGTCGACGTTTGGCGGGTGGAGCGGCGCCTGTAGCGGTTCACCCTGCAGTTTCGCCCTGGACGGCGACCAGTCGGTCACCGCCACCTTCACCCTGCAGCAGAACCTGAGGAAAGGTGCCGGTCCGACTTACAGCTACTACGGCACTCTGAAATCGGCGTTTGCCGATGCCGTCTCCGGCGATGTCATCCTCGCCCGGATGATGCTCCTGCCCGACCCGGCCAACAACGCTACCTTCGACCAGACCGGCGTCACGGTGGTGCTGCAGGGCGGCTATACCGACGACGCCTTCAGCAGCCGCTCGGCAACGGACCTCACCTCGGTTACCGCTCCGCTGACCGTTGGCAACGGCACTTTGATCCTGGATCAGATAGCCGTACAATAACCTGGACGGCATGACGACCCAGCCTCCTTCCGGTTTCCGGAGGAGGCTGGGTCGGTGTCCGGCAACCACGGGCAACTTATGGCCACGTGGGGGCGTCCTGCTCTCTTCGACTGATACCATCCCCTCATCTAGTCTGCCCGCCATGCCACGCACCGCCCGATGAGATGTCACCGCTTTCCTGCAACAGGTCACCGTTCGAGGCCGTTACGCGATAAGGAGGTGACGATGCAGACGAATAATATTTCATGATCCACGTCTTGGCTCATGCTTCTCCCGTGGCCTGAAATATCGGCTGACGGTCATTGTATATCCTTGCAGCGAAAGTCGGTGCAGACATCTTAGTGGACGATAATCCCATAATATGTTAGTGTTTTTAAATTAGTCGGCTTACTACTATCCAGCGAGGTGCACATGAACAAGAAAACCCTTTTCGTCACCCTGGTTGCCGGAGCGCTGTCGGCGCTGACCGCCCAGGCTGCGGAACACCCCGGCAAAGATTCCATCGAGAAAAGCGGCTACAACGGCCCTGCTACCTGCGAGGAGTGCCATCCCGGCACGGCCCGGAAATTCCTCGATACTGTCCACTGGAAGCATGCTTCCAAGGTGACGAATGTCGACAACCTGGATCCGAATCAGGAATACGGGATGAAAAACCGGATCTACACCATGTGCAATGGCAACGACATCGTCAACAACCTCAAGGAAATCCCGAAAAACGCCGAAGGGAAATCGAAGTTCTCCGGCTGCAACACCTGCCACCCCGGTAACCACATCTCCGACGTCGGCAGCACCGGCAAGGAAGCGGAAAACGCCATCGACTGCCTGGTCTGCCATTCCAGCAGCTACGACTTCCGGCAGCGCAAGCCGTATAAAGACGAGCAGGGCCGGATTGTCATGGGGCAAGACCGCAGCACCAAGGCGGCCCTTACCATCTCCACGCCGACGGTGAAAAACTGCATGGTCTGCCACGAGTCGGCGGGCGGCGGCGTGCTGGTCAAGCGCGGCTTTGCCTTCACCGCCGATACCGACGTCCATGCCGCCAAAGGGATGGTCTGCGTCGACTGCCACAAGGCCAAGGATCACAAGATCCCGACCGGCTACGACCCGAACAACTGGGCCAACGACGGCGTCCGGCTCAGTTGCGTCGACTGCCACACCGAAACGCCGCACAAGGATGAGGCCTACAATCGCCATACCGCGCGCATCGCCTGCCAGACCTGCCACATCCCCCGGACCGGCGGCGCCGTCGCCAAGGATTTCACCAAGTGGGAGAAGGGGTCCGACGGTTTCTACGAGCCGACCACGCTGCGAAAAGAAGCCAACGAAACGACGCCGGTCTATGCCTGGTACAACAACACCGTCAGCAATCTCCCGCACTTTATCGGCCCCAAAGGGAACCGCAACGACAAGACGAGCAAGATTTATCCGTTCAAGATTTACATCGGCAAGGCCTACTATAACGAGAAGGACGGCCAGCTGCTCTCCATGGATTTCGCGCCGCCGATGGCAACCGGCGACACCCTTGCCGGCGTAGCTTCCGCCGCCAAGACGCTGGGCATCAAGGATTACAAGCCGGTCCCCGGTTGGCAAACCATCTACTTCGGCAGTAACCACATGGTCACCAAGAGCAAGGCGCTGAACTGCATCAACTGCCACGGGATCAACGGCGTGCTCAACTTCAAGGAACTCGGCTATTCGGAGAAAGAGGTCGAGAAACTGACCAATCCGGAAATCTACTTCGACTTCATGGTCAAGAAGCAGCAGGAAGACTGGTAATCGCTGCGGTTCCTTCACAACAGACGGGGGGTGGGTTCAACCACCCCCCTTTTTTTATGCCCTTGCCGGAAATACCGCTGCGCTGCCGCTTGCCATGCGGCTTCTCAGGTCTGTTGCAATGCCGGGAACACCGCCTATACTTCCCGGAGATGCGGCACTTTCGAAGGTCCCCATGGGCATCGTGAACGCGGCTGGATTGAGGAGCTGCTTGTAGGGGCGGCCGTAAAAGGAGCCGGCACGAGCGGGGGCTATCGTCGCCGCTGCTAAGGTTTATCGCCGGGGGGGCTCTACCTCATCCTTTACAATGCTTTCCGACAGGATTATTTTACAAGGATCTGCCCACGTCGGAGAGTGCCGTCACGTCGTTCGCGCTCGCTGCACCGTAGGGTGGAGTGGCGAGAACCGGAAGGCGTATCCATGAGCAGTGAGTCCACATCTGCCGAAGCGCTGTTTATCGAAGGGAACCGGCTCTTGGCTGCCGGTGATTCCCGGGCCGCCGCGGCCCGTTTCCGCGAAGCGATCGGCTGTAACCCGGACTTTGCCGAGGCCTATGCCAATCTCGGCCTGTTGCGGGACGAGGAAGGGATGGCGGCCGAGGCCGAGCAGTATTACCGGCAGGCGCTGGCGCTCAATCCCGGCTTGAGCAGGACCCTTGTCAATCTGGGGGCGCTGCTGGCCACCCGGAAACGGTTCGCCGAGGCCGAACAGGCCTACCGGCGGGCGCTGGCGCTGGCTCCCGGCAGCCCCGGCGCCTGGTCCAATCTCGGCGCACTGCAGGCCTGCCGCAAGCAGGAACAGGAGGCGGAAGAAAGCTATCGGACGGCAATCCGGCTGGACCCGGAGTATCACCGGGCCTACTTCAATCTCAGTTATCTGCTGTTGCGCCAGGGCCGGTTCGATGAGGGGTGGCGCTGTCTGGAGCATCGGAACTGGCATTGGCACCGGCGGCTGGACGAAATGCTCTCCTGTCCCCGCTGGCGTGGCGAGGATGTGCGGGGCCGCTCGCTGCTGATCGGTTTCGAGGCGGGACACGGCGATATGATCCAGTTCTGCCGCTACGCCGCGATCCTTAAAGAGCGGGGGGCGGCGCAGATCACCCTGATCTGCCATCCGGCATTGAAAGATCTCTTTGCCGCCCTCGAAGGGGTCGATGCCGTGTTTTCCTTTGCCGAGACCTTTCCGGGCGCGGCTTGGGATTTCTGGACGCCGCCGATGAGCATCCCCGGTTACTGCCAGACCCGGCTCGACTCGATCCCGGCCCCCATCCCCTATCTCCACCCCGACCGGCAGTTGGTTGGCCAGTGGGCATCCGTAGTGGCCGATGCGTGTGCAGCCGGCGACGTCCGGGTCGGCTTGGTCTGGAAGGGGAATCCGGAGTTCGAGAACGATGCCGACCGCTCGCTGCCCCAACTGCAGACCTTGGCGCGTCTGGGCGCAATTCCGGGGGTACGGTTTTTCAGCCTGCAAAAGGGGGCCGGCGAAGACGAAGCGGCCGCTCCTCCCGCCGGCTTGCCGCTCGTGGACCTCGGGCCGCAGATCGCAACCTTTGCCGATGCCGCCGCGATAACGGTCAACCTGGACCTGGTCATTGCCGTCGATACCGCCATGGCCCATCTGGCCGGGGCGCTGGCGAAGGATTGCTGGGTGCTGCTGCCCGATTATAAAACCGACTGGCGCTGGCTGGCTGGACGTAACGATTCTCCGTGGTATCCCGGCGTGATGCGTCTTTTTCGCCAGCCTCGCATGGGGGACTGGGCGGCGGTGATTGCCGAGGTCGACGGGGCGTTGCGGGCGTTCGTCGCGGCGGCTGGCGGCGCCGACAGGCGGCGTTGATCGGTTACCCCCTCGGTTCCTCTCGTCACTCCCGGGCGTGCGCCCCCCTTTCGCCGCCGGCGCGGCACTGCCTTGCGGCGGACCGGCTTCGCTCGCCATCGTGTCGTGCATGTCCTGCCGCTGCCGTTTGTTAGATTGTCTCGCGGCGAAGAATAGGTTAAGACTGCCGTGAAACGATCAAGCCCCTCCGCCAAGCGGAGGAAGGAACAACCATGACCGCACTCCCTGCCTATCCTGGCTGTCGCCCTCTCGAACTGGCCGACCGCGAGTTGTTCGCCGGCCGGTTTGCCGCACTGCAGCCGCGGGTCTCCGAGCTGACGTTCGCCGGCCTCTACCTGTTCCGCCATGCCCACGACTACCGGCTGGCCGCCCTGGGCGATACGCTGCTGATCTTCGGTAGCGGCTACGGCGGCGATCCGTACGTGCTGCCACCGTTGGGCGGCGACGTCCGGGGGGCGGTGGCGCGACTACTGGCCGACGGTCTGGCCTTGTACGGCGCCGACGACCGCTTTGTCGAACGGCAGCTGACCGGTCTGGCGGTGGAACTGACCGAGGACCGGGACAATTTCGACTATCTCTACCTGCGCCGGGAACTGGCCGAGCTTCCCGGCAACCGTTTCCACAAGAAGCGGAACCGGATCAGCTACTTCGAGGCCCGCCATGCCTACCGGGTCGACCGTTACGCGGCCGGCTACCGGGACGGTTGCCTCGCCCTGACCGAGGAGTGGCGGCGGGTGCGGGGCGACCTCGACAGTCCGTCGCTCCGCCTGGAGACGGCGGCGACGGCGGAGGCGCTGCAGCTGGCGGACCAGCTCGGGCTGGCCGGGGTGGTGGTGACCGTCGAGGGGGTGGTGAAGGCCTTTGCCCTCGGCGAGCGGCTGAACGACGAGACGGCGGTCTGTCATTTCGAGAAGGCCGACCCGTTCATGGATGGCCTTTACCAACTGGTGGACCGGGAGTTCTGCCGGCTGGCCTTTCCCGACTGCACCTATGTCAACCGCGAGCAGGACCTCGGCGAGCCGAACCTGCGCAAATCGAAACTTTCCTACCAGCCGGTGGAGCTGGTACGGAAATTCCGGGTGACCCGACCGTGAAGCGGGCGACCGGCAGCGGGCGGGGGAGGGGGGGGCGATGACCGATCCGGTCCGGCGCCACTACGAGCGGTGGCCCTATCCCCACTATCCCCTCCTGGCGGCGGTCCGCCCCTGGGATACCTACGCGCTCAGCCTCGACGCCCTTTACGCCCGGTTCAACGGCGTGCTGCCTGCCGCAGATGCCCGGCGGATCCTCCTGGCTGGCTGCGGCAGCTTCTCCCCCTATCCGACGGCGCTGGCCAACCCGGGCATCCCGCTGACCGCCCTCGATCTATCGGGGGCCAATCTCCGCCGGGCCCGGCTTCATGCCCTGCTGCACGGCTGCCGCGGCATCACCTTCGAGCGGGGCGATCTGCTCGATCCGGCGGCGGCAGCGGAAAGCTACGGTTTCATCGACTGTTTCGGGGTGCTGCACCATTTGGCCGACCCGCTGGCGGGACTGCGGGCACTGGAGCGGCGGCTGGCGCCGGGGGGGATTCTCCGGCTGATGGTCTACAGCCGCGGTGGGCGGCGGGGAGCGGAGTCGATCCGCAAGGCACTCCGGCTTCTCGGCGTCGATGAGGTAGCGGCGGTGAAACGCCTGCTCCGCCGTGCCGATCCCGATTCCCGCTTCCGCCGCTATGCCGACGCTTCCGGCGAAACCCGATTCCCTTCCGGTATTGCCGACGCCTTCCTCCATCCCCGGGCCCGGACCTACCGGATCGACGAACTGCTGGCGCTGGTGGCGTCAACCGGGCTGCAGCCGCTGCTCTTCGCCCATGCCGGGGCGCTGACGGAGCCGGCCGCCGAGGCGGCGCGGTTGCGGGAGCTGGAGGTGCAGCGACTCGAAGAGCCGAACTTCATTCTCTACCTCGGCCGGCAGACCGCCGGCGGCTGCGGCCTGGCGCCGGACGCACGGCTGCTGCTCAATCCGGCGCTTCGGGGCGCCGTCGTCCCATGGCGGTTAGTGTCGCTGGCGATGCCGCCGCGGCTCGGCCGGGAGAATCCCCGGCTCGACCGTCCTGCCCGGCGCTTCCTCCGGCGCTTTGTCCGGCCGGTGGCCGTCGCTGGGCTCACTGCCGCGGAGCGGGAGCGGGCGCAACCGTTTGTCGAGGCGCTGTTTCTTATCCCCTTTCGCGGCTGAACCGTCGGCGTCGGCGGGAAACGGTTGACAGGCGAGCCGTAGCCGCGGTATGTATTACCTCCCGGCGCCCCCCTTGTGCGAGGAGGGTGCAATTTTTCAACGAAAAAAGGAGCAGTTAGATGACAACAACCTGTCCGTGCGGCTCGGGCCGCCCCTACGACGACTGCTGCGAACCGCTCATCAACGGCAGCCGCCCGGCGACCACTGCCGAAGAGTTGATGCGCTCCCGCTATTCGGCGTATACCAAGGCGGAAATTGCCTATATCCTGAACACCACTCACCCGAACCACCGCGGCGATTTCGACGAGAAGGGAAGCCGCGAATGGGCGGAGAACTCCGTCTGGGAGGGGCTGGAAATCCGCAATACCTGGGGTGGCAGCGCCGAAGAGAGTGAAGGGAAGGTCGAATTTATCGCCACATACCGCGACAAGGGGGTGCGGCGGACCCATCACGAACTGGCCGAATTTAAGAAGGAAGGCGGCAGCTGGTACTTCGTCGACGGTGTCGGCATCAAGCCCGAGCCGCTCAAGAGCGACAAGGTCGGCCGCAACGAACCGTGCCCCTGCGGCAGCGGGCAGAAGTATAAAAAATGCTGTGGTAAATAGTTCCGGAAAGGGTGCTTTCCCGCCATTTTTCCTCCCACCCGATGGGGAGGGGGGAGGGTGCCGGCCGCGCCGGCGAGGGGCAGCGATGCAGCGCAGCGACAACGATCCGGCGGGCGAAGAGCTCCGCCGGGGGATCGTGGAATTCAACCGCGGCGCCTGGTTCCAGTGCCACGAGACTTTCGAGGAACTCTGGGTGGGCGCCGGCGGGGCGGAGCGAAGCTTCTACCAGGGGGTGCTGCAGGTAGCGGTGGCGCTGCACCACTGGCGCGAGGGGAATTACCGCGGCGCGCTTCACCTCTGCGCGTCGGCCCAGCAGCTGCTCCACCGGGCAGAGCCATGCTGCGGCGGGGTGGACGTGACCCGGCTGATCGGCGATACGGCCCGCTTCGGCGCGGCGCTGGCGGCGGCCGGTCCGGCAGGGATGGCCGCCCTGTCGGCGGCACTTATCCCCAGGCTTCATCCCTGTCCCGATCGGACACCGTAAGCCCGGCGGCCGGTGCCGTTCCTTCCCGCCGGGCGGTCGCCAGTTCCCGGCGCAACAACTCTTCCTGATGACGGTGCTTCGGCGAAAAGTGGAACGGCACTACCCGTTCCACGCCGGCCAGCCGCGCCAGTTCCCCCGCCTGGCGGGCGGTCAGGTGTCCCCGTTCCCGGGCGCGCTCGGCCTCGGCATCGAGAAAGGTCGTCTCGATGAACAGGTAGTCGGCGCTCCGGGCGAGGGCCACGATCTTTGCCGCGTTGGCGGGGGTAAAGGCGGCGTCGGTGACGTAGACGACCTTCTGCCCCGGGACGAGCCGGGTAAGGTTGTCCCGCAGCCAGCCCAGCGGGTAGCTGCGCTCGTGGCGGGTTGCGCCGTCGCGCCACTGGACCCGGAAAGGGGCGGCCGGGTCGACATCGCCGAGGATCGCCCGTTTCAGCTCGGTGAGCCACGGCCCGGTCGGCAGCTCCAGCTCCAGCAACCGGCTCTTCATGATCTGAACGTGGTTTTTCTCCTCCAGAGCGAAGGCGAGGCTCGGGATGCCGTGGTCGAGGGGCGCGGTCCGGACCAGAAACTCTTCTTCGTCGACCAGCACCCCTTCCCGCAGCCGTTCCCGCCGTTCCCCCTCCCGAACGAACTCCTTCCGACAATGGAACTCCGCCGTCAGCAGTTCTCCCTCCGCCGCGACTTCCGCCGCGATGATGGTGAAATCGGTGGGATAGTTTTCCACCAGGTTCCAGCTGTAGCCGGCCAGCCGGTTGGCTACCTGGCTGACGAAGCCGGGAGGGCCGAACAGCCGGAGGCGCTTTTCCCGGCCGAGGGTGAGCCGCACCAGCCGGTCGAAACCGACGAAGTGATCGATGTGCGTGTGGGAAACGAAAACGTGCGACAGGCGGAGCAGCTTGCGCGGCGGCAGCGGCGCCAGATCTCCCAGGTCGAAGAGGATCGCCCGCCGCTCGAAGAGAAAGTCGATGTAGACCGCCGGGTCGTCGAAGGGGCCGTTGACGAGCGCGGGATGGAACAGCGGGGGCATGAAGCGTCCCTCCCTCCAGGTCTGCCGATTGGTATCCGCCTCCCCCGGCGGGTGCCTGGCTGAATTCACGAGCGGACCACTTCGTCCGATCCCACGATTGTTCTCTGGGCGACGAATGGCCGATTGGCGTAACGCACTGTTCAACCAAGTTTATCATGGCGCCGGCCGAAGTCATCGCCTGACCATTTTTGCCGCAGATGCGGACGAACGGCATTCTATTTGCAAAAAAGATTCATGGGCTAGCGTTAACTTTTTGGTGCCGGTCGCCGCGGACCACGGTATTTGCCGCTGCTGCGCCGCACCGGTGCCGTGGCGGTGGAGAGCCGGCAGCATGCCAAATCGCGGTGAAAAACCATACAGCCGGACCGAACGACTGGTCTTCTGGGCTTTGATCCTGATGTCGGCCTTCTGGATCGCCGATACCGTTATCGAGGCGATGGCCCGTTATTCCCGCGGCAGTGTTCACCCCTCCCTGCTGATCGTCTATCTCGGTCATCTCGTGATGTTGCTCCTGCAACTGGTACTGATCCTCTACGTCCGGCGGCTGTTCCGGCAACGGCAGCAGCTCCAGCGCGAAGTGGAGGCCGCCATGGCGCGGGATGTCGCCGAACAGCGGCATGCGGCGACTGCCGTCAGGTCCGAGGCCGCTTTTTTTCAGCAACTGCTCAATGCGCTGCCGACGCCGGTCTTCTACAAGAATGCGGCTTGCCGTTATGTACTTTGCAACGAGGCGTTTGCTGCCTTCCACGGACTGCCGCGGGAAGAGATTCTTGGCCGGACGATCTTCGACCTGGCTCCCGAGGAACCTGCCCGGGTTTGCGATGCCAGCGACCGGGAGATGCTGCTTGCGCCGGGGCGAAGAACTGTCGAAACAGCTTTGCGGGGGGCGGACGGTCAGCCGCGGCAGGTTCTTATCACCAAGGCGACCATCCTTGACCGGGGAGGGAATGCGTCGGGGGTGGTGGGGGTATTCAACGACATCAGCGAGATCAGACGCTCGGAGAGCGAGATTCGCAAACTCAACCGCGATCTTGGGCAGCGGGCCGACGAACTGGCGGCTAAAAACGACGAGTTGGCCTCGTTCGGCTATTCGCTTTCCCACGACCTGACTACGCCGTTGACCCGAATCTCCTGTGCCACCCAGACGCTTGCGGACCTCTACACCAACAGTCTGGACGAACAGGGGAATTACCTGGTCGGCAGCATCGCCGAGGGGGTTGAGCGGATCGAAAGCCTGGTTGAGGCGATGCTGGTGCTTTGCCGGGTCGGCAATGACGAAATGCGCCACGAAACGGTCGATCTAACCCGCTTGGCGCAACGGATCGCCGGGGAGTTGCGGGAGAGCGAGCCGGCCCGGCAGGTCGAATTTGCCATTGCTCCGGGGCTGACCTCGTTCGGCGATCGCAATCTGCTGGCCGTGGTGATGGAAAACCTGCTGGGAAATGCCTGGAAGTATACCCGGCAGCGGGCGGTGGCCCGGATCGAGGTCGGGGCGTTCGCGTTGGCGGGGGGAGAGGCGGTTTTCGTCCGCGACAACGGTGTCGGCTTTGCCATGAAGGATGCGGCACGGCTCTTCACCGTCTTCGAACGGCTGCACCGCCAGAACGATTTCCCGGGGAGCGGCGTCGGGCTGGCAATCGTCCAGCGGGTCATCGAGCGCCACGGCGGGCGGATTTGGGCGGAAGGGACGCCCGGCGGCGGGGCGACCTTCTCCTTCATCCTGCCGCCGGCGAACCTATATTCCACCTCTTGCCGGGGGCGGAGCGAGGAGCGGGAAGCGGAATGCGCAGTCCCGATAGACGTCGGGCGCATCGAAGGTCCGCTCGATGAAGGTAGCCATGTCGCTGCTGCTGAAGAACAGCAGGGTCGATGACCGGGTTCCGTACTCCGGGGAGGCGATGAAGGCGGAGGAGAGCAACCGTTCCCGCTCGCGACCGACCCCGGTGTCGGGCAACAAGCGATCCGCTGCCGGCTGGCGGTTGGCCAGGATGAGAAAGATGTCCGTTGGCGAACGGTCGGGGCCGCGGCGGAGAAGAGCCGCCAGGGCGGCGCTCCCTTCCGCCACTTTGGGCCAAGGGGTGTCGAGGAGGTGGTTGGAGAGTCCGTGGATGCCGGGCGGGACTTCCAGCGGCGGCGTGCCCCGATTGGAGTAGTACCAGAGTTGGTGCCGGTCGCCGACCAGCAGGTTGAAGTCGCCCAGCTTCGCTCCCGAGCGGCTGAGCCGGTCGAGATAGTCGGCCGGTGGCGCGTCGCTCTGCAGAAAATCGCTCACCAGCAATCCCCGTGACCGCTCGCCGTGCTGCGGGTGACGGAAGTCGCGGTAATTGGTCAGGGCGGCGAACCGGCCGGTGCGGGTCAGCCCGAGCCAGGTCCCTCCCCCCTGCAGGTCGCGGCCGGCCAGAATGTTCGGCGCATCGGGCCAGAAAGCCGCCCGCTCGGTGGGGCGGGAATAGAATTCGTCCCGATTGGCGGCCAGGATCAGCGGATAGCGGGGGTCGGTCTGCCAGGCGAAGAGAATCAGGCACATTGCGGACACTCTTCTCCGGCGGTATCCGTTGCCGGAGCGGTTCTGCCGCCGCCGGTCAACCGTTGGGCGCAGTCTGTGCATTGTAATGTCGATGATTTCATGTCTTGTTGAAAAGGAACTGCCCCATGGCCGAAAAACGGAATATTGGCAGACATCGCAAACGCCTTTCTCTCAGATTCGGGATCGAAAGCCCCACCAGGCTTGCCTTTACGGAAGACATTTCCGACCATGGCCTCTTCATCAAGACCACCAATATCTGTCCGCCGGGGACCAGGCTGCAGATTGAGCTGACCTTGAGCGACAACGATTCGGTCTTCATCGAGGGAATGGTCCGCTGGACCAAAAAGGTTCCGCCACAGATGATCCACCTGGTGCGCAAAAGCGGTATGGGGGTCAAGATTCTCCGCTTCATCGCCGGCGAGGAGACTTACCGTACCTTCGTCAGCAACATCCCCGGGAAGCCGTAGCCGCTATCGTTCCGGGTCGCTCTGTTCTCCCCCGGCTTCCCGTGCCGGTCTCCCGTTAATTCCCTTCAAAAAGTCGATGATCGCCGCGGCGGTCTCCGCCGGTCGTTCTTCGTGGGGGTTATGCCCGCACTGTTCGAACACCGTCAGTCGCGCTCCCGGGATGTCACCGGCCAGCCGCCGGCCAGCCTCGCATCTGACGATCCGGTCATTCGCTCCCCAGATGATCAGGGCCGGCAGGCCGAGCTTCCGGTAATGCATCGCCATTTGGCCGTAACGGGCCGGTTCGATGGCTCGGGCGGTGCGGATCAGCACTCGGGCCATCCCCCGGCCGCCGAAGCAGTTTTCGTAGCGGGCGATTCGTTCCGGGGTGATTGCCGTCGCGCTGTAATAGACCTTGGCGAGGGTCATCACCACCAGCCGGCGGACCGGGATCACCGCCAGGGCAAGCCGGCTCAATAGCGGCAGTTGCAGCCAGCGCATCATCCTGGGCAGCGGCTGAGGGTAGGCGGCACTGTCGATGAGGACCAGGGCGGCGAGCCGTTCCCGTGCCCCGCGGGCAACGGCGTCGATGGCCACGAGCAGCGCGATGCCGCCGCCCAGCGAGTGGCCGACCAGCACCACCCGTTGTAGCCCGAGCGCGGCGATGAAGGCGGTCACCACTGCCGCCTGTTCTTCCACGGCGTAGGAGCCGCGATACGGCTTCGAGGAGAAGCCGAAGCCCTTCAGGTCGAGCAGGTAGAGGGTGAACTCTTCCGCCGGCAGCCGGGGGACGAGTTCCTCCCAGGTCGTCAGGGCGGCGGCGAACCCGTGGAGAAAAACCATGGCCGTCGGGCCGTGTCCGGCGGTCCGATAGTGAATCCTGATGCCGTGGTGAAGGTCAAGAAACCGCGATTCCGAGAGCGGGGGCATGGTACGGCGTCAGGGGGTATGGCGCTGGATGGGGATGACGTTCCCCGGACCGTGCTCGTTGTCGCCGGCCTGCCGTACCGGGACGATGTGGAGGATACCACAGGTGGCGTACGGCTTTCCGCCGCGGAAGCTGCAGGAGACCGAGCCGCTGACCGGCACCTGACGGCCGTCCTTGGCGATGAAAGAGAAAGAAACCGGACCGGTACGGCCGCCGTGAAGCAGCTTGACGAACAGCTCCCGGCAGTGGGCGTGGGAGTCGGGGTGGATGATATCGAAAACCGTCAGCGATTCGAGATCGCTGTCGCTGTAGCCGAGGGCGTCTTTCCAGGCCCGGTTGACGAAATAGAACCTGCCGTCGGGGGCGATGCTCTGGAAGAGGTCGCTGGCGCTGTCGAGGATCAGCTGGTAGAGCCCCTCTTTTTCGCGAAGCGCCTCAAGCAGCCTTTTTTCATCGCTGATGTCGGCATAGACCAGCACCACCTGTTCAACGTCGCCGAAGCGGTCCTTGATCGGGGTGCCGCTGACGTTGAAGAAGCGGTTCGCGCATTCCCATTCGCGATGGCTTTCCGGCCGCTTCGAAGCCATCATCCGGCGGAAGATACAGCCTTCCGGCGGCGGTTGGACCTTGCAGATCGCTTCGGCACAGGTCTTGGGCTCGCCGTTGAGCGCGAAGTACTCCCGAGCCCGCGAGTTGCACGCCTGGATCTTCATCTCCCGGTCCAGGACCAGGATTATGGCGTCGGCACAGTCGAAGATTCCCTGGATTTCTTCGTGGGCGAGCCGGAGGTCATGGTTGACCTCGTTGAGGTGGTTCAAAATCTGTTCGAACGATTCGCAGACGATGCCGATCGGGTCGGTGTCGAGCAGCAGCTCGTCGTCGAGCTCCTCGTGGCGCAACGGCAGCGTGCCGATGGTGGTCAGCAACTGGTTGGTCTTCTCCCTGATGTAGGAAATGGCCTTGCGCTCCCGTTCGTAGAGGGCTTCGTTCTCCTCTACCAGGCGGCGCTGTTCGCCGGTTCCCATCAGATCGCGATACTGCTCGCCGAGCTTATTCCAAAATCCCATGCTCGTCCCCTGTGTCCCGTGCGGGTTCCTAGTCGGCCCGAAAGACGGTCAGCACGTAGTAGCCGTCCTGTTTGACGATCTCACTGGCATAGCCCATGTTCCGCACCGTTTCCGGGATGGTAATGGTGGCGTCACGATTGTCGGTCTTGAAGAGCAACTGGCACATCCCCTGCTTGAGCTCGCTCTTGTGGCGGTTGATTTCGCGAAGCGTCGTCAGCAGGGTCGATGGGCAGATCTGCCCTCTGATGTCGAATTCGATCGTTTCCATGGTCTGTCCTATGTGCTCATACGCGGCGGGCGGTTCCTGTCACGACTGCGCCGAATTTGCCACTTCGTCCCGGTACTCCGGTTGCGGTTCCTCTCATCGGGCAACAACCCGCGCGAGCAGGATGCTGCCGAGCCAGGCGCCCGGCAGGAGCCCAACGGTAAAGAAAATACTCTGCCAGGCCAGAATCGGCAATCCCCCCGCTAGGTGCCAGACGTTGCAGGCCGGGGCCATGCGGGCGGCGAGACCCATCAGCACTCCGCCGGTAAGCGCCGACAGATACTGGCGCACCGGCAGCCGCAGGTAAATCCGGAACTCCCTCAGCAGCAGGGCCGAGAGCATGCTGCCGGCCATGATACCGACAATTACCGGCAGCTGGATGATCGCTATGGCGTCGACGGCCGGTGCCGGCCCACCGCTGAGCGGCACGCCGCCGAGCGGGGTCACGGCCGGCAGCTGCAACGGCAACGAGTGAAAATAGGCAAGTCCGTCGACTCTTCCCGGCAGCAGTAACGATTCCAGCCATCCCCCTACCTTGGCGTAGGAGGTGGTGATTCCCAGCGGCATGGTGGAGGTGACGACCGAAAGGAGACCGATCCCGCCGAGGGCCAGCGCCGCTTTCCACGGTTGCAGGTATCCTTCGGCGGCGGCGTTCCTCGCCCAGGAGCCGTCACGGTACCAGAGCCAAAAGAACCCGCCTGCGCCGCCGGCCAGGATCAGCACCGGGATTGTCGGCGCGATGCCGAGCAGTTCGGGGACCGTGACGGTGGCGCCGGGAAGTGCGGTTGCCCTGGTGAAGGCGCTCCACCACGGTGCCAGATCGGCATAGAGGGCGCTGCCGCCGACCAGCCCGAACAGGGCGACGACGCTGGCAGCATTCCCCGCGCCAACCCGGTAAAGGGTTCCGACGACACAACCGCCTGCCAGGACCATCCCGACGCCGAACAGGCTTCCGCCGACAATGTTGGCCAGCGAAGGCGGGGCCAACAGGGGAAAGGGGTAGCGGACGAGCAGGCCGGCCAGGCGGGCCGCCTCGAACAGCACCATACTCACTACGACCAACAGCAGCAGGGAGCGGAGCATGGTAAAACGGCGGAACAGGAACATGTCGCGGAACATCCCGGCGATGCAGAAATCGGAACGGTGCATGACATATCCCGCGACGATGCCGAGGGCCAGGTTAAATGCGGCGAGCGAGTAAGGGTTGCCGGACATAAGGCGTGTTCCTGTACAAATTGGCAGCAGCCGAAGGTGTTGAGGACATCCCTGTTACCACTTATCGGCATTTTTGCTGCCGGCTTTAGTAAAGTTAATTAAGCTACGGCAAAAAAGGGTGCTGCCGGCGGGTCAGGGGTCCGGGACGATTTTTAGGGCGATCTGTCGCAGCCGTGGCCCGTCGAATTCGCACAGGTAGATCGATTGCCAGGTGCCGAGAAGCAGCGCGCCATCGGTTATCAAGAGGGAGAGGTCCGTCCCGGTGAGGGTGCTCTTGATGTGAGCGTCGGAATTCCCCTCACGGTGGGTAAAGTAAGCTTCTTTCGGCACCAGCCGGTCGAGAAAGGCGACGATATCGTGCCGGACCGCCGGATCTGCTCCCTCGTTGACGGTAATGCCGGCAGTGGTGTGGAGGACGAGCAGCTGGCAGCTGCCGTTTTTGACGGCAGATTGCCTGACCTGCTCCTTAACGAGAGCGGTAATGTCGATCAGCTCGCTTCTGGCTCTGCTCCTGACTTCCAGCTTCCTGAGCATGGCACGCCCCTTCTGCAAAATTAATTAACAAAGCCTCAACTTTTTCAGGGCGATGCCGAGATATTTATTAAGCGGGTTTTCCCGGCGGAGAAAGCCGATGACCGGTTGCTTGCGCAGGCCGAGCCGTTTCAGCTCGCCGATGATGGCTGGGCTCCCTTCGTAGAGGAGTCCCTGGCGGAACGTGCGGATCGCATCGTCCTTCCGTCCGGCCAGCAGATAGACTTTGCCGAGGTTCAGGTAGTGGATCGAACTGTGGGGATCCCGGGTGATCGCTTCCCGGCAGAGCCGGATGGCGTAGTCGAACTGCCGCCGCTCCCGGGCAAGGCAGAAAGCCAGGTACGACCAGTTGGCCGGGGTACTGTGGATTTTGACCGCTTCTTCGAAGCAGTTGAGGGCTTCAGCCGTATTGCCGCTCTTGATGGCGCTGATTCCCCTGGCGATGAGCTCTTCGTTGTAGGTGGTGGCCACGGACGATTCTCCAAAAATTTTCTGCTATTATTATAGAGTCTTAGCCAGCCAAGTAAACACATTTCGCGTCTCCCCGCGCCGAGCGGGGAGGAAGGGGGAAATGCGCACGGGTTGCCGGGCGTTGCGCCGCCCGTTGATCTTTTTCTGGATTATGGTATAGATAAAAAAATTTATTAAAACTAAATGGAGCGGCTTATGAACATTCATGAGTATCAGGCCAAGGAAATCCTCAACGCCTACGACATCCCGGTGCCGCGGGGGCGGGTTGCTCTGACTTCGGACCAGGTGGAACGGGCGGCGAAGATGATGGGGGGGCGGTGCGTGGTCAAGGCCCAGATCTATGCCGGTGGCCGGGGGAAAGCGGGGGGCGTGCAGCTGGTCCACCACCCGGAACAGGCCCAGGAACTGGGCAAGGAGCTGTTCGGCCGGCGGCTGGTGACGCCCCAGACCGGCCCGGAAGGACTCAAGGTCCGGCGGATACTGGTCGAAGAGGCGGTGGAGATCTCCCGGGAATTCTACCTCTCCATCACCCTGGACCGGAACAGTTCCCGCTACTGCCTGATCGCTTCGGCGGAAGGGGGGGTGGAGATCGAGGAGGTGGCCCGCCGCTCGCCGGAGAAGATCCACAAGCTGACCGTCGACCCGTTTACCGGCCTGCGGCCGTTCCAGGCCCGGAAGATCGCCCTGGCCCTCGGCCTCGCCGGGGGAATCTGCGAGGACTGTGTCCAGTTGATCCTCAACCTCTACAAGCTCTGCCAGGAAAAGGACTGCTCGCTGGTGGAGATCAACCCGCTGGTGGTGACCAAGGCGGGGTGGCTGCTGGCGATGGATGCGAAGATCAATTTCGACGACAATGCGCTGTTCCGCCATCTGGAATATCCCGACATGCTCGACTATTCGCAGCTCGATCCGCTGGAGATTACCGCCAGCAAATTCGACCTCTCCTATATCAAGCTCCAGGGGAGCATCGGCTGCATGGTCAACGGCGCCGGGCTGGCGATGGCCACCCTCGACGTGCTCAAGGAGTTCGGCGGCGAACCGGCGAACTTCCTCGACGTCGGTGGCGGCGCGACCCGCGAGAAGGTAGCGGAGGCATTCAAGATCATCCTCCAGGACCCGGACGTCAGGGGGGTGTTCGTCAACATCTTCGGTGGGATCATGCGCTGCGACGTCATTGCCCACGGGATTATCGAGGCTGCTTCCGAGGTGAACTGCACCCTGCCGATCGTCGTGCGGATGGACGGCAGCCAGGTTGAGGAAGGGAAGCAACTGCTCGCCGGGTCGGGGCTCAACGTGCAGACGGCGGACAGCCTGGGCGACGGTGCTGCCCGGATCGTCGCCATGCTGGGCTGAACCACTCCCCCAATTCGCGTCCACGGAGAAATCATATGTCCATTCTGATCAATAAAGAATCGAAAGTCGTCGTCCAGGGGATCACCGGCCGGAGCGGTCTGTTCCATACCCAGAAGTGCCGCGATTACGGCACCAAGATCGTGGCCGGCGTTACCCCCGGCAAGGGAGGGATTCACATCGAGGGGATTCCGGTCTTCAATACCGTCGAAGAAGCGGTCCATTATACCAACGCCAACGTCTCGATGATCTTCGTCCCGCCGCCGGGGGCCGCCGATGCCATCCTCGAAGCGGCCGATGCCGGCATCGAAGTGGCGGTCTGCATTACCGAAGGGATTCCGGTGCAGGACATGGTGCTGGCCAAGCGGGCCATCGAGGGGAGCAGCACGCTGCTGATCGGCCCCAACTGCCCGGGGCTGATCACCCCCGGCGAATGCAAGGTCGGGATCATGCCCGGCTATATCCACAAGCCGGGACGGATCGGCGTCGTTTCCCGCAGCGGTACCCTGACCTACGAAGCGGTCAAGCAGATCACCGACGCCGGACTCGGCCAGTCCACCTGCGTCGGCATCGGCGGCGACCCGATCATCGGCATGAAGTTTATCGACGTGCTCGGTATGTTCAACGACGATCCGGATACCGACGGGGTCTTCATGATCGGCGAGATCGGCGGTACCGCCGAAGAGGATGCCGCCCACTGGATCCGGGAAAAGATGAAGAAGCCGGTGGCAGCGTTCATCGCCGGGGTTACCGCGCCGCCGGGAAAACGGATGGGCCATGCCGGGGCGATCATTACCGGCGGGAAGGGGAGGGCTGAGGACAAGATCCGCACCCTTGCCGAATGCGGCGTGGCTGTTGCCACCAGCCCGACCAGGATGGGCGCGGCGATGCTGGAGGCGCTCGGCCTGTAGGGGCGCTGCGGCAGCGACAGGGCCATGGCCGGGCGGCTATGGCCCTTTTTATATCGGGAGGACGGGATGATCGACGAAACGGCCGGCGGTGAGGGCGTTGCCGGCGCACCAGCGCTGCGGGAGATCTTTGCCGCGGCACTGGCGGCCGTTGATCCCGCGGTCGCGGTCGGCCGGGAGGCGGCCGTCGTGCGGGAGCGCTACCGGTCTGGGGGCTTCACCCGGCTGGTGGTGGTCGGCTTCGGCAAGGCGGCGCCGGCGATGGGGCGAGCCATCGAAGAGCAGTTGGGCGAGCTGGTTAGCGACGGGTTGCTCATCACCCGTTACGGTCATGGCGGCCGGCCGTTGAGCCGGTTGGCGTGCGCTGAGGCGGGCCATCCCCTCCCCGATGCAGCCGGTGTCGCCGCGACCCGCCGGTTGCAGGCGCTCGTTGCCGGCGCCGCTGCCGGGACTCTGCTGGTGACGCTCATTTCCGGGGGCGGTTCGGCGCTGCTGGTGGCCCCGGCGGCCGGGCTTTCCCTGGCCGACAAGCTGCAGACCACGGCGCTGTTGCTCCGCGCCGGTGCCGCCATCGACGAACTCAACGCCGTCCGGAAACACCTGTCGCTGGTCAAGGGGGGGCGACTGGCGGCGCTGGCCCGGCCGGCGGCGCTTTCCGCCCTGATTCTTTCCGACGTGATCGGCGACCGGCTCGATGTTATTGCCTCTGGGCCGACCGCCCCCGATCCGACCACTTACCACGATGCCCTGGCGGTGCTCGACCGCTATCGTTTGACGGGGCAGGTTCCCGTCGCCGTCAGTGCCCACCTGTCCGCCGGGGCTGCCGGCCGGCTCTCCGAGACCCCCAAGCCCGGCGAGCCGCTCTTTGCTGCCGTCAGCAACCGGATCATCGGCAGCAATCGCTTGGCGCTCGCCGCCGCCCGGCGCCGGGCCGAACAGCTCGGCTACCGGCCGGTCATCGTCAGCGATGCGCTGGCCGGCGAGGCGGTGACGGCCGGTCGCTGGCTGGCGGAGCAGGCGAGGTCCTTCCGACTTGGCAGCCCCGGGACGAAACTCTGCCTTCTGGCCGGCGGCGAGACGACCGTCACCGTCACCGGTGCCGGCCGCGGCGGGCGGAATATGGAGCTTGCCCTTGCCTTTGCCCGGGAGATCGCCGGCCGGTCCGGTATCTCGCTCCTCTCCGCCGGCACCGATGGCAGCGACGGTCCGACCGATGCCGCCGGCGCCATGGCGGACGGCAGCACCGTCAGCCGGGCGAAGGCGCTGGGGCTCGATCCCGTCGCCTGCCTGGCCGACAACGATTCCTACGGATTTTTCGCCCGGACCGGCGGACTGTTCATTACCGGGCCGACCGGTACCAACGTGATGGACCTGCAGATCGTGCTGCTCGATTGAGGGATCAGCCCGCCAGGCCGGCGGCGCGGGCCAGTTCCCGCCAGGCGGGGAGGCTCCGCTCGATCATCCCCTTGTCCACGCAGTAGGCGATCCGGAAATAGCCGGGAGCGCCGAAGCCGGCGCCGGGAACGAGCAGGATGAGGTGCTGCTGGGCCAATTTGACGAATTCGATGTCGTCGGCCAGCGGTGACTTCGGGAAGAGGTAGAAGGCGCCGTCGGGCTTGACCATTTCGAAGCCCATGGCGGTGAGGTTGTCGTAGAGGAGATCGCGCTTCTGCCGGTAGAGGTCGATGTCGACCGAGGCGCGCTGCAGCTTGGCGACCAGCCGCTGCATCAGCGCCGGTGCGTTGACGAAGCCGAGGACCCGGTTGCTGAAGATCGCCCCTTCCATGAACTGCTCGAC
Organism: Geotalea uraniireducens; assembly: GCF_027943965.1. Lineage (NCBI taxonomy): Bacteria > Pseudomonadati > Thermodesulfobacteriota > Desulfuromonadia > Geobacterales > Geobacteraceae > Geotalea > Geotalea uraniireducens. The sequence continues at coordinate 3,094,936 of NZ_AP027151.1, read as the reverse complement.
CTTGTGTGCCCGGGGGTTGGCCGCCAGGTAGCCGATCCGTTCGCCGGGGAGCGCCAGATCCTTGCTGTGGGAGGTGACAATTATCGAACTTCGCACGTGGCGGAAGATGTTCGGCACCTCTTTGCCGTCATAGACGATCCGGGCGTACGGTTCGTCGGAAATGACGTAAATCTGCCGGTCCAGTTCCTGTTCCTTGCGGGCCAGCATGGCGCCGAGCTCGTCGAGGCTGGCGGCGGGGTAGATGACCCCGGTCGGGTTGTTGGGCGAACAGATGATGATTGCCCGGGTTTTGCGGGTGATGGCCGCCTCGATGGCGGCGATATCCAGCTGGAAGGTCGTCCGGTCGGTCCAGACTTCCTTCGGCACACCGCCGTGGTTGTCGATGTAGAATTTGTACTCGACGAAGTAGGGGGCAAGGATGATCACCTCTTCGCCGGGATTGAGGATCGTTTTCAATACGACGTTGAGGGCGCCGCCGGCGCCGCAGGTCATGATAACGTGCTCGGCCCCGACCGGGAAACCCGCCGCCTCGGCAAGGACTTCGGCCACGGCGGCCCGGGTCTCCTGGTAGCCGGCGTTGCTCATGTAGCGGTGCATCCCGGTGATCGGCCGGTGGGCAAGCTCCAGGAACTCCTGCTGGAATTGGGCCGGCGGCTCGGTGTCCGGGTTGCCGATGGTGAAGTCGAAGACGTTGTCGGCGCCGTGGACCTGTCGCAGCTGTTCCCCTTCTTCGAACATCTTTCTGATCCATGACGATTTGGCGATATGGCCGGCAATCTTGGTGGCGATGGGCATGGTATGCTCCTCGGAAAAGTGAAAGGATTCACTGTTGTATCACAGAGCGGGGAGGGGGGCAAGCCCGCAACGCGGCACCGGCGGCCGGCCCGCCGCGACCAGCGCCGCGAAACCTGTCACATGATCGAGAAATTGGTATGGATGGTCCGCTGGAGGTCTTCGATCCGGAGCAGCGCCTGGCGAATCTGCTCCCGTTCATCGGCGGCCAGGGTGTAGGGGTTCAGGTAGTAGGAATTGTCCTGGATTCCCTTGATCTCCTTGATCTGCAAGAGGATCCGGTGGCAGGTCAGCACGTGGTAGGCGTCGATCAGCCCTTGGGCAAAGGAGGCGGAGAAGCTTCCCTCCCGTTCGAGCAGCTCGATCCGCCGAACGGTGTTGGTGGCGGGGATGCCCTGGTTGATTGCCAGGATGCGCACGTTCATCACCAGTGGCGCCCAGGCCAGCAGCTTGAGGTTGAACTCCCCCTTGTGTTCGCCCGATCCCTCGGTCCAGAGCCGCTTGAGAAAGCCGAGCGCCAGCTTCATTTCGGTGGCGGCCTTGGCCATTCCCCACAACACCTGGAAATAATCCTGCTCCAGTCCCCGGATGATCGCCACGAGAGTGGCGGCCAGCTCCTGGTCCCCGGCGACGAAGCGGGCGTCGGAGAGGACAATCAGGTCCATCAGGTTCTTGGCGTAGTCGGTGTATTCGTAGCGAACGATGGCCTGGAGCTTGCGCTTCCACTGGCTGAGGCTGCCGCGCCAGGTCGGGTTGGAGGGCATGATGTCGCCGGTGCATTTCTTGAAGCCGATCAGGGCCAGCCGTTCGACGAGGGTGGCGGAAAATTCGCCGAACCAGGCGTCAGCCTCTTTGCCGCCACCGTCGCCGTAAACGATCAGGTAATCCTGGTCGGTGATCAGCGTCTGCTCTTCCCGGCCGTCGCTCCCCATGCTGCAGAGCGCGTAAGGACAGGGTGGGCCCCCCTTGCCGGCCGCTCGCAGCTCGTCCTCCGCCAGCTCCAGCGCCCGTCCCACCAACCGGTCGCGATAGGCCGTGCAGGCGGCGTGCAGGGCCGGCACCGAGCGAATCTTGAGAAACCGGTCCAGCTCAAGAGTGTTGAGCTGGTCGTGGATTTCCCGCAGCAGATCGTAGTCCCGTTCGACGGCGATCCGGGCGGTGAGCGCCTCCTGCCGTTCGCCGAGGGCGGCAGTGGCGGCGATTTCCCGGGAAATCTCCTCCCGGACGGTGATCAGGACGCGGGCGATATCGTCTTCGTCCAGGTAGCGGACAAAGGCGCGCACCTCGTTCAAGATATCGGCGATTGTCTGTTGAACGTGTTCCTGCGGCATCGGTTCCTGTTCCTGGGTGCCGGTGACGGATAAAAAAAGGGGAAGGCGAACCTTCCCCGATTGTAACACAATTTAAAACAGTTTTTTAGCCGCTAAATGACCGGCTAGTGATCGACGGCCTTGGCAATCCCGATACCGGTATTCTGGCGGACGTAGATTTCGTCGAACATCTCCTCGGAACGCCGGCTCGGGAAGGCCAGGCAGCCGATGATGGCGGCGAGGAAGCCGAGCGGGATGGAGAGGATGCCGGGGTTCTTCAGCGGGAAGAGCGGCGCGTCGAGGCCGAGCATCGATTTGCCGTCCTTGTTGGCCGCATAGTCGGCCTTGGCCTTGGCCAGATCCTTCATCTCCTTGTCGGTAAGCGAACCGCCTTCCGCCTGTTTCTTCTCCAGGACGGTCACGGTCTTCTGGGCGTCGGCGGCGACCTTCTTCGGATAGGTCATGTTCGGCGAGACCATCACCAGGGCGATCGAAGCGACGGTGCCGACCACCAGACCGGAGATGACGCCGGCGGTGTTGAACTTCTTCCAGAAGAGCGACATGACGACGACCGGCAGGTTGCCGGAGGAGGCGACGGCGAAGGCCAGCGCCACCAGGTGGGCGACGTTGGACTTCTCGGCGGCGATCCCGATCATGATGCCGGCGGCACCGACGCAGAGCGAGGTAACGCGGGCGGCCATGACCTGCTCGTGCTGGTCGGCGTGGCCGTCCTTGATGACGTTGACGTAGATGTCGTGGGCGATGGCCGCGGAGGCCGCCAGCACCAGGCCGGAGACGACGGCGAGGATGGTGGCGAAGGCGACGGCGCAGAGGAAGGCGAGGAGCAGGTCGCCGAGGAACGGCGAAACGTCGCCGCCCAGCTGCTGGGCCAGCATCATGGCCGCCATGTTGCCGCCTTTACCGACCTTGCTGATTTCCTGCGGGGTGACGTGCAGTGCGGCGCCGAAGCCGAGCAGGGTCGTCAGGATGTAGAAAAAGCCGATGATGAACATGGCGACGATGACGGACTTGCGGGCGGCCTGGGCGGTCGGGACGGTGAAGAAGCGCATCAGGATGTGGGGCATGCCGGCGGTGCCGAGCACCAGGGCCATCCCGAGGGAGATCTGGTCAAGGGGCTGCTTGAGGAAGAGGCCCGGCTCCAGGAAGCGCTGGCCGTAATCGAAGCCCGGGACCGGCAGCGGGTCTTTCAGGACCACCTTCTGGACGTGTTCGATGATGTTCGGGCTGGTGGCGATGTCGTTGAAGAAGCGCAACGGGCTGAAGCCGGACTTGGCGGCGACCAGCACCGAAAGGAGGAACGCGCCGGTCATCAGCAGGCCGGCCTTGATGATCTGGACCCAGGTGGTAGCGGTCATGCCGCCGAAGACGACGTAGCCGACCATCAGGATGCCGACGCCGATGATGGCGGTCTTGTAGGGGATGCCGATCAAGAGCTGCATCAGCTTGCCGGCCCCGACCATCTGGGCGGTCAGGTAGAAAGTGGAGACGGTAACCGTCGACAGGGCGGCGACGGCGCGGACCGGTTTCGGCTCGGTGCGGAAGGAGAGGATGTCGCCGAGGGTGTACTTGCCGGCGTTGCGGCACGGTTCGGCGACGATCAGCAGCACCGTGATGTAGGCGACCAGCCAGCCGACCGAGTACATGAAGCCGTCATAGCCGTAGAGGGCGATCAGACCGGAAATACCGAGGAAGGAGGCGGCCGACATGTAGTCGCCGGCGATCGCCCAGCCGTTCTGGGTGCCGGTGATGCCGCCGCCGGCGGTGTAGAAGTCGGCGGCCGACTTGGTCCGCTTGGCCGACCAGACGACGACCATCATCGTCACGCCGATAATGATCAGGAAGATCGGGATGGTGACGACCGGGTTGGCCTTGAAGCTCTTCTTCTGCTCAGGGGCCGTGGTGGCGGCCTTGGCGGTCATGGGGGCGGCGGGGACGGCCGGGGCAGCCTGGGTGGCGGCGGGGGCGGTCATTGCCGGCGCCGCGGCGGTGCCGGTCGCCTGCTTGGCCGGCTCGGCGGCGAAGGCGAAAGAGCCCAGGGAGAGGGCTAAGGTCAGAGCGGTGATCAGTTTTCTCATGTTAGTCCTCCTTTACTTGAGTTCTTCCACCAGCTCGCGGGTGAGCCGGTCGAAATCTTTGTTGGCCACGTGGGCGTAGTACATGGCGATCCCCCAGGAGACGAAGAACTGGGAGAGAGCGAAGAGGTAGCCGAAATTGATCCTGCCGAAGATCTTGATCTTGAAGAGCCCCGGTGCGAAGGCGGCCCCGATCGGGAGGAGGAAGTAGAAGACGGTGGAAAAGACCCACCAGCCGACCAGGAATGTTGTTTTCTTGCGGTGCAGTTCGACGAATTTGGGGTTCTTGGCGATCGCCGACCAGTCATATTGTTTTTCTGCCATGATCATTACTCCTTTCTTCGAGTGGATTGCAGAGTCGGAAGCGGCGTCCCGCTTCGTGCTGCAGAGTGAAATGTGTCTGCCGTTTACCTCCTTTCCTCAATATGGTGTCTTCGGCTACCTGGCATAACCAAACTTTGCCGAGAGTAGTTCCGCTCCTTCCTGCAACGACGGGATGATCTCGTTTTCCAGCCGATCTGTCAGCATTCTGAACGAGGGGCCGAGCAGGGTAATGGCGCCGACCACCTTGCCGGCGTAATCGCGGACGGCGACCGCCACGCTGATGATTCCTTCGCCCAGCCCGCCGGAGTCGACGGCGACCCCCTGCTTTCTGATCTGATCGAGTTCGCTTTCTAGTTGCTGCAGGTCGGGAAGCCCCTCTTTCCGCTTCTTTTTCTTGAACAGCCGCTCCAGCAGATCACGCGATTCGAGAGCCTTGATCACTTTCCCGGCGGCATTGGTGAAAAACGGGAAGCGTTGCCCGACCAGCGGCGCGGCCTTGATGTGCTGCTCGCAATCGACCATGTCGAGGAAAACCACCTCGTCCCCCTTGATGACCGTCATGTAGACCGCTTCATCGTGCTTGCGCGCCAGACCTTCCATAACCGGATGGGCATGCTTGATCAGGCTGGCGGTGCGGAGGATCTTCTGGGAAAGCTCCAGGGCGGTCAGCCCGAGCCGGAAGCAGCCGCTCGATTCCTCCCGTTCCACCATCCCGCGGCTTTCCAGGGTTGAAAGGAGGCGGAAGGCCTTGTTCCGATTGATGCCCATTTTCTGCGCCAGCTGGGAAATGGAGTACTCCGCGGTGCCGTCGGCGAGCAGCTCGATGATTTCGAGCGCCATTTCCACGGTCTGTACTGAATATGATGATTTCCTGTCATGGATCATGTCAGACCTCTCAACACGGTGATGCGACCTTATACGGATCAAGGTCTTTGTCGAATCGTGGCGATGAAGGTCCCTGTTCACCGGTTCCGGTGCAGCGCGTTATCCGCGCAGCCTTTGGCGCCGTGACCTTGTTCAGGCGCGGCAGCCGGCCGGGCTACGGAGCGGCGTTGTTGCCGGACGGGAAGAGGAGCGGCTTAGCCAAGGCTGACAGGAGGTGCTCGTGCGGGAAGTTGTGAGGTGAGAATTAGTGAGGTCGCGGCCGGGTGAGTATCCGCAATGATGTATGTGGCTGCGAAAGAAGTGTTGGCGGTTTCGGTGACGGGCGGCAGGGCGCTGACGATGGTCTGGTTCAGGCCGACTGCCTTGTGGACCTGCTTGGCAACGGTTTCCACTACTGCGCGCGGGCGTTGTTTCGGCGTGCTCCCCCCCTGGATGTACGGGTTTCTGGCTCCCAGGACTACCAGGAAGAACGACACGATCATGATTGTCAGTCTGAGATAACGCCCGGCCATTTCCTGTTCCTTCCCATGAGGGTACCAGTGCGGGAGAGCTGTATAAAATAGTTGTTGAAATTTGCTGTTGCTTTCTCGATTAGATTACGATGTATGGCGGAAATATAACAGCTTTTGATTGAATTGCAAGAAATATTTTTATAAAAATATAAATACAAATAAAAACAAATAGTTAAACATATAATAGCTGTCTATATAGTAGGTGTGTTTGCGGTTGCACAAAGCTACATAATCCGGCGTTTTATAATGCTTTTGACAGGGTTGATAAAAATGGTTTGCAGAAGGTGGGCGAGAGGGCGGAGCTGGCGAGTGGCTGGCACGAAAAAAGGGGGAAAGGTTAACCCTTTCCCCCCGACCTGCATTGCAATGCTTCTGACCGGCTAGTGATCGACGGCCTTGGCAATCCCGATACCGGTATTCTGGCGGACGTAGATTTCGTCGAACATCTCCTCGGAACGCCGGCTCGGGAAGGCCAGGCAGCCGATGATGGCGGCGAGGAAGCCGAGCGGGATGGAGAGGATGCCGGGGTTCTTCAGCGGGAAGAGCGGCGCGTCGAGGCCGAGCATCGATTTGCCGTCCTTGTTGGCCGCATAGTCGGCCTTGGCCTTGGCCAGATCCTTCATCTCCTTGTCGGTAAGCGAACCGCCTTCCGCCTGTTTCTTCTCCAGGACGGTCACGGTCTTCTGGGCGTCGGCGGCGACCTTCTTCGGATAGGTCATGTTCGGCGAGACCATCACCAGGGCGATCGAAGCGACGGTGCCGACCACCAGACCGGAGATGACGCCGGCGGTGTTGAACTTCTTCCAGAAGAGCGACATGACGACGACCGGCAGGTTGCCGGAGGAGGCGACGGCGAAGGCCAGCGCCACCAGGTGGGCGACGTTGGACTTCTCGGCGGCGATCCCGATCATGATGCCGGCGGCACCGACGCAGAGCGAGGTAACGCGGGCGGCCATGACCTGCTCGTGCTGGTCGGCGTGGCCGTCCTTGATGACGTTGACGTAGATGTCGTGGGCGATGGCCGCGGAGGCCGCCAGCACCAGGCCGGAGACGACGGCGAGGATGGTGGCGAAGGCGACGGCGCAGAGGAAGGCGAGGAGCAGGTCGCCGAGGAACGGCGAAACGTCGCCGCCCAGCTGCTGGGCCAGCATCATGGCCGCCATGTTGCCGCCTTTACCGACCTTGCTGATTTCCTGCGGGGTGACGTGCAGTGCGGCGCCGAAGCCGAGCAGGGTCGTCAGGATGTAGAAAAAGCCGATGATGAACATGGCGACGATGACGGACTTGCGGGCGGCCTGGGCGGTCGGGACGGTGAAGAAGCGCATCAGGATGTGGGGCATGCCGGCGGTGCCGAGCACCAGGGCCATCCCGAGGGAGATCTGGTCAAGGGGCTGCTTGAGGAAGAGGCCCGGCTCCAGGAAGCGCTGGCCGTAATCGAAGCCCGGGACCGGCAGCGGGTCTTTCAGGACCACCTTCTGGACGTGTTCGATGATGTTCGGGCTGGTGGCGATGTCGTTGAAGAAGCGCAACGGGCTGAAGCCGGACTTGGCGGCGACCAGCACCGAAAGGAGGAACGCGCCGGTCATCAGCAGGCCGGCCTTGATGATCTGGACCCAGGTGGTAGCGGTCATGCCGCCGAAGACGACGTAGCCGACCATCAGGATGCCGACGCCGATGATGGCGGTCTTGTAGGGGATGCCGATCAAGAGCTGCATCAGCTTGCCGGCCCCGACCATCTGGGCGGTCAGGTAGAAAGTGGAGACGGTAACCGTCGACAGGGCGGCGACGGCGCGGACCGGTTTCGGCTCGGTGCGGAAGGAGAGGATGTCGCCGAGGGTGTACTTGCCGGCGTTGCGGCACGGTTCGGCGACGATCAGCAGCACCGTGATGTAGGCGACCAGCCAGCCGACCGAGTACATGAAGCCGTCATAGCCGTAGAGGGCGATCAGACCGGAAATACCGAGGAAGGAGGCGGCCGACATGTAGTCGCCGGCGATCGCCCAGCCGTTCTGGGTGCCGGTGATGCCGCCGCCGGCGGTGTAGAAGTCGGCGGCCGACTTGGTCCGCTTGGCCGACCAGACGACGACCATCATCGTCACGCCGATAATGATCAGGAAGATCGGGATGGTGACGACCGGGTTGGCCTTGAAGCTCTTCTTCTGCTCAGGGGCCGTGGTGGCGGCCTTGGCGGTCATGGGGGCGGCGGGGACGGCCGGGGCAGCCTGGGTGGCGGCGGGGGCGGTCATTGCCGGCGCCGCGGCGGTGCCGGTCGCCTGCTTGGCCGGCTCGGCGGCGAAGGCGAAAGAGCCCAGGGAGAGGGCTAAGGTCAGAGCGGTGATCAGTTTTCTCATGTTAGTCCTCCTTTACTTGAGTTCTTCCACCAGCTCGCGGGTGAGCCGGTCGAAATCTTTGTTGGCCACGTGGGCGTAGTACATGGCGATCCCCCAGGAGACGAAGAACTGGGAGAGAGCGAAGAGGTAGCCGAAATTGATCCTGCCGAAGATCTTGATCTTGAAGAGCCCCGGTGCGAAGGCGGCCCCGATCGGGAGGAGGAAGTAGAAGACGGTGGAAAAGACCCACCAGCCGACCAGGAATGTTGTTTTCTTGCGGTGCAGTTCGACGAATTTGGGGTTCTTGGCGATCGCCGACCAGTCATATTGTTTTTCTGCCATGATCATTACTCCTTTCTTCGTAAAATGAAGCCGGTGATGGGCGGCGTCCCGCCCGTTGGTCCTGCATGGTTTCTGTTGTCTCACCCCTTTCTGTGGTCGTTCACTGTTGATGCGTCGGTCAGTGTTTGGCGTAACCGAATTTCATGGAGAGTATTTCCGCCCCTTCCATGAGGGAGGGGATAATCTCGTTTTCCAGGCGCGAGGTGATCATCCTGAATGATGGGCCGAGCATGGTCAGGGCGCCGACCACCTTGCCGGCGTAATCGCGGACCGCCACCGCCACTGTGACGATACCGTCGCCCAGACCGCCGAAGTCGACGGCGAATCCCCGTTCGCGGGTCGCCCGTAGCTCGGTCTGCAGGGCGGCCGGGTCGGGAATGCCCAGGTTCCGGTGCCGCTTCGGGGAGAGTTTGTCGAGAAAGTCGGCCGACTCGAGGGCCTTGATGGCTTTGCCGGCGGCGTTGGTAAAGAAGGGGAAGCGCTTGCCGACGAGCGGTGCGGTCTTGACCACCTGTTCGCAGTCGACCATGTCGACGAAGAGGATTTCGTCTCCTTTGAGGACCGTGATGTAGACCGCCTCGTCATGCTTGCGGGCCAACCGTTCCATAACCGGGTGGGCGTGCTTGATGATGCTGGTGCTGTTGAGCAGCCGCTGGGCCAGTTCCACCGACGAAATGCCCAGCCGGTAAATGCCCGAGGCCTCGTCGCGTTCGACGAGGCCCTTGCTTTCGAGGGTCGCCAGCAGGCGAAAAGCCTTGTTGCGGCTTAAGGAGAGCCGTTCGGCCAGGTAGGGGAGTGTGGCGGGGCGTCCCTCCTCGGTGAGGGCCTCAAGAATATCCAGGGCCTTTTCAACGGTCTGTACCGCGTATGAGCTCTTTTCCCTGGTCATGATCTCCACCGTATCCATTGTTGTTGAGCTGCTGTTTTATAAACAATGTTATATTATAGTTATCCATCTAACACGCTGTTTTATTATAGTCAAGAAAATATTTTTAATAGTTTGTGTAGCAACTAAAAAATGTGAATTATCAATTTGTTATAAGTGTACAGTGCTGTGCGTTTGTGTAAAGAATGGCCGTAAAATTTAATTATAAATAGGTTTAAAAACGGCGGATATGTAGAGGGTAAAAGGAGTGTATGTTGAGTTTTTAAATACTGAGGTTGATTGCGGTGCGCAAGACGGAAAAATGGCGAGGGCGTGGCAGGGTGGAATGCGGCGGGATAGGGGGGTTAGCGGAACCGGATGGCGATTCCCTTGGCCTTGATTTCGGTGGTGGGGAAAAAGAGGTAGTAGCTTTTCTCGGCGTGGATCTCCGGCAGGATGACCGCGTCCGCGCCCATTTTGGCGGCTTCGCTGGCAAGTGCGTCGTTGGCCCAGTCGTCGGCTTCGTCCTGCAGGTCGTCGAGGTGGCCGAGCCGTTCCCGACTGACTTCGACGGTGCCGACTTTGACGTAGGGGCGGAAAAGCTCGTCCTGGGCGAGAATCGGCGGCAGTTGTCCGCTGGGGGTGGGGGTGAGGCCGGCGCAGGCGGCAAGGAGCAGCAGCAGGCAGGCGGAGCAGAGGATGGTGCGGAGCGTGGAGAAGCGTTTGAAGAGCTGCATGCGGGTACCTCGAAAGGTGGCGTCGTTGCCGTGGAATTGGCTGCAGGCATCTATTTTACATGAACTTTCGCCCTTTACAAGCCCGTTTTTCCCATGCTAGTATCAGCAAATTTTCAGGCAGGGAACGCACGTGACGAGAAGGAGTAGGGGGAATGTCGGGACATAATAAATGGAGTACCATCAAGCACAAGAAGGGGGCCGCCGACGCCAAGCGGGGGAAGGTCTTCACCAAGCTGATCAAGGAAATCACCGTAGCTGCCAAGATCGGCGGCGGTGACCCGAACGGCAACCCGCGGCTCCGCACCGCCGTCGACAAGGCGAAGGCGGAGAACATGCCCAAGGACAATATTGACCGGGCGATCAAGAAGGGGACCGGCGAACTGGATGGGGTCAGTTACGAGGAGATCACCTACGAAGGGTACGGTCCCGGCGGCGTCGCCGTTCTGGTCGAATGCATGACCGATAACCGCAACCGGACCGTCTCCGAAGTCCGCAGCGTCTTCACCAAGTGCAACGGCAACATGGGCGAGACCGGCTGCGTTTCCTGGATGTTCGACAAAAAAGGCCTGATCGTTTTCGCCAAGTCGGTCGATTTCGAGAAGCTCTTCGAAACGGCTCTCGAAGCCGGCGCCGAGGATGTCACCGACGAAGAGGAACAGTACGAGGTCCTGACCGATCCCTCCTCCTTCATCGAGGTGCGCGAGGCGCTGGCGGCGGCCGGCTTTGCCAATGAGTCGGCGGAGATCACCATGCTGCCCCAGACCATGGTCAAACTGGAAGGGAAAAACGCCGAGAACATGCTCAAGCTGATGGACCGCCTGGAAGACAATGACGATGTCCAGAACGTCTACGCGAACTTCGATATTTCCATGGAAGAGATGGAAAAGCTGATGTAGAAAGGCCCCTGACGGGTCGAGGTGTCTGGAGGGGCGGGTCCGTGACCCGCCCTTCCGAGTTTCGGAGAGCATATGAGAGTCCTCGGCATCGATCCCGGATCGCGCATTACCGGTTACGGCATCATCGACAAGACCGGCAACCGGCTCCACCACGTGGACAATGGGGCGATCTTCACCGACAGCAGCCGGGATTTCGCTGCCCGGCTGCAGAAGATCTACCAGGGGCTGGCGGAGGTCATCGCTACCTACCACCCCGACGCGATGGCGGTGGAACAGGTCTTTCTCGCCAACAACGCCCAGAGCGCCCTCAAGCTCGGCCAGGCCCGCGGTGCGGCCCTTGTCGCCGGGGTCAACAGCGGGCTGCCGGTGTTCGAATATACCGCCCTGCAGGTGAAGCAGGCGGTGGTCGGCCACGGCCGGGCCGCCAAGGAGCAGGTCCAGCAGATGGTCAAGGCCCTCCTCAATCTGCCCGAGATCGCCCAGGCGGACGCTTCGGACGCCCTGGCGGTGGCGGTCTGCCATGCCAATTCCGCCGGCATGAACCGCATCCTGCGGAGTGCGAAATGATTGCCCTGCTGACCGGGCGGCTCGCCCACAAATCCCCCGATTTCATTATCCTCGATGTCGGTGGCGTCGGCTACCGGGTACAGATCCCCTTCTCGACCTACTACGAGCTGCCCGACGAGGGGGGCGCCGTGGCGCTGCATATCTATACCCACGTCAAGGAAGATGCCATCAATCTGTACGGGTTCCGGACGATGGGCGAGAAGGAATTTTTCCAGCTGCTCATTTCGGTGTCGGGGATCGGCCCGAAACTGGCCCGGGACATTCTCTCCAACATCCAGCCCGACGAACTCGCCCGCGCTCTCGTCCAGGGGGACCTGGCCCGGCTGTCGGCCATCCCGGGGATCGGCAGGAAGACCTCCGAGCGGCTGGTGCTGGAACTGAAGGAGAAGGCGCGGAAAATGGACGTCGTCGCCGCTTCGGCCCGGGAAGCGGCCGCCGCGCCGCCGGCGATAGAGGTCACCGACGATGTCGCCTCGGCGCTCGTCAACCTCGGCTACAAGGAAGCGGTGGTGCGGAAGACGCTGGCGGAGCTGGAGATCGCTCCGGACGCTTCGACCGAGACGGTGCTCCGCCTGGCGCTAAAGGTACTGATGAAATGATCGGGACGCGGCCCGCACTGCCGCGACGGAAAAGACCATGACGACCCGGACGATTACCCCGGACAAAACCGAAGACGACCTGTTCGAATCGACCCTGCGCCCCGGCTCGCTTGACGACTACATCGGCCAGGAAAAGGCCAAGGGGAACCTGCGGGTCTTCATCGACGCGGCCCGGCAGCGGAGCGAGGCCCTCGATCACGTGCTCCTCTACGGCCCGCCGGGGTTGGGGAAGACCACCCTCGCCAACATCATCGCCAGCGAGATGGGGGTGAACATCAAGTCCACCTCCGGGCCGGTCATTGAGCGGCCCGGCGACCTGGCGGCGATCCTCACCAATCTCGAACCCCACGACGTGCTCTTCATCGACGAAATCCACCGCCTTTCCCACGTGGTGGAGGAGATCCTCTATCCGGCGATGGAGGACTTCCAGCTCGACATCATCATCGGCCAGGGGCCGAGCGCCCGCACCATCAAGCTCGATCTCCCCCGTTTCACCCTGGTTGGCGCCACCACCCGGGCGGGACTCCTCTCTTCGCCACTGCGCGACCGCTTCGGGGTCATCTCCCGGCTCGAATTCTATACCGACGAGGAACTGGCGGTGATCGTCACCCGCTCGGCCCGGATTCTCGGCATCGGCATCGAGCCCGAGGGGGGGCGGGAGCTGGCCCGGCGGAGCCGCGGCACGCCGCGGATCGCCAACCGGCTGCTCCGGCGGGTGCGCGACTTTGCCCAGGTGCGGGCCGACGGGGTGATTACCGCCCAGGTGGTTGACGACGCCTTGGCGCTGCTCGAAATCGACGCGATGGGCTTCGACCAGATGGACCGCACCATCATGCTGACGATCATCGACAAGTTCGGCGGCGGACCGGTCGGCCTCGACACCATCGCTGCCGCCATCGGCGAGGAACGGGACACCATCGAAGACGTCTACGAGCCCTTCCTGATCCAGCACGGCTTCATCAACCGGACCCCCCGCGGCCGGGTCGCCACCCGGCTTGCCTTCCGGCATTTCGGCCGGGTCCCGCCGGATGTGGGGCAGGGGAGCCTCTTCTGAGCATGCAGCTGATCTTCGACTTTCCGGTTACCCCCCGCTACAGCCTGGACAATTTCGTCGTCTGCAGCGGCAACGCCACCGCTTTTCAGTTCGTCCGGCGCCTCACTGACCCCAGCGGTACCGAAGGGCTTCTCTATCTCTACGGCCCGCCGGGGGCCGGCAAGACCCACCTCTTGATGGCCTGCGGGACGATTTTCAGCGAACGGGCCGGCCTGACCACCGTCCCCTGCATCTCGTTCAAGGATGTCGACGAAATTTACGGTGGCGAGTATCCGGCCGAGGAGCTGCCGAAACTGGCCGCCCGGTTCCGCGACGCCCCGGCGCTCCTGGTGGACGACATCCACCTGATTCCCGACCAGCAGAGCGTCCGGATCGAGCTGTGGCAGCTGTTCAACGATTTCCATCAGGCGGGGCGGCCGATCGCCGTTACCGGCCTGCAGCCGCCCAAGGAGCTGCCCCACCTGGACGGTCACCTGATTTCCCGTCTCCTCTGGGGGCTGGTGGCCCGACTCGATATCTCCGACGACGACTCCCGCCGGCTGATCATGAAAAAACTGGCCGACGACCGGCAGATCCTTCTCCCCGCCGAGGTGATCGACTACCTGCTGCTCCACGTCCGGCGCGACGTGCCGTCGCTCGTGGCGGCACTCGACAGCATCGAGCGGTTCGCCCTCGCCAGCAAGCGACGCATTTCCCTCCGGCTGGCCCGCGAGGCGCTGGCGTTAACGAATCCGCTCGGCTGACCGCCTTACCCGTCACTGTTGCCATCCCCGACAAGGACTGTCGAATTCTCTTACAAAATCAATGGGTTTGTCGACGTTCCGCTCCGGGTTCGCCAATGGTTACGGATTGTTACAATATGGCACAATCCTTGATATCACATGGGGGTGGAAGTATATCACTGTCACGGAGGGGGCTTCCGATGAAAAAGTTCCTGGCAGCTCTCATGCTCGCGTTCGCCGGTGCGACACCGGTCCTGGCAGTGCCATTGCTGCAGATCGGCGCGCCGGCTGGCGCTGGCGACAGCGGCCTCTATGCCGACTACCGGACGATCGGTGCCGATGAGGAGACGGCCTTCACGACCGGCAGTCACCTGCTGGTAGCCGGCATCTACCCCGATGACGCCGGCGGCAAGACATACCTGAATCTCGGCGGCCGGTTCGCCGGCGGTAGCGACTGGGGGGCGGTCGATTCGCAGTACTCCATCCTGAACGGGATGGGCGCCGTGCTGGTCGTGACCGTCCCTGTTTCGACCAACGGCGATATCAGGATCAAGACGGGCGATTCTTCACTGTTTGCGGCGGCCGGCGCCTCGTCGACGAACAACCTTTTCGCCAATCAGCACGCACCGCTCAACGGCGATGTCAAGTACCTCTACTTTGACATCGGCAATTTTGCCCGACTGCTCTCCGTACCGAACCTGGACGAGGAGGGGAATGCCGCTGACCCCGACCCGGGCGGGAAACTGGGCGAGATCAAGGATATCTATCTCGACCTTACCGGCTATGACGGGACGTGGGTTCACTTCGACGTGATGGCGCTCCTGACCAGCGACAAGCGGTCGGAAATCATCACCGGCGACGTCAGCAATCCCAATTCCCACGACGTTACGGTGGGGAACGGCGGCGAGCCGGTTCCCGAACCGGGGACGCTGTTCCTGCTGGGGACGGGACTGCTGGTGGTCGGGCTGTACCGGCGGAAAATGCGTTCCCGTTGAGCGGGAGCGGCGGTTGGCGATGAAAGGGGGGGTGGCCACGGTCACCCCCTTTGTCGTTGCGCATTCAGCCGGGCAGTGCCGTCGTCGCGACCGGCCGCGCCGGAAGGGCTTGCAGTGGCCCTGTCCCTTGGTATACCATGCAGCTGATACCATTCCGCCCGTAAGCCAGGATTCGTCGCATGAATGTTTTGCTCCACATCTGTTGCGCCCCGTGCGCCATCTATCCGGTCAACGAGCTGCGCGCCGGCGGCCACGAGGTGACCGGCTTCTTTTTCAACCACAACATCCATCCCTATCAGGAGTATGTCCGCCGCCGCGATACGGTGCGCGAATACGGCGAGCGGACGGGACTGCCGCTGGTCTGGCGGGATGAATACCGTCTCGACGAATTCCTCGGCGCGGTGGCCGACCGGCCGGCCGGGCGCTGCAGCTACTGCTACGCTTCCCGGCTCGAAGCGGTTGCCGCGGCGGCCGCGGCGCTCGGCTTTCCTGCGTTCAGCTCCTCACTCCTCTACAGCCGTTACCAGAAACACGACGAAATCCGCGCGCTCGCCGAACAGGCCGCCGTCCGCCATGGCGTCGTCTTTCTCTATGACGATTACCGCCGCGGCTGGCAGGAGGGGATCCGCCTGTCGAAGGAACTGGGCCTCTATCGCCAGCAATACTGCGGCTGCATCTACAGTGAACGGGACCGCTACGCGCCCCGGGAGGAGGGGGGCCGATGACCGGACTCGGCAAAGCGCTCATTGTCTTCGGCCTGCTCATTACCGCGGTCGGCGTCCTGCTGACCTTCGCCGGGCGAATCCCCTGGCTCGGCCGGCTCCCCGGCGACATCTACATCAAGCGGGACAACTTTACCTTCTATTTCCCCCTGGCGACGAGCATCATCCTGTCGGTCGTCATTTCCCTGATCCTCTGGCTGCTCCGAAAGTAGCGACCGGTTCCCGCCGGTTAAAATTCTTCAAGTTTTGCCCCGTAACTGCCGATGAAACTACCGTGGCAGTTCACTCACCCCTGCGGAGGTCCCCGTGGCGATCAACAGCATGAATGCGGTTTTGCTCGAGGTTATCGAGTGGTTCGACGAGAGCGGCCAGGAACTGGTTCACCGGATTCCCCCCACCGGTTCGGCGGAGATCAAGTTCGGTTCCCAACTGGTGGTCCGGGAGAGCCAGCGGGCGGTCTTTTTCAAAAGCGGCCAGGCTGCCGACGTGTTCGCCGCCGGGCGCCACACCCTCACCAGCGCCAACCTGCCGATCCTCACCAAGCTCCTGGCCCTTCCCTGGGGCTTTACCTCCCCCTTCCGCTGCGAGATCTGCTTCGTCGGGATGCAGACCATCACCGACCTCCGCTGGGGGACCAAGGAGCCGGTGCCGTTCAATGACAGCCGGTTCGGGATGGTGCGGCTGCGCGCCTTCGGTGCCTACACCTTCCGGGTGGTGGAGCCGGTGCGGCTGATCAACAGCCTGGTCGGCACCCGGGGACTCTTCACCACCGGCGAACTGGAGGATTTCTTTCGCGACATCATCGTTGCCCGGCTCAATGACCTGCTCGGCGAAGCGGGAGGAACGGTCCTCGATCTGCCGGCCCGCTACGACGAGCTTTCCGCCGAGCTGAAGAAACGGCTGGTCGCCGATTTCGGCATCTACGGCATCGAGTTGGCCAACCTCTACGTCAACGCCATCACCCCGCCCCCCGAGGTGCAGAAGCATATCGACGAGCGGAGCGCCATGGAGGCGGTCGGCGACGTGGACCGCTACCTCCGCTTCAAGGCGGCTCACAGCCTGGAAGCGGCTGCCACGGCCGGCGGCGGGGAGGGGGGGGGCGGCGAAGCGGGGCAGGGGTTCGGCCTCGGTGTCGGCGCTGGCCTCGGGATGATGATCCCGGGGATGATTGCGGCGGCAGGGAAAACGGCGCCGTCCGCCGGCAACTGTGCCGCCTGCAGCGCGCCGCTGCCGGTCGATGCCCGGTTCTGTCCCCGCTGCGGCGTGGCGCTGGCCGCCCGCTTCTGCGCCGAGTGCGGCAAGCCGTTGCCGGCGGAGGCCCGCTTCTGCCCGGGGTGCGGCAAGCCGTCCGGAGCCTAGCCCGGTGACGGTTTCCTGCCCCCAGTGCGGCGCGCCCCACGAGGCGCTGACCGAGACCCGCTTCTATCGTTGCCCCTTCTGCAGTTCCTCCTTTACCGTCCAGGAAGGGACGGGACTGCTCGAATACTGTTTTGCCCACCGGCGGGATGACCGCCTTGCCTGGAGCGCCCTGGAGGGGGTTCTGGAGGCCAGGGGAAGCGCTGCCGCGCCGGAGCGGGTCGGCGGCGATTTTCGCCAGGTCCCCTGCTGGTTGTTCAGTTTCGCCAACGGCGGCCGCCGGCTGGTTCCGGCTCTCAGCCTTTCCTGGGGGCCGTTGCCGCCGCTGACCCTGCCGGGGGGGGACCTCCTGTTCGTCCCGGCGGAGGCCGGTTTCCCGCCGCCGGAGATCCCGCTGGCCACGGCCCTGCCGCCCGGGACCGAGCCGCCGGCCAGGCAGAGCCTCGTCTATCTGCCGCTCTATTTCCTCGACTACTCTTGCGTCGGCATCCCCGGCCGGGCGGTGGTCTGCGGCGTCGACCGCAAAGCATACCTGCTGGACGACGCGCCGGCCCCGCGTCGGCAGGCGGTTCCCCTTGCCCATGTCGCGCTGATCGGCGCCTTTGCCGCCGTGCTGGTCGCCGAGGCGCTGCTGCTCCGGCGGATTCCGTTCCGGGCGGCGGCCTTTGCCGCGACCCTCGCCGGCAGCTACCTGCTGCTGCGGCTCGTTTTGCAGCGGGAGGCGTAGATGGCGGACGAATGCTCGGTTGCGGTCAGCTGTCCGCAGTGCGGTAGCCCGTTCAACTTCCGGGAGGGGGAGCGGAACGCCTGCTGCCCCGCCTGCGGCACCGCCCTGGCCATTTCGGGCGAGGCGGGGATCAGCCGGTTCTTTCTGGCGGAGCGGCTCGACCTGCCCCAGGCCCGCACCGCCGCCCGCAAGTTCCTCGCCACGGCAGGGGTGGCGCGGCAACTGGCCGAATCCCTCCGTTTCGAACAGGGCGAGCTCTGTTTCCTGCCGTTCTGGCGGCTGCGGGGATATGCGGCCGGCTGGTTCTGGAGCGAGCGGGAAACGGTGGTCAAGGAAGAGTATTACGACGACAATGGACTGAAGCAGGTGCGGGAGGTGCGCGGCCCCAACGAGCGGTTGATGGAGAGCGTCATGAATCGGGTCGACTACAGCCTGCCGGCCTGCGACGTGGCCCGGTTCGGGCTGGCGGGGATCGCCACGGTCAGCGCCGTGCTGCCGCTTCGGGGGATGGACTTTGCCGCCCTGGCGAAGCGGGGGACGGTGTTCGATCCGACCAAGGAGCCGGCCCAGGTGCGCCAGGAGGCCCTCGCCCAGGCCCGCGGCCGGCTCGGCGGCAACGGCGTGTTGCGGCAGGCGGGGCGGCTTGACCTTTGCGGCGAGCAGCTGGCGCTGATCTCCTACCCGGTCTGGAGCCTGACCTTCAGTCGTGGGGAACGGCTCTATCCGCTGACGATCGACGGGGTGAACGGCCGGGTGCTGAAGGGGCGTTTTCCCGGCACTGTCCGCTTCCGACTGCTCGAACCGCTCCTGACGGTGACGCTGCTCGTTTTCGCCTTTTCTCTCCATGCCGCAGTCGGGGTCACGGCGCTCCTTGCCTTCTTCGGCTGGCTGGCCGGCAACGGCGGCCTGTCGGCGGAGCGGCTCCTCGCTTGGTTCTTTCTCCTGGTGGAGCCGGGAAAGGAGGTGGAGATTGGCTGACCGCCGCGACCTCTGGGTCATCCCCCTCCGCTGTCCCCGCTGCGGCGCCGCGATGCCGGTTGCCGGCGACGCCGTTCTCTACCACTGCCCCCCTTGCGGGGCGCTCTGGGAGCTGACCGGCGACCGGCTGACCGAACGGCCGATGCTGCACGGGGCGGGCGCCGACCTGAGCGGGATGTCGCCGGGCGAGCCGTTCCGGCGGGTTGCTTTCTGGGTCTTTCCGTTCCGCGCCGCCACCGCGGCCGGCGAGGTACGGACCATGGCCGATTATTTCACCCTGGTCGGCAATCCGCGGCAATTCACCGCCGGCGGCGGGGAAAAACCGCCGCTGGTGTTCGTGCCGGCCTTTGCCCTGTTGCCGGCCCAACTCCTGCGGGCCGGGCGCCTGCTGACCATCCGCGGGGCGGCCTTCCGGCCCGGGACCGGCCTGCCGCCGCGACTGGCGCCCGTCGTCTTTCGCGAGGAGGATGCCCGGGTGCTGGCCGAGACGATCGTTCTGGCGACGGTCACCGAGGAGCGCCGGCTGTCGCCCCAGTTTCTCGATGCCTTTTCGGTCCGGACCGGTCCGGGGCGGCTGCTGACGGTCCCCCTGCAGGCGCTGGAGGGGCGATTCCTGCTCCCCGAGCTCAACCTGGAGTTCTGATCTCGCCCCGGCCATCCCGGCGTGATCCCTTGTCTTTTCCCGGTTTCCTGCTACTACTTAAAAGGCGGATATTTCATTGTCCAAGGAGGATGCACCATGATCGAACTGTTCGAAAAAGCGTTCCTGACCGGCCTCGGGGTGGTTTCCCTGTCCCAGAAGAAGGCCGAGGAGTTCGTCGCCGATCTCAAGGACAAATACAAGGTCGGCGAGGACGAGGGGAAGGCCTTGTTGGAGAAGCTGCAGAAAATGGCCAGCGAGACGCGGGAGCGGGTCCAGGAGATGGCAGACGAGGAAGTGAAGAAGGCCATCGACCGGTTCGGCCTGGTTCCCCGCGACGAGTACGACCGGCTGCTCAAGCGGGTGGAGGCGCTGGAAGCGAAACTCAACGTCACCGACCCGGGGACCGAATGCTGAGTTTCTGGCAGATCAACCGCAACATCAGAAGCCTGCGGCGCTACCGGCAAATCATCCGGGTGCTGATCAAGTATGGCTTCGAGCATGTGCTGGAGCTGATGGGGTTGTCGCAGATGGTGGCCCGGGGGCGGAAGCTGTTCCGCCGCCCCGAGCCGGCCCTGGCCTTCCTGTCGCCGGCGGAGCGGATGCGCCTGGCCCTGGAGGAACTCGGCCCGACCTTCGTCAAGCTCGGCCAGATCCTCTCCACCCGCCCCGACGTGATCCCGCGGACATTCATCCACGAGTTCGCCAAGCTCCAGGACCGGGTGCCGTCGTTCCCCTTCGAGGGGGTGCGCGAGCAGGTGCTGGCCGAACTCGAACGGGATGCCGAGGAGTGCTTCTCGTTCATCGACCCCGAGCCGCTGGCCGCTGCCTCCATTGCCCAGGTTCACCGTGCCCGGCTGCTGTCGGGGGATGAGGTGGTGATCAAGGTGCGCCGTCCCGGCGTCGTCGAACTGGTGGAGACCGATATCGACGCGATGATGGGGCTGGCGATCCTTGCCGATCGCCATCTGCCGGGCAGTGACATCTATGATCCGGTGGGACTGGTCAAGGAGTTTGCCCGGACCATCCGCCGGGAGATGGATTTTTCCCGCGAAGGGCATACCATCGAGAAGTTCGCCGAAAATTTCGCCGGCGACCCGACGCTCTATTTCCCCAAGGTCTACTGGGATTATACCGCCCGCGGCGTCCTGACCCTGGAATACATCGACGGGATCAAGGTTTCCGATCTGCCGGCGCTGGAGGCGGCAGGCCTCGACCGGCAGCTGATTGCCCGCCGCGGCGCCGATGCTTTTCTCCAGATGGTGCTCAACCACGGCTTCTTCCATGGTGATCCCCATCCGGGGAACGTGCTGATCCTGCCGGACAACATAATCTGCCTGCTCGACTACGGAATGGTCGGTCGGCTCGACAACCAGCTCAAGGGTTACCTGACCGACATCCTCCTGGCCATCGTCCAGCGGGACGTTGACGAGGTGATCTCGCTCCTCCTCTACTCGGGGGAGATCGCCGACACCCTCGATACCCGGGCGTTGCGCCGCGACCTCTCCAGCTTCATCGACAGCTATTACGAACTGCCGCTGCAGGAGATCGAGGTCGGGCGGATGCTCCTCGAATTCCTGGAGATCATCACCACCTACCACATCAAGTTCCAGCCCGACCTGATGCTCCTGGCCAAGGCACTGGTGGCGATCGAGGGGATGGGGCGGGAACTGGACCCTTCCTTCGACATGGTCGAACACCTGCGCCCGTTCATGCAGAAGGCGCTCCGCGACCGCTTCTCGCCCCGCCAGCTGTTTCGGGACATGGGCGGCAACGTCATGTCGTACATCACCCTGGCCCGCAACCTGCCGCGGGACCTGAAGGAGTTCATCAACCGGGTCAACCGGAACAAGTTCAAGATCGACCTGGAGCACCGGGGGCTCGACCGGGCGCTCCGCGACTTCGACCGGTCGATCAATCGCCTCTCCTCCAGCCTGATCGTCGCTGCGCTGATCGTCGGTTCCTCGATTGTCATGCAGACCGACAAAGGGCCGAAGCTCCTCGATTTCCCCGTTTTCGCCTTCCTTGGCTACACCATCGCCGGGCTGATCGGCTTCTGGTGGGTGATCGCCATCATCCGCTCCGGCCGGCTCTGACCGCCGTCCCGCTGGGTACTGACTGTTGCGCGTTTGCCACAGTTTTTGCGCCGTTGTAACGAATCCGCTACAGTCTGGCCGGGGTAGCTGTTCGTTGCTCTGTTGTAACTAGCCGAATTTACACAATATTGCGACGTCGCCCGGTTTGGCCTGCAAATTGCTCACTAGAATGATTATCTGTGTACTGATGAGTTTTTTTGGAGGACAAGCCAGCCATGCAACAGACCCTGAATAGCAAAATATCCTTCACCGGCGTCGGCGTCCATACCGGCCGCGAAACCTCGGTCACTATCCGGCCGGCTGCGGCGGGGACCGGCATCGTCTTTCACCGGATCGACCTTGTGCCGCCTGTTTCCATCGAAGCGAACGCCGCGACGGTGGTCAATACCCGCCTCTCCACCACCATCGGCCGGGCCGGGGCGACCGTCTCGACGATCGAACACCTGGTGGCGGCGTTGCGCGGCCTCGGCATCGACAACGCCCACATCGACATCGACGGTCCCGAAGTGCCGATCATGGACGGCAGCGCCGCCCCCTTCGTTGCGGGACTGCTGCAGGCCGGCCGCCAATCGCTCGGTCGGCCGCGGAAATGCCTGGTGGTGAAAAAATCCTTCACGGTCAGCGACGGCGACAAGCAGGTTACCGTGGTGCCGTCCCGCTCCTTCCGCATTTCCTTCGACCTGCAGTTCAGCCATCCGGCGGTCAGCAGCCAGTCGCAGACGATCAGGTTCAGCGAGGAGGAGTTCATCGGCGGCTTCGCCCCGGCCCGGACCTTCGGCTTCCTGGCCGAGGTGGAAACCCTCAAGGCCAACGGGCTCGCCCGGGGCGGCTCGCTGGAGAACGTGGTGGTGATCGGCGACGAGGGGGTGCTCAATCCGGAGGGGCTGCGCTATGCCGACGAGTTCGTCCGGCACAAGATCCTTGATACCATCGGCGACCTCACCCTGGCCGGGATACCGATCATCGGTCACGTCAAGTCCCGTAAGTCGGGGCACGAGCTCAACCACCGTTTCGTCCAGGAACTGCTGGCCCGTCGCGACTGCTGGGAGCTGGTGGAGGCGGGCGACCGCGAGGGGCGGCCCGAGCGGCTGCCGCTGGCTGCTCCCGAGCTGGCCTGGGCGAAAGCCTGAACGACGACGGAAATAGCTGCCGGAAGAGGGCGGTCATGGCGACCGCCCTCTTTTTTTGTTTGTTTTTCAGGCAATTGACCAGATTTGTCGTGCCGTTCCGCCAAATAGCCAACACATTTTTAATTAATCACGTTTCCGCCAAGCCGCTGCCGGCCGCCGGCAACCGGCTCCCGTCGAGCCGGACTGACACTCTTTTCCCCAGGCACCGATAATTATTGATTTATTCAGAAACGTTGCGCTGCTGTTGCCGGCGTGGGGCGGTCTTGGTGCGGCATGGGTCGTCCCCTGCCGAACGGTATACCGCATCTGGCATCGCTTGTGCTTAGAAGAATCTCATCTGGAAGCTCCGGACGGACACAGTGCAAGCCGTGTCGGGAATGTGCCGGACAGGCTCTGAGCAGGTGCTTTAGCTGTGGTGAACTCCCGAATTCGAGGTGGCAATGGTGCGTCTCACGAGGAGAATTCCGCTGAAACCGGTTCTGGCCCCGCTCCTGGTCCTGCTGGCGCTTGCCCCCCGCTGCCTGGCGCTGACCTGCAACAGTTGCCATGGCGACCCGCCGCAGGATGCCGTCTACCGCAACATCTCCACCGGCCGTTTTCCCGGCAGCCACTCCACCCATGCCACGGCGGTCAACTGCACCGCCTGCCACAAGCCCAACGCCTCCGTCGCCCACCTGAACCGCCGGGTCGATTTCGTCTCGTCGCTCAACAATTCACCGTTGACTGCCCGCTACCGGAACGTTACCTCCCTTCCCTGGTCGCCGGCACCGGCTCTCGGCGGTTGCAGCAATGTCAACTGCCACTTCGAGAGCGCCACCCCCACCTGGGGGAGCGATCCCGCAGCCACCGGCTGTGCCACCTGCCATGGCGCGCCGCCGGCCGACGGCAGCCATCCGGCGGCGGTCGCCGGTCCGGGCAAAGGACATGGCGATTACTACGGCACCGGTACCGGTTCATGCGGGCGGTGCCACCCCGACCATACCGCCGAGGCGGCGCCGTTCGCCCATGCCACCAGCGTTGGCAAACGTTCGCTGGCCGTCGGCTTTACCGGTGCGCCGAACGGCGGCGGCAGCTATTCGGGCACCGTCGGCTACCCGGCCTACCTGCCGAGCGCCAATCCGCCGCGCAACGGTAGCTGTTCGGGCGTCTACTGCCACAGTGACGGCACGGCGGTGGCCACCGGAACGGTGCCGGCCGTCGCCTCCGACAGCTGGGGCGCGGGCGTTTCGTCCTGCTCGTCCTGCCACGGCTATCCGCCGGCCTATGCCAACGGCGCCCCCAAGGCGAACAGCCACGCCCGGCATCCCAACGCCTGCGCCAAGTGCCATGCCGGGACGACGGCCAACGGATCGACCATCGCCGACCGCTCGCTCCATCTTAACCGGAGCTACGATCTTGCCCCCGGCAGCGGGATTTCGTTCAGCTACAGCTATGACGCCGGCGGCGGCACCTGCAGCGGCATCAGCTGCCACGGCGGCTCGTCCGCCCGCTGGGGGTCGACTTCCTGCCTCGGCTGTCACGCCTCCGTCCAGGGGAGCCGGGCGGCGATCACTCCCCAGTTCGGCGCCAATTCCCACCACATCCAGGGGACGCTTTCCGACGGCCAGTGCTACCAGTGCCATTGGGAGGCCAATGCCGACGGTACCATCAATCCCCTCTACCATGGCGGCGCCGCCTCGCCCGGGGCGGTGGTCGACCTGGTGATTTACGGTGCCGGGAGCCGGCCGGCCGCCTACGCCGCCGGCAGCACCGCCGTCGCCTATACGGCCGACGGCAGCCGCTCGGAGCTGCGGAAGATCAACGATCACTGCCTCGGCTGTCATAGCGCGCAGAACAACGCCACAATGCCGTTCGGCGACGGCAAGACCCCCCGCCAGTACGCCTGGGACGCGACCAGTGTCGCCGAGAAATACGGCAGCCTGCTCACCACCCGCTGGGAGAATTACAGCGGCGGGCGGGTTACCCGCAAGTACGCCCAGCGCAAGGCGTATTCGGCCCACGGCAACGCCACTGCCAACCAGGGCGGCTGGGATACCGCCGAAACCTGGAGCAATACCCGCAACGGCAGCGAGGCGGTGCTCTGCTTCGACTGCCACAACGCTCACGGCTCCGGGGCGGTCGGCACGACTACCAGCTACGCCAGCGCCACGACCAACGGCGGCATCCTCAAGGATACCCAGGCGGGGGCCGGCGGTTACGGGATGAGCTACCGCCCGGCGTCCGGCGGCGCGCCGGCCGACAAGAACAGTTACAATGCCGGTGCCGGTCTCTGCTTCGACTGCCATCTGACGGCGAATGCCGGCACGACCCCCTGGGGGTATGCCGGCACCTACGGCGAAACGCAGCCGATCATGGGATACTGGGATTCGGATCACTTCGGCGCCGGTGCCTTCGGTCCCCAGCTTCGCTACCCGTACAAGACCCTGCCGAACAAGGGGGGACACTTCGGGGTGTCGTCGCCGCTTGCCTCCGGCGCCACCGGGGCGATCAACGGCCTCTGTACGCCCTGCCACGACCCCCATGGCGTCAGCCCGACCCTCGGCACGAACATGAAGTACGGGGTGCCGCTGCTCAAGGGAACCTGGCTGTCGTCCCCCTACCGGGAAGACGCGGCCCCGGCGGTCAACGCCTATTACACCAACAACGGCGGCGAAGGGGTTGGCTATCATATCGACCAGAATACTTTCACCGCCGGCGGGATCACCGAAACCGACAGCCAGTTTGCCGGCCTCTGTCTCGGCTGCCATCCGAAGGAGCGGCTGACCGACGGCGTTACCCATACCTGGAAAGGGAAGAACCGGATTCACGAGGCGGTCAAGGGGTGGAAGACCGCCGACGCAACCATCAAGCACAATTACAGCTGCTCCAAGTGTCACGCGCCGCACAACTCCAACCTGCCGCGGCTGATGATCTGCAACTGTCTCAACCCGGTGCACAAGGGGCGGGTGGCCTACAACCCGTCTCCCCGGCTCGGGACCAGCTATTCGGAAGTGGGCTCGGGGTGGGGGACCTTCCCCGGCAGCTGGGCGAACAATATCGCCGACTACCCGCCTCCCGGCGTCTCCGCCGGCAGCAACATCCTGGCCTGTCACGAGAGCAATGCCGCCGACCAGAGCTGGAACGTGGTCACCCAGTGGTCGGACGACGTCCAGGCCATCTCGGCCGGGCCGGCCGCCGGCAGTTTCACGGCGGTGGGGAGCGACGTCCGGGCGACGATCACCTGGAGCACCGGCACCGATCTGAGCAGCTCCTCTGTCGATTACGGCGCCACCACCGCCTACGGTGCCACCGCCGGTTCCGCCGCCAAGGTGATCAGCCACAGCGTACTGCTGACCGGCCTGGTGAACCACACCACCTACCATTATCGTGTCCGCTCGCTCGGCTCGTTCAATACCGAGATGGTTTCCGGCGATGCGACGTTTGCCATTTCGGTGGCGCCGCCGGTGCCGACGCCCACCGCGGAACCCGATGCCGCCAGCGCCGCGCCGCTGGCCGTCACTCTCGCCTGGAGCGCCGTCACCGATCCGGACGGCGGTCCGGTGGAGTATTCCGTCGAGGTCGACGACGATGCCGCCTTCGGCAGCCCCAATTACAGCTCCGGCTGGATGAGCGCCGCCAGCTGGCAGGTGACCCTGCCGACCGCCACCACCTGGAACTGGCGGGTCCGTTCCCGGGATGCCAATCATCCGGAGGCGGTTTCCGCCTGGTCGACGATCGATTCCTTCCGCCTGACCACCGCCTCGCCGCCGGCGGCGCCGACGCTGCTCGCCCAGCCCGACTACACGAGCGACTGCATCAACAACGGCACGGCCACCCTCCAGTGGCAGGCGGCGATGGCGCCGGACGGCGACGCGCTCCAGTACTACGTCACCATCAACGGCGTCACCTCCGGCTGGATCAGCGGGACGAGCTGGAACGCCACGACCGTTCCCGACGGCTACTACACCTGGCAGGTCAAGGCGCGGGATGCGGTCCACCCCGATGCCGAATCGGGCTGGTCGGCGGTCGACACCTTCCAGGATCTGGGGATGTGCTACCAGAGCAGCTGCCCCTACATCTTCGTCTGGGACGGCAGCGGCTACCGCTATCAAACGGACATCGCCGGGACCTTCATCGGCATCCCGACCCACCGGGCGCTGATCAAGGGGATTCCCCACTACCAGGCGGGACATGTCGTCCTCGACCGGCTGCGGGCCGACAAGCGGGGGCACTACCGCCTGAAGATCCGCGAACCGCTCCCCGAGATCACCTATGCCGACGAGCTTAAACTGCTGGTGGTCGATTACCCGGCCGGTTACGCCATTGTCAGCTCGGGGGCGGAAAATACCTATCCCTACGGTTATGCCGAGCCGTTCCGGATTTACACGGTGAAGGAGCCGCTGCTGCCGCTGAGTGCCCGCGACCGGGACGGGCGGGATGTCCTCGCCGCGGTGACCGCCGTCGACAGCGCGGTGATCGGCAACGGCGCCGACGATCTGCCGTTCTTCACCTTCGACTTCGGCACGCTGCGCAACCCGGCCGCCGCCAAGCTGGTGATCACCGGCTGGTCGGTCTACGGGCCGAAGTACCGCGGGACGCGGGACGACGTTCAGCCCTATGTCGAGGTCCCGGACGCGGCGGGACGGTGGGTGAAGGTCGCCTCGTTCGGCGAGCCGTCCGGCGATCAGAAAACGATGGTGGTCGATCTGGGAAATCGATTCCGCAGCGCCGACCAGCGGGTCCGGGTGCACTTCGGTCGGCGGATCGGCGCCCGCTGGGTCATCGACCGGATCGAGCTCGACGAATCGGCGCCGGTGCCGGTGACGGTCCGCGAAGTCCCGGCCGTTTCCGCCGAACTCCGGCATGGCGGGATGCTCTCCTACCTCAGCGCCTCGCTTACCCGGCGGATCGTCGCCAGCGACGATCGTCTCCCCGACGTGCCGTCCTGTTACGGCTACGGCCGGTTCACCCGCTACGGCGACGTCGGCGAACTGGTGGGGGCTGCCGACGACCGGTTCGTCGTCATGCGCCACGGCGACGAGCTCGACCTCGACTTTGCCGCGCCGGCACCGCCGGCCGCCGGGATGGCCCGGACGGCGATCCTCAGGGCCGATCTCTACTACAAGGGGCTGACCGTCTCCAGGACCGCCGAGCCGCTTCCCTATCACGGGATGCCTGCCTATCCCTATCCGGCCGCCGGCGCGCCGGCGCGGGGCCCGGCCTACCGGGCCTATCTGGCTGGCTACAATACCCGGCGCTACGCCTCGCCGACCGCCGGCAGCGGCGAGGAGGTGGTTGCGGATGCGCCGCCGGCGGGCAAAGCCGTCGTCCGGCAGCTGCTGGAAAAGACTGCCCGGACAATCCCGGCGCCGGCGGCTGCGCCGCAGGCCAGGGGCCTGGACGGCTCGCCGCGGGTCGAGCCGCCGGCGAATCTGTTCTGGTCGTTATTGCTGAAAGTCTGGGGGGGGATCGTGGCGCTGTTCGCCTGGTTGGGGGGGCTGTTCGGCTGATTGCCGGCCCCGCCGGGACGCGGTGCGAAGCGCATCCCGACGGGATTGCCGGCGAGGGTTAGATGCGGACCAGTTCGTACTCCCGGGAGCCGATGCCGACCTTTTCGGCGTGCTCCAACTGCACCTCCCAGTCGATCTCCGGGTGGACGCCGCGGAACTTGTCGCCGCCCGGCTCGTGGCCGGTGGCGAGGGCGGTATGCTGGTTCCCCGGGGCGTCGTTGACCAGGTCGGCGCAGGCCTGGTCGAGGGCCACCGGGTCGGTGGCGGCGCAGATGCCGATGTCGTTGACGATCGGCGCGTCGGCGTGGCCGTAGCAGTCGCAGGCCGGGGAAACCTGGGTGATGAAGTTCAGGTAGAGGCTCTTCCGTTCCTTGCCGACGATGGCTCCTTTGGCGAATTCGGCCATCTTTTTCATCACCAGGTCGGCCGCCTCGTTCCACTGGATGGCGATCGCCTTGTGCGGGCAGATGGTGATGCAGCGGCTGCAGCCGGCGCAGGCGGTCGGGTCGATCTTCGCCTTCCCCTCGATGATGGCGATGGCGTCGTGGGCGCAGGCCTTCAGGCAGAGGCCGCAGCCGGTGCAGTACTTTTCCGCCACCTGCGGCGCCACCGTCGAATGCTGGATCAGCTTCCCCTCGCGGGTCGCGCACCCCATGCCGAGGTTTTTCAGCGCGCCGCCGAAACCGGTCAGCTCGTGGCACTTGAAATGGGAAACCGTCACCAAGGCGTCGGCCTCGACGATGGCGCTGCCGATCGGCACCTGCTGCAGCAGCTCGCCGTTCACCGTCACCCGCTGCCCCGAATTACCCCGCAGTCCGTCGCACATGATCAGCGGGGCGTTGACCACCGCGTAGGCGAAGCCGTTCTCCACGGCGCAGGCCAGCGCCGACACCGCCTCCTTCCGCTCGCCGGGGTAGAGGGTCGACGAATCGGTCAGAAACGGCCGGCCGCCGCACCCCTTGATCTCCTCCACCACCCGCCGGATGAAGATCGGCCGGATGAACGTATGGTTGCCCCGTTCGCCGAAGTGGAGCTTTACCGCCACCAGGTCGCCGCCGGCGATCCGTTCCTTGATCCCGGCCAGCAGCATCAGCTTGCTGATCTTGGCGAAGAGGTTTTCCTTGTGTCCGGCGCGCATGTCGGCAAAGTAAACGGTACTCGGCATGGGTATCTCCTTCCTGGGTCTGTTTGGCGAGACGCTACCACAAGGACGGGGATTTTTCAACGGCTTGCGCCCCGGCAGCGAACTTTCCCTTGCGGTCGCGGTAAAGTTTGCTATTTTATTAATTAATGATTCTGCTACTGCATTTGGGGAGAATTCATGGACGCCAAAGAACGACAGCCTGAAATCTGGTTGATGGGACTCGGTTGCGAGGAAGAACGGTCGGCGACGGTACGCGATTATCTGCAGTCGGCCGGCTACCGGGTCGAATGTCGGGCGGTGGGCGACTTTGCCGAGCGGAAGCCGCTCGGGATCGTTCTCGATCTGTCGCCGTTCGCCACCGACGGCTGGGGGATTCTGCTCAAGCTCAAGGGGGACCCGGCTACCCGGGATGTGCCGATCCTGCCGGTCTTCCTCAGCCAGGAGGGGAAGGTCGGCGGCGTCTTCCCGGCCGCCGGTTTTTTCACCCTGCCGATCGAGAGCGACTACCTGATGACCAAGCTGGCGGTGCTCGGGCTGACCGATGAGGTCGATACCTGGGACCTGCAGGTGATGGTTGCCTCCAAAAAGGGTGAGGAGAACGTGGCCAAGGGGATCACCGCGCTCGGTTTCGAGGTGGTCAACGCCTACACCGGCAAGGAAGCGGTCGCCCTGGCGACCACCGGCCGCACCTACATGGCCTTCTGCTCGGCGATGCTTCCCGACATGTCGGCCTTCGAGCTGCTCGACCGGTTCCGGCTCTATCCCCAGACCCGCAACGTACCGTTCTTCATCCTGGTCAAGGACGCGATGAAAGATGGCGAACGGATCGCCATGAGCCGCCAGATCGAACACCTGGTCCGGAAGAAAGAACTGTCGCGGGCCGAATTCCTCGCCTATCTGCGCCGCCCGGCGAGCTGACGGCGGCGCTTCGTCATGTCCGGGTGCCGCCTGTCGGCACCCCTTTCCCCTGCGCGCGCGGGAGCTCGACAATCACTGCCCTGAAACGAAAGGCGGGAGATCGCCATGCCAGAGACAAAAGTCACTTCATGCCCGGCCGCCCGGGCCGGTGATACCGAACCGGCCTTGGCCGTCCAGCGGCTTGATATAAAGCTGGAACGGGACATCTTCCTGCGGAGCCTCATCAGGGAACTGGCGGGGACCCTGGAGGATATCGTCGGCTACGACGAAGCCGCCGGCTATATCAGTCTGGTTGGCCAGAATATCGGCGAATGGATCAACGCGCTTTACAAAGAGGCGTTGGGGGTAACGTCGCTTTCCCGCCAGCAGGTGGCCCAGGTGCTCGTCGACCTGAAGCGGCGGATCGAAGGCTGCTTCTCCGTCGTCCGGGAGGACGATGCCAGCATCGTCCTGACGAACAGCAGCTGCCCCTTTGCCGAGAAGGTGCTCAACCGGCCGTCGATGTGCATGATGACCTCCAACGTCTTCGGCACGATCGCGGCCAATAATCTCGGCTACGCCAAGGTGGTCCTCAAAGAGACGATTGCCGGGGGGGACGAGCGGTGCACGGTCATCGTCTACCTGCAGCGGACCGACGAGGCCGTCGCTGCCGTCGGCAGGGAATATTATGGGAAATGATGCGGCAATGGATTTACTGGCCACGCTGTTCGCCGAATTGAGCGATCCCTGGCCGGAGGCCTGTTTCCTGGCGGAGCCGGCCGGCGAACTGGTTGCGGCGAATCAGGCCGGCGCCCGGATGCTGGGAATGCCGGTGCGGGAACTGGCCGGCAAGCGTCTCACCGACTTCGTCGTCAACCCCGCCGACAAGGTGCTGCAGCATCTGGCGGTCTGCGTCCGGAACCGGCAGCCGATCCCCGGCGTCCTCTCCTGCCGGGATAGCGCCGGCCAGGAGGTGCACTATCGCAGCATCGGCTACCGCATCGACGCCCGGCCGGACGGCAGGCCGCTCGTCTTTCTGCGCTGTTCGCTCCGGCAGTCGGTGACGAGCAAATTCGTCGTCCTCAACCAGCAGCTCGAAAAGCAACAGGCGATCCAGGACCAGTTGCTCAAGGAGCGGGATCATCTCCAGAGGGAAATTGCCGAACGGAAGCGGGCCGAGGAAGAGTTGCGGAAAGCCAGTGCCCTGCTGGCGATGATCATCGAGAACATCCCGAACATGATTTTCCTCAAGGATGCCCGGGATCTCCGCTTCGTCCGTTTCAACCATGCGGCGGAAGAGCTGTTGGGCTGTACGCGGGAAGACCTGCTCGGCAAGAACGACCATGATCTTTTCCCCAGGGACCAGGCCGATTTCTTCACCGAAAAGGACCGCGAGGTGTTGCGCCGGAAAACGATTCTCGATATCCCGGAAGAGCCCCTATTGACCTCCGCCGGGGTGAAGCGGACCCTGCACACCACGAAAGTGCCGATTCTCGACGCCCGTGGCGAGCCGGAGTATCTGCTCGGCATCTCCGAAGACATTACCGACCGGAAGCAGGCCGAGGAAGAGAAACTCGCCATCGAAAAGCACCTTCAGCAGGTGCAGAAGCTGGAGAGCCTCGGGGTGCTGGCGGGGGGGATCGCCCACGATTTCAACAACATTCTCACGGCGATCATCGGCAATGCCGATCTGGCGCTGATGCGGATAAACCGGGTGTCGCCCGCCACGGAAAACCTCCGCCGGATCGAGGAGGCCGCGTCGCGGGCCGCCGATCTCGCCAAGCAGATGCTGGCCTATTCGGGCAAAGGAAAGTTTGTGGTCGAGAGCATCGACCTGAACAGCCTGCTCGAAGAGATGCTGAACATGCTGCAGGTGTCGATCTCCAAAAAGGCGGTCCTGCGGCTCAACCTCCACCCGCACCTGCCGGCGGTCAAGGCCGACGCGACCCAGATCCGCCAGATCGTCATGAACCTGGTGATCAATGCCTCCGAGGCGATCGCCGACAAGAGCGGCGTCATCGCCATCACCACCGGCTGCATGGACTGCGACCGGAACTACCTGAAGGATATCTGGCTCGACGAGAACATCAGCGAAGGGCTATACGTCTACCTGGAGGTCGCCGACACCGGCTGCGGCATGAACCGGGAGACCATGGCGAAAATCTTCGATCCGTTTTTCACCACCAAATTCACCGGCCGCGGCCTGGGGATGGCGGCGGTGCTCGGTATCGTGCGGGGTCACAAAGGGGCGATCAGGGTGTACAGCGAACCGGGCAAGGGGACGACCTTCAAGATCCTGCTCCCCGCCGCCAGCAAGCCGGCCGAATTGTTCAACCATGACTGCCTCAAGGACCACTGGCGGGGCGAGGGGAAGGTGCTCCTGGTTGACGATGAGGAAACCGTCCGGGGCATCGGGGCGGAGATGTTGAAAGAGCTGGGTTTTGTCCCCCTCACCGCCGAAGACGGCCGGGAAGCGATCCTGATTTACCGGGAGAATCCGGACATCGCCTTCGTCATCCTCGACCTGACGATGCCGCACATGGACGGCGAAGAGTGTTTCCGCGAGCTGCGCCGCCTGAATCCCGACATCAAGGTCATCATGTCGAGCGGCTACAACGAGCAGGAGGTCACCCAGAAATTCGTCGGCAAGGGGCTCTTCGGCTTCATCCAGAAGCCGTACAAGGTGTCGTCGATCCGGGAGGTGATCAGGAAAATCCTCTGACCGTGCCCTGCCGAATCGTCAGTGGCTCCACATTCCTCCCGCGTGGACGTATCACCCGTTTTTTCCCGTCTCTTTTCCCCTGTTATTGCCTGCCCGGTACCCATATCTGGTAACCTTTCGAAAAATAAGCCGATTCGCGGGAAAAACGCCTTTGCCGCGCCGCGGTTGTATGGTATGACGGTGGGCGGCGATCGCCACCACTTCCACCACCTCCGCCGACGACCTGAAAGTGCTCGGCTTCGCCCGCCCGTTGCCCGCCGATGCCCGCTTGCGGATCTTCGTCAAGACCGCCGACTCGGTGGTGACCACTCCGTTCCGCCTGACGGATATCGCCTTGCCGTGAAACGTGCCGGCCGGCGCCCCGCCCGAGTTCGCCGCCACCTTCGCCACCATCCGGCGGGTCATGACCGCCTTTCCCGTGCTGCTTTCGCTGGCCATGGCCCCCCTGTTCGGCTGGCTGATCCGGCGGCTCACCGCGGTCGAATGCCGGCAGGAGTTCGGCCGGTAAAGGTCCGCTTTTCCGGGCGGGGGCTGTGGTATGAAGGGTGGGGATAGGGCAAATTATTAGCTGGCGAAGCGAACTGGGAGAAGTTTTGAATTTGTCAAATGTGTAGTCCGACCCTGCAGGGACTTCCCAGCACAGAGGCCGTTCCGCCGGGAACGGCCTCTTTTTTTGCCCTCGATTTGTCATGAGTGCCCGCTCCCGGGTCCGGGTGGGGTGGCTGCCGCTGGCCGGGCAATTTTTTTTCGGTGAGGTTACTATATGTAGGAACTTTACGGAATTCCGGGTAGTTGCGGGGTGAATTGGGCTTTGTGAGCGTGGGCTTATGTGGTAGGGTGTTTACTGCTATGCGCAAGACGGGGTGCGGGTGAAACCGTCGAGTCGATGGTCGAAAAGCGGCCGTCCCGGCGGTCGTGCCGCTTCGGTGATTGACTAACCCCAGCCGGCACGCGATTCGGTCAAGCTGTTGCCACGGATGGCGGGCTCAGAAGAAGTAATTGGGAAAAGTTGAGGAAAGTTTGAATCTGTCAAATGTGTAGGGCAGACCCCGGGGGGGCACCTCTGTCGATGATCCGCTTGTGCCGGTGCGGATTTCATATGGTCAGCGTGAATTGGGGAGAATGGCCAAAACTATGGGCGGGACATGGGACCCTGACGTCAAGCTCTGGTACATCCAGCATGACAAGATCAAGGGGACAGAACTGGAGAAGCATCTAATATTGGATGCCGAGATGAAGAACAGTGGCAGTTGAGGGCATCTAATATTGGATGCCAGTATATAATATTAGATGCCCGAGAGGTTGCCAAAAGCATCTATTATTATATGCATCCCGGTATCTAAAGTTAGATGCCGGGATATATTATTAGATGCTTGCATATAATATTAGATGCCGGTCCTGACCGGTCAATCACTAGTTGAGCAAAAGGAAATCAATCAAACCTAGGCAGGAGCACAAAGTGGAAGCTAATTATTACGAATGTTCATTAGGGTTTATGCCACTAAATTTGAGAGATGGGTGTAAACTCGAATTCGACATTAATAATGCAGACATTTTTGAATCGAGTTGCCGTACTCTCTACAAGAAAATGTTTAGTGTACTTCAAAAATGTCAATACATTTCAAATTTGAAATGCATTGATGATAATATCCCATTTATGCACATGGGAGGCGTATATAACTATTTACGTGAGGAGGACAATTATCTTCCTAAATCTCCGTCATATTTCGCCTTTGACCTTAAAGTGAAAAATGTTTCCACAATTTACGATAAGTTGCAAAAGAACCTCCCAGAAGTCGACAGTGTAAGAGTTTACTATAATGGATGTATATTTCTTATACGAGCGAATGGTGGGGCACGCAGTAATCACTTCCTCGGTTTCCAGGTGAGGGAAATCCTCAAGCAGGCACTAGCATGTGATGCATGGGAACCAATCACCATGGCTCCTTGTCCAGTTCATATTAGCTATGCTGTAGGAACATCTGGAGAATACTTAGATGACATCAAAAATAATGACTTCGTTTCATGTGTGACAATAACGGAAGAAGAATTTAGGAATATTGATACATTTCTGCAGTATTTTCTATTCAATATCAGTCTATTCTGGGAACGGTTTATTACCAATACTAGTATGAATCAAAAAAATATCAGGACCTGTTCAGACATTGAAAACAATATCGATGAATTGACCGAACATGTGGATAAAATGATTAATTTGGAATCTTACGATTTGACCGAAAAGCTAAATTGTATGAAGTCTGCACAGAAGTTAATGTGTAAGTTTCAAAAATTATCAAATGAACATAGCAAAGAAGTGGCATTCTTGAAAGAGGCAAAAAACGAAATAGTTGAAACAGGTAGGATGTTCGAAATTGATGACAAATCTATTAGATATGCAAAAAATCATTGGTTAAAAAATGTAATCAATATTGAGGACAGGCACCAAACTATCAAATTCATCCAATCACTAATTTCGACAGGCTACACTACGTATTCCACCATTATTGCTTCACTGCTTGGTGTTATTATAGGAGCAATAATTGCTAAAGCATTGAAATGATATATAAGAGCACCAGTATAAACAGCCCAACCAGACGCTTAGACCATGAACGGGCGATAAGTCCGCCCGTCAGGTCAAGCGCCACGCCGTTAGATGATGAAGAAAGACGATTGATGACGAACCAGAGAAAGACAATTTCCAGTTTCGTGGCGTTGATGCTGTTGACTCCCTCTGTGGCACTTGCAGACGGCGGTGGACCACTCTTATTGATCTTCAATTTCCTCGCTTTTCTCTATGGCAGCGTGCTGATCATTCTTGTTGAGTGGTGGGTATACTGCAAGTTTGCAGGAATCCCACGTAAAGAGGCATTCTGGGCTTCATTACACGTCAACATCGGTTCGACTCTTGTTGTCGGGTTTGGGTTTCCATTCCTGTTGGGAGTTATTTCGGTAATCGGTGGATTTCTCCCAGGTAATGCGGGAAATATTTCTCTGGCAGTCGGAACATGGATTTTTGAGAATATAAAGTACCCCAAATTGACTATAGCTATGACAATTTTCTGGCTTGTAGTGACTTTTGTTCTAACAGTTTACTACGAAAAAAGACTACTGACTGTGCGACTTGTAAAACGCGAAATTGAGTCAAAAATCGATTTAATGAAACTGAGTTGGTACGCAAACGGCCTCACATACACCGGCCTTGTACTCGCATTTATAGTTGGATGGTATTTTGAAATAACATGATCTAACTATGCCGCAAGACCTGACCGATAAAACCGTCAGGTCAGCGCCCACGACGTTATGCAGGAGAATTATATGAACGTTTTACAGGATCAACTATTTGGCAAAATAGCTGTTCCAAATTCATTTGAGGAAATTATTGAGATCGCTCAAACCACAGCTCCTGACACTTTAAATTTCAATGTTAGGTTTTGGCGCGGGCAGAGTAACATTGAGTGGCCAGTTCATAGCTCGGCATACAGGCGACTAGCCATACGTGAAAAGCAAGTAACCGAAAAAGCCATACAAGCGTATGAAAAAAGACTTCTCCAAGAGGCTTCACATAAGGGGTATCGTTTTGTAGATGGCAAGCTACTGTCGGACTTGGAACTCCTAGCGAGGCTTCAACATCACGGAGCAGCAACGCGCCTTGTTGATTTTACAAAGAACCTACTTGGAGAACTGAACATTAGGGGTCAAGTCTCCATTATTCAAACTGAACATTAGGAACATTAGGGGTCAAGTCTCCATTATTCACAAAACCTGCATTCTTTGATGATAAAAGTTATTTTGTCATTCAAAGGAGAAAACCATGGCACGACCGTTACGAATTGAATATCCAGGCGCATTCTATCATGTCACATCAAGAGGAAACGAACAGAAGGACGTATTCAAGAGCCGAGCGGACCGGGAGAAGTTTCTGTCATATCTTGAATCTGCAACGCATCGTTACAGTGCAGTTATCCATGCCTACTGTTTGATGAGTAACCACTATCACCTGATTTTAGAGACGCCGGCAGGCAACCTGTCTCAAATCATGAGGCACATAAATGGTGCTTATACGACTTACTTCAACGTAAAAAGAAAACGGGCTGGGCACCTGTTTCAGGGAAGATTCAAGGCTATCCTGGTTGAAGCGGATGAATACGCAACGGAACTCTCTCGTTACATCCACCTGAATCCGGTTCGGGCGGATATTGTTACTCGACCGGAAGACTACCAATGGTCCAGCTATCGCTACTATATTGGTGCAAGCAAAACGCCTGAATGGCTTAATACGAGCTTCATCCTTGGTTATTTCGGCAAAAGAACAACAAAAGCCGGGGAGAAATACCGGCAATTTGCAGAAGACCTGATAGGAAGCGAATATGAGAGTCCATTAAAAGACACGGTAGGTTCGTCAATACTGGGGAATGCTGGATTTGTAGAAGAAATCACAGCTGTTCATGTACAGGCAAAGCAAGCTGACAGAAACATACCCGCGTTGCGGCAACTTGCTCGCCGCCCTTCGCCTGAAGAGATCATTGACGCAGTAAAGCATGAAATTGAAAATGAAAAGCTTGCAAGACAAATGAGTATTCATATTTGCCACAAATACAGTGGTGCGAAGCTGCGGGAGATAGGGGACCTGTTCAATGTAAAAGAAACAGCTATTGCCGAATCGAGCCGCCGGTTTTCTTTGAAGATGAACGAGGACAAAAAGTTGTGGAAAATGATGGATTATGTGCGAAAGACACTCAAAA
The DNA here is from genome assembly GCF_027943965.1 of Geotalea uraniireducens. Lineage (NCBI taxonomy): Bacteria > Pseudomonadati > Thermodesulfobacteriota > Desulfuromonadia > Geobacterales > Geobacteraceae > Geotalea > Geotalea uraniireducens. Next base: position 3,057,270 of record NZ_AP027151.1, on the reverse strand, counting down.
TATGAATAATGGAGACCCGACCCCTATGGGCCGACCGACCCCTATGGGCCGACCCTTGGCGAAATCAGAATGGTAAACAATGGAACCTGAGTATCCGTACGACCTTGAAGAACTAAAACAGATCGAAAGGCTACTGCAAAAAGTACCTATCTACAAAGAGAAGATTGCTGAATTGTCGACGGAAATTGAAGCTCTTTCTCGACAGGCTGTGAAGGCAGGTGCGTTTTCTGACCTTCAGAAGATAGACAAACTGATTACGAAAGCGTTTTACATTGACTGTGAGAATCGCCCCTTTAACTCGTGCGACTCGGAGACAATTGCAAGACTATTGGCAGAAATAGCTTGGCACGGCGAGATAAAGAATAGAAACATACCTTGTGAAATATGTGGAGAAAATAGGTCTACAGACCGTTGCCACATTGTACCCTCGAAGCTCGGAGGAACAGCAGAAGCAAACAACATTCTCGTCTTGTGCCCTACTCATCACCGATTGTTAGATAGATTCATGCTATCAAAAGCTGAGTGGGCTGTCATAGATTGGGAAAGGAAGTCTGTACCTTCTCAGCAATACGCATCTTCCGTCACCCTCGAAGCCCATAAAGTTTTCTGGTCTAAAATTGAGTGCGGAGGCGAGCCTGAAAAAATCAGAGAGTATGAGATAAACGAAAAATCCTTTATTCGCAACGTTATCGAGCAAATTGGAAAACTATTTATCCAAGGAAGACCAGTGAAGAGAGCGTCTGTTTATGAACTGTTGGATCCAAATATCCGTGAAGTGGGGAAGAAGGTAATCAAACATCTGGTTGATTTTGAACTTCTAAGACAAATTAAGAGTGGAAACAATAACATGTTAGTTCTTGGGCCTAAGAAGCTGGAAGCATCTGATGAAACGGTACTAAGAATATGGCAACAGGTCGCATAGTCAGAAAGGAGATTCAAATGTATAGCATCGATATCGACAGACAGAAGTATACAGTCATAGCCGAAAAAGAAGTTGAAGCCGGAAGGCACTACCGGAAGGAAGCCCTTTGTGCCGATGCGGCAGGCAAAATGTACCTGCTCTGGACTGAAAGGGAACAGACCTCCGCCATTGTAAGTGGCACGTTTCAACTAGTTGGAAGGCATTTCATTGCTGAATTGACAGACTTACAGGCGGAAAACTGGAAAACAAATAGATTCGACGACGAGAGAGTGACATTAAAGGGAAGTGAGCTGACCATCAATCTCAACATAAACGCCCTTTCTTAGTCAGGCCATATGATTCCTAACCAGCCGGTTGCACGCCCGGAAAAACGACTGCGGCACCCTTCGGGGACGTTGGTCACTTGTGCTAACTTACATAGGATAACTATCTGAAAAACCATGCCACTAACAGCGCGAATCGACATGCCTGGGAGTGCTTTATATGTCATTGCCAGAGGCATCGAGCGCCGCGATATCTACACGGATGACGAGGACAAGGAAGATGCGCCTGACCAAGAACCCGTCAGGTGATCTCCCGAGCCGTTGGCTGAACCAAAACCAAATAGATTTTGCAATCGAGCTTGAATGGCGGTACATTATGCGCATAAATAATGCGCACCAGAGGCTTGCATGCAAACCAATTTATTTGATCCGAATGCCCCCAAAAAATCGACTAACCTGAGCATTAACAGCGACTTGCTCCGCCAAGCCAAAGAACTCCGAATCAATATTTCACAGGCGCTGGAACTGAGGCTTGCCGAGTTGCTCCGGGAGGAAAATAGCCGCAGATGGAAAGAAGAAAACCGAGAGGCCATAGAAGATTATAACCGACGGATTGAAGGTCAGGGTACTTTCAGCGATGGTTTGAGGCGCTTCTGATGGCACAGTTCGATGTGTATGAAAATCAAAACCAGGAAACAAAAACCACTATCCCTTATTTACTCGACGTACAGGCTGACCTCCTTGACAACCTCTCAACGCGGGTAGTTGTTCCGCTCATTACGGCTGCCGCCATGGGCAAAGCAGCCAAACATCTCAACCCGCAATTCACGATACGACGAATCACGGTCATCATGTCGACTGCTGAACTGGCTGGCATTAATCTGCATGTCCTCGGAGACAAAGTCTGCTCCCTCAAAGAGCACCGGGCCGAAATCCTTGCGGCCTTGGACTTCCTCTGCGCCGGTTTCTAATGCCAGTGCTGACCGGCGATTCACCGCGCCGTTCGCCGACAGACTCCTGACCATTGCCAAAGGAGGGCACCATATGAAAGCGATGAGACTGAGAGGGTCCGGTGGGCTCGAGCGGCTGACGCTGGTCGAGATGGACGAGCCGGGGGCGCCGCGGGCGGGCGAAATTCTGGTGCGGCTGCACGCTGGCTCGCTGAATTATCACGATTACCTGGTGGCGCTTGGCACGATTCCCACCGCAGACGGCCTCGTTCCGTTGGCCGATGGCGCGGGAATCGTCGAAATGGTTGGGGAAGGCGTCAGTGAGTTTGCCGTGGGCGATCGCGTCGTCTCCTGTTTTTTCCCCGACTGGCAAAACGGCGAAGCCGTATCATCGGTGATCGCTACGGTACCCGGCGATAGCTTGGACGGTTATGCCCGGGAGCGGGTGGTGCGACCGGCACATTGGTTCACCCACGCGCCCAGAAATTTCAGCCATTGCGAAGCGGCCACGCTGACCACCGCCGGTCTCACGGCGTGGCGCACTCTGGTCAATGATGGTCACTTGAAGGCGGGCGAAACGGTATTGACTTTGGGTACGGGCGGGGTGTCGATCTTTGCCCTGCAATTTGCCAAAATGATGGGCGCCGTGACGATCGTCACGTCGTCATCGGATGAAAAACTGGCGCGCGCACGCGCTCTGGGTGCCGACCATACGATCAACTACAAACAGTATCCAAACTGGTCGGAGCAGGTTTTGGCGCTGACCGACGGGCGCGGTGTCGATCATGTCATCGAGGTGGGCGGGCCGGATACTCTGCCGCAATCGATCAACTCCTGCCGCATCGGCGGGCATATCGCCTTCATCGGTGTCTTGACCGGTTTCGCCGGTCCGATTCCGACCGTGGCGCTGTTGACCCGGCAAGTGCGGCTTCAGGGGGTGCAAGTGGGCAACCGCCAGCAGCAGCTTGAGATGATCCGCGCCTTGGATGCCAATGACATGAAGCCGGTCATCGACAAGACCTTTCCTTTGCCAGAGCTGATCGAGGCGTTTCGTTACGAGGGGCGGGGGGCGCATTTCGGCAAAATCTGCGTCGAAATGTGAAGTGCTACCGACACCTCCTGAACCACCGAAAAGCAACAGGGACGCCCACCATGGGTGCCCTCTCCCGAAAGGAAAACCAGCCATGAAACCGATCCTGCACATCACCAGCGGCGATATTGCCGGCGAGCGGCTGGCGAACAGCGGGCTGGCCGGCGAGGTCTTTGTCTGGCACGATATCCTCTACGATGGGCCGCGGAACCCGGGCTGGCCGGCTGACGATACCTTGTCTGCCCGGGCACGTTTCCTGGAGGCGGTGACCGGGGGCGGGCTCGACCGGGACTTCGTGCGCGAGACGCTGGATGGCCAATATGCCCGGCTGGCGGCGGCGCAGGGCAACGCGCACATCGTCCTCTGGTTCGATGCCTGCCTGTTCGACCAGGCGATGCTGTGCCATATCCTGGCCTGCATGAAAGCGCGGGGGATCGCCGCCGAGTTGATCTGTCTCGATTCGTTTCCCGGCGTCGTGCCGTTCAACGGTCTCGGCCAGCTCTCCCCGGCGCAGCTCGCCTCGGTGTACGACCGGCGAACGATGGTGACGGCCGACCAGTTTCTCTTCGCCGAGCGGGTCGAGCGGGCTTTTGCCGGCCAGGACCGGCGGGAGTTCGCCGCGCTGGCGACCTGTGCCGATCCGCCCCTGCCGTGGATTCCCGCCGCGGTGGCCCGCTGGCTCAAGGAACAGCCGGACCCGCCGACCGGCTTGAGCCTGCTGCAGCGCCTCGCCCTGGCGGCCATGCAGACCGGTTGCACCTCCCCGGCGGAGATTTATGCCGCCGTCGCCGCCAACGACGCTCCCCCCCAGTTCTGGGGCGACACGACCCTTTGGGCCGCGATCAACGCCCTGGCGGAACGCCACCCCCCTCTGGCCAGGATTGCCGGGCCGCTCCCCCGGTTGCCGCAATGGCACGGGATTGCCGACCTGACGCTTTTCCGCGTCTATCCGGCGGAATGAGGCGATCCGGGCGTTCGGAAGAATGACCCGCATCAGGTGGCGATCAGAATTGCCGGGGTACCTCTTTGGGGGCAGGGTTTCGGCTTCATCTCGCGGATTACCACAATCAATTTAATCGGTATCTCCACGGGTGTCCGGTGCCGGCATGAATCGGTCAGTGACTTTTCTCCGCCGCCCGCTGCGGGAAGAGGTACAGGCTGAGCAGGATCAACCCGAGGAGCACCGCCGAGGCAGAGTAACGGCTGAGCGCCATGCCGCCGGCGCTGACCGGTTTGTCGAGCAGGTCGCCGACCACCGCCCCGAGCGGCCGGGTCAGGATGAATGCCGCCCAGAAGAGGGTTGTCCGGGAGATCCGTGTCAAGTAGTAGGCGGCAGCGATGACCGCCAGCAGGGTGCCGAAGATGACTGCGCCGTTCAGGTAGCCAAGGCCGGCGGTGTCGGCGGTCCAGTCGCCGAGCGCCGTGCCGAGCGTCTGGGAAAACATGATCGTCACCCAGTAAAAGACCTCCGCCTTCTTTGTCCGTATCGTGTCGACCGCCACCGACCCCATGGTGCGATACCAGACCGCCAGGGAGCCGACGAGGAGGGCGAGCAGCAGCGTTGAGCCGCCGGCATAGCCGATCCCGAGCGACCGGTCGGCGAAGTCGGCCAGGGTGGTGCCGACCGTGGTGGTGGCGATGATGGTCGTCCAGTATAACAGCGGCTGGTAGTGCCGGGCCGAAACCTGGGCAGAGACGGCGACGGCGAAGACGGCGGCGAAGATCGCCGTGCCGACGAGATAGCCGAGGTTCATCGACATGGAGACGGCGTCGCCGCCGGTTTCGCCGAGCGTGGTGGCGGCGATCTTGATCAGCCAGAAAATGAGCGTTACTGCCGGGACCTTGCTTGCCTGGGCGGCAATGGTGTCGTTCATGCCGGTATCCTCCCGTGGTGCATGTCGTTGCAATCCTGCATGACGTGCACGGTAGCACCGGCAGCTTAACGGAAGATTAAGGCGGTGGATGGTACGCCGGAAAGCGCCGATAATGATGCGACGAGGAAAGGGAGGGAGCATGACCCGGGAATTCACCAGTTTTACCGCGCCGTTTACCGCCAGTGGCCGGGCGGCGCTGGTGCCGTCGCCACCCTGGCATTATGCGGGGTGGCTGATCAACGTTGCCGTGCGCTGCGACCGGGCAATGAGCCCGGCGGTGGTGCCGCCGGCCCTCGGCCGGCTGACGGGCAACGGCTGCGTCCATTTTGCCGACTGGCAGGCAACCACCACCGGCGACGAACTGCTCGATCCGGTCTATGCCCAGTACCGGGAAACGATCGTCATCGTCGAGATCGAGCGGCCGGATGGCGCGCTGTACAATTTCTGCCCATTCATCTGGGTCGATCAGGATATCTCCCTGCTGCGCGGTCTGCTCCAGGGGTGGCCGAAAAAGCTGGGCGCGACCTACCTGACCCGTTCGCTGCCGATCGAGCATCAGGCAGCGGCTCCCCTCCGGGCCGGCAGCCGGCTTGGGGCGACCCTGACCGTCAAGGAACGGCGGCTGATCGAGGCTGCGGTGATGCTTACCGGGGAGCCGGGGCGGCCGTATGGCTTCCTGGCCAACAAAACCATCGGCACCGTCGGCTGGCCCGACCTGACCCGCCCCGCCGCCGGCCCCGAGCTGAGCTGGGTGCTGCCCGATATCCGCGACAAGGTCGCCTCGGCGTGGCACGATGCGGAAGCGGCGATCACGGTGCTGCCCCATCCGGTCGAAGAGTTGTCGCTGCTTGGCGAGCTGCAGGCCGAGCGGGCCAGCGTCGGTTGGGTCGGCATTACCGTGGTCGGGGCCCAGCCGTTCACCCCCTGAAGTCCCGGGAGGAGCGAAGTGTAAGCATCGCCGACAGAATGTCGTGATTAGCAACACTTTTTCTCGATCCGTGCGGCAGGTTGAATGGTAAATGTCGTTATTTTACAGCCTGTTGGCAGACGCGGGTCTTTGGCATACCCGTTGCGGTGTTATTCCTTACCGCCTGGTCTGAGAGGGACATCGAAGAACCCGGACTCCATAAAATTTTCCGGATCGACCGGAAAGGGAAGGGGAGAGGGCGATGCGCAGAGCACTATGTCGTGTCGAGCAGGGACGTTGGCGGGGCGGGGTGGCAAAGCGGGTGCGGGCGGTGTTGCTGGTGGCGCTTACGGCGGTACTGTTCGGGTTGCCGGGCGTATCGTCGGCGACCCTGGTCAAGGTTGGCGATTCGCCGATGGCCTATGATCCGGTAACCAATCTCTACTGGTTTACCGACCTGTCGCTTCTGAACAACAAGAATTACCAACAACAGCAGGCCATTATCGCCTCGTTGTCGGTTGCCGGCTACTCCGGTTTTCATATGGCCGGCCTGCAGGAAATTACCTCGCTGCTGGCGGCGGTAACCACCACCGCGGATCTGGCATCTTTCGATCCGACCTCGATCATCACCCACTCACCGGCCGAGCAGACCGAGTACCTGTGGACGGGGCGGGTCGACAATTTGCAGTCGGTGTCTCCGGAAGGCCTGGCTGTACGCCAGTTCTATACCTTCATGGCGCAGCCATCCTTGTCGGATTTGATATCTTGCGGCCATTCCAATCTTAGCGACGATAGCAGCTTCCTCCCCGGCGAGGGCGTTTCGCTGAGCGCCTGGGTCGTCTGTTCCAAAGACCCGGAACCGGTCCCCGAGCCGGGATCGCTGGCGTTGCTCGTCATTGGCGTAGCGGCCCTGATCGGCTATCGGTGGCGCATGAACAGGGATCGTCGCGACTGACGCACGCGCCGGGTCCTTCGGTTCCGGCGATCCCGCCTTAAATCGTCGCTGCTTCGTACGAGAGGTTCCCGGATTTGCGGAAATGCTGCCGCTTGTCGTGCTCTGCGGTGTTGCCGTCGATCATTCGGCCAAGCGATCGGTGGCGCGTTCAGAGGGGTTACGGCTTCTTTTTGGCTGTTCTGGCCGGGCGGGCCTTGGCTGCCGGCGTAACCTCGGGCGGCAAATAGGCTGCCGCTTCCGCCGGTTGCAGGGTCGCGAAGTGGGAGGCGGCAATTTTCCGGCTTTTGCCGTCGCTGAACTGGATCGTTGCCATGGCTGCCGTAACTTCCAGTACCTTGCCTGCGCCCCATTCTAGCGCGCCTGTGTGGCTCACAATGCTGCCTGTCTTGATTGTCATTGTTGGTCCCTCGATTGTTTGGAAGGGTAGCGTGTGCTGTTCGGTGAGCTGATTCTGACGGTGCCGTTCCAGGGAGGATTGATTACTCGTCCATTGCCGTGCTTAGTTATAATGACGCATAGTCCAGTTAAATAGCAATGGAATAATCAATAATAAATATATTATAGGATGCCACGATAAATCATTATGTCAATCAAATGCCATATGCCGCACAAGTTATTGTGAAATCTGCCGCTGGCAATGATTCTGGCATTAATTCGGTGATTATTTGGAGGTGGGGCGGTTTTTTCGGAATGGCGCTGAATTTAATAGTTTGACTTTGTTCGATCAAAGCTGTTACGGTAGTTCAAATCCAGGGCTTTTCCTGGGTAAAAACAACGAGAAGTTTTAGGAGAAAGTAAGCACATGGTAAACGGTACGGTAAAATGGTTCAACGACAGCAAAGGGTTTGGTTTTCTCGAGCAGGAAGACGGCGAAGATGTATTTTGCCATTTCTCCGCCATTACCGGCGACGGATTTAAATCCCTTACTGAAGGCGATAGGGTAACGTTTGAAGTAACGAAGGGACCGAAAGGCCTTCAGGCGGCAAACGTCAGAAAGATCTGATTTTCGTCTCCATGCGTCCCTAAAAGCCCCGGAGCAACCCGGGGCTTTTTTTGGCGCGAAAAACGGAGTCGTTTGCCGCCCGGTTTTCTTGTCGTTCCTTCTGGAAGTGTCGACCGGTAACGGATTCATCGCCAAGCCGAAGGCGGCACGGGTAATGCTGACTGGATGTCGCAGCGCCGGAACTGGATCACCGGATTGCGGCCAAAAGGAGTGAAGCGATGGCAAAACCCAACTTCAAGTTGCAAAAGCGGCAAAAGGAATTGGAACGGAAGAAAAAGAACGAGGAAAAACTGCAACGCAAGCTGGCCAAGAATAGTTCGGCTGCCGAGGAAAATCCCGATCAGCCCCCTGCCGACGAAGAATCTCCCTGAGGGCCGCTGCCGGCGCGGCAACGGCCATGCCGCCCCCAGCCCTTCATCACTGCTGTAACTGCCCCGCCTAGATCTTCACTGTCTTGTACAAGAAATTCTTGAATTTGAAGAAGCGTTTCCGTTCGTCGTCGTTCTCCTCGATATCGCCGTCGACCGCCCGGAGGGAACGGGCGATCTGCGGCATACTTCGTCCCGCCACCTCCCGGCTCCGATCGATCACCAGCCGGACCACGTCGCGCGAAATGGCATTGGCCGAGTACGGCTCGTAGACCTCTTCCCAGAAGGTGGCCCCGTTGGCGATCTTCTGCATGATTTCGCCGACGATCCGCTCGTTCAGCTCCTGGGCGGCGTTGGCGGTCGGGGTTTCCCGCATACCGGCGGCCAGCGCCTTGCGGATGTCGCTGGCAGTGAGCACTTTCCCCTGGCGGAAGAAGAGCGCCCGGAGCAGGATGCTCCGCAGCTCGCGGATGTTGCCGTGGTAATGGTGGTTCATCAGTAGTTGCTTGGCCTCTTCGGTGAGGGTCGGCGCGTCTTCCTTCGGCTCTTCGCCCCGGTAAGTGCGGTAGAGCTTGCCGAGGAAGTGGGTCGCCAGATCCGGGATGTCCTCCCGCCGCTCGTTCAGGGACGGCACCCGCACCGACAGCTCCGACAGCCGGTGGTAGAGGTCTTCGCGGAAATTGCCGCGGCGGATCTCTTCGGTCAGGTCCTTGTTGGTGGCGGCCACCAGCAGCACCCGGCTGTAGCGCTCCAGATTCTCGCCGAGCCGGACAAAGCCGCCGTTGTCGAGGAAGCGGAGCAACTGCACCTGCGTCTTCGGGTCGGCGTCGCCGATCTCGTCGAGGAAGACGATTCCCCCCTGCGCTTCTTCGATAATCCCCCGCCGGTCGCTGTAGGCGCCGGTGAAGGCTCCCTTCTTGTGGCCGAACAGCTCCGAATAGGTCAGCTCGCCGCTGTAGGCGGCGATGTTGGTCTTCTTGATCGGCAGCTGACCGCTCGGGTTGATCTTCTCCCGGTACATCTCGTTCAGCTTGTTGTAGAGGTTGTTGAAAAAGAATTCCTTGCCGGCGCCGGTCTGGCCGAGGACCAGGATCGACGGCAGGCCGATGGTCGCCTCCTGGAGGACGTTCTTGCTCCAGAGGGTGATCCGGTTGAAGAGCGGGATGGAGACGGTGTTGATGAACTCGACGATCTCCAGGGCCTTGCGGCTGTTGCCGATGATGTTGCCGAGCCGGTAGGAGGAGATCTGCGGGTCCTTGTAGGCGACGTCCGATTTCAGCCGGGTCACCTCGCTCTGCAGCCGCTCGATCCGTTGCAGGTCGGAGATATGCCGGCCGGTCAGCCGGTCGATGATCTGCAGGATCCGCTTGTGCTCTTCGGTGAAGTAGGCCGGCTTCAGCGAGTTGAGGCAGACGACGGCGATCACTTCGTCGTCGCAGACGATCGGCACGGCGATCTCGCTCTTGATCTGCTCGTGCATCGAGCGGTGGAAGCCGCCGGCCTGCTGCTCTTCCTCGACCCGGGCGATGATCTTCGGCTGCTGGCACCAGGCGACGTAGCCGGTCAGGCTCCGCTCTTCCGGCGGCAGCTCGGGGCCGCCGATCCGGAAGGGGGGGATATATTTCTTCAGCCAGGCCTTGTTCTTGGCGCCGACGATGGTCCCTTCCTCGTCTTCCACCACCAGCCACTTTTCCCCGTCCCGCTCCTCGACGATGGCGATGCTGCCGGTGTCGGCGCCGATCAACTCGGTGGCCTTGGAGAGCACCTTGGTGAGAAACGGCTGCAGCTCTTCGTTCCGCTCCTGGAGAAGTTCGGTGATCTCGGCGAGCACCCGGATTTCCAGGTGCTCGCCGCCGATCTCGTTGACCACCCGCTCCGCCATCTCGGCGTGGGTCTGCAACAGCCCCATCTCGAAGTCGGAGAAGCGGTAGAGTTCGCGGGTGAAGTAGTTGACCAGGCAGATCACCTTGCGGCTCGACGATTCGTAGCGGGGGACCATGTAGAGGGAACGGAGCGACATCTCCTCGGTCAGTGCCCGCTTCTGTAACGCCTGCTCGGTCAGGTCGGTGATGAACAGCGGCCGGAGCAGCCGCTCGTCGGTGATCACCGCGCTGTCGTCGAGGTAGCGGGCGATCAGCGAGGCGCCACGCCGGAGGGCGATCTCCCCCTGGGCATCGTAGATGGCCTTGAGCTGGGGATCCTCCGAATGGCTGGCGAGGATGGCCATATGGGTTGTGCCGTCGGCGCCGGTGATCGGCACCAGCACCGAGGCGAGCACCAGCTTGTCGATCAGCCGGACGGCGGACTGGACCATGAAGGTGGCCGCTTCCCGCTTCTTGTACATCTCGACCCGCCGGGCCAGCAGCAGCTGCTGGTGGTATTTCCGGGCAAAGTCGAGCCGGTCGGCGACGGCGGTGGCGAATTCGCCGAGCACCGTTTTGCTCCGGGCGTCGATCAGCTCGCCCGGTCGGTCTCGGTCGATGCAGATCACGCCGATCGATTTGCCGAGGCTGACGATCGGCAGCAGGTAGGACGACTGGATGGCGAAGCGCTGGGCGAACTCCCGGTCGAGCCGGTGGGGATTGTCCCTCGTGGTGCGGTATTCGGCGGCGTACTGGGAGACGAAGACGCTCGATACCACGGCGTCACTGGAAATGATTGGGAAGGAGACCTCCCGGATCGCCTCGGCGAGCGGTTCGGAGGCGTAGACACAGGAGAGCACCCCCCTGGTCAGGTCCTCCAGGTAAATCCGCAGCCGCTCCTCGCCGGAGACCAGGCGGACCCCTTCGGCGACGGCGTGCAGCATCTCTTCGAGGTTTTCCTTGCCGTAGCCGGCGATTCGCTCGCGAAGCGCGGCCAGCTGGCTGCTGATGGGAGTCATGGTTACCTCTGAGTAGTTTTTTTACACTCAGAGGGTAGTGTACGGGGGCGGGGGCGGAAATGTCAAGAGGGGAGGCGGTGCGGGGTCAGGCAAGCCCCTTGCGGAGCAGGTAGAGCTCCTCCATGTCGAGGTCGTTCTGCTCGAAGTATTCCCGCTCCAGTTCTTCGACGTAGAAGCGGTCGAGCCCCGAGTTTTCCAGGAAATCCTCCCGCAGGCCGCTGTCGCTGTCGGCGATTACCTGGGGGAAGAGGTTGTGCAGGTAGATCGCTTCCTTCTGGATGGTCAGGATCGCCTCGTCGAACAGCCGTTCCGGGATCTCCTCGCGGAGCAGCCGCTTGCTGCGCAACTCCTCGACCACTTCGCGCTTGAGTGCCTCCTTGTCGGTCTTTGAGGCATACTTCGAGTAGAAATTCCTGATCCGTTCCCGGATGTAGGCGAGCACCGTGTTGGCGACCCGCTCTTCGCCGTCGATTACCTGCAGCCGGTCGAGCAGGGCGGCGATGGTCAGCCGGTTCCCCTCGATCTCCTTCAGCCCGACAGCGAGGGTGGCGACCTTCTTCCGGCCGTAGCTGCCGAGGTACTTGTTGCTGAACAGGCAGCTGATGAACAGCTCCTCGAACAGCCCGGCGCGCAGGGCGTCGAAGGCGACCTTATTGCCGAGCAGGCTGCGCAGCATCTCCTCGCCCACCCGGACGTTCTCCATGAAGGCCAGCTGGTTGATCGCCTGGGAGGTGGCATCGTAGCGGTCGAAGAAGGTGATGATGTAGGAGAACCCTTCGAGGAGGGCGATGTCGGCGCCGTCGCGGATCTTCTCGTCGCAGGCCTTGCTGGCGTCGAGCAGCAGCTCCTCGAAGGCGTGATCGCGGTTCTCGGCGGCATGCTTCTTGGCGAAGAGCAGCTTGACCACGTCGTCCCGGTCGATGGTGTCGTCGATGTTCCGCTCGCGAAGGAAGAGCCCTTCCAGGATTTCGCGGGTTTCGGTGATATAGTTGTGTTCTTCGGCGGCGATTACCGCCTTGTCGTTCTTCAGCATCTCGTCGAGGGTGTAAAAGAGGGCGCCGGGAATCTTGTTCCGCACCGACAGGGTCTTGAGCCGGGTGAGCCGGGCGTTCTCGAGCATGGTGATCTCCCCCTTGCGGTGGCAGGAAATCAGGATGTTCTTGTATTCGTCGACAATCCGCCGGTTGGCCGGGTGCTTGTACATGACGTCGATCCTGATCCGCTCCTGCTGGTAGCGGTCGATGTCGTAACGGAGGGCGATCTCGGTCAGCATGGCGAAATCGTCGTCGGCGATCTTCTTGCTCCTGAAGTAGAGGCGGCGGAAGGTGTCGTGGTACTGGCGGTGGTGAATGTTGATCAGCTTGAAGAGGAAAAAGAGCGCCTTCGGATCGTTGAGCTGCTCCATCACCTCGGCGATGATGGCGTTTTCGTCTTGGATGCCAACCGCCGGCGAGCGCTTGAGCGCCTTGCCGATCAGCTTGACGATGTCCTCCTGCTGGCGGCTGGCGGCGCCGGTCACTCGGGCGGAGGAGATGAAGAAGAAGTAGTTGACGACGGCATTGCCTTCGAAAAAGATCTTGTCGTAGCCGAGCTGGCCGCCGGTCCGGTCGCTGAACTGGATCGCCCCGGTTTCTTCGTCGGTGTGGGCGCCGTACATGATCAGCCGGTTGATGACGTCTCCCTTGGCCAGGTCGGCCACCGGCTGGTCGACGCCGAACATGTACTCGCAGAAGGAACCGCCGTTCCCCTCGTGGCGGATGCCGTTGGGGCCGATGACGAAATCGCTGCCCGGGGAGAAGAAGCGGAGTTCGGCGTTCTCACCCTCGGCGGCATTGAAGAAATAACGCTGGTGGGCATCGGCGCCGGCAACGATGGCGTAGTATTCGACCCGTCCGCCGAGATGTCCGTGAAGCCGTATGTCCTTGTGCATGGGCACCTGCCGTCAGAACGAGATGTCCTCTTATAGCGGGAAACTGGCGACAATTCAAGCCCTACAACGTCAGGACCATCCCGTCGTAGGCAAATTCGACCCCGGCCGGCAGCTTGCTGCCGTCGCCGTACGGGACTTCGTGGGTCAGGTGGGTCAACACGGCCCGTTGCGGTTTGAGCAGCTCGACCATCGCCAGCGCCCCGTCGATATTGAAATGGTTCTCGTGGGGGGTGTAGCGGAGGGCGTCGATGATCAGGAGGTCGAGCCGGGCGAGCAGCGCCAGCGATGACTCGGGAATCCGGCTGCAGTCGGTGAGGTAGGCGGCGCCGCCGATCCGGTAGCCGGTCGCCGGCATGGCGCCGTGGTAGAGGTGGATCGGGGTGATCACGTGGCCGAACAGGCCAAACGGCTCGGTAACGACGTGGGGGTCGAGCAGCGGCGCGTAGCCGGCCACCTCCATGCCGCTGAAGATATAGGAAAAATTCCGCTGGACCGCTTCCATGGTCTCCTTGCTGCCGTAACAGGGGACCAGCCGGCGGTGGATAAAGTGAAAGCCGCGCAGATCGTCGATGCCGTTGATATGGTCGGCGTGAGGATGGGTGAGGAGGACGGCGTCGATCCGGGGAACCTGGTGGCGGAGCGCCTGGCGGCGCAGGTCCGGCGAAGTGTCGACCAGGATGTACCGTCCGGCCGCTTCGATGAGAATGGAGGCCCGGGTCCGCTTGTCGTGCGGGTCCGGCGACAGGCAGACCGGGCAGGAGCAGCCGACCATCGGCACGCCGGTCGAGGTGCCGCTGCCGAGGATAGTGATTTTCATAGCGTTGCCTTCCGGTGACATCGCTCAAGGGTAGCACGGCCGCCGGCGGGGCGGCAAGGGATTATCCGGCGACCCGCTCGAGGAATTCCCGCACCAGCGGCGTGAAGGTCTCGTGCTCCAGCAGGAAGGCGTCGTGGCCGTAGGCCGAGTCGATCAGGTGATACTCGACCGGCTTGCCGAGTCGTTGCAGGACCCCGACCATCTCTTCGGTCTGGTAGGGGGGGTAGAGCCAGTCGGAGCTGAAGGCGAAGAATTGGAGCGGCACCCGGACCGGGGCGAAGGCCTCCTCCAGCGACTCGCATCCCCAGGCGACGTCGTAGAGGTCGAGGGCCTTGGCCAGATAGAGGAACGCGTTGGCGTCGAAACGGTCGACGAAGTTGTAGCCGTTGTAACTTAGGTAGCGCTCGATCTCGAACTGGCCGAAGAAGTCGAACTGGCCGTCCCGGGCGGAGAAACGCCGACCGAACTTCTGCCACATCGACTCGTCGGAGAGAAAGGCGATGTGGCCGATCCCCCGGGCGAGCGCCAGGCCGTCCTTCGGGTTCTTCCGGTAATCTCCCTTGCGCCAGGTCGGGTCGTTGAAGATTGCCCAGCGGGCAATGGCGTTGAGGGCGATCGCCTGGGGCGACGGCTTGCTGGTGGTGGCCAGCGCCACCGCCGAGCGGATTCGCTCGGGGAACTGGGTGGCCCATTCGAGGGCCTGCATCCCCCCCATGCTGCCACCGAGGACGGTGAGGAGGCGGTCGACGCCGAGGTGGTCGAGCAAGAGCGCCTGGGCCCGGACCATGTCGCGGACGGTGATCACCGGGAAAGAGAGGTTGTAGCGCTTGCCGGTCTTCGGGTTGAGCGATGCCGGGCCGGTGGAGCCGTAACAGGAGCCGATGACGTTGGAACAGATGACGAAGTAGCGGTCGGTGTCGAGCAGCCGGCCGGGGCCGACGATGGCATCCCACCAGCCGGGCTTCGGATCGTCGTCGCTGTACTTCCCCGCCAGGTGGGCGTTGCCGGTCCAGGCATGGGCGACCATGATCGCGTTGGACCGGTCGGCGTTGAGGGTACCGTAGGTCTCGTAGACGAGGGTGATCGGCCCGAGGATCCGGCCGCTCTCCAGGCGGAGTTCGCGGTCGAAGGTAACGGATTGTTCTTGGACGATGCCGACGGACATGGGACCTCTTGGCTCTCGGCCGGGCGGCGCGGGAAACGAAAAGCCCCTTCCCGCGGTGACGGGAAGGGGCTGAGGGACGGCTGGCCGATCTTCAAGCACCTTCTCATCTTCGCCTCTCGGCAGGATTTAGCACCTGACGCCCGTTGCCGGACCGGTTGCTGTGGCTTCGCAGGGCCTTTCCCTCCACCACTCTTGATAAGAAAGCTCCGTCTGCAGCCGGTTACCGGCCGGTCTGCGCAACGGACGAATCTATTTGATTTTCATGAAAGAATACGGGAGGGTGCTGCGTTTGTCAATTGAAATGTTCTCCCCGGGCGTCCGGGTGGAAAACCGCGCCAGTGTTGAGTTATTCGTTTGCCAAACCGGCGGGCGATGAAGTATAGTCGTCCGGTGCCGACAGCGGATGGAGCGGTGTAAACCTTGCTTTTTCATGATCCTGCTTTATACTTTTGACGACTTTCATGCTGCGGAGGGTGCGTACGAATGACAATTGCCGGAATAGCCGTTGTGATAATGGCCGTGGCTCTGGTAGTTCTGGTTGCCTTCATGATCCCCACCCTGATCGAGATCAGGAAGGCCGCCCTCGGCGTACAGCATTTCGCGGAGCAGACCCGCCTTGAACTGAAACCGGTCATCAGCGAACTGGAGCGGACGGTGGCCGACCTCAAGATCGTCACCCAGGGGGTGGCGGCGCGGGTCGACGACGTGCAGACGTTCATGGAGGCGGTCGGCGATACCGGCCGGAATATCCGGACCATCAATTCAGTGATCAGCAGTGTGGCCAGCCTGGCCGCCACTTCGTCGGTCTGGATGACCGGCGCCCGGGTGGCCGGCAAGTTCCTGGCGGAACGCATTGCCAAAAAAAGGGGGTAATCGTTATGGCGGATGAAGACAAAAGTGTAAGCGTCGGGACCGTATTCCTCTCCTTCATCGCCGGTGCCGCGGTTGGCGCCGGGCTCGGACTGCTGCTGGCGCCCAAGACGGGGCGGGAGATGCGCGAGTCGATCATGGACCTGACCGACGAGGCGGTGGACAAGATCAAGGGGTTCACCAAGGAAGCCCAGGCCAAGATCAAGGATACCTACGACGAAACCAAGGACCTGATCTCGGAGAAGAAGAGTATTGTCACCAGTGCCATCGAGGCCGGCAAGGAAGCGATGGATCGGGAGCGCGAAAAGTACCGGCAGATGTAAATCCTCCCCGTTAGTGTGAAAAAGCCCACCCCCGCGTGGGCTTTTTCATGCTGGCGGGCGGCGGGGAACGGCCATGGCACCGGAACGCACGACCAAGGGCGGCATCGCCGGCTTTTTTACCCACACCCTCTGGGAGGTGGAGCTGTCGTCGTTCGGCCCGCTCAGGGGGGGGGCAGTCAAGTATCTTCGAATCGCCGTCATGCTGGTGCGGGCCTTTTATGACGACCAATGCTTGCTGCGGGCGTCGGCGCTCACCTTCTCGACCCTCCTCTCTATCGTCCCCCTGTTCGCCCTCGCTTTCGCCGTCCTGAAGGGGTTTGGCGTCCAGAACACCCTGGAGCCGTTCATCCTCGACCAGATGGCTGCCGGCTCCCAGGAAATCGTCGACAAGATCGTTACCTACATCAACAACACCAAGGTCGGTTCACTCGGCGCCATCGGCCTGGTCACCCTGCTTGTCTCGGTCGTTACCCTGCTCGGCAACATTGAGGAGGCGTTCAACGCCGTCTGGGGGGTCCGGGAAACCCGCTCCGTCTATCGCAAGTTCAGCGACTATCTCAGCGTAATTATCAGTGCGCCGGTGCTGTTGTTCGCCGCGGTCAGCGTCACCACCACCCTGCAGAGCCAGAAGGTGGTGCAGTGGCTGGTCGGGTCCAGCTATTTCGGCGGGCTGTTGCTCTCCCTTTTTCATCTCGTCCCCTATCTCAGCATCTGGCTGGCGTTGGTCTTCCTCTACGTGTTTATCCCGAATACCAAGGTGCATTTCCGCTCGGCGCTGATCGGCGGGCTGATCGCCGGTACTGTCTGGCAGGTGGCCCAGTGGGGCTACATCCATTTCCAGGTCGGCGTCTCCCGTTACAACGCCATCTACGGGACGCTGGCGGTGCTGCCGGTCTTCATGGTCTGGCTCTACACCAGCTGGATGATCGTGCTGTTCGGCGTGGAGGTGGTCTATGCCCATCAGCATCAGCGCACCCTGCTCCGGGAGGTCCATACGCCGACGGTGAGCTATGCCGTCCGGGAGCAGTTGGCGCTGGCGCTGCTGCTGGAGATTGCCTGGGCGTTCTGGACCGATCGCCCCCCCTGGAACGCCGAGCTGCTGGCCGAACGGCTCAAGGTGCCGGAGCGGATGGTGCGGGAGTTGCTCGACCAACTGATCGGCGCTGGCTGGGTGGCGGCCGGCGGTGACGGCGAGCCGACATATCTGCCGGCCCGGGAGCTGGGGCACATCCGGGTGCGGGAGGTGGTCGACTCGGTGAAGGCGCATGGGGTGTCATCGCTTGTGGAGTGGGCCGAGGACCCGCTGGTGGCCGGACTCTGCGCAAGGATCGACGGGACGGTTGCCGATGCCCTCGGCGAGCTTTCGTTCCGGGACCTGGTGCAAAGACGGAGCGATGCGCCGGAGGACGGCGGGGTGGACGGGCGTAACGGCTAAGTTCGCGGGGAGCGGCGTTGACAAAGGGAGGGCTTTAACATATAGTGGCGAACAGGTTCGTCAATCGATTTCCGCAGTTGCGCATCGTCCCGGCAGTCCCCGGCCGGCTGTTTCGCACGAAATGACATAAATGCAAGATTTCAAACGGTTAAGCCAAAAAAAACGTTCTCCCCTGTCGTCGCTCTTCGCCTCCCGGAATCCCTCTCCCCGCAATACCTACAAAAGCCTGATCGAACCGCCGCAGAAAAAGAAGCGGTTACGGCTGCTGCTGCCGCTTATCGCCTCGCTGCTGGTCGCCTATCCGGTCTTTTCACTGCTTTTTTCGAGTCGACCGGCGGTCTCCAGCGTTCGCGAGGAACCGCGCCCCGGCATGCTTGCACCGGGGAGCCTCGATCCCTTCAGTTCGTTCCAGCTGGCTTCCAGCGTCATGGGGAGCGCCCGGTTCACTGACGGCCATCTCGAAGCGCCGCTCCCCGACGGCGGGACGGTGGTCTATGCCATCGATGAGGCGGTCCAGCAGCGGGTCCAGGATGTCTTTTCCCAGTTCCGCGTGCCGTACGGGGTTTTTGTCGCCATCGAGCCGAAGACCGGCAAGGTGCTGGCGATGGCCGCCCACTCGGCGGTCGCTCCCGAATGGGAACAGCGGGCCTTCTATTCGGTCTACCCGATGGCCTCGCTGTTCAAGATCATTACCGCTACGGCGGCCCTCGAACAGAAGAAGGTGACCCCCGAAACGGTCATCCCGTTCCGCGGCGGCCTCTATTCCGAGAGCTCCCGCTACTGGAGCTCCCTGCCGCGCCGCGGTGCCCAGGAGATGGACCTGACTACGGCGATGAGCAAGTCGGTCAACCCGGTGTTCGGCCGGCTGGCCTGCGATATCGCGGGCCGCGAGTCGGTTCTGCGTTGTGCCGAGCGGTTCGGCTTCAACCACCTGCTCCTGCCCGGCACGCCGGTTGAGCCGAGCAAGGCCGAGTATCCGCGGACCGACGACGACTTGCGGCTGATGGGGGCCGGACTTGGCCGCGAGGTAAAGATTTCGCCGGTGCATGCGGCGGTGATGATGGCCGCCATCGCCAATGGCGGCACCATGCTGGCGCCGGCCTTGGTGGACGAGATTCGGGACAGCAAGGGGGGGGTGACCTTCAGCTCCCGGCCGAAGGTGTTGCGGAACATCGTCTCTCCGGAGGTTGCC
Source organism: Geotalea uraniireducens (assembly GCF_027943965.1). NCBI lineage: Bacteria > Pseudomonadati > Thermodesulfobacteriota > Desulfuromonadia > Geobacterales > Geobacteraceae > Geotalea > Geotalea uraniireducens. The sequence continues at coordinate 3,038,325 of NZ_AP027151.1, read as the reverse complement.
GCCCAACTGACCAAGATGATGTCGGCCACCGTCAGCAAGGGGACTTCCCGGCGGGCCTTCCATGACCGGCGCGGCCGGCCGAAACTCGCCGACATTACCGTTGCCGCCAAGACCGGCTCGATCAACGGTACCGACCCCCAGGGGCATTACAACTGGTTCGCGGCCTTCGCGCCGGTCGACGAACCGCAGATCGCCCTGGTGGCACTGGTGATCAACCAGGACAAATGGAAGATCAAGGCGTCCTACGTTGGTGAGCAGGCGCTGGAGGCGTTCTTCAAGTGAGATGGGCTGGCGGCGGGGAAGGGGCGTCCCGATGGTGACGGCCTGCCGGCAGTGCGGGACCTGCTGCACGGCGCCGGATATCGCCGCCCTCGGTAAACCGCTCGGACAACGCTGCCGTCATCTCGATGAGCAGTTGCGCTGTGCGATCTATCCCGACCGGCCAGCGGTCTGCCGGAGCTACCGGCCCGACGAACTCTGCCGGCAGATTGCCGCACCGACTCTGGAAGAGCGGGTGGCGAACTACCTGGCGCTGTTCGACCTGTCGCCGGCTCGGCACTCCTCCCGGTAGCTGCGGAGGGTAAGGACGCCGTCGCGCCATTCGCCGTAGGTATAGTGGGTAAGCCAGTCGCCGAGGCAGAGCAGGGTGTGGCCGCCGTCCCCCTCGATGAGCGGCAGGTGGAAGTGGCCGGAGATCACCACGTCGCACCCCTCGGCAAACCGCTCGGCGGCGTAGGCGCGGAGCAGGGCGGCGTAATCCCACTTGTGCTGCCGCCGCTGATGGTTCTGCTTGCTCTTGCGCCCCATCCGTTCGGCGATCTCCGCCGCGACGGCCGGGGGAACCACCCGGGTGAGCGCCCGGATCAGCCTGCCGTGCAGGACCGACCGCAGCAGACGGTAGGGGTAATCGCGGCGGTTCACTTCGTCGCCGTGGCAGAGGTGGACCCGCCGCCCGTCGAGCACGACGGTTGCCGGCTCGGGATAGACCCGGACCCCGAGTCGCCCGGTGAAGTCCGGCCCCAGGTGGAAGTCGTGGTTCCCTTCGAAGTAGACGATTTCGATCCCGCTCTCCCGCAGTTCCTGCAGCTTTTCCAGCACCGGCAGGTAGTGGGGGTAGGGGGTCCGCTCGTAACCGATCCAGAACTCGAACAGATCGCCGAGGATGTACAGGATGTCGATCGAGCCGCGCAGCCCGGCGAGAAATTCCAGCAGCAGCCGGTAGTTTTCGTCATCCTTCCGGCGAAGGTGGGCGTCGGCGATGAATATTGCATGCATGGCGGCACTATAGCGAAAATGCAGCGAAAGGTAAAGGCGATGGCGACCGGGCATCCGCAGGCCGGATGGCTCGTCCGCCGGAGACGCAGCGACTATGGGATTTATGCGGGATGTGGAGATTCTCTGGGACGATCTCCTGGAGGCGTTTGACAATCCGGATATCGAGGAATTCTTTTTTCTCGACCGGGAGACGGGCGAAATTTTCGCCATCCCCACCGATTACGACGACGATGAATTCTGGGAGGAGATCGAGGCCCAGAACGAGCGATTCCTTCGGATTCCCGGCTTCGATTACGAGCAGGAGCGGCTCCTGATCTACGAATTCATCAAGAACCTGGAGAACGACGGGCTGAAAGAGGTGCTGGAGCGGGCCTATGAAGGGAAGAAACCGTTCGGCCGCCTCGACGAGATCCTGTCGTTTTATCCCGAAGAGTTCGACCGCTACCTGACGCTCAAGGAGACGCTGATTTCCGACCGGATTCAGCGCTGGCTGGAAGAACACGATCTCTTTGCCGCCGCGGACGATTTCTAGCTGCCGCGGCAAAGCCTTGCAGGTTGTCCGCCGATACGGCGGGCGAACGTTCCGTGATGTGTCGTTTCCCCCGTCGGCCGAGGTCGGCGCGCCATGGGGAACGGCGAGGGAGAAGCCGATGGGAGAAGAGACGCCGGTAGTGAACAGGGTCGTGGTGACGGCCCTGATCGTCGGCGCGGTCATTGCCGCCGGTTATGCGATGCAGCATACCGTCTCCTGCTTTCTTCTCTCTTTCGTGATCGCCTACCTCCTCGATCCGGTCGTCGTCCTGCTGGAACGGCGCAAGGTGCGGCGGGTCTGGGGGATCATCTGTCTCTATCTCCTGTTGACTCTCTTTTCGATCTTCTTCTTCGTCATTTTCGTCCCGTTCATCAGCCTCCGCTGGGAGGCGTTCATCACCGGGTTGCCGGTCTACCTGCAGAAAGGGAAGGCGATCGTCCTGACCTGGAAAAGCCAGCTCGTTCCCCGTTATGCGATGGAGGAATGGCGCTGGCTGTTCGATACGGCGGGCGGCCAGATGGACAAGCTCCTGGCGACGTTGGGGAGTAGCGTCTACGAAGCGGCGGCGGGGTTCGTGTTCAATCTCTTCAACCTGGTCCTGGCGCCGATCCTGGTCTTCTTCATGCTCTACTACAAGGAGTCGATCAAGGAGGGGATTATCCGCTGGCTGCCCCATTCCCGCCGCGACGCCCTCATTGCCCTGGGGCGGGAGATCAATTCGAGCATCGGCGGCTACATCCGCGGCCAGCTGGTGGTTTCGGCGATTGTCGCGCTCTTTGCCACCTTGGCGCTCATTCTCCTCGGTATCGACTATCCGATCTTCAACGGCATCTTTGCCGGCCTGGCTTCAGTACTGCCGTTCATCGGCGTGATCCTGGCGACCCTGCCGCCGCTCTTTTTCGCCTACGTGCAATACCAGAGCGGCGTGGTCCTGCTCAAGGTGCTGGGTGCCTTCGCGGTCATCTACTTCCTCGAGGGGTACCTGGTGAAACCCCTGGTCTTCAAGGAGTCGATGAACCTCAATCCGCTGGTGACCATTATCGTGGTCATGGCGTTCGGCGAGCTGATGGGGTTCTGGGGGATTCTCCTCGCCATCCCGATCGCTGCCGCTGCCCGGATCGTCTCCGACTACATCCGGCGCGGCGAGCTGCACCGGCACTAGGCCGATGCGTTCCCGCGACGCCGCCCATATCGCCTGGTTCATCACCGGGGTCTTCGCTGCGGTGCTGTTGGCCAGCCATTTCGCCCGGCATAGCCTCTCGGCGTTTCTGACCGCCCTGGTCATTGCCTATCTGCTGAATCCACTGTTGAAGTACCTGGAACGGAAGGGGCTCGGCCGGCTGCCGGCCATTGCCGTCATCTATCTCGCCATCGGCGTGGCGATCTTCTATTCGCTGTTCGTGCTGGTCCCCTACCTGCGCCACCAGCTGGAGGCCTTTCCTCAGGCGGTTCCCCGCTACGTCCGGAACCTGCAGCTGGTCCTGGACGGGATGAAGGAACGGCTGGCCCCCTATTACGGGGGGAACGAAGGGGCCTGGTTGGTGGCCCGGGCCCAGGAGTCGCTGCAGAAGGTTGCCGGCGAGCTGTCCGGCAAGGGGTACCAGCAACTGACCCGGGCCTTTTTCGGCCTGTTCAACCTGATCCTGGCGCCGATCCTGGTCTTTTTCATGCTCTACTACAAGGACCTGTTCAAGGATCTGCTCCTCCGCTGTCTCCCCCACCGGGAGCGGCCGGCCTTCCGGGAGATCGGCGGCCGGATCAAGCAATCGCTCGAACGGTTCGTCCTCGCCCAGTTGTTCGACTGTCTGCTGGTCGGCCTGCTGACATCGGGAGCGCTGCTCTTGCTCGGTATCGAGTTCCCGCTGCTGAACGGCTTCGTTGCCGGTTTCGCCTCGCTGGTCCCCTTCATCGGGGTGCTGGTGGCGATGATCCCTCCGGCCCTGCTCGGCTATGCGCAGACCGGCGACCTGATGGTGATCCCGAAGGTCTGCGTCGCCTATTTCGTGATCAATGTGATCATCGAGGGGAACCTGATCAAGCCGCTGTTGATGCGCGGGACCCTGAAACTGAATCCGCTGGCAGTGATCTTCGCCCTGATGGCGCTGGCGGAGCTGATGGGATTCTGGGGGGTGGTGCTGGCCATCCCGGTGGCCGCCATCGTCAAGATCGGTGCCGGAGAGCTGCACAAGAGCCTTTTTGCGGGCAAGTAGCGCGCCTGTTTCTCCCGCCCGGCATGCGGGCGGGGATTTTGCGATAAGGAGTGTCGATGCTGAGCATGTTTTCAAGGGGGCCGAAACTGACCGGCGCCCCGGCGTGGTCGGGATTGCCTGCTCGATGAAGCGGGACGACGGCCCAAAACTCACCATCACCAGGAGCCTTGCCCGGCGCCTCTTCCCGGTTGCTCTCGTCCTCGGGGTGCTGATCAGCGTCGGCTTCCCGGCGCTGTACGGCCTGCTGGAGCACCATTCGCTGCAGCGGCAGGCCAATATCTACGCCCAAGAGCTGGCCGAGCGGCTCCGCCGGGTGGTGCTGGAGAACCGGACCCTCTGGAAGTACCAGGTACATAAGTACGACCAGATCATCTACGATTTCGTCCCGTACCGGGGGATCGTCGCCGTCCGGGTTTTCGATGAAGAGGGGCAGCCGGTTCTCTCCCAGACGGTTGACGACGGGGACTCCCCGGTGTCGTCCCGGTTGACGGTCGCCGGCGAAGCGCCGATTATCTTCAACCGCGAACCGGCCGGCCGGGTCCAGATTGCCGTCGCGGCCGATACGGCGATGCGGCTGGCCTTTTTTTCGTTCCTCTTCTCGTCGGTCGTTGCCACGCTGTTCACCCTCGTCATCTACAAATACCCGCTCCGGGTCGTCGGGCGGCTCGAAGAAAACGTCCGCGGCCTGCACGGCAGGCTGGAGCAGCGGGTGGCGGAACGGACCGCTCAGCTGCAGGCCGCCAACGGCGAGCTCGAAGCGTTCAGCCATTCGATCTCCCACGATCTCCGGGCGCCGCTCCGGCATATCGTCAGCTACGTCGCTGCCTTCGACGAGGATTTCGGCTGCCGGCTCGAACCGGAGGCCCGGCATTACCTGTCGCGGATCGGCGCCGCGGGCCAGCGGATGACCGAACTGGTCGAAGCCATGCTCGGCCTGTCTCGGCTCACCGGCGGGGCGCTCCGTTCCGAGCCGGTCGACCTGTCGGCCATTGCCCGGGAGATTGCCGCCGAGCTTGCCCGCAGCACCCCGGAGCGGCAGGTTGCGTTCCGGATTTCCCGCGGCCTCGGGGTTACCGGCGATCCCCACCTGTTGCGCAACCTGCTGGAAAACCTGCTCGGCAATGCCTGGAAATTCACCCGCGATGCCGAGGCGCCGGTGATCGCCGTCGGTGCCGTCCCGGCTACGGGAGGGAAGCACTTCTTCGTCCGGGATAACGGCGTCGGCTTCGATACGGAGACTGCCGGCCGGCTCTTTGCGCCGTTCCAGCGTTTTCACCGCCAGGAACAGTTCGAAGGCACCGGGATTGGTCTGGCGACGGTGCAGCGGATCGTCCACCGCCACGGGGGGCGGATTTGGGCGGAGAGCCGTCCCGACGCGGGGGCGACCTTCTGGTTTACGCTCGGCTCCCCGCCCGACCCCGGGGAGATTGCATGAGGAGAAGCGGCCCGACAGCTGCCGGGATTATCACCGTCGCGACCTTGCTGCTGGTCGGCCTGCTGGCGGCGGGTGCCGGCGCGGCGCAACCGACGACGATCGTTGTTGCCGGTTCGGGGAGCGGGGTGGCGATTGCCCGGCAGCTGGTGAAACGCTTCGAGACGCTGCATCCGGCAATCCACGTGGAGATTCCTGCCAGCATTGGCTCCCGGGGTGGGATTGCCGCTGCCAGCGCCGGCGCGATCTCGCTCGGCATGGTGGCCCGGCGGCTGACCCCGGCGGAACAGGCCGGCGGCCTCTGTTACGTCCCCTTTGCCCTTACCGCCCAGGCGATAGTTACCGACGCCTCAGTGCCGGACGACGGGTTGACGACGGCGGAACTGAACGCGATTTACCGGGGGAAGAAGACCACCTGGCGGAACGGCCGGAAGATCGTTGTTCTGACCCGTGAGCAGCAGGAAACGGCGATCCTGCTCCTTGCCGCCAGGCTTCCCGGCTTCGGCGAAGCGTACCGGGAAAGCATGGCCGGGCATTACTGGTACGTGCTCTACTCCGACCAGGAGATGCTGAAGGCCGTCGCCACCATCCGCGATTCTCTCGGCATTTCCGATATCGGCCAGATCGCCGCCGAGGGATACACGGTGAAGCCGTTGCTGTTGAACGGTGTGGCGCCGACCCTGGAAAATGCCCTGAACGGCAGCTACCCGCTGGTGAAAGAGCTGGCCTTCGTCTACCGCAGCGACCGGCTTCCCCCCGAGGCGCAGCAATTTATCGACTTCACCAAGGGGAAAGAGGGCGCCCGGATTCTCCAGCAGTACCGGTACCTGCCGCGCTGAACCGACGGTACCGGTTGTCCGAAAGGTTATTATGAGCCGTCCGCATGCCGCTCCGCTCCCGCCCGGACAGGGCGATTTCGACGTGATCCCCGAACAGTTTCTGTTTTTCGAAATGGAGCGCGAGACGGTCGAGCTGGTGCGGGCCGCCGCCAAGCCGGCCCACCGCCATTCGTACCAGGAGATCATCTGGGTGCGGCAGGGGACGGCGGAACACCTGCTGGACGGTGATGTCCTCGAATTCCCTGCCCAGACACTGCTGATCATTCCCAAGGGGCGCATCCACCGCTTTGTCCCTTCCCCCGACTGCCGGGGGAGCGTCATCCGGTTCAGGGAAGAGTTCCTCCTCAACCCGTCACACCTGCTCTTTTCCCAGTTTACCGGACATACCGCCCTGCAGCTCTCCGCGGAACAGGCCGTTGCCGTCGAAGCCTATTTTTCGTTGCTCCGCTGTGAGTTTCGCCATGCCGACCCGTATCATCTGCAGGCGCTCCGCCACCTCCTTGCCGCCTTTGTCGCCAAGCTGGAAGAGCTGCGGCTGGTGCACTCCCGGATGCGGCCGCAGGATTTTTCCCGCACCCTCTGCATCTGGAACCGGTTCAACACCCTCATCGAACAAAAGTTCAAGACTGAACACGCCGTCAGCTACTACGCCGCCGAGCTGGGACTCTCGTCGCGCAAGCTGGGGGAGATCGTCAAGCTTTACACCGGCACGTTCGTTTCCCGGGTGATCGACGAGCGGCTGGTCACCGAGGCGAAACGGCTGATCCTCTTCTCGGAGCTGACGATCAAGGAGATCGCCTTCGAGCTCGGTTTCGAAGAGCATGCCTATTTCACCAAGGTTTTCAAGAAGTTCACCGGCAAGACCCCCTCCGACTTCAAGGCAAGCGCTTCGCTTGCCTAGTTGCCAGTCGAGCCACCGGCCGGGCCCTACCTAAAATTACCAGCCTTTGTCATGTAGTTGTTACCATCCCTGCCGAAAAATGCGCTATAACGAAAACAAGTCAAGATTGGTCCTGTTTACGGCGTCCGGTCCATCGTCCCCGTTGGCCCGGCCGGCAGGGCCAGTATTATTCAGGAAGAAAGGAACAACGAACATGCGGCACGTAATCGGCATTCTCTCGGCAGTCCTTATTCTGTCGTTCCCGGTGCTCTCCTCGGCGACTACCTGGAACATCGATCCGGAGCACTCCAACGTCGGCTTCAAGGTCCGTCACATGATGGTTTCCAACGTCAAGGGGATGTTTGAGAAGTACTCCGGGACCGTGGAGATCAACGAGCAGGACCTCAGCAAGTCGAAGGTGGAAGTGACCATCGACACCAATTCCATCAATACCAACGTGGCAAAGCGCGATGCCCATCTGCGGAGCGCCGATTTCTTCGATGTGGCCCGTTACCCGGTGATGACCTTCGTTTCGCGCAAAGTGGCCCGGGTCGGCAAGGACCGGCTCAAAGTCACCGGCGACCTGACGCTGCACGGGGTGACCCGGCAGGTAGTGCTTGACGTGGAAGGACCGACAGCGGAGAGCAAGGACCCGTGGGGCAACTTCCGGCGCGGCGCGACGGCCACCACCTCGATCAACCGGAAGGATTTCGGCCTGGTCTGGAACAAGGCGCTGGAGACCGGCGGCGTGCTGGTCGGCGAAGATATCGCGATCACCCTCGAAGTCGAGATGGTCAAGGCTCCGGCCAGATAACGGGAGGGAGGATGTCATGGCAACGATAGCGATCGTCTATCACAGTACTTACGGCCATACGGCGGGGCTGGCGCAATCGGTGGCCGCCGGCGCGGCCCGGGTTGGCGGGGTCAGGGTCGAGCTGGTGCCGGTGGCCGAGATCGAGAACCGCTGGGAAGTGCTGCACGGCGCCGACGCGATGATTTTCGGCTGCCCGACCTACATGGGGAGCGGCTCGGCCGATTTCAAGAAATTCATGGAGGCCACGGCCCATTTCTGGCTTGAACAGCGCTGGAAGGACAAGCTGGCCGCCGGATTCACCAACTCGGCAAGCCAGAGCGGCGACAAGCTCAACACCCTCGTCCAGCTGGCGATCTTTGCCGCGCAGCACGGGATGCTCTGGGTCAGCCTCGGACTCCTGCCGGGGAACAACGCCAGCACCGCCAGTATCGCCGACCTGAACCGGCTCGGCTCTTTCATGGGGGCAATGGCCCAGTCCAACAACGACCAGGGGCCGGAGGCGGTGCCGCCGGCCAACGATCATGAAACCGCCGCGCTGCTCGGCCAGCGGGTCGCCGAACTGGCCCTCCGCTTCAAACGCTAGGGAGTTAGATCGTCCGACGCCGGGGGGAGCATTGCTTCTCCCGGCGTTTTTGCCGGTTCGCTGCTGTCCTGGCGCCGGTACCCTCCCGCCAGCCGGCAGAACCGAGCTACCGGGCGGGCGAAAACTGTGCTACACTTGGCTCTGCGGCCGACGGAGGCGATTCCGGCCGGGGAGGTGCGTGGTGGTGAAGAAGATCGAGCGGTCGGCGGCGGAGTGGCGGGCGCGGTTGGGCCCCGAACGGTATCACGTCTGCCGGGAACGGGGGACCGAGCCCCCCTTCAGCGGCAGCTACTGGGACAGCCACGAACCCGGCGTCTACCGTTGCGGCTGCTGCGGGGCACCGCTGTTTGCCTCGACGGCCAAATTCGATTCCGGCACCGGCTGGCCGAGCTTCACCGCGCCGGTCGCCGCCGGCCAGGTCGAAACCGAACGCGACACCAGCCTGTTCATGGACCGCACCGAGGTCCACTGCGCCGCCTGTGGCGCCCACCTCGGCCACCTCTTTCCCGACGGCCCGGCGCCGACCGGCCTCCGCTACTGCATCAACTCCGCTGCCCTGGAGCTGGTGCGGGACGGGGAGGAGGAGCCGGCATGACCTCCCGCCATCTCCGCTTTCGGGGCGGCCGTCAAGCCGAGCTGGCCGGCATCCTCGATCTCCCCGAAACCGCGGCGCCGTCCGCCTTCGCCATTCTCGCCCACTGTTTCACCTGCACCAAGGAGTTGAAATCCCAGGTCGCCATCGCCCGGGTGCTGACCGAGCACGGCCTCGGCGTCCTCCGCTTCGATTTCACCGGCCTCGGCGAGAGCGCCGGCTCCTTTGCCGAGACCGGTTTTGCCGTTAATGTCGACGATCTGCTGGCGGCGGCCGAGTTCCTTCGCCGGACCGCCGCGGCGCCGCAGCTGTTGATCGGCCATTCGCTCGGCGGGACCGTCTGCCTCGGCGCGGCGGCACGGCTCCTGTCGGTCCGGGCGGTGGTGACGATCGGCTCGCCGTCGACGCCGGCTTCGCTGGCGACGCTGCTCGGCAGGGAAGCAATCCGGACGATCGAGACGGCGGGGACGGCAGAGGTGCTGGTGGCGGGACGCCCCTTCACGGTCGGGCGGAGTTTCCTCGCCGACCTGGCGATCACCGATTTCGCCACGGTGATCGGCCAACTCGGCAAGGCGCTCCTGGTGCTCCATGCGCCGGGGGACACGGTGGTGAACGTCGACCACGCGGCCCGGATCTTCACCGCCGCCCGCCATCCGAAGAGCTTCGTCTCCCTCGATACGGCCGACCATCTCCTCCTTGACGACGATGATGCCCGTTATGCCGGGACGGTCATCGCCGCCTGGGCGTCGCGCTATCTGCGCTGACGGCCGGCGGGGCGCCTGCTGGCGGTTTGAAAGCGCCCCCCCCTCTGTTATACTGTTCGCGAACTCCAGACGCAGGATGGGCCCATGGATCCCTTGAGCAACGCTTCCCCCGAATTTATCGACTCCCTCTACCGCCAGTGGCTGGCGGCGCCGGAGAGCGTCTCCGCCGAATGGCGCGCTTTTTTCCGCGGCTACGAGCTGGGCCGGGAGGAGCCGGCGCCTGGCGTCCCGGTCGAACTGGCCGCCAAGCAGTCGAGTGTCGACTCGCTGATCTACCGCTACCGGGACATGGGGCACCTTGTGGCCTGCACCGATCCCCTCTCCCCCTGCCCGCTGGAACATCCGCAGCTGGCGCTGGAGCGCTACGACCTGGACGAATCGGACCTGGACCGGCCGTTCCATGCCCGTCGTTTCCTCAAGCGGGAAGCCACCCTGCGGGAGATCCTCGCCACCCTGCGGGAGACCTACTGCGGTTCCCTCGGCGTTGAATTCATGCATATCCAGGACCCCCGCGAGCGGACCTGGCTGATCGAGCGGATGGAACCGGTGCGCAACCGGCCGCCGGTCGAGCGCGCCGAACAGCTCTGGATTCTCGACCGGCTGCAGGAGGCGGCACTCTTCGAGGCTTTTCTCCATCGCAAGTTCATCGGCCAGAAGCGCTTTTCCCTCGAAGGGGGCGAAACCCTGATCCCGGTGCTCGATGCGACGGTGGAACGTGCCGCCGCTCTCGGGGTTACCGACCTGATCATCGGCATGGCCCACCGCGGCCGGCTCAACGTGCTGGCCAACGTGGTCGGCAAACCACTGGCGGGCATCTTCGCCGAGTTTGCCGACAACGTCGAGCATGCGGTGGTCGGCGACGGCGACGTCAAGTACCACAAGGGATACTCGGCCGACCGGAAGACCGCCGACGGCCGGCAGATCCACCTGACCCTGGCCTTCAACCCCTCCCACCTGGAGGCGGTCGATCCGGTGGTGGAGGGGAAATGCCGGGCTCGCCAGGATGCTGCCGGCGCCGGGGCCGAACAGCGGGTGCTGCCGGTGCTGATCCATGGCGACGCGGCCTTCGCCGGCCAGGGGATCGTCGCCGAAACCTTCAACCTCTCCCAGCTGGAAGGGTACCGGACCGGCGGCACCCTGCACCTGGTGATCAACAACCAGATCGGCTTTACCACCCTGCCGGCCGATGCCCGTTCCTCCCACTATGCCACCGATGTGGCCAAGATGGTGGCGATCCCGATCTTCCACGTCCACGGTGAAGATCCGGAGCGGGCGCTCCACGCCGTCCGCCTCGCCCTCGACTACCGCCAGACCTTCGGCAAGGACGTGGTGGTGGAGATCATCTGCTACCGCCGCTACGGCCACAACGAGGGGGATGAACCCTATTTCACCCAGCCGGTGATGTACAGCCGGATCAAGGACCGGCCCCCGGTCCACGAACTCTATGCCGCCCAACTCGTCGAGGCCGGCGTGGCGCGGGAGGAGATCGAGCGTCGTGCCCGGCAGGTGGCCGACCGCCTGGACGCCGCGCTTGGCGCGGCACCGCCCCCGGAGGGGGATGGCTATGCCGGCAAGTGGCAGCGTTACCGGCGCGAGTATACCTCCGAGCCGGTGGAGACCGGCGTGCCGGCGGAAACCCTTCGCTCCCTCGCTGCCCGCCTGGCGACGGTGCCGGCCGGCTTCACCCCCCACCCGAAGATCGCCGCACTGCTGGAGCGGCGCCGGGAGGCAATCGAACGGGGCGAGGGGCTCGACTGGGGGAACGGCGAAACCCTCGCCTATGCCACCCTGCTGGCAGAGGGGGCGTCGATCCGGCTTTCCGGCGAGGACACCCGCCGCGGCACCTTCAACCATCGCCACGCGGTCCTCTACGATATGGCCACCGAGGCCCACCATGTGCCGCTGGCCACGGTCGCTGCGTCCGATGCCGTGTTCAATGCCTGGGACAGCATGCTTTCCGAGTTCGCGGTACTCGGTTTCGAGTACGGCTATTCGGTGGAGGCGCCGGAGGTGCTGACCGTCTGGGAGGCCCAGTTCGGCGATTTTGCCAACGGCGGTCAGGTGATCATCGACCAGTTCATCGCCGGCGGCGAATCGAAATGGGAGCGGGCGAGCGGGCTGACGCTGCTGCTCCCCCACGGTTTCGAGGGACAGGGGGCCGAACACTCCAGCGCCCGGATCGAACGGTACCTGCAGCTCTGCGCCGACGACAACATGCAGGTGGTCTATCCTTCCACCCCCGCCCAGCTCTTTCATCTGCTGCGGCGCCAGGTCAGGCAGCCGTTCCGCAAGCCGCTGGTGGTCTTTACCCCCAAGAGCCTGTTGCGCCATCCGCGCTGCGTCTCTCGGCTCGACGATTTCGCCGCCGGCCACTTCCGGGAGGTAATCCCCGCGGTCGCCGATCCGGCGGCGGTGCGGACGCTGCTTTTGTGCAGCGGCAAAGTCTATTACGATCTGGAGGCCCATCGGCAGGAGGCTGGCCGTGACGATACGGCGCTGGTCAGGATCGAGCAGCTCTACCCGCTGCGGGTCGATCTATTGCGGGAGGCGTTGGCCCCTTACCGGCAGGCGGCGGTCGCCTGGGTGCAGGAGGAGCCGTGCAACATGGGCGGGTGGAACTTCCTCCGGCCGCAGCTCGCCGCGCTGCTCGGCCATGAGCCGCGCTACGTCGGGCGGCCGGAGAACGACGTGCCGGCGGTGGGGTCGCACCGGCAGCACCAGGAAGAACAGGAGCGGCTCGTCGCCGAGGCGTTCGCCCGCTGACGGGCGCCACAACGGAATCTTCAGGGAGAAAGGCAGCATATGGACATCACCGTACCGGCAGTCGGGGAATCGGTCTTCGAGGCACTGGTCGCCAAGTGGCACAAAAAGAGCGGCGAGGCGGTCCGCAAGGACGAGCCGCTCTGCGAGATCGAGACCGACAAGATCACCATGGAACTCAATGCGGATGCCGCCGGCATTCTGACCATCGTTGTCGCCGAGGGGACCACTGTCAAGATCGGCACGGTGATCGGCACCATCGCCGAAGGGGCGGTGGCCGAAGCACCGCCGGCCGCGCCGGCCACCGCCCCTTCGCCGCCGAGCGAGCTGCCGCCGCTCTCCCCGGCGGTGCGCAAGCTGGCCCAGGAACGGGGCATCCAGCCCGAGACGGTGACCGGTACCGGCCGGGGGGGGCGGGTCACCGTCGACGACCTGCTCGGACAGCGGCCGGTACCGCCGGCCGAACCGGCCGCCCCGCCGCCGTCGGCCGTGACGGCCCCGGCGGCGCAACCGGTACTGCCGCCGGGCGAACCGGCAGTGTCCGCGCCGGCCACAGCGGAGCGGGTCACCCGTACCCCGCTGACGCCAATCCGCAAGCGGATCGCCGCCCGTCTGCTGGCGGCCCGCCAGCAGACCGCCATGCTCACCACCTTCAACGAGGCGGACCTGAGCCGGGTCGTCGCCCTGCGGCAGAAATACCGCGAGCACTTCCGGGAGAAGCACGGCGTCTCTCTTGGCTTCATGTCGTTCTTTGTCAAGGCGTGCGTCGAGGCGCTCAAGGAGTATCCGGCGGTCAATGCCCGGATCGACGGCGACGACCTCGTCGTGCCCCACTATTACGACATCGGTATCGCCATCGGTGCCGAAAAGGGGCTGGTGGTGCCGGTATTGCGGGATGCCGACCGGCTCCACTTCTGGGAGATCGAGAAGGGGATCGCCGATTTTGCCGAGAAGATCAAGGGCAACCGGCTGGAACTCTCCGACCTGGAGGGGGGAACCTTCACCATCTCCAACGGCGGGGTGTACGGCTCGCTTCTCTCCACACCGATCCTCAATCCCCCCCAGAGCGGCGTCCTCGGCATGCACGCCATCCAGGACCGGCCGGTGGCCCGGGACGGGCAGATCGTCATCCGGCCGATGATGTATCTGGCCCTCTCCTACGACCATCGGGTGATCGACGGCCGCGAGGCGGTGCAGTTCCTGAAAAAGGTCAAGGAGTACGTCGAAGAGCCGGAAGAGCTGTTTCTGGAAGGGTAGGGACACCATGGCCCGGGCACGCCGACTGTCGATCGCGGTAATCACACTGACGCTTTTGGCGGGCGGTGCCTCCCGGCTTTCCGCACGGGTCTTCGAAGGGCGGATGGCCTACCGTTCCGGCGACTATGCCACCGCCCGGGCCGAGTTTTCCGCCGATACCGAGCAGGGGCCGGTGGCCCGGTTCTTTCTCGCCCTGATGCAGCTGCGGGGCGAAGGGGTGCCGCGGGACGAGCGGCAAGGCCTGGCGCTTTTGCACGATTCGGCCGCCGCGGGGTATGCCGCGGCGCAGTATCTCCTCGGCCTCTCCTATCTTTACGGTCACGGCGTGAACCGCGATCGGGCCCGGGCGGCGAAGCTTTTGGCGTCGGCGGCGGCTGGTGGCGATTATCGCGCCGTCGCCTATCTCGCCCTGCTGAAACAGGGGAGCCGGGGCGAGCGACGGGACCGGGCGGCGATGCTGGCGGCGGTGAAGCGGGCGGCCGCCCGGCATAACGCCGTGGCCGAGCAGACCCTGGCGTTCATGTACCTGATCGGCGACGGGGTCCCCAAGGATTTCAGCCGCGAGGTGAGCTGGTACCGGGCGGCGGCGCGGGACGGCGACGGTGCGGCTGCTTTCATCCTGGCGCTGATGCACTATTACGGCGAGGGAATGCCCCGCGATTCCGCCGAGGCCGCCCGGCTGATGAAAATCGCCGCGACGGCGGGGCATGTCCGGGCGCAATTTTTCCTCGGCACCTTCTACTATCACGGCCAGGGGGTGAAGCAGGACCGGCGCCAGGCGGCAGCCTGGATCGGCAAGGCGGCCGCCCGCGGCTACGCGGAGGCGCAGTACGCCTACGGTCTGCTGCTGCTTTCCGGCGACGGCGTGCCGGTCGACAAGGTCAAGGCGATGGAGTGGCTGGGCCGGGCGGCCCGCCAGGGGGAAGAGGGGGCCCGGGACGCGCTGCAGGAACTGGTCGCCCTGCGCGGCGGCGGGGGAGGGAGCGGCGCGCTCCCGCTCAACGCCCCCTTAACCCCGCCTGCCGTCCGCAACGGCAACGGCAGCGGAGAGACCGGCCCCCGTCTCGAAGGGAAAGGGGTGGTGCTGGACAGCGGTGAGTTCAGCCTGAAGTTTTCCCTCCCCGATCTGACCGACGCCTATGCGGCGCCGTCGACGACGCCGGGCACCGACAACTTCTGGAACCGATTCCAGGGGGGAAAATTCGAAATCATCTACCGGCCGGGCAAATAGACGCCGGCAACGTCCCGGTCATCGGCCGGGGAGGGGGGATTCATGAGCGAAGCGATGTTCGACCTGATCATCATCGGCGGCGGACCGGGGGGGTACGTGGCAGCCATCCGGGCCGCCCAGCTCGGGATGACGGTGGCGGTGGTCGAGCAGCGGCCGACTTTGGGCGGCGTCTGTCTCAACGAGGGGTGCATCCCGAGCAAGGCGCTGCTCGATTCGTCGGAGCTGTTCGCGCTGGCCCGGGACCGTTTTGCCGGCCACGGCATCGAGATCGCTCCGCCGCAGCTCAACCTGGCCCGGATGCTCGCCCGCAAGAACGACGTGGTGAAGAAACTCACCGATGGCATCGCCTTCCTCTTCAAGAAGAACGGCATCGCTTGGGTAAAAGGGACGGCGCGGCTGGCCGGCAGCAGGGATGACGGCCGGCTCGTCGAGGTGACGACGCCGGACGGCGGGCAGACGCTGCACGGCCGGCGGGTCCTCCTGGCCACCGGTAGCGAGGCGATGCCGATCCCGAACCTGCCGTTCGACGGCGAACTGGTGGTCAGCGCCCGGGAGGCGCTCTCTTTCGACCGGTTGCCGGAGCATCTGCTGGTGGTTGGGGCCGGTTACATCGGCCTGGAGCTCGGCTCGGTCTGGCGGCGGCTCGGCAGCCGGGTGACGGTGGTGGAAATGCTGCCGCGGATGCTGCCGAACAGTGACGGCCAGCTGGCCGAGGCGCTGATGCGCTCGCTGAAGAAACAGGGACTCACCTTCCGGCTGGCGACCCGGGTGACCGGCTGCGAGCGGGACGGGGCCCAGGCCCGGGTCACGATCGAATCGGCGGGGGCGACCGAGCAACTCGTCTGCGACAGGATTCTGGTGGCGGCGGGGCGGCGGCCGCTTACCGCCGGCCTCGGCCTGGAAGAGCTCGGCATCCGCCTGGAAGGGGGGCGGCTGGCGGTGGACGACAACTACCAGACGTCGGTCCCGGGCATCTATGCCATCGGCGATCTGATCAAAGGGCCGATGCTGGCCCACAAGGCAATGGAAGAGGGGACGGTCTTTGCCGAACGGCTGGTTGGCCAAGCGTCGGTGGTGGACTACGAGTATATTCCTGGTATCGTTTATACGTGGCCCGAAGGGGCGTCGGTCGGCAAAACCGAAGAGCAGCTCAAGGACGCGGGGATTCCCTACGTTGCCGGCAGCTTCCCCTTCATGGCCAACGGCCGGGCCAAGTGCATGGACGAAACCGAAGGGTTCGTCAAGATCCTCGCCCGGCCGGAAACCGGCCGGGTGCTCGGCATCCATATCCTCGGCCCGCGGGCGTCGGAAATGATCGCTGAGGCGGTAACGGTGATGACCTACGGCGGCAGTGTCGAGGATATCGCCATGACTTTCCATGCCCACCCGACGCTGGCGGAAGCGGTCAAGGAGGCGGCGCTGGCAGTGGAGAAACGGGCCATTCACGCGTAAGGGGCTTTATCCCACCGGGGCCAGAGATATATGAAATGCTCTGACGACGTGAGGGAGTACTGCAAAAGTCATTTTGTCGAGCCAGCTCGTTCTGCGGGGGGGAAAGACGATATCGATCAGAGCCGGTGATGTGCACAAGGCTCTAACGTATCGAAATATGCATCCCTTGGTCTGCTCCGCGTTAGGCTTTCTGGTTTTCGAAGAATTGTGCGGTATCAAGCGGCTCGCCATTGACGGCCCCCTGAGTGGCGCAAATACCATCTTTACCTTCAGTATTCCGTAGGCCAGGCATGACTCTGTGTCTTCTGTGACCTCTGTGACAGAAAAAAGGAGTAACCCATGGGCAAGAATCTCGCGACGAAGATCCTCGAAGCGCACCTCGCGCAGGGAGAGCTGGTTCCCGGCACCGAGATCGCCATCAAGGTCGACCATACCCTGCTCCAGGATGCCACCGGCACCATGGCGATGCTGGAGTTCATCGCCATGGGGGTGCCGCGGGTGAAGGTGGAACTGGCCGCCCAGTATATCGACCATAACCTGCTGCAAACCGACAACCGCAATGCCGACGACCACATCTTCCTGATGACCGCCGCCCAGAAGTTCGGCATCAACGTCTCGAAACCGGGCAACGGCGTCTCCCATCAGGTGCACCTGGAGCGGTTCGGCGTGCCGGGGCGGGTGATGCTCGGCGCCGATTCCCATACCCCGACCGCCGCCGGCCTGGCGATGCTCGCCATCGGCGCCGGGGGACTGGACGTGGCACTGGCGATGGCCGGCCACCCCTTTCACCTTCCCTGCCCGAAGATCATGGGAGTCAAGCTGACCGGCGCCTTGCCGCCGTGGGTCTCCGGCAAGGACGTGATCCTGGAGATGCTCCGCCGCCATTCGGTAAAAGGGGGGGTCGGCAAGATCATCGAATATTACGGCCCCGGCGTCGAGACCCTGTCGGTCACCGACCGGGCCACCATCGGCAATATGGGGGCAGAACTGGGGGCTACCACCTCCGTGTTCCCGGCCGATCGGCGGACCCGGGAATTCCTCGAATCCCAGGGGCGGGGCGACCGCTGGCAGCCACTCGCCGCCGATGCCGATGCGAGTTACGACGAGTATGATGAGATCGACCTCTCGTCGCTGGAGCCGCTGATCGCCTGCCCGTCGTCTCCCGACAACGTAGTGCGGGTCAAGGATATCGAGGGGGTGAAGGTCGACCAGGTGATCGTCGGCAGCTCGGTCAATTCGTCGTTCCGCGACCTGATGACTGTCTGTCGCATCCTCGACGGCCGCCGGGTGGCACCCCAGCTCTCCTTCAATATCAATCCGGGGAGCCGCCAGGTGCTGGAAAACGTTGCCACGCAAGGGGGAGTGATGATGCTCCTGTTAGCCGGCGCCCAGATCCACCAACCCGGCTGTCTCGGCTGCATTGGCATGGGCCAGGCGCCGGGGACCAACCAGGTGAGTCTCCGCACCTTCCCGCGGAATTTCCCCGGCCGGAGCGGCACCAAGAACGACAAGGTCTATCTCTGTTCCCCGGAGACGGCAGCGGCGGCCGGCATTTTCGGGGTAATCACCGACCCGCGCCGGCTCGGCGAGCTGATGCCGTGGCCCAACGTTCAGAATCCGGAACACTATGTGCTGGACGATTCGAGCATTATCCCGCCGCTGGCCGACACCCGCGATGTGGAAATCATCACCGGGCCGAACATCGTGCCGTTCCCCGAATTCGAAGAGTTGCCGGAAGAGCTGCAGGCCGGCGTCATCATCAAGGTGGGGGACAATATCTCCACCGACACCATCATGCCGGCGGGGAACCGGGTACTCCCCTTCCGGAGCAACATTCCGGCGATCAGCCAGTTCGTCTTCGAACAGCTCGATGCCGATTTCCCTGCCCGGGCCAAGGCGCGGGGGGACGGGGTGGTGGTCGCCGGCGAAAACTACGGACAAGGTTCATCGCGTGAACATGCGGCGCTGGCGCCGCGCTATCTCGGCATCCGCGCCAAGCTGGCCAAGAGTTTCGCCCGCATCCACAAGGCGAACCTGATCAACTTCGGCATTCTGCCGCTGGTCTTCAAGGACCCGGCCGATTACGACCTGCTCAATCAGGGTGAGACGGTGACCTTCTCCCGCCTGCGTAGCCTGGTGGCGGCGGGGGCGACGGAGATCCCGGTCCGGGTGGACGGCCGGGAAATCGTTACCCTGCTGCAGGTTTCGGCGCGCGAACGGCAGGACCTGCTCGCCGGCGGGACGCTGAACTACGTGAAAAAGGGGAGCTGAGCCGATGGAGAGCACACTGCGGGCGATCCTGCCCGATGCCGCATTGCTGAAGATGTACGAGCAGATGGTCCTCTCCCGGGAGTTCGAGGAGGCGTGCGCCGAGCAGTACACCAAGGGGCACATCACCGGCTTTCTCCATCTGTACAGCGGCCAGGAAGCGGTAGCGGTCGGTGCCACGACCGCCCTGCACCGGGACGACTACATCCTCTCCGCCTACCGGGAGCATGCCCAGGCGATCATCCGCGGCGCCGAGCCGCGGCGGGTGATGGCCGAGCTGTTCGGCAAGGCCACCGGCATCTGCAAGGGGAAGGGGGGCTCGATGCACCTCTTCGACCCTGCCCTCTCGTTCATGGGTGGGTACGCCATTGTCGGCGGTCAGTTGCCGATCGCCGCCGGCGTTGCCTTTGCCGCCAAGTTCCGCAGGGAGGAACGGATTGCCGCCTGCTTCTTCGGCGACGGCGCAGTGAACCAGGGGACCTTCCATGAAGCGCTCAACTGGGCCCGGCTCTGGGAGCTGCCGGTCCTCTACGTCTGCGAAAACAATTTCTACGGTATCGGCACCGAGGTGCACCGGGCGTCGGCTCTGGCCGACATCCACAAACGGACCTGCGGTTACGACATCCCTTCGGCCCGGGTCGACGGCATGGATGTCCTTGCCGTCTTCGAGCAGGTGAAGTGGGCGGCCGAATGGGTCCGGGAACAGAGCCGACCCTACCTGGTCGAGGCGATGACCTACCGCTTCCGGGGACATTCGATGGCCGACCCGGGCAAATACCGGAGTGCTGCCGAAGTGGAACTCTGGAAGGCGCGGGACCCGATCCCGAACTTTGCCCGGCGGCTCCTGGCCGAGGGGATCGCCAGCGAAGCGGAGCTCGCCGCCATCCTGGAAAAGGCGCGGGCGACGGTGGCCGAAGCGGTGAAGTACGCCGAGGAGTCGCCCTGGCCGGAGGATGACGAAGTATGGAAAGACATCTACGTGTAGGGGCACCCTCCTGTGGGTGCCCTGATTCATGAAATGACCCGGTTTTGGGCAGGCACGGGGGCCTGCCCCTACAGGAGGTTCGTAAATGCCTGAAATGACCTACCGCGATGCCCTCAACCTGGCCCTGAAGGAGGAGATGCGCCGCGATCCCTCCGTCGTTACCTGGGGGGAGGACGTGGCGCTCTACGAAGGTTCCTTCAAGGTGACCCGGGGCCTCCTGGCCGAGTTCGGCGAGGAGCGGGTCAAGGATACTCCCATCTCCGAGAATACCATTGTCGGCGTCGCCATCGGTGCGGCAATGGGGGGGCTGCGGCCGGTCGCCGAGCTGATGACCGTCAATTTCGCCCTGCTGGCGATGGACCAGCTCGTCAACCACATGGCCAAGATCAGCTCGATGTTCGGCGGCCAGGTTCATCTGCCGATGGTGGTCCGGACGCCCGGCGGCGGTGGGAGCCAGCTGGCGGCCCAGCATTCCCAGTCTCTGGAAACCTATTTCATGCACTGCCCCGGCATCCGGGTAGCGGTGCCGGCCACCCCGGCTGACGCCAAGGGGCTCCTGAAGAGCGCCATCCGCGACAACAACCCGGTAGTGTTCCTGGAGCACGAGCTGCTTTACAACAGCAAGGGGGAAGTGCCGGAAGATCCGGAATTTCTCGTCCCGCTCGGCCGGGCGGAGGTGAAACGGCCGGGGAGCGACGTGACGATTGTTGCCTATTCGCGGATGACGGTGCTGGCACTGCAGGCGGCGGCCGAACTGGAGAAAGAGCAGATTTCCTGCGAGGTGGTCGACCTGCGGACCCTGAGCCCTCTCGACGATGCCACCTTCATTGCCTCGGTGCAGAAGACCGGCCGGGCGGTGGTGGTGGAGGAGTGCTGGCGGACCGCCGGCCTCGGCGCCGAGATCGCCTTCCGAATCCATGCCGGCTGCTTCGATACCCTGCGGGCGCCGGTGCAGCGGGTTTCGGGACTCGACGTACCGATGCCCTACTCCCGGAAGCTGGAACGGCTCTGCATCCCCCAGGTGGAGACCATTGCCGCCGCGGTGCGGGAGCTGTTGAGCAAAAAATACTGACGAGTCATCGAAAAGGGGTTACGTGCCATGGCTACCGAAATCACCATGCCGAAGCTGTCCGACACCATGACCGAAGGGCGCTTCCTTTCCTGGAAGAAGAGCGTTGGCGAGCGGGTGGCGCGGGGCGATATCATTGCCGAAGTGGAGACGGACAAGGCGACCATGGAGCTGGAGGCTTTTACCGCCGGAACCCTGATCGAGGCGCGGGCCAAGGCGGGGGAGACCGTGGCGGTCGGCACCGTGCTCGGGCTGATTGGCGAACCGGGGGAGGCTGCGGTGCCGTCCGGCGAGCCGCCGGTTGCGCAGCCCGTCTGGCAACCGTCCACAACGGAGGCCGAACCGGTTCCGGAACGGGTGATGGCGGTGGCCGAGCCCCCCGCGGCCCCGCTGCCGTCGGGCGCCGGGGGCGAGGAGGGAACCCGGGCGGCACCGCTGGTGCGTCGGTTGGCCAGGGAACAGGGGGTCGACCTGCAGCTCGTGCATGGCAGCGGTCCAGACGGCCGGGTACTGCAGGAGGACCTGGAGCGCTATCTCCACGAAGAGCGCGGTGGCGGTGAGCCGGAACCGTCAGCCGGGGCGCCGGCGGCTTCCGCCGCACCGGGCGAAGAGGGGGGCGAGCCGCTGACCCGGATGCGGAGCGCCATCGTCAAGACGGTCAGCGAATCGTGGCGGAATATTCCCCATTTCTACGTCACCATCGAGGTCGAGATGACCGAGGCGAGGGAGATCATCCGCGAGCTGAAGGGGAGCGGCAGTGCGGTCAGCGCCAACGACCTGGTGATCAAGGCGGCGGCCATGGCCCTCGGCAAATTCCCCCGGCTCAACGCTTCCTTTATTGCCGAGCGGATCGTTCTCCATCCGGAAATCAACATCGGCTTTGCCGTGGCGGTAGAGGACGGGCTGCGGGTGCCGGTGGTGAAAGGGTGTCAGGGGCTGACGCTCAAGGAGATTGCCGGCCAGACGTTGCGGCTCATCGAGCGGGCCCAGCGCGGGACGATCAGCCAGGAGGAGATTTCGGGTGGTACCTTCAGTACCTCGAACCTCGGCATGTACGGGGTCGAAGAGTTCGCGGCGGTGATCATGCCGCCCCAGGCGGCGATCCTCGCCGTCGGGGCGATTGCCGAGCGGCCGGTGGCCAGACAGGGGCAGCTGGTGGTCGCCCGGACCATGAAAGCGACCGTTTCCTGCGATCACCGGGTGGTCGACGGTGTCGACGCTGCCCGTTTTCTCGGCGAGCTGAAGCGAATTCTCGAAAATCCCGTGCTGATGCTGGTATGATTGCCCGTACGCTGGTGCCGAAACGGGGTTGCCCATGAATATCTTCGATCTTGGCCGGATCGACTACGACGAATGCGCCGAGCTGCAGGGGAAACTGGCGGCGGAAGTGGCTGCCGGCCGGGCGGAAGAGGCGCTGCTGCTTCTGGAGCATCCGCCGGTCTATACGGTCGGCCGGCGCGGTGCGGCGGCCAGCATTCTTGACCCGGCAGTCCGGACGGTGGCGGTCAACCGGGGGGGCGACGTTACCTGGCACGGCCCCGGCCAGTTGGTCGGCTACCCGGTGGTCGATCTGGGCCGGCGGGGGCGCGATCTGCACCACTATCTCCGTTTCCTGGAGGAAGTGGTCATTGCCGTCGCCGCTGACTACGGGGTGGCGGCCTGGCGGGTGCCGGGTCGGACCGGCGTCTGGACGACCCGGGGAAAGCTTGCCTCGATCGGCGTCGGTGTCCGGCGCTGGGTGACCATGCACGGCTTCGCCCTGAATGTGGCGAACGACCTCGCCCCGTTCAGCCGGATCAGTCCTTGCGGTATCGTCGACTGCCCGGTGACGACCCTGGCGCAGCTCTGCCGCCGCCCGGTCGGGCTGGAAGATGTCAAACGTTCCGTCGCAGGGATTTTCGAACAGCTGGTCGACGACTGGCTGCCGTCGTCGGCGGACGCCGCAAACGATAAACAACAGCCTGCTGCCGCGCCGCCGGACCAGTAGCTGCAGTCGGTGGCGCGGCTGTTCTGTTATTCCCATGAAATGAAAAGGAGGTTCCCGTGTCCGTCGACCATCTGAAACTCTCCCCCGAAAAGCTGCGCTGGGTTTGCGATACCGGCCAGTTTGACTTTGCCACCACCGACGATCTTCCCGAGCTCGAAGGGACTCTTGGCCAGGCCCGGGCGCTGGCGTCCATCGATTTCGGTCTCGGCATCCGCGAAAGCGGCTTCAATCTCTATCTCTCCGGCGAAACCGGTACCGGTCGGACCTCGACCATCAAGAACCTCCTGAAAAAACGGGCGAAGAACGAGCCGCCGCCGAGCGACTGGTGTTACGTCAACAACTTCAAGAATCCCGATCTTCCCATTGCCCTGGCGCTGCCGGCGGGGAAGGGGGCCGAGCTCGACAAGGACATGCAGGAGCTGATCGTCGCCGTCCGGACCATCATTCCCAAGGCCCTCGACAGCAAGGAGTATGAGGTCAACAAATCGACGATCGTCGAGGAGTACCAGGAAAAGAACAACGAGCTGTTCGGCAAGCTGGAGGCGGAGGCCCAGGAGCGGGGCTTTGCCCTGCAGCGGACCGTGTCGGGGCTGGTGATGGTACCGCAGCGGGAAGAGCGGAACTATACCCAGGAGGAGTACGACGCCCTCGATGCCGCTGAGAAGGAAAAGCTGGAGAAGGTGGGACAGGAACTGACCGAACGGCTCAACGACGTGCTCCGCCAGGTCCGGGAGAACGAGAAAACCACCAAGGAAGCCCTTGCCCAGCTCGACCGCGACCTGGGGCTGGCGGCGGTCGGCCATCATATCGAGCCGCTCAAGGAAAAGTACCGCGCGCTTGCCAAGGTGATCGACTACCTCAATGCGGTGCAGGAGGACATCCTGCTCAATCTGGAGGATTTCAAGCCGCAGCAGCCGCCGCAGTCGCCGATCCCCGGGCTGAAGCTTCCCCGCCAGGAGCCGTCTTTCGAGCGGTACCAGGTCAACGTCTTCGTCGACAACCATGGTGTCGAGGGGGCACCGGTGATCTTCGAGGCGAACCCGACCTACAACAACCTGTTCGGCCGCCTCGAACATGTCATGCAGATGGGGGGGGGTGCCACGACCAACTTCACCCTGATCAAGCCGGGGGCGATACACAAGGCCAACGGCGGCTACCTGATCATCGACGCCCGGGAGGTGCTGGTCAACCCCTTCGCCTGGGAGGCGCTCAAACGCTGCATCCGCAACGCCGAGATCAAGATCGAGGATGTCCTTGAGCAGTATCGCTTCATGACCGTCGCTTCGCTGAAGCCGGAGCCGATTCCCCTGCAGGCCAAGATTATCATGATCGGCTCGCCGTGGATCTATTACCTGCTCTTCCACCTGGAGCCCGACTACCGGAAATTTTTCAAGGTCCGGGCCGACTTCGACAGCCGGATCGCCCGCACTCCGGATGTCCTCAAGGATTATGCGCTGTTTGTCGCCACCCATTGCAAGAACGAGAAGCTCCTCCCCTTCGACCCGAGCGGGGTGGCCGGGCTGATCGAATACTCGGCACGGCTGGTCGAGGATCAGGAAAAACTCTCCTCCCAGTTCATGGAGATCGCCGACCTGATCCGGGAGGCCAGCTACTGGAGCGGCAAGGCGGGCGAGAGCGTTGTCAACCATGCGGCCGTTGCCAAGGCCATCGAGCAGAAAGTCTACCGCAGCAACCGGATCGAGGAGCGGATGCAGGAGCTGTTCGACGAGGGGACGATCCTCGTCGATACCGACGGCGCCGCAGTCGGCCAGATCAACGGCCTGTCGGTGATCAGCCTGGCCGACCATACCTTCGGCCGGCCGTCGCGGGTAACTGCCCGGGTCTACCTGGGGCGCGGCGGGATGGTCAACATCGAGCGGGAGGTGAAGCTTTCCGGGCCGATCCACGACAAGGGGGTCTTGATCCTGACCGGCTACCTGGGAGGCAAATTCGCCCACGACAAACCGCTGTCGTTCTCGGCCTCGATCTGCTTCGAGCAGTCCTACGAGGGGGTCGAGGGGGACAGCGCCTCGTCGACGGAACTCTACTGCCTCCTCTCCGCCTTCTCCGGGCTGCCGGTCAAGCAGGGGATTGCCGTTACCGGCAGCGTCAACCAGCATGGCAAGATCCAACCGATCGGCGGCGTCAATTTCAAGATCGAAGGGTTCTACGAAGTCTGCAAAGCGAAGGGGTTGACCGGCGAGCAGGGGGTAATCATCCCCAAATCGAACGAACGGCACCTGATGCTCAAGGATGAGGTGGTGCAGGCGGTTCAGGACGGCCGGTTCCATATCTGGAGCGTCGAAAGTATCGACGAGGGGATCGAGATCCTGACCGGGGTGCCGGCCGGCCAACCGCAGGATGACGGCGGTTATCCCGAAGGGACTGTCAATTACCTGGTGGACAAGCGGCTGCGCGAGATGCTCGAAAGCATGAAAAAGTTTTCCGCAACCGACAAGGACAAAGAGAAGGAGCGGGAGAAGGGCGCGGACTTGCAGCCCGCCTCCTGATTCTGGCCGGGAGGTGACTATGAAACCGTGGCTGGGGGGGATGATCGTGCTCGTCGTCTGCCTGGGGATGGCCGCATGTCGCGGTGAGGCGGGCCCGTCGGGGGCGGCGCTCTTCAAACTCCATTGCGCCGGCTGTCATCCCGACGGCGGCAATACCGTCAATCTGCGGCGGACCCTCAAGGCCGCCGACCGGGCAGCCTACGGCATCCGGACGGCGGCCGATGTCGCCGCCTTCATCCGCAATCCGGGGGTGGGGATGCCGAGCTTCACCGCTGGGATGATTCCTCCTTGCGAGGCGAAGAAAATCGGTCGCTACGTGGTGGAAACGTTCCGGTGAGAGTGCCCGGCTGGTGCCCGGCTGGCCCGCCGGGCTGCTGGGCTGCCGGGCTGCGGATGTCGTTGCGGTGCCGCGGCCGGGGCCGGCGGCACGATACCTGGCGAAGGGATCTGAGATGAAGACGATTTATCGGACAATCTGGCTGTTGGCGATGCTGCTCGTTGTCCCGGCCGAGGGGTGGTCGGCGGGGAAGACGGAGATAACCTGGTACGGCCAGGCGGCGTTCAAGGTGAAGACCCCGTCGGGCAAAGTGTTGCTGATCGACCCCTGGATCGATAACCCCGCCAACAAGAACGGCAAGAAGGAACTGGCGGAACTCGGCCGGGTCGATCTGATCCTCATCACCCACGGGCATGGCGACCATATCGGCAATGCGCCGGAGATCGCCGCCCGGACCAAGGCCCATCTGGTCGCCCCCTTTGGCCTCGGCCGGACCCTGGTGGCGGAGGGGCTCATTCCCAAAGAACTGGCCGGCTACGATACGATGGGAAATTACGGCGGGGAGTTGCAGTTACTGGACGGCGAAGTGAAGGTGGCCTTCGTGCCGGCCATCCACGACTCCGACGTAACGGTGCCGGGGCCGCCTGTCCGGCAGGTCCCCGGCGGCAATCCGGCCGGCTTTCTGATCAGTATCAAGGACGGCCCGGTCATCTACCATACCGGCGATACCGACCTTTTCTCCGATATGGCGCTCGTCGGCCGGTTCCATCCGGTCGATCTGATGCTCGTCTGTATCGGCGACCACTTTACCATGGGACCCCGCCGGGCGGCGGAAGCGGTGAAGCTCGTGCAGCCGAAGCTGGTCGTGCCGATGCATTACGGGACGTTTCCCTTCCTGACCGGGACGCCGGCGGAGTTTGCGGCCGGCCTCAAGGATCTCGGCCTGGAAGGGCGGCTGAAAAAGATGGCGGTCGGCGAAACGATCATCTGGGGGCGCTGACGGCGTCCCGCCCGGCCTGCAGGGGCGCTGCGGGCGGTACCGTCACGGTTCGGCGAAGCGGAGATACTGCTGGCGGAGCTGCTCATAGTGCCGGCGGGTGTCGTCGAGCGCCTGCTCGAAGATCGCCCGTAACTCGGGTTCGCGCAAGGTTTCCACCAGGACGGTGTAGCTGTCGATGCAGGCTTGCTCTTCGCCGAGGGCCAGTCTGAGCGCCTGCGCCTCGTCGAAGATGCTGTCGATCGCCCCGACCAGTTCCCCATAGCGGCGGGGATCGGGACAGCCGGGCGCCTCCCCCGTATCCTGCAGCTGGAGTATGTCGTCTCCTTCGTAGCGGGCGAGGAATGCCGCCATGTGCTCCGCCTCCTCGCTGGCCAGTTGGGCGAATATTTCCCTGACCGCTTCGTTTTTGGCCCTCCCGGCGGCATACCGGTAAAAGTCGTGGCTGCTCTTTTCCGTGTGAATCGCCAGCCGCAGCGCCTCCTCTGCAAAACTTTCCATCGTACCATCCCTCCGCATCCGCCAGCCGATTGTCCTGCCGTGCCCGCCAAGGGCCGGGAGCCAGTCTAGCACTGTCGGGCCGCCGGACATAGTCAATATTTGTAAAGGTTGCGTGTCGACAGCCGGGCCGGCAGCGAATTCCGTACGCCTCTGGACAACGGTGCCGGGCAGGATAAGCTATCCGTAACGACGGTCCGTTACGGAGGTGGGGAATGAAAGTGCTCAAGGCGTTCTGGGCGGGATTTGCGTCGACGCTCGTCTTTCACCAGGGGATGCTTGGCATCCTCCACGGCCTCGGTATGGTGTCGGCAGCGCCCTATTCGCTGGCGCCGACGGTTCCCTTACATATTCCGCAAGTTCTCTCGCTGGCCTTCTGGGGCGGGGTGTGGGGAATTCCGCTCCGGCTGGTGATCCGCTCCCGTGCCGGGATGGGCTACTGGCAGGTCGCCATCCTCTTTGGCGCCCTGGCGCCGAGCCTGGTCGCCTGGTTCGTGGTCTTTCCGCTGAAGGGCCAGCCGGTTGCCGCCGGCGGCCAGCCGCTGCTGCTCCTGGCCGGCCTGTTGCTCAACGGCGCCTGGGGGGGCGGCACGGCGTTTTTCCTGCGGTTGCTTGAGCGCTCCCCATCGTCATGAACGCCATCCGGGTCATGACCTACAATATCCATCGCGGTACCGGCGAGGATCGCCGGCACGCGCCGGAGCGGGTTGCCGAGGTTGTTGCCGGGCTGCGGCCCGATATTGTCGCCCTGCAGGAGGTCGACTGCGGGCAGCTCCGGCCGGCGCTCCGCGACCAGGCGGCACTGGTCGCCGAACGGCTGGCGTTGGCCGGCGCCCCCTTCCGGATCGAGCGGGAACGGTGCGGCAACGTGATCCTCAGCCGCTTCCCAATGACCCTGGTTCAGGCCGGCGGCCTGCGCCGCTCCCGACGCTGGCGGACGCCAGCCCGCCGGGGGGCGCTCTGGGTCGAAATCGAAGCGGCGGGACAGAACATCCAGGTCATCAACACGCATCTGGGGTTGACGCCGCGGGATCGGCTTGCCCAGGCAAAAGTGCTGACCGGCCCGGAGTGGCTGGGGAACCCGGCCTGTCGGCCGCCGGTGATCCTCTGCGGTGATTTCAATGCCCAGCCCGGTTCGCCGGTTCACCGGCTGCTCGACACCCGGTTCGTCAATGCCGAGTCGCTCTGCCCCGGCTGTCGGGTCGAACGGACCTGGCCGAGCCGGCGGCCGCTGCTCCGGATCGATCATCTGTTCGTTTCTCCCGGTGTGGTGGTTGAGGCGATCGAGGTGCCAGCCGCGGGAATGGCTCGGGTCGCTTCCGACCATCTGCCGCTGCTGGCGGTTCTGATGTTGCCGGAATCTTTGCCGGCGTGATCCTAACAATTCTTCGCCCGCGGGGCGGCCGGCTGGTGGCGAGGGACTATGGCCGGCCGGCTGCCGTGGCGCGTGACAGCTGATACGGGAGGTGGAACAATGGATTTTTCGGGGAAGAATGCATTGATTGTCGGTGGAAGCAGCGGGATGGGGCTGGAAGTCGCCCGGTTGCTGGTGGCGACGGGCGCCACGGTGACCCTGGTCGGGCGACGGCCGGAAAAGCTGGCAGAGGCGCGGCAGCGCTGTGTCGAACCGGATCGGGTGCGGACCTGTTGTTGCGACCTGACGAAAGAGGATGATCTGACGGCCTTGCTGGCCCAGATCAACGACAAGCTTCCCGGCGTCAACTGTCTGGTCAACGCGGCCGGGGTCTTTTCCCCCAAGTCGTTCCTCGACCATACCGGTGCCGACTACGACGCCTACCATGCGCTTAACCGCGGGTTGTTCTTCGTTACCCAGCAGGTGGCGAAGAACATGGTGGCGAACGGCGGCGGGGCTATTGTCTTTATCGGGTCGATGTGGGCGCACCAGGCGGTCAAGGCGACCCCCTCTTCCGCTTATTCGATGGCCAAGGCCGGGCTCCATGCCCTGACCCGCCAACTGGCGATGGAATTGGCCGATTACGGCGTCCGGGTCAACGCGGTAGCTCCGGCGGTGGTGGAAACACCGATTTACGGTTCCTTCATCCGGCCGGAAGAAATCCATAATGCGCTGCAGTCCTTCAACGCCTTTCACCCGCTCGGCCGGATCGGCCAGCCGCGGGATGTGGCGGCGGTCATCGCCTTCCTCCTCTCGGAGGCTGCCGGCTGGGTGACCGGGGCGATCTGGGACGTGGACGGTGGGGTGATGGCCGGTCGCAACCAGTGATTCAGGCGAAGCGGCCGCTCGGCCGGCAAGGAGGCAAACGATGACGCACGGAAGCGATGGCCCTGAGGTGGGAGGGCGACAAGTGGCCGAGGTCGGCGAGCCGGCATTGGCCGACCGGTGCCAGGGCGCGGTCTGGGGGCAATTTGTCGGCGATGCGGCCTGTCTGGGGAGCCACTGGATCTACGATCTGGCGGAATTGGCCCGCCGCTTTCCCGGCGGGCTTCAGGGGTTCGAGGCGCCGGCCGCGGGGTATTACCATGCCGGCAAAATGCCGGGCGAGTTCACCCATTACGGCGATGGCGCACTGGTGATGCTTAGGTCGGTGGCCGAACTGGGGCGCTTCGACCCGGCCGATTTCGGCCGCCGCTTCGTCGAGCTGTTCGGCGGCGCTTATGGCGGCTACCTCGACCATGCCACCCGGGAGACGCTGGTGCACTACCGGGCGTTCCGGGCGGCCCAGCCCGACGCCCCCTACGCCTTCCAGGACGGTGCCGACGACGACCAGCCGGCGACGGCGACCCGGCTGGTCCCGGTAGTGATCGCCCATTTGGCTGATGGGGCACTCAACGAGGCGGTGACAGCGGCGACCCGGGTCTGCCAGAACAACGGCCGGGCGGTTGCTTACATGAAGTGCCATGCCCTGATCCTGCGCCGGTTGTTCCAGGGTGAAAAACTGGAAGGGGCGGTGCTGGCCGCTGGCCGGGCCATGGAGCACGATCCGGCCTACGGCGCCGAGTTGCGCGACAAGATCGAGACCGCCTGCGACTCGCTCCCGCTGGAAGTAGGGGAGGTTACCCGGCGTTTCGGCCAATCGTGCCCCCTGGCCAGCAGTTTTCCGGCGGCGATCCACTGTGCCATCAGGCATGATGGCGATTTTGCCGCGGCGATCCTGGCCACCGCAGCCGCCGGCGGGGACAGTGCCGGCCGGGCGGCGCTGATCGGCGCCTGGCTCGGCGCTCGTCATGGTCTGGCGGGGGTTCCGGCCGCTTGGCGGGAGCGGCTTGCCGCCCGGGAAGAAATCGCCGCGCTGACCGACCGGCTGGTGGCCCGGGCGCTGTCCTGAATCGAGGTTGTAACCGGAGTGCTGCCGCGGCGCGTTGACTGGCGAGGGGGGACGGGTATACTTGCCGGTATGGACCGCACAATTCATCTCATCGTGCTGCTGCTCGTCTGGCTCTGTCTTGCGCCCTTGCCGTCACCCGCCATGGCGGGCAACACGGTGCGGCTCCTGACGGTGCATGGCACGATCAATCCCGTTACCGCGGCCTATCTCCAGCGGAACGTCACCGCGGCCTCCCACGACGGTGACCGGCTGCTTCTGGTGGAACTGGATACTCCCGGCGGTCTCGATACGGCGATGCGGGAAATTGTCAAGGCGATCCTGGCAAGTCCGGTGCCGGTGGCGGTCTATGTGGCACCGGCCGGTGCCCGGGCCGCTTCCGCCGGGGCGGTAATCTGTCTGGCCGCCGACATCTGCGCCATGGCACCGGGGACCACCATCGGCGCTGCCCATCCGGTGACGATCGGCGAAAAGCCCGACGCGGTGATGGCGAAGAAGGTGCTGAACGATGCAGCGGCCTACGTCAGAGGCCTTGCCGAACAGCGGGGGCGGAATCCGGAGGTGGCGGAGCGGATGGTCCGGGAAAGCCTGGCCATTCCGGCCGAGCAGGCGGTGACCGAGCGGGTGGCCGATCTGCTGGCGACCGACCGGGCGGAGCTGCTGCAAAAGCTTGACGGTCGTCAGGTCAGCCATGGCGGTAGGGAAATCACGCTCCGTCTCGCCGGTGCCGCTTTCCGTGCCGAGCCGATGGGCGTGCGGGAACGAATCCTGGATGCCATCGGCAACCCCGACGTAGCCTATGTACTGATGATGCTCGGCTTTCTCGGCCTCTTCTTCGAGTTTGCCAACCCCGGGGTCATCCTGCCGGGGGTGGTTGGCGGCATCTCGCTGATTCTCGCCTTTTTCGCCTTTCAGACTCTGCCGGTCAATTATGCCGGCGTGTTGCTGATCCTGCTGGCCCTGGTCCTCTTCGTCGCGGAGATTAAGATCGTCTCCCACGGGATTTTGGCCGGCGGTGGGGTGATTGCCATGGTTCTCGGGTCGCTGTTCCTCTTCGATTCGTCGTCAGCGGCATTTCGGGTGTCGTGGCCGGTGATCGGCGTGACGGTCCTGGCGGTGTCGGCCTTTTTTCTGCTGGTGGTGGCGAAGGCGGTGCAGGCGCATCGCCGCCGGCCGACCACCGGCCGCGAGGGACTGGTCGGCGAGACGGGGCAGGCGGTTTCCGCCATTGCCCCCGAAGGCCACGTCTTCATCCATGGCGAATACTGGGATGCCCGGAGCGACGAGCCGGTTGCCTGTGACGAGCCGGTGACGGTCGTGGCGGTGGAGGGGATGCGGCTCAAGGTGAAGAAATCGGCGGAGCCGGTCCGGTAACCGCCCTGTGACTATCGCCGCACGGAGTCACGGCCGGTGGCGGGATGGGTCCCGATCTTACGGAGGTCGTTCATGTTCGACGTATTGAATTATGTGCCGTTGCTCTTTCTGCTGGTCCTGCTGGTAATGTTTCTCGCCAGCGCCGTCCGGATCCTGGCCGAGTACGAACGGGGGGTCTTGTTCCGGCTCGGCCGCCTGGCGGGGGTCCGCGGGCCCGGACTCTTTTTCATCATTCCGGTCGTCGACCGGCTGGTCAAGGTGTCGTTGCGGACTGTCGCCCTCGACGTCCCGCCCCAGGATGTCATCACCCACGACAACGTGACCGTCAAGGTGTCGGCGGTCATCTACTTCCGGGTGATGGCGCCGGAAAAGGCGATCGTCGAGGTGGAGAATTATCTCTATGCCACCAGCCAGCTCTCCCAGACGACCTTGCGGAGCGTGCTCGGCCAGGTGGAACTGGACGAACTGCTCGCCAACCGGGAAAAGATCAACCAGGAACTGCAGCAGATCCTCGACCGCCATACCGGCCCCTGGGGGGTGAAGGTTACTGCCGTGGAGGTGAAGAACATCGACCTTCCCCAGGAGATGCTGCGGGCCATTGCCCGTCAGGCGGAAGCGGAGCGGGAGCGGCGGGCCAAGGTCATCCATGCCGACGGCGAATTCCAGGCTTCGGAAAAGCTGGCTCAGGCGGCACGGGTGCTGGCCACCGAACCGACCTCCCTGCAGCTGCGCTATCTCCAGACGCTGACGGAGATCGCCGCGGAAAAGAATTCGACGACCATTTTTCCGGTGCCGATCGACCTGATCAAGATGTTCCTGGAGAAAAGCGGCGGGAAAGAGTAGCCGCCGGGGCGCCGGGCAGGACAGTAAAAAAGCCGCTCCGGGAATCCGGAGCGGCTTTTTTGTCTCTGTTGTTGCCGAGCCGGGAGAAACGCCCGGCGTAGCGGCGGCTAGGGGGTGAGGATTTCCACCTTCGCTTTGCCCCGCAGCTCTTGGATGTACTGCTGGATCGCCTGCTGGACCTTCTGCTGCTTGAGGTACTGGTCGATCCGCTCTTTCACTTCGTCGAACTTGACGGTTTCCGGCGCTTTCTTGTCGGTCACCTTGATGATGTGGTAGCCGAACTGGGTTTCGACCACGTCGCTGATTTCGCCCGGCTTCAGGGCAAAGGCGGCCTTTTCGAACTCCGGCACCATCTGGCCACGGCCGAAGAAGCCAAGGTCGCCGCCCCGCGCCTTGCTCGGGCAGGTGGAATCATCCTTGGCCAGCGCGGCAAAGTCGGCGCCCCCCTTCAGCTTCTTGAGGATCGCTTCGGCTTTTTCCTTGGCCTGTTTCTTCGCTTCCGGCGTCGCGTCCTTGTCGACTCCGATCAGAATGTGGCTGGCCCGGACCATCTCGCCGCGCTTGAATTTATCGAGGTTATCGTCGTAGAACTTCTTCGCTTCGGCGTCGGTGACCGTGATCTTGCTGGAAACCTCTTTGTCGAGCAGGTTGTCGATGACCAGTTCCTCGCGGGTAAAGGTCTCGACATCCTTGTCGTTCATCGATACTTCCTTCAGCATCTTTTCGTATTCGGCGGTGGAAGGGAAGCGCGCCTTGCCCTGGGCGACCCGTTCCGCGACCTTCTTGTCGATATCTTTGATTTCCAGCTTCTTGCCGGCCTGATAGAGGAGTTCTTTGGCGATCAGCTGATTGAGGGCGGCTTCTTCAACTTTCTTGCTGGTTTCGGCGTCGAGCGGCTGGGTCATCCGGTTCTGCTGGAGGAGAATCTTGGTCGCCCGGTCAACGTCTCCCCGGGTGATGTCGATGCCGTCGACCTTGGCAACAACCGTCGTCGGGGAAACTGCTTCGGCCGGCTTTGCCGCCGGGGCTTCGGCGCCGAACGCCGAGACAACGCCGGTCAGCGTGAAAAGTGCCGCCATGGTTGTCAGACGTGAAAAAAACGATTTCTTACAGTTCATGCCGTCTGTTCTCCTTTGGTAGGTTGGACAAATCTGTTAAATGGTACCATCTCGCGCCTGGATTGTAACGAAAAAAATTGGCGGTGGGCATTCGCTTTTGGCAGCTTTTAGAACGTAAGTTTATCGTTGACAATGAAAACGCAATCTGGTTTTATGCTCCATGGGTATTCTTGATGTAACTATTTAAAATAACGGAATAATTTTAGTGTCGGTAAAGTTTTAGCCGTAATAGATTTGTTTTATTTTGCTTAAAAACCGCAAGGGGGTCCGGATGGATAAACGGAAGTTCAGAAAAGTCATGGCGGCGAACCGCGGCGAGATCGCAATCCGCATCTTTCGCGCCTGTACCGAATTGGGAATCAGCACGGTAGCCATCTACTCGGAGGAGGACAAGCTGTCGCTCCACCGTTACAAGGCTGACGAGGCCTATCTGGTCGGCAAGGGGAAGGCGCCGATCGACGCCTATCTCGGGATCGAAGAGATCATCACCCTCGCGCTCAAGGCCGACGTCGACGCCATTCACCCCGGCTACGGCTTTCTCTCCGAGAATCCGGAATTTGCCGAGCGCTGCGAAGCGGCGGGGATCGCCTTCATCGGCCCGACGGCGGAGATGCAGCGGGCGCTGGGAGACAAGGTGGCGGCCCGCAAGGTGGCGGTGGCGGCCGGGGTGGCGGTGGTCCCGGGAACCGAGGAGCCGACCGAGCATGAGGAAGAGGCGCTGATTTTCGCCAAGCAGCACGGTTACCCGATCATCATCAAGGCGGCGGCCGGCGGCGGCGGCCGCGGCATGCGGGTCGCCCGCAACAAGAAGGAGCTTCTGGAAGGGTTGACCAGCGCCCGGAGCGAGGCGAAAGCGGCCTTCGGCAACCCGGCGGTCTTCCTCGAACGCTACATCGAGAACCCGAAACATATCGAGGTTCAGGTCCTCGGCGACGGTCACGGCAACCTGGTCCATTTCTTTGAGCGCGACTGTTCGATCCAGCGCCGCCACCAGAAGGTGGTCGAGTTCGCTCCTTCCCTCTGTCTCACCGAGCAGCAGCGGAGCGCGATCTGCGCCGACGCGCTGAAGATCGCCAGTCAGGTCAGTTACCGCAACGCCGGGACGGTCGAGTTCCTCATCGACAAGGAGGGGAGCCACTACTTTATCGAGATGAACCCGCGGATCCAGGTGGAACATACCGTCACCGAGATGATCACCGGCCGCAACCTGGTGCAGGCGCAGATCCTGGTCGCCGAGGGGCACCGCCTTTCCGACCCGGAGATTGGCATTACCACCCAGATGGACGTCAGCAAACGCGGCTACGCCATCCAGTGCAGGATCACCACCGAGGATCCGACCAACAACTTCGCCCCGGACTTCGGGACGATCACCACCTATCGTTCTTCGGCGGGGTGCGGGGTACGGCTCGACGCCGGTAATGCCTTTACCGGTTCCCACATTACCCCCCACTACGATTCGCTGCTGGTCAAGGTCAGCGCCTGGGGGCTGTCGTTCGTCGAAGCGGCGCGGATCATGAACCGCTCGCTCCAGGAATTCCGGGTCCGCGGGGTGAAGACCAATATTCCGTTCCTGGAGAACGTGGTGACCCATCCGGTCTTCCTGGCCGGCGGCTGCGACACCTCGTTCATCGACAAACATCCCGAGCTTTTGCAGATCCACGAGAAGCGCGATCGGGCCACCAAGATTCTCAGCTTCCTCGGCGAGGTCGTCGTCAACGGCTCGCCGGGGATCGTCAAGCCGCTCAAGTCTGCCGAGCTCATGGAAGCCCAGGTGCCGGAGGTCGATTTCGCCAAGCCCCGGCCGACGGGCAGCCGCGATCTGTTGATGAAACTCGGGCCGGAAGGACTCTCCAAGTGGATCCTGGAGCAGAAGAAGCTGCTCCTGACCGATACCACCATGCGCGACGCCCACCAGTCGAACCTGGCCACTCGGGTTCGGACCTCCGACCTGCTGAAGATCGCCGAGCCGACCTCCTACCTCGGCGCCGACCTCTTTTCGCTGGAGATGTGGGGCGGGGCGACCTTCGACGTGTCGATGCGCTTCCTCAAGGAGTGCCCCTGGCAGCGACTGCACAAGCTCTCCGAACTGATCCCGAACATCCTCTTCCAGATGCTTTTGCGCGGCTCCAACGCCGTCGGCTACACCAACTATCCGGACAACGTGGTGCAGCGCTTTGTCGAGGAGGCGGCTTCCTCCGGCGTCGACATCTTCCGGGTTTTCGACTCGCTGAACTGGACCACCGGGATGAAGGTGGCCATGGAGGCGGTGCGCAAGTCGGGCAAGATTTGCGAGGCCTCCATCTGCTATACCGGCGACATCACCGATCCGGCGCGAAACAAGTATCCGCTCGATTACTACGTCTCCCTGGCCAAGGAGCTGGAGAAAATGGGCGCCCACATCCTGGCCATCAAGGACATGGCGGGGCTTCTCAAGCCGTTCGCCGCCTTCCAGCTGGTGAAGGCGCTCAAGGAGAACATCGGCATTCCGGTGCATCTCCATACCCACGATACCTCCTCGAACGGCAGCGCCACCCTGCTGATGGCCTGCCAGGCCGGAGTCGACATCGTCGATGCCGCGCTGTCGTCGCTCTCCGGGTTGACCGCCCAGCCGAACCTGAACGCCCTGGTGGCGGCGCTCCACGGCACCGAGTGGGACCCACGGGTCAACGAGGACGGCCTGCAGAAGCTGGCCAACTACTGGGAGACGGTCCGCGATTACTACGCCCCCTTCGAGTCGGGGCTCAAAAGCGGCACCGCCGAGGTGTATCATCACGAGATCCCCGGTGGCCAGTACTCCAACTACAAGCCGCAGGTGGCCGGGCTCGGCCTCCTCGACCGTTGGGAAGAGTGCAAGGAGATGTACCACAAGGTGAACCTGCTCTTCGGCGACATCGTCAAGGTGACCCCGTCGTCCAAGGTGGTCGGCGACATGGCGATGTTCCTGGTTAAAAACAACCTGCAGCCGGAGGACGTCTTCACCAAGGGTGACGAGCTCACCTTCCCCGAGTCGGTGGTCGGGATGTTCAAGGGGATGCTCGGCCAGCCGTACGGTGGCTGGCCCGGCGAGTTGCAGAAGATCATCCTCCGCGGCGAAGAGCCGATCAGCTGTCGCCCCGGCGAACTGCTGGAACCGGTCGACTTTGACGAGGAGCGGGAGAAGCTGGAGGCGAAGGTCGGCCATTCGGTGGACGACAAGGCGCTGATGTCGTACATCCTCTATCCCCACGTGTACCCCGAATTCGACAAACATCGCCAGGAGTACTCGGATACCTCGGTGATCCCGACGCCGATCTTCTTCTACGGCCTGGAACCGGGGCAGGAGACCTCCATCGAGATCGAGGCGGGAAAAACCCTGATCATCAAGCTCAACGCCATTGGCAAGGTCCACCCCGACGGGACCCGCCACATCTTCTTCGAGCTGAACGGCCAGCAGCGGCAGGTGGTCGTCCGCGACCAGTCGGTGCAGACCGACGAGGTGGTCCGGGAGAAGGCCGACAAGGGAAATGCCAAGCATCTCGGCGCGCCGATGCCCGGCAAGGTGTTGAAGCTCAACGTCAAGGCGGGCGACGCGGTCAAGGCCGGCGACGTGCTTCTGGTGACCGAGGCGATGAAGATGGAAACGAACATCAAGGCGAAGGAGGATGGCGTCATCGCCGAGGTGAAGTTCAAGGAAGGGGACAAGGTGGAGAAGGAAGACCTGGTGGTGGTTATGGCATAACTTTCTCCTTCGCCTGCCGCGAATACGACAAAGGGCTGCCCCGGTGGGCGGCCCTTTGTTTTTGCCGGCAGCGCGGCTACGTCCCGGGCATTGCCGACGTCGCTCCTTCCGAGCCGGCAGCGGAGGCCGGCGGCGTCTTCGCCAGGCAGACCCTGTCGCGACCATCCTCCTTGGCCCGGTAGAGTGCCTCGTCGACGGCCTTGAACAGCCGGTCCTTGGTGCTGCCGTGGTGGGGATAGGCGGCGACGCCGATGGACATGGTAACCCGGCCGAGGGCCCGCCCGAGATGTTCGAACCGGCGGGCGGCGATCCGGTCCCGGAGTTCTTCGGCCCGCTCTTCCGCATGTTCCGGCAGTGTTTCGGGGAGAATGCAGATGAATTCCTCGCCGCCGTAACGGCAGGCGATGTCGTACTCGCGAACGTTGCTCAGGAGGAATATGCCGAACTCGCGGAGGAGGGTGTCGCCGGCGTCGTGGCCGAAGGTGTCGTTGACCC
This sequence comes from Geotalea uraniireducens, assembly GCF_027943965.1. NCBI lineage: Bacteria > Pseudomonadati > Thermodesulfobacteriota > Desulfuromonadia > Geobacterales > Geobacteraceae > Geotalea > Geotalea uraniireducens. Next base: position 3,000,263 of record NZ_AP027151.1, on the reverse strand, counting down.
GCTTGAAATGGTCCAGGTCGATCATGATCAGGCTGAAGGCGCTTCCCCGCCGCTGGGCGACGGAGATTTCCCGAGCCAGCGCCTCTTCCATGAAGCGGCGGTTGAAGAGCCCGGTCAGCGCGTCGTGGATCGATTGGTCGCGCAGGGTTTCGCGCAGCTTGAGATTGGCGATTGCCAACGCCACATGCTCGGCGACGGTGACTGCCAGCTGCAGGTCCGGCGAGTGCCCGGCCCCGCTGTTCAACTCGGAGTGCCCATGCAGGTCGGGACTTTTCAGGTTGAGCAACCCCATGGTGTCCCCCTGGGCGACCATTGGAATGCAGACGTAGTCGCGGGAAAAGCTGCAGTTGGTATTGCTGCAGCGTGGCTGGGCGGGCTCGGCGGCGAATGGCTCGTCCCGGCGCCGTGCCCGGCAGGTTTCGACCGGGAAGGCGGTGGGATGAGACGGTTGTTTTCCCCAGTCGATGGCGAGCTCGTAGCGGCGGCCGGCGTCGTTCAGCATATAGATGGCGCCGGCTTCAGTCCGGAAGAGGTTTCTGACCGCGATGGAGACAATGTGGTAGGCCTCGTCGAGGTTGCGGCACAACTGAAGCATCTCTCCCAATTCATGCAGGTGCGAGATTTCCCGGTTCCGCCGTTCCAGGGCGTCGATAGAGTGGGTCAGTTCGGTGTTCGCCTGGCGGAGCGCCTCATCGGCGGTTCTCTTGGTGGAGATATCGACCATCACCCCGCGCAGTTGGCATTTTTGCTGATCGTCCGTCACCAGGCGCAGGTTGTCCTGGATCCAGACCGGACTGCCATCGGCGGCCAGCCGCCGATATTCGAGCTGCCGGCTGGCGCCGGTCCGGCACGTTTGCCGATAGGCGGCGACGACCCGCTCCCGGTCGGCGGGGGCGATCTGGCCGGCGAAAAAATCATCGCCGGCCAGCCATTGTTCGACACCGATCCGAAAGAGCTCCTCTCCCTGGTGGCTGACAAAGGTGAAGCGGCCCTCGCCCGGGTCTGCTTCCCAGACGATGGCGTCGAGTCCTTCGATCAGTTCCCGCAGCCGGCGCTCCGAGGCTTGGGCCGCCTGGCGCAGCTGGTCGCTGTCGCGCCCCGCTTTCCGGAGCCGGTCGAAGAGGTCCTGCAACTCCGCTTCCAGTTTCCTGACGACGTTCAACGGGAAAAAATAGGTGAGAGAGCCGAGCAGCAGGCCGGTCGCCACCGAGACGGCGAACAGAGCGGCGGTTTCGAGCAGTAGTCGCTGTTGGGAAACACCGATGCTGACCCGGCCGAGGTGCCGGTTGTTGAAGATGATCGGCGCCGTTCCTTCCGGAGGGTGGCGATTCCACCACGAGCTGGCCGCTTCGCTGGCAAAATGGTAGTTGGAGATTGGCGCGCCCCGTTCGTCGAAGACGCGGATCAGGATTACCTCCTTGTCGTTCGACAGGTCGCGGGTCAGCTCGGCAAACCGGTAGATTTGGTATTTCCAGAGCGCCCGCGTTTCGATGATCACCCCCTTCAACTGTTCGGCGGTATTCTGTGCGTAAAGGGTGGCGGAACGTTTAAGCCCCTGGTATTCGACGAGGTAAAACGTCACGGGGAAGAGCAGGCTGATGAGCAGGCTGATCCCCAGGGCCAGCGGATAGAGGCGCTTGGCGAAAAAATGTTCCAGGTTGATCGTCACCGGCTGCTTCATTGCCGCCAGTCCCCCCTAGTAACCGAGATAGCCGTGCCGGCGGAGGATGCTTTGGGCCGTGGCTGAGCGGGCGAAGGCTATGAACGCCTTGGCCGCCGGGGTTACTTTCCCCCGGCGATAGGCAAACGACAAGGTCTTGACGAGAGGATAGGCGCCGCTGGCCGCGTTCTCCGGCGTGGGGGCCACACCGTTGAAGCGGAGAACCTTGATGGCCAGCCGTTGCGAGGTGATGGCGCCGACATCGGAAAAACCGAGGGCGTCCGGTAGCTGCCGGAGCCGGCGGTTCATGATTTCGTCCTTCATGATGATGGTCCAGCGGTTGGCGCGGATACTCTGCTGGTAGACTTCCCGAAAACCGGGGATCTTTTCTTCGAGGACCTCGATCGTACTGTCACCCGGTTCCCGCGTCAGGACGATGATCTGCCGGCCATTTCCCCAGGTCGACTTTGTCCCCCGGTAGATGGCGAGCAGCTCGGCGGATGTCAGCCCCCGGTCCGCTACGCCGGGGTGGGCGCCGATCACCAGCGCCGTCCGGGCGAAAGGGACGACGGTTAGCGGCAACTGTCGTTCGGCGTCGCGCAACGGCCGCGAGATGAGGCCGAGGGAGATCGCCCCTTCGGCTACCGCCCTGACCGCGCCACTGGAGCCGACGTTGGTCGGTTCGGCAAGATCGATTTCCGGGTGCTGCCGGAGAAATTCCCTGATCAGGATCCGCGTCGCCGAGAGATTGGAGCCCGAACCGGCCACAACCAGAGTTTCCGCCCGGCTCTCCATCGCCAGCAGCAGTCCGAGTGCCACGGCCAGCAACACCGTCCGGGCGAGTATTCCGTCCGGTAATCGTTTCATAGGCTAATCGCTCCCCACGGGATTTGCTTTCTGTGGTTACTTTAATTTGCATTATTTAATCTTTTATTTCAAGGTATTTCCCGCACGGTGGGGAGAGGAATGGCGGCCGGCGGCCTTGCCGGCGTCGGCAACGGACGCCGCGGAGGAAACTCCGCCGGTCCGGTGCCGAAAAAATCTCGAATCCGGCGCCGGAACGTGGTAAAAGAGGGGGAAACCGACACCCTGCCGTCCCCGGCGGGCGCACCGGCCATGCTGCCGGACGGCGGGCGGTGCCGGGCAATTTGCACAAAGGAGATCTGCACGTGGCGAACAAACCGGAAGTGACTTTCAAGTACATCTTTACCTACGATTACAATCCCATCTATGTCAATGGCGCCCATGGCGGCGTTTCGCCCCGCGGCGAACTGGTCGTCAACTTCTATCTCGAACGGCCGCCGCTCCCCAACGAGATTACCCACCAGATCAACCCCAACGGCACGATCGGTCCCGAAACCGCCGTCGAGCCCGACGATCTCGGCCAGAGCCTCGTCCGGTTCGTCCCGGCCGGGGTGGTGCTCAACTACCAGACCGCCCGCGATTTTCACAATTGGCTCGGGGAAAAGCTCAAGGAGCTGGAGGCGATCGAGCAGGCCAAGATGGCGATGCGCACGGCGGCAGCCCAGGGCGAAGGGCAGGGGACTTCCCATTAGGCTGTTTCCCGCCCGGAAACGGTCCTTTCCAGGCCGGCGGTCATCGCGGTAGCGATCCGCCGGCTTGGTACTTTTTTTCATTCCGTTGGCTGGTTCCCAGTGCGGGGGCGGAGAACGGCGAGAGGAGGAACTGCGATGAAGAAGAGGTTAACGGGACGGCTGTCCCGTGTTGCGCTGGCGTTGCTGCTGACGTTGCCGCCGGCCGCCGCCTGGGCCGGGGCGCCGATTCAACTGCCGGCGCCGCTGCGGGGCGGCGGGGCGCCGCTCATGGAGGCACTGGCCCAGCGTCACAGCAGCCGGGAGTTTGCTCCGACCAAGCTGTCGCCGCAGCTCGTTTCTAATCTGCTCTGGGCTGCCGCCGGGATCAACCGGCCGGAAAGCGGCGGCCGGACCGTCCCGTCGGCGATGAACTGGCAGGAGATCGACATCTACCTGGCCACCGCCGACGGTCTGTTCCTCTACCGGCCGGCCGAGCAGCAACTGGAGCAGGTAGCCGACCGGGACATCCGGGCGCTGACCGGCCAGCAGCCGTTCGTGGCCGAGGCGCCGCTTAATCTCGTCTTCGTGGCCGATTACGGCCGGATGGGCGAGGCCCGGGCCGAGGAGAAACCGTTCTATGCCGCCATCGATACCGGTTATATCAGCCAGAATGTCTATCTGTTCTGTGCCGCGGAAGGGCTGGCGACGGTCGCCCGGGCTTCGCTGGACGGCCAGGCCCTGGCCAAGGCGATGGGACTGCGGCCCGAGCAGCGGGTGGTGCTTGCCCAGTCGGTCGGCTATCCGCGTGGCGAGGCGGTGAAGCCGGTGGCAACGCCGGTTCGGAAACCGGCGCCGAAGCCGGCTGCGGAAGCTCCTGCGGAGTCGGGCGGCAACGAGGGGAAACCGAAGTTCACCATCGCTCCGGCGGTCGATTACTGAGCGGACGACTACCGGCAGGGAGGTAACCGCATGGGGGCATCATTTGCCGAGCTACTGCAAACGGCGCCGGTGATCCTCGGCGAGGGGGCGGTCATCGAGCGGTTGCGGCGGGAGTTTGCCGTCGAGCTCCACCCCGAGCTGGTCAACGCCGCGTTCGTGTATGAACCGGCGGGGCGGGCGGCGCTGGAGACGATCTACCGCCAGTATCTGGCTGCCGGGGAGCACTACAGGCTGCCGATGCTCCTCTCCACCCCGACCTGGCGCGCCAACCGTGAACGGCTGGCGCGGGCCGGCCTGGCCGACCGCGATGTCAACGGCGACAACTTCCGTTTCCTCGACGCCCTGCGCCGAAGCTATGGGCCCTATGCCGGGCAGATTTTCATCTGCGGCTTGCTGAGCTGCCGGGGCGACGCCTACAACCCTCGGGAAGGGCAGTCCACCGAAGCGGCTCGGGAGTTTCACCGCTTCCAGGCCGAAGCCCTGGCTGCCGCCGGTGTCGATCTGCTCCTCGCTTCGACCCTGCCCGGCTGCGCCGAAGCGGCGGGGCTGGCTCAGGCAATGGCGGCCACCGGGTTGCCGTACATCGTCAGCTTCGTTATCCGTCCCACCGGCACCCTGCTCGACGGCACGCCACTCCACCGGGCGCTCGCCATCATCGACGATGCGGTACGGCCGCGGCCGCTCGGCTATCTGGTCAACTGCAGCCATGCCTCGATTTTCCGCCGGGCGATCTGCCAGCCGGGGAATGACCTCCCTGCCGTCCGGGCCCGGCTGCTCGGGCTGTTGGCCAACACCGCCGCCCTTAGTCCCGAGGAACTCGACGAGCATCCGGAGCTGGTGACCGAGCCGCCGGACGACTTCGCCGCCGCTGTCGCTGCGCTCCATGCGGAATTCGGTATGCGGCTCCTCGGCGGCTGCTGTGGCACCGACGGCCGGCACATTGCCGCCTTGGCCGACCGGCTCGCCACCTTGATCCGCCGCTGATCCCCCGCGTTCTGCGCCGCATTAAAAAAGCCCACCGCTGCCGGTGGGCTTTTTTCGTTTCCTGACGATGCCGGCGCGTTCAGCGCTGGCTGGCCGCGAGGGCCTGTTCCACGTCGGCGGTGATGTCGTCGATATGCTCGATGCCGACCGACAGCCGGATCAGGTCGGGGGTGACCCCGGAGGCGATCTGCTGCTCCTCGCTCAGCTGCCGGTGGGTGGTACTGGCCGGATGGAGCACACAGCTCCGGGCGTCACCCACATGGACCACCAGGGCGATCAGGTTGCACGCCTCCATGAATTTCTTGCCGGCGGCGGCGCCCCCCTTGATGCCGAAGGTCAGAACCCCGCTGGCCCCTCGCGGCAGGTACTTTCTGGCCAGTTCGTAACTGGCATGACTGGGGAGGCCGGGGTAGTTGACCCAGCTGACGGCGGGGTGCCGTTCCAGGTAGGTGGCCAGCGCCAGGGCGTTGTCGCTGTGCCGCTGCATCCGGAGCGGCAGGGTCTGTAGCCCCTGGGCGAAGAGGAACGAGTTGAAGGGGCTGGGGACGGCACCGAGATCGCGCATCAGCTGGACCCGGGCCTTGACGATGTAGGCCAGCGGGCCGAAGGTCTTGGCGTACTGCAGGCCGTGGTAGGAGGGGTCCGGCTCGGTCAGTTCCGGGTAGCGGCCGTTGTCCCAGTTGAAATTGCCGCCGTCGACGATTACCCCGCCGACGCTGGTGGCCAGCCCGTCGATGTACTTGGTGGCCGAATGGACGACGATGTTGGCGCCGTGCTCGAAGGGGCGGCAGAGGTACGGGGTGGCGAAGGTGCTGTCGATGATCAGCGGCACCTGCTTCTCTTGGGCGATGGCGCTGAACTTGGCGAAGTCGAGCACGTTCAGTCCCGGGTTGCCGATTGTTTCGGCGAACAGCGCCCGGGTGTTGGGGCGGAAAGCGGCCAGGATCTCGGCGGCGTCGGCTTCCGGATCGACGAAGGTTACCTCGATCCCCATCTTGGGGAGGGTGCTGGCAAAGAGGTTGTAAGTGCCGCCGTAGAGGGTACTGGCGGTGACGAAATGCTCGCCGGCCTTGCAGATGTTGAAGATCGCCAGGGTCGTCGCCGCCTGGCCCGCCGAGGTGCCGAGGGCGCCGACCCCACCCTCCATCATCGCCAGCCGCTGTTCGAAGGCGTCGGTGGTCGGATTGCCGAGCCGGGTGTAGAAAAAGCCCGGTACTTCCAGGTCGAAAAGCTTGGCAACGTAATCGGCGCTGTCGTATTTGAAGGTAGTACTCTGGCAGATGGTGACGACCCGCGGGTCACCGGGCTTGGGGTCGTACCCCCCCTGGATGGCCTGGGTCTCGATTTTCCATGAACTGCTCATCTCCGTCTCCTTTCGGTGCTGAAGGTGCCGCGCTCGCGGCTCCCGCTGGCGGCGCCGCGGGCCACCGGGGGACGTCATCATAACAGATAACGTGCCGCCGGCAAACAGCAAAGTAGGGGCGAGGAGAGAGCGGCCTGCTCAGTGGAGCTCCAGCTCCCGGGCCACTTCGCCGAGCATCCGCCGGATGTTGCGTTCGTCGACAAAGGAGAACAGTTCGCCGCTGCCGAAAACGATCCCGGTCCAGTCGCGCCAGTTTTCGACCGTTACCGGTACTTCGGTGATCCCGTTGCCGACCAGCCCGTAGAGGGTCCGGCCGGTGTCGCCGTGGCGGCGGCGCTGTTCGGTCTTGCGCAGGTCGAAGTAGACTGCCTGGTCCATGCTGTCGGTCGTGAGATAGATCATGTTGCACCTCCCCGGTTTTTTACCAGTTAACCGGATGGGTACGACAGAATATGTCTTAAGTTTAAACTGTGGCGAAATGTTTCAGTAATACTAGCTCGTTATCGGGGGGGAGAAAGAGGAAAGGGGGCGGCTGCCCCCTTTCCTGCGTCGGGTGATGTGCTCGCCGTTACCGGCCGGTCAGGGTCTTGCCGTCGCTGACCATCAGTTCGGAGACGAGCCGGGTGAAGCGGAGCGGGTCCTTGATCGGCGAACCCTCGGTCAACAGTGCCTGATCGTAGAGGAGATCGCAGTAGTCGGCGAGGCGCGGGTTCGCCTGGTCTTTCTCGTAGATGGCGGTGAGCACCTGCAGCAGCGGATGATCGGGGTTCAGTTCCAGGATCCGTTTCGAGTCCGGCACCTCCTGGTTCATCGCCCGGAGAATCCGCTCCATATTGGCGTTCATGCCGTATTCATCGGCTACCAGGCAGCAGGCGCTGTCGGTGAGGCGGTTCGACAGGCGAACCTCCTTGATCCGGTCGGCCAACTTGCCGTTGATGAACTGGAGCAGCGCGCCATACTGCTTGGCCGCTTCTTCCTGCTTCGCTTCCTGTTCCTTCTTCTCCTCGTCGCTTGCCAGCGAGACGTCGCCCCGGTCCGCCGCCTTCAGCTTTTTGCCGGCGTACTCGGTGAGCCCCTGGACCACCCATTCGTCCACCGGATCGGTCAGGAAAAGCACTTCGTACCCTTTCTTGCGGAAGATCTCCAGGTGGGGGGACTGCTCCAGGGCCGCCCGGCTCGTCCCGGTAATGTAATAGATCTCCTGCTGTCCTTCGGCCATCCGCTCGGTGTACTCCTCGAGCGAGACGAAGGCGCCGGCCTCGGTCGTGGTGCTTTCGAAAAGGAGCAGCTCCTGAAGCTTGTCCCGGTTGGCGTAATCGAAGTGGACCCCTTCCTTGAGCACCGGGCCGAATTCCTGGTAGAAGGAGCAGTACTCCTCCGGCTCTTTCTCCTTCATTTCGCCAAGGGTCGAAAGAACCTTGCCAACCAGGTTCTTCTGGATCCGCTTGATCTGGACGTCTTCCTGGAGGATCTCCCGGGAAACGTTGAGCGGCAGGTCGCTGGAGTCGACCACCCCCTTCATGAAGCGGAGGTATTCGGGGACGAGATGCTCGCAGTTGTCGGTGATGAAGACCCGCCGGACATAGAGCTGCACCCCCCGCTTCCGGTCGGGGTAGAAAAGGTCGAACGGCTTGTGGGCCGGGATGTAGAGGAGCGCCTTGAATTCGCTGGTCCCCTCGGCGGCGTAGTGGATCGTCTTGAGCGGCTTGTCGAAGTCGTGGGAGATGTGCTTGTAGAATTCGACATATTCCTCTTCGCTGATCTCGCTCTTTGCCCGGGTCCAGATCGCCTGCATCGAGTTGAGGGTCTCCTCCTCGGTCTTCTCGATGGTGCCGGCCCCCTCGATCTCCTCGCCGTTGACCCCCTTCGGCACCTCGGTCCGGGTAACGTCCATCACCACCGGGTACTGGACGTAGTCCGAATACTTCTTGACGATGGAGCGGATTCGCCATTCGTCCAGGTACTCTTTGAGGTCTTCCTTCAGGTGGAGGGTGATCTCGGTGCCGCGTCCGGCCTTGTCGCACGCTTCGATGGTATAGGAGCCGTCGCCGGTCGACTCCCAGCGGACCCCGGCATCGCGGTCGTGACCGGCCCGGCGGGTGACGAGGATGACCCGGTCGGCGACCATGAACGAGGCGTAGAAGCCGACCCCGAACTGGCCGATCAGCTCCGGATGCTCGGCGACGTTCTGCTCCTTGAGATTGGTGAGGAACGCCTTGGTCCCGGAGTGGGCAATGGTGCCGATGTTCCGTTCGACCTCCTCGGCGGTCATGCCGACGCCGTTGTCGCGGATGGTGAGGGTGCCGGCCTCCTTGTCGGGGATCAGCTTGATCTTGAATTCCGGGTCACCCTCCAGGACCGCCATGTTCGAATGGGACTCGAAGCGGACCTTGTCGATGGCGTCGGAGCTGTTGGAGATCAGTTCGCGGAGGAAGATATCGCGGTTTGAGTAGAGGGAGTGGATCACGAGGTCGAGCAGCTGCTGGACCTCCGTTTCGAACTTTTTCACGGTCTTGCTCATGGGACTGGGCTTCTCCTTTGCGTGGGTTGATTCGAAAGACCCCTACAACCTAAACATCCCGGCGGGCAATTTCAAGGGCCAATCTTCTCCGCGACCATTCCGGGGGGCGTCGGACCGGCTGTTTCCGCGGCTTGACACCCCCCGGGCGCTGTGTTAGTTTAAACCATTTCCAACCCGGTCGTTTCCTTTACCCCGAGCCGGTTTTGTGGAGCCTGCCGTGTATTTCCCTGATTACCCAACGTTCTGTTCCCTGGCCGCCCGGGGAAACCTGATCCCCGTCTACCGGGAGATTATGGCCGATCTGGATACGCCGGTCAGCGCCTTCCGCAAGATCGACGACGGCCGGTTCTCCTTCCTGCTCGAAAGTATCGAGGGGGGGGAGAAGTGGGGGCGCTATACCTTCCTCGGCGCCAGCCCGACGGTGGTCATCCGCTCCCGGGGGAATGAGGTGGAGATCGTCAGCGCCGGCGAAACGGTGCACCGCGAGACGGTGGCCGATCCGCTGGCCTTCGTCCGCGACCAGCTGGCCCGCTACCAGCCGGTGGAGATCCCCGGGCTGCCGCGCTTTTTCGGCGGCGCCGTCGGCTATCTCGGCTACGACATGGTCCGCCACTTCGAGCGGCTGCCGAGCGACAAGCCGGCTACCATCGGCGCCTGGGATTCCTACTTTCTGATCACCGATACCATCCTGATCTTCGACAACGTCCGGCAGAAGATCAAGGTCGTCTCCAACGCCCACCTGGACGGCAGCGTCACCCCCGAGGCGGCCTACGCCGCGGCGACCGCCACTATCGAGGCGATCATCGCCCGGCTGCGCACCCCCCTCGCTCCGGCCGCTCCCCGGCCGGCGACCGGCAGCGTTTCGTTCGCTTCCAACGTCAGCCGGGCCGACTTCGAAACGGCGGTGGAGAAGTGCAAGGAGTACGTCCGGGCCGGCGACATCATTCAGGTGGTGCTGTCGCAGCGCTTCTCCGGGCAGTTGACCGTGGACCCCCTCGATATCTACCGGGTGCTCCGGACCCTCAATCCTTCTCCCTACATGTTTTTCCTCCGTCTGGACGATACCCTGGTGGTCGGCGCTTCGCCGGAGGTGATGGTGCGCAAGGAGGGGACGAAGGTCGAACTCCGTCCCATCGCCGGCACCCGGCCGCGGAGCGCCTCGGCGGCGGAGGACCGGCGGCTGGAGGAGGAGCTGTTGGCTGATCCCAAGGAGCGGGCCGAGCACGTGATGCTGGTCGACCTGGGGCGAAACGACCTGGGCCGGGTCTGCCGGACCGGGACGGTGCGGGTTTCCGAACTGATGGTGGTGGAGCGCTATTCCCACGTCATGCACATCGTCTCCAACGTCCAGGGAGAACTGGAAGAGGGGCGGGACGTCTTCGACGTGGTCCGGGCCACCTTCCCCGCCGGTACCCTCTCGGGGGCGCCGAAGGTCCGGGCGATGGAGATCATCGACGAGTTGGAGCCGGTGCGCCGGGAGATTTACGGTGGGGCGGTCGGCTACTTCTCCTTTTCCGGCAATATGGACCTGGCGATCGCCATCCGCACCCTGGTGATCCGCGACGGCCTGGTCCATCTCCAGGCGGGGGCGGGGATCGTCGCCGATTCGGTGCCCGCCGCCGAATACCAGGAGACGGTCAATAAGGCGATGGCCGTCGTCAAAGCCATCGAGGCGGCGGAGAGGGGCCTGGACTGACATGCTGCTGATGATCGACAACTACGATTCCTTTACCTTCAACATCGTCCAGTATTTCGGCGAACTCGGCGAGGAGGTGCGGGTCTACCGCAACGACCGGATCACCCTGGAGGAGATCGCGGCGCTGCAGCCGGCGCGGCTCGTCATCTCCCCCGGGCCCTGCTCCCCCGAGGAGGCGGGAATTTCGGTGGCCGCCATCCGCCACTTCGCCGGCAAACTGCCGATCCTCGGCGTCTGCCTCGGCCACCAGTCGATCGGCACCGCTTTCGGCGGCCGGGTCGCCCGGAGCAGCACCCTGATGCACGGCAAGACCTCGCCAATCCACCACAACGGCCAGGGGCTGTTCCGCGGGCTGCCTAACCCCTTCAACGCCACCCGCTACCATTCGCTGGTCGTGGAGCGGGCCACTCTCCCTCCCTGCCTGGAAATCACCGCCTGGGTCGAGGAAGGAGAAATCATGGGGCTCGCCCACCGGGAACTGCCGGTCTGGGGGGTTCAGTTCCATCCCGAATCGATCCTTACCGAGGGGGGGATGGAGTTACTGCGCAATTTCCTCACCATGACACGGTGATCGTGCAGGGCAGGCCCCTGTGTCTGCCTGATGACGGACACCCACGGGGTCTCTACAGGACAAATTCATGATCAAGAAAGCCATTGCGAAAGTCGTCGAGCGGCACGACCTGACCGAAGCGGAGATGATCGAGGTCATGGACCAGATCATGTCCGGCGGGGCGACCCCCGCCCAGATCGCGGCGTTCATCACCGCCCTGCGGATGAAAGGGGAGACGGTCACCGAGATCACCGGCGCAGCCCGGGTGATGCGCGACCGGGCCACCCCGATCCGGGTCGGGCGGAACATCCTCGATCTCGACCGGGACGATATCAATATCGACCGGGAGACGATTCTCGATGTCGTCGGCACCGGCGGCGACGGCACCAATACCTTCAATATTTCGACTACCGTCACCTTCGTCGTCTCGGCGTGTGGGGTGATGGTCGCCAAGCACGGCAATCGCTCCGTCTCCTCGGCCTGCGGTAGCGCCGATGTCCTCGAATCCCTCGGCGTCAACCTCGATGTGACCCCGGAGACCGTCGAACGGTGCATCCGGGAGATCGGCGTCGGTTTTCTCTTCGCCCCCGCCCTGCACGGGGCGATGAAGTATGCCATCGGTCCGCGCAAGGAGATCGGTATCCGGACCATCTTCAATATCCTCGGTCCGCTGACCAATCCGGCCGGCGCCGACTGTCAGGTCCTCGGCGTCTATCGCGAGGATCTGGTGGAAACCCTGGCCCATGTCCTCCATCGGCTCGGCTGTCGGCGCGGTTTCGTGGTCCACGGCCTCGACGGGATGGACGAGATGACCCTCACCAGCGAAACGCGGGTGGCGGAGGTGACTCCGGCAGGGGTAACGCTGCGCCTCGTCGCTCCCGAAGAGTTGGGCCTTGCCCGCTGCCAGGCGGCGGATCTGCTCGGCGGCGATGCGGCGGGGAATGCGCTGATCGTTCGGGAGGTGCTCTCCGGCAAACCCGGGCCGAAACGTGATGTGGTGCTGCTCAATGCCGCTTTTGCCCTGGTGGCCGCCGGCAAGGCGCCGGAGCCGGCTGCTGGCCTTGCCATGGCCGCCGCGGCGATCGATTCGGGCCGTGCCCTGGCGCAGCTGGAGAAGCTGATCGCCCTGACCAACGAATAACCCGGCGGCCGCCCCGCCACCATTTCGGCACCCTTCAGTGGCGCCGCGCGGAAGACCCAATGACCGATACTCCCGACATTCTGAAAAAAATTGTCGCCCACAAACGGGACGAACTGGCCGCCGCCGTTGCCGCGGTGCCGCTGGCCGAGCTCCGCAATCGGATCGCCGACCTGGAGGACCAGCCCCGCGGCTTTCTCCGGGCGCTGACCGACTGTGCCGATTCGGGCTGGACGGCGCTGATCGCCGAGGTAAAGAAGGGGTCGCCGAGCAAGGGGGTGATCCGCCCCGATTTCGATCCGCTGACCATCGCCGAAATCTACGAAGCCAACGGGGCCGCCTGCCTGTCGGTGCTGACCGAGGAGCGCTTCTTCCTCGGCCACCTGCGCTACCTGGCGCTGATCCGCGAACAGGTGCGGCTACCGCTCCTGCGCAAGGATTTCCTCTTCGATCCCTACCAGGTTTACGAAGCCCGGGCGGCGGGCGCCGACGCGATCCTGCTGATCGCCGCCATGCTGGAACTCCCCCAGATCGAAGAACTGGCCGGTCTGGCGCGGGAACTCTCCCTCGACGTGCTCCTGGAGGTCCATGACGAACGGGAACTGGCGACGGCGCTGCAAACCGACTGCCGGCTGCTCGGGATCAACAACCGCGACCTGCGGACCTTCGTCACCGATCTGGCGGTTACCGAGCGGCTCCTGCCGCAGATCCCCGCCGACCGCTTCGTGGTGGCCGAGAGCGGCCTGACCGGCCGGGCCGACATTCTCCGTCTGCAACGGGCCGGGGCGCGCGGCTTTTTGATCGGCGAGTCGCTGATGCGCGAGGGTGATATCGGCGCCAAGTTGCAGGAATTGCTAGGCTGACCCGGCCTGCCGGGCAGTGTTGAATTCATCCCGAAAGGAGTCCGACCGTGCAGACCAAAATCCTGCTCGACGAGAGCCATATCCCGAAGGCCTGGTACAACATCATCCCCGATCTGCCGGGCCCATTGGCGCCGGTCATCAATCCCCGGACCCTGCAGCCGGTGACTCCCGACGATCTCTTGCCGATCTTCCCGATGGCGCTGATCGAACAGGAGGTATCGACCCAGCGGTGGATTCCGATTCCCGACGAGGTCCGCGACATTTACCGCTCCTGGCGGCCGTCGCCGTTGTTCCGGGCGTACCGGCTGGAGCAGGCCCTCGGCACGCCGGCGAAGATTTACTACAAGTACGAAGGTGTTTCCCCCGCCGGCTCCCACAAGCCGAACTCGGCCATCCCCCAGGCCTGGTACAACAAACAGGCGGGGATCCGCCGGCTGGCCACCGAGACCGGTGCCGGGCAGTGGGGGAGTTCGCTGGCACTGGCCTGCTCGCTGTTCGGCCTGGAGTGCACGGTCTACATGGTCAAGGTTTCCTGTACCCAGAAACCGTACCGGCGGAGCATGATGCAGCTCTGGGGGGCGGAGGTGATCCCGTCGCCGTCGGAGTTCACCAACGCCGGCCGGACGATCCTCGCCCACGATCCGGAGAGCCCGGGGAGCCTCGGCATCGCCATCTCCGAGGCGGTGGAGGATGCCGCCAGCCATCCGGATACCAACTACGCCCTGGGGAGCGTCCTCAACCATGTCTGTCTCCACCAGACGGTCATCGGCCTGGAGGCGAAGGAACAAATGGCGATCGCCGGCACCTATCCGGACGTGGTCATTGCCTGCTGCGGCGGCGGTTCCAACTTCGCCGGCCTGGCGTTCCCCTTCATTGCCGACCGGGCGACCGGCAAGCAGGTCCGCTGTCTGGCGGTGGAACCCGCTTCCTGCCCGACCCTGACTAAGGGAGTCTACGCCTTCGATTACGGCGACACCGCCCAGATGGCGCCGATCGCCATGATGTATACCCTCGGTCACGACTTCGTGCCGCCGGGAATCCACGCCGGCGGGCTCCGTTACCATGGCGAGTCGCCGCTCGTTTCCCAACTGTACCATGCCGGCGCCATCGAGGCGAAGGCTTACAAACAGACCGCCTGCTTCGAGGGGGCGCTGCTCTTCGCCCGGAGCGAGGGGATCGTTCCGGCGCCCGAGTCGTCCCACGCGGTGCGGGCGGCCATCGACGAGGCGGTGCTGGCCAAGGAGGAGGGAAAGGAGAAGACCATCCTCTTCGGCCTTTCCGGCCATGGTCAGCTCGATATGGGAGCCTATGACGCCTACCTGTCGGGGGGGCTCGAGGATTACGAATATCCCGAGGCGCTGATCCGGGCTTCGCTGGAGCGGTTGCCGCAGGTGAACGTGTAGGAACGGGCTGGGGACGGGTAACACGCCGTCCCGCCGGGGGGAACCATGGTTCGGGTCAAAATCTGCGGCATTACCACCATCGAGGATGCCCGGGTAGCGATTGACGCCGGGGCCGATGCCCTCGGTTTTGTATTCCATCCGGAGTCCCCCCGCTGTATCGATCCGGAGGGGGCGGCGGGAATCATCGGCCAGCTCCCCCCCTTCGTCCAGACCGTCGGCCTGTTCGTCAACCGTCCCACCGACTTCGTCAACCGGACGGCCGACTTCTGCCGGCTCGACCTGGTGCAGCTCCATGGCGACGAACCCCCTGCTTTTTGCGACAAGGTTGCCCGGCGGGTGATCAAGGCGTTCCGGGTCAAGGATATCTCCAGCCTCGACCCGATCCGCCATTACCGGGCCGCCGCCTTTCTTCTCGATGCCTATTCGCCCAAGGCATACGGCGGCACCGGCCTGACCTTCAATTGGGAGGCCGCCAAGGTCGCCAAGGCGTACGGGCCGATCATCCTTGCCGGCGGGCTGACGCCGGACAATGTCCGCGAGGCGGTGAAGACGGTTATCCCCTACGCCGTCGATGTCTCCAGCGGCGTCGAGAGCGGGCCGGGGAAAAAAGACCCGGCCAAGGTGCGGGAGTTCATCCGCCGGGCGAAGGGGCTTTGAAGCGTCGATACCCGTAACTCGGGACGAGGTGAGCAAAAGGGGACGGAAGTGATTCCATCCCCTTTTCTCGATTCTGCGCACGCGCCGGCGCGACGAAAACCCCCTTGTTTTGCCGGCTTTTCTCTGCTACAACCGCCAATGGCGGTCCCGGCGCAGGGGAATCCCCGGCGTTGCCGCGGCCCGCTATCGTACCAATCAGAAACGGAGGACCTATGAAGTTACCCGACAGACAAGGCCACTTCGGCCAGTTCGGCGGCCGCTACGTGCCGGAAACCCTCATGCCGGCGCTGCTGGAACTGGAGAAAGCCTATGCCCATTACCGGCACGACCGGGAATTCAAGGAAGAATTCACCTACTATCTCCGTCAGTACGTGGGGCGGCCCAATCCGCTCTACTTCGCCGCGAAACTGACGGAAAAGCTCGGCGGGGCGAAAATCTATCTCAAGCGTGAAGACCTGAACCATACCGGCGCCCACAAGGTCAACAATACTATCGGCCAGGGGCTGCTCGCCAAACGGATGGGGAAGAAACGGGTCATTGCCGAAACCGGCGCTGGCCAGCACGGCGTCGCCACCGCGACCATTGCGGCGCTCCTCGGCATGGAGTGCGAGGTCTTCATGGGTGAGGAGGACATCCACCGCCAGTCGCTCAACGTCTTCCGGATGAAGCTGCTCGGCGCGACGGTAACCCCGGTCACCGCAGGCACTGCCACCCTCAAGGACGCGATGAACGAAGCGTTGCGCAACTGGGTCACCTATGTGGACAATACCTTTTACGTCATCGGCACGGTGGCTGGCCCGCACCCCTATCCGATGATGGTGCGCGACTTCCAGTCGGTGATCGGCCGCGAGGCCCGCGCCCAGCACCTGAAGGCCGAAGGGCGGCTGCCCGATTGCCTGGTGGCGGCTGTTGGCGGCGGCAGTAACGCCCTCGGGCTCTTTTACCCGTTCCTCAACGACCGCTCGGTGCGGATGGTGGGGGTCGAGGCGGCGGGGCGGGGGATCGCCACCGGCGAACATGCGGCGCCGCTCTGCGCCGGCCGGGTCGGGGTGCTCCACGGCAACAAGACCTTTCTCCTCCAGGATGAGGCCGGGCAGATTGCCAATGCCCATTCGATCTCCGCCGGCCTCGACTATCCCGGGGTCGGCCCCGAGCATGCCTGGCTCAAGGAAAGCGGCCGGGCCGAATATGTCTCGGTGACCGACGAGGAAGCCCTGGCAGCGTTCACGGTCCTGACCCGTGAAGAGGGGATTATGCCGGCTCTCGAATCCTCCCATGCCATCGCCCAGGTGTTGAAAATGGCCCCCACTCTCGGCAAAGAGACGACGCTCGTTGCCTGCCTGTCTGGCCGCGGCGACAAGGATATCCATACGGTGGCCGAACTGATGGGGGTCAGTTTGTAAGCGGCGGGGGGCTCGTACCGGTATGCGGCTGACAGTTGGTTTTTCTTGTGTAAGTAGTTGAAAGTAGAGGTGAAACTTAAATAATTGCTTGACATTTCTCAACGTTTTACTGTATAAACTCAACTACCTGTTTAATAGAACAGGATCAGGCAAAAGGGCCCCATCGGGTCCTTTTGCCGTTTTTGAAGAGAAGGGGCTCATTAAAGACGACGGTGCTGTTAATATTTGCCGGAGCGGCAGGAGGCCGTTCCGCTCCCGGGTTCGTCAAGGACCCGAGATTTCACGAAAGGAGGTTTCAGCCGGAACAGGCTCCGCATCGTCAATCCCCATCGCGGACCGGCCGGCAAAGCTGCGTAACCCGACCCAAAAATCTTATGAAAAAATTGACTTATCTATTGGCAGGCATGATGCTCATCGGAGTTTCCTGCAGTCCGGCAGGACTGCGCAAGGAGGCGGAACCGACAGCACAGACGGCAGTTGCCCCCGACCCGGAAGTCCTCCGCCTCATGGAGCAAGGAGTTGAACTGGACGAGCGGCAACGGCAGGCTCGGGCCATTGCGGCGGTATTTGCCCGCCGGACCGACTCTGAACGGGCTCACCGTCTTGCTTACCTCTGTTACCAGAAAACCCTCGGGACGAGGCTGATGCCCCTTGACCTGGCGGAAATTGCCCTGGCGGAAACCGGTTCCGTCGGCTTCAGCTCCGCCGCCGTCTCCCCGAAGGGGGCCATCGGCGTCTGGCAGTTGATGCCCTCCCGGGCGGAGAGCCACGGTTATCGGCCAGAAGAGATGCGCAACGATGCCAAGTGCGCCGAAGCGGCCGTGCGGGAGCTGTACAGCAAGCTCGACATGGCGAACGGCAACCTGGTGAGAGCAAAGAAGCTCTATTGCGGCGTCGGCCCCGAGGCCGATGCCTACGAGATCAAGCGGCGCCGCTACCGGCGTGAGATTCTCAGGGAATTGGGTGCCCCTGCTCCCGTTCAGGCTGAGGAGCCCCGGATCATCCTGGAGCAGGCGTCGTAACGTTTTGGTGTCGCATGACACCTTCCCCTACCGGAGAGGCGGACTTTTTCCCAAGGTCCGCCTCTTTTTTGTTCTTGCCGGGCGTCGGGTTTTACTCGCCGCCGATCTTGTGCTAAGGTGGGTCGCCGGATAATCCGGATTTCGAGGCAAGGATTGGTCGAACGATGAAAAAGATGCTGTTGCTGGTCGGAGCGCTCTTGTCCGCCTGCTCGCTCCTGGTTGCCGAGCCGCAGGTCGCCGTGAAAAACCTGGCCGTTGTCGGCCTGGGGAGCGAAGGGGTCGAGCTCGATGTGCTGCTCGCCGTCACCAATCCCAATTCGTTCAGCCTTACCCTCGATGGCTACACTTATGACCTGCGGGTCATGACCCTGCCGCTGGCCAGCGGGGGGCAGCGGCGGCGGCTGGAATTCCCGGCCGCGGTCACCACCGAAATCCGCCTGCCGGTTCTGGTACGCTACCGGGACCTGCTGGCCATCCTGGAACGGCATCCCGACCCTGACAAAATCCCCTATCACCTGACCGGCAGCCTGCAGGTCGAGACGCCATTCAGCACGTCCCGGGTCCCGGTCGGGGCGCAGGGCGATTTTCGCGTGCCGGCGCGCTATCGACCGTCCGCCCTGCTGGGTGGGCTCGCCGGTCTGATAAACGGCTGGCAGCATTGAGCCCCGGTTGCCGGGAGGGGGATGGCGCCTCTCCCCGGGGTGGTGAAACAGGCCCGGCCTATGGTGGCCTTCCCGGCGGAAAGCGGCGTGAAAAGGCTCTTTTCGCTTGATAAGTTCGGCACCTGTCTGGTATATCAGTACGGATTGCAGGTTGCTCATTTATGCCTTCCGAGGTTGTTATGCTCAATGATTTTAAACTCGGCTACAAGTTGATCGGCTCGTTTGCCATTATGGCGATAATTGTCGCGGTAACCGGCTTCATCGGTATCAAGAGCATCAGCATGGTAACCAGTCGTGTTACCACGATGATGCAAAACAGAGCCAATCAGCAGAAGCTTGCCCTGCAACTGCAGGCTGCCGAGCGGACCAGCCGGGTGGCGATCCTTGAAACCCTGATGTCCCATCTCGATGCGGCGGGGGTCAAGGAACATGCTGCCGCCTATTACAAGAACCAGGACATCTTCCGCCGATACAGCCGGGCACTGTTGACCGGCGATCAGGCACTCGGCATCCAGCCGGCCGAAAAGGACAGCGTCATGGCGGAGCATGCCAAGGCGTTGATGGAAACCTGGGGCGAGTACGAGAAGGTGGCGCAACGGATCATCGCTTACAAGACGGCGGTGGTCAGCGGCCAGGCTACCCCGTCGAACCTTGAGGAAGAGCGGCTGGTGGAAGAGTTGTCGGGGGCCAGCGATTTCGTTGCCCGTGATATCGACGACTTGATGGAAACCGTCAAGGTGATGATGCAGGAGGTCGGCAAGGAGGCGGGACAGATCCGTGCCTCGGTCAGCATTACTTTCATTGTCGTCATTATCGGTGCTGCCGTGCTGGCGATGCTCTTCGGCGGGATCGCCACCCGCAACATCATCGGCCGGGTGGACCGGATGATCAGGGCGACCAACCTGGGGGCCAAGGGCGACCTGACGGTCCGGGTAGCGATCGATTCCGCCGACGAGCTGGGCAATCTCAGCAGCGACTTCAACACCATGCTCGAAATGCTCGGCGAACTGGCCCGCAAGGTGAACCGTTCGCTGATCGAAGTGGGGCAGATTTCTGCCAACATCTTCGAAGCTTCGCGCCGGGTGATGTCGGCCGCGGAAGTCCAGGCCGGCGGCGTGTCCCTGACCTCCTCGGCGGTTACCGAGATCAATACCTCCGTCAAAGAGGTTTCCCACGGCGTCGACAGCCTCTCCCTCTCGGCGTCGGAAACCTCCTCCTCGATCCTCGAAATGGCCGCCAGCATCGAGGAAGTGGCGATGAACGTCGATTCGCTCTCCCAGGCAGTGGAAGAGGTCAGTTCGTCGGTGATGGAAATGGCGGCGTCGATCAAGCAGATCAGCAGCAGCGTGGTCAGCCTGATGGAAGTTTCGACCACCACGGCATCGTCGGTGGCGGAGATGGACAGTTCGATCAAGCAGGTCGAGAAGAACGCCTTGGAAACCGCCAGCATTTCGGAAGAGGTCCGCAAGGATGCCGAGCTCGGCAAGGCGTCGGTCGAGGCGACCATTGCCGGGATCAACGAAATCAAGCGCTCCTCCCGGATCACCTCGGAAGTGATCGAGACTCTTTCCGGCCGGGCCAACGATATCGGCGCCATCCTTTCGGTTATCGACGAGGTGGCGGAACAGACCAACCTGCTGGCCCTGAATGCCGCCATTATTGCCGCCCAGGCGGGTGAACACGGCAAAGGCTTTGCCGTGGTGGCCGACGAGATCAAGGAACTGGCAGAGCGGACCTCCAGCTCGACCCGAGAGATCGCCCAGCTGATCAAGGGGGTCCAGGATGAAACGGCCCGGGCGGTGGAGGCGATCGATCTGGCAGAGAAGAGCATTGCCGACGGCGAGACCCTGTCCCACGAGTCCGGCGAAGCGCTCAACAAGATCGTCATCGGGGTGCAGCAGGCGACCGCCCAGGTCGAGAGCATCGCCCGGGCGACTACGGAGCAGGCGAAGGGGAGCCACATGATTCGCGATGCCATGGAGCGGGTCTCCGACATGATCGGCCAGATTGCCGGCGCGACCCGGGAGCAGAGCAAGGGGAGCGACATGATCATGACCGCCGCCGAGCGGATGAAAGGGCTTACCTCCCAGGTCCGGACCTCGACCAAGGAGCAGAGCAAGGTCGGTAATTTCATTGCCCGCTCCACCGAGAACATCACCGACATGATCCTGCAGATCAAGCGGGCCTGCGACGAACAGACCCGGGGGAGCGAGCAGATCATCCGGGCGGTGGAAAACATCCAGGATTCGACGTCGACCAACCTCGGTGCCGCCAAGATGCTCGACGATTCGGTGTCGCGGCTCTCCCGGCAGCTCGACGTCCTGCAGCGCGAGATGAGCAGTTTCAAAACGGAAGAGGAATGAGACCCTAGCCGGTTCCAGATCAACCGGGACCGGCGGAAGCGAGTAGCGAGTTCATGAGCAGGATTTCTGATACCTTTGCCCGCTGTCGGGCCCAGGGAAGCAAGGCCCTGGTAACGTTCATTACCGCCGGTGATCCGAACCTGGCGGCGACCGAAGAGTTGATTCCGCTCCTGGAGCGAAACGGGGCCGACATTATCGAACTGGGGGTGCCGTTTTCCGATCCGATGGCCGATGGCCCGACCATCCAGCTCGCCTCGGAGCGGGCGCTGGCGGCCGGCACAACACTCGATAAAATTTTAGCGACAGTAAAAGCGGTACGGCGGCGCACCCAGGTGCCGATTATTCTGATGGGCTACTACAATCCGCTGCTCAACTACGGTCTGGAGCGCTTTACCAGCGATGCGGCCGCTGCCGGGGTCGACGGCGTGCTGGTGGTCGACCTGCCGCCCGAGGAAGCAGACGAGCTGCAGTCCTGTACCGACCGGCACGGTCTCGATCTGATCTTCCTCCTGACCCCCACCTCGGATGCTGCCCGCCTCCGGAAGGTGACCCGCCGGGCCCGCGGCTTCATCTATTACGTTTCGGTTACCGGGGTTACCGGGGCGCGGCGTGACGTCGAACGGTCGATCGGGGCCAATGTGGCGGCCATTAAGGCCCAGACGGCGGTGCCGGTGGTCGTCGGCTTCGGCGTCTCCACTCCCGAACAGGCGGCGGAAGTCGCCGCCGCCGGTGACGGGGTAGTGGTCGGCAGCGCAATTGTCAAGCTGTTCGAGCAGCACCGCGATACGGCCCTTCAGTCGGCCGTGGGAGAGTTCACCGCCGGTCTGAAACGGGCAATTGCAAATTGACTTTCCGGTGGTTTTCTGTTAACAGGTTTCTTTATTTTTGCTAAAAAGTCCGGGGCGATGGCGGCCCCGAGGGAGCTATCAGATGGCGTGGTTCAAAAGGGATAAGGCCCCGTTGGCGACAGACAAAAAGGTTAAGGTACCGGAAGGGCTCTGGACCAAATGCCTGAGCTGCAAGGAAGCGCTCGTCACGAAAGATTTGGAGCGCAATCTCAATGTCTGTCCCAAGTGCAACCACCATTACCGGATCTCGGCCCGGCAGCGGATCGACTTGCTGCTCGATGCGGGGAGCTTTGTGGAATACGACGCTACGATGGTTTCGGTGGATGTCCTTGAGTTCAAGGATTCCAAGAGTTATCAGGAGCGGATCCAGGCCGCCCTCGCCAAAGGGGGGGCAAAGGATGCGGTCATCTGTGGCGCCGGGGCTATTGAGGCCATCCCGGTACAACTGGCGGTCTTCGACTTCTCCTTCATGGGGGGGAGCATGGGGAGCGTGGTTGGCGAGAAGATCACCCGGGCGATCGAGCGGGGCGTTGCCGCCCACACCCCGGTAATTGTCGTTTCCGCTTCCGGCGGCGCCCGGATGCAGGAGAGCATCCTGTCGCTGATGCAGATGGCCAAGACCTCGGCGGCGCTGGCCAAGCTGAGGGAGCAGGGGCTTCCCTTTATTTCGGTGTTGACCGACCCGACGACCGGCGGCGTTACCGCCAGTTTCGCCATGCTCGGCGACATTAATATCGCCGAGCCGAAGGCGCTGATTGGCTTCGCCGGCCCCCGGGTCATCGAGCAGACGATCCGCCAGAAACTTCCCGAGGGGTTCCAGCGTGCCGAATACCTCCTCGATCACGGCATGGTCGACCTGATCGTCGAACGGAAGGATATGCGCGCCACCCTGGCCCGGGTGCTGGGAATGCTCTATCGTCCCCAATAACGGCGATAGCGGGGCGGCGCCGGTTGCCGCCCCCTCCCTCAAATCGGTGGACTTTCCCCCCTTCTTCCCCTATAATTCCCGCCTGTCATGACCTATGAAGAGATTCTGGCACACATATACGGCCTGAGGCGTTTCGGCATCAGGCCGGGTCTGGCACGGATCTCTGCACTGTTACAACAACTCGGCAATCCCCAGGAATCGTTTGCGGTCATTCACGTGGTCGGGACCAACGGCAAAGGGTCGACGGCGGCTTTTCTCGCCTCCCTGCTGACTGCGGGCGGTTATCGTACCGGGCTGTTTACCTCGCCCCATCTGATCAGTTTTACCGAACGGTTCCGTCTCGACGGTACCGAGATCGCTGAAGAGCGGGCCGGTCGGTTGGCCGAGCGAGTACTCGCCGCTGCCCCACCGGGCACCACCTTTTTCGAAGTGGTTACCGCTCTGGCGCTGCTCTGGTTTGCCGAAGCCGGGGTGGCGGTGGCCGTCGTCGAAGCCGGCATGGGGGGCGGTCACGATGCCACCAGCGCGGCGAACGGCCTCATGACGGTGATCACGCCCATCGCCCTCGATCATTGCGAGTGGCTCGGCGCCAGCCTGCCCGCGATTGCCCGGGAAAAAGGGGCGATCATCAAGCCGGGAACGCCGGTGGTGCTGTCGCGCCAGCCGGAAGCGGTCAGCGCGGTCCTTGCCGAACAGTGCCGGCGCGGAGGGAATTCCCTGGTGCGACTCGACAACGATTTTTCCGCCGCCTGGCACGAGGACGGTACTCTCGCTTATCATGGGCTGGCGCGGACGTTGTCCGGTTTGCGGCCGGGGATCGGCGGTCGCTACCAGGCGGACAATGCCGCCACTGCGCTGGCGGCGGCGGAATCGCTCGGCCACTGCGGTTTTCCCCTGCCGGAGACGGCATTCGGCGACGGGCTGGCGGCGGCCCGCTGGCCAGGACGGATGGAACTGTTTCCCGGGCCGCCCCGCATCCTGCTCGATGGCGCCCACAACCCCGCCGGTGCCGCTGCCCTGGCCGCCTCGCTCGGCGGGCTGTCCCGCAGCCGGCTGTTCATGGTGCTCGGGGTGATGGGCGACAAGGACCTTGCCGGCATCCTTTCTCCGTTGTTGCCGCTTGCCGGCGAAGTAGTGGCGGTAACGCCGACGGTCGAGCGGGCGCTTCCCTCCGCTCTTCTGGCCGCTGAGTGCGCCAGCCGTGGGTGTCCGGCGGTTGATGGTGGATCGGTCGCCGCCGGCCTGGCTCTCGCCCGGCAGCGGGCGACCGACGACGACCTGATCCTGGTTTGTGGCTCCCTGTTCACGGTCGGCGAGGCCCGGGCGGTGCTCCTGACAAAACGTTACGAACCTTTCCGCGGATAGACGACAACCATGAATTTCGCTCTCTCAGCTCAACGCCTGCTGGCAACGCTCCTTCTGGTGACCTCGGCCGCTTCGGCCGCCTTCGGCCAGGGGGACGAGACGGGGCCGATCCGGATCGAAGCCGATACCCTCACCCATGAGGCGGCCCGGGATCTGGTCGAGGCGTCGGGTAATGTCCGGATCAACGGCCGCGGGATCACGCTCCTTTCCGATCAGGCCCGGTTGAATACCGGTAGCGAGGAGGCGGAAGCGTCCGGGAACGTTATCCTGATGCGCGACGGCGACCTGCTCCGGGCGCAACGGCTCAAGCTCAATTATCAGGATGAAACGGGAGAGGTCGATAGTGGCGATGCCTTTATCCGCAAGGGGAACTTTCATCTCCGGGCCGCCCGGATGATCAAGGCCGGTCCGGAATCGTACCATGTGGAACACGGCAGTTTCACCACCTGTGATGGCGACACGCCGAGCTGGAAGTTTTCCGCTTCCGACGTGGACGTAACACTGGGCGATTATGCGACCGGCCGCAATGCCCTGTTCTATCTTGCCGATGTCCCGGTGTTCTATTTCCCGTACCTGGTCTTTCCGGTCAAGCGGGAGCGGCAGTCGGGCTTTCTCACCCCCCGCGGCGGCAATTCGAGCAAGAAGGGGTTCACCTTCAACCTCGGGTATTACTGGGCCATCTCCCCCAGCCAGGACGCCACTATCACTCTCGACATCCAGACCAAGCGAGGCGAAGGGCTTGGCCTGGACTACCGCTATCTCCTGACCCGGGGGAGCGAAGGCTCGTTCCGCGGCTACGTCATCTACGATACCACCCAACAGCGTTTTCGGGGTGAAGTGAGCCAGAAGCACGTCCAAAACTTCTCCGATACCCTCGATCTCAAGTCGGACATCAATCTGGTCAGTGACCGGAATTTTTACCGCGATTTTGCCGAGCAGACCGGGGTCTATAACCAGAACAGCCTGGAGTCGACTCTCTCCCTGACTAAACGGTTCCATCGCCAGGTGCTCTCCGGCGAGTTCCGCTACATGGAAGACCTGCGGGACAATATTGCCGACAACAGCAAAACCCTCCAGAAACTGCCAACGATCACTCTTACCGGCATCCGGCAGCAGCTTGGTTCGCTGCCGCTTTTTCTTTCCTATGATTCCAGTTTTACGAACTTTTACCGGGAGGACGGGATTCGAGGGGAACGCCTCGCTCTGCAGCCGACGCTGACGGCCTATGGCAAGGTCGACGCTCTGGAACTGAGCGCCTGGGCCGGGTACCAGGAACGGCTGTATAACGCCTATGGCGGCGATATCGGCAAAGGATACCACGGGGTGGGGCTCTTTACCGCCGGTGGCACAGTTTCCTCGACCCTGGCCCGGGTTTACGAAACCGGCAATGCCGCCATGCCCCGGCTGCGCCATGTGCTGATTCCGGAGATCCGTTACAATTTCGTCCAGGACAAGAACCAGGAGACGGTACCCTTTTTCGATTACTACGATCGGGTGGTCCATGAGAATCGGATCGTCTATTCGCTCACCAACTACCTGACCGGCAAGTTTGTCGGCAGCGACGGCAGCAGCGAGTACCGGGACCTGCTCTATCTCCGCCTCTCCCAGGGATATGAATTCAGCGGCACCCGCCGTGACCTGCTGACCCTGGTGGATGATCGGCACCCCTTCACCGACGTGATGCTCGATGCGGCCGCCCAACCGCTCAAGCAGCTTTCGCTCGGCCTTGACGCCCGTTACAATCCGTACCAGAGCCATTTTTCCACGGCGGGGGTTTCCGCCGACTTCCACGACGACGACGGCAATGCGCTGGGGTTCGGCTACCGATTTGCCCGGGGGGAGGTCAACTACCTGGAAGGAAAGGCGGTCGTCGCCCTCGTCAAGCCGTTCACCTTTACGTATACCGGCCGCTATTCCGCCGATCTGGGAGACTTCCTGGAATCTTCCTATGCCCTCGAGTACCGGCATCAATGCTGGAGTGTCACCTTTTCCTACCGGGACCGGCTCGACAACCGCGAGTTTTTTGTCAACTTCGCCCTGGCAGGGATCGGCTCTCTCGGGTCGATCCGGGCGTTCTGAGACAATCCGCCCGATGTGATGGGGAACCCGGCGGCCGGACCGCCGGCGCCCGGCAACCAGTTTTGGAGGAACCATGCGCGACCAATTTATTCCCCGGACCGTCCTCGTCACCGGCGGCGCGGGTTTCATCGGTGCCAATTTCATTAATTATTTTCTCCCGGCCAATCCGGGCTGTCGGGTGATCAATCTCGATCTGCTCACCTATGCCGGTAACCTGAAAAACCTGACGGCGGTGGAAAACCATCCCGCCTACCGGTTCGTTCACGGCGATATCGGCGATGCCTCACTGGTCGGCCGGTTGCTGGTCGAGGAGCGGATCGAGGCAGTAGTCAATTTTGCCGCCGAATCCCACGTGGACCGTTCGATCAGCGGTCCGGAGCTCTTTGTCCGGACCAACGTTCTCGGGACCCAGGTACTTCTCGAGGAGAGTCGCCGGCATTGGTCGACCGGCACGATAGAACAGTTCCGCTATCTGCAGGTCTCCACCGACGAGGTATACGGTTCCCTTGGGGCCAATGGCTTCTTTACCGAGGAGACGCCGTTGGCTGCCAATTCTCCCTACTCGGCAAGCAAGGCGGGGGCCGATCTGCTGGTGCGGGCCTACCACGAAACCTACGGTTTTCCTGCGCTGATCACCCGCTGTTCCAATAATTACGGTCCGTACCAGTTTCCGGAAAAGCTGATTCCGCTGATGATTCATAACGTGCTGACTGGCCGGCCGCTGCCGGTCTACGGCGATGGCAAAAATGTCCGCGACTGGCTGCATGTCAAGGACCATTCTCAGGCGATCGAGACCGTGCTGAAAGGGGGGCGCCCCGGCCAGGTCTACAACATCGGCGGCAACAACGAATGGCAGAATATCGCCATCGTCCAGTTGGTCTGCGATCTGCTCGACGAGCGCCTCGGCCGGCCGGTCGGGGAGAGTCGGAAACTGGTGACCTTCGTCGCGGATCGTCCCGGCCACGACCGCCGCTATGCCATCGACGCCGGCAAGATCCACCGCGAGTTGGGATGGGCGCCGGCCTACACCTTCGAACGGGGGATTGCCGAAACCATCGACTGGTATCTGGCCAACCAGGAGTGGGTCGCCGCGGTTACCTCGGGGGCCTATCGCGAGTATTACGTCCGGCAGTATGCCGACCGTTGATAGGAAGCCGGGACGCTATTCGAGCTGACTGCGAGCAGTTGCCGATTTTTCATGTTATTTTATCTCATGCATGTTCCGGAGGGTGAGCGATGATTCTCGTTGTTGGCGCCAAAGGGATGCTGGGGCAGGATCTGCTGCGGGTCCTTCCCGGCGAGGTGCGGGGGGTGGATGTCGACGAGATCGATATTACCCTCCCTGCGTCGGTCCGGCGGGTGCTGTTCACCGTTAGGCCGCGGGTGATTATCAACTGTGCCGCCTATACCGATGTCGACGGCTGCGAAACGAACGAGGCGCTGGCAATGCGGGTGAATGGCGAAGGGGTGGGGCACCTGGCTGCCGCCAGCCGCGAGATCGGCGCCACCCTCGTCCAGCTGAGCACCGATTACGTTTTCGACGGGCGTAAGGGGGGGGCCTATCAGGAAGATGATCCGGTAAACCCTTTGAGTGTTTACGGCCGGTCGAAACTTCTCGGTGAGGAGCTGGCCCGGGAGAATCCCGAGCATTTGATCGTCAGGACCCAGTGGCTTTATGGGCTCGGCGGCCGCAACTTCGTCGAGACGATGCTCGCCCTGGCGGTCGAGAAGCGGGAACTGCGGGTGGTGAACGACCAGATCGGCTCACCTACCTGGACGGTGGATCTGGCCCTGGCAATCAGCACCCTGCTCGATTGCGGCTGTCGCGGTACCTATCATGCGACCAACGCCGGCAGCTGTTCGTGGCTTTCATTTGCCGAGGCGATCTTTACGGCGGCAGGGGTGTCAGTGCAGCTCCGGCCGCAAACGACCGCGGAGCTGGGCCGGCCTGCGCCACGGCCCGCCTTTTCTGCCCTCGACAATTGTCGGCTGGTCCACGATACGGGGCTGGAACTGGAACGCTGGGACGAGGCGCTCCGGACATACTTGGAAAAGCGACGGGAGGGGGGACGCAATGGGTGACGGCGGGGAGACGATTTCGACCGAGATGGCAGGCTTGGAACGTGGCGAACGGCCGTGGGGCACCTATACGGTCCTCGATGAAAGCCGGAATTACAAGATCAAGCGGATTGAAGTGGGCGCAGGGCAGCGGCTCTCGCTGCAGATGCACCATCACCGGAGCGAACACTGGATCGTCGTTTCCGGTACCGCCCGGGTAACCTGCGGCGAAGAGGAGTACGTGGTCAACGTCAACGAGTCGACGTTCATTCCGATCGGTCGCTGCCACAGGCTCGAAAACCCCGGCAAAATCCCCCTGGTGATCATCGAGGTGCAGAGCGGCGAGTATCTCGGTGAAGACGACATTGTCCGCTTTGACGACGACTACCACCGGTGCGACGAGCCGGACGTTCCGCCGGACCAACGGTAACGGCGCCCCCCCGCATCTCGCCGCCGGGTGGGCTGCCAAGGCAATCTCCGCCTGGCACCCGGCGGCTTATCCCGGCGGTCCTCCACTGCATCCACTGCAGTTTCCTGCTGAGCCCTTTCGGGCACCCTACGCCACGTTAGTGAAATTGTTTGGCCCTGAACGAGCGCTTCATCATCGCCTTGTTATAGGCGGCGGTGATGTCTCGCCGGGAGAGGATACCGATGACCTTGCGCGGGTTCTCCACCTCGACGACCGGCAGCTCTTCGAGGGTGCTATAGTCGATCTTGCGCAGTGCTTCGGCCAGGTTGTCGCTGCTGTTGACGGTGATGACGTCGTTGGTGGCCACTTCGCTCAACTGGACCGTTTCGAGCAGTTGCCGGTCGAAGGCGACGCCGAGGAAGTCGTGGGTGGTGACGATGCCGGTCAGTTCCCCGCCCGGATTCATCAATGGGAAGGTGCTGTGACGGGAGGCATGGGCCCGCTTGAGGAATTCGCGGATCAGCAGATTGTCGGGCAACACCTCCGGATCGCGGACCATGACGTTCTTTACCCGGATTGTCTCCAGGACGTTTTGCTCCCGCCCGGCCCGCAGGTCGATCCCCCGGGCGGCCAGGTCGGCGGTATCGATGCCGTCTTTGCGGAAATGACGGGCAATGGAGGTGCCGATGACGCAGGAGATCATAATCGGGACAATGACCTGGTAGGAACCGGTCATTTCGAAGAGAAGGAAGATGCCGGTCATCGGTGCGTGGGTTACGGCGGCCAGGAACGTTCCCATGCCGACCATGGCGTAGGCCCCCGGGGTCGAAGTGTAGAGAGGGAACAGCTGGTTCATCAGAAAGCCGAAACTCATGCCGGTGACCGAGCCGATGAAAAGCGAAGGAGCAAAAGTCCCGCCGGGGAGCCCCGAGCCGAGGGTGACGCAAGTGGCGAGGATCTTGCCGAAGATAAGTAGGGTGACCAGCAGCCAGCCGGTGTTGTTGGTGACAACCCGCTCGATGAATTCGTAGCCGTTTCCCTGGACCTGGGGGAGGAAAACGCCGATGCAGCCGACGAGCAGTCCGCCGAGGCATGGCTTGAGCAGCGGATGGAGGTTGAGCTTCTTGAAAGAATCGCGGGTCCGGCTGTACCAGTCGATGAACATCGTGGCTAGGGCGCCGCTGACGATGCCGAGCAGTACGTAGAAGAACAGCTCGACCGGGCTGACCAACTGATAGGCGGGAACGTCGAACGCCGGCATGTCGCCGAACATTGCCCGGGAGACGACGGTCGCCATTCCCGACGAGATAACGATGCTGGTGAATGACGAGATGTCGAACGACGAGAGCAAGACAATCTCATGGGCGAAAAAAACCCCGGCCAGCGGCGCGTTGAAGGTGGCCGCCACGCCACCGGAGACGCCGCAGCCGATCAGTACCTTGAGCCGGTCCTCGGACATGCCGAGCAGGTGGCCGATTACCGAACCGGCGGTGCCGCCGATCTGGGCGATCGGTCCTTCCTGTCCCGCCGATCCTCCCGAGCCGATGGTCAGGGCGGAAGAGACGCCCCGGGTGAACATCAGCCGGAGCGGTAGCCGCCCCCCACGCAGGTTGACTGCTTCCAGAAAGCGGGGAAAGCCGAAGTTCATGTCTTCCGGGAAGGTAATGAAGAGGGGGATCATCAGTAGCGCCCCCAGCAGCGGGAAGGCGAGCGCCCAGAGCCGGTGCCAGCTCCAGATGGTCGGGTCATAGCCGGTAATGGCCGCGCCGTTGCCGATGATCAGCCAGTTGAAAAACTCGATGCACCGACGGAAGGCAAAGTTGCAGAGACCTGCCAGCAGGCCGATGCAGACGGCGAGGATCACCATCAGGGTATTTTCGCTGATTCTCAGCCGGGAGAGGAGGCTGAAGATGATCCTGCGAATGGAGACGAACCGGCGGAGCAGCTGCAGGTCGCGGACCAGTACCGCCGCTTTAGAGCGCCGGTCCGGATTCCGTGCTGGGGTAGGTGTCATTGGTACGTTATCCTGTATACTTGTCTTAAATCACCGCAGGAAGATAAAGCTGCCTTAATTCAGGCTGTTGCCGCCGGCGCAGTCTTAACTTTCCCTTTTCCCACACCTGCTTTGCCAATGTCAAAGAAAAATTGAGGGTTGATTTTTGCTAAAATAATTTGTATTCAAATTATATCTACTGTTTGCTCACCGGGCAATCCTTTTTTTGGTCGCCAGGGGCGGTTTCGGCCCGGGAGAAGAACGGAAGAAAGGAGCAAGGGTGAAGGATAGTGAACTGGCCGCCTTTGTCGCCGGGGTTACCGCCGGGGCGAAGCTGATAGTCGTTTCGAATCGCGAACCGTGCCTGCACGAACATGTGGCCGACGGCATCCGGATGGTCCGTCCCGCCAGCGGCATGGTGACTGCCATCGAGCCGATAATCAAGGCGGTAGGGGGAACCTGGGTTGCCCATGGCTCCGGCACCGCCGACCGGCTGGTGGTGGACCGCCGGGGGCGGCTCGGCCTCCCTCCCGAAGCGCCGCGCTATACGCTGCGCCGGGTCTGGCTGAGTCGCAAAGAGGAAGAGGGCTACTACTACGGCCTGGCGAACCGGGCACTCTGGCCACTCTGCCATACCGTCTACACCCGGCCGTACTTTTCCCGGGCCGAGTGGGAAACCTACCGGTCAGTTAACGAAAAATTCCGCGATGCGGTGCTGGAAGAGGCAGAGGGGGGGGCAGCCATCGTCTTTATCCAGGATTACCACCTGGCGCTGTTACCGCGGCTGCTCAAGGATGTCCGGCCCGACCTGAAGATCCTCCATTTCTGGCATATCCCCTGGCCCAATCCCGAGGCGTTTCGCATCTTCCCCTGGGGCGAAGAGCTCATCGACGGCCTGCTCGGCAACGATCTGCTCGGCTTCCACATCCAGTACCACTGCAACAATTTTCTCGATACCGTTGACCGGTTCATCGAGGCGCGGGTCGACCTGGAGCATTTCCGGGTCTTCCGCGGCGGCCGGCCGACCTGGGTCCGTCCTTTTCCGATCAGCGTCGACGCCAGCCAAATCAGCCGCGACGCGGAAGGGGAAACGGTGGGCCGCCGCCTGGCCGGATTCCTCAAGGAGCTGGGCGAAGAGCACGGCAAACTGTCGCTCTTCGTCGGTGCCGACCGGATCGACTATACCAAGGGGATTCCCGAGCGACTCCGCGGTTTCGATCTGATGTTGCAACGCCATCCCGAGCTGGTGGGTAAAGTGTGCTTCGTGCAGCTGGCGGCACCAAGCCGGACCCATGTCGAGGCCTACCGTCACCTCAACGAGCAGATCGACGCCCTGGTGGACGAGATCAACTGGCGGCACCAGACCGATGACTGGACGCCGGTCTTCTTCCTCCGGGCGCACCACGATTATTACGCCGTCCTGGCTGCTTACCGGATGGCCCAAGCGGTGGTGGTTTCGTCGCTGCATGACGGCATGAATCTGGTGGCCAAAGAGTTTGTTGCCGCCCGCAATGACGGCGACGGCGTGCTACTGCTGTCGCGCTACACCGGCGCGGCCCGCGAATTGGGCGATGCGCTGCTGATCAACCCCTTCGATGGCGATGGCCTTGCCGATGCCATGTACCGCGCCTGTGTGATGCCGGAAGCGGAACGCCGGGAGCGGATGGAGCGGCTGCGTAGCCAGGTCGAGCGCAATACGGTCTACGATTGGGGGTTGAACGTCTTCGCCGAGCTGGAACGTCTGCTCGGCCAGGAGGAGAACGGGTGATGAATGACGGCCGGGCACGCACTATTTTTTGCTTCGACTTCGACGGCACCCTAGCCACCATCGTTGCTGATCGCCAGGCGGCCCGCCTCCATCCGGCCTGCCGGCAACTGTTACGGGACCTGGTGATCAAGCCGGAAAACATCGTCGCCATCCTGTCGAGCCGGTCGCTTGACGACCTGATTGCCCGGGTGCCGGTCTCCGGGGTGTTTCTCGGCGGGGGGAGCGGCATCGAATGGCGGGTGCCGGGGGGGGAGCGGCTCGGTGCCCCGCCGGAGGAGGCGCGGCAGATCGAAACGCTGCGGCACAATCATCTGCGCCGGCTCACCGAGCTCGTCGTCCTATCCGGCGGCGAGGTGGAAGACAAGTACTGGTCGGTGGCGGTCCATACCCGGCGACTCTCGCCAGCCGTCAAGGAGATGCTTGCCCTCTGCCTCGACAAGTGGTGCCGGATGAACGATCTCCAGCTGTTCCGCGGGCCCGAGGTCCTGGAAGTGCAGTTTCTGGAGCGGTTGAACAAGGAATACGGCGTCAGGCGGCTGTGCGATTATGTCGGCTACCGGCGGGGCACTGACCGGCTTTTCTACGCCGGGGATGACGAAAATGATGCCCGGGCGATGGCCTGGGTCGTCGGCGAAGGGGGGACGGTCTTCGCCATCGGCACTGCATCGCCGGTGGCGGGAGCCTATCTGCTGGACGGACCGCTTGCCCTTGCCCAGACCGTCGGCGGCGCGGTGCCGGTCCGCTGAGGACATTTCTTTGCGGCGCAACCGGAGAGGTGACCGATGAACCCTTTTACGATCAACGATTGTACCCTGCTCACCCGGATGAGCGGCCTGCCGCCGGCAATCAACCTGCGGGAGTTGCGAGAGCGGGTTGTTGTCTGCAGCGAGGACGTCCTCTACCATCATTTCTGTGAAACGCCCTTGGTGCCGCTGTTCGACAATCCGGATTACCGTAACGATTTCGCTGTCTGGTCGAAGCTGCAACTGGGCGACCGGGTCTTGGCGGAACGGCTCGGCATCATCGATCCTTACGAGTGCACATCCATGGAGGCGCTTCGCGGCATGCTGCTCGACCTGCTCGACGAGCGGTTGAGCGAGCTGCAGACGGTGCCGTCGGTGGCGCCGGGAGACGAGTTTTACCTCAAGCAGGCCACCACCGTGGTCTTCGATACCGGGCTGCAGGTGGCAGAGCCGGCGCAACTGGCGGCCGCGGTGGAACGGATGACCAGCAGCAGCATTTACTTCCATTTCCTGGAAGCGAGACGCCGGCCTCCGCTCGGCCTCGACGATTTCAGTGCCTGGCTCGCCGAGGGGGGCGCCGAATGGCAGTGGATGATCGAGGCGCTGCAGGCCGTCGACTTCTACTTCTATTCGTTGGCGGACCTGCGCGGCATGCTGGTGCGGATTCTCCGCGGCGAGGGGGGGGAGCCATGAAACGGACGCTGGCTGCCTACGAAGGGATCGTCGGGGCAGCGGTCATCCACCAGCTGCGTCACCTGGGGGAAAAGCTGGCCGGCTGCCGGGTTATCCACGTCAATTCCACCCGCGCCGGGGGTGGGGTGGCGGAGATTCTCGACTGGATGGTCCCGCTGATGCGGGATCTCGGCATCGATGCTTCCTGGGAGGTGCTCGAAGGGAACAGCCGCTTCTTCTCGGTGACCAAGTCGATCCATAACGGCCTGCAGGGAAACCCCCTGCACCTCGGCCCCGCCGACTGGCAGGTCTATCAGGAGACCAACGCCGCCAATGCCGAGCGGCTGCGGGACCAGCTCTCCGAAGCCGACATCGTCGTGATCCACGATCCCCAGCCGGCGGCCTTGCTCGGTCTCTGCCCGCAACGGAAGGGGAAATGGATCTGGCGGGCTCACATCGACGTCAGCCATCCCTACCGGCCGGTCTGGAAAATGCTCCGCGCCGCCGTCGAGCAATATGATGCGAGTATCTTCCACATGCCCCAGTTCGCCCAGGCGCTCCCCCATCCTCAGTACCTGGTGCCGCCGAGCATTGATCCGCTCAGCGAGAAGAATTGCGATCTTCCGGCAGCGGAATTGGCGAGTGTCCGGGCGGAATTCGGCCTCGATTCCCAGCGGCCGCTTCTGGTGCAGATTTCCCGTTTTGACCGCTTCAAGGACCCGGTCGGGGTGATCCAGGCTTACCGGATGGTGCGCAAGGTGCTGCCGGTGCAGCTGGTGCTGGCCGGCGGCGGCGCCGCCGACGATCCGGAAGGACAGGCGGTACTCGACGAGGTGCTGGAAGCGGCCAACGCCGACCCGGACATCCACGTGCTCTGTCTGCCGTCCGACGCCCACCGGACCATCAATGCCCTGCAGCGGCTTGCCGATATCGTCATCCAGAAGTCGACCCGGGAAGGATTCGGCCTGACGGTTACCGAGGGGCTCTGGAAGGGGAAACCGGTGATCGGCGGCGATGTCGGCGGTATCCGGCTCCAGGTGATCAACCACCAGACCGGTTTCCTGGTCAATACCCCCGAGGGGGCGGCGCACCGGGTCAGGTTTCTGCTGCATCATCGCCAGCGGCTCGGCGAGATGGGGGACACCGGGCGCAAATTCGTCCTGGAGCATTACCTACTGACCCGGCATCTGCGGGAGTATCTGACCCTGTTCCTGGCGCTCAGGCTCGAGGCGGCACAGCATACGATCTTTGTCTGAAAACAAAAGGGAGGTGGAGGAAGGCGCGCGGAATGACAATTATAAATGCTTAATTATTTATCCTCTTGTGTTTGTCTCAGACCGCCGCTAAACTTATTAACTTGTTGGAACCATATTCCGGCATCTGCCCGGAGCGGAGTGTCGCCTGTGCTGGCCGGGGATCATCCCCGGAATCGGTGTCACCGGCCCGTTCTCCCCGATGCAGACCCCTGGGCCGAAGGGATGGATCATGACGTCAACTGCCGACATCATCGCTACGATTACCGATGATCTCCGCCGGATATTCCAAGTGGTAAACGGTCATTCCAAGCGGGCGATGCGGGAAACCGGGCTGACGGGTCCCCAGCTGTGGGCGATCAAGGTCATTGCCGGCCACGGCCCGTTGCGGGTTTCCGATCTGGCGCAACGGCTCTATCTGCACAATGCCACAGTGGTCGGCATCCTTGACCGCCTGGAGGCCCAGGAGCTGGTGCAGCGGGTCCGCTCCCAGGAGGACCGCCGGGTGGTGATGGTTTCGCTGACGGCCCAGGGGAAAGAGCTGGTGACCAGAGCGCCGGAAGTTGCCCAAGGGCTGCTGGTGGCAGGATTGGAAAATATTCCCCGCGACCGTCTTGAAACCATCACGGAAGGGTTGCGGTTGATGGTGGAGATCCTCGATGCCCAGCATCTCCCTCCCCAGCTGCTTCTCTCTTCGGAAGTGAACCGCACGGGGAAGGCAGTAACCCGGAGAAGCCGCAAGACCGGCGAGTAGTGCGGGAGGCATGCCACCCATGACAATTGCAGGAATGCGCAGCTCCGGTTGCGGATTGCTCTTGAGGGTGCTGGTCTTTCTGGTGCCGTTCTTTTTTGTGCTCTTCGGCACCAGGGTTCCCGATCTCTCCATCGCTGCCAAAGCCTCGCCACGTCCCAGGGCGGTGACTGAGAGCCGGGCGAAACCCTCACCGATGCTGCCGCAGGCTCCGGAGATGCGGGCTTGTCCGGTCTGCCTCGAGATGCCCGACTTTGCCCCGTGGTGCCGCTGCCTGCCGTGCGCCGGGGTGAGCCGCGGCGTTGAAGCGGTATTTCCGCTGCTGACCAATTCCCGGGGGCCGCCGGCCGGTGACGGAACCGGCTTCCGGCAGCAAACGGTTATGTTCACCCCAAGCAGTATCACGTATTTGATGGCCCGTCGCGCTCAGTCGCACGGCATTCTATGGTTAAGTTAAGGAGATAAGACAATGATTCAGCGTATTTGCCGGTATTTAACGGTATCCCTCTGTCTGGCGGCCCTGACGGCCGGTTGTGCGAAAAAGGATCTGGTCAAGCAGGAAACGCCGATCCCGGCGACCACCGCTCCCCAGGCGGCCCCGGCGCCCGCACCGCAAAAAAGTGAAGTTCCCTCTGCCCAGCCAGTGAAGGAAGAGGCGGTCAAGGCGGCTCCCGCCACGCCGCCGGCAACGGTTGCCGATCTGAAGGAGTCCCTTGAGACGATTTATTTTGCTTTCGATTCGTCACTCCTCTCCGACCAGGCACGGAATACCCTGGTGAAAAACGTCGACTATCTGAAGGCAAACCCGATGGCGAAAATCCAGATCGCCGGCAATTGCGACGAGCGGGGCTCCGACGAATACAACCTGGCCCTCGGCGAGCGCCGTGCCCAGTCGGCGAAAAAGTATCTGGAGACGATGGGGATTACCGGCGATCGGCTGTCGACAATCAGCTATGGCAAGGAAAAACCGGTCGATCCGGGTCATGATGAGGCGGCCTGGGCGAAAAACCGGCGTGACGATTTTGTCGTAATCAAGTAAAAACCTTCCGGCGGGCGGCGGAGTCAGGCGACTCCGCTCCCGCCCGGCAGTTGTCGTCCCCACTGTGCCGATTCCCTGTCCGTCGTCCGTTTGATCCCCGCTCCCTTGTCTCTGCCGCTTCTCTGAAACTGGCGATGGCTCGTCGTGTCCGGAAGTAACCCCGGTCGTGCCGACTCCTGCCGTTCTTCCCCGCCGCCCCGTTGTGCAGGCGGCCGGGAAAGAGGGGGCGTGCCATTATCCCCTCTAATCCAACAAGTCGTCGCCCCGGTCCGGTCGGGCCTTCCCGCCGCGTCCGGCACGCTGTCAAAGGAGGATTATGCAACGATCTATCTGTCTGGCAATCCTGCTCCTGCTGCTACTCGTCCAGCCGGCGGGCGTCATGGCTGCCGCCGGCGACGTGGGTGATCACTACGACCAGGGGGTGCAGCTGGAACAGCAGGGCGATCTCGATCAGGCGGTAACCGCCTATCGGGATACGTTGAAGACCGATCCATATCATAGCGACGCCCGGCGGCGCCTGGCGGATATTTATGCCCTGCAGGGGAAATATCCGCGTGCCGCCAGGCAGTACCGGCAATTGATCCGGCAGTGGCCGACCAACCCCCTCTACCATTACAAGCTGGCCAGGCTCCTGGTGGCGACCCGCAAGTATCAGGAGGCGATTGCCGAGTATCGGGCCGCCATTGCCGCCGATCCTGGCAACCCCGAACCGCATCGCGAGCTGGCCCGCCTGCTGGTGCGCCGTGGCCGGCTCGACGACGCGGAAACGGAATACCGGTCGCTGCTCGGCAGTCACCAGGACGATACCCTGGCCCGGGACGCCCTGATCGCCATTTACGTCAAACGCAAGAAATACGATGACTTGACCAGCCTCCTGGCGGACAATGTCTGTCGCCACCCCGACGATCCGACCGGCTATTACAAACTTGGCTTGGTGCAGGATTTTCGCAAGGAGTACCCGCTGGCGATCGCTTCATACCAGAAAGCGATTGAACTGAAGGGGGATTATGCCAAGGCCTATACCGCGCTCGGCAAGCTTTACCTGAAGACCGGCGAGTATGACCGGGCCCGGGAAGCGCTCCATGCGGCGCAGATTGCCGACCCGTCCTATCCGGAGCCGCACAAGCTGTTGACCGCCATCGACAACGGTCCCCTGGTCTATCGGAAGGTACAGAGTGTCTCCGCTTCGGGTAAGGCGGGGACGGGCATTCGGCATAAAGCGGTCAAGCATCGCAAGAAGGCCACCGCCAAACACCACAAGAAGGCAGTGGCCAAACACCACAAGAAAGCAGTAGCCAAACCCAAACACCGCAAGAAGACTACTTGCACAGGCCGGAAGGCTAATTCCAAGAAGGCGAAGCGCTAGTTCAGCAGCATTGCCGGCCGGGGTTTGCCGTGTCCCGGGCGTGCAGGCTGGCCCGTCATCTTGCTACGGGGCGTTTCACGTATCTCTCGCTGTTTTCATTTAAGCCCGTTGGTGATGATACTCCTGGAGTGCCATCTCGATGCCGCGAAGCGGCAGTGCCACCCACGCCGGGCGGTTGTTCAGCTCGTAGCCGAGTTCGTACACCGCCTTGTCGAGCAGGAAGCAGCGGAGGAGAATCTCCAGGTCGCGCCGGTCCGCCGGGACGAGCGGCGCCGCCGCCAGCCGATCGAGGTAGCTGCCGAGAAAACGGCAGCTGATGTAGACGTACCACGCCTCCGCCCACGGTTCGAGGAACGGCGCGTCGTTCGGGTGGCTGGCGACGTGGTGGGCGAGGGCGGTCATGGCGGCGTAGTGGAACGAGCGGATCATTCCCGCCACATCCCGTAACGGTGTCCGCTTCAGCCGCCGTTCGCTGGCCGTGCGTGCCGGTTCCCCCTCGAAATCGATGATCACGAAATCCTTGCCGGTGAAAAGCACCTGCCCCAGATGAAAATCCCCGTGAATACGGCACTTCATTGCCGAAATCCGTTTGCCGACCAATTGGGCGAGCCGGGCAAGGATTTCCCGCTCCGCGCCGAGCACCCGATCGGCCAGTGCCCGATCCGGCGCGTCGAGTTGCGGCCGCTGCTGGGCGAGTAGTTCGAAGTTGCGCCGCACCAGGTTGCGCATCGATTGGTAGACCGAGCGTTGGTAGAGGGTGGAAAACTCTTCGAGCCTCCAGGCCGGGTCGTCGCCGCCGCCGGCCAGCGTCAGGTGGAGTTCGGCGGTGCGGCGCCCGAGGAGGGCGGCCATCTCCAGGTAAAAGCCGCCGATCAGTTCGGTAACCGCTGACGGGGTTGCGCAGGCGGCCCCGTCCAGAATGCTCGGCAACGGCTCCGGCAGCGGCGGCAGTTCGCTCCGGTGGGTCAGCAGCCGTTCGAAGTAGTGGCCCAACCGGCCGAGAGTCAGTTGCCAGGCATCGCCGTGATGTTTGACGAACTCCTGGAGAATACCGACGGCGCCGGCCGGCGTGCCGGCTCGGCGGTATTCGAGGGCGCCGAGAAAGCGGGGAACATGGGCGAAGGCGGCCTCGCCGCTCAGGAAACGGGAAATCTCCGCTTCCGGATTGATCCCCGCCTCGATCCGCCGGTACAGTTTGAGGAAGAAGCGGCTGCCGTAGCTGATGGCGCTGTTGCTCTGTTCCACCCGCACCACCCGGGAAAGGAGGCGTTCGGCGGGCACCGGCCGCCCCCGGCCGCCCGTCCCCCGCTGCGGGGCAATCTGGCTCCGGTGATCGCTTTTGACCTGGCGGCGGCCGCCGAACAGCTGGAGCAGA
The DNA here is from genome assembly GCF_027943965.1 of Geotalea uraniireducens. Lineage (NCBI taxonomy): Bacteria > Pseudomonadati > Thermodesulfobacteriota > Desulfuromonadia > Geobacterales > Geobacteraceae > Geotalea > Geotalea uraniireducens. The sequence continues at coordinate 2,960,857 of NZ_AP027151.1, read as the reverse complement.
GCTTCCCGGAAATCGGCGTCGTAAATGGCATCGCAGAGCAGTCCCTCCTCGTCGCCAACGGTCAGGACGGCCAGCGGTGCCTGGGGGAATTCGTCGGCGATCCCCCGGGCGCTTTCCCCGCCGATGAAGGCGAGGGGCAACAGGTAGGTTTCCGGATCGCCTTCCAGGTAGCGCGCTTCGATCAGCAGCAGGACAAAGACCCGTCCCTCCTGTTTCAGCTGCAGCTGGTCGGCCGGGGCGAGCTGGGCGAGGACCCGGGCCTTTCCCCGGAACCAGCGGCAGCGGCGCAGGTAGGCCGGGGCAATCTCTTCGAAGAAGCTGGTGCCGCTCTTGCCGCCCAGGACTTCCCACCACAACTGGTTACTGCGGAGCTTGAGGCGGGGGAGGCCGAGCTGCGGCGCGGTCGGTTCTTCGGGCTGGCGCAGCAGAAACCAGAAATAGTCGTGGCCGCCGAGGGTGAGAAAGTAAGGGGTATCGCGGATCGCCGGGAAATGATTGCGGCTGAAGATTTCCTCGGGGATCATGCCGGTAAAGGGGGCCAGATCGAGTTCCACCGCCTGGGAGAAGCGCGACAGGTTGACCACTGCCAGGACGATCTCGTCGCCGGCCCGGCGGATGAAGGCGAAGATCCGCGGGTTGGTCGGGTAGAGGGTTTCCATGGTGCCGGAGCTGAAGGCGCGGAACCGCTTGCGCAGGGCGATGATCCGCCGCATCCACCAGAGGAGGGAGGTGGGGTTGCGCTCCTGGGTCTCGACGTTGACCGCCTCGTAGTGATATTCCGGGTCGATGATTACCGGCAGGTAGAGCTTTTGCGGGTTCGCCCGGGAAAAGCCGCCGTTGCGGTCGGGGCTCCACTGCATCGGCGTTCGCACCCCGTCCCGGTCGCCGAGGTAATAGTTGTCCCCCATGCCAATCTCGTCACCGTAATAGATAATCGGCGTGCCGGGAAGGGAGAAGAGGAGGATGTTCATCAGCTCAACCCGCCGCCGGTCCCGTCCCATCAGCGGCACCAGCCGCCGACGGATGCCGAGGTTGATCCGGGCCCGCGGATCGGTGGCGTAGACCCGGTACATGTAGTCCCGTTCTTCGTCGGTGACCATCTCCAGGGTCAGTTCGTCGTGGTTGCGGAGGAAGATCGCCCACTGGCAGCCGGCCGGGGCGGCCGGCGTCTGGTCGAGGATGTCGACGATCGGGAAACGGTCTTCCATTTCGATCGCCATGAACATCCGCGGCATCAGCGGGAAATGGAAGAGCATCTGGCACTCGTCCCCCCGACCGAAATAGGCGACGGCGTCTTCCGGCCACTGGTTCGCCTCACCGAGGAGCATCCGGTTGCTGAAGGTGGCGTCGATATGCGCCCGCAGCTCCTTAAGATAGGCGTGGGTTTCGTTGAGGTTCTCGCAGTTGGTCCCCTCCCGCTCGTAGAGGTAGGGGACGGCGTCGAGCCGGACGCCGTCGACCCCCAGGCGGAGCCAGAAATCGACGACCCGGAACATTTCCGCCCGGACGCGGGGATTGTCGTAGTTCAGGTCGGGCTGGTGGGAGTAGAAGCGGTGCCAGTAATAGGATTTGGCCACCGGGTCCCAGGTCCAGTTGGAGGCCTCGAAATCCTGGAAGATGATCCGCGCCTCCCGGTACTTCTCCGGGGTGTCGCTCCAGACGTAGAAGTCGCGGTGCGCCGAGCCGGGCCGGGCTCGCCGGGCCCGCTGAAACCAGGGGTGCTGGTCGGAAGTATGGTTGAGCACCAGTTCGGTGATCACCCTGATGCCTCGCCGGTGGGCGGCCCGGAGGAACTCCCGGAACTCCCGGAGGGTGTTGTAGCTCGGGTTGACGTTGAAATAGTCGGCGATGTCGTAGCCATCGTCGCGCAGCGGCGAGGGGTAGAAGGGAAGGAGCCAGATGGCGGTGATGCCGAGGGACTGGAGATAGTCGAGTTTCCCCATCAGGCCGTGGAAGTCGCCGATGCCGTCGCCGTCCGAATCGGCAAAGGCCTTGATGTGGAGTTGGTAGATGACGGCGTCGCGATACCAGAGCGGATTGTCGTCGAGGAACTGTTCTTTCGGAGCCATGGTCTCCTCCCTGATCCTGTAAGGGCAGGCGGCGCTACATGAAATAGTCGAAATCGTGTTCCCGGCGCAGCCGTGGCCGGAGGCGGAAGATCCTGCCGGGGACGGTGGCCGGGTCGAGCCGGACCTGGTTGCGCTGTCGGTGCCAGATATGCCGCTCCCCGGTCAGCAGCCCCTCGACCAGGAAGGGGTGCCCCTCCTCCACCCCGAGTCGATCGAGGGGGATGCCGATTTCCGCCTGTTGGGGGGTGAACGGGTCGAGGCTCACCACCATCAGCAGGATATTGCTCCGGTCGTCGGTCATCTTCAGATAGCCGATGACGTTGTCGTTATCGCTGCGGCAGAAGGCGATCGGACCGTTCTCCTGCAGGGCCGGGTTGTCGTGGCGCACCCGGTTGATCCGGCCGATCAGCTCGCGCAGGGTGTCCGCCGCCTCCCAGTTCCAGCGTTTGAGTTCGTACTTTTCCGAATCGAGATACTCTTCCCGGCCGGGGATGGCGTCGTTGACGAACAGCTCGTAGGGGGGGCCGTAGATGCCGCAGCTGGCCGAGAGGGTGGCCGCCAGGAGATAACGGATGGCGAAGGCGGGCCGGCCGCCGTACTGGAGGAATTCGGGGAGGATGTCGGGGGTGTTGGGCCAGAAGTTGGGGCGGAAGTATTCCCGCAGGTCGGTCCGAGTCAGCTCGGTCAGGTACTCCTCCAGTTCCGGGCGGGTGTTGCGCCAGGAGAAATAGGTGTAGGACTGGCTGAAACCGAGCTTGGCGAGCCGGTACATCACCTTGGGACGGGTGAACGCTTCGGAGAGGAAGATCGCTTCCGGATGCTCGCGCTTCAGGTGGCGGATGGTCCGCTCCCAGAAGGCGAACGGCTTGGTGTGGGGGTTGTCGACCCGGAACAGGGATATCCCCTGGGCGATCCAGAAACGGAAGACTGCCAGCAGCTCGTCCCAGAGCGGCTGCCAGGCGGCGGTCTCGAAGTCGAAGGGGATCACGTCCTGGTACTTTTTCGGCGGGTTTTCGGCGTACTGGACCGTGCCGTCGGGGCGCCAGCGGAACCATTCGGGGTTGCTCCGGACATAGGGGTGGTCCGGCGAGCACTGGAAGGCGATGTCGAGGGCGACTTCGATGCCGAGTTCCCGTGCCCGGGCGACGAAATGCCGGAAATCGTCGAGAGTGCCGAGCTGGCGATGGACCGCCGTGTGTCCCCCGACCGCGGCGCCGATGGCCCACGGCGAGCCGGGATCCTCGGCCTCGGCGATCGTACTGTTGTTTTTCCCCTTGCGGTTGGTGAGGCCGATCGGGTGGATCGGCGGGAAGTAGACCACGTCGAATCCCATGCGGGCGATCGCCGGCAGCAGCCGCTCGCAGTCGGCGAAGGTGCCGTGATCGCCGTCGCCGCGGGCGGAACGGGGGAAGAGCTCGTACCAGGTGCTGAAAAGGGCCGGCCGCCGTTCCACGAGGATCTCCGGCTCCCGCTCGTAGCGGCTGGCCAGCCCCCAGTCGCGGTAGCAGGCCATCAGCCGCGCCAACTCGGCGCTGCCGGCGATCGCCAGTCCCTGCTCGTCGTCCCCCTGCCGCAACTGGCCGGCCAGGCTTTCGAGGCGGGGGCGGTCGCCAGCCAGCGCCCGGGGTATTGCCTCGCTTACCAGTGTGGCACCGATCTGCCATTCCACCGCCAGCTCTTCGCCGGCCAAGTAGCTTTTTTCCAGGTCGTGGACCCAGGTGGCGAAATGATCGACGATCCCTTCGACGGTGAAGAACCAGCTGCCGAGCCGCTCGACGGTGAAGGTCGCCTCCCAGCGGTCGTTGCCGAGCGGACGCATCGGCAGCCGTCGCCAGCTCTCCTCGGTATCGTGGCGGAAGAGGAGCTCGGCCGCCAGCTCGTCGTGGCCGTCGGCAAAGATGTCGGCGGCCACGGTCACTGTCTGGCCGATGACCCGCTTGGCCGGGAACCGGCCGCCGTCGATCTCCGGGGTGACCTGCTCGATCACCACCCGGCACCGGCCATCGTCCGGCAGGGAAAAGGTGCCGCCGGCTTCGTGTTCAGCTGTCATGGCTACCTCCCGTGATACGGTAATGTCCGGCCACCGCCGGCCCGAGCTTGCCGTCCGCCGGCGACCGGTGTAAAATCAATCACTCATTCCCAGAGGAGAACGAAGCTGCGATGGCGCCTCCCGCTGACGGCACCGCCGTCCCCCTTGTCGATGACTGTTGCCGCCGCGCCGTGGAATTGTTGCGCCGCAACGCTACCCCGGCCGGCATCCTGGCCGCCACCCCCGGCGAACGGGCGGCGCGGCGCGATTACACCACCGTCTTTGGCCGCGACGCGGCGATCTGCGCCCTCGGTATGGCGGTTTCGGGTGCAGCCGAGCTTCGGGAAGCGGCCTGGGCCGGTCTCCGCACCCTCGCATCGCGCCAGGCGGCCAACGGCCAGCTCCCCAATTACGTCCGGCCTGCCTCCGGCGAGGCCGACTTCTGGTACTCGGGGTGCATCGATGCCACCCTCTGGTGGCTGATCGCTTTCCACAGCTGCGTCGAGCGGGGAATCGGCAGCGCCGCCGAACTGGCCACCCAGGCCGAACGGGCCCTCGCCTGGCTTGCCTGTCAGGAACATCCCGACTGGGGGCTGGTGCAGCAAAACGAGGCGAGCGACTGGGCCGACATCATGCCCCGCTCCGGCTATGTTCTCTACAGCAACGCCCTCTGGTACGGCGTGAAGCGGCTCTATGATCTCCCCGGCGCGGCGGTGACCCGTGACTACGCCAACCTGCTCTTCTTCCCCTTTGCCGGCCCGGTGCCGGAACGCCGGCGTGCGCGGCTGCTGATGCATTACGTCCGCAACCGGGTCCAGCGCCGCGACCTCTACCTCAGTTTTGTCAATTTCGCACTCTGGGGGGAGGAGGGGGACGTCTTCGGCAACATCCTCGCCTGCCTCAGCGGCCTGGCCGACACCTCCCGGAGCCTCGCTATCGTCCGGACACTGCGCCGGGCCGGGGTCGACCATCCCCATCCGGTCCGGGCGGTCGTCGAGCCGATCGCCGAGGAGAGCCCCCTCTGGCGGCTCTATATGGCCCGTCATCGGCAGAATCATCCCTGGCAGTACCATAACGGCGGCAGCTGGCCGTTCATCGGCGGTTTCTGGGTGCTGCTGCTGGCCCAGCTCGGCCTCGTGCAGCCGGCCCGCCAGGAGCTGGTCCGGCTCGCCGAGGCCAACCGCTGCAACGGCTGGGAGTTCAATGAATGGCTGCACGGCCGGAGCGGCGAGCCACGGGGGATGCCCGGCCAGTCGTGGAACGCCGCCACCTTCCTCCTTGCCCGCCATGCCCTGGAAAACCGCCTCCGGCTCTTCGGCTAGCCCCGCCGTTCACTCCCGTTCCACCCCCTCCAAAAGCGCCACCGGAAAATTCCCCAGCACCCTGGCCAGGGGGAGGGTCGACCGGCCGTCCCGCAGCTCGGTGGCGAACCGCTCGCCGGTAAAAATGCTGCGGAACGGTCGTCCCGCCGTCTCGAACGGGACCACCAGCCGCGTTTCCCGCCATGCCGCCGCGCCGAGCGGCGTGACGGCCGTCTCTCCTGCCAGCTCCATCCAGGAACAGGGCGCTACCACCAGGACCGTCGCTTCGTTCAGGTAGCGCTCGAAGGCGCAGAGGTGGGCCGCCCGTTCGCCCTCCACCTCGAGGGGGATATATTTCCCCTCCTCGAACAGCCGGTGCTGGCGCTGGCGGAACTGCAACGCCTGCCAGGTCAGGTAGAGCTTGATCCGCCCGTCTTCCGGCGCGTCCGCCAGTCGCCTGGCCACCGCCAGTGGCCCGGTTTCGGCCAGCTGCCGGCGGAGGGCGGCCAGGGCGGCCCGCCGTTTTTCATAATCGACCGGCCGCCGGTTATCCGGATCGACCAGGCTGAAGTCCCACAGTTCAGTCCCCTGGTAGAAGTCGGGAATCCCCGGCGAGGCGATCTTGAGCAGCGTCTGGGAGAGGGCGTTGAGCATGCCGCAGCGGACGAGCGGCGGCAGCCGCTGTAGCAGGTCGGCGCGGAACTGGTTGTCCGGCCGTTCTTCGAGGATGCGGTCGATGAAGTGGCAGACGGCGTCCTCGTAGACCGGTTCCGGGTTGATCCAGCTGGTGTTGACCTTGGCCTCGCGCATCGCCTTGAGCATGTATTCCTTGATCCGGCCGGCGAACTCCCGCTGCCCGGCGGCGGAGAGCGGCCCCGGCGGCCAGGCGCCGAGCAGGGTCTGGTAAAGGAGGTACTCCTCGTTGCGGTCGGGTACCGGCTTGCCGTCGACGACGATCTTGCGGTGGCGGTTCAGCCGTCCCCAGCGGGAGAGCCAGTCCCGCCACTTGCCGGGGATTTCCGACAGGACGGCGATCCGCGCCCGGACGTCCTCGCTCCGCTTGGTATCGTGGGTGGAGGTAGCCAAAAGCGCCAGCGGCTGCCCTTTGGCCCGTTCGATGTTCTGGCCGTGGAACGCCTCGACGGTGATGCCGAACCGTTCCGGCGTCCCCCCTACTTCGTTGAGCGCCACCAGCCGGTTGTAGACGTAGAAGGTGGTGTCCTCCAGCCCTTTGGCCATCACCGGGCCGGTGATCTGCTGGAACTTCATGACGAAGTTGAGCCACTCCTCCCGGTCCCGACCGCCGGTGCTTTCGTAGAAGCGGAGCAAGAGTACGTCCTCGATGAAGGCGAAGATCGATTCGTTCATCGCCCGGTTCTTCCGCTTAGCCTTGGCGACGGCGTACTCGATGTACTGGTGGTCCCGGTCGTTGACCTCCCGACTGTTGATGTAGGTCCGGTACACCGGGAAACAGGCGATGACCTCCACCAGCGCCTTGATCAGGCTGTTGAGGGTAAAGTCGCGGGTGTGCCGGTTCATCTCGGAGATGGTGTTCAGGTAGTGGCCGAGGGTATTGACTTCTCCCGCCATCGCCACCTGCATGACCAGTTTTTTCTTGTCGTAGGCGATCTCGGCGAAGTTCATCCGTTCCCGGACGAAGCGGTTGTAGATGGTGTCGAACTCCCGGGCGTTGCGGGTATCGACCAGAAGGCCGGTGACCGCGTTGGCGAATTCGTACCCGGTGGTGCTGTAGACCGGCCACTCCTCCGGCAGCCGTTCTCCCTTCATGAGGATTTTTTCGCCGATGATGAAGAACGGTTTGGCCTGGGGGGAGACTTCGACCAATTCGTCGTACAGCTGGAGGATGTTTTCTGCCAGCTCGGTTTCCCCCTGCTCCGGCGACCGGTTTGCCGCCAGTTCGCCGAGCAGGGCCAGCCGGCTCTGGAGGAAGCAGGCCCGCTGGAGCCGGTGCAGGTAATCGGCCGGGTTGTAGAGGCCGTCGGCATGGTCGACTCGCAGGCCGGTCACCTTCCCCTGGCGGACCAGTTCGAGAACCAGCCGGTGGGTCTCTTCGAAGACCCGGGGGATCTCCATCCGGATGGCGCCGAGGGCGTTGATGTCGAAGAACCGCCGGTAGTTGATCTCCTCGGTGGCGACCCGCCAGTGGGAGAGCCGGTAAACCTGCTGACGGAGCAGATCGTCGAGGAGGTCGAAGCTGTGGGAATTGCCCGGCTCGCCGTTGAAGATCGCCACGTTCGTCTCGACGAATTCGCGGATGATCGGGTTCTCCCGGTAGAGTGCCCAGAGCCGGCGCTTGATCACCTCTTTCTCCCGGTAGCGCTCGCGGATCTTCTCCTCGTCCTGCTCGGTGTAGGGGGGAAGATGGTCGAGGGCGTTGATGATGCTCATCAAATCCTGGAAATCGGGATAATCGGGAGGGAACTGGCGGGTCAGCTCGTCGAGCCGGTGACCGAGGATCGCCCGGTAGGTCTTGGGGATGATCGGCAGCCGGTGCTCGTAGTACCGGACGGAAAAGGCCCCCTCGTCGAAGGCGAGACGGAGCTCGCCGTTTTCCAGGATAGCACCGTACTGGTCGCCGAGGATCGGCAGCAGCACCTTTTCGGTCAGCTCCTTCTTGACCGGCTGCCAGTCGATGTCGAAAAAGTCGGCATAGAGCGAGCTCGGACCGTTTTCCAAAAGGTCGAGCCACCGTTCGTTTTCTCCCCCCTCGATGCACATGTGGTTCGGGACGATGTCGAGCAGCTGGCCCATGCCGTGCCGGGCCAGCTCGGCGCAAAACCGGTCGTGGTCGGCGGCGCTGCCGACTTCGGGATTGAGCCGGTTCTGGTCGACGATGTCGTAGCCGTGCATGCTGCCGACGCGGGCCTGGAAGTAGGGAGAGGCGTAAATGTCGCTGATCCCCAGCTCCCGCAGGTACGAAACAAGGCCGGTCGCGTCGGCGAAGCGGAACGAGCGGTTGAACTGCAGGCGGTAGGTGGCGACGGGGATGCGGACCGGGGGGAGGTCGTGCTGGCTCATGTATCGTCTCCCGCTGCGGCCGGAATGACGGCCGCGGTAGCGAAGCGCAGCTGGTCGCCGATGGTGCGGAAGGCGGCGAGCCAGCGGCCGGCTGCCCGATCGCCGCTGCTGGCCCGGGCGGCAATGGCCCGCCCGGTGGTGCGGGCGATCGTCAGGTAGTCGTTCTGGCATTTCCAGAAATTGATCTCGACCGGCAGCCGGGCGACCGTCGCCAGGGAGCTGCAGGCCTCTTCCAGCAGTTGCTCGTCGGCGGGGGACTTCCGCAGCGCGGCCATGATCCCCTCTAGGCGGCGCCTGACCTGGAATTCCAGGTCGACCGCGTCGAGGGGAACGGCCCATTCGCCGATTTCGCCGAGCAGTTCCTCGATCTCGCCGTGGCGAAGCGGCGCGGCGGCGAAGGCACTGGCCAGCTTGAGGTTGAGGGCCAGCCCGGCGGTGGTCCGGAACTGGTTCGGTACCGGCATGCCGGTCTCGCGGACGAAGCTCATCAGCAGTCGGTAGTTATCGTAGAGCCGGGTATAGCTCTCCTCGAATTCGCCGAGGGTCGCGGCGATCACCTGGTGGAGAATCCGCCGCTGTTCATCGCGGAACAGGTCCCGGAGCGAGTAGGTGTGCATGCCGAAATGCTCGTCCATCAGCCGGATGATCGCGGCGAAATCGCTCTGCTCAAAGGCGGCGACGATCGCGCCGCCCATGGCGCGGTAGGCCTCGTCGCCGCGGAAGCTGCGGACTCCGCCGTTGAGGGCGTGGCCGCCGAAGTAGAGGACGCAGTAGGTGATCAGCTCCTCCTCGGTGGTGACCGCGGAACCGACAACGGCCCGGCCGATGGTGAGCCGGGTCGTTCCCGCCTGGACCAGCCGGCTCGCTTCACGCCGGACCCGGTAGCTGAAGATGGCGGTTTCCTCGTCATACTCCTGGAAGAGGGAGCTGATGGCATAATGGGCGCCGACCTTCACCAGGTCGATCATCGCCGGCCGGACGAAGCGTTCGTAGATCCGGGCACCGTCCCCCTGCTCGGGGAGATTGCTCCGGGCCTCGGCGAGCCGGGCGAGAAAGGCGTGCTCGATGCCGTTGGCGAACAGCTCCTGGGCCAGCTGGACGGCCCGGCCGGCGTACTGGATCACCTGGACGGTCTCGATCCCCGACAGTTCGTCGAAGAACCAGCCGCAGCTGGTGTACATCAGCAGGGTGTGCCGCTGCATCTCCAGCAGTTTCAGCAGGGTCACCCGTTCGTCGTCCCGGAGCGGCCGGATGGCATGGAGATCCAGGAAGGGGGCGAGCCGTCCCGGCGACCGGTCGAGGATGACGTCGATATAATCGTCGCGCGCCTGCCAGGGGTCGTGGAAAAGCTGCCCGGCCGCGGCGGCATACCGTTCGGCCAGCTCGTCCCGCAGCCAGTCGAGGGCGGCCCGCAGCGGCGCCCGCCACTCCTGGTGCCAGTCGCCGTGGCTGCCGGAATTGCAGCCGCAGTTCCCCCGCCAGCGCTCGATGCCGTGGAGGCAGCTCCAGGAGCTCTTCTCGACGATTCGCACCTCGTGGGTCGGCGGTGAGTGGTCGAGGAATTCGCCGTAATTGGTCAGCCGGGCCAGGCCGTTCCCTTCCAAGTAGTTGAGGGCGTACGCCAGTGCCATGTCGCCGTGCCGGTGATGGTGCCCGTACGTCTCGCCGTCGGTGGCGATGGAGAGGAGCTGCGGCCACTGCCGGTGCTCGGCGAATCCCGACAGCAGCCGGTGGGCGAAGGTCTCGCCCCGGTCGAGCAGCTTCTCGAAGGCGACGGCGCGGGAGATCGGCCCGTCGTAGAAAAAGATGACGATGCTCCGGCCAGAGGGGAGCCGGCAGCGGTAGGGGCGGCTCGGGTCGATCCGGCCGCCGCCGACGTCGTGCCAGCGGCCGCCGGTAAGGGGGCGGCAGCGGGCCGCCTGGTGCGGGGCGAGGATAGTGAAGCGGATGCCGGCTTCGGCGAGCAGCTCCAGCGTTTCGCCGTCCACGGCCGTTTCCGCCAGCCACATCCCTTCGGGAAAACGGCCGAAGCGGCTCTCGAAGTCCCTGATTCCCCAGCGGATCTGGGTCTCTTTGTCCCGCCGGTTGGCGAGCGGCATGATCAGGTGGTTGTAGACCTGGGCCAGGGCGTTGCCGTGCCCGGAGCGCCAGGCGATGCTCAGCCGGTCCGCTTCCAGGATGGCCCGGTAGACTTCGGGGGAGGAGCGCTCCATCCAGCAGAGGAGGGTGGGGCCGAAATTGAAGCTGATCCGGGCGTAGCTGTTGACGATGTCGAGGATCCGCCCCGCGCCGTCGACGATCCGCGAAGCGCTGTTCGGGGCGTAGCATTCGGCGGTGATCCGCTCGTTCCAGTCGTGGTACGGATGGGCGGAATCCTGGATTTCCACCCCCTCCAGCCAGGGGTTTTCCCGCGGGGGCTGATAAAAATGACCGTGAATGCAGATGAACCGTTCCATGATCATTCCTTCCGGTAGACGACCGCCGAGAACGGTGCAAGGAGCACCAGCGCTGTGGCGGCGGTATGGCCCGCGGCGGGGCTGCCGGCGCCGCCCCACGGTTCGGCGGCGGAGTCGACGAGTTTCCGGTAGCGGCCGGCAGGACCGGGGAGGGGCAAAGCCTGCTCCCCGGCGCTGAAGTTGAACAGGCAGACCAGCGTCTCGGCGTCGGCGCTCCTGACCATCACCAGCACCTGTTCCCGGCCGAAAGCCGTTATCCCGGTTCCGGCGCGGCTCGGCCGGCGGAGTGGCGGCAGTTCCCGGCGGAGCCGGAAAAGCTCCCGGTAGAACGCGAGCAACCGGCAGTGCGGTTCCCGGTCGCGCAACGTGCGATCGAGCCGGGCGGCGCGGAAGGTCGCTTCGCCCTGGGGGTCCGGTATTTCTCCCTGCCAGGCGAAGGTGGCGAACTCCTCCCGCCTTCCCCGGCGGACCGCGTCGACGAGGGCGGAGTCGCCATGACTGACGAAATAGGGGAACGGTGCCGGCTCACCGTACTCTTCCCCCATAAAGATGAGCGGCAGGTAGGGCGAAAGGATTACTGCCGCCGCCACCAGCCGCAACTGGTCCGCGGTGAGGACCGCTCCGAGCCGGTCGCCTCGCGGCCGGTTGCCGATCTGGTCGTGGTTCTGGGCGAAGACCAGGAGCTGCCGGGGGGGGGCGGTGGCGGTCGAGCTACCGTGCCGGCGCTTGCGGAATGGCGAATACTGGCCGGAGTAGACGAACCCTTCCCGGAAGGCGGTCACCAATTGGCTGAAGGCCCCGAAATCGCCGTAATACCCCTGGCGCTCCCCGGTCAGGAAAGCCCGCAGGGCGTGATGGAAGTCGTCGGCCCACTGGGCGTCGAGACCATGGCCGCCCCGGTCGACAGGCGTAATCGTCCGGACGTCGTTCAGGTCGCTCTCGGCAATCACCTGGAGGGGGCGGCCGAGCTCTTCGGAGAGCTCGTGGACCGCTTCGGCCAGTTCCCGAAGAATGTGCCGGGGGCTGAAGTCGAAGATGCCGTGGATGGCGTCGAGCCGCAGGGCGTCGACATGGTATTCGGTCAGCCAGTGGAGGGCGTTGGCAACGACATAGTGGCGGACCCCGTCGCTGTAGGGGCCGTCGAAGTTCACCGCCTCCCCCCACGGGGTGCGATAGCGGTCGGTGAAGTAGGGGGCGAAGGCGTGAAGGTAGTTCCCCTCCGGGCCGAGATGGTTGTAGACCACGTCGAGCACGACCGCCAATCCCTTGCGGTGGCAGGCATCGACCAGCTGCTTGAGGCCTGCGTGGCCGCCGTAGGAGTGCTGGGGGGCGTAGGGGTAGACGCCGTCGTACCCCCAGTTGCGGCTGCCGGGGAACTGGCCGACCGGCATCAGCTCGATGGCGGTGATCCCTAGCTCGACCAAGTATTCGAGCTCTTCGATGATGGCGGCGAAGGTCCCGGCTGGGGTGAAGGTGCCGACGTGGAGTTCGTAGGTGATCAGGTCGGTGAGGTCGATCCCCCGCCAGTCGGCGTCGGACCAGGCAAAGCCCGTCAGGTCCACCACCTGCGAGGGGCCGTGGACGCCCTCGGGCTGGCAGCGGGAGGCGGGGTCGGGGCGGAGCAGGGTGCCGTCGAGCAGGTAGCGGTAGCGGTCGCCGGCGCGGAAGTCGGTGCTCTGTCCGACGAAGTATTCGCCCTCCCGGTGCAGGGGGAGCTCGTGCGCCGTCTCTCCGGCGCCGATGACGCTGACCGTCTTTGCCCGCGGGGCCCAGACCCGGAACCGGGTGCCGGCCGGGGAAGGGGTTGCCCCGAGATCGAGCTGCCAGCTCGGGGCGGTCATCTGGCCGCTCCGGGCGGCCCGGCGGTCGCGGTGGGGGTGGTAATGATGCTGACGGCAATAAACAAAAAACCGCTGCTTACAGGGCTGATATGCTGCGAGTAGCTCATGATTCCTCCGGAATGAATATCGTTATTGTACATATAATTTGTGCACAAATCAAATTGTCCGGGCCAGTGGTGGCGTAACATGCCGGAAGTAGGACTGTTTAGCGGTGGTCGGCCGGGGTTAAATTTCCACCTGCTGCCCCAGTTCGACCACTCGATCGGGAGGAAGATTGTAGAACGCGGTCGCCTGCAGGGCATTGCGAACCATGAAGGCGAACAGTTTTTCCCGCCAGATCGGCATGCCGCGGACCCGCTCGGTGGGGATCAGTGTCTCCCGGGCGAGGTAATAGGAGGCCTCGTCGGGGTCGATGGTCAGGCCGAGCGGTTCGCAGGCCCGAAGCAGCACGGGCACATTGGGGCTCTGCATGAAGCCGTAGCGGGCAATCAGCCGGTAAAAACCGTGGCTGAGGTCTTCCAATTCCAGCCGGTCTGCCGCGGCGACGCGGGGGCTGTCCTCGGTGACCACCGTCAGCAGCACGACGGTTTCGTGGAGTACCTGGTTGTGCTGCAGATGGTGGAGGAGCATCGGCGGGGCGTGGTTGAGGCGGCCGGACATGAAGACTGCCACGCCGGGGACCCGGATCGGCGGGGCGAAAGAGATCTTCTCCATCAGGGTCCGCAGGTCGATGACGTTCTCCTGGAGCCGGGCGGAGAGCAGCTCCCGTCCCTGGTACCAGGTCTTCATCAGCACGAACAGCGCCAGCCCGGCCGCCAGGGGGAGCCAGCCGCCGGCTTCGACCTTGAACATGTTGGCGGCGAAGAATGCCAGGTCGACGGTGAGCAGTACGGCGGTCAGCGAGCTTGCCGACAAAAGGCCCCACCGCCAGCGTTTGCGCATCACGGCAAAAATCAGCACCGTGGTGATGACCATGGTGGTCGTCACCGCCACGCCATAGGCCGCCGCCAGGTTGCTCGACGTGTGGAAGCCGGTTACCAGGGCCACGGTGGCGCCCATCAATGCCCAGTTGACTGCCGGGATGTAGATCTGGCCGATTTCTTCCGAGGAGGTCTGGATGATCCGCATTCGCGGGCTCATGCCGAGTTGCACTGCCTGGCGGGTCAGGGAAAAGGCGCCGGAGATCACTGCCTGGGAAGCGATGATCGTCGCGGCGGTGGCAAGCAGCACCAGCGGGTAGAGAGCCCAGGAGGGGGCAAGGTGGTAGAACGGCTCGGTCGCCTCGAACGGGCGACGGAGAAGCAGCGCCCCCTGGCCGAAGTAGTTGAGCAAAAGCGCCGGCAGCACACAGGCGAACCAGGCGAGGCGGATCGGCGGGCGGCCGAAGTGTCCCATGTCGGCATAGAGCGCCTCGCCGCCGGTGACCACCAGGAAGACCGATCCTAGGATCAGGAATCCTTCCATGCCATCCCTGGCGAACAGCCGGATTGCATGGAGGGGATTGACGGCGGCGAGCACTTCCGGAGCCATGGTGATCCCCCGTATCCCCAGCAGGGCAATGGTGGCGAACCAGACGATCATCACCGGGCCGAACAGGGCACCAATGCCGGCGGTCCCCCGTTTCTGCAGCAGGAAAAGCGCGATCAGGATGGCGATGGTCGTCGGGACGACCACCGGGGTGAGCAACGGCGTGGCCACCTTGAGTCCCTCGATGGCGCTCAATACCGAAATCGCCGGGGTGATTGCCCCGTCGCCGTAAAGCAGCGCCGCGCCGAACAGACCGAGGGAAATCGTCATCATCCGGCCCCAGCCGTGCCGTGCGCGCCACGGGTTGAGCAGTGCCAGCAGTGCCAGGATTCCCCCCTCGCCCCGGTTGTCCGCCCGCATCACCAAGAGCAGGTATTTGAGCGAGATGATGACGATCAACGCCCAGAAGATCAGCGACAGGACCCCGAGCACGTTGGCCGGCGTCGCCCGCAGCAGGTGTTCGCCGTGGAAACATTCGCGCAGGGCATACAGCGGGCTGGTGCCGATGTCCCCATAGACGACGCCGAGAGCTGTCAGGGCGAGGGGAACCGCCTGGTGCCTGTGGGGGATGCTATCGCTCATATCCGGTCCGGAATAGTCTGGTTTGGCGCGGCTGTTCCCGACAGCAGGGGTGACCGGCCGGCACGTAGATCAATTATAGCGCTGCCGGGCGGGAGCGCTACCCGGTCCCCGGCGGTTCAGTCGATCCGCCTGATTCCGGCGGCCCGTCCCGCCACCAGTGCCAGCAGCGCGGCGCCGGCGGAAAACAGCGCTCCCATTTTGGCCGCTCCCTCCAATACCGGCTCCACGAAGGCGGCCCCGGCGACGAACAGGGCTACGGTCAGGCCGATGCCGGCCACCAGCCCGGTCACGATCAGTTCCTTGTTGCCCACTCTGGCCGGCAGTGGAAAGCCGAGCCGTACCGCCAGTGAGCCCATGGCGAAGATGCCGACCGTCTTGCCGGCCAAAAGGGCGATCAGCACCAGCCAGGTGGCAGTCCCCATGCTGGCGAAGGCTACCCCGGCATTGGTCAGGCCGAACAGAAACAGCCCGAAGTCGACCACGACTTTCCATTCGTGCTCGAAGCGGGCGAGGGGCGAGAGGTCGTGGGGATCCTCCTCGAACAGATGCTTGTCCTCTTTCGGCGGATGGGGGAGGAAGGGAATGACGAAGACCAGCGCCAGGGCGGGGTGAAGGTGGGCGAGGAACAGCCCCGACCAGCTCAATCCCCCGCCGACGATCACATAGGGCCAGTAGCTGCGTACCTTGGCGCCCCGCAGCAGGTAGGCCGTCACCATCCCGGCAACCGTCAGAAAGAGCCACTGCGGGGCGGTCGGCACGGTCGGGTCCGGATAGAAGATGGCGATGATCACCAGGCCGATCGCATCGTCGGCCACTGCCAACAACAGGAGAAACGATACTGCCGGATGGCCGGCGCCAAACACCAGGCGGGCGACCAGCCAGGCCAGGGCGATGTCGGTGGCGGTCGGGATGCCCCAGCCGCGGATGAGCTCCGGCGCGCCGAACAGCGCGTTGAGCCCCAGGTAGACGATCACCGGACCGACGACGCCGCCGAGGGTGGCGAACAGGGGGTTGATTGCCTTGCGGAGCGGATGCAGCTCGCCTCCCGGGAGGCAGCTCTGGGTGATCTCCACGGCGGCAATGCCGAAAAAGAGCACCATGAACAGATCGTTGACCACGAAATGGAGGCTCGGCGTGCCGAAAAACGGCTTTTCGATGAACGTATGATAGCTTTCCGGGGTCAGGTTGGCCCAGATCAGGGCAATTACCACCCCGGCAATCAGCGGGACTGAAAATTCCCGGAGCATATTGAGACGTTTTCTCACGATGGTCCTTTCTCGATTACGGAAGTTACCGGCGGATGCTGCAGCCGGTTTGCGGCGCGTCGAGCGGTTGGGCGGCAGCGGTCCGCCCCGCTTCGAGGCGTTGGCAGTGCGGCCGCGTCGGGATGGCCGGGGCCAGGCCGGCGATGCTGCGTACCGTGCGGTTGAGCGCCCGTACATCGGCGACGGCGAGAGACTCGGCGACCAGCGGCCGCCGGCCGATATTGATGGCCTTTCCCCCTTGGCGAATGATCCAGCTGAGGGCGGCAGCGTCACCCTGTTCGCTCCCGGCACAGATCAGTTCGCCGTCGAACGACAGGAGGCGGCAGATGGCGCGGACGCCGAATTCCATCGTGATTTCCGGAATAAAGGGGATTTCGACCAGTGCCGCCCGGCGAAAGCGGGTCGCCGGTCCGTCGCCGACCAGCTCTTCCAGCCGGTCGGCACAGTCTTTTCGGGTCTTTGCCGATGCCGCGCCGCCGGTGATCGCTACCGACCAGCGGTGATCCTCAAGTTCGATCCCCGGCAGTGCGGCGGCGTCCGCCAGTAATGGCAGCAGCGCCTCGCGTCGTTCCATCAGCCGTTCCTTCGGCCGACCGCTCAGAGTCATGGAGCCGTTATCCGGGGTATGCCATTCGGCGCCGCAGCCGCCGCCGAGGTAGATGCCGGGCACCGGCACCCGGGGGGCCAGGTCTTCAAGCGGCCGGCTGGAAAGGAGTGCCACCAGGTTTCGCGGATTGTCGGCAAGTTCTTCCAACAGCTGCCGGATCGGTTGGCGCAGCCGGGCCTTGGCCCGGTCGGCGGCCGGCACGATGGTGCCGTCGAAGGCAAAAATCCAGAGTCGTTCTCTCTGGGTAATGATGGTCATGGGTGATACCTCCTGTCTGGCGGGCTTATTGCTGTAGCTGCCCGCGAGATAAGCTAGCGCGGCCGGCGAATCGGCCGGGACGGGGGTTCGGCGGCACGATGCGGCATGGTGTGCCGGAACGTGGACGCTTGCCGACTGTCAGGAGATGAGTTGTGGAGGAATGAAGCGGTCGGCGACGATCTGTGGCAAGGCGCGAAACGGCTCGTGGTGGGTCAGCATGGAGACTTCTGGCGCATAGGGGGGGATTCGTCCCCACTCGTTAGCGGGTGGCGGGAAGTCAAGGGGCGGGATATCGAAGTCGGGGAGGGGCACCCCGTCGTCTTCCACGTCGGAGAGCTGGGCCGGCTGGACGGTCACCGTCTGCCGGTCGTCGTGGTGATTGGCGAGAACCTGGGCCATGCCGCCGGCCGTGAGGTTCAACAAAAGCAGCGCCGTCAGCAGCAGAATGGCCAGGCATTTATGGATAATGTGGAAAAGTTTCATGGTCGGATTGGCCGGAACACGTGCCGGCTGTTTTTGAAGTATATGATAATGCGAGCTTTTTTGTCAAGACAGATCGGCCGAGGCCTGATGCTGGCGGGGATGCAGCAGTTATTCACTCTGTCGGTGCGGCCTCGCCGGGGCGACTGATCCTGATTGACGGCGCCACGTAACCGGGCGGCCGGTAGGACTCGGGGATGGTCGTCGAGTTGCCGTCCCGGAGTTGGGAGTAGTGGGGCGACATGATTTCCACCCCTGCTTCGTTGAACCGGTCCTGGATCTGCTGGTGCAGGGCCGAGTAGATCGCCATCATTTTGTGCGGCTGGTCGGTGTAGGCGTTCAGCTCGTAGGTGACGTAGAAGTCGTTGAGGGCGGTCTGCAGGACGAACGGCGCCGGGAGTTCCAGGATATGTTCCGTCCGCTTGGCTGCTTCGACCAGCAGTTGGTGGATGGTGCGCCAAGGCGTGTCGTAGCCGATGGTGACGCTGGTGTGGAGGATCAGCCCGTAGGCGTCGGCCGAGGAACTGTAATTAACGACGTGGCTGCTGATCACCATCGAATTGGGGATGGTTACGTCGACGTTCTTGATGGTTCTGATCCGGGTGACGAGCAGCGTCTTCTCCACCACGTCGCCGACCGTCTCGGCAATTTTGACCCGGTCACCGGTTTTGAAGCCCCGCGTGTAGGTAAGGATCACCCCGGCGACGATGTTGGCGACGGCCGATGTCGAGCCGAGCGAGAAAAGGACGCCGAGAAAGATCGAGATCCCTTTGAAGGCCGGCGAATTGGAACCGGGGAGGTAGGGAAAGACCACTACTGCGGCGAAGGCCAGGACGAGGAAGCGGACGATTTTGAACGTCGGCTCGGCCCAATCCTGGTAAAAACCGGGGATGGTGATGGTCCCCTTGCCGATCTCGGCGAAGACGAAGCGGATCAACTTGATGACGTAATGGGTTACCAGCAGGATGACGAGGATGAAGAAGATGTTCGGCAGGTAAGCGCCGATGGCGTGACCGATGCTGCGCAACGGAGAAATCAGGTGTCCGAACAGTTGTGCGGCAAAACCCTGGGTCTGGGGGAAAAAACTGAAAACCAGCGGGATATAGAAGTAGAAAAGAGTCAGCGTAATAACGAGCCGGCCCCCCCTGAGCAGGCTGGCCAGCAGGCTGACGATCCGTTCGGCGTTGACGATTTCCAGGGACTGGACCCTGAGCGAGCGGATCTTCGTCCCTTTCCACGATTGCAGCCGGTTGTGCAGGAGCGGAAAGAGCTTCTTGAGAAAGAGCAGTGCCGCCACGAGGACGAGGGTCGCCAGTGCCGCATAGGCGCTCCCTTCGAGCAGACTCCTGGACGAGTATTCATCCCGGTAGGCGACGATGGCGGCGACGATCCGGTCCCGGAAGCGTCGGGCCAGTTCCTGGCGGGTGGTTCCCTCGCCACGCGCATCCCGGTCGGTCACGCTCATGATCACCAGGTCGCCGGCCACGATGTCGGTGCTGGCGTCGCTGTCGGTGGTGGTGATTGTGGCAGCGTCGACTTGCGGCGCATGAAGCAATTTCTCCAGGCGTGCCGAAATGAGCCGTGCTCGTTCCGTCGGCGGGTAGGAGAGCACTTTCTCTCGGACGTAAAAAAGCGGCGTACCGTTGAGGGTTACCGGTGCCCCGGTGGCGGCGGGTGTCGACGGCGTTTCGCTTCGGTCGACCGCCGGGACCGGCGGCGCTGCCAGAACAAGAAGAAGGACGAGGGTCAGCAGACAGCGGGTGAACATGGTAATGGCTCCGGGGGAAAAGAATCTCTGTAACCATCCTATCATGGGTGACCACCTCTTCAACTGCCGGGGGCACGAAAGAGTGGACAGTCGTCGGCCTAAGGACTAGAATTTCCGCCGGTGTGCCGGCTTTGTCCGGAAATGAATTACCGCGGTAGCGTCCGCGGTGACTAAGGAGATCTATCGTCGTGAAAAGTGTGCTTGTTGCCGCCCTGCTGGCGGCCGCTTCCCTGCCGGCCCCGTTCGCTGCTGCCGAAGATGTTCCCTCGTGCGAGGAAATGGTCAAGCAGCAGAGCGTGGCGCTCGAAGCTGCCCGCCAGGAAAATACCGCCCTGGCTGAAAAAATGCGGACGATGGAGTGTACGCCCGTCATCTCCCGTGACGAACTGCTCCAGCGCAACTACCGGCAGTTACAGGAGCTGGCGGCAAATACCCGCGTCCAGCGGCAGAGCATGGCCGATTTCGAAAACTTTGTCCGCTGGATGGGGGGGAGCCTCTCCGGCTATGCCAAGTATATCGAGGCCGGATCGGTAGTTGCCGGTTTTGCCCGGGTGCTGCCGATCCCCTATGCCGGTCAGGCCTCGGTCCTGACCAAGTTCGTCTCTCAAGGGGTCCTGGCGCTTAACGCCACCTCTGTTTCCATCGCCAAGTATCTCGATACCTCCGGCAAGTTCGTTGCCAAGGTCGACGCTCTTGACCCGGCAAAGGGCCTGACCTCGACGCAACTTGCCGACGCTGCCCGTTTTGCCGATGCGGAACTCCTCAAGGAGATGCTCGATGTCCAGACCCGGCTCAAGACGACTGCCGAAATCTCGTCGTCGTCGCTGTCCTTCCTGGAGACGGTCAACCAGTATATGGGGAGCAGCGACGAATACTGGAACAAGACCAAATCGTTCATCATGCGCAAGGATGTGGACAAACACGAAAAAAGCTTTCTTACCTCGAGTCTGGAAGGGCTCAGGACCCGGACTGGGCAATTTAACAACAAGCTCAGGATCTTCGAAGACGCGGCGCGGAAGGATGTCCCGCTCATTAAAAAAACGGTTGCCTACGATGATCTGTTGCAGGAGTTGGAAGCGCGTGGTGCGCGGCATTAGCACCAAGCTTGAGGTGAATTGTTAGTTTTAATATATTCAAATATTGACATTTTTATGGCAGCACTGTTACAATCATGCGTTACTGTTTGCCGATGTAAATGCAGTGCCGCCCATGGAGGGGATGAGAAGCGTAGAGGAAGGACAATGGCTCCGGCCGTCCCGGTGTAATGGCATCAGGCCCCTGCCAGGCGCGGGTCGGATCGGTGCCGATGGTAAGCAGGAATGAATCTCAAGCGGAAAATGACGGTTGCCGTCTCGGCCCTGATGGTGGTCTTCGCCTCCGTCATGGCCTGCGTGATCCTCGGCTATTTTGAGCGGAACCTCCACCAGAACATCTCCGCGCAGCAACTTTCGATCATCACCTACATTGCCAACGAAGTCGACAATACCCTCCTCACCGCCCAGCGACTTTTGGTCGCCAATGCCGACAGCTTCCCGCTCGGTGCCCTGGAGTCGCCGGACCAGGCAAAGCAGTTCCTGGCCAGTCGAACCGGTCTCAACAAACTGTTCAACGATCAGATGATGGTAATTGCCGCCAGCGGCGATCTGGTGGCGGCGACCAACGTCGCGCCCGGGCGACGCCTGCAGAGCAATTTCACCGACGAACCCTTTTTCCAGGAAACGGTGAAAACGGGGAAGCCGTTGATCTCTGATCTGACCAGTTGCTGTGACGGCCATATCCCATCGGAAATTGTCATTACCGCGCCGATCCGCGATCGTCAAGGCGCCGTTCGCGGCGTGATGGTCGGCAGCTTTTCTCTTAAGAAGGAAAATATTCTTTCCCGCTTCAGCAGTATGAAAATCGGCCGCGGGGGGTACCTGCAGCTGATTTCCCCCGATCGGACCATTTTGCTCCATCCCTCCGATGCCTGCCTTCTCCGCCACGTCTCGCCCGCGCTCGACAATGTCGTCGAAGATGCCCTGCACGGATTTATCGGTACCCGGGAAACGGTTAACAATCTCGGCCAGTCGATGCTGACCACCGTGCGCAAATTGGCCGCCAAGGATTGGGTGCTGGCATCCAATTACCCGCTTGCCGAGGCCTATGAACCGATCCGCAAGGCCCGGCTCTTCCTCGGTTTCACCACGGCGCTGGGGCTTGTCGCGGTTATCGTGGTCATGACGATCCTGATGCGGCGGATGACCCGGCCTTTGACCGTCTTTACCCGCCACATCAAAGAATTGCCGGTAAAATCGGGTGATGCCCGTTTCATCGCCTTCGAAACCGGCGATGAGATCGCCGAGCTTTCCGCCGAATTCAACGATATGGTGAAATGTCTCGACAGCCGTACCGACTCTCTCCAGGAGAGCGAGGAGCGGTTCCGCTGTACCTTCGAGCAGGCGGCGGTCGGGATTGCCCATGTGGGGATGGACGGCAGATTTACCCGGGTCAATCACCGGTTCTGCGAGATCCTTGGCTATACCGACGGGGAGATGGACGGGATGACCTTCATGGATATCACCTTCCCCGAAGACTTGGAACGTTACCAAACCTGTCGCGAGCACCTGCTCGAGGGGGCCGGTTCCTGTGCCACCGATAACCGCTATCACCGCAAGGATGGCTCCATGGTCTGGGTCACCCAGACCGGTTCGCTGATTCACGATCAGGTCGGGCGGCCGAAATACTTCATTGCCGTCATCGAGGATATCTCGGCGCGGAAAGAGGCGGAGGACGAGATCCGGCGGCTCAATGCCGAACTGGAGGAACGGGTGATCGAGCGGACCGCCCAGCTGGAAACGGCCAATGAGTCGCTCCGCCGGGAAATCGTCCAGCGGATTCAGGCCCAGGATGAAATCTGCTGGCTGAATGACGATCTTGAACGGCAGAAGCGGGCGCTGGAGGTGGCAAACCGCGAACTGGAAGCGTTCAGCTACTCCGTATCCCACGATCTTCAGGCGCCGCTGCGCCATATTTCCGGCTTTGGCCAGGTGCTGGTCGAGGATTACGGCGATCTGCTCGACGACGAAGGCCGTCTGTTGCTGCAGCGGATGCAGGGGGCGACGGGACGAATGGGGCAGCTGATTGATGCGCTGCTAAACCTCTCCCGGCTGAGCAGGGGGCAGCTCAAGCAAGAGCGGGTCGACATTGGGATGTTGGCGCGGGAAATTATTGGTGAATTCCGGCAGGCGGAGCCGGAACGGCAGGTGGAGATTACGGTCGGCATTGGCCTTAAGACGATCGGCGACGGCAGCCTGTTACGGATTGCCCTCGAAAACCTGCTGGGTAACGCCTGGAAGTACACCGGCAAAAGGAAACAAGCGCGCATCGACGTTGGAGCGGCCATCGAAGAGGAACGGACCGTTTTCTTTGTCCGTGACAATGGCGCCGGCTTCGACATGGCTTATGCGGAGCGGCTGTTCGGGCCGTTCCAGCGCCTGCATCGCCAGGAGGAATTCGAGGGGACCGGCGTCGGCTTGGCGACGGTCCAGAGGATCATTCACCGTCACGGCGGCCGGATCTGGGCGGAAAGCCAGCTCGGCAAGGGCGCGGTTTTCTACTTCACGCTCTAGACGCTTTTTCGGCACGGCCGGGCTGTCGCCTCATCCTGCCATCTCTCCCCAACCCCACTATTTTTTGTTGCTGAGCGACGGCGCGACTGTCCCGCCGCCACCGGCCATCCCGTCCGGGTGGCAGTTCCAGCAGGTGATCGTTTGCCCGGACAACCCGGCGCTGACGCTTGCCACCACCACCGGCAGGGTGCTGGTGTGGCAGCGCAGGCATGGGTAAATCTCGTTGGTGATGAGCGGGTCTTTTCCCGAATAGCCGTCACCGGTGTGGATCTGGATCAGCGTCCCGCTGTGGCAGCGGGCACAGCCACGGGGTGCCTCTACCGTATGCTGGACGGTGCTGTGTTGCTGGGCGGAGTGGCAGACGACGCAGTCACGCACCAGCGGCACCGTATAGGAGCCGTCGGGGGCGCTGACGAGCTGGTGGCAGTCGAGGCACAGCTTGCCGGCACTCTGGATCAGGGCGTGATGGCGATCGGGATTGTCACCGGTATGACATCTGGTGCAAAGCTCGGCCGTCATGGTGAGTGCTCCGGCCGGCCGGCTGGTGAAGGCGGTGGCGGCCAGTAGCAGGAGCAGTGCCGCGCAGAGCCGGGATAACGAACGGGCAGGTGCAGGCATGGTGGGCCTCCGAATGTAGGGTGCGGGACAGGTGCAGGGGGGATCGATGATGTCCTTTTACCATTACCTATAACAATATTAGTTGCATTTAATCAATATAAAATATTGAAATTGACCGGGGGTATGGAAAAAGGTGCGTCCGGGGTGGGGATGCTCCCGTTGCGGCAGGGTAGGGGCGGCATGGCCGTGGTCGACCATGCCGCGGTGGCGACAGTTCCTTAGTAATTTTCCCCGAGCAGCTCGAAGTGGGCCTTTGGATGGGCACAGGCCGGGCAGCGCTCCGGGGCTCCCGGCCCCTCGTGGAGGTAGCCGCAGTTGCGGCAGCGCCAGACAACCGGTTCGTCACGGGTGAATACGCGGTTGTTCTCGATGTTGGCGAGCAGGTCGCGGTAGCGCTTCTCATGCTGGCGCTCAGCCACGCAGACCGCCCGGAAGACGGCGGCAATTTCAGCGAAGCCTTCTTCTTGGGCGACGGCGGCAAAGCCGGGATACAGCTCGCTTTGCTCGTAATGCTCCCCCGCGGCGGCCGCCGCCAAGTTCTGGGCGGTGGTGCCGATAATCCCGGCAGGGAAGCTGGCGGTGATTTCCAGTTCGCCTCCTTCCAGGAACTTGAAAAAACGCTTGGCATGCTCTTTTTCCTGGTTAGCCGTTTCCTCGAAGATCTCGGCGATCTGAATGTATCCTTCCTTACGTGCCTGCCCGGCGAAGTAGGTGTAACGGTTGCGGGCCTGGCTTTCCCCGGCGAACGACTTGAGCAGATTTTTTTCCGTTTCAGTGCCCTGCAGTTTCATCCGATCCTCCCTCTGACTTGGTGACAATTGATTCGACGTGTACCTATCCTAGCGTGCTGCTTCGGCCTGTCAAGGAATTCGTGCCGGGGCGGCCGGATTTTTCGTTGACAGGGGGGGACCCGCTCTTCTAGAGTGCTGAGCGTATACGCCCGCTCATTATCGGCATTGCGGCGCGGGCGAACCGGGGGGGCAACCATGGACCAGGAACTGCTTGAGCAACTGAAACGGGTACTCGCTTCGCTGGAAATGATCCTGCCGAAAGCGGTTGACCGGATCGACTGGGCGGTGTGTCACGCCGCCAACTGGCGCCGGCATTCGTTTTCCGGCTGCCTGGAGCCCGTTCCCGAAATCGAGAACATCCATCTCGACGACCTGTTCGGGATCGATAAGCAAAAACGGCTCGTCGAGGAGAATACCCGCCAGTTCCTCGCCGGCTACCCCGCCAACAACATCCTGCTCTGGGGAACCCGCGGCACCGGCAAATCGTCGCTGGTGCGGGCGCTGCTCAACAGCTACGCCGGTCGGCGGCTACGGGTCATTCAGGTGGACAAGGACGATCTGATCCATCTTCCCGACATCGTTGACGAGGTCAAGAATCAGCCCTACAAGTTCATCATCTTTTCCGACGATGTATCGTTCGAGGTGGGTGAATCGAGCTACAAGATGCTGAAGAGCGCCCTGGATGGTTCGGTCTACGCCCCGCCGGAGAACGTGCTGATTTATGTCACATCCAATCGCCGGCACCTGCTTCCCGAATACGAGAGCGACAACCGCGGCGCCATGATGGTCGAAGGGGAGATCCACCACGGCGAGGCGGTGGAGGAGAAAATCTCCCTTTCCGGCCGCTTCGGCATCTGGGTGTCGTTCCATCCCTTCAGCCAGGATCAGTATCTGGAAGTGGTGCATCGTTGGATCGACAAGCTCTGCACCAAGAGCGGCACGACCGTCGAGTGGTCCCGCGAGGTCCGGGACGAGGCGATCCTCTGGGCCCAGAAGAAAGGCGACCGGAGCGGGCGGATCGCCTACCAGTTCGCCAGCCACTGGGTTGGGCAACAGCTGCTCGCCCGCGCCTAAGAGGTGCCGGCTGCCGGCTCGTAGCGTTCCCGTTCCCAGAGGTAGAGGCCGGTGACGTGGTCATGGACCCGCTTCGGGGCCGGCCCGCTGAACGGCCAGATTGCGTATTCGACGGCATAGATGCGGCAGCCGTCGAGGGCGTGGCCGCCGAAAACCTTGCCGTCATGGTCGGCGATCGCCAGGTGGAGGTGTACGAACGGCAGTTCATTCTTCAGCGAGATGTTGCCGGTGCCGGAGACGATCTCGAAGGGGGCGTCGAAGCCGCGGATCTGGTATGCCCGCTTGATCTGGTCGAAGTAAGAAAGACGGGCGCTTCCCAGGCTGCCGAACAGCTGCACGACCCCTGCCTGCAAGCCGCGGTCGATGGCCAGCTTCGTCAACTCCCGTATCAGATCCGATTTAAACGGTAAATTCCCCATGATCATCATCGCCTGTCCTCCCGAATAATTTATTGTTTGAAAATTTTAACGACAATTCGTCGATTGTCATCCCACCTGAGCCCATTGTCTTCAAGGAGGTCCGATGTCCGGTAACTCGATCTATCTCGCCTCGCCACTCGGCTTCAGCCCCGAAAACCGCGACTATCTCGGCCGGGTGAAAAATTGTCTGGCCGGCTTCGGCTATTCGATTTTCGATCCGTGGCAACAGAACCAGTTCGATGGTGAGATTGCCCGGGCGCGGGCGCTGACCGATGTCGCCGGACAGGTTGCAGCATTTCGCAGGCTTGCCGCCGGCATCGGTCGAGTCAATGAAGAGGGGATTCGGGCGGCGACGTTGGTGTTCGCCATCCTTGACGGCGCCGAACTCGATTCGGGAACCGCCAGCGAAGTCGGCTTCGGCGCGGCACTCGGCAAGAGCTGTTACGGTCTGCGGACCGATCTCCGTGACAGCGGTGATTTCGCTGGCGTGCCCATCAACCTGCAGGTGCTCCACTTCATCGAGCGAAGCGGCGGTCGGCTTTTCCGGAGTATTGGTGAGATCGTTCTCCCCTGAGTGGGGACCATGGCGGGAAAAGACAAAGAAAAAGCCCGCGCCGGAAGGCGACGGGCTTTTTTGTCTCGAAAAGGATGGTTTATTGGCCGAAGTCGGATGCGGCTTCTTCCGTGCCGACCTTTGCCTGGAGAGTAGCCTCGATACGCTGGGCCAGCATCGATTCCACCAGGGTGAAAAGCAGCGAGAGCATGGCGTAGGCAATCAGCCCGTTTGCCAGCATATCGTACCGTGCCAGCTCGGGCAGGTATCTCACGCCGACCACGAGGATGGTTGCCGCTGCGGCGCAGCTGCCGTGCCGCACCAGCCACCGCCGCTGACCGGCCATCAGCCCTCTCAACCCTTCTTCGTCGCGTTCGTTGAGCAATTCCCGGTATCTGAGCCAATCAAGCATCATCCGGGGGATCATTAGTGCGGCGACCGTGACGGTCAGAAGAATCATCGTTGTGTTGAGAGTATTCATCTGCTCCTCCTTTACGATGCTGATGCCTGTTGGCTGGAGAAGAGCAAGTCAGTTGCCAGCTGGTTATCCTGCCACGCGATCCGGGCGGGTGTTATGAAGGTATTGAAATATCGTACTATTTGAATATAAATCAGCTGCCACGCCGATGGCAACTATTTTTTGGGTTTGCTATTTGGCGGTGCAAAAAGTGTCGTTATGGCTGCCGAACGAATGCTTTAGGAACAAAAACGCAATAACATCAACAAAATATACCGATTGTGCCTGTCGTGATTGCGGTCGTGTTGTGGTGGCTAAAGCACGTTAATTGTCGTCAATTGGCGGTAAAGCGGTGGGTGTTAAGGCCTTTTGGGGGGAGATGATGCTAAATTATATTTATTTTATTATATATTGCTAAGTAGCGATGTGTTCCCTTTGGTATGGTTCATCAGGTCACTGGCGGTTTACTATTTCGAGGGATGCTTTTCGCCGGATTTCGGTTACACTGTGTTAATAACTATTAATATGTTGTGGGGTGCTGCTGAGGCAAGATGATGGAGGAAGCGATGGCGGCTGAGAAAATCAAGGTGTTTGCCTATTCCGGCTACCGGGAGGAGGAAACCCCCCGGGCGTTCATCAAAGAAGGGAACTGGGTCGATGTGTTGAAAGTCCTTGATCGCTGGGTTGAAGAGAGCGCCGCCGGTGGCGAGCGGCGGCGCTGTTTCCGGGTCAAGGGGAGCGATTGGCGAAGCCATATGCTCTGTTATCGTGAGCAGAGCGGTGAGTGGACCGAGGAATGAAGACCCTTCAGCGCCGCTGCTCCTCCTCTTCGAGTTCCTTGCGTAACCGATCCAGACCTTTGCTGAAGCTCTCGGCGTCGCCGAATTCGAAAAACCGGCCGTAGCGGGGGTGAGGGGTGATGATTCGCCGCGCATGCTTGATCGGGCACCAGTACTGCTCGGTCCGTGCTGCCACTTCCCGGAGGTAGGCGGCCAGGCCGTTGGCGTAAGAGCAGTAAAAGCAGTTGAACTTTTCAATGACGTTGAGGTAGGGGAGGTCTTCCCGGTCGAAGACCAGGTAGTCGCGGCGGCGGACCTTGGGGATGGCGTAGATCGGGAAGCAGATCGTCTGATACAGGGTAACGAACAGATCGAGAATGAGGAAGGGGACGAGCCCACCGTAAATGACCGGCGCCGTAAGGATGTTGAGTGGCCGTGCCTCGATCAGGTAGCGGAAAAGGCCGGTTTTCAGCCGTCGCTGCTGGGCAACGATCTCTTTGGCGAAACGAATCCGCTTTTCTTCAACGATAAAGTGAAATTCGTCACGCTTCCGGGTGAATTCGCTTTCCAGCTCCTCTTCGAGTTCCTTGATCCTGCCGAGCAGGTCATTGATCCGGTGGTCCATGGCGTCTCCTTGAACAGGTTGCGCCATCTTATACAGGAAAAATTTCCCGCTGTCGCCATTATTTGCCAGCAACCGCCGGCCGGGCGGCGAAAAGCCGGCAGCACTTCAGCCGTCGGCGATTCTCAACTGCGGATGGTGACGATCTGTCGCTGTTCCGGTGCCGATATTCGAGACCGCAGGCGAGATTCTTCCCGCGGGTGTTGCTCCAGACGATACGGGCGGCAACCTGCAACAGCTCCTGGTGCCGGTACTTAATGTAGGCCGGCTAGCCGGTCAAGTGGCGATCGGGGATCTGAGCCGGCCGGTGCCGGGTAGGATGCCGAGCCCGTAAAATTACCGGGAGAGCCCCGCAGTGCGGCCCCCCCGGCGGGTGACAACTTAACTGTGCAAGCGGGAGCGAACCCCTCGCCGGTTCTCCTGTGCGGTTATTGAACTTTTTCTCCGTAGCGTTCCTGGTAATATTTTTTGATCCGGTCGAGCTGCTCCTTGCTCATCCCCTTGGTATACCATTCGTGGCGGAGGTCCGGCGCGAGATATTTTTGCACCAGTTCGTCATAGACGGCCGGGCCGGCCAGTTCCTTAACCTCCGGCAGGAATTCAGTATAGAAATTCTTCGAGACATCGTAGATGCCGTGCCACCATGCGTAGTCT
The DNA here is from genome assembly GCF_027943965.1 of Geotalea uraniireducens. Taxonomy (NCBI): domain Bacteria; kingdom Pseudomonadati; phylum Thermodesulfobacteriota; class Desulfuromonadia; order Geobacterales; family Geobacteraceae; genus Geotalea; species Geotalea uraniireducens. Next base: position 2,932,060 of record NZ_AP027151.1, on the reverse strand, counting down.
GGGCCGGACATTGCCGCGCCGTGCCGGGCACGGCGTCCTTCGTGGTGCCAGAGTTCGAAGTACGTCCAGTCGAGCTTCTTGTCAAATTCCACCGGTTTGATCAGCCCCCGCTGCGCCAGTTCTTTCATGATGCCGGCGGCGGGGGTGGCAAATTTGCTGTCGTAAAGCTCAACCAGTTCGTCGAACTGCTTGTAGTGCCCGTCGACAAAGGGGGCGGAATGGCAGCTGCTGCAGACGTCTTTCATTGCCGCCCGATTCTGGTCGGCGTTTGCCAGCTTTTTGGAGATGGGAGGGCGCAGAGTCCAGCTGAGCCGGGTGCCGACATCGTGGGTTACTGGCTGGTCGGCGGTGGCACCCATGTGACAGGTGGCACAGGTGGGGGCCGCGGTATAGTCCTTGCCGACGACCCAGGAACGCCGATCCAGGTTCAGCTGCTCTTTCTTGGCCACATAGAGGATGCCGTGCTTCGATTCGTTGTATATTTCCATCTGGGGATGATCGGGTCCGAGGTGGCATTTGCCGCAGGCTTCCGGTTGGCGGGCCTGAGCTACGGAAAAGCTGTGCCGGGTGTGGCAGGCGGAGCAAGAGCCTTTTGAGCCGTCCGGATTGATCCGGCCGATGCCGGTGTTTGGCCAGCTCTCAGTGTCGAGCTTGCCGTTAGCCAGAACCTTGACCTTGGCGCCATGGCACTGGACGCAGCCGACCGTTGCCGCCTCGGGGCCGCCTACCACCTCGCCCAGATAGTTGTCGAGAGAATTGAGGATGTCGCCGGCCTTCGCATGATGGCTGCCGGTCATCTCCTTGACTTCCCGGGGATGGCATGTGCCGCAGTCTTTCGGGGTGACCAGCACGGCGATGGTGTAGCCGTAGTGCTTCATGGCGTCGACGTCGGTTGGTTCGGCCCGGTGACAGCTGTAGCAGTCGACCCCTTTGGCCGCGTGCCGGCTTTCACGCCAGTCCTTGACGAAGGAGGGGGACTGGGATTCGTGGCAGCCGAGACAGGCTTTCCCTTCCTGCGACAGCTTGAGGGGCGCTTTCTTCGTCCCGGCGGCTCCTCCCGCCGGAGCAAAGGCCAGTGTACCGGCGGCGACCAGCAGTAGCGTGGCAACAATGTTCCCGTTTGACATAGCTCCTCCTTTCACGGCCCGTGATAATAAGCAAGCACCGGATAATGGCAACGTTGCGCCTGGCCCCCACCGCTCCGGCATCGGCCATTGATGGACAAAGTTTACCAGGTATGGCGGGAATGGCAGGGATTTACCGTATCCTGATGTTTGGTGGGGATGTCCGCGTGGATGCCGGCCAGGCGACGACTGCCATTGATTGGGGGCCTCCTCCCGTGCCGGAGAGGAGTCGGCGCCACGAACGTGCCTGTTCAGCTGATATGCCGTGGTAAAATTCCCCGGCATCGTTGTGGTGGCGGCAGGTTACGGAAAGCTGCACTTCTTTGCTGACAGCCGATCGCGGATGATTTTGGCGAGCTGGCTGATCGCCTGTTGAGGGTTCTTGTGATTGCCGGCTCTGGCCAGCAGTGACGGGATTGCCAGGAAATCTTTCCGTTTGTGGCCGCAGACGGCACAATAATAATAATTCAGCGGCTGGCGGCCGTTGAATGTCTGCTGCAACGGTTGCTGATTCGCTTCGTGGTGGCTGTTGCCGTTGGTCGTGATGGCGCTTTTCAGCCGATAGTCGGCGTTGAGCCGGTAACTGTGGTCGTTCTCGTCGAAGATGACGCACGGCAAACGGGACAGCTCCAACAGGTACCGCTGGGCGGTTCGCAGGCTGACATTCAGTTCGGCGGCGATGAGCCGCGAATTGAGTCGTTCTCTTTCATTGAGGAGTTGCAAGAGATTAAGCGCTACGTCGAGCTTGTTCATTGCGTCCCTCCTTGGCATGATCGGCCGGTGGTAGCAGGATGGGTGGGATCATCACTGTCTTTCGCCGGGCGAAGAATTTGCGACAAGCGATTTCCGGGGTGTAGAGAGGGGTATCGCATTCATGAATCAATTATAACACCAAAGGTGCAAAAATGTACTAAAGACGACGGAATCTGTCGTCAGCATGATGTAGTATACGACCCGCGCGGTTGGGCAAGGAGTTTGCCCGGAGACGGTCCCTTATTCACTCAGGTGAAAATGGTCCTTTGCGGGAAGGGAGTGCCGGAGTGGTGCAAGCCGCCGGCATTGTCTGGATGCCGTTAAACAGGGAGGTGCTTTTGAAGTGTTGCAACATGCTGAAGTGCAACGATTGTGGGACAAACGGCAAGAATATCCTGCTCGTTGAAGATTGCGAAGATGAAGCGCTGCTGGCCAAGCGGGCACTGAAAAAAGCCGGTATCGCCAAGCGGATCGTTTGGGTGAAGGATGGTGCCGAAGCCCTCGATTACCTGCATCGGGAGTGTCTGGAAAACGGTACTCCACTTCCGCAGCTGATGTTGTTGGACATCCAGCTACCCCGGGTGGACGGCTTGGGAGTGCTGCGCGCCATCCGCGCCGACGGCCGACTCAGCGGGGTGCCGGTGGTGATGTTCTCTTCTTCGACTGAAGACCAGGACGTGCTCGATAGCTACCGCTTCGGTGCCAACGGTTATGTCAGCAAACCGGTCGATTCCCGGCTGTACGATTCGGTGCTGTGCTCGATCAGCAGCTACTGGGTGGTTGTCAACCGCTGTCCCTCCGCCGTCTGTTGAGCCGAGCGACCTGCTCCCCTGTCTCGGAAAGCAGGCCGCCGGTTACCTTTCGACCGAAGAACGTGAACCTTTTCGGCGTTCTCCCCCGCTCAATGGATGACCCAATCGCTCTTCTGCTCGACTTTCGCTCCGGTTCCGTGCCCCAACTGGACGATATAGCACCCCTTCGATGCATAGCGCTGGCCGGGCCCGAAACTGAGCCGTTCGTAGGGAGAATCGACCGCCAGGTCGATCCCGTCGACGATGTCGAGCAGGTAATCCCGATAAAAATTGGTCCGCATGTCGGTCAGCACCTCACTCAGCACCGTTCCGAGTGAGATCATCTTATAGGTGATCTGCCGGCCGACGATGGCCGGGGTTTGCTTGACCCCCCAGCTTTCCCCCCAACGGGGAGGCATCGACGGCACCGGTTGTGGCAGCCATTTGGGGTAGGTTATGTAGGTGAGATCCCGGAGTTGCTCCGGCATTGTCAATAATCCTTCCTTGAGGAGGGTCGCCGACACATAAACCTGCTCCGGGCGGGGGCCGCCGTCGGTGACGAGCGCGTCCAGCGGCGAAAGCGCTTCGGCACCCAGCCAGAGGACCAGCGCGGTCGGCTTGTCACGGCCGGTAAGCTGTTGCAGGAGCTCCTTGGTGACCGGCGTCCCGGCCGGCAGCGCCCGCTCGACCGGCGGCACGCCGCCGAATTCTGCCCAGGCAGTCCTGAAGCCCTCGGCAAAAGCGCGACCTTCCTGCGTATCCCGGTAAACCTGGACGACATTTTTTTGCAGTGCCGCGTCACCCTGTCTGCCGAGGTAGCGGGCGGCCGCTTCTCCCTCCTGGTAGACCCCCTTGGAAAAATAGAGCGTGTACCAGCTGCTGGAGGAAATGACCGGCAGGTCGGTGATCGGGAACAGGCAGGGGAGTCGGTGGTCTTCGCAGAAATTGTGGATCGGTTGCCAGCTTTTGGTCGAGATGCCGCCGAGCAGGGCAAAGACCGGCTCCTTGCGATAATATTCCTCCAGTTGGCTGCGCCAGGTTTCCGGCGGGCCCTTCAGCTCCCAGTGGGCCAGCGACATGTGTCGGAAGGCCGGATCGACCACGTTCTTCAGCATGCCGCGCCGCCGCATGTTGCTCGGCCGCAACGCCGGGTTGCTCCGGCTGCGCAGATAGCTTTCGAGGGGGGTCAGCATCTCGGTGCGTTCTTGCTGGCTGACCTCTTCGGTGATCACCGTGGCGAAGTGGATATTCGTCTCCGTCACCCCCGGCGCCGGTTCCGCGGAGAGGGATTTCAGGTAGGTAATAAGGATTCCCATATCCCGGTCGTTCAGGTAGTAGCGGGGCATGACCTGGATGAATTCCCGTCCCGCCGGGTCGACGCCGCCGCGCAGGGCTGCAGCCAGCGTCGCGTCGGTATAGGCCGGTCGCTGGGGAAAATTGCCGTATTTGCCGAGCAGGTAGATGGACAACTGGCGAATCTTGCCGGTTTCGCCCATTTCGCCCATGCCGGGCTCGCGGATTGCCGGGCGACTGTCATAGGGGATGTAGAGACTCGCTCCGTTGGTCGGCGGGGTCAGGACACCCCCCTCGAACGAGCCGAGACCGCTCCGCAGGTGGCAGCTGACGCAGGAGAACATGGTCCCTTCCACCGGGATGTCCTTTTCAACGAATGCCGTCAGCGGCTCTCCCGAAGGCAGAATCCCCTCGCGATAAATCCGCTCTCCCAGACGTAGCGTTTCTTCGCGGGAGAGCGGCGTTGCCGGCGCCTGTTCTGCCGCCCGGACCAACGGGGCGGCCAGGAACACCAGCAGAGCTGTCAGGAGCGCCATCTTCCGGAGCACGGGGCGGCGGCTTATCATGGTTTCCCCGCTTTCTGGAACTCGGCCATCAGTTCCGATGAGCCCATCAGGCCGTTGATCCTGACCCACTGAGAGGAGCCGGGGGCATGGATGAAGGTCAGCTGCTGATGGTACATCTTGTCCGGCACGTAACTGTCGAATGCCCTCATCACCGCATCGATATCCTGCCGGCTGCCGGTAAGAAAATCCCAGCCCGGTTTTGCCCGGAATTTGCCAAGATACTCTTTCATGACTTTGGGCGTATCGTGCTCCGGGTCGATGGAAATGGAGATCAACTGGACCTTCTGGGTATCGGCACCGAGCTTGCGCTGGAAACTGGCAAAACCGGCGGACAGGACCGGGCAGATGGTAGTGCAGGTGCCGTAGATGAAATCGAGGATCACCGGCTTGCCCGAGTCGATGACCGATTTGAGTTTCACTTTCGCCCCGTGCTGGTTGACCAGCACGACGTTGGGAATGGTATAGGTTTCAATGCTGCGTCGGGGCTTGTTATCCGCAGCTCCCGCAATTCCGTTCACGGCGAGCGTTGCCGCGAGCGCCAGAATCGGTAAGATTCTCGCCCGCATCGGTTTTTCTGCGGCTCCAGTTTGATTGGCTGATCGCATTCGTTCGTCGCTCCTTGGTAGAAAGTGATAATTCATTGAATCAATAATTCGGAATCATGCAAGTATTGATGGCCTGACTGGTAGGGAAATGGTTCCGAGCAATGCCACCCAAGAGGCTGCGGGACGCGTCGAAGCGGTCGACAAACGCGCTATTGTGGTTGGGGCATATTCTGCATTTCCTTTACCCGGCGCCGCAACAGCGATCGCGGCGTATTCGGCGGGTTGTAGAGCGTCTTCAGGTCCGGAGAGACGCCGGTGAGTTGGCGGACTTCATCGGCATACTGCTGGATGAGGAGTTTTTTCTCGTCGATCTGCTGTTGCCGTGCTGCCAGTTCGTCGGCCGATTCGCTCCCCGTCGTCTTCGACAGGGTGGCGATTTCCGCCTGCAGCTGTTGGATCTGCCCCGACAGCGATTTCACCCGGGCAGCGGTGCCGCTGTCCATCGTTGAGGTCTTGTTTGCCGTTCCCTGGTCGGTGGCCGGAGCGCTGCTGCTCCCATCGCTCGGGGTGCCGGTGTATTCAACGGTGATCCCCTGGTCCGTCTCGGTTATTTTTGGTTCGGCTGCCAGGGCAACCGCAGCATGGGCAATGACCAGCATCGTAATCAGCGTTTTCATGATACCTCCATCGTGCCACCGGAATGGCTCACCGCGGCCGGCGCCGTTTCCCGGAGCGTTCCGCGAGCGCCCGGTCGTCACCGGCTCATTTGATGGCGAGTAGCTCGACGTCGAAAATCAACGTTGCGTTCGGGCCGATTTCGTTGCCCGCGCCCCGGTCGCCGTAGGCGAGCTGGGAAGGAACAAAGATCTGCCAGTGTGAACCGACCGGCATCATTTTCAGGGCCTGTTTCCAGCCGGGGATGAGCAGCGAGATTTTCAGGTCCGCCGGTTTCCCCGCCTCGGTCGCGTCGAATTCGGTGCCGTCGATCAGCGTGCCGCGATAGTAACATTGGACGGTATCCGAATCGGCCGGCTTCTTGCCGTGTCCTTCTTTGAGAATCTTGTACTGCAGCCCGCTCGGCAGGGTTACGACCCCCTCCTTGGTTTTGTTTGCTGCCAGAAAACCCGCCCCTTGCTTTCTGTTCTGCTCTCCCTCGGCCCGGCGCTTCAGGACGATATCGCGCCGCACATCCGCCTGAAATTTTCGCATGACCTGCCGCAGTTCTTTTTCCGCGAGCGGGGGATTCTGGCCGGCATAGCCGTCTTTCAGCCCTTTCACCAGCAGGTCGAGATTAACGTCAACCCCTTGTTTCTTGAGGTTTTTCGCCACGTCGTAACCGATGCCGTAACTGATGATTTCCTGTTCGGTCTTAAGAGAAGGTGTTTCCTGGGCGCATACCGGGACGGCCAGCAGCGCGATTCCTACGACGGATATCCATTTCAGTCCCATTGCATCTCCTTGGTTGGTTGGGCGGAATATGCGAGGGCCAGTGCGTTGGCACTGGCCCTCTGTGCCTGCCGAAATTTTCCGGTCTGCGGCTTACATGATGGTCAGATTGCCGACGACCAGCGTCCCCTTGGTAACGGACAGGGCTCCCTTCAGAGCGGTCATCCCGGTGCTGGTTCCGAAGAGCGGGTCATAGCCGCCGCCGAAGGTTATGGTGCCGGTCGTATTGAGCGTTACCGTTGGTTCGATGAACTGGACCCCCCATGCCTGGATGGTATTTCCCGACTTGGCGGCGGTAAAGGCGGCTGCCAGGGTCGAATAGTAGACCGGCGGTGCCAGGTTGATCCGGACCGGGAGGGTTGAGCCGTTAACGCCGGTACCGGTCAGGTTGATGGCTGATGCCGCAACCAGGGCGTCGGATGTCACCTGGATGTTTGCCGACTTGCTGCCGGCGCTGGTCGGGGTGAAGGTCGCCGCGATGTTGCAGCTGGTGCCGGGGGCAAGGGTGAACGGCGTGGTGCCGCAGGAGCCGTTCTGCAGAGCGAACAGGGCACTGTCGGTCCCGCCCAGTGTAATCGCGCTGACGTTGAGCGGGAGAGCACCCGGGTTGCTGATCGTGTATCCAACGGACGGTGACGTGTAGTTGACGGCAATGCTGCCGAAGGCGGTCGAGAGCGGAGTCACCGTGATCAGCGAGGCGGCCGGGGCGACATTGGACGGTGCCGAATCGCCGGCGGCGTTGTAGGCGATGATCCGGTACCAGTACTGGGTGCCGGCTACCGCGGTGGTATCGCTGTAGGTCGTATGGTTGGCCAAGGCGTAGCCGATGGGGGCAAACCCCGAATTGGTCGAGGCCCGCTCGATCCGGAAACCGATTTCGTTGGCCTTGCTGCCGAAGGTGGCGCTGTTCAGGTAGTCGATCGGTGTCGGGTCGGTCCACGAGAGATCGTTCTGGGTAGAACTGACGCCCGTCGAGGTCAGGTTGGTCGGGGCGCTGGAAACGACTGCCGGGAACTGGAAGACGAACGGCCGCATGAAGTCGTTTTCCTCATGGCCGAGGATGTGGCAGTGCCAGACGTATTCCCAGCCGAAGTTCGCCACGACGTTGGTGATCGGGGTGGCGGGCGGGTTGCCGGTGAGCGGATCGATCTGGGTGAAGCCCATCGAGCTCCCCAACGGGATCGACGGCGATTCCGGCCGGATGCTGACCGGCAAGCCGAAGGGGAGCGACGGCGCATTGGCCCGTACCGCAACAATGATGTCTTCCAGCGGATTCATCTTGACGGTCTCTTTCCAGCCGACTTCGTTGGCGTAGGGCGGCTTCACCGTGCCGTCCCAGCCGACCCGGTTGATGACCTGGACGTTGACGAGGTGGAAATGGACCGGATGGGTGTCGACGCCGTTATGGGTGATCTTCCAGATCTGGGTCTCGCCGTCCTTGATCGTCTCGGTGGTCGGATCAGCATAGCCGAGCGGAATGGTCGTCTGGATGTTAGAGCCGGTGAACGGCAGCTCGACCCCGAGGGTGGCGTTCATTCTCCCGTGGGAGTCGAACAGTTCCTGGATCGCTTTGTTGAGGACCGGAATCTGGGCCAGCTGGCCTTCGGTAACCGTTACCGGGGTCGTCGACCCTTCCGGATAGTAGGTCAGTGTGTCGCCGGCGGTAAAGTCGAAGGTGTGCTGATTGATCGAGCCGGTGTAGATTTTCGCGTAAGTGTCGCCGTAATTGGTCAGGAAGGCGCTGTTATACGCCGACTCGGCCACGACCGGTTTGGGCTGGGTCGCGGCGTAGGCCGCCGGGAGGTTGGTTGCCAGCGGTCCGGTCGGCGAGGCGTCGAAAGCGGCGGCCGGGGCGGTGTTGCGCACGACGATCTGCATCATGGTCCGGGTGTTGGGGCCGTAGCCCGGCAATGTCGAGGCGGCGCCGCCGACAGCGGTCTGGTCGGGGTTGCCGGTGTAGTAGTCGAGGCGGGGGTCGCCAGCCGGGACCGGTGCCGGAGAGTCGTTATAGAGGATGAGCGTCTTGCCGGCAAAGGCCGAGAAATCGACGACGAAATCGGCCCGCTCTGCCGGTCCCACGTAGAGCCCGTGTTCCAGAACATTCAGCACGGTGACGCTTCGCTTGTTGTATTCGTAATTGACCGGGGTCGAGGGGATGATCGCCGGCTGCGGCAGAATGCCCCCTTCGCTGCCGATCTGGATGATATCCGGACCCATTGTGCTCGGATCGGGTACCCCGCCGACCCGGGCGTCGGGTGTTCCCCAACCGGTCCCCTGCAGCCCGCCGGTACTCGGGAAGGTCCCGCCCGGGAAATTGGGCCCGGCCGGGAAGATGGCGCCGGGAGAGAAGTTAACCATCTTGACTTCGGTACAGTTGGTGACCGGAATACTCGGATTGCTGCCGTCGCAAAGCGCTATCGCCGGTGAATTGATCGGATCGGCGGGGTTGACCGTCGTCTTGTCGGCGGCGATATAGAGGCCGAGGTTGATGAAACGGTCGTTGCTGGCGTTGAGGAGCCGGAAACGATAGGCCTTGGGGTCAACCGTGACGGTCGGGTAGAGGGTGCCGTTGATTACCGGCGTATCGCCAAACGCTTCCGGAGTGGTGCTGGCGTCACCGTACACGCCGGTCGGCAACGGATCCGGAGCCGGGAAGATCGGCCAGAACCAGGGACCCCAGTCCCACCGGCCGACGGGGTTGGTCCCGTCGAAGGAATTCGGATCCTGGTTCGTCTCGTAAACGTGGGGGAACCAGAGATCGCCGTACTTGCCCCAGTGGGTTGTATCCCACTTGGCATCCTGCTGGGCAATGTCCTGGGGAACGAAGGTCTTTTCCTGAATAACCAGCGGAATCTGGTCGGACGGGAGGGCACCGGCAGACACCAGGGCGTTTTCTCCGACGCCCGGCTGGTCGTTGAGCAGGTAGCCGGCCGCCAGACCGGCATAGACGTTGAGCCGGGTGATCCCGAGGACGTGGTCGTGATAGAACATCAGACGGGCGCTTTCCCCGTTGTTGTAGTACAACGTGCCCGAACCTTCGCCGGGGATCGGCATGTCCGGAACGTTCTCATAAGACGGGCCGACCTTGAACGGCGTAACCTCTCCTCGCGGTACCGTCCACTGGCTCGGCGTACCGTCGCTGATCCAGGGGGTGTCGCCGCCATGGAGATGGATAACCTCGCGGTTTTCGGTGTAGACGGCACAGTTGTTCGGCGTAACCGTGTTGTCGCACGGGTTGCCGTTGGCGTCGAGCGGCCCGGCCCCGGAACTCATCAGGGTCTTGTCCACCGGGATGAACAGATCGCCGTTGCGCTGGCCGGTTGTCGCATTGAAATGACCGGTGGGGAGATAGTTGGTGTACTTGATCCGCACCGGCGTTCCCCGGGTGGCGTTGATGATCGGCCCGAGGTAGTGGGGATTGTCGATTCCGTAAACCTGGACGCCGTTCGCATCCAGAATCGGTGAGCCGTCCGGGTAGTTCAGGGCGACATGTTTACTGACTCCGGCGTTCGCCGGCGTTTCCAGCTGCACGTACGCGCGCAGGGCGGTCGGGTTGGGGAGATCGCTGTGCATTTTCTCAGCGTATTCGACGATGGCGATTTCGTAGTAATCGCTACCGGGATAGGCATTCTTGTCCGGGACGCCCAGCGGCATGTACTGGCCGAGGTCGTTGGCGCCGTTGGTGTAGCCGGTGCCGGCGTTATACGAGGTCAGCCCGGGAACGCCGGGCAGGCCGTCGACAAACTTGCGGAGCGCCATGCCGGAATTGTGAATTGCTCCGGTCCAGTCGGTCCAGGTGCCGGCCGGGCTGTTGGCATAGTAGGTTGGGATCTGGATCGGTGTTCCTGCAGAGTTGGTGCTGCTCCCGACCCCGGCACCGGCAAAGGCCAGGTTTCCCCATGGAAGGGCGGCTATTACCATTGCCAGGTACATAATGGTTGTGAGATGTCGTCGCTCCATAGATTCCCCTTTTCCTACGCTGTGGTTTGATACGCACGTTTACAATGGCCTAAACTATAACAAGAAAAAATTGGCTGGCAAATTTACTGCGCAAATCTCCCTCCATTCGTCGTGGCGATTAAAAACTATCTCGCCAATTGAGCCGGACGATGGACGAAGCTCGCGTTGCTGGCTCCTCCGACGGGGGCGTCAGGCGACCATCCCTCAACTTCGTCGGTGAGTGTGGTGACAAGTGTTTGATTTTTATTGTTGTGTCTTTGTTGCTAAAATGTTTTTGAGAAGATTACCATAGTGGGAAAACGTGTCAATTACATTAAAACAAAATAATAGCAGTGCTTAATGTAACTAATTGTGTCCGCGGTCCGGGTGTTCAAGGCGAGAGTTGTCGAAGGGGATGTCTCGTGACGCTGCGGGGAGATCAGGGGGTACCGATCCTGCCCCAGACCAGATTGCCGGCAATGAACCACATGGTGCAGCCGACCAGCAGATCGAGGGCGCGCCAGGCGGCAGGACGACGGAACAACGGCGCCAGAATCCGGGCACCGTAGCCGATGCCGTAGAACCAGACAAAGGAGGCGAGCATGGCGCCGATGGCGAAGCGGACGCGTGCCATGGCGGGGTATTGGCCGGCCAGGCTGCCGAGCAGCAGGACGGTGTCGAGGTAGACGTGAGGGTTGAGCAGGGTCAGGGCCAGGGTGGTGAGGACGACCCGCAGGAACCCGGCGAGAGGGGCGTCATCGCGTGACGCTTCGAGGGTGCCGGGGCGCCAGGCCGCCTGAAAGGAGCGGAGGCCGTAAAACAGGAGGAAGGCGGCGCCGCCCCAGAGCGCCGCCGTCAGGAGCGTCGGCGATGAAGCGACCAGCGCGCCGAAACCGCCGGCGCCGAGGGCGATCAGCAGGGCATCGCAGAGAAAGCAGACGGTGCTGACGACGAACACATGCTCCCGTTTGAGTCCCTGGCGCAGGACGAAGGCGTTCTGGCTGCCGATGGCGACAATCAGGCTCGCCCCGAGGCTGAAACCGCTCAACAGCGGGGCGAGAGCCGAACTGCCCGCCATGGTCAGCGTCGTCCCTTGGCCGGACGTGATCCGCCTTCGCGGCCCCGCTTGCCGGCCGACTGCTGTTTCTGCGGCCGGGCGATGGAAACGGTGATGACCTTGTTGATCAGCAGGGCGCCGTCCAGAGTGGCGATCGCCTCCCGCAACTCGTCGGCGGACCTCATTCTGACGTAGCCGCACCGCTTGAATTGGCCGGTTTCCGGGTCGGTGATCAAATGGACCGAGGTCACGGTCCCCGCCACGGAGAAGAGCCGGCGCAGGTCCTCTTCCGTCGCTTTGTCGGAAATATTTCCCACATAGAGTTCGTTGGCCATAATTGCTATTCCTTGGGGCGAGCCCTGCGGCTGCCGGTGAATTTGGGGGCGTGCCACCCGTACTCTAGGGTAATCCTCGCGCCCTGACAAGCGGATAATTCCGGTTATTCCCGCCGAATTGGCGCCGGAGCCAACAAGCCGGCCGGAATCGGCTATACTTATCTTCCGAGAAGCGGGGAGATATCCCGGGCGGTGGAGGGAGTGCCATGATCATCGGCGTAGCCAAGGAAATCAAGCGTCACGAGTATCGGGTGGGAATGACGCCGGCCGGCGCGGCAGAACTGGTGCAAGAGGGGCACCGGGTGCTGATCGAGGCCGGTGCCGGCGAAGGAAGCGGCTTTACCGATGCCGAATACCGTCAGGCGGGCGCGGCGATCAGCGGCCGGGCGGAACTGTTTGCTGCGGCGGAGCTCCTGGTCAAGGTGAAAGAGCCGCTGGCCGGCGAATACGAACTGCTCCGGGCGGGACAGGCGCTTTTTACCTATCTGCACCTGGCGCCCAACCGGCCGCTGACCGAGCAGTTGCTCCGCCACCAGGTGACCGCCATCGGTTATGAAACCGTCGCGAAGGACGGGGCACTGCCGCTGCTCGTCCCGATGAGCGAGGTGGCGGGACGGATGGCGCCGCTGGTCGGTGCCTTTCATCTGCAGCGCTTTGCCGGCGGCACCGGCGTTCTCCCGACGGGAGTGCCGGGGGTGCCGGCGGGGCGGGCGCTGATTCTCGGCGCCGGGACCGTCGGTGCCGGTGCCGCCCGGACCTGCGTCGGTCTCGGCATGGAGACGGTGGTGCTGAATCGGGGCGTCGACCGTCTGCAGCGGCTGGACGGACTCTACCGGGGACGGCTGCAGACCAGGGTGCTGAATCGGGAGGTGCTGGTCCAGGAACTGCGGAACGCCGATCTGGTGGTCGGGGCGATCCTGGTCCCCGGCGGCCGGACGCCGCTGCTGATCGAGCGGGAACTGCTCGGGTCGATGAAGCCGGGGGGGGTGATCGTCGACGTGGCGATCGACCAGGGGGGCTGCGCCGAGACGAGCCGGCCGACCACTCACGACGATCCGGTCTACATGGTCGACGGCATTATCCACTATGCGGTTGCCAACATGCCCGGCGCTTTTCCCCGGACTTCGACCCTGGCGCTCACCAACGCGACGCTGCCATTCGTCCGGGAACTCGCCGCGCGGGGGATCGACGGGGCGCTGGCCGCCGATCCTGCACTGGCCGGAGCTCTCAATACCTATCGCGGCGCCATCGCCCATCGCGCTCTCGCCGAGGCGCTGGGGGAACCGTATCGGTCGTTTCACTCTTCTTCCGGCGGATAGATCACCAGGTGCCGTTCCGGCTCCCGGCCGCGGCTCTGGGCCACCAGACCGTGGCCGGCGATGATCCGGTGCTGGAGTTTGCGCAGCGCCGGCCGGCGGGGGGCAAGCGGGATTTCGGCGCTTTCCGCCAGCGCTTGGTGGATGGCCGCTTCCGTCTCCCGCACCAGCTCGGCTACCTCATCCCCCTCCACCCCCTCGATGACGTGGAAGAGCCGCTCCAGGAGCCGGCGCATCTCGTTGGCGGTATTCCGTTTGATGAAGTGGAGCGGGACGCCGCCCCCTTCGGTCAGCCGCTTCAGTCGCAGGTCGTCGGCCCGGGCGCGGAGGGCAATCAGCAGGTCGGCCTGCTCGGGGACGCCGACGGTTCGGGCGCTCAGGCCGAGGCTGCGGATCACCCGCTCCAGAATATCCCGGGACAAGGCGTAAGGGTAAATGCGGACCGGTCCCTGGCGCTGGGTCAGTTCGGTGGTTGGCGGCGGCGCGGCGGTCAGGGCCGGCTCCTCGTCCCGGATGTGCACCTGGCCGTCGGCGGCCTGCTCCCGTACCTCGCCACGGGGAGCGTACCCGCGCAGGATGGCGTCAACGGCGGCGCCGGTCTCCCGGTGGATGATCACCTCGTCCCGGTCGACCATCTCCACCACGATCTCGAAGGTCGGCGGGGCGCGCCGCTCGCTGATCGTTTTGGCGGTCCGCCGCCGGCGGGCCTCCTCGTCGCCGAGGGTCACCACCTGCACCCCGCCCACCAGGTCCGAAAGGGTCGGATTTTTCAGCAGGCTCTCCAGGGTGGTGCCATGGGCGGTGCCGATCAGTTGCACCCCCCGCTCGGCGATGGTCCGGGCGGCGGCCGCTTCGGCCTCGGTGCCGATTTCGTCGATGATGATCACCTCCGGCATGTGATTTTCCACCGCCTCGATCATCGTCGCGTGCTGGCGGTCGGGTCGCGGTACCTGCATCCGCCGGGCGCTGCCGATCCCCGGGTGGGGGATGTCGCCGTCACCGGCGATCTCGTTCGAGGTGTCGATGACGATCACCCGCTTGTGGAAGTCGTCGGCCAGCACCCGGGCCATCTCCCGCAACTTGGTGGTCTTGCCGACCCCCGGCCGGCCGAGGATCAGGAGGCTCTGGCCGGTTTCGACCAAATCCCGCAAGAGGTCGATCCCTCCCACCACCGCCCGTCCCACCCGGAGGGTGAGGCCGACGATCTGCCCCTTGCGGTTGCGGATAGCGGAGATCCGGTGCAGGGTCCGTTCGATGCCGGCGCGGTTGTCGTCGCCGAAGGCGCCGGTCAGGGCGGTGACATGGGCCAGGTCGTCGTGGCCGACCGGCCGGTCGGCCAGCGGCACCACCCGGTCGGGAAAGCGGGCCTCGGGGAGCCGCCCGAGGTCCATCACTACCTCGAGCAGTTCGTCGAGGGGGAGATTGCGCAGCGCCGCCCGCAACGCCGGTGGCAGGGTCGCCACCAGCAGCAGGGTATCTTCTTCGTCGCGGGTGATCTTCGTCCGGTTGCTTTTCATGGTCGTTCTCTCGTCGGCGTGGTTGCCGGTGTCGTTGACGCGCCCCCGGCTGGATTCGTATTGCTGTTGCCAGTATAGCGCACTTGACCCGGGCCGGCGGCCGATTCTGGCCCATTGGGCGCATTTTCCCGGCGGCCGGTCGAGGTGCGGTTGTCTGCCCGGATATCTGGGTTTCATCCGGAAACGGTTCTTTTCCGCCCAGGCGGCATTGGCTTGACTAAACGGCGCCTTTCGACTACTTTCATCGTGCCGCTGCAAGCAGAGGCCCAGCGGCCATCATTTCACAAAAACGAGGAACATATGGTCATCGACGAGAAAGAAACCAGCAGCTCCCCCGAAGAAGAAAGCTTTGCCGAGCTGTTCGAAAAGAGCTGCAAGAAGACGGCGCGGCTGAAGCCGGGCGACCGGGTGGAGGCCCGCATCCTGAAAGTCGGCGCCGAGTGGGTCTTCCTCGACATCGGCAGCAAGGGGGAAGGGGTCCTGGACCGCAAGGAACTGGCCGATGCCGAAGGGAACGTGACGGTGGCCGAGGGGGATACCCTGCCGGTCTGGTTCGTCGGCAGCGTCCGCAACGAGCTCCGCTTCACGGTGAAAATGGGGGCCGGCGCCGCCGGCCATGCCCAGCTGGAGGATGCCTACCGGGCCGGGATTCCGGTCGAGGGGTACGTCGAGAAGGAGATCAAGGGGGGCTTCGAGGTGAAGATCGCCGGCACCGTCCGGGCCTTTTGCCCCTATTCGCAGATCTCCCTCCGCCGGGTCGAGGATGCCGCCGCCTTCGTCGGCCGGCATCTCCCCTTCCGGATCACCGAGTACGCCGAGCGGGGGCGCAACATCATCGTCTCCCACCGGCAGATCCTCGAAGAGGAACAGCGCCGGCAGCGCGACGCCCTTCGCGAGTCACTCCAGGAGGGGATGACCGTCGCCGGCACCGTTACCCAGTTGAAGGATTTCGGCGCCTTCGTCGACATCGGCGGCATCGAGGGGCTGATCCCGATCTCGGAAGTGGGCTGGACCCGGGTGAAGGATATCCGCGACGTGCTCAGCGTCGGGCAGCAGGTGACGGTGCTGATCAAGAAGCTCGACTGGGATGCCGGCAAGTTTTCCTTCAGCCTCCGCGACACCCTGGCCGATCCGTGGGAGAGCGTGGTCGAGAAGTTCCCCGAAGGGTCGTTCCAGACCGGCACCGTGGCGCGGCTCGCCCCGTTCGGCGCCTTCGTCACCCTGGCGGCCGGCATCGACGGCCTGATCCACATCTCCAAGCTCGGCCAGGGGAAAAGGATCAATCATCCGCGCGAGGTGGTGCAGGAAGGGGAAACGGTAGAGGTCAAGGTCGACGGCGTCGACCGGGAGAACCGCCGGTTGTCGCTTTCCCTGGCCGCAGTCAGCCGGGCGCAGGACGAGGAGGAGCAGACGCTTTCCACCTTCCGGCGCCAGAGCGCCGACAGCGCGGCGGCGTCCCTCGGCTCCTTTGCCGACCTGCTGAAACCGAAGCACGACCGGTCGAAAAAGTAGAGGCGGCCGGTGAGCAAGACGCAACAGGCGAACTACATCACCCCGGAAGGGGCGAAGAAGCTCCGCGACGAGCTGACCTGGCTCTGGAAGGAGGAGCGGCCGCGGGTGACCCAGGGGGTCTCCGACGCCGCCGCCGAAGGGGACCGCTCGGAAAATGCCGAGTATATTTACGGCAAGAAGCGGCTGCGGGAGATTGACCGCCGCATCCGCTTCCTCACCCAGCGGCTCGATCTCCTGACGGTGGTCGATACCGCGCCTCCGCGGACCGACAAGGTCTTTTTCGGCGCCTGGGTCAGGCTCGAAAACGAGGAGGGGGACGAAGTGGTCTACCGGGTGGTCGGCCCCGACGAAAGCGATGCCGTCCGGGGGTTCATCAGCATCGATTCGCCGATGGGGAAAGCGTTGCTCGGCCGCTGCGAAGGAGACGAGTTCCCGGTCCGCCGGCCGGCCGGCGAGGCGCTCTTTACGGTGATCGAGATCAGCTACCAGCCGCTCGGCTGATTCTTTCGCGCTTTCCCCCGCGGTACCGAAGATTGCAGCTATTCAGAGAGGAGGGCGCCCCATGTATATCGTGATCCTGGCCGGCGGCTCGGGCACCCGGTTCTGGCCGTTGTCCCGCAAGAAAACCCCCAAACAGCTGATGTCGGTCTTCGGCGGCAAATCGATGCTGCAGCGGACCGTCGAGCGGGTGCTGCCGCTCAAGCCGAAGCGGATCCTGGTCGTTACCAATACCCTCCAGGCCGCCGAGACCCGCCGCCAGCTCGACTACCTCCGCGGGGTGCGGATCGAGGTGGTCGAAGAGCCGTTGGGGCGCAACACCGCGCCGGCAATCTGCCTCGCCGCCACCATCATCGCCCGCTACGAGCCGGAAGGGGTGATGGCGGTGCTCCCGGCCGACCATTACATTCGCGACGAGGACGAATTCGCCGCCACCCTGCTGCGGGGGGCGGAGGTGGCCCGCAACGGCTACCTGGTCACCCTCGGCATCGCCCCGGACCGCCCCGAGACCGGCTACGGCTATCTCGAAGCGGAGACCGAGCTGCGCGGCAGCGGGCCGTATCCGGTGAAACGCTTCATCGAGAAGCCCGATCGGCAGCGGGCGTTGGAATTCCTCGCCGCCGGCACCTTCTTCTGGAACAGCGGCATGTTCCTCTGGCGGGCCGATGTGATCCTCGACCAGATTGCCGCCCTGATGCCGGCGCTGGCCCGCGCCTTTGCCGGGCTGACCTTTTCTCCGGATATCTGGGAGCCGGCCGATCTCATCCCCCAGATCGAAGCGGTCTATACCATGGTCGACGGCCAGTCGATCGATTACGGGGTCATGGAGCGGGCGGCCAACGTGATGATGCTCCCGGCCGCTTTCGGCTGGAGCGACGTCGGCAGCTGGGGCGCCATTCCCGACGTGCTCGATCCGGACGGCACCGGCAACGTGGTCATCGATACCGAAACGGTGGTGATCGACAGCCACGGCTGCGTGGTGCGCGGCGACAAGCTCACCGCCCTGGTCGGCGTTACCGATCTGGTGGTGGTGGATACCCCCGATGCCTTGCTCGTCTGTGCCCGGGAGCGGGCCCAGGAGGTGAAGCAGGTGACAGAGGAACTGGAACGGCGCAAGCTGGGACGGTTACTCTAGTTCTCCTTTAAGGACGCGGTGATGGACCACGGGATGCTCCAAGATCTGGAAATACTGCTCGGTCTGGCCGTGGTGACGGTCATCCTTTTCCGCAAGCTGCTCTTCCCCTCGATCATCGGCTTTCTCGCCACCGGCATCATTGCCGGCCCCTATGCCCTCGGCTTTATCCGGGAAACCCGCCAGGTCGAGCAGATGGCCGAGATCGGGGTGGTGCTGCTGCTCTTCACCATCGGCATCGAGTTTTCGCTCAAGGAGTTGATGCGGATCAGGCACTTGGTGTTGTGGGGGGGCGGCATGCAGGTCCTGCTGACCATTGCCGTGGTTGCCCTCCTCGGCGTGGTGGTCGGCGTCCCTGCCCGGCCGGCAGTCTTTTTCGGGTTCCTGGTCGCGCTCTCCAGTACCGCGATCCTGATGAAACTGCTGATGGATGCCGGCGAAACCGATGCGCCCCATGGCAAAGCGGCCCTCGGGATGCTGATCTTCCAGGACCTTTGCGTCGTGCCGCTTATGCTCTTCACCCCGTTTCTGGGCGGCGCCGGCGACGGCTTACGCGGCATCGCCGCGGTGCTCGCCAAGGCTCTGGCGGTGGTGGTGATTGCCCACTTCGGCGCCCGCTTCGCCGTGCCGTGGATTTTTCGCCAGGTGGTTCGGGCCCGCAGCCGGGAGCTGTTCATCCTCGCCCTGATCTTCGTCGGTTTCGGCACCGCCTGGGTTACCGCCCAGGTCGGCCTGTCCCTGGCGCTCGGGGCGTTCATTGCCGGGCTTGCCATCTCGGAATCGGAGTACAGCCAGCAGGCGCTGGGCGACATCATCCCTTTTCGCGATGCCTTCATGAGCATCTTTTTCATCTCGGTCGGGATGCTGCTCGATCCGTCGGTGCTGGTCGAGCGGCCGCTGCTGGTCGGCTCACTCGTCCTGATCATCCTGTTGATCAAGACCGCAGTGACGGCCGGGACCGGTTTCGTGCTCGGCCTGCCGGCGCGGGTGGCCCTGATCGCCGGCCTTTCCCTCGCCCAGATCGGGGAGTTTTCCTTCATTCTCTCCCAGACCGGCATGCAGCACGGGCTCCTCTCGCCGGAACGGTACCAGGTTTTCCTGGCAGCTTCGGTGCTCACCATGGCCCTCACGCCCCTGCTGCTGAAGGGGGCGCCGCCGCTGGCCGATGCCGTGGCCGGGTTCCTGCCCGGCCCGCTGGTGCGGGGGCGGCTGGCTTTGGACATGGAAACCGCAGCCGTGGCGCTGGCGGATCATGTCGTCATCGTCGGCTTTGGGGTCAATGGGCGGAATCTTGCCCGGGTGCTCACCAGGCAACAGATCCCCCACCTGGTGATCGAAACCAATCCCTTTACGGTCAGCGCCGAGAAGAAAAACGGGGTGCGGATCATGTTCGGCGATGCCAGCAGTCCCGAGGTCCTGGCCCATGCCGCCGTCGAAACTGCCCGGATCATCGTCATCGCCATCTCGGATGCCGCCGCCAGCCGCCGAGTGGTGGCCCAGGCGCGGCAGCTGAACCCGACCCTCCATATTATTGTCCGGACCCGCTACGTGGCCGAGATGGAGCCGTTATATCGCCTCGGGGCGAACGAGGTGATCCCCGAGGAGTTCGAAACCTCGATCGAGATTTTTGCCCGGGTGCTGCGCAACTATCTGGTTGCCCCGGACCTGATCGACCAGTGTGTTACCGCGGTACGGCGGGATTCCTACGATATGTTCCGGACGATGAGCCGACGCCACAGCCACGCTGTCGGCATTGCCGGCTACCTTGCCGGGGCGGAGATCGGTACCTTCCGGGTCCGCAAGGGGGCACCCCTGGCCGGGGAGAGCCTGCGCCAGGGAACATTGCGCAACCGTTCGGGGGCGACCTTGCTGGTGATCAAGCGGGGGGCCGAGGTGGTCACCAATCCCGACCCGGTCTGGCAGCTGCGTGAAGGGGACATCGTCCTGCTGCTCGGCACCTCCGAGCAGCTGGCGGCGGCCCTGCCGCTGTTCGAGCCGGCGGCTTTCCCGGACAGCGGCAAGCGGACCGGTACCCATACTCAACCCAAAGGAGCAGCCTGATGAAGAAAGTCCTGGTAACCTATTACACCCGCAGCGGCAATACCGAAAAGATGGCGCGCATGATCGCCGACGGATTGACGGTCAAGGGGATTCACGTCGAGCTGAAAAAGGTCGAGGAGGTGGCGATCGATTCCCTTCCCGACTACGACGGCTTTGTCGTCGGCTCGCCCAACTATTTCGGCACTATGGCCTGGCCGATCAAAAAGTTCGTCGACGAGAGCGTCAAGTACTTCAAAAAGCTCGACGGCAAGGCGGCGGCCGCCTTTACCTCCGAAGGGATGATCGGCGGGGGAGGGGATACGGTGGCCCTCGATATCCTCAAAGCCTTTCTCATCCACGGGTGCATCGTCCAGGGGCTGACCGGCGCCGGGCATTACGGTCCGGTGGCGGTCGGTGCTCCCGACGAACGGATTGCCAACGAGGTCGGCTTTTTCAGCGAGAAATTCGCCTCGCTGGTGGAGCGGCTCTGAACACCCCGCCGGTACGAATGCTCCCCCCTGCCGGCGAGCCTGCCGCTCCGGCGGCGTGCCGGAGCGCCGGCGACTGCCGCCGGCTGGTCGAGTGCTGGCTGGCCGACGGGAGCTTTGCCGATCGGTTGCCCGCAGTGATGCGGCTGCAGGACGTCCCCCAGCCGGAAGAGTATCACGCCGAAGGCGATGCCTACGTCCACACCATGCTGGCGATGGCGGCGGTACCCGCCGAGGCCGATCCGCGGGTCTTCTGGGGGGTGCTGCTCCACGACATCGGCAAGGCGGCCACCACCGCCTTCATTCGGGGGCGCTGGCGGTCGTGGGGGCATGCCGAGGCGGGGAGCGAGCTGGTCCCGGCGGTGCTCGAACGGCTCGGGCTGGCTGAGCTGGCCGACGATGTCGCCTGGTTGGTCAGGCACCATACGTTCCATTTTTCCTGGAATCTCGAAGCGGAGTTCCGCTTCAGCCGTAATCAGCGCCGTTTTCTGGCGCATCCGCTGTTCCCGTTGCTGCTCCAGGTCTGCCTGGCCGATGCGGCCGGCTCCCACGGCGGCAGCGACAAGGGACGGAAAATCATCCGGATTGCCGAGCTGCTCGCCGGGGAAAACGGCTTGCCGGTGCCGCAATGACGAACGGAACGGGAGTGTGCCGCTGATGGACGATAATCCTGCCGTCACCCGTCGCCCAATCGGTCGGGAAGGCTTGGCCGCCGCTGCCCGGTATGCCTTGGTTTGCCTTGCCGCCTACCTCTGCGGCTCCCGGTTCACCGCGCTGTTCCACGGCGAATCGGCAGGGATGGGCGGGCTCTGGTCGGTCATTTCGGGGATTGTGGTGCTGCAGTCGACCAGTCGTGACACCTGGAAATCGGCCGGTGTCCGGGTGTTCGGCACTGCGATCGGGGCGGTGGTCAGCGGCGGCTACCTGGTGCTCTTGCCGTTCAGCCCGCTCGGGATGGCGTTTTCGATCGGGGTGACCGTCCTGATCTGCCATGCTCTCAATGTGCCTGAGTACGGTCGACTGGCTGCCTTGACGGTGGCGATCATCATGGTGATTTCCGCCGCCAATCCGGCA
Organism: Geotalea uraniireducens; assembly: GCF_027943965.1. NCBI lineage: Bacteria > Pseudomonadati > Thermodesulfobacteriota > Desulfuromonadia > Geobacterales > Geobacteraceae > Geotalea > Geotalea uraniireducens. The sequence continues at coordinate 2,910,634 of NZ_AP027151.1, read as the reverse complement.
CTGAACCCGCTGCTCAACGCCGCCCTCCGTTTTTGCGAGTCGGGCATCGGCGCGGCGATGGCCGTCCTGGTCATCCTGCTCTGGCCGCGGGGTGACGGCGGCCGCAATTGAAGGTGTCGGGGGAATTCCAATGAATGCGGGAGGTAGACGAATGAGTCGCAGTGCCGGAATCGGCGGGAACTATGTCGCGTGCTGGATGATCGGCCTGGCCCTGGTCGTTGCGGCGGCCGGAAGCGGTCGGGCGGCGGAATTGCGGCAGACGGCCGGGGAAACGGTGTACGTGCCGGTCTACTCCAATGTTTACAGCGGCGACCGGGCGCTGCCGTTCAACCTGGCTGCGACGCTGAGCATCAGGAACACCAGCAGCGGGGAGTCGATCACCCTGCTCGGCGCGGACTACTACGACTCCGCCGGCCGGCTGCTCCGCCGGTACGTCGCCAAGCCGGTGGTGCTGGGTCCACTGGCCTCGACCAAGGTCTTCATCCCGGAAAAGGACAGCAGTGGCGGCTTCGGGGCGAGTTTCATCGTCCGCTGGCAGGCAGCGAAGAAAGTGAGCGCGCCGGTCATCGAGTGCGTGATGATCGGCGCCCGATCGGGCCAGGGGATCTCGTTTGTCAGCCCGGGACAGGTGATCGGGAGCGGCGGCCGTTAGCCGTCGCCGGCCAAGGAGGGCTTGTCATGTTTATCGTGTCGCTTACCTATGTCAAGCCACTGGAGGAGGTCGACGCCCATTTGGCCGAGCATGTGGCGTATCTGCAGCGGCAGTACCGGGATGGGGTCTTCCTCGCCTCGGGGCGCAAGGTACCGCGAACCGGCGGTATCATTCTCGCTCGGGCGGCCGACCGGCAGACCCTGCTGCGGATTCTCGCCGAGGACCCCTTTTATCACCGGCGGATTGCCGATTACGAGGTTGTCGAGTTCGTGCCGAGCATGACGGCCCCCGAGCTGACAATGCTGCGCGAAGGGTGAGTCGCCGTCCGGCGACCAGTCGACCCTCTGAACGACAAAGCCCCGACCGTGATGGCCGGGGCTTTGTCGTATCTGCTCTGTTTGTTGGGGATTATTTCCCTGAGCCGGTCAGTCTGACCAGCGCTTCCATGTACTTCTCGCCGGTCTTGCGGACGATCTCGTCCGGCAGCGGCGGGGCGGGCGCGGTCTTGTTCCAGTCGAGGGTCTCCAGGTAATCGCGGAGGAACTGCTTGTCGAACGACGGCTGGGGGCCGCCCGGCCGGTAGCTGTCCTTCGGCCAGAAACGGGAGGAGTCGGGAGTCATGCACTCGTCGATGATGATCAACCGGCCGTCGTACATCCCGTACTCGAATTTGGTGTCGGCGATGATGATTCCCTTGGTGTCGGCGATGTCTCGTGCCCGTTTATAGATGGCGATGGTGACGTCGCGAACCTTCTCGGCGGTCTCCCGGCCGACCATTTCGACCATTTTGTCGAAGGAGATGTTCTCGTCGTGGGTGCCGAGCTCAGCCTTGGTGGACGGGGTGAAGATCGGCTCTTCCAGCTTGTCCGACTCCACCAGGCCGGCCGGCAGGGTGATGCCGCAAATGGCGCCGGTCGCTTTGTAGTCCTTCCAACCGGAGCCGGAGATGTAGCCGCGGACGATGCACTCCGCCGGGAGCGGCTGGGCTTTCTTGACCAGCATCGACCGCCCTTCAAGGATCTCGGCGTATTTCTGGCACGCCGCCGGGAACTCCTTGACGTCGGTCGAGATGATGTGATTCGGGATGATGTCCTCCATCTGGCGGAACCAGAAGGCGGAAATCTGGGTCAGCACGTAACCCTTGTCCGGAATCCCTTCGTTCATGATGACGTCGAAGGCGGAAATCCGGTCGGTGGTAACGATCAGCAGGGCATCGCCGAGATCGTAAATGTCGCGGACCTTGCCGCGGCCGGCAAGCTTCAGATCGGGAAAATCGGTCTTGAGGACCAGGTTAGCCATAGCGGGTTCTCCTTTGCGCCGTGTGGGCAATGTCTCGGGCCGGCGTGACCGGTCCCGGAGGTTATCAGAGGTTCGGGCGCTGCCGTCCTTTAAATATCCTTGAGCGCGGGGTTGATCTCGATCTTCGCCTTGCTCCGCAACTCTTTGAGCCACTTTTGCAGTTCTTCTTCCTGCTTTTGGGGCAGCAGGGTCTTCTTAATCTGCTCTTTCTCGGGGGCAAAGGCGGCAGCATTCTGTTCGATCCGTTCCTTGAGCCGGAGGGCGTACCAACGGTTGCCGACCTTGAGCGGCGCGGTCGGGGCGGGGGCGGCGGTTGTCAGTTTGAAGGCCGCCTCCATCAATGCCGGCGCCGGGCCGATTTTCGGGACAACTCCCTTGGGGTCGTAGCCGAAGCTGCCGGTCTCCTGGAGCTTGAGCCCGGCGGTATCGCCCTTGGCAAGCCGGGCTTCGGTTGCTTCGGCTTTCTGCTGCGCCACTTCCACCGCCTTGGCCGCCTTGGCTTTTTCTTCAACCTTGGCGCGGATTTTCGCCAGCGGCGGAACATCGGCCGGCTTCCGGTCCTTCAGCTTGATCAGGTAGATCCCTTTGGGGGTTTCGATCGGCCCGCCCAGTTCGTTCTGCTTCAGCAGGAAGGCCCGGCTGATTACTTCGGCTTCGCCGGCAAGGGGAGCGGCCGGCTGCTGGGCGGTAAAGAGCGGCGTTTCGACGACCGTGGTTCCCAATGCCTTGGCCATGGCGTTCAGGTCTCCGCCCGCCTTCATCTTGTTGAAGGTTTCCGCCGTTACTTCGTAAGCCTTCTGACCGGCATAGAAACGATGGGCCTCGGCCTTGACCTTATCCCGGACTTCGGCGAGGGGGAGCAGCCCGCCTTTCCCCTGGTACTCGTCGAGATGCTTCTGATACCATGACTGGATGTCGGCATCGGAAACCTGGACGTTGCCGCCGAGCTTGAGCGGGTCGATCAGTACATAGGCGATGCTGACTTCTTCCGGAGTCTTGAAGTCGTTCTGGTTCTTGGCGAGGAAGTCGTTCAATTCCTGATCGGTCAGCTTGATTTCCCCTTTGACATCGTCGGGCGAGAACGAACTGAAGAGAATATCTATCTTGTCGTTCTTCTTGCGGAAATACTGGAGGGCCTCCTCGTCGGATACCTGCGCACGAGCCTTGATCTTGTCCTCGGCCATCTTGATCATCAGGTCCGTCCGCTTGCTTTTCTCGAAGTCGTCGGGGGAAATCCGGTTGGCCCGGAGCAACTGGACGTACAGGTCGAAATTGAAAGCGCCGTTTTTCTGGAAGGCGGGCATGGCGGCAATGGCCTGCTGCACGTCGTCCTTGGAAACCTTGATGCCCATATCCTCGGCGGCGTTGCGGACCAGCATGGCATCGATCAGCGAGTTGAGCGCCTGTTTCTTCAGGCCGAGCTGTTTTTCGATCTCGGGGGTGAGTGACTGGCCGTAGATTTGGGAATAGATGTCGCGCAGCCGGTAGTAGGTCCGCTGAAATTCTTCGTAATTGATCTTGGTGCCATCGACCTTGGCGACATAGCTGGAAGGGGTGAGCTGCCCCTCCCCTCTGCCCCAGACGAGGAAGATCGTGCCGATGAAGCTGAGAACAATGATGCCGAAGACGATCTTGATGACGATGGACTGCTGATACTTCCGCATGATGCCAAGCATTCGCGAGGACTCCTTTATGCCGCAGGGATCTATTCCGACCGTGAAACAATGGCTTCGCATACTAATATAATTGCCCGGCAAAAGCAATATGCACGATACCGGCAGCTTTTCCCGCTTGCATGGCCACAACCTTTCTGCTACGATTCAACGCTTCGAAAAAACATAGTTTCCGTATACTTGAAAGGAATGCAGTCATGCTCAAGATCTTCGATGCCCTGTTCGGGCTTTTTTCTAATGATTTGGCTATTGACCTCGGCACTGCCAATACCCTCGTTTACCTGAAGGGGAAGGGGATTGTCGTCCGTGAACCGTCGGTGGTTGCCGTTCAGAAGATGAATAGCGGCCAACAGAAGGTGTTGGCGGTGGGGATGGAAGCCAAGAAGATGCTTGGCCGGACTCCGGGGAGCATCACGGCAATCCGGCCGATGAAGGACGGGGTTATCGCCGATTTCGACATCACCGAGGAGATGCTCCGCTATTTCATTCATAAGGTCCATAACCGCAAGACCCTGGTCCGGCCCCGGATCGTGATCTGCGTTCCCTCCGGCATTACCCAGGTGGAGAAGCGGGCCGTCAAGGAGTCGGCCGAATCGGCCGGCGCCCGCGAGGTCTATCTGATCGAAGAGCCGATGGCGGCAGCAATTGGCGCCGGCCTGCCGATCACCGAGGCTTCCGGCAACATGATCGTCGATATCGGCGGCGGGACCACCGAGGTGGCAGTCATCTCCCTGGCCGGCATCGTGCTGACCAAGTCGGTCCGGGTCGGCGGCGACAAGATGGACGAAGCGATCGTTCAGTACATCAAGCGCAAGTACAATCTGCTCATCGGCGACCGGATGGCCGAAATCATCAAGATCGAGATCGGCGAAGCTTATCCGGGCGGCGAAGTGCGGACCATGGAGGTCAAGGGGCGCGACCTGGTATCGGGGATTCCCAAGACCACCGAAATCAATTCGGACGAGATTCGCGAAGCGCTTTCGGAGCCGGTCAACGCCATCGTTGATGCGGTGCGCATCTGTCTGGAGCGGACGCCGCCGGAGCTGGCCGCCGATATTGTCGACAAGGGGATCGTCCTGGCCGGTGGTGGTGCCCTGCTGCGCAATCTCGATTCGCTGCTCCGCGAAGAAACGGGGCTGCCGGTGGTTACCGCCGAAGATCCGCTTTCCTGCGTCGTCCTCGGGTCCGGCAAGGTGCTCGACGAGCTGAATCTGCTCCGTCGTGTCGCCGTAACCTCCTGATCGTCCGAACCTTGGCCGGAGTTTCCGCCGGCCGTCAACGGCTGACCGCATCGATGCCGGTTCCCGGGGCACTTGCCTCCGGATGCCGTCACCGGTGCGGTTTTGTTTATGCCAACGAACCTCTCACTGTTTTGCCGATAACCTGATGGAATCCTTCACCGTCGACATAATCGTCCCCGTCTGGAACCGTCCCGTCGAGACCCGCGCCTGTCTGGTGGGGCTGCTCAATACCTGTCCGACAGCTCGTCTGATCCTGATCGATAATGGTTGTGACCGGGAATCGGAGCGGCTGCTGGAAGAGTTTGCCGAGCTTCTGGGGGAGCGGGCGCTGTTTCTGAAAAACAGTATCAATCAGGGGTTCGTCCGGGCAATTAACCGCGGCTTGGCCCGGGCCGAAGCGCCATATGCGATCGTGGTGCGCAATACCACGACCGTTACCGACGGCTGGCTCGAACCGATGCTCGAACTGGCCGACAGCCGTGCCGAAGTCGGCCTGATCGTGCCGCAGCTGCTGGAACCGGCCGGGGCGCCGCCGGCTAAACTGCGCCGGCGGCCGTTGGCGTCGGCAACCGAGATCGGCCATGGCTCGTTTGCCGCCATGCTGATCAGGAAAGAGCTGTTCGCGTGCCAGGGAGGATTTGACGAAGGACTGGATGGCGCCCTCTGGTGCCTCAAGGATTACTCCCGCCGGTCACTGCGGCATGGTTACCTTACCTGCACCGTGGCGGGGAGTAGCGTTATCTGCGTCGAGGAGGCACCGCTCGGTTCGCTGGCCAGGCGCCAGGAGCTGGAGCGGCATAGTGCGGCCGTCTATGAAGAGCGCTGGGGTGGGGAGGAGTCGTTCTGCCTCTGTCTGGCCCGGGATGCCGATCCCGAGGAGGTTCGCCGAGAGTTCACGGTTATATTGCGCGGCGCCCGGATGGGCCACCGGTTTGTCGTCCTGGCCCAGGGTAAGCTTTATCGTCTGCTCCACGAGCATGGTTACGGAAAGCTCCATCGTACCGTCGCCCTGGAGAAGATTCCGCGCTTTTTTGCCGCCGCTGAGACTCGCAAACTGCTGAGCCGGCTTTTCCCTGCCGACGCCCAACCCTCGGTGGTGGCCGACATGAGCGGCGGCAGTTTTCCGGGGATCGACAACGGTCGGCCCTTTGCGTGGCTGGAGGAGCGACTGGCACAACAGGAGACGCACCATTACCTTCCGGTGGCCGGGAAATCTGATGACAGTCTGCCAGGATTTCAGTAAAGTGAAAGGAATGACATGCGGCAGGGGGATGGGATGATAGCAGAAACGACGAGACAGCTTCGCGCTCACCGGGAGGTGATCGAGGCCATCGAGCGGGACCTGGCGGCGCCGGTTGCCGCGGTTGCCGAACTGTTGATCGAGGCCTTCCGTGCGGGGAAAAAACTCCTGGTCATGGGGAATGGCGGGTCGGCCGCCGATGCCCAGCACTTCGTTGCCGAGATGGTCGGCCGTTTCAAGCTGGAGCGACGAGGGTTGCCGGCGGTGGCCCTGACCACCGACAGCTCGATCCTGACGGCCCTGGGAAACGATTACGGTTTTGATCTGATCTTCCGCCGGCAGGTGGAAGCGTTGGCTGCACCGGGAGATGTGGTCGTGGGGATTTCCACCAGCGGGAGCTCGAAGAACGTGGCCGCGGCGCTGCTCCTGGCCCGGGAACTGGGCTGCCGGACCGTCGGCCTGCTGGGACGTGACGGCGGCACGATCCGCGAGCTGGCCGACTTCGCCCTGACCGTGCCGAGCAATGATACGCCACGGATTCAGGAAGGGCACATTACCATTATCCACATTCTCTGCGATCTCGTCGAAAAGGGGCTGTTCGCGTGAAGTACCGCCCGATCGATCTTGCCGCCGTTACCACCTATCCGCTGGCCGAACGGAAGAACAAAGTGAGCGTGGCCCGGGATTTCGCCGCTGGGATTACCGCCGGGATGAGCGTGGCCGAGCTGCTCGGGGCGCTGCCGGCGCAGCTGGGGGCCGAAGCGCTCAACGGGGTGATCGATGCCGTGGTTGCCGCCCGGGACAAAGGGAAACCGGTCATCCTGGCGATGGGCGCCCACGTCATCAAATGCGGTCTGCAGCCGGTCCTGCGGAACCTCATCGAAGCGGGGATGATCACTGCCGTTGCGCTCAATGGCGCCGGCTCGATCCACGACTACGAAATTTCCCTGATCGGGGCCACCAGTGAAGATGTCGGGGCGGTGCTCCATTGCGGCACCTTCGGGATGGCGGAGGAAACGGGACGCGACATCAACCGGGCGCTGCAGGAAGGCGTTACCCGGGGAATGGGCTATGGCGAGGCGGTGGGCCGCTTCATCGTCGAGAACGACAACCCGTTCCGGGAGCAGAGCCTCTTAGCGACCTGCGTCACCCATGATATTCCGGTGACCGTCCATGTTGCCCTCGGAACCGACATCATCCATCAACATCCGGCGGCCGATGGGGCGGTGATCGGCGAGGCGACCTTTCGCGATTTCCGCCTTCTGACCTCGGTCGTGGCCGAACTGGGCGACGGCGGGGTCTACCTTAACGTCGGCAGTGCCGTGCTGTTGCCGGAAGTGTTTCTCAAGGCCCTCTCCATTGCCCAGAACCTGGGGCACCACGTCGACGGCTTCTCGACCGCCAATTTCGACATGCAGCAGCATTACCGGCCGCTACAGAACGTGGTGAAACGGCCCACGTCCGGTACCGGCCGGGGATACACCATTACCGGCCATCACGAGATCATGATCCCGCTGCTGGCGGCGGGCATTCTCGATCGGGCGGCAGCGGGCCGCTGACGGCCGGCTCATCAAGCCGAGAGGGAGTTTGCATGGAACGGAAGGATGTGGAATCGCTTTTTGCCCGGGTGGGCACGCTCCGGGCCCTGGTGGTCGGCGACCTGATGCTCGACGAATACCTCTGGGGAAAAGCGGAGCGGATCTCGCCGGAGGCGCCGGTCCAGGTGGTGGACGTGACGCGCGAGGAATTGCGGATCGGCGGGGCGGGCAACGTCGCCAACAACCTCGTTTCTCTCGGCTGCCAGGTGGCGGTTGCCAGCGTAGTGGGGGGGGATGAGGACGGTACGGTGCTGCTCCATGCCTTTTCCGGCAAGGGAATTGCCGTCGAGGGGATCTTCGAGGATCCGCAACGAACCACCAGCCGGAAGACCCGGGTGCTGGCCGCCAACCAGCAGATCGTCCGGATCGACCGGGAATCGCGGGAGCGGATCGCCGCCGAATACGAGGCGAAGATCGTTGATTTCCTCCGTCAGCGGCGCGGCGAATTCGATGTCATCCTTATTTCCGACTATCTCAAGGGGGTGTTGACCCCGGCCCTGCTCGAAGCGATTACCGCCATGGCCCGGGAATGGGGCATCCCGGTGGTGATCGACCCCAAGGGGAACGATTACGCCAAGTACCGTGGGGCGACCATCCTTACTCCGAACCGCAAGGAGGCCGAGGCGGCGTCGGGGATCGCCATTCGCGACGAGGAATCGCTTCGTCGGGCCGGCGCCCGGCTGCTCGAGGTCGCCGATCTGACGGCGCTTTTGATCACCCGGAGCGAAGAGGGGATGTCGCTCTTTTTGCGTAGCGGCGAAGTTGTCCATATCCCGACCTTCGCCCGCGAGGTCTTCGACGTGACCGGCGCCGGCGACACCGTCCTGGCAGTTCTCGGCCTCGCCCTGGCCGGTCGTGCCGGTTTCGCCGAAGCGGCCAGGCTGGCCAACGCGGCTGCGGGCGTGGCGGTGGGGAAGGTGGGGACTTCCACCGTCTCCCCGGCCGAGATTATCGGTTCCCTGGGGTTCCAGCACGGCGACAGCGACGCCAAGATCAAGAATCTCGATGTCCTGGCCGGGATCATTGCCGGCGAGCAGTCCCGCGGCCGAACGGTAGTCTTCACCAACGGCTGTTTCGATCTGCTCCATGTCGGCCACGTGAAATATCTGCAGAAGGCGAAGAGCTTCGGCGACATCCTGGTGCTCGGCCTGAACAGCGATGCCTCGGTCCGGCGGCTGAAGGGGGACAAGCGGCCGCTGATCGGCGAGGATGAACGGGCGCACATCCTGGCGGCGCTCGACTGCATCGATTACGTGGTGCTCTTCGACGAGGACACGCCGCTCCGGCTCATCGAAACCCTCCGCCCGGCGGTGCTGGTCAAGGGAGGGGACTATACCCCGGAAGGGGTGGTCGGCAAGAATGTGGTGGAGTCCTACGGTGGTCGGGTCGAACTGGTGGAATTCGTTGACGGCCGCTCGACGACCAACATCGTCGAGAAAATTCTCAAGAGCTATTCCTGAGATGGCGCCGGAGAGCAGCGCCACCGGCGGTCGACCGGCCGTCTTCCTCGATCGTGACGGGACGATCAATATCGAGAAGTCGTACCTCTACCGGGCCGAAGAATTCGAATTCATTCCCGGCGCTCCGGAGGCGATCCGCCTGCTCAAGGAGGCCGGCTTTCTCGTGGTGGTGGTGACGAACCAGTCGGGAATCGCCCGGGGCTATTACGACGAGGCGGCGGTCCACCGGCTGCATCGCTTCGTCGATGGCGAGCTGGCCCGGGTCGGTGCCGTGATCGACGCCTACTATCTCTGCCCCCATCATCCGGAGCATGGCGCCGGGAGCGATTGCGCCTGCCGCAAGCCGTTGCCGGGGATGCTTCTTGCCGCCGCCGCCGACCTGGGGATCGACCTCGGCCGATCGTACATCGTCGGCGACAAGCTTGCCGACGTCGTGGCGGGCCTGCGGGCCGGCTGCCGGCCGCTGTTGGTGAACACGGGATACGGCGCAGCCGAGGCCGCACAGCTGCCGCCGGGAGTGCCTGCCTGTGCCGATATCCTGGCCGCCGCCCGGCTGATTGTTGCCGAGTCGGCCAGTGATTAATGGGACTTACTGTTTGACGCGTTTCTTGGCACCGTGCTATAAGCGCTTAACTGATAAGTGTTTTGGTGCTGCCGTACAAGGTACAGTGGGGGGCTGCTGATGGCGATTACCAAAGGGATTATCCTCGCCGGCGGAGCGGGGAGCCGGCTCTACCCGTTGACGCTGGTGGCCAGCAAACAGCTGCAGCCGGTCTACGACAAGCCGATGATCTATTACCCGTTGGCCACCCTGATGATGGCCGGGATCGGCGATATCCTCATCATTTCGACCCCGCATGATGTCCCCCGTTTCCAGTCGCTGCTCGGCGACGGGTCCCGCTGGGGAATCAGGCTTTCCTATCAGGTGCAGCCGGAACCGAAGGGGATCGCCCAGGCCTTTCTGGTCGGCGAGGAGTTTCTTGCCGGCGATCCGGTCTGCCTCATTCTTGGCGACAACATCTTCTACGGCAAGATGGCCCTCGATCGGGCGGTTCGCGACTTCGCCGGCGGGGCGAAGATCTTCGGTTACTACGTCAATGACCCGGAGCGCTACGGGGTGGTTGAGTTCGATGCGGCCGGCCGGGCGATCGGCATCGAGGAGAAGCCGGTCCGACCGAAGAGCAATTACGCCGTACCGGGGCTCTACCTCTACGACGGCCGGGTGGTGGAGATCGCCCGTGCCCTTACGCCGTCGGCTCGGGGCGAACTGGAAATCACCGATGTCAACCTGGAATATTTGCGGCGGGGCGAACTGCTGGTCGAGAAGCTGGGGCGCGGTATCGCCTGGCTCGATACCGGCACCCATCAGAGTCTGCTGGAGGCCAGCCATTTTATCGGTACGCTCGAAGCGCGGCAGGGGTTGAAGATCGCCTGCCTCGAAGAGGTTGCCCTGCGCATGGGGTTTATCGACTGCCGGGCGATGGCTGCGGCGATTGACGCCACACCGGCGTCGACCTATCGCGATTACCTGGCGCGGGTCTATAACGAGATCGAATTGTGCGGTGGGAGGAATGATGGAAATCGTGGCTGAGTTCAGCCCGGGGAAGGTTCACGATGTGGTGGTGCGTCCCCTGGCCAAATACCTTGACGAACGGGGATGGCTGGCGGAATTGTACCGGTGCGACGAATTGGCTGCCGAGACGATGCCGGTAATGGCTTATATCTCGATGACCCAGCCCGGGGTAGCCCGTGGTCCCCATGAACACCGGGAGCAGACCGACTACTTCTGTTTCATCGGCCCTGCCAACTTCAAGGTATACCTCTGGGATACCCGGCGCGATTCACCGAGTTTCGGCGTCCGGCAGACGATCTTTGCCGGAGTGGATCAGCCGCTGGCCCTGATCGTCCCACCGGGAGTGATTCATGCGTATCGAAACGTCGGCCGGGAGAACGGAATCGTCTTCAATGGGCCGAACCGACTTTATGCCGGCGAGGGAAAGAGCTCGCCGGTGGATGAGATCCGCCACGAAGAGGTCGAGGGGAGTCCCTTCCGTCTTGATTAGGCGCTGGGGGAGGACCACTGCGCTTGGCGTGCCGGCGTCTTGCGGCGTGCTCCTTCAAACTGTTTACCCGTTGTCCCCTGTTCCTGCAAGGACAGGATATTTCCCCGGGATGGCCTGACCGTACTATTTGCCCATGCTGGATCTGATCAGAAAATACAAAGTTTATATCATCATCGGCGTCTCGGTCCTGGCGGCATTCACCTTCTATTCGCTCAACCTGCGGGACAAGGAACATGCCAACGGCTTCGAGCGGCTGGTGATGAACCTGTTTTCGCCGGTGGACAATGTCGGTTCCGGGGTAAACAATTTCTTTGCCGCTCTCTGGAGCGACTACATCGATCTGGTCGATGTCCGGCGAGAAAACAAGCAGCTGCGGGAGACGGTGAAGATTATGAATTCGCGGTTGGTGGCCGATCGCGAAGCGATTCATGAAAACGATCGGCTCAAGCAACTGCTTGAACTCAAATCGTCGGTCAAGGCCCCTTCCGTTGCGGCGTTGGTTATTGGTGAGGACAGTTCTCCCTGGTTCAAGACCTTGGTGATCAACCGCGGTTCGGTCGACGGCCTGGCGGAGGGGATGCCGGTGGTGGCGGCCAACGGGGTCGTCGGCCAGGTTGTCAAGGTGGCGGCCGGCAGCGCCCGGGTACTGCTACTGACGGATCACGCCAGCGGGATTGCGGCGCTGGTGCAGCGTTCACGGGCCAGAGGGGTGGTCAAGGGGAAAGGGAGCGGTTTCTGCTCGCTGGAGTTTTCCCTGCGCGACGAAGATGTCAAGGTCGGCGACATGATCGTTACTTCGGGGATCGGGGGGATTTTCCCCAAGGGATTGGTCATTGGCGAAGTAACTATGGTCAAGAAAGGCGAGTACGGAATTTTCCAGACCATCGACCTCCGTCCCGCCGTAAATATGGCGAAGCTTGAAGAAGTGCTCGTCCTGCTGCAGAAGAGCGATGATTAAGACCCTTTGGTACGCCATTCTCGTTTTTGCGACGCTGATTTTCCAGTTTACCCTGTTCCCGGCGTATTTTGCCGACCCCTTCAAGCCGAATCTGCTGATCATCCTGATTGTCTATATGGGCCTCCGGGAATCGCTCGCCTGGGGCATTCTCGCCTATTTCCTCGGCCTTATCCAGGATAGCTTCAGTGGCCTCTACCTGGGGCTCGACGGGTTTTCCTACCTGATCATTTTCCTCCTGCTGACCCTGGTCGCCGACCGGTTGTTTACCGACCGGCGGTCGCTGATGATCCTCGGCGTTCTTGCTGCCACCCTCCTCAACGGAGTACTCAACCTCCTATTGCTGATCCTCTTCTCCGCGGCGGACGGGATCTATGCCACCCTGCTGCAGAGCCTGATCCCGCAAGCGCTGGTCAATGCCCTGGCGGCATCGATAATCTTTACCTTCAGCCCCTTGGCCCGACTGGGAGAAGCCCGATGACAGACCACCGGTTTGTTCGAGAAAGCCAGGAACCGAAGAAGCAGATCATTCTGCTTTCCCTGTTCGCGGCAGCTGTCTTTTTCCTGCTGCTGACCAGGCTTTGGTATCTGCAGATCGTCAAAGCCGAAAATTTTCAGAACCTTTCCGAAAACAACCGCTTGCGCCTCGTTCCCGTTGCCGCGTCGCGGGGGACCATCTTTGACCGCAACGGCAAGGTGCTGGTCAGCAATCGCCCGTCGTTCAGCGTGGCAATGATCCCTCAGGAGGTGAGGGATCGCGAGACGTTTTTCAGCCGGTTGGCGCAATACCTGAACATCGATCGCCAGGAATTGGTCGACAAATGGGAAAAGGGGAAGGGCCGGGCTCGTTACTACCCGGTGGTGCTTGCCTCTGACATTACCCGCGATCAGATGGAACTGCTCGAGGAAAAGCGGCTGTGGCTACCGGGGCTGGAAGTGGAAATGAAGCCGATCCGGGAATACGAGGACGGGATGCTGGCCTCCCATCTGTTGGGCTACATTGGCGAGATTTCGGACGATGAGTTGAAGAATCCCGCCTATAACGGCTACAACCTGGGTGATTACGTTGGCAAAAGCGGCATCGAGCGAAGTTGGGAGAATATCTTGCGTGGCAAGGACGGCGGCCGGCAGATCGAAGTCGATGCCCGTGGCCGGGTGCTCAGGACCATTTCGGAAACGCCGCCGGTGGTCGGCAGCAGTCTCGTCCTGACCATTGACACCGATCTGCAGAAGCGGGCGGAGCAGAGCTTTGGCGAGCAGGCCGGGGCAGCGGTTGCCATGGATGTCAACAGTGGGGAGATCCTGGCATTCGTCAGCAATCCTGGCTTCGACCCGGCACTCTTTGCCGGCCGCATGCCGCCGGATAAATGGAAAAGCTATCTGGAAGACAAACGCCATCCGTTAGAGAACAAGGCACTGAAAGGACAGTATCCTCCGGGGTCGACCTTCAAGGTCATTACCGCTCTGGCCGGGCTCGGGGAAGGGCTGATCGACGAGCGGAGCACCGTGGTCTGCACCGGTTCCTACACCCTCGGTAAGAATACCTTCCGCTGCTGGGACAAGAAAGGGCATGGGGCGGTGAACCTGAAGCGCGCCCTCAAACAGTCCTGCGACGTGTACTTTTACCAACTTGGCGAACGGCTTGGCATCGACCGGATCGCTGCCTATGCGAGGAAATTCGACCTCGGGGCGCCGATGGGGGTCGGCCTGGAGAACGAGAAGGGGGGGAATATCCCCACTTCGGAATGGAAACTTAAAAAATACGGCAGGTCGTGGTATCAGGGCGATACCCTGCCGGCGGCGATTGGCCAGGGGTATGTCCTGATGACCCCGATTCAGCTGGCATCGATGATTGCCACCGTGGCTAATGACGGCACGGTCTATCGTCCTCACTTGGTCAAAAGGATTATTGATCAGGACGGCAAGGTGCTGCAGGAATTCAAGCCGGAAATCATCGCTCGAACCGGCATCAGCCAACGCGATTTCGAACTCGTTAAGCAAGGATTGTTCGCCGTGGTCAACGAACCGGGCGGAACGGGGGCGATGGCAAGGCTCTACGAGGTGAAAGTCGCCGGCAAGACCGGAACCTCACAGGTGGTCAAAATGCGCGATAACCGGGGGAGCATCCCCTACCAGTATCGTGACCACGCGCTCTTTGTCGCCTTTGCTCCCTATGATAAACCGGAAATTGCGGTGGCGGTTGTTATCGAGCATGGGGAGCACGGCGGCGCGGCTGCGGCACCGATCGCCGGCAATATTCTCCGGGCGTACTTCGAGGGAAAGGGCGTGTTGCGGAAACCGGTAAAGGCGCCTGCCGCCACCGATGATGGCGAACAGTCGGACAGCGCGGCGCCGCAGGCCGGGGACGCGGCGACCAATAACAATCAGGGACAGGAATAGGCAATGATCGACCGAAGACTGATAACCAATTTCGACTGGACGCTGCTCGCCCTGGTCCTTGCCGCCTGCGCGCTCGGCGTGGTCAATATATACAGTGCCTCTGCCTCATACGCCCCGGCCGGCACCCCGTTCTACATCAAGCAACTCTACTGGATCCTGGTGGGTCTGCTGCTGATTGTTGTTGTGTGCAGTCTCGACTATCACCTGTTCGAGGATGTGGCCTATTGGCTCTACGGGATTCTCTGCCTGCTTCTGGTGGTCGTGCTGGTGGTAGGGAAAACCTCGATGGGCGCCACCCGCTGGCTTCATCTTGGCTTCTTCAGCATCCAGCCGTCGGAGCCGATGAAGATTGTCGCTATCATGACGCTGGCCCGCTTTTTCACCAACTATGCGACCGTCGGCGGACTGACCCTCAAGGATCTTCTCTATCCCGTGCTGTTTCTCGGCGCGCCGGCGCTGCTGATCATGAAACAACCAGACCTCGGCACGGCGATCCTGGTCATTCTGATTGCCGGTTCGATGATGGCCTATCTCGGTATTCGGCTGTCGGCGCTAGTGACCTGTGTCCTGGCGGCAATTCCGGCGGTTTACATAAGTTGGAGCTATTATCTGCGCGACTACCAGAAGAATCGGATCCTGGATTTTCTCGATCCGGAGCGGGACCCCCTGGGAAGCGGCTACCACATCATTCAAAGCAAGATTGCCGTCGGTTCCGGAGGGGTGCTGGGCAAGGGGTTCATGCGGGGGACGCAGTCCCAACTTCGTTTCCTCCCCGAGCAGCATACCGACTTCGCCTTTTCGGTATTTGCCGAGGAGTGGGGGTTCATTGGCTGCCTGCTGCTGCTGGTGTTGTACCTGCTCATCATTCTCTGGGGCCTGCACATTGCCCGCCGTTGCAACGACCGTTTCGGCAGCCTGATGGCCGTTGGGGTCACGGCAATGCTGTTCTGGCACATCGTTATCAATATCGGCATGGTCATCGGGATCTTTCCCGTGGTCGGCGTTCCGCTGCCGCTCTTTTCCTATGGCGGGACGTCCATGATCACGTCGATGATCGGCATCGGCATCCTGCTCAATATCAGTATGCGCCGATTTATGTTCTAGCCGGGCAAAACCACTCCCCTCCGAGGTACCATGCCTCTAGCGAGACGTTCACTCTCCCCGGCTTCCCGGGATTCGGACGCCGTGATATCCTCCAACCCGAAGCCCGGCGGATGGGTCGTCTTCGTCAGGCAACCTTGTTGTTCAACAAGATGACTTCCGCCGGCGTTTCCAGCCAGATTGTCCCACACACCGTACATTCCAGCAGGTTATCAGCGTAACCGTCCGAATGCATGTCAATCTCGATGCCGAGTCGGTTGTTGCACAATGGGCATTTCATGATGATCCCTCCGTTCCTTGGATTTGTTTATTTAACTATAAACAAGTAAACAAAGTACGGCAAGTGGGTAAAATATATAAAGATCAAACAAAACAACAGTTTGTAGTTCTCTAGTGTTAAATTTATGGATCGTGATTTTGAAATCGATAATCATATGTCGCGCGGCAGGCGGCCTGGGTTGGCGCTAACATAGCGAAATAGCGTGCTATGTTGCCAATCAAACACAATTATCCAGATAACGGCGGAAGGTGGGCCGTCTGGAGGGGGCTAGTCGACATTTCTCGAAAAATAATCTTGCCATAATTTTTCAACCCCGGTTTGGATGACCGTGTCGATGGTTGCCGTAACACGGTGGCCTTGCTGCGGTCGTTGATGCCTTCGACATTTCTGCTATAGTGTGAGAAAAGGCTAAATTTTGGAGGAGTGATGCACGAGGCACTTTTCTACGAGAAGCTGGGCGAAGATAAGGTCCGTTGCGGATTGTGCCGTTTTCGCTGTCTGATCCAGGAGGGTAAAAAAGGTATTTGCTCGGTCCGTGAAAACCGCGGTGGCATGCTCTATTCGCTCGTCTACGGCCGTCTCGTCGCCGAAAACGTCGATCCTGTTGAAAAGAAGCCGCTCTTCCATTTTCTCCCCGGTAGTCGTACCTATTCGATTGCGACCAGGGGGTGCAATTTCCGCTGCCTTCACTGCCAGAATTACCAGATCTCGCAGAATATTTCCGTTGATTCGCTTGCCGCCGATCCGGAGGTGACTCCCGGCGAGATTGTCGACTCTGCCATTGCTGCCGGATGTCGGTCAATTTCCTATACCTATACGGAGCCGACCATTTTCTACGAGTTTGCCTACGATACCGCAAAATTGGCCCACGAGCGCGGCCTCAAAAACATTTTCGTCACCAATGGGTACATAACTCCTGAAGCGCTGGCGTACCTTGCGCCGTACCTCGATGCCGCCAATATCGATCTGAAAGGCTTTACTGAGCGGTTTTATCGGGATGTCGCCCATGCCGTGCTGGCGGAAGTCCTCGACTCTATCGTTACATATAAGAAGCATGGGATCTGGATTGAATTGACTACCCTCCTGATTCCGGGGCTGAATGACTCCGCCGAGGAACTTCGCGATCTCGCACGATTTATTGTTGAGCGGGTAGGTCCTGATACTCCGTGGCATGTTACCCAGTTCTATCCAACGTACAAGCTGCAGAACGTGCGACGGACCCCGATAGATACGCTGCGCAAAGCTAGACAGATCGGGTTGGATGCCGGGATTCGCTACGTTTATGAAGGAAATGTCCCGGGAGAAGGCGGTGAGAATACTTTCTGTCCGCGTTGTCATAAACCACTCGTTGTTCGCTTCGGCTTCCGGGTCGAGTCCAATCTCCTGGCGGCTGGTGCTTGCCCCGCCTGCTCCATGGCTATTGCCGGCCTCTGGAGAGACGAAATCCTTAGTTGACCACTTCCTGTCTGTTGCGTCAGTGTGTCTCTTTCCCACCTTTCTGGCCTAAGAATTGCTTAATCTTATCTTGCGTTAACACGCATTAATCAATCATTTTCTTGGCGGCTGTAAAATGTCATGCAAAATCGGGCCTTCATGGTTTTATTCGGCGAAGCAAATATAACAATATATTGTTTATATAATTAAACAAAACTAAGCAAAAAGGCGGTGCGTTTGGTTTTTTGGCGCAGCGGTGATCGTTTATCGGTTTTGTTGTGGTTTGGTTGATGGTTGGTAACCGTAACGAAAACAATGTGATACTTATGTGTAGGTGCGAGCGATGTCAAAATATTGGTGCATCAATATGTGAATTTTATGTTGATAATTTGCAAACTATAGTTAAAATGCCGCAATGTTTGCCTTGACAAAATGAACACAATAGCTACATTATCGAAAAAGTTTAGCGTAATTTAACAAATTCGGGCTGCACAAATTCCTTCTCGTTTCCCGATGTAGCTCCAAACTGCGCTGTAGTTCCCATCCAACGGCCATGATACCTGAAAAGGAGAAGGCCAAATCGTTTGCATGGCATCACGCTTGGGCGGCCGATCACGTAAGACGAGAACCTGCGTTGGTAATCCAATGTCGATGATCAAGGGAAGGGGTAGATACTCCTGAACAGGAAGGGGGGTGAGATTCCGATATCTGCCGGACTAGTGAACATGAGTCACTTCGCTTGGATGTTGTAACTTAATGAAAGGAGTGGAAAGGTATGAAAAAAAAGATGTTGACGAGTATTTCGCTGGCGGCTGCCTTCGTACTCGGAGCAGTTGCGGTCAACTGGGCGACAGTCCCGCCGCCGCCGGTTAACCAGTTTCTGGGGATTTATGATACGAAATTCCCCAATCTCACCCGGGATGACTGCCTCGGTTGCCATGTTAGTGACGCGGTGTTGGTGCAACGGCATCACGCCCTGATCACGACGGAAGGGAAGCAGTGCCTCGATTGCCACGTTCTTGTTCCTGACGGCTCCGGCGGCTTTACCTTCCAGGACTTCCGGACCTGCTCCAATTGCCATACATCGTCGCCGCACCACACGACGACCCAGGCCAACGATCAGGATTGCAAGTTCTGCCATGGCAGCTTCATCGACAATCCGAAGGATGGCCATTACATTCCGACCTATCAGTCTTCGTCCGTGACCCCGCTGCCTGACGGCCGCGAGGTCGTCAAAACCGGGACCACCGATGTGGTGATCGTCAATGGCTGTGAAGCTTGCCACCAGGCGGATGCTACCGCCATCGATCCGAACACCAACACGGTTCGACCGATTTTCAGCAATGCCGACACCCATCATGGCACGGGCATTCAGCAATGCAGCTGGTGCCACGATTTCTCCTCCACTACGCCGATCCGGCAGTGCGAGGCGTGCCACGGCGTGAAGTCTTTGCACAACATCCAGAAGGATTCGCCGGCCACGGCCAACTCCGGCACCATCGTTCCTGGTCAGGAAGATCTTGGTTGGGGCCATATCGGCAACAACTGGGATTGTGTCGGCTGCCATGGCTCGTGGTTCAACAACGGTGGTTCGCCGGCCAGTGCGACCGTTCCTGCCATTAACGACCAGAGTGCTTACACGCTGACCGCCGGCAAGGAATCGGTGCTGACCATTGTCGGCGCCAGCTTCACCAACGTCGGCGGTGACGGAACGACTACCTACAATCCGGTCGTTTCCATCACCAATGGCGTAACGTCGCTGACCTTGCAGCCCTTCTCGGTAACCGAGAGCGAAATCAAGGTGAATGTCCCCGTCCTGACCCAGGGGATCTACCAGCTGCGGATCATGAAAGAGGACAAGCAAAGCAATATCGCCAAGCTCACCGTGGCACCGCAGGTGGCGGTCAAGTCTGCCGTGCTCGGCACTGGTTCGACGCTGACCCTCACGGGGACCGGCTTCGGCCCGGCTCCAGCCGCCGACTACAACTCTGGCGTTGGTGTCTATGCCGGTGCGACCCAGGCTTCGGTCGTCTTCTGGAGTGACACCAAAATTATTGCCACCAGCCCGGCATTCGTTTCGGGCACGGTCATTACGGCAAAAACCGTCTATGGAACGGTTTCCGCGAAGATTCAGGCGGCTACCAAGAAAACTAGACGGTAAGCATCACTGTTGCGCAGCACGGGACGGGGGAATTTCCCCCGTCCCATTTGCGGGCATTTCATAGCGTGCTCCGCTTTTATCAGCTCAGGAAGGTAAAGGATTCACCATGAATCGTGTTCTGCTCGTCATTCTTTCGGCGCTACTCTGCATCGCCTCTTCGGCCGGTGCGGCAGAGAAAAGGGTCATCGTCGGTTTCCGCCATGCGGCAACCGTCACCGAAACGCAGCAGCGGGATAAGATTCATCGGTCCGGCGGGCGCATCAGGAGACTTCATAAATTCGTCAATGCAATATCGGCGACACTTTCTGAAGAAGAGATCGTCCGCTTGAAGAATGACCCCGATGTCGCCTATGTGGAAAGCGATCCGGTCGTTTCTGTTGTCGAACCGGTTGTAACGGCCGACTACGCGGCTTCCTGGGGAGTGCAGCACATTGGTGCCGACAAGGCGGTGGCGATGGGGGTAACCGGTGCCGGGGTCAAGGTGGCGGTGCTGGATACCGGCATCGACTATACCCATCCCGACTTGGCGGCAAATTACAAGGGCGGGTACAATTTTATCGCCGACAACAACGATCCGTTCGACGATGCCTATGGCACCAGTCACGGAACCCATGTCGCCGGGATCATCGCTGCCCTCAACAACGGTACCGGTGTGGTCGGGGTAGCGCCCGGTGCTTCCCTGTATGCCGTCAAGGTTCTCGACGGCGGTGGCGGGGGATACGTCAGCACCATCATTGCCGGTATCGAATGGGCGATCGAAAACAAGATGAATGTCATCAATATCAGCATCGGCAGCCCCGAGAGTTCGACCGCCCTGGAAGAGGCCTGCAATAAGGCATACCAGGCCGGAATAGTGATCGTTGCCTCTGCCGGTAACTACAGCCCCGGGACTGTTTTGTACCCGGCGGCCTATGATTCGGTGATTGCCGTTTCGGCAACCTATCAGGACGATACGATCGGCACCTTTTCCAGTTACGGCCCTCAGGTCGAGCTTGCGGCTCCCGGCCACAACATCCTTTCCACGGCGATTGGCGGCGGTTATATCACGCACTACGGCACATCACAAGCCGCTCCCCATGTTGCAGGCGTTGCGGCCCTGCTTTTCTCCAAGGGGGTCTGGGATACCAACCGTGATGGTCGGATTGCCGACGAGATTCGCGCGCGTCTCGTGGCGACGGCCCGCGATCTGGGTATTACGGGGCGTGATATCTACTACGGCTATGGGCTGGTCGATGCGGAAAAAGCGGTGCTGGCAACGCAGGGTATCAGTTTTACGATTGCCCGAACCAGGGGGGCGGTCAAGGCTGACGAGGTTGTAGTGCCGCTGCCGGCTGGATCGTACACGATCACGGTCGAGAATGACGGGCTTCAGGCCCTGCTGCTCAGAAAGGTAACCGCTACCGGCGCTCACCGGCGAGCAATGACCTTCAGCTTCAAAAGGCATTCAGACGGGTCCGTCTCCTATCAGTTCACTACCGACGAGGAATTGTCGCTGGTTTTTTGCCCTTTGGGCTCCCCGGGGACAAGTGCCGATATCGTCGTGGCCAGCCGCTGATTATTCTCCCATCTTTGGAGTCATCAATTTCATGACGTGTTCTCGCCTGATGTTGTTGTTGGCAGTTACCCTGGTTTCATCGCTCAGTATTGTTCGGGGGGGCACTGCCAGCGGTGCGGATGAAAAGGCTGTCGTTGCCACCGTCAACGACAGCCCGATCACTACTGCACAACTGGAATCGGCTGTCGATTTGGCGATTGCCAAGTACCGCAAAAGCGGGTTTCGCATCGTTTCGGAAGATTTTCGCCAACGCATTCGCCGGCAAGAGCTGGATAAACTGATCGACATGGAATTGCTGGTGCAGGCGGGAGCGGCGAACGCCGGTAAGGAAGTCGATGAACTGATTGCCCGGCGGCTCCAGGCCTTAAAGAGTGCCAATCATCAGGTAAAAGGCGCGGTACTCGCCGGCCCGGCGGCATATGAAGCGGCACGGCGAGATGTTTTGGTCGACGAGTATCTGCGGCAGACGGGCATCGCATCCCTGCAGGTCCCTGAAGAGGAACTGAAAAAATTCTACGCGCAAAACCTGGATAAGTTCAAAGAGCCCGAGTCCGTCAAGGTTCGCCATATCCTGCTCGAACTTACCGGTGATGCCTCGCCGGAGGAGATCGCCAAAACGCAAAAAGAGGCCGAGGAACTCCGCGCGAAGGTTATTGGCGGAGCCGACTTTGCCGAGCTGGCGCGGCAGTATTCGCACTGTGCTTCGGCGCGCAATGGCGGGGATCTCGGCTATATCAAGAAAGGGTTTATGCCTGCCGCTTTCGATACCGCCGTCGCCGCGTTGAAGCCGGGCGAGATCGGGATCGCGCGGACCGAGTACGGCGTCCATCTGCTGCAGGTCGTTGAGAGAAGGCCGACGGCGGTAAAGCCTTTTGAGCAGGTTAAATCCTTTATTGCCCAATATCTACAGAAAGACTATCAACGCCGGAAGATCGAAGAGCAAGTTGAGGAACTGAAGAGAAAAGCACGGATAATCGTTAATCTCAATTAATCGGGACAGCGCCGGGTCGGCGCTTTGCGCGGCGGAGTTCGGGCACGGGTGCCGACAAACCCAGCCCACGCAAAAGGAGACAGGTGGCGAAGCATGAGTTATTTTGTGAAGTTGGGCAGGGTGGGGAGTTTGTTGTTCGTGATCGCCATGGTGGTGCTTGGTAGCGGAAGGCACGCCGCTGCCGCCGACTGGGCTCTTGGTACCGGAAGTCTCAATTCGTCGGCCAGCGTTGAGGATGCCTCCACCTATGGTCTCTATTCTTGGCTGGTCGACGGCAAGGAATATGTCTCCCAGCTGATGTTCTATTGCCGGGTCGGCAATAGTGGTCCGGAACTGCCGGTAATCTCGAACGAAGATCCCGACGGTACGTTCACCATAAACAGGCCGACTGCTCTTGCCGATCCAGCTGTCCTCCCGCTGAGCTACACTGCTCTTGATGGTACCTATCGGATCGAGCTGACGTATAAGCTTACCGGTTATCAGGCCGGCAGCAAACGGTCCAAATTGACCCGTTCGGTCAAGATCACGAACCTGACCGGCGCCCCGCTTGACTTCCACTTCTTTGCCTATGCCGATTATGATCTGAGCCTGCCGTTCAGTTACGACAACGCGGTGATCACCAACAACCGGGCCTATCAGGCCGGATTCAACAGCGCCAGCGACACCAACGGCAAAGGCTATACCGTGGTGGAAGAATTCACCATGCCGCCGAGCCGGCATAGCATCGATATGAACCAGTTTGTCGGGACGCTGGCCAATGGCAGCACGCCTTACGATCTTGACAATTTCTCCGGGCCGTTTACGACAAATGCCGACATTCAGTATGCATTCCAGTGGGATTTGGCACTTGCGGCCAATGGCTCGGTCTCCTTTGACATCGTTGACAACGTCTATCCGTCGAAGCCGCTCGTCTTGGCAAAGAGCCACGGCGGAGAATGTGTTGGTTACGGCCAGCCGGTGACCTATACGTACGTATATGATAATACGGTGAATTCGGTTGACTTGCACAATCTGGTCATTACCGACACGGTACCGGCGGGCCTGGGATTTGTCTCGGCCACTGACGGTGGTTCTTACGATCCGGCCTCAAGTGCAATCGTCTGGAACCTCCCGCTTGCCGGTGCCGGACTGCCCCAGCAGACGGTACAGGCAACGGTTCTCTTCAATTCAACTGCCGACATCACCGCCAGCAACACCGCCAACAAGACAACGATTCTCAGTGATGAAACCTATCCCCGGGTAGTCCAGGATGTCAGCCTGCTGTGCAATCATCCGCCGACGATTAACTCAAAGCCCGGCACGACAGCTGTTGCCGGAACCGTCTACCAGTATCAGGTGACGGCAAGCGATCCCGATGCCGGCACGGTGCTGCAGTATGCGCTCGATAATGCTCCCACGGGAATGTCGATCTCGACCGGCGGGCTCATCACCTGGACACCGGCAATGGAACAAGGGGGGACTTTTCCGGTCACCCTCAGCGTGAGCGACGGAGCTCTGTCGACAAGCCAAACATATTCACTTGCCGTCTCGGTGCCGAATCGTGCGCCGGTGATTTCGTCGACCCCGGCCACTGCGGCGGTGGTCGGACAGCTCTATTCGTATCAGGTTGTCGCCAATGACCCCGATGGCGATACCTTTTATTACCTCCTCAGCGCTCCTACCGGCAAAACGGTTCCGCCGGGGATCACCATTGATCGTACTACCGGCCTTATCAGCTGGACTCCCGGCAGTTCGACCCCGAGTAGTTATGATCTGGTTGTAACAGTCATGGATATGAAGTTTGCCACCGCGACACAGAGCTTTACCGTTACGGTCACCGACAGCAAAGTCAATGAGCCACCCACGATCAGTTCGACACCCGTGATGTCGGCCACTGCCGGCGTTGCCTATACGTATCACGTTGTGGCCAGCGATCCGAACGGCGATTCGTTAACCTTCGGTTTATCCGCGGCCCCGGCCGGCATGGAGATCGATTCCCTTGGTAACCTGGCCTGGACGCCGACGGTTTCCCAGGCAGGCAGCAACACAGTGACCATCGCCGTGAGCGACGGAGCATTGAGTGCCAGTCAAACGTTCACGGTGGAGGTCGTCGTTCCGAACCGGGCGCCGACGATTACTTCTTCCCCTGTTACCGTCGGGGTCGAAGGCGCGGCCTACCGCTATCCCGTGGAGGCCAGCGATCCCGATGGCGATCTTCTTTCCTATGCGCTGACGGCGGCTCCTGCAGGAATGACGATCAACTCGTCAGGGGTGGTTTCTTGGTCTCCCACATACAGCGATGCGGGTAGCTATACGGTTACCGCCAAGGTCAGTGATCCCGCCGGATTTTCGGCAACGCAGTCATATACTCTGATCATTGCCGATGTCAACCGGACGCCGAGCGTCACTGCTCCGGCCAATCAGGCGGGTGCCGAAGGAGCCACGGTCAGCCTGGCAATCCAAGGGAGCGATCCTGATGGCGACACCGTCAGCTACAGCGCCAGCGGTCTGCCGGAAGGTCTGAGCATCAACGCCACCAGCGGAGTGATCAGCGGTACCATCGGTTATAACGCCGCCGCGGCGAGTCCGTACACCGTGACCATCACCGTCAGCGATCCGAGTGGTGCGAAAGGGACCGCCAGCTTCAGCTGGAGTGTCAGCAATGTCAACCGGACGCCGAGCGTCACTGCTCCGGCCAATCAGGCGGGTGCCGAAGGAGCCACGGTCAGCCTGGCAATCCAAGGGAGCGATCCTGATGGCGACACCGTCAGCTACAGCGCCAGCGGTCTGCCGGAAGGCCTGAGCATCAACGCCACCAGCGGAGTGATCAGCGGTACCATCGGTTATAACGCCGCCGCGGCGAGTCCGTACACCGTGACCATCACCGTCAGCGATCCGAGTGGTGCGAAAGGGACCGCCAGCTTCAGCTGGAGTGTCAGCAATGTCAACCGGACGCCGAGCGTCACTGCTCCGGCCAATCAGGCGGGTGCCGAAGGAGCCACGGTCAGCCTGGCAATCCAAGGGAGCGATCCTGATGGCGACACCGTCAGCTACAGCGCCAGCGGTCTGCCGGAAGGTCTGAGCATCAACGCCACCAGCGGAGTGATCAGCGGTACCATCGGTTATAACGCCGCCGCGGCGAGTCCGTACACCGTGACCATCACCGTCAGCGATCCGAGTGGTGCGAAAGGGACCGCCAGCTTCAGCTGGAGTGTCAGCAATGTCAACCGGGCGCCGAGCGTCACTGCTCCAGCCAACCAGGCGGGTGCCGAGGGAGCCACGGTCAGCCTGGCAATCCAAGGGAGCGATCCTGATGGCGACACCGTCAGCTACAGCGCCAGCGGTCTGCCGGAAGGTCTGAGCATCAACGCCACCAGCGGAGTGATCAGCGGTACCATCGGTTATAACGCCGCCGCGGCGAGTCCGTACACCGTGACCATCACCGTCAGCGATCCGAGTGGTGCGAAAGGGACCGCCAGCTTCAGCTGGAGTGTCAGCAATGTCAACCGGGCGCCGAGCGTCACTGCTCCAGCCAACCAGGCGGGTGCCGAGGGAGCCACGGTCAGCCTGGCAATCCAAGGGAGCGATCCTGATGGCGACACCGTCAGCTACAGCGCCAGCGGTCTGCCGGAAGGTCTGAGCATCAACGCCACCAGCGGAGTGATCAGCGGTACCATCGGTTATAACGCCGCCGCGGCGAGTCCGTACACCGTGACCATCACCGTCAGCGATCCGAGTGGTGCGAAAGGGACCGCCAGCTTCAGCTGGAGTGTCAGCAACACCAACCGGGCGCCGGTCTTCACCAGCACCCCGCCGAGCAGTGCCACTGAAGGGAAAGTCTACAGCTACGCTCCGGCGGCCAGCGATGCCGACGGCGATCCTCTGAGCTACGCGCTGGTCAGCGGACCGAGCGGGATGACAATGAACGGCGGCGTGCTCAGCTGGACGCCGACGGCGGCGCAGGCGGGAACGGCGGCGGTCACCGTCAGTGTCGGCGACGGGACGGCCGTTACCGAACAAAGCTTCACCATCAGTGTCAGTAAGAACAATGCTCCGACCTTTACCAGCACCCCGCTGACCATGGCCGTCGAAGATGTTGCTTACCGCTACGTCGTCGTTGCGAGCGACAGTGATGGCGACAGCATCAGCTACAGCCTGGTATCCGGCCCGAGCGGCATGGCACTCAATGGGGCGACCGTCGAGTGGACGCCGAGCTACAGTCAGGCCGGCAGCTATCCGGTAACCGTGCGGGCCACCGACAGCCGTGGTGCTGCGACCGACCAGAGCTACACCCTGGTCGTGACCGACGTCAACCGGGCGCCGAGCGTCACTGCTCCGGCCAATCAGGCGGGGGCCGAAGGAGCTACGGTCAGCCTGGCAATCCAAGGGAGCGATCCTGATGGCGACACCGTCAGCTACAGCGCCAGCGGTCTGCCGGAAGGTCTGAGCATCAACGCCACCAGCGGAGTGATCAGCGGTACCATCGGTTATAACGCCGCCGCGGCGAGTCCGTACACCGTGACCATCACCGTCAGCGATCCGAGTGGTGCGAAAGGGACCGCCAGCTTCAGCTGGAGTGTCAGCAATGTCAACCGGGCGCCGAGCGTCACTGCTCCAGCCAACCAGGCGGGTGCCGAGGGAGCCACGGTCAGCCTGGCAATCCAAGGGAGCGATCCTGATGGCGACACCGTCAGCTACAGCGCCAGCGGTCTGCCGGAAGGTCTGAGCATCAACGCCACCAGCGGAGTGATCAGCGGTACCATCGGTTATAACGCCGCCGCGGCGAGTCCGTACACCGTGACCATCACCGTCAGCGATCCGAGTGGTGCGAAAGGGACCGCCAGCTTCAGCTGGAGTGTCAGCAATGTCAACCGGGCGCCGAGCGTCACTGCTCCAGCCAACCAGGCGGGTGCCGAGGGAGCCACGGTCAGCCTGGCAATCCAAGGGAGCGATCCTGATGGCGACACCGTCAGCTACAGCGCCAGCGGTCTGCCGGAAGGTCTGAGCATCAACGCCACCAGCGGAGTGATCAGCGGTACCATCGGTTATAACGCCGCCGCGGCGAGTCCGTACACCGTGACCATCACCGTCAGCGATCCGAGTGGTGCGAAAGGGACCGCCAGCTTCAGCTGGAGTGTCAGCAACACCAACCGGGCGCCGGTCTTCACCAGCACCCCGCCGAGCAGTGCCACTGAAGGGAAAGTCTACAGCTACGCTCCGGCGGCCAGCGATGCCGACGGCGATCCTCTGAGCTACGCGCTGGTCAGCGGACCGAGCGGGATGACAATGAACGGCGGCGTGCTCAGCTGGACGCCGACGGCGGCGCAGGCGGGAACGGCGGCGGTCACCGTCAGTGTCGGCGACGGGACGGCCGTTACCGAACAAAGCTTCACCATCAGTGTCAGTAAGAACAATGCTCCGACCTTTACCAGCACCCCGCTGACCATGGCCGTCGAAGATGTTGCTTACCGCTACGTCGTCGTTGCGAGCGACAGTGATGGCGACAGCATCAGCTACAGCCTGGTATCCGGCCCGAGCGGCATGGCACTCAATGGGGCGACCGTCGAGTGGACGCCGAGCTACAGTCAGGCCGGCAGCTATCCGGTAACCGTGCGGGCCACCGACAGCCGTGGTGCTGCGACCGACCAGAGCTACACCCTGGTCGTGACCGACGTCAACCGAGCGCCGAGCGTCACTGCTCCGGCCAATCAGGCGGGTGCCGAAGGAGCTACGGTCAGCCTGGCAATCCAAGGGAGCGATCCTGATGGCGACACCGTCAGCTACAGCGCCAGCGGTCTGCCGGAAGGCCTGAGCATCAACGCCACCAGCGGAGTGATCAGCGGTACCATCGGTTATAACGCCGCCGCGGCGAGTCCGTACACCGTGACCATCACCGTCAGCGATCCGAGTGGTGCGAAAGGGACCGCCAGCTTCAGCTGGAGTGTCAGCAATGTCAACCGGGCGCCGAGCGTCACTGCTCCAGCCAACCAGGCGGGTGCCGAGGGAGCCACGGTCAGCCTGGCAATCCAAGGGAGCGATCCTGATGGCGACACCGTCAGCTACAGCGCCAGCGGTCTGCCGGAAGGTCTGAGCATCAACGCCACCAGCGGAGTGATCAGCGGTACCATCGGTTATAACGCCGCCGCGGCGAGTCCGTACACCGTGACCATCACCGTCAGCGATCCGAGTGGTGCGAAAGGGACCGCCAGCTTCAGCTGGAGTGTCAGCAACACCAACCGGGCGCCGGTCTTCACTAGCACCCCGCCGAGCAGTGCCACTGAAGGGAAAGTCTACAGCTACGCTCCGGCGGCCAGCGATGCCGACGGCGATCCTCTGAGCTACGCGCTGGTCAGCGGACCGAGCGGGATGACAATGAACGGCGGCGTGCTCAGCTGGACGCCGACGGCGGCGCAGGCGGGAACGGCGGCGGTCACCGTCAGTGTCGGCGACGGGACGGCCGTTACCGAACAAAGCTTTACCATCAGCATTACCAGCTCCTCGGTGAATCTGCCGCCACAAATTACCTCCACTCCGCCGTCAGTCGCGACCGTCAAGAAGGTCTATTCTTACAATGTTGACGCAACCGATCCCAGTGGCGCCTCATTGCGCTATTCTCTCGATAGCAAACCTGATGGGATGAAAATCAATTCCTTGAGCGGCCTGATAAGCTGGCGGCCGAACAAAACAGGCGATTATCCGGTCGTGGTTCGGGTGACGAATGCTGCGGGATTATCGGCGCTGCAGTCTTTTTCGATCACCGTGCTGGACAGGAGAAAGCCACCGGTCATTACCTCTATGCCGGTTGCCATGGCAACTGTTGAGACCGCTTATTCTTACGCGGTTACGGCTGCCAGTTCCGACGACGAACCGCTATCGTTTTCGTTACTTAAAAAGCCAGCAGGGATGGTGATCGACAGCGAAACGGGGCTGATTACCTGGGTGCCGAAACATGACCAGACCGGCCTTTACCAGGTTATCCTCCGCGTTAGCGACTCTTCCGGGCTTGCAACAACGCAATATTTTGTCGTCAGGGTCAGTCGTGGCCACGCGGCGATTTCGACCGGTTTATCAGCCGGTGGCGAAAATCACCATGCAGCTGTAGTCCAGGCGATTGCCACCCGAGGAGCGCAGCTGTTTCTCCAATAAGTCGACGACCTGCCGGGGAGGGGACGATAGCCACCCGGGCCTGTGGGTGATAGTATTGCTGTAGGGCGGGGGGAGGGCAACTCTCCCCGCCCTTTTGTTGTTCTTGGCGCCTGCCGGTGACGGCTCCTGAACAACGGAGGCTGTGAAGCCTTCTGGGCCAGGATCGCTTCGGCAGGCAGCTGCCGTTGTCGAGTCCACGCCGTGTCCGTTGCCTTATGGTCGAGGATGCCCGGTGATCCTGATGCGATCGTAACTCGCCGCAGTTTTAAACGCTGTGCCGGTATGTGTGGTGTCCCATTCCCGGTTGCCTCTCCAGAACGATTAGTGATATAACTGTCCTCATCAAATTCATTAAGAGGTTTCCTTGAAAGCATCGTTGCTCCGCCGTCTTTGGGCGACTTTTTCCGCCCATGTGATCGGAATTTACGCTTCCGGAATCAACCGGTTTCGGGTCAAGGGGGAGGAAAACATCCCCCGCTCGGGTGGGGTGCTCATTGCATCCAACCACATTTCCGCTTACGAGACGATCTTTATCCCTTGGGCGATAATGCACTCGTTCCCTCTGCAAATGCTCTGGGCTCCCGCCAAGGAAGAGCTGTTTCAGAAACGGTTCCAGGGATGGCTCTATTCGTCGTGGGGGGCGTTTCCGGTCAAGCGCGGCCGGGACGTGCGGGCCGGCAGGCAGATCAATGAACTGCTCGGTACCGATAAGGTGATGCTCTTTCCCGAGGGGACCAGGCACAAGGATGGGGTGCTCGGTACCGGTAATCGGGGGGTTGGAAAGATCATTTTCGATACCCGGCCGGTGGTGGTGCCGACGGCGCTGATCGGCCTCAATCACTGGAAATTCCCCGGGGTGGGCCAGCAGGCACTGGTAGTTTTCGGCAAGCCGCTCGATTTTACCGACCTCTATCAGCGTGAAGACTGCAAGGAGACCCACCAGTTGATTGTGGAACGGGTGATGGGGTCGATTGCCGACCTGCTCCGGGCGGAAGGGGCCTATGTCGAAAAAGGTTGAAATATTCTGCGACGGTGCCTGCAGTGGTAATCCGGGTGCCGGCGGTTTTGGGGCGATTCTCCGCTACGGGAACACCGAGCGGGAGCTTTCGGGGGCTGACGGGGATACTACCAACAACCGCATGGAACTTCTGGCGGCCATTACCGCCCTGGAATCGCTGACCCGTCCCTGTCAGGTGGTCATTACCACCGATTCGCAATACCTGGTGAAGGGGATGACCGAATGGCTGGCCGGGTGGGTGCGCAAGGGATGGGTCAATAGCAAGAAAGAGCCGGTTTTGAATCGTGATCTGTGGGAACGGCTCCGGGAGTTGGCGGGGATTCATGCGATCGAGTGGGTATGGGTCCGCGGGCACAACGGTCATGCGGAGAACGAGCGGTGCGATGCCCTGGCGCGCCAGGCCATTGCCACGTTCCGCACTGGCGGGCGGTAGCCTCCCGAACAGCGGGAAGAGATGATGGACTATTTCATTGTTGAGGTTTCCGAACAGGAGATCAGGCGGGAGAAAGAAAAGGCCCGGGAACTGCGCCGGAGCCAGTGGTGGAAGAGCCGGCTTGCCCGGGGGATCTGCCATTACTGTGGCGGGACCTTCGCTCCTGACGAGCTGACCATGGATCACCTGGTGCCGATTGTTCGTGGCGGTAAGAGCAGCCGTGGCAACGTGGTTCCCGCCTGCAAGGAATGCAACAACCGGAAGAAGTATCTGCTCCCCCTTGAATGGGAGGAATATCTGCAGCGTCAGCAGCGGACCGGTGACGGCGAAGAGTGCTAGATGCCGGGAAAAATGAGGTGCATGTGCAGGTCAAGGCGGTAATTTACGACTGTGACGGGGTGATGTTCGACTCCTTCGAGGCCAACCTGGCCTTTTACGCAAAAGTCCTGGAGAATTTCGGCCTGGCGCTCGATCGCGGTGATACCGAGACGATGCGGATTCTGCACACCTATTCGAACCGCGACGTGATGGAATATCTCTTTGCCGGCGATCCCCGGCGCGAAGAGGCGATTCGCCTTGCCGGAACGATCGACTACCGCGAACTGGTTCCCCTGATGCGGATGGAAGCCGGTTTCCGCGAGACGCTCGAACAGCTGCGATCACGGGTGTCGCTGGCGGTCTGCACCAATCGTTCGACGTCGATGGAACTGGTCCTGGAGACGTTCGGGCTGAAGGATTATTTCGGTTGCGTGATGACCGCCGCCCGGGTGCGGAACCCGAAGCCCCATCCCGAGCCGCTGCACAAGGTGCTGGAACACTTTTCCCTCACTCCGGAAGAGGCGCTGTTTGTCGGCGATTCCGAGGTCGATCGGGCTGCCGCGGCCGCGGCCGGGGTTCCGTTCGTGGCGTACCGGGCCGAGTATCCGGCGTGCCGCTCGATTTACGATCACCGTGAGATCGTTTCTCTGCTGAGCTGAAGCCCTTCTCCGTTATCCGCCTTATCGCTCTTTCCCGGCCGCTTTTCCTGAAAAATTTTCCCGCAGTCGCTTTGTTTATCGAGAGCATTGTCTCCTCCCCTTCAAACAATCCCCTCCGCCTCGACCTTCACTGTCTGCCGAACAGCGCGTAACCATTGATGCTGCGCCGGTCAATCCGGATTTCCGCGTGGCCCGCTGTGGTTTATATATGTGCTAACCGTTCAATCTTTTTGAATTTTCCAATTTAATGTTTTGTTTTTGATGCCGATAAGGAGCGTATACCGAATCGCCATGTTGTTTCGGTAGGGCTTAACGAGTATCCGCCTGTCGGGCCGTTTCTGTTGTCGCAGGCGCTCCTTGGTTTCGATCGTTGCCCGAGCCAGTAGGACGGGGGTAAAAATGATCTGCGGTAGTTTGAAATTGACCATGACGGTTGCCGTATCGCTACTGGTGCTGGCGCTGATGTCGACCATGGCCTGGGTGGCGTATCGGGATTCGGCTGCTGCCTATAAAACTTCGATTGCTCGCGACCAGATGCTGTTAATCACCTCTTTGGCAGGGCAAATCGACGAGAAGCTCTCCGTGGCCAGGGAGCAATTGACCCATATCGCCCAGAGGGTTCCGCTGGCCGATCTCGGCCAGCCCAAGCAGCTGCGCCGTTTTCTCGACGAAGAGAGCGAGGCGCGGATGTTTTTCGACGACGGGATGTATGTCCTGTCGGCAACGGGAGCATCTCTGGGAGGGACCAGCTGCCTGGACGGACATCGGGCAGACGAGTTCGTAAAACATCCGGTTTTCCGGCAGGCGCTGCAAAACGACCAAGCCCTGATTTCCGATCCTTATGAGGCCGGCTGTGCTGGCCATCATCCCGCCATTGCCTTTGTAGTGCCGATTCATGACGTCCGCGGCAGGATCGTCGGGCTGCTGGTTGGCCGGCACAACCTCCTCAACGATACGTTCCTCGGGGCCATTGCCAGCCTGCGCATCGGCACGAGCGGCTATGTTTATGCCATAACTGCGAAGCGCCACCTTGCGGTGCATAAAGAGAAATCACGCATCCTCGACTACGTGCCGCCGGGCCGTAATGCCGGCATCGACCAAGCGCTGGCGGGCTTCGACGGCTCGCTGGAGAATCTCAATTCCAAGAGCGTGCGCGGCATCTCTTCCTTTGTCCACCTGAAAGCGGTGGATTGGATACTTGCCTGCCATTATCCCCTCGCCGAAGCGTATGCGCCGCTGGTTAAAGCCCGGGGGCGCATTTTTGCCTTCCTTGTGGTTGCCCTGGTGTTGTCGACGGCGATCGTCTGGCTGCTGATGAAATTCCTGACCGCCCCTCTCCTGGGACTTACCGCCCATGTCCGGACGGTTGGCGGCAAACGGGGTGCTGAACGCTTTATTGCCCGGCCGGGTAGAGACGAGATCGGCGATTTGGCACAGGCCTTCAATGCGATGCTCGCGGAAATCGATCGGAAGAGCGCCGATTTGCGGCAGAAGCAGGAGAAATACCGGATCGTGGCCCAGTTTACGAGCGAATTGGCGGTCTGGCATGACGAAGCCGGGGTCATCCGCTTTATATCTTCCAACTGTCTGCAGCTGACCGGTTATGAAGACCGGGAATTCTATGCCCGTCCCGGGCTATTCAATGAGCTGGTCCATCCCGACGAACGTGATGTCTGGACGAACCATCTGGCAAGTCCGCCTTCCGAAAGCTGGCATGATCCGCTCGATCTCCGGATTGTGACCAAGTCGGGAACGGTCCGCTGGCTTACCCACAACTGTCACCGGGTGATGACGCCGGACGGCGCGCCGCGCGGAATCCGAAGCAGCTTCCAGGACATTACCGAACGGAAGGTGATGGAGGAAGTAGTGCGGGCCCAGCGGGATTTTGCCGAAAGCCTGATTCAGAATGCGGCCGTGCCGATGTTTGTCATCGATGCCCAGCACCGGGTTATCATCTGGAACCGGGCCTGCGAGGAATTGACCGGACTGCCGGCACCGCAGGTTATCGGTACGTCGCGGCAGTGGCAGGGATTTTACGATCGGGAACGGCCTACCCTGGCCGATGTGGTACTCAGCGGCGATCGCGATACTGCCGCGGCCTATTTCCATTCGATCGCCCCCTCCACCATGACACGCGAAGGGCTGCAGGCGGAGGGCTGGTACACCCACCTCGGCGGCAAAGCCCGTTACATCTCTTTCGATGCGGCGCCGGTCCGCCTTGCCGACGGGACAATGATCGCCGTTGTCGAAACGTTGCAGGATATTACTCAGCGTAAAATTGCCGAAGAGAACGTTGCCAAGCTGCGGGATTTTTACCTAACACTCTTCGAGGAGTTTCCGGCGCCGATCTGGCGGGCCGGCGTGAACGGCCTCTGCAACTATTTCAACCGGACCTGGCTCGATTTTACCGGCCGGACATTGGAGCAGGAGCTTGGCGAGGGATGGCTCCAAAACGTCCATCCCGATGATCGCGACCATTGTCTGATCAGCTATCGGCAGGCATTTAACGCCCAAGAGCCGTTTGTCATTGAGTACCGCCTCTGCCACGCTTCGGGCGAATACCGCTGGCTTGTCGACAACGGTCGGCCGTTCCACGACCTGACCGGCCAGTTTGCCGGCTACATCGGCGTCTGCTTCGATATTTCCGAGCGCCGCAAGGCCGAGGATGAACTGCGGAAATTGATGCGGGCGGTCGAGCAGAGTGCCAGTTCGATCGTTATTACCGATACAGAGGGGACGATCGAATACGTCAACCAGAAATTCGTCCAGGTGACCGGCTACGGGCTGCACGAGGCAATTGGCCAGAACCCCCGTATCCTCAAATCGGGAGACACCCAGGCGGATAAGTACCGGCAGCTCTGGGAAACCATTACGAGCGGCGGCGAGTGGCGGGGTGAACTGCACAATAAAAGGAAAAACGGGGAATTTTTCTGGGAGTTTGCCACCATTGCGCCGATTTACGACAGCGAGGGGCAGATTACCCACTACCTGGCCGTAAAAGAGGACATCACTGCCCGCAAGGAGGCCGAGCGCGCTCTGCTGAAGAGCAAGGCCGAACTGGTAGTCAAGCACGAGCAGTTGAGCAGCCTGTTCAAACAGGTCGAAAAAGCGAAGAACGAATGGGAAGAGACCCTCAACTGCATGGCCGACCTGGTGCTGCTGATCGACCGGCAGGGGAAGATTCGCCGCTGCAACAAGGCGGTCCTGGAGCTTACCGGGAAAGGTAACCAGGAGATTGTCGGCACCTCGTGGCAGGAACTGCTCCTGACACCGGAGATGGAAGAGGGCGCGATGTCGGGACGAGGGCGTGAATATTATCACCGGCCGAGCGACCGCTGGTTTTTCCTCGCCCATTACACGTATGGCGAAGGTGAGACCGGCACGGGCGGCGGGGTGATTACCCTCCATGACACTACGGAAATCAAGCGAGTTTCGGCGGCCCTGGAGGAGGCCTACGGTGAGTTGAAATCGGCCCATGCCCAGATGCTGCAGAAAGAGAAGATGGCGTCGATCGGTCAGCTTGCCGCCGGCGTGGCCCACGAGATCAACAACCCGATCGGCTTTATCACCAGCAATCTTGGTACCCTTGGCAAGTACCAGGATAAGCTTGCCACCTTTATCAAAACGCTGGAGGAGATGCTTGCCGCCAGCGGCGATCAAGCCGTCATTGCTGAGATCGCGGCCGGGAGGAAACAGCTGAAGATCGATTACGTGCTGGACGATATCGGTAGCCTGATCGCCGAATCCCTCGACGGTGCCGACCGGGTGCGCAAGATCGTTCAGGACCTGAAGAGTTTTTCCCGGGTGGATGAGGCGGAATGTAAAATGGCGAGCGTTCACGAATGTCTGGACAGCACGATCAATATCGTCTGGAACGAAATCAAGTACAAGGCGACTCTTAACAAGGATTACGGCGACATCCCGCTGATCAAGTGCTACCCCCAGCAGCTCAACCAGGTATTCATGAACCTGCTGGTCAATGCCGCCCATGCCATCGACAAACAGGGGGAGATCGCCGTCCGGACCTGGACCGACGAAAAATCGCTGTTTGTGTCGATCGCGGATACGGGGGCCGGGATCCCGGTCGAGAACCTGTCCCGGATTTTCGAGCCGTTCTTTACCACCAAGGAGGTTGGCAAAGGAACCGGCCTCGGCTTGTCGATCAGTTACGATATCGTCAAGAAGCATGGCGGTGATTTGTCGGTGGCGAGCGAGGTGGGGGTGGGGACAACCTTTACGGTCCGCCTGCCGATGATTACGTCGGATAGCCGGCCGAGCTGAACCGGCGGGAGGAAGGGAGAAGGCGATGGAAGAGCGAGTGAAAATTCTTTGCGTCGACGACGAGGTGAACGTCCTGCGGGCTCTGGAAAGGATGTTCATGGACGACGACTACGAAATCCTGACCTGTTCGTCGGCCGAGGAGGGATTGGCAACCCTGGAGAAAGTCCAGCCGATCCATATCGTGATCTCCGATTACCGGATGCCGATCATGAACGGCGTCGATTTCCTGCGGGAAGTCTGCAAGCAGTGGCCCGATACGATCCGGATCGTCCTGTCGGGCTATGCCGATACGGCTGCCATTGTGTCGGCGATCAACGACGGGCAGATTTACAAATTTATTCCGAAGCCGTGGAACGAAGACGAAGTACGGGTGACCATCGTCAATGCCATCGAGCGCTATTTCCTCCACCAGCACAATGTTCAGCTGCTGGCCGAGTTGACCCGGAAAAACGACGAACTTGCCCGCATCAATCAGATTCTCGAAGAGAAGGTGCTCGAACGGACCCGGGTACTGATGCTGCAGAATCGGGTGCTCAGCCGGGCCCAGAACATTCTCGATGCCCTCCCGGTAGCAGTGCTCGGGATCGATCCCGAGGGGGTCGTCGCGCAGTGCAACCAGGAGTGTGCGGACCTGCTCGGTTGCGAACTCGGCCAACTGGTCGGCTCCCAGGCTGACGGGGCGCTTCCCGCCGCCTTTCTCGATCTGATCAAGCCGGCCGGCGACGGGGAGCAGGGGCGGGAACTGGTGTTGCGGGGGATGCCGCTCCAGGTGCGGATCGCGGCACTTGATGAAGAGGGCCAACAGGGGACCGTAGTGGTCCTGATTCGTGGAGAGGGGCGCTAATGGAAAAAGTTCTGTTCGTCGATGATGAAGCATCCATTCTCAGTTCGATTGAAAGGTTGTTCGTCGACAACGACATTGCGCTCAGCTTTGCCGGGAATGCCGACCAGGCCCTGGAGATCATCGCACAGGAAGAGATTGCGGTCGTCGTTTCCGACAATCTGATGCCGGGCAAGCGGGGGCTCGATTTCCTGGCGGATCTGAAATATGTCTCACCGTATGCGGTGAAAATCCTGATGACCGCCTATGCCGATCTTCCCACCGCTCTGGCGGCGATCAACCGGGGCGAGGTTTACCGCTTCGTTGTCAAACCCTGGGACAATGACGAGTTCGTCGAAACAGTCAGGCAATCCTTGCAACGCTACCGAACCATCAAGGCGTTGCGGGAGGAAGACGAGACGATCCTCCGGTCGCTGGCCCAGACGATCGAACTGAAGGACCCCTACACCAAGGGGCACTGCGGGCGGGTCGCCGCTTACGCGCTGATGCTCGCCGAAGCGTTGCACCTGCCGCAGCGGACCGTCAAGGATATCCGTTTCGGCAGCTGGCTGCACGATTGCGGCAAGATCGGCGTTCCCGATGCAATCCTCAATTTCGGCGGCCCCGTCAACGCCAGCGATTTCGAGACGCTGAAGAAGCATCCGGACTGGGGGGCGGAAGTCGTCCAGCAGGCCCATCTGTCGCCGACCATCCTGAACATCGTCCTTTCCCACCACGAACGGTACGATGGCGACGGCTATCCCCACGGATTGGCCGGCGAGCAGATTCCGCTGGAGGCCCGGATCGTTGCTGCTGCCGATGTATTCGACGCCTTGACGACCGACCGCCCCTATCGCCGGGCCTTCCCGATGCGCAAGGCGGTAGAGATTTTTTCCTCGATGGCCGGGAGCGCCCTCGATCCGCAACTGGTGACGATCTTCCTCGGTGTGCTGCGGACGAACGGCGTGATCCCCGATTCTCTCGCGGCTGAGGATGAACAGCATGGCTGAAGGTGGCGGACCGGTGCCGGGGACGGCACCACGTAACGGCAGCCGGAGGGAACAACGTGATCGAGTACGATGAATCACAGCAGCGGATGGTTCTGAAGCTGGTCTATTACGGGCCGGCGCTGTCGGGCAAGACCACCAATCTGCTCCGTCTCCACGACCTCCTTGCCCGGGAGGGGCGGGGTGAATTGATGATGCTCGATACTACCGACGACCGGACGATTTTTTTCGACCTGCTGCCGTTTTTCCTGGTGGCGCCGAGCGGGCTGAAGATCAAGGTCAAGGTGTATACCGTGCCGGGGCAGGTCCGCCACGACGCCACCCGGAAAGCGGTTCTGCAGCGGGCCGACGGCGTCGTGTTCGTCGCCGATTCGCAGTACGCGGAAGGGGCCAACAACGGCGAAAGTTTCGCGAATCTCGAAAAGAACCTGGCGCTGGTCGGGATCGACATCGAGCAGCTGCCGCTGGTCGTGCAGTTCAACAAGCGTGATCTGAAAGAGATCATCTCGGAGACCGAGATCTCCCGCATCTGGGGACCGACCGGCATTCCGGTCGTGCTTGCCTCGGCGCTCCAGGGGTGGGGGGTAGTGGAGACGTTTCGCGAAGTGGCGGGGCTGATCTACGACCATATCGATCTGAAACACCGGCTGCGGGAAGATCATGGCCTTGATCGGGCGACCTTCGTGCAACGGCTGGTCAACCGGGTCGATCAGCCGGAAACGTAAGGGGGAGCAGGTGAGCCAGCATTCGATCAGCTATGTGGTCGGGGCCGAAAAGCGGCTCGTCGATGTCGTTGCCGGCAACGAGGTGATGCCGCTGTTGACCAGCGCCGTGCGGGGCGGGGCAAGCGGGGCGCTCTTGATCGACGATGCCGGCGAGGTGCTCTGGTTCGGCGATACGGGCTTGGCGAAACTTCCGGCGGCAGGGGGCGGGGTGCTCGTCGAGCGGCGGCCGCTGCTCCTCGAGGGCGAGCCGGTCGGCTCACTAGTGCTGCTGGGGGGGGCCGGACGGGAGGCGTACCTGCGGACGGTTGCCGACCTTTTGGCTGAAGCCCTGCAGATCCTGGTGAATGCCAGTCTGAAGCGGATGTTGACCACCGAGATGCATACGGTGGTGGTTAACCAGTCCTATGAAGAGCTGGTGGCGATCAACCGGGAACTGGCGGCCTCCGAGGCCCGCTACCGGGAGCTGGCGGCCAGCCTGGAGGTGAAGGTTCGGGAACGGACGGAAGAGCTGCGCCAGACCTATGCCAAGCTGCTGCAGCGGGAGAAGATGGCCTCGGTCGGCCAACTGGCCGCCGGCGTTGCCCATGAAATCAACAACCCGCTCGGCTTTATCACCAGCAATCTCCACAGTCTCACCAAGTATGCCGACCGGCTGCGGGAGATGCTCGAATTCTCCCGCCTGCTGTTGGCGCGGGACGAGGAGGAACTGGCCCGTTTCCGCCGCAAGTGGCAGGATTTGCGCCTCGATTTCATCATGGGGGATCTCGATGAGTTGCTGCGGCAGAGCCTTGGCGGTGCCGAGCGGGTGAAGACCATCGTCAGCGATCTGAAAGGCTTTTCCCATGTCGACGATGCGGAAATCATGACGGTCGACGTCAACGAGGAACTCGACCGGACGCTGAACGTCCTGATCCACGAAATCCCGCCGGGGACCGAGATCGTTCGGGAATACCGGCCACTGCCGCCGTTCCTCTGTGCGCCGGCGCTGCTCTGCCAGGCTTTGCTGAACATCATCCGCAACGCCTGCGAGGCCCGCCGGGAGGGGCTGCGGCTGACCGTCGCCACCGCCGGCGACGACCACGCCATCACGGTGCGGATTGCCGACAACGGCCCCGGGGTCCCCGAGCCGATCAGGGGGCGGATCTTCGAGCCGTTTTTCACCACCAAGGAGGTCGGGAAGGGGACCGGCATGGGGCTGGCGGTGGTTTACGATATCAGCAATGAACTGGGGGGAAGCGTCGAGCTGCTCTCGCCGCCGGACGGCGGTGCCTGCTTCGTCATGACGCTGCCGCTCCGGAGGAGTTGACCATGTCACGATATGCGGAACTGTTCAAGGCGGTGGGGCGCAGCGACGGCATGAATATCGCCGGCGACGACGTAGTCGATACCGAGCCCGATGAGACGGGCGGCGGCTTTACCCTTCTGTTCGTCGATGACGAGGAAGGGGTGCTGAAGGCGCTGCGGCGGATCTTCCTCGAAGAGAACTACGAGATCCTGACCGCCACCGCCGCCGACAAGGCCCTGGAAATCATGGAGCGGCAACCGGTCCACCTGGTCATTTCCGACCACCGGATGCCGGGGATGACGGGCGCCGAATTCCTCAAGGAAGTGCGCACCCGCTGGCCGGAGACGATCCGGATCATGCTGACCGGTTATGCCGACGTCCAGTCGATCATGGGCGCGGTGAAGGACGGGGCGGTCTACAAATTCATCACCAAGCCGTGGAACGATGAGGATCTGCGGCTGACGGTCAGCCTGGCCCTCCAGCAGTACGTGCTGTTGCGGGAGAACCGCAAGCTGAAGGAGGTTGCCCGTCGGCAACAGCTGAAGATCAAAAACTACGCCGGCCTGTTCGACAAGAGTCGCGGACTGATGGGGAACATCCTCGTCAACGAGGGGGTCATCAGCGGCGCCGACCTGGAACGGGCGAACGACAGCCTGCAACCCGACGAGTTCTTCGGCGACGTCCTGGTGCGGCTCGGCCTGGCGACGGAAGCGCAAATCCTCAAGGCGTTGCAGGCAAATCTCCACATCGAGCCGATCGATCTGCGGGAGGCGGCGATCTCGGCGGCTGCCGTCCGCTCGCTTCCCCGTGACCTTTGCGAGCGGAGCCGGCTGATTCCGGTCCGCCTTGAGGGGGGGCAGCTGACCATCGCCATGGCCGATCCGTCGGATATCCTCCTCTGCGACAACATCGCCATGGTCACCGGGCTGAAAGTGGTGCCGCTTTTGGCCGCCGGCTCGGAGATCGCCGCTCAGCTTCGGCGTTGTTACAGCGAAGGACCGGCGGGTGGTGACGGGCTCGACGAACTGGGCGAGCTCGAACCGCTGGACGAGATCGACATCGTTCTCGAAGAGGATGAGAAGGAGGTCAGCGTCGACGAACTGATCGGCTCGTCAAAGGTGCCGCCGATCATCCGCATCGTCAACGCGATCATTTCCGAGGCGATCCGCTACAAGGCGAGCGACATCCATGTTGAGCCGAAGACCAAGTACACGATCATCCGTTACCGGATCGACGGCATGCTGCATACCAAGTTGCGGATTCCTCCCGATCTCCACGCCGCAGTGGTGTCGCGGATCAAGATTCTCTCCAAGATGGACATCGCCGAGCGGCGCCGTCCCCAGGACGGGCGGATTACGGTCAAGTCGGGGACGCGGATCGTCGACCTGCGGGTCTCGTCGCTGCCGACCATCAACGGCGAAAAGATGGTATTGCGCATCCTCGACAAGAGCGGGGCGGTCAAGCGTCTCGAAGAACTGGGGGTGCTTCCCGACGATCTGAAGAAGATCGGTGCCATCAGCCGCAAGCCCCAGGGGGTGATCATCGCCACCGGCCCGACCGGCAGCGGCAAGACCACCATGCTCTACTCTCTGCTGTCGACCATGCTGCAGAGCAGCAAAAACTTCGAAACCATCGAGGAACCGGTCGAATATTTCGTCGAAGAGGCGAACCAGGTGTCGGTGCGGGACAAGATCGGCCTGACCTTCTCCCAGGTGCTCCGTGCCACCCTTCGCCAGGACCCGGACGTGATCCTGGTCGGGGAGGTCCGGGACTTCGATACCGCCGATGTGGCCTTCAAGGCGTCGCTGACCGGTCACATGGTGTTGACGACCCTCCATACCAACAACTCGGTGGCCTCGATCACCCGGCTGATGGATATGGGGATCAAGCCGTACATCATCGCCTCGGCTCTCGAAGGGATCATCGCCCAGCGGTTGGTCCGCCGCGTCTGCGACCATTGCCGCACCGCCGTCCCCCCCGATGTGGAGCTGACCACCCTGCTCCGTATCCCGCCGGGATACCTCGGCCATGAAATCTATGTGGGGAAAGGGTGCGACAAGTGCAACCAGACCGGCTACCTCGGTCGGACCGGGGTGTTCGAGATTTTCGTCATGAACGACGATTTCCGTCATTTCATCAGCAGCAACTACAAAGAGTCGGAACTGTTGCAGATGGCCCGGGCGACCGGGATGCGGACCCTGATCGAGGACGGGATGGAAAAGGTCCGGCGGGGGGAGACGACCTTGGAGGAGCTGGTGCGGGTGATCGGTCCGCAGATCGGTTACGAGCGCCAGTGCCTCGGCTGTAATCGGATTATCGACGCCAAGTTCCTCTTCTGCCCCCACTGCGGCGACGTCCGTCACGACGTCTGCCAGCAGTGCCGGATGCCGCTGGAGAGTGACTGGCTGGTCTGCCCGTTCTGCGGGACGAAACCGGCCGACGACTGTATCGCGCTGACGGAGGAGATATGAACCGGAAACTTTTGCTGGTGGACGACGAGCCGCAGATCATCGCGGCATTGCAACGGACGCTCGTTGACGAGCCGTTCGAGATTTTTACGGCCGGCAATGGCGAGGAAGGGCTGGCGGTCATGGAGCAGCACCGGCCGGCGGTGGTTATTTCCGACGAACGGATGCCCGGCATGGGAGGAGCCGAATTTCTGGCCGAGGTGCGGCAACGATATCCGGAGACGGTGCGGCTGATGCTGACCGGCCATGCCAGCCTCGAAGCGACGATCAACGCGGTCAACCGGGGGGAGATTTACCGCTTCTTCACCAAGCCGTGGGATAGCCTCGAACTGCAGCTGGCGTTGCGCGCCGCTTTCGAGAAACACGCCCTGGAGGAGGAGAATCGCCGGCTCCTCCGGACGGTACGGCGCCAGTCCCGGGAGTTAAAGCTACTGGAAGAGAAATACCCCGGCATTACGGTGGCCGAACGGGACGAGGCCGGGGTCTTCGTCCTTCCCGACTTGTCGGACGAGGAACTGGCCGCCGCCATCGAGCGGTGCAACCGGAGCTAGCGGCCCGCCATCAAATACCGAGGACTTCCGCCAGTCGCAGCACTTCGTCCTGTGGGCGCTTTTCCCCCCTGATGACATCTTCCAGGGGGGTGGCGAGGATGGCGTTGCAGGAGAGGCCGACCATCATCCCCTGCTGTCCGGAGATAAGCAGTTCAACGGCCTTCTTGCCGAACCGGCTCGCCAGCAGCCGGTCGAAGACCGTCGGCGCGCCGCCCCGCTGGTAGTGACCGAGGACGGTCACCCGGGTTTCGAAGCCGATGGCATCCTTGATGCTATGGGCGACCTCCTGGGCGTGGCCGGCCCCCTCGGCGAGGATGATGATCGCGTTGTCCCGGCCCTCTTCGTAACGGCAGCGCAGTTGCTGGCAGATTTCGGCCAGATCGAATTCCCGCTCCGGCACCAGCGCGTATTCGGCACCGGTGGCGATGGCGGCGACGCTGGCCAGGTAGCCGGAATTGCGTCCCATCACCTCGATGACGAAGGCGCGGGCGTGGGAACTGGCGGTGTCCTTTATGCAGTCGACGGCGTAGATGATGTTGTTCAGCGCCGTGTCGACGCCGAGGGCCATGTCGGTATAGGGGATATCGTTGTCGATGCTGGCCGGGATGCCGATGACCGGATAGCCGAGCCGATGGAGGGCGAGCGCCCCGCAGAGGGAGCCGTCGCCGCCGAGAATCACCAGCCCGTCGACCCCCATGGCGCGGAGAGCCGCTACCGCCTGCTCTTGCCCCTCTGTCGTGCGGAACTCGGCGGAACGGGCCGACTGGAGGAAGGTCCCCCCCCGGTGAAGGATATTGGAGACCGCCCGACTGTCGAGCTGGATACAGTCGCCCTTCATCAGCCCCGCGTAGCCCTTGCGGAAACCGACGACTTCGAGGTTCAGGCGGAGCGCGGTCCGGACCGCCGCCCGGATGGTGGCGTTCATGCCGGAACAGTCACCGCCGCTGGTAAGAATCCCGATCTTCTTCATGGTCTCTTCCTTTCCGACACCGGGTCCAGGGGAGCCCGAGGAATGCTGATACCTATTGTTCCGCCTCTTCCCTGGCGCGCAGCCAGTCGAGCCGTTCCTTGATCGTCTTCTCGTAGCCCCGCCCGGTCGGTTCGTAGAACCGCTTTCCCTGCAACCGCTCCGGCAGGTAATCCTGCACGGCGAAGCCTTCCTGGTAATCGTGGGCATACTTGTAGCCCTGGTGATAGCCCAGCTCCTTCATCAGCTTGGTCGGCGCATTGCGAATGTGGAGCGGTACCGGGAGCGCTCCGCTTTTCCGTACCTCCGCCAGGGCGGCGTCGATGCCGACGTACGACGCGTTCGACTTGGGGGCAGTGGCGAGATAGGTAACCGCCTGCCCCATGATGATCCGCCCTTCCGGCATGCCTACCAGTTGGAACCCCTGCAGCGCGGCAATGGCGACCTGTAGTGCCCGGGGATCGGCGTTACCGATGTCTTCGCTGGCCAGGATTACCATCCGCCGGAGGATGAACAGCGGGTCTTCGCCCGCCTCGATCATCCGCGCCAGCCAGTAGAGCGCCCCATCCGGATCGCTGCCGCGCATCGATTTGATGAAGGCCGAGATGACGTTGTAGTGTTCTTCTCCCCCCTTGTCGTAGAGGAGCGGTTTTTTCTGGACCGCCTCGCGGACCGTCTCCAGGTCGATGATCCCGTTTTGGGCCAAGCGG
The DNA here is from genome assembly GCF_027943965.1 of Geotalea uraniireducens. Taxonomy (NCBI): domain Bacteria; kingdom Pseudomonadati; phylum Thermodesulfobacteriota; class Desulfuromonadia; order Geobacterales; family Geobacteraceae; genus Geotalea; species Geotalea uraniireducens. The sequence continues at coordinate 2,866,164 of NZ_AP027151.1, read as the reverse complement.
ACCGCGGTCTCCAGGGTGTTGAGGGCAACCCGGCCATCCCCCCCCGCCTGCTCGGCAATGTAGGCAATTGCCTCGTCGTCGGCCCTCAGTTCCCGCTCGCCCAGCCCCCGCTCCCGGTCGGCGAGGGCATGGCGGAGGATCTTTTCCACGTCGTCGTCGGCCAGCGGGGAGAGAACCAGCACCTTGCAGCGGGAGAGCAGCGGCGCGATAACTTCGAAAGAAGGGTTCTCGGTCGTGGCGCCGATGATGGTGAAGGTTCCCCGCTCCACATAGGGCAGAAAGGCGTCCTGCTGGGTTTTGTTGAAGCGGTGGATCTCGTCGACGAACAGGATGGTGTTTTTCCCGTGGTACTTGCGCGCCTCTTCCGCTTCCTTGACCAGTTCCCGAATCTCCTTAACCCCGGAGAGGATGGCCGAGAAAAAAATGAAGTGGGACTTGGTCGCGTTGGCGATTACCCGGGCGAGGGTGGTCTTGCCGGAGCCGGGCGGCCCCCAGAAAATGAGGGAGGTCAGGGTGTCCGACTCGATCAGCCGGCGCAGCAGCTTCCCTTCACCGAGCAGGTGCTCCTGGCCGACGTACTCGTCGAGGGTGCGGGGGCGCATCCGTTCGGCGAGTGGGGCATCCTTGAGGGTTTCACTGGCGGCAGTCGTGTCGAAAAGATCCATGAATCGGTTTCCTGGCGGGGCTATTCCGCGGCGGCACTCTGCCGGTATTCCAGCACCGGATGGATTTCCATCCGCTCAACCCCCCAGATTTCCCGGGCGTAGTCGGCAATGGTCCGGTCGCTGGAGAATTTGCCTATCCCGGCGCAGTTGAGGATCGCCCGGCGCGCCCATTCGTCCTGGTTCAGGTAAAGGGCGCTCACTTCCTCCTGGCAGGCGATGTAAGAGGCGTAGTCCGCGAGGAGCATGTAATAGTCTCCCTGGTTGAGCAGGGTGTCGACGATGGGGCGGAACAGCTCCCGGTTGGTCGGCGAGAAAGTCCCTTCGGCGATCATGTTCAGTCCTTTTTTCAGCTCGGCATTGCGGTTGTAATAGTCGCGGGGTACGTACCCCTTGCGGCGCAGCTCCTCGACTTCCCCGGCGTTCATGCCGAAGATGAAGATGTTCTCCCGTCCCACTTCTTCCATGATCTCGATATTGGCGCCGTCGAGGGTGCCGATGGTCAGGGCGCCGTTGAGGGCGAATTTCATGTTGCCGGTTCCCGACGCTTCGGTGCCGGCAGTGGAAATCTGCTCCGACAGGTCGGCGGCAGGGAAGATCTTCTCCGCCAGCGAGACTCCGTAATTGGCGAGAAAGACCACCTTCAACCGGTCGCCGACCGCCGGATCGCCGTTGACCGTCTCGCCGACGGCGTTGATCAGCCGGACGATCAGCTTGGCGAGATAATAAGCGGGAGCGGCCTTGCCGCTGAAGATTATCGTGCGCGGCACCTGGTCCACCGCCGGATTTTCCTTGATCCGGTTGTAGAGTGTAATGACGTGGAGGATGTTCAGCAACTGCCGCTTGTATTCGTGAATCCGCTTTACCTGGCAGTCGAACATCGAGTCGATGTTGACCTCGATGCAATTGTGCTTGCGGATGTACTCGGCCAGCCGCTGTTTGTTCTGCCGCTTGACTTCCCGCCATTCGGCAACAAAGGCGGGATCGTCGATGAGGGGGCGGAGCTGCTGCAGCTGATAAAGGTCGGTGACCCAGCCCTCGCCGATGGCCTTGCCGATGAGCGCTGCCTGCCCCGGATTGGCACCTTTGAGCCAGCGGCGCTGGGTGATGCCGTTGGTCTTGTTGTTGAACCGTTCCGGGTACATTTCGTAGAAGTCGCGGAAAACGCTCTCTTTGAGGATTTCCGTATGCAGGGCGGCCACGCCGTTGACCGAGTGGCTGCCGACGATGGCCAGGTTGGCCATCCGCACCTTGCGTTCCCAGTGCTCTTCGATGAGCGACATCCGCTCCAGCTTGCCGATATCGCCGGGGAAACGACTGCGGACTTCGGCCAGAAAACGGTCGTTGATCTCGTAAATGAGCTGCAGGTGGCGGGGGAGGATCTGTTCGAAGAACCAGATCGGCCATTTTTCCAGCGCCTCGGGAAGAATCGTGTGATTGGTATAGGCGAAGGTCCTAGTGGTGATATCCCAGGCCGTTTGCCAGTCGAGGCGGAAATGATCGAGCAAAAGTCGCATCATTTCCGGAATCGCCAGGGCCGGATGGGTGTCGTTTAGCTGGATGGCGACCTTGTCGGGAAGTAGCCGCAGATCGTCGTGCATTTTCCGGAAACGGTAGATGACGTCGTGAAGGGTTGCCGAGGCGAGAAAATATTCCTGCTTGAAACGGAGTTCCTTCCCCTCCGGGACGTGGTCGGCGGGATAGAGGACCTTGGAGATATTTTCCGTCATCATTTTCTTTTCGACGGCGCGAATGTAGTTTCCTTCATTAAAGAAGGTGAGGTCGAATTCACGGGTCGATTTGGCGGTCCAGAGCCGCATCGTGTTGACGGTGTTGGTGCCGTAGCCGGGAATCGGCGTGTCGTAGGCCATCGCCATGACGTCGTCGGTATCGATCCAGTCGAAGATGCTGTTCGCCTCGCCGTCCTTTCGCTCGACTACCCGGCCGTTGAATTTGATGACGTGCAGATGCTCCTGCCGGTCCATTTCCCATGGGTTCCGGTAGCGGAGCCAGTTGTCGGGAATCTCCACCTGAGCCCCGTCGACGATGTTCTGGCGGAAAATGCCATATTCGTAGCGGATGCCGTAGCCGTATGCCGGAATCCCCATGGTGGCCATGGAATCGAGGAAGCAGGCGGCCAGCCGGCCGAGCCCCCCGTTGCCGAGGCCGGCGTCCTGTTCCTGGTTCATGATGTCGTCAAGGTCGTAGCCGAGGGAATTCATCGCCTCCCGGAAATTGTCGAGCAACCCCAGGTTGACGAGGCTGTTTTCCAGCGTTCGTCCCATCAGAAATTCCATGGAAAGATAGTAGACCCGCTTCGGGTCGTCGTTGTAATAGGCCTGCTGCGTATCGAGCCAGCGTTCCACCATCCGGTCGCGTACCGCGTAGGCCAGGGCATTGAACAGGTCATGGCGGGTCGCCGAGTATTTATCCTTGCCAAGCGTATACTCAAGATGCTCAAGGAAGGACTTGATGATGAGCATCATCATGTCGAGTTCGGCAGATTCCGCAGTCGCGTTGAGGAGCTCGTCATTCATAGATCACCTTGATTTAATGGGGGCTTATTAACCAATAGTGCCCTGCAGTCGGGACGTTAGGGTGCTAAACGGGGGAATTTCCAATGGACATGCCCCCTGATATATGTTAGTAAATTCCATACATATATCACAACACCAAGGCCCGCACGATGAAAAAAATCGCCATCTTCGCCAAGGTTCACGATCCCCGCTGCCAGGGAGTGGCCGGGGAACTGGTCGCCTGGCTCGAAGAACGGGGGCTGACACCGCTGGTTGAAGCCCATCTGGCGCGGCATCTGCACGGGGCACCGGGGGTCGTTGCCGAAGATATCCCCGTCATGGCCGATATGGCGGTAGTGCTGGGGGGCGACGGTACGCTCATCTCGGCGGCCCGGCTGATCGGCGCGCGGGAGATCCCGATCCTTGGCGTCAATCTGGGGAGCCTCGGCTTCCTGACTGAAATCACCCTCGATGAGCTGTATCCGTCACTGACCGCCTGCCTGTCGGGAAATTTTCGTACTTCCGAGCGGATGATGCTCCGGGCAACGGTGGAGCGGGGCGACGAAGCTGTCCTCTCGCACCGGGTCCTGAACGACGTGGTGATCAACAAGGGGGCGCTGGCGCGGATCATCGATATGGAGACGCTGGTCAACGACCGTTACCTGACCACCTACAAGGCCGATGGCCTGATCATCTCCAGTCCGACCGGTTCCACCGGCTACTCACTGTCGGCCAACGGGCCGATTGTTCATCCCGCCCTTGAATGTGTCGCCATCACGCCGATCTGCCCCCATACCCTGACCAACCGGCCGATCGTTCTGGAGGCCTCGGCGGAGATCGCCGTCCGGATCAACTCCAAGCACGAGGATGTCTTCCTGACTCTCGACGGCCAGGTGGGAATGGAGCTGAAGTGCGGCGATCTGATCCGCGTCCAGCGGGCGGAACACCGCACCCGGTTGGTGATGTCGGCCAGCAAGGATTACTTCGAGGTGTTGCGGACCAAACTGAAATGGGGAGAACGATAACGCCGGAAACGGGGATGGGTGGCCAGTCCGCCGTCCCGCAGTTTTTCGCGAACCGCGCTATGCTTGCTGACCTTTCCATCAGGAACCTTGCCATTATCGATACCCTCCAGGTGTCGTTCCAGCCCGGGCTGACCGTCCTGACCGGCGAAACCGGCGCAGGGAAATCGATCATCATCGATGCCGTGAATCTTCTCCTTGGGGGGCGGGCCTCCGCCGAACTGATCCGGACCGGCGCGGACGAGGCGGTGGTCGAGGCGGTATTCACGCTTGCCGCCGATTCTCCGGTGCTGCGGCGGCTTGAGGCGCTGGGGGTCGATTGCGACGATGAACTGCTGGTCAAGCGGATCGTTTCCCGGTCGGGGCGGAATCGGGTCTTTATCGGCGGCGGGCTGTCGACCCTTTCGATCCTGGCAGAGCTGAGCCGGGAACTGGTGAACATTTACGGTCAGCATGAGTCGCAGACGCTCTTGCGCACCGAGAACCACCTGCTGCTTCTAGACGGTTTTGCCGGCATCGAGGCGTTGCGGACCACATATGGGAGCGCTTTCGACGAGTACCGTGCCACCACTGCCCGAATCAAGGCCCTGGAGGAAGGGGAACGGGCGGCGGCGCACCAGATCGACCTGCTCTCGTTCCAAGTCGACGAGATCGGCGCCGCCGGGCTGACGCCGGGCGAGGAAGAGCACCTGCTGCAGGAGCGGCAATTGCTGCTGCATGGCGAGCGCCTGCTGCGGAACAGCCAGGAGGGGTACGATGCTCTCTATGGCGGCGACGGGGCGATACTCGCTTCGCTGGCGGCCGTTCGGGGGAAAGTCGCCGACCTGCTGAGCGTCGATCCAACCCTTGCGGCAGTTCACGAAGGGTTGACGGCGGCAGCCGCCCAGCTTGAAGATGCGGCGCTGACTCTGCGGGATTATGCATCGCGGGTCGACGTTGATCCGGCTCGCCTGGCGGCGGTGGAAGAACGGCTTGATTTGCTGCAACGGCTGAAAAAGAAATATGCCCCGACCGTTGAAGAGATCATCGCCTTCGGCGCTGCGGCGGCGAGCGAACTGGCCGCGTTGCTGAACCGGCAGCAGACCCGGGGTGAGCTCGATCGGCGGCTTGAGCAGCTTCGGGACGAGGTGCTGACGCTCGGAGGGGAATTGTCGCAAAAGCGGCATGAGGCGGCGGCCGCCTTCAGGAAGGCGATGGAGCGGGAAGTCCATCAGCTGGCGATGAAGCATGCCGCGTTCGAGGTGGCTTTCGAAGGGTTTGCCGAGCCCCGGGCCACCGGGCTCGAACGGATCGAATTCCTCTTTTCGCCCAATCCGGGAGAAGCGCCGAAGTCGCTGGCGAAGATCGCCTCCGGCGGCGAGCTCTCCCGGCTGATGCTTGCCCTCAAGCAGATCCATCCGGAAAGCGATGTGCCGACGCTGATCTTCGACGAGGTGGATACCGGCATCGGCGGGGCTACGTCGGCCTTGGTGGGGGAAAAGCTGAAACGGGTCGGCCGGCGCCAGCAGGCGCTCTGCATCACGCATCTGCCCCAGGTGGCTGCCTGTGCCGATTACCATTACAAGGTGGAAAAACGGTTAATCGACGGACGCACTGCCACTACCGTTACCCCGCTGACCGGCGAGGCGCGGGTAACGGAAATGGCCAGAATGCTCGGCGGCGTCTCCATTACTGAAACGACTCTCGAACATGCGCGGGAGATGATTGCCGAAGGCCGTCGATTGGTAGTATAATATGTTGGATATAGATTGAAATGAGGTGAACGACAGATGCAGTCAATACCAATTGCCTCCGCCGAACCGGATATGGTCCTGGCCCGGGATGTCCGCCGGGTCGAAAGTCCGCAAGGGCCTACGATCTGCGGTAGAGGAACGGTGCTCACTTCCGGCCTCATCGAACGGCTGAAGAACCTCGGCATTAAATCGATAACGGTGGAAGGCAATCCCCTGGCTGCCGAAGGGGAGAATAACCTCGAAAATCTGCTCGCCGAACTCGATCATCGTTTCCGCAAGGTTGACAATGTGCCGTTGATGCGTAAATTGAAAGGGATGTACGAGGCATTACTGATTCGCTCCATGGGAGGGACGCGTGGACGGTAAGCGCGAGCAGATTCAGGAAATCATCAAGGATACCAACTCGCTCCCCACGATCCCCGGTGTTATCAACAGGCTGCAGACTCTTTCGGAAAACCGCAAATCGACCATTCAGGAAATGGCACAACTCGTTTCCGCCGACCAGATTCTCTGCGCCCGGGTACTGCGACTGGTCAATTCGCCATCCTACGGCTTCTATCGGGTTTCGACCATTTCCAACGCACTCATCCTTCTCGGTGTGAACGTCATCAAGAGCCTGGCACTCAGTTCGTCCATCTTCGAGATTATGGAGAAAAGTATTGTCGGCCTCTGGGAGCACTCGCTCGGTGCCGGGGTAGCCGCCAATATCATTGCCCGTTACCTGAAGCTGCCGGAGATCGAGGAGATTTCTACGGCGGCGCTTCTGCACGATATCGGTAAGGTGATCATCAAGGAGAAATGTCCGGACGACCATTCGGCAATCTCCCGTCTGATGGCCGCCGAAGGGTTGTCGATGCTGGACGCCGAACGACGGGTTCTCGAAACCGACCATGCCGAAGTCGGGGAGTGGCTGGTGCGGAGCTGGTTTTTGCCGGACAAGCTCATCGAACCGGTGGGGTGCCACCACGATGTGGCCAAGGCAACCAATCACCAGCTGAAAACCGCCGTGGTCCACCTGGCCGATGTGCTAGTCAAGGCGAGCGGGTTTGGCTTCAGCGGTGAAGAATATGTGCCGCGAATTCAGCCGGTTGCCTGGGAACGGTTGAATATGACCGAAAGTGATCTCGAAGCGATTGTCGAAGAACTGGAAGACAAACTGATCGAAACGAAAAATTTCAGTCTGGAGATACAGGCCGTCGATGGGGAATGATTTACGAATTATCGTGATTTCCGGTGCGGGAGGATTGGACGGGAACCTGATTCTGCGCCTGCAGAGTCAGGGACATCAGGTGGTGACCCTGAATAACGAGGCCAGCGTCATGGGGACGCTTTACTCCGATCCTCCCGATGTCGTGCTGATCGACCTGACGCTGCAGGATGAAGCTACCCTGACCATCGTCCGGGACTTGAAGGACGATTTTTTCTTCAGCACCATTCCGGTGATCGGCATGATGAGCGAGCCGGACGCCGAGTCCTTCGACTGGCTGGAGTACCCGCTCAACGACTTCGTCTCGCTGCCGCTCAATTATCGCGAGCTTTTTACCCGCATCAACCTGTCGCTCAGCCGGCTGCGGCATGTGTTCGATAATAACCCGCTGACCAAATTGCCGGGCAACGCTTCGATTCAGCGGGCGATCGAAGCGGCCATCGGCAAGAATCTGGCAGTCTGTTACCTGGATATCAACCATTTCAAGCAGTACAATGATGTCTACGGTTTCGCTCATGGCGACGAAGTCTTGCGGATGCTGGCTCGGATCATCTCCAATGCGGTGATCGAAACCGGCGACGGCTTTGCCGGCCATATCGGCGGCGACGATTTCGTGTTCATCGTCCCCGAAAGCCAGGCCGAGGGCGTTGCGCAACGGATCATTACCAATTTTGGCGCCGTCGTCTCCGAGCTGTTCGACGAAGATGAGAAGCGCAACGGCTTTTTTGTCGCTCACGACCGGAAAGGGAATGAAGAGAAGATCCCGCTGATGGGGGTGGCGGTGGCGATCATCTCGACCGACTCTCCGCAGATCGACCATTACGCCAAGGTGGCAGAGGTGGCGGCGGAGCTGAAAAAGATCGCCAAACGGTCCCGTGAGAGTACCTACGTGTTTGAACGCCGCAAACAACCGGCCTCCCCCCTAACCAGCGGCAAAGGAGAACAATAAACGCATGCTCCGCAAGGCACAGATCGGCGATGTGAAAAATATCCAGAAGCTCCTCTCCCATTTTGCCACCCGCGGCGACATGCTTTCCCGCTCGCTTTCCGAACTCTACGAGTCGATCCGCGACTTCTATGTCGTTGAGGAGGACGGCTGCCTGATCGGCGTCTCGGCGCTGCATATCATGTGGGAAGACCTGGCGGAGATCCGTTCGGTGGCGGTAGCGGAAGATGCCGGCCGGAAAGGGATCGGCACCACAGTGGTACAGGCCTGTATCGACGAAGCCCGCAGTCTCGGGCTGAAGCGGGTATTCTGTCTCACCTACAAACCTAATTTTTTCGGTAAATTCGGGATGCGGATCGTTGACAAGGCTGAACTCCCCCACAAAGTCTGGGGCGACTGCATGAAGTGCGTGAAATTTCCCGACTGCGACGAGATCGCCATGATCCTCGACCTGTAACCGCCTTTCCCGCGCCAGCGGGACCCCGCGCGCCTCTCCGACCGCCGCCGATTCCGCGTTCGCTGCCGCCGCCTTCCGTTTCCAGCCCACACCAACCATCCGAGGATACCATGAACGTAGATACCATCGTCGAACAGGTGAAATCGCTCCTTGTTTCCCGCCCGCTGGACGGTTGGGAAATAACCGCCGCGGCGTCGCGCAATCTGACCGTCGAGGCGAAAGAGCAGAAAGTGGACACCTTCAAGTGTTCGGCGCCGACCGGCGTCAGCGTCCGGGTGCTGAAAGCCGGGGGGATGGGGTTTTCGTTTTCGACCAGCCTGGTCGACGCCGATCTCGAGCGAATGGTGGAGAACGCTCTGGTCGGGGCGGCGACCCAGACCCCTGACAACTGCCATGCCTTTGCCGAACCGGCTTCGTACCGGGAGATGCCGGAACTGTTCGACGACCGGTTGGCGGCGGTCGCCGAGGAAGAGAAGGTTGAACGGGCACTCTTATTGGAGCGGTTGGTCCTCGACGTCGATCCGCGGATTACCAAGGTGCGGAAGAGTGCCTTCAGCGAGTCGACGGTGATGATGCGGATCGTCAATTCCCGTGGGGTCGACGGTTGCTATCGCGGGACATCGGTTTCCGCCAGCGTTTCCGCCATCGCCGAAGAGAACGGCCAGTCCCAGATGGGGTGGGACTTCGATTTTGCCACCCGTTTTGCTGACCTGACCGTGGAGAATATCGCCCGCCGTGCCGCTGCCAAGGCGCTAGGCCTGCTCGGGGCGACCACCATTCCGACCATGCGCTGCCCGGCGGTGCTCGACAATTACGTGGCCACGGAGATTCTGGAAGTGCTGGCGCCGGCGTTTCTTGCCGAGAATGTCCAGAAGGGGAAGTCGCTGCTGGCGGGGAAGCAGGGGGAACTGCTCTTTGCGCCGCTGCTCCGGATCGTCGATGACGGTACTTTGCCGGACGGCGCCGGCACCGCCCCCTTCGATGCGGAGGGGGTGCCGAAGCGGCGTACCGTTCTAGCGGAGGATGGGCGGCTTGCCGGTTTTCTTTACGATACCCTGCGGGGGTGCAAAGCCGGCGTTCCCTCAACCGGCAGCGCGGTGCGGGGCGGGATCAAGTCGCCGCCTCACATGGGTGTGTCCAATTTCTTCATCGAGAAGGGGGGTACCCCCCTTGCCGGGCTGTTCGAAGGGATCGAGCGGGGAATTCTGCTGACCGACGTGATGGGGATGCATACCGCCAACCCGATCTCCGGCGACTTTTCCGTCGGGGCGGCCGGTTTCCTGATTGAAAAGGGGAAGGTGACGGTGCCGGTCAAGGGGATCGCTATTGCCGGCAATATCCTCGAACTGTTCCGTTCGGTGGAAATGGTGGGGGACGACCTCCGCTTTTTCGGGGCCCTTGGTGCTCCGTCGCTCCGGATCGCCGCTCTCGACGTCAGCGGCGAATAGGCGCCCCGTCCGCCAACTGCTGAGCATGGCGGACGGTCGGGCGGCTACATGTAGACCATTACCCGGAGGGCGATCCTCCCGTCCAGCGATTTGAAGGGGATCGTCACCCCTTTGCACTGGACGTTCATGCTGCTCCCTTCTTCCTTGGCCTGCCCGGTGTCGGCGACGGTGCGCAGCATCCCCGAGACGATCAGCGGCAGGCCGAGGGCGACGCTGCCGTACTGTTCGTGATACTTGGTCTTGAACACGCCGGCGATGTTATTGGTCAGTTCGCCGATGGCATCCCGGATCGATTCTTCGTCCGGTTCATCGAGCATCAGCAGTTCCTTGGCGATGGTCACCGCGGCGACGCTGTCGGCAGCCAGGAGGATGTAGCCGACGCGATCGCCTGCCACTCCGACGATCCCGACGACATCGGAGTCGACCGGATCGACCTTCCGCTCCACTTTGCCGGCAAAAATCTCCACCCCCAGATAATTGTTGAAGGTATCCTGCGTTGCCGACATGATGGTGAACATGATTTCTTCAAAACTGATTCCAGTCATTACCCACCCGCTTTCATGAAGTGTTCTCGCCCTTAAGTAAATCGCCCGTTTGGCCGAAAACTTGAATCATTTTTTCCGTTTCCCGGGCGGGAACTTTCCGGAGCAGCCGGCATCGGCAGGGTTATTGCCGTTACGAATCGACGACTTTGACAAGCCTGGCAACGGTTGAATAACAGAGGAGTGACGGCCGAGATCGCAAGCTGCCGGCAGGTTTTTCGGTTGACAAATCGGCAGCCAGTGCGGACAATCGCTTGATTTTGCACTGTCCGGCGGTGGAGGAGCAGAGGGTGAGCGAACGGATGTTACTGCTTGGCAATGATGCCATGGCCCACGGCTTGGTAGAGAACGGCTGCAGCGTGGTCGCCTCGTATCCCGGGACGCCGGCATCGGAAATCCTGAGCGGTGTCGCCCAGTGGCAGGCCCGCTATCAGCTGCCGATGCATGTCGAGTGGGCGGTGAACGAAAAGGTTGCCCTGGAGATTGCCTATGCGGCCAGTCAGGCCGGTCTGCGGGCTGCCACCGCCATGAAGCAGGTGGGGCTCAATGTCGCCTCCGATCCGCTGATGAGCGCCGCTTACCTCGGCGTGAAAGGGGGCTTCCTGGTGATCAGTGCCGACGATCCCGGCCCCCATTCCTCACAGACCGAGCAGGACAGTCGCCTGACGGCAATGGCCGCCAAGGTGCCGGTCCTCGATCCCGACTCGCCGGAGCATGCCCGGCGGCTGACCGGTCTCGGGCTGGAACTTTCCGAGGCATTCGAGGTGCCGGTGATGCTCCGGCCGACAACCCGGGTCTGTCACGCCAATCAGGACATCCTCCCCGGTGCGGTCCATCCTGCCGTGCGGCGGGCCGACTTCGTCAAGGATCCGCAGCGCTGGGCGGCGACGCCGGTACACCGCTACCGGCTCCATCTGGCGCTGGAGGAGAAGCTGCGGAAAATCGCCGCCTGGGAGCCGACGGCGCCGCAGTTGCTCAATCCGGGGAGTGGCGGACGGCGGGCGGTGATTGCCGCCGGCGTTGCCGCCGCCCATGCCCGCGAGATCATGCAGGACCTCGGGCTGTGGGAGGTGCTGCCGCTCTGGCAGGTCGTGCAACCCTACCCCCTCCACACCGCGTTCATCGAGCAGGTGTTGGCTGCGTACGACGAGCTCTTGGTCCTCGAAGAGACAGTCGGGGTTATCGAGATGCAGCTGGCCGATCGTGGTCGGGTGCGGGGAAAGCGCTCGGGGTTCGTTCCGGAGGTGGGTGAGTTGCTGCCGGAAACGGTTGCACGGCTGATTGCCGATTTTGCCGCCGTGCCGGGCGAGCTGTCGGTCACGGCTCCCGCTGGCGGGGGACGACGTCCTACTCTCTGCCCCGGCTGTCCGCACCGGGCAAGCTTCTATGCCATCAAGCGGGCGGCGCCGCGGGGAATCTATCCTTCCGACATCGGCTGCTATACCCTTGGCCTCAACCTCGGGGGGGTCGATACGGTACTCTGCATGGGAGCGGCGGTGAGTCAGGCGGCCGGCTTTTACCATGCCTACCGGCTGTCCGGCGAGCTGCCGGACATTGTTGCCACCGTCGGCGATTCGACCTTTTTTCATGCCGGCATTCCGCCGCTGATCGATGCCGTGGTCCAGGATGCCCGCTTCGTGCTGGTGATTCTCGATAATTCGACTACTGCCATGACCGGTAACCAGCCGACGCCGGCGTCGGGTTGCGGTGCCGGTGGGGTGCCGACGGCCGCCGTCGACATGGAGGCGCTGGTGGCGGCCTGCGGGGTGAAATTCTGCCGGGTCGGCCAGCCCGGCGATCTGCCGGCCTTCATCGCCCTGATGAAGGAGGCGGTCGCCTTTGCCCGGACCGACGGGGTGGCGGTGGTGATCGCCCGCCAGCCGTGTGTGGTCGATCGGAGTTACCGGGGGGCACGGCCGACACCACGCGCGGTGACCGTCAGCGATGCCTGCAACGGCTGCCGGTACTGCATCGAGCAGTTCGAGTGCCCGGCGCTGGTCTATGACGAACAGCGGCAGCGGGTGGTGATCGATACGCTGACCTGCAGTGATTGTGGCGTCTGTACCGCGGTCTGTCCCCGGCTGGCGATCGAAGAAATCCCTTGAACGGCGAGAACGGAACGAAATCGAGGATTGTGATGGCTAACCAGCAGTTGATCATCAGCGGCGTTGGCGGGCAGGGGATTCTCTTCGTCACCCGCCTCCTGGCGGAAACCGCCATCCGCAAGGGGCTGGCGGTGATGACCTCCGAAACCCACGGCATGGCCCAACGAGGCGGGGTGGTAATCTCCCACCTCAAGGTCGGCGACTTTGCCAGCCCACTGGTTCGCCCCGGCTGTGCCGACGGGCTGTTGGCCCTGAAGGCGGAAAACCTCCCGTTGCATCGTCATTTTCTTCGCCCGGCCGGGTGGGTGGTAGTGAATGCTCCCCGGGCGCCCGAGTGGACGGGGGAGACGCTCCATTCCCTCGACGCCGATCGCCTGGCCCTGGAACTCGGCAATCCCCAGGCGCTTAATCTTTTGCTCCTCGGCTTCGCCGTGGCCCGGTTGGCACCGGCAGCGGCGCTTTTCTGCTCGCTCGACGAGCTCGTTGCCACCATCGAACATCGCCTGGCGGCCAAGGGCGTGCTCTTGGCGGAGTCGCTGAAGGCGCTCCGCCTGGGGATTGAACGGGGCGCCGCCTAGCCGCTTCCCGCTCGCTCCCGGCTCGACGTTACCCCACCGCCAGCGGAAAAAATTATCTCGGAGGCGTCACGCCATGCTCAGCCGCTTTCCCGCATCCTTTAGCTCTCCTGCCGAACTGGAGCGCCTGCAGCTCGCCGGATTGCAGTGGACCGTCGCTCATGCCTGGAACAATTCCCCCTTTTACCGGGAACATCTCGGCAAGGCCGGGGTGACGCCGGGCGAGATTCACTCGCTGGCCGATCTGCAACGGCTTCCCTTTATTACCGCCGACGACCTGCAAGCAGGTTATCCCTTCCCGTTGCAGGCCGCTCCCGAGGCGGAGCTGGTCCGGATTCACTCGTCGTCCGGCACTACCGGCAAACGGAAGATCCTTTGTTACACCCGGAAGGACCTTGATGACTGGGCGGAAATGTTCTGCCGCTGCTACGAATTGGCGGGGGTGACCCGGGAGGACCGGGTGCAGATCTGTGTCGGCTATGGGCTCTGGACCGCCGGCGCCGGCTTCCAACTCGGCTGCGAACGGTACGGCGCCATGGCGGTGCCGGTGGGGCCGGGCAATCTCGATCTCCAGACTACCTTTCTCGTCGACCTCCAGTCGACGGTAGTCTGTTGCACTGCCTCGATGGGGTTGCTGTTGGCCGAGGAGGTGCAGCGCCGCGGTCTCCGGGACCGGATCGCCGTCCGCAAGGTGATCCTCGGCGCCGAGCGTTCGAGTGAAGCGATGCTGGCCAAGATTCGCGACCTGCTCGGCGCCGAATCGGTGCATGACATCACCGGCCTGACCGAGGTCTACGGTCCGGGGGCCGGTCTCTCCTGCGGCTGCAATGGCGCTATTCATTACTGGGCCGACTATTTCATCCTGGAGATCATCGATCCCGATACCCTGCAGCCGGTGGCGCCGGGAGAAGTGGGGGAGATGGTTTTCACCACCCTGCGCAAGGAAGGGGCGCCGCTGATCCGTTACCGTTCACGGGACTTGACCCGCCTGTTGCCGGGGGATTGCCCCTGTGGCTGCGGGCTTCCTCGGCACGACCGGATTCTCGGCCGCTCCGACGATGTGGTGATTTTCCGCGGCGTCAACATCTATCCCGGCCAGATCGACGAGGTGCTCAGCCAGCTGGAGGGGTTCGGCAGCGAGTTCCAGGTGGTGCTCGACCATCGCAGCGACGGTCGCGACCATATGACGGTGCGGGTCGAGCGGGGCGAGGATGTCTCGCCTTCCCGCGACGAACAGCTGGGAAAGAGCATTGTGTTGGCCATCAAGCGGAACCTGATGGTCACCTGCGAGGTTGAAGTCCTCCCTTACGGGGAACTTCCCCGGTCGGAACGGAAGACCCGCCGGATGTTCGACAACCGGCGCTTCTAACCAACCGGAGCATGAATCGCTTTTTTACCGGGCAATTGCGTCACTGAATCGTTGCGTTGTCCGGCGCCGTGCGGGGCGTAATTCTGTTGAGCAATTTAGCCTGTTATGGTAGTCTCACCTGTTGCTTTGTGCCAATCCACCCCGAGTCAGGAGAATGTTTTAATGATTGGGAACATTATCAAGAAGATCGTCGGGAGCAAGAACGAGCGCGAGCTGAAACGCCTCTGGCCGATCGTGCAGAAGATCAACGGCCTGGAGCAGCAGATCGCCCAACTGTCCGACGATCAGTTGCAGAATAAGACTGTCGAGTTCAAGGAACGCTACCAGAAAGGCGAGAGTCTCGATTCACTCCTCCCCGAAGCGTTTGCCGTCTGCCGCGAGGCGGGGAAGCGGGTGCACAACATGCGCCACTTCGACGTCCAGTTGATCGGCGGGATGGTGCTCCATCAGGGGAAAATCGCCGAGATGAAGACCGGCGAAGGGAAAACGCTGGTGGCGACCCTGCCGGCCTACCTGAATGCCCTGACCGGCAAAGGGGTCCACGTCGTTACGGTCAACGACTATCTCGCCAAGCGCGACTCCGAGTGGATGGGGCGGATTTACAACTTCCTCGGCCTGACCGTCGGCGTAATCGTTCACGGTCTCGACGACGAGGAGCGGCGGGAGGCCTATAACGCCGACATCACCTACGGCACCAATAACGAGTTCGGCTTCGACTACCTGCGCGACAACATGAAGTTCTCCCTCGACGACTATGTCCAGCGGGACTTCAATTACGCCATCGTCGACGAGGTCGACTCGATCCTGATCGACGAGGCGCGGACGCCGCTGATCATTTCCGGGCCGACTGAGGATTCCACCGACAAGTACTACGTGATCGACCGGGTCATCCCGCATCTTGTGAAGGGGGAAATGAAGGAGGAGGAGGCCAATACCCTCTCCGGGAAGCGCAAGGTCTATACTGGTGACTATACGGTCGACGAGAAGGCGCGGACGGCGACCCTCACTGAAGAAGGGGTCTTGAAGGTCGAGAAGCTGCTCAAGCTCGACAACCTCTACGACCCGGTCAACATGGATACCCTTCATCACGTCAATCAGGCGTTGCGGGCCCATGCGCTGTTCAAGCGGGATGTCGACTACGTGGTGAAGGAAGGGGAAGTGCTGATCGTCGACGAGTTTACCGGCCGCCTCATGCCGGGCCGCCGCTGGTCGGACGGCCTGCACCAGGCGATCGAGGCTAAGGAAGGGGTTGATATCGAGAACGAGAACCAGACCCTGGCCACCATCACCTTCCAGAACTACTTCCGGATGTATGAAAAACTGTCCGGGATGACCGGTACTGCCGACACCGAAGCGGAAGAGTTCGACAAGATCTACAAGCTCGACGTGGTGGTCATTCCGACCAACCGGCCGTTGCTCCGTCCCGACTTCCCCGATGTCATCTACAAGACGGAGCAGGAGAAGTTCAAGGCGGTGATCGAAGAGATCAAGGATTGCCATACCAAGGGCCAACCAGTGCTGGTTGGCACCATCTCCATCGAGAAGTCCGAAGTCCTGGCGGAGCTGCTCAAGCGGCAGGGGGTGCCCCATAACGTCCTGAACGCCAAGCAGCACGAGCGTGAAGCAGAGATCGTCGCCCAGGCGGGCCGGAAGGGGATGGTGACCATCGCCACCAACATGGCCGGCCGCGGTACCGATATTCTGCTCGGCGGCAACCCGGAGGGGCTGGCCAAGCAGTGGCGCCGTGCCAATCCGGATGCGGAGGTGGCGGAGGAAGAGTACGAGCGGGTGCTGGCCAAGTATCGCGAAGAGTGCGCCACCGAACATGACGAAGTTGTTGCTCTCGGCGGCTTGCACATCCTCGGCACTGAACGCCACGAATCGCGGCGGATCGACAACCAGCTCCGTGGCCGGTCCGGCCGGCAGGGCGACCCCGGCTCTTCCCGTTTCTACCTGTCGCTCCAGGATGACCTGCTGCGGATTTTCGGTTCGGACCGGGTCGCCAAGATTATGGATCTGCTCAAGATCGAGGAGGGGGAGGCGATCACTCACGGCATGATCACCAAGGCGATCGAGAATGCCCAGAAAAAGGTCGAGGCCCACAACTTCGATATCCGCAAGCATCTGATCGAGTACGACGACGTGATGAACAAGCAGCGCGAGGTGATCTACACCCAGCGCCGCGAAATCCTCGCCGGCGAGGATATTCGGGGCAATTTCCTGCAGATGCTGGACGATGCCATCGAGGACCTGGCTGTAGCGTACGCCATCGAAAAAGTGCCGGCCGCCGAATGGGACTGGCAAGGGATTGGCGAGGCGGTGTACAAGCTTTTTGCCATCCAGCTTGACGTACCGGCCCAGACCCTCGACCGGCTCAGTCCGGAAAGCTTCCGGACGCTCTTGAAGGAGAATGTCCATCAGATGTTCGAGGCCAAACTGGCGGAGTTTGGTGAAGAATTGATGGATCACCTGATCAAGGTGATGATGCTGCAGACTATCGATACCCAGTGGAAAGACCACCTCCTTTCCATCGATCACCTGAAGGAGGGGATTGGCCTGCGCGGCTACGGCCAGCAGGATCCGAAGCAGCAGTACAAGAAAGAGGCCTTCGATTTGTTCATGGGGCTGATGGCGCGGATCGCCGAGGAAACGGTCCAGAAGATCTTCTGGGTGCAGATCGCCCAGGATCAGGATATGGATCGGATCGAAGAGGAAGAGCTGAAGCGCCAACAGAAGCAGCAGCGGCTGGTCTTCAACCTGGCCAGTGAAGAGGCTGCCGCGCAGCCGGCCAAGAGCAAGAAGACGGCGGGACGGAATGATCCGTGCCCGTGCGGCAGCGGGAAAAAGTACAAGAAGTGCTGCGGCAAATAGGCTGACGCGGGGAAATACCCATCCGCGTTGTTGCCCTCGTCGCGGGGCTGCCCGCATACGGGAGTATGCTCCGCCGCTCGCTCTTCGCCCACGTGGGATCCAGCCATGTTAGAGTGCGAACGGAAGGTTGAGGTCGTCATGAACATCAAAGGGTTTAAATTCGCCGCCGTGGAGGCGGCAATAAAAAAGCCGGGTCGGCTCGATTTCGCCTTGATCGTTTCCGAGGTGCCGGCGGCGGTAGCCGCCGTCTATACGGCGAACAAGGTCAAGGCGGCGCCGGTTCTGCTCGATATGGAGCGGACGAGGGGCGGCTCGTGCCGTGCGGTGGTGGTCAACAGCGGCAATGCCAATGCCTGCACCGGCGGGCAGGGAATGGCCGACGCCCGGGAAACGACGGGCCTCGTGGCCGCCGAACTCGGCATTGAAGAAGAGGCGGTGCTGGTTGCCTCCACCGGCGTGATCGGGGTGCCGTTGCCGATGGCGCGGCTCAGGAGCGGGGTCCCTCCGCTGGTTGCCGGGCTGGCCGGCGGCACGCTCGACGATGTGGCGCGCGCCATCATGACGACCGATACCTATCCCAAACTAGAGCAGCGGAGCGGCAGCATCGACGGCGTCCCCTATACCATCGCCGGGGTTGCCAAAGGCGCGGGGATGATCATGCCGAACATGGCGACCATGCTGGCGTTCCTTGTGACCGACGCCGCTGTGGACCCCGCTTGGCTTCGGCACGTCTTCGCCGAAGGGATCGACTCTTCCTTTAACGCAATTTCGGTCGACGGGGATATGTCGACCAACGATACGGCGCTGATCATGGCCAACGGCGCCGCGGGGAATGTCCCACTGACCGGGGCGAGCGCAGCGGCGGCGGAGTTCAGCCGGTTGCTGAACGAGGTGCTGCTGGCGTTGGCACAGCAGATCGTCCGCGATGGCGAAGGGGCGACCAAGTTCGTCGAGATCACCGTCAAAGGGGCGCGGGACAACAGCGAGGCGAAACGGGCGGCGCTGACGGTGGCCAATTCGCTCCTGGTGAAAACCGCTTTTTTCGGCCAGGACGCGAACTGGGGGCGGATTTTTGCCGCGGTCGGTTATTCCGGTGCCGACGTCGATCCCGAGCGGACCGAACTCTTTTTCGACGATGTGCAAATGGTTAAGGGTGGGGTTTTTGCCGGCGGCGATGCGGAGGCAAGAGGAACCGAAGTGTTGCGGAAGAAAGAGTTTGCCGTCACGGTCGATCTCCATCTGGGGAACGGCCGCTCGACGGTATATACTTCAGATCTTTCTTACGATTACGTGAAGATCAACGCCGATTACCGCACCTGACGAACCATCCGGCCGGCAGGCCCGGCCTGCCGGCCCATGCCAAATCCCACGGAGGCGCCATGAAATCGTTTGCTCATCTCTCAGCAGTTCTGGCCGGAGCAGTTCTTCTGCTGTTCCTGACCGGTGCGGCGATGGCTGCAGACGGGTCGCTCAAGATTACCGAGATGGCGGTAACCACGAAAATCAGTCGGAACAATCCGATTGATTCGGTTAAGCGGATCTCTTCCACATCGGTCAAGGCGCTGTACTGTTTTACCAGGCTCGTCAATCCCTCCGGGACCGATACGACGATCAAACATCGCTGGTTCAAGAATGGCGAACTGGTAAGCGAACAGGAATTGTCGGTCAAAGGGACTAAATGGCGGACCTGGAGCAAGAAGCCGATCGATCGCCAGTCGGTCGGTGAGTGGCGGGTCGAGGCGGTGGACGATATCGGCCGGGTGCTGAAACGCGTTGAGTTCAAGATAAATTAGCTTTTCTGCGCCGGATTTCTGCCGGTTGTCAAAAGGAGTCCGGGCGTAACCCGGACATTAGATTCTTTCCCGTTCTGCCGCGTTAATCTCCGGCCCGTTTCTTGCTGTTTTCCTCCAAGTGGCTCCTCGCCGTATCTTTCCCGTTGAATTGTGGTGGGTTAATGTTGATCAAGAAACTCCTGGCAATTGCTGTCGTCTTGCTGATATCGCTGGTCGCCGTAACCGGGGATAGTGCCTCCCTCGCCAGCGATAGCGGCAATGAGGCGATTTCCCGGCTGATGGCCCGGGCGATGGCCGACGGCCTGATTGCCGGCGGGGTCGTGCTTGTCGGCAATCGCCGCGACGTGCTGTACGAAACCGCCTTCGGTAAGGAATCTTCACTTCCCGAGGCCCTTCCCGTAACCGTCGATACCATTTTTGACCTGGCGTCGTTGACCAAGGTCGTCGCTACCACTCCGGCCGTTATGAAGCTGGCCGAGGAGGGGCGGCTCAGCCTTGTCGATCCCTTGAGTAAATGGTTTCCCGAGTTTGTCGGCCAAGGTAAGGATGATGTCCTGGTTGTCAACCTGTTGACTCATACCTCGGGCCTTGACGACACATCCTTGTCGGCGGCCCATCCGCTTCAGAGTGCCATAGATAATGCCGCCTGCCAGAAACTGAAGGGGGAGCCGGGCTACCGGTTCCGTTATGCCGACATCAATTTCATTCTGCTGGCCGAACTGGTTCATCGGGTTTCCGGGATGACTCTCGACCGCTTCACGGCAGCGGCATTCTACGCCCCCCTTGGCATGGATCAAACCGCCTTTAATCCCGATGTCCGGTTGTACGGTCGGTGCGCGGCCACCCTCGATCAGGCCGGACGGCCGCTCGTCGGCCGGGTTCAGGACCCTGTTGCCGCTCAATTGGGTGGCGTTGCCGGCCATGCGGGGTTGTTCAGCACTGCCGGCGACCTGGCGCGTTTTTGCCGGATGCTGCTTAACGGCGGATCGCTGGATGGGCAAAGGGTCTTGGCGGAACGGACCGTCGACCAGATGACGGTTCCGTACTTCTCGCGGGGAGGGAAGGTGGCGCGTGGGCTCGGCTGGGACATGGCTTCGCCGTATTCATCGCCACGTGGCAGCGGTTTTTCAGAGTATTCGTTTGGCCATACCGGTTATTCGGGGGGATCGATCTGGATCGACCCACAAAGCGGCACCTACGTCATTTTTCTCTCCGTCCGTCTCGATTATCGGCATACCCATGCCTTCAACAAGCTACGGAGTGAACTCTCCACTCTTGTTGCCGACGAACTCGTGCCGGAGGGGGGGCAGCACCTTGCGGCCGGTCCCCGCGAACCCGCGTCGTTCCGGTAAATCACTTGACACCCTAGGCCCGTTGTGCTAGTTTTTCCGTGATTATCCGCCTATTAACAGCGTTTTTCGGACCGTCCGGGCAGCCATTTCCGACGATCCCGCCGAAGGAGGGATTCATGGGCACCAAGCTTCTCCTTGCCGACGACAGCATCACGATTCAGAAGGTAGTGGGGATCATCTTCGCCAATGACGAAGAGTATGAGCTGACCGTCGTCGATAACGGAGATGCCGCCCTGGAGAAAGCCCGTGAAATCCGGCCCGAGGTGATGCTGGTCGACGCGCTGATGCCGGGGAAGACAGGCTATGAAGTCTGCGAGGCCGTCCGCAGCGATCCTCTCCTGGCGACCGTTCCCATCCTGCTGATGACCGGGGCGTTTGAGCCCTTCGATGAAGAAAAGGCCCGCAGCTGTGGGGCCGATGATTTCATTTCCAAACCATTCGAATCGCAGCAGCTGATCGAAAAAATCAAGGAACTTGCCGCGCTGGCGGCAATTCGCGCCAGCCAGTCGCCGGTCGAGCAGACGATGGATGCCGGGGCGTTTTCCTTTGAGTCGATCGAACCGCTTGCCGCGGCTGAGGAGCCGGCTCCGGCAGTGACGTTCGGCGAGGCAGAGGCGTTCGCCTCCGCTGATGCTGCTGCCCAGAGCGAGGGATCGTTTTTTGCTGTTGAGGAAGCCGCTCCTGCCGATGACCTGTGGGGAGCCTTCGAACTTGAAGAAGAAGTCGTCGGGGAGATTGTCACGGCAGATGAGGGGGAGGAGGTAGTCGAAGCGGCCCCCTTTGCCCTCGAGCAGTCTGCTGCGGTCGAGCTAGAGCCCTCGCCCGCGGCGGCGGTCACTACTGAAGAATTTGGCCTGCCGGCGACCGACTTTGTCTTTACCGAAGAAGAACCTCCGGCTTTCGCCGTTGCGGAGGAGGAATCATTAACTGTTTCCGCTGGGGAACCGGCCGCTTTCACAGGGGCGTTTGCCGTTGGTATGGTCGAACAGCCCGAGGAGGGCGACTTGGCCGAAGACCTGGCGGCGTCGACGGCGGCATTTGCTGCCGAAATGCCGGGTGCGGATTTCGGCGTGCCTCCTGCCGATGAGTTCGAAGCGCCGGTAGCTGTCTCTCCCGAGCCGGATGCCCCTGTGGCAGCGGCTTCAGATGGGGGAACCCTGACCATTACCGAGGCGCAGCTGGCGGCGGCCATAGCGAAGATTTCCCGGGAGATAATCGAGCGGATTGCCTGGGAGGTCGTTCCCGATCTGGCCGAAACGCTGATCAAGGAAGAAATCCGCCGCATCAAGGCGGGAACCGAGTAGGTCCGGCCCGTTGTACTGAACGCGGCGTGCACGATATGGGGATTTCGGTCCCCATTTTAATTTTTGATTCGGAGCTTGAGCAGATGTCTGACAAAGAACTGGCAAAGGTGTATGAACCGAAGGCCGTTGAGGAAAAATGGTATCGATCTTGGGAGACGGAGGGGCGATTCCATGCCGAGTCGACCAGCGTCAAGCCCTCCTTCAGCATTGTCATCCCTCCTCCCAACGTTACAGGCGCCCTGCACATGGGGCATGCTCTCAATAACACCCTGCAGGATATCCTCTGCCGCTGGAAGCGGATGAGCGGTTACAACGTCCTCTGGATGCCGGGGACCGACCATGCCGGGATCGCCACCCAGAACGTAGTCGAACGGCAGATGGCCGCCGAGGGGCAGAGTCGGCACGAACTGGGGCGAAGCGCCTTCATTGAACGGGTCTGGAAGTGGAAGGGCGAATCGGGCGGCCAGATCATTGGCCAGCTGAAACGGCTCGGCGCCTCCTGCGACTGGGAGCGGGAACGGTTCACCATGGACGAAGGGCTCTCCCGGGCGGTCCGCGAGGTCTTTGTCCGCCTTTACGAAGAGGGGCTGATCTACCGGGACAACCGGCTGATCAACTGGTGCCCCCGCTGCCATACCGCCCTTTCCGACATCGAGGTGGAGCACGAGGAAAAAGCCGGCCACCTGTGGCACCTCCGCTATCCGGTGGTCGGTGCCGATCGCTTCCTGGTCCTGGCAACCACCCGGCCGGAAACCATGCTCGGCGATACCGCGGTGGCAGTCAACCCGGCCGACGACCGCTATCGAGAGCTGGTCGGCAAAAAGGTGCTCCTGCCGTTGGTGAACCGCGAGATCCCGATCATTGCCGACGAGTATGTGGATATGGAATTCGGCACCGGGGTGGTAAAAATCACCCCGGCCCACGATTTCAACGACTTCGAGGTCGGTCGCCGGCACAATCTCGACCTGATCAACATTTTCGACGAGTCGGGGGTGATCAATGCCGCCGGCCAGCAGTACGAAGGGCTGGAGCGTTTTGTCGCCCGGAAGAAGATCGTCGAGGATCTGGAGGCCGCCGGGCTGCTGGAGAAAATCGACGATCACGCCCTGGCGGTTGGCGGCTGCTACCGCTGCAAGACTATCGTGGAACCGTACCTTTCTCTCCAGTGGTACGTGAAGGTCGGGCCGCTGGCCGAGCGGGCCCTGGCGGCGGTCAAAGAGGGAAAAACGCGCATCGTTCCCCAGCAGTGGGAAAACACCTACTACGACTGGCTGGAGAATATTCGCGACTGGTGCATTTCGCGACAGATCTGGTGGGGACACCGGATTCCGGCCTGGTACTGCGACCACTGCGGTGAAACCACCGTCGCCAAGGTCGACCCGACCTGCTGTGCGAAGTGCGGCAGCGACGAGATCCGCCAGGAAACCGATGTCCTCGATACCTGGTTCTCTTCGGCGCTCTGGCCGTTTTCCACCATGGGATGGCCCGACCGGACGCCGGAGCTGGCGTCCTTCTACCCGACGTCCTGTCTGGTGACCGGTTTCGATATCCTCTTTTTCTGGGTTGCCCGGATGATGATGATGGGACTCCACTTCATGGACGACGTACCGTTCCGTGACGTTTACATCCATGCGCTGGTCCGCGATGCCCAGGGGCAGAAGATGAGCAAGTCCAAGGGGAACGTCATCGATCCGCTGACCGTCATCGACCAGTATGGTACCGACGCCTTCCGTTTCACCCTGGCAGCGTTTGCCGCCCAGGGTCGCGATATTAAATTGGCCGAGGAACGGATTGCCGGCTATCGCAATTTCGCCAACAAAATCTGGAATGCCTCCCGGTTTGCGCTGATGAACCTGGAAGGCTTCGATCCTGCCGCGGTCGATCCGACGACCCTGACGTTCTCCAATGCCGACCGGTGGATTCTCTACCGGCTGAACGCTGCGGCGACCGATGTCCAGGAAGCTCTCGAAGCGTATCGTTACAACGATGCGGCCGGCTCGCTGTATCGTTTTACCTGGAGCGAATTCTGCGACTGGTATATCGAGCTGATCAAGGACGACCTCTACCGGGGAGACGAGCAACGCCGCCTGACATCCCGCTACGTGCTTTGGCTGGTGCTTGAGCACCTGCTGCGGCTGCTCCATCCGTTCATGCCGTTCATCACCGAGGAAATCTGGCAGGCCCTGCCGGGCGAGCGGCCGACACCGAGCATCATGACCGCGCCTTGGCCGAAACCGAATCCGGCTTGGGACTATGCTGCCGGCGCGGCCGAAATGGAGCTGGTAATGGAGGTGATCCGGGGAATCCGGAACATCCGCGGCGAGATGGACGTGCCGCCGTCGCGGGAGATAGCCGTCATGCTCAGCTGCGGTAGCGATGACAGCCTGCATCTGCTGAAAAACAACGAAGTCTACATCATGAGCTTGGCACGGGTTTCGGACCTCGCCATCGGCAAAGGGCTGGAACGACCGGCGGACGCGGCGGTCCAGGTGGCCGGTGATGTGGAGATTGCCGTGCCGTTGAAGGGCTTGGTAAATGTGGAAGAGGAAGAGAAACGCCTGCTCAAGGAGATCGGCAAACTGGAGAAGGACGAAGAGTTCCTGGCGAAAAAACTGCAGAATCCATCATTCGTGGAGCGGGCGCCAGCCGAAGTCGTCGCCAAGGAGCGGGAAAAACTCGACGAGATTGCCCAGAAGAAGCAGCTGCTCCAGGCGAGCCTGGAAAAAATACGAAATCTGAAATAGTCCGTGTGAACGCCGTTGGTCCTTTTGGCCAACGGCGTTTTTTTTAGGCTGGATACATGTCATGGGAAAGGGTTTTGCATTAGAGACCGTTAGTTTTTCTTGTCACTTTTTTGTGTTTCTGGTATCAGGTTGGTTACAGCTTTGAGCGTTCCGGCCTGGGCGGGAGTGTTATGGCACATTTGAAACGGTACAACGACGGTCTTGTCAAACTCGATCTCTGGATTCGCCGCCTTTTGACCGTTGGCGATGAAGAGGCGCTCCACACGGCGCTCTGCGATGGTGCCTGCGACATTGTCCGGGCGGAGACGGCGGCGTTTACCACCATCGATCTGCCGGGGGGGAGTATTACCTACCGGGGGGCGTCCGGTTCGTGGCACCAGATGATGCAGGGGGTCACGACACCGCTCAAGCGAGGGAACTTGTTCTCTTCGCTTGCCGCCTGCGGCACGCCGCTACGCGCCGATCATCTCTCGATGTTGTCCCGGGGGAGTTTTGAGCTTTTCCAGATCATGGAGATGGACACCGCTCTGCTGGTTCCCTTGCTCGAAGAGGGGCGAGTAACCGGCTGCCTGTCGGCATTTCGGATCGGTTACCCCTTTGACCAGATCGACGAGCAGATCCTGCAGCAGTACGCCCATTCCGCATCAATGGTCTTGCGGACCTCAAGCCTGATGAAAGACCTCCGGCAGCAGGCGATGGCGCTGGAAGACGAAGTCACCGAACGGTCCCGGGCGGAACTGAAGCTGGAAGAGGCAAATGCCTTTCTCCATTCGGTCGTGAGTGGTGTTGCCGAGCCGCTGGTGGTGATCGGCCCCGATCGGCGGGTGATAATGACCAATCGGGCGGCAAAGAATTTTTTCCAGCTTGACGGTGACGCAAAGGGGGCGTACTGCTATAACGTTGTGCGCGGCCTCGATGTGCCGTGCGTGATGGAAGAGGGGACCCCCTGTCCGCTTGAGGAAGTTCGCAATTCGGGTGAAACGATGCTCTCGACTCTCCATCACCGGACGAGAGACGGCGAGCACCGGGTGGTGGAGATCATGGCGTCTCCACTGGTCGGGCCGGACGGCTCCATCAGCGGCATCATCGAATCGCTGCGGGATATAACGGCACGGAAAGAAGCGGAAAAGACCATCCGGCAGATGGCTTATTACGATGCCTTGACCGGGTTGCCCAACCGGCGGCTGTTCAACGACCGTCTTCGCCAGTCCTTGGCTCTTGCCCGTCGCCACAAGCGTCTGCTGGCCGTCATGTTCCTTGACCTCGACCGGTTCAAGCTGATCAATGATACGTTGGGACATGCCCTGGGCGATCAGTTGCTGATGGCGGTGACCAAGCGGCTCAAGGAATGTTGCCGGCGTGACGGCGATACGGTTGCCCGCCAGGGCGGAGACGAGTTCATTATCAATCTCTCTGCCGTTACCGATGTGAAAGATGCGGTAAAGGTCGCTCAAAAGATTATCGAGAGCTTCAAAAAATCTTTTCAAATTAGCGGCCATGAACTGTTTATAACCACCAGCATCGGCATTAGCATCTTTCCTTATGACGGCCGCAATGCCGAAGAGTTGATCAAAAATGCCGACTTTGCCATGTACCGGGCGAAAGAGCATGGCCGGAACAACTATCAGCTGTACACGCCGGAGATGAATACCAAGGCGGTTGAACGGCTGTCCCTTGAAAACAGCCTTCGCAAGGCGATCGAGCGGGAAGAATTCGTTCTGCATTATCAGCCGAAAGTGAACGTGGAGCATGGCCAGATCTCCTGTATGGAGGCACTGGTGCGTTGGCAGCATCCCACTCTGGGGGTCGTTCCGCCGGCCCGTTTTATCCCATTGGCGGAGGAGACGGGACTGATCGTGCCACTCGGCGAATGGGTACTTCGGACTGCCTGCCGGCAAAACAAGGAATGGCAGGATATCGGCTATCCGCCCATGCAGATAGCGGTTAACCTTTCACCGCGGCAACTCCAGCCGGGAAAGACCGTGGCAATGGTCGAGGCGGCGCTTCGGGACTCGCGGCTCGATCCTCACTGGCTGGTGCTGGAGATAACCGAGAGTGTCCTGATGGCCGGGGATGAGGCTACCGTTGAAATATTCCGTTATCTGGAGCGGCTGGGGGTCCAGATCGCTATCGATGATTTCGGCATCGGCTATTCGTCGCTCTACTACCTGAAGAAGTTTCCGGTTCACACGCTGAAGATCGATCGGTCGTTCATTCGGGATATCGCCTCCAATCCGGATGACGAGGCGATCACCAGCGCGGTGATCTCGATGGCCCATGGCTTGAATCTCAAAGTCGTTGCCGAAGGGGTGGAGACCGTCGATCAGCTTGAGGTATTGCGCTCCCTCAAGTGTCGGTATATGCAGGGCTATCTGTTCAGCCGGCCGATGCCCGCCGACCAGGTTGTGCCAATGTTTGGCCGGGCTGCGGAGTCGTGCCTCAATTTTTGCCGTTGGTGTTGAAGCCGTTTTGCGTTCGGGAGAGCCATGTCGTACTGGATACTGTTGACAGTTTTTGCATTTCTGCTCGGGGCGGTGATCGGCTCGTTTCTCAACGTCTGTATCCATCGGCTCCCTCTCGGCGAATCAATCGTTTTTCCTGCCTCACGCTGCCCGGCCTGCGGCACGAAGATCCGCCCGTGGGACAATATTCCGCTGCTCAGCTTCCTGTTGCTGCGCGGCAAGTGCCGTGCCTGCAAGGCGGCGATTTCGTTCCGCTATCCATTGGTGGAGCTGCTGAATGGGCTGCTCGCCCTAGCCCTGTTCCTCAAATTCGGCCCAACCGCCACTTTTTTCGTCCTGCTGGTCTTCTGCTCGGCACTGGTGGCGATTACCTTTATCGACCTCGACCATCAACTAATTCCCGATGTTATCAGTCTGCCAGGGATTGTCGTCGGCTTTGCCGCCTCGTTTTTCCTGCCGTGGCTCGGCTGGCTAAATTCCCTGATCGGGATTCTCCTTGGCGGCGGGAGCCTCTTGGCGGTGGCTTATCTCTATCAGCTTCTTACCAAAAAAGAAGGAATGGGGGGCGGCGATATCAAGCTGCTGGCGATGATGGGAGCGTTTCTCGGCTGGCGGGCGGTGCCGTTCATCATCTTTGCCGGTTCGCTGGTCGGATCGATCATTGGCGTCACCCTGATGTTGGCCCAGAAAAAGGACGGCAAGCTGGCGATTCCGTTCGGGCCGTTCCTGGCGTTCGGTGCGATCCTGTACATTTTTTACGGCAGGCAGCTCATTCATTGGTATCTGAACATCGGTTTCCGTTAAGGAGGGAGGCCTCCGGTGAAGCAGTTCAGATTCAGTCTCAGCTTCCTCATCCTGTCGTCGTTGTCTTTCCTTTTGATCCTCACCTGGATTCTGCTTAGTCTCATTTCGTTCAAGACTGCCGAAAAAGACCTGCTACAGCAAAAAAACGAACGGGCGCGGATTCTCCTCGGTTCGTTTGTTGCCCTTATGCCGCCGTCGCTCGATAAGATCGGCGAGTCCGCCGCCGGTATCCTGGCACAACGGCTGGCCCGTGAAGACGAATTTATCGGCCTGACGGTGATCGACCGTGATCGGCTGACACGCTATGCTCTCGGGCAGCAAGGGGCGGTTGACCGGCGCCTGCTCGAAACCCTGCAGACCGGTGCGGAATTCTCCTGGCTTCCCGCGGGGGGAGAGGTCCTCTGCCGCTCCGCACCGGTGCTCGTTAACGGTCAGGTCGCCGGCGCAGTGCGGCTGATGCTTTCGCTGAAAGGAGAACGGCGGCTGATGGCGCAGTCGCGCCATCTTCTTCTCGCTTATTTTGCCCTCGATTTTCTCTTGCTCCTGGCCGTCGGCTCGTTCCTGCTCTCCCGGTTTATTGTCGTCCCGATCCGGAGGTTGCTGGGCGCCACCGAGCGGATCAGTTCCGGTGATTTTTCCAGCCATGCTACGGTGCCGGGGGGGCGGGAGGTTGCCAATCTGGCCGAATCGTTCAACCGGATGGTCGATACGCTCCGGACCAAGCAGGAAGAGGTCCAGCGCTACGTTCATTCGCTGGAACAGGCCAATCGGCAGTTGCATGAGGCCCGCGAAGAGGCGATTCACTCTGAAAAGATGGCGTCGATCGGCTTGCTGGCGGCGGGGACAGCCCATGAAATCGGTACTCCGCTCGCGGCCATCATGGGCTATGCCGGGCTGCTGGGCGACGAGTTGGCAGCCGATGCCGAAAAGGCCGACTACGTTCGCCGGATTGAACAGGACGCGGAGCGGATCGACCGGATCGTCAGCGATCTTCTGAATTATGCCCGGCCGGCTGACGGCGTGGTGGAGGAATGCGACGTCAATACTCTGGTTGCTGCTACCGTCGAAATGCTCGATCGCCAGGGAGCGTTCAAGGGGATCAAACTCGCCCTGGCCATCGACCCCGAGTTGCCACCACTGCAGGCTGACCCGCATCAATTGCAACAGGTGCTGATCAACCTGCTGATCAATGCACGGGATGCGATGCCCGGTGGTGGGCGGCTGGATATCCGGACTGCCGACGGTACTTTCGCTTTGCAGCCAGCGCTATTACCTGCCGGGGAAGTGTCACCGGCCGTGCGCGGGCGGCGTACGGGCGACTTCGGCGGCGCGTTTCGGCACTCGTTTGCCGGTAATGGTGAAGCGGCCCCCTGCGTTTGGGTCGAGATTGCCGATACGGGGAGCGGCATCGATGCGGCCCATCTCGGCAAGATTTTCGATCCGTTTTTCACCACCAAGGAGCCCGGGAAGGGAACGGGACTCGGGCTGGCCATTTCTGCCCGCATCATTGATTCTTTCGGTGGAAGAATTACCGTCGACAGCGTTGTCGGCCGGGGAACGCGCTTTATCGTCTTGCTGCCGGTGCGTATCAGCAAGGAGGAAGAGTGACAGGGACGGAACGGATATCCCGGGTGCTGGTAATCGACGACGAGGAAAATCTCCGCCATATGCTCCGGGTAATGCTCGGCAAACACAATTACGCGGTAGATGTAGCTACGGACGGGGCAGCAGGCGTTACCCTTGCCCGACAGCAGCCGTATGATTTCATTCTCTGCGATATCCGGATGCCGGTGCTGGACGGACTCGGTTTCCTGCGCCAGGCCCAGGCGGCCGGAGTGACGGCCACGATCATCATGATGTCAGCCTATGGCACTGTCGATACGGCGATCGCCTGTATGAAGGAAGGGGCCTACGACTATGTCGCCAAGCCGTTCAAAAACGATGAGATCCTGCTGGTCCTGAAGAAGGCGGAAGAACGGGAGCGGCTGAAGGCAGAAAACAGGCGGTTGCGGGAAGAGGTGGCCCGGGAATACTCGTTTGCCAATATCATTTCCCGCAACGAACGAATGAAGGATATCTTTGCGCTGGTCAGGAAGGTCTGTGACGTCAGGACGCCGGTGTTGCTGCTTGGCGAGTCGGGAACGGGCAAGGAACTGGTGGCGCGAGCCATTCATTATCATGGCAGTCGGCGGGACGGCCCCTTTGTAGCACTCAATTGCGGGGCGATCCCGGAGAATCTCCTCGAATCGGAACTGTTCGGCCATGTCCGCGGCGCCTTTACCGATGCCGCTGCCGACCGGCGGGGGCTGTTCGAGGAGGCCGACGGAGGTACCCTCTTCCTCGACGAAATCGGTGACATGCCGCTCTCTCTCCAGGTCAAGTTGCTGCGAGTGCTCCAGGAGGGCGAGCTGCGCCGCCTTGGGGGGGCAAAGCAGATCAAAGTTGATGTGCGGATTATTTCCGCAACAGCCAAACGGCTCGATGCGGAGGTTGCGGCGGGAAATTTTCGCGAAGATCTCTATTTCCGCCTTAACGTGGTCAGTATCACCTTGCCGCCGCTCCGGGAACGACAGGAGGATATCCCCCTGCTCGTTGCCCATTTCCTGGAAAAATACGGCAAGGAATTCGGCAAACCGGGAGCGGCGGTGGCGGTTTCTCCCGAGGCGATGCAGCTGCTCCTGGCTTATTCCTGGCCAGGCAATGTCCGTGAACTGGAGAATTGCATCGAGCGTGGGCTGCTTCTTGCCGAAGAAGGGGGGCTTGCCCCGGAGGTCCTCCCCGGGCCAGTCAGGAAGCTGGCAGAGTCCGATCGTGCGCTCGGTGGAGATTCTCTCTCCATCAAAAAGGCCGAGGAAGAACTCGAAAGGGAGTTTATTCGTCGAGCCCTGGAAATTACCGGCGGCAACCGGACCCATGCTGCCCGGCTCCTGGAGATCAGTCATCGCTCGCTGCTTTATAAAATCAAGGAGTTCGGTCTGGAATAAAATAAGAGATTACTAATTTGCCGGTTGTAAATGAAGAGGGGCTGTGCAATACTTGCGGAGCCCCTTTTTGGTTGTCACATGGAGGTGACGCGAATGTGCGGTGTGGTCCTTCGCCACGCTTCTCCAGGGATGGAGAAACGTGGCGCTCGGGGATTTACCCTCTTCGAACTGCTTGTCGCGCTGGCGATCATCGCTATCGTCGTTGCTGTGGCAATTCCCGCCTTTAGCTCTCTGTATGGTGATGTTTGTCTCAAGGCTGCCGTCTGGGAGATCGGCCAGATGATCAAGGAAGGGAAGCAGCGAGGATTGGAAGAGGCGGACTATGCGCTCTGCTTCAATCCTCCGGTGGGGAAAGTGACACTTGTCTCAGGGCGGGGGCCGGATGGTGAGTGGAACACCGCCGACGATCCGGTTGTCCGCGCCCTTTTTCTGTCGACCAAGGGGGGCGGCCTCAAATTCGGCACCGGTGGCCACGGCCCGTATCAGCCCGGTCGTGCCGATCCGGAGGATGGCATCAGCTTCGCAACTCCGGAAAACGTCATGGTCTGCAACACGCGGCTTACCGGCAATGGTGGTACGATATATGTTCAGTCGGCATCCGGCGGGGCAATGGCGTTGGTGGTCAACTCGATAGATTTCAGTTATTCCACTTGGCGCTGGTCCGGTAAACGATGGGTGAAGATGTAAGCGGGCTGGGGGCGTGCTTCGACAGGGGCTATGCAAATATTGCATAGCCCCTGTCATTTTTGGCCCCGGTTCGTGCAAGTGGGCGTACGTAAAATCAGTAAGTTATACGTTGGCAAAGATGGTTTGTCGGCATGGCATGTTAGTTGCTGGTATTGCTGAGAGATAATCCGGGTTGTGCTGATCTAGTGGAAAGTGGGGGCGTGGCGATGAAAATGCCGGGAGGCGGGATGAATCAGCGGGGGTTCACCCTGGTCGAGTTACTGGTTTCGGTGACGCTCATGGTTATCGGCGTGTTCGCGGTCGTCAGCATGATCAGTGTATCGATGCGCTCCGACATGATTGCCAACGGTATTGCGACAAAAACCGGCCTTGCCCGGGAGGTGCTGGAGGATATCACTTCCCGCTCGACGTCGGATTCGGTGCTCATTACAACTGCACTCAACCAGAACTACAATTTTTATACTCCCCATACCCTCCCCGGATCGAGCACGCAAAGTCAAACCACGATCCAGTCGGCTACCTATACGGCAACATATTCGGTGCAGATAAATACCCCGAGTAGTGGTGTTTCGCAGATCACTGCCAGCATCAGCGGCGGCTCGGGTGGCGTCGTCTCCATGACCTCCTACAAGAGGGTAAACTGATGAATAGACTGTCCAAAAGAGAAAAGGGCTTTACGCTTGTCGAAATGCTCGTTGTCGTGGCTATTTTTGGTGTGATCATGGGGGCGGTTTATTCGCTCTATCTGGCACATCAGCGGGCCGCCTACAAGCAACAGGATGTGATGGAACTACAGCAAAACCTGGTGATCGGCATGGATTCCCTGATCAAGGATATCCGGATGACCGGTTTTCTTGTCACCAAAAGCGCAACACAGCCGTATGTGTCGACGCTTGGTCATTATTCAAGCCAAGTGACACTCTATTCGGCATCGTCATTGGCAACCAATACCATGCAGATTACGAAAGACATCGCGACGGTTGCCGGTCCCACCCTCGGGCCAATTTCCGTCGATTCCGCAGACTCGCTCAGCTGGTTCCATAAGAATGATACGGTGCGGATCATCCGGACCTCTACCGCATCTTTTATCCAACCGATCCTTGCCGACAACCAGAATGATACGGCGACGACGTCGATATTCACCATCTATACGACAAGCAGCGGGACGCCGAGCGTTACCCTTGCCCGGTCGCCCGATTTCCCGGCGGATGTCGATTTCAAAGCTGGCGATCTGATCGTAAAAGTCTTGGGGGCGAACTACCCGGAGTCGATCTCTTATGTGGTCGAGGGGTGCGACGGTTCGGAAGACCCGATTAAGTGCTTAAAGCGTACTGCCGGCGGGGCTACTCAGTTAGTAGCCCGTTACATTACCGGGCTGCATTTCTCGTACATCATGGATGACAATACGGAGACGAACACTCCCTCTGACGACCAGATCAAAGACGATCTCCGGGCGATCAAGGTCACTCTGACTGGCCAGACGACAAAAAAGGTGTCACCGACCGATACATCCAGTACCCGTCAGTTGACGACAATCGTCAATATGCGCAACAGGAGGCAATAGATGCAGGGCTTTCACCAGAAATGTCTCCGGGAAATTGAGGGGGTGTTGGATAACGAGCGGGGGATAACGCTGGTTATTGTGTTGTTGATGCTGGTCATCCTGGGAATCCTGGGGGCATCGCTGCTCTCCACTACAACCACCGACGTGCAGATTGCCGGAAATGCCCGAAACAACGAACAGGCGTTCTACGTCACCGAGGCGGCATTGCAATATGCCGAAACCAATAGTGATATCTACAAGGCGATCAACCCCGGGGTCCAGGATACTTATAGCAGTTCGGTGACGGTCAACGGCAAGATGGCCAAAGTAGTAGTCAAATATACCGGGGCAAGTCCGCCCCCCTCTGGATATGACGCAACGGAGTTCCAGTCCAATCTGTACACGATCAGCGCCACCGGGTCTGGCCCGAATAACGCCCAGGCAAGCCTGGAGTCTGGTATGGCCCGGATCGTGCCGAAGGCGAAAGATTATTGAACTGCGGATTTCCGCAGAGGAAAGAGTCGGGAGGAATGCTCATGAAGAAGAATCAGCCGCTCATGATCTCAGTGCTGGTCGCGATAATCCTGGTGGTAGGAGTGGCGTTTGAATTGTCGGTAACGACTGCTGCTGTAAATGCCGCTGAAGCGCCTGCCGGATACAACCCGGCCAAGACCTATCCCGGGCCGTGGGGCAGCAAACTCCTCTACTATCGCAATCGCAACTCCGCCCAATGGCTGCGGGGGCTGAACGGCAATCTGAGCACTGTTAGCTGTAACGATGCCTATAACAGCTTCAGCAGAACTGGCAGGTGGCAAGGACATCTGCAGCCCTCGGGGGCATGTGGCCCCCTGGCAGAGCCATCCTCTTGGGCTTTGGGTAACTATTTAAACTTCTTGAGCAGTTCTGCACAGTGAGAATGTGCATGGTGAGCAGACAATTTGACGGCCGAAGACTGATCCTTCCCGACGGCGGAGGTTACTTATGAAACGGTGGTTAGTGATGATCGGGGTGCTGGCGGCAATCTTGCCAGTGGCGGCAATGCCGGTGGCGGCGGCGCCCGACCAGTATGGCGGCGATACATCCATTTACGGCGGCGCGACGGCTGCCATCCAGCCGAACGTGCTGATCATTATCGATACTTCCGGCAGTATGGCCGACTCGGTCCCGTCCACTACCTACGATCCGAGTACGACCTATCCTGCGGTCAATGCGTGCGGTAACTACTGGTCACCCCAGGCGTGCAGTACCAATACGGTTTACCAGTATAGCAATTCTACCTATACCTCCCTGGGCGTGAGCGTCACAAACGTTACTACCACGTGTAGCGGTGTTAATCCCCAGTCGCTCCTCCAGACCACCGGCGAATACAGCGGCAGGAAACTCACCACCAGCGGCGCTTGCAGTAATAGGGGGTCGGGAACATACTACATTGGCAACTATATAAACTGGCTGCTCGGGCCGAACAATTCGATGCGCCCCAAGATCGACATCGCCAAGGAGGTCATCAAGAACCTCGTTACCAGCACCACCGGGGTGAAGTTTGGCCTGATGCGCTACCATTACGTCTCCGGTAGCGGTCAGGGGGCCGAATTCATCAGCGCCTTACCGTCAGGGTTATCTAGTTCGTATGTGACCACCGTCAAGAACATGGACGATATCTTCAGCGGCACGACCACCAATCGTCAGGCTTTGACCTCGGTCGTTGACAACCTTGCCGCCAATGGCAATACCCCGCTCGGCGAATCGTTGTTCGAGGCGATGCGCTATTTTACCGGCGGGGCCCCTGCCTTCGGCAGTACGGTCGGTGTCACAAGCGGGAAGTATACGTCGCCGATCGAATCGAGTTGCCAGAAAAACTATGTCATTGTTGTCACCGACGGGATGGCCAATGCCGATGACAGCTCGGTTCTGAAAACCATCTGTTCGAGCGGCGACTGCGATGGCGACGGGCAGGAACCTAACAATCTCGACCACATCCTGGATGATGTGGCCAAGTATCTCTATGATAACGATCTCTCCACTGGTTATGACGGCAAACAGAATGTCACCACCTATGCCATCGGTTTCGGCGATGTCGGCTCGGATGCGACGGCAGTGGATCTGCTGAACCGGGCTACCGACAGCAGCCACGGTCACGGTCAGGCCTTCCTGGCCGGCAACCAGACCCAGTTGGCCGCGGCCCTGACCCAGGTAATGTCGCAAATCTTCTCGGTCGATACCTCCTTCGTGGCGCCGGTGGTGCCGGTCAGTCCGGAAAACAAGACTTATAACGCCAGCCGGGTTTACATGGGGTTCTTCAAACCGGTGAACCAGACCTACTGGGCCGGTAATCTGAAGAAATACGGCCTCGACAGTAATAGCAACCTGATTGACCAGGCCGGGGTGATTGCCAATTATGTTGACCTCGATGGCGACCGCACAGATGACAATAGCGGAGTTACGCTGCCGACGGGGGCGGTGAACGGGACCTTCAAGGCAAGCTCCGTCTCGTACTGGAATTCCATTGCCGACGGTGGCCAGGTTGACGAAGGGGGGGCTGGTTCCGTCCTGGAGAGCCGGGATTTCGGTGCCAATCCGCGGAAAATCTATACCTATGTCAGCACAAACACCGACCTGACCGATGCGAGCAATGCCTTTTCGACGGGGAATACGAACATCACTGCTACGACTCTCAATGTGGCCGATAGTGCTACGAAGGACAAGCTGATCAACTTCATCACCGGTTACGATGCCTATGATGAGAACCTGAACAGCAATACCACCGAGAAGCGAGCCTGGGTTTTCGGTGATGTCCTCCATGCCAAGCCGCTGGTTGTCAATTTCAAGAGCTATACGGTTTCTTCTTCAACTGAGTCGAATTGGAGCTACAACCAAACGATGATCTTTGTCGGCGACAACGACGGCATGCTGCACGCCATCAAGGATTGTGACGGCAGCGAGGCGTGGGCCTTCATTCCTCCTGCTGTGCTACCCAATCTCAAGGAGATTCCGGGCCAGACCCATACCTACTTCGTCGATTCGTCGCCCGTGGTGTACATCTATGATAAGAACGGCAATGGGTCGATCGAAACCGGTGACGGCGACAAGGTAATCCTGCTCTTCGGCCTCCGCCGCGGCGGTGGCACCAATACCTTGCCAGCCACCGGCTACTACTATGCTTTGGACGTGAGTAATCCCCTTAGTCCGCGATACCTTTGGAGCATTTCCGGGGCGGATACCAACTTCGGGAACCTCGGCGAAAGTTTCAGTGAGCCGCGCATCACCAAGATGAAAATCGGTAGCGAGAAGGATATTGTGGCGTTCATCGGCGGCGGGTACGACAACCTGAATGAAGACTCCCGGTATGGTGCCACCCAGACGTACAACGGGACCGGCACGGTCACTGTCGCCAATAACGGTGGTGGGGCGTATACCAGTGACGATGGGAGTGTGCCGCTCACCCCCCGGGGAGGGGCGATTTATGCCGTGAAGATTGCCAGCTTGAACAATGCCGGCGTTCCAACCGTTGTCAGTACCCCAACCAAGATCTGGAGCTGTGAATACGGGACCGCTGCCCAGCAGGCCAGCGCGCCGGCTAACTACAGTACTGGTATGACGTTCTCCTTCCCCGGCGAAATTGCCAACGTGGACACGGATGCGAACGGCTATACGGATCGCCTGTATGCCGTTGACCTGGGTGGAAACCTCTGGCGGTTTAACGTCGGTTCCTCGACCGTGAGCAGTTGGCGGGGCTACAAGATTTTCAGTGCCAATTCTGGCGCCGACGGGACGGTGGGGCGTAAGGCGTTTTATAAGCCAGCGGTCAGCTTGGAGAGCACTTTCACTTCGTCCTCTGCCGGCAGGGATGCACTGATCCTGTTTGGTACTGGGGATCGGGAACATCCATTGAACCTCAATGTCGTCGACCGGCTCTATGCCGTACGCGACAAGGGGCAAACCAGCGCCAAATCGGAAAGTGACTTGGTTGACGTGACCACGGACGATCTCCAGTCACCGACAGCAGATGCCGCTACGGTAAAAAACACGCTTGACGCCCTGAGCGCAACGAGCAACTACGGCTGGTATATCAAGCTGAACCAGAACACCGGGGAGAAAGTCCTTGCTTCGCCGACGCTCTTCAACAAGGTCATTTATTTCACAACATTTTCCCCAAGTACGACGTCAACCGTCGACCCTTGTCAGCCGGCCAACCTCGGCAGCAGCCTGCTCTATGCATTGAACTACCAGACCGGGGAGGCGGTGCAGAATTACGACAAGAGCAACGATACGGCTTCGACAACAAACGTACGTGCCTTCATGAATGGCAGCAATTCATCCAACGGTGTGCTGCTCCGGAGCGATCGGGTCATGACGCTTGGCCAGGGGATACCTTCCGGGGTGGTTCTTATTGTCAATTCTGGCGGCGAGGTTAAGGGGATCGTTGGCACCGGCGGCAATATTGCTCAGGTGGACGTGAAGAAATACGGCGGTATCGTCCCGCTCTATTGGCGGCAGAAATAGGTGAATGGCTGGGCCGGTTACCGGCTGGCGGAAATTATGAGCAGATTAAGTAAACGATGGTGTTATGTTGCGGGATGTCTGGTTCTGCTGGTTTTTTTCGGCTGTTCCAGCGCCGATAACTCGCGCCGTCCAGGAGCGGTGGCTCGGGGTGCCGGTTCATCTGAGCGGATGAGCGGGGATCTGCAGGTGCGGCTCGTCCCGGAAGCGCCGACGATTGCTTCAACACTGCAGGCGGTCTATTGTGGCCCCGGTTCTCCCCGGTTCAGTTGGGAAAAAAACGGCGCCGCGCTGGATGAAAGCGGGGCAACTCTGACCGGTAAGGATTTTCACAAGGGAGATACCCTGGCGGTGATTGTCTCGGCAGGAGGGAAAGAGGGGCGGGCCGAGGTCGTTATTGGCAATAGCCCACCGGAAATCAGTTCGGTCAGTTGGACGCCGGAAATTGTCCGCCACGGGACCGATCTTGTCGTAACCCCTTCAGGGAGCGATGCTGACGGCGATTATCTGTGGTACAGCTATCGGTGGCAAATTAATGGCACGACGCTGGCCGACGATACGCCCCTTCTGCGCGGGGATCGATTCGTCAGGGGGGACCGGATCTCGCTGACCATCACGCCGAATGACACAGACGGACCGGGGCGGCCATTTGTGGTACCGGATTTTATTGTCCCCAACAGTCAGCCTTATTTTGTCAGTACCCCGCCGAACGGATTCCAGGGAACAATGTACGTTTATAATGCCGTCGCCCGGGATCCCGATGGCGATCCGTTGACCTATTCGTTGGCGCAGGCGCCGGCAGGAATGACCGTCAACCCTGGTACCGGCAGGATTTCCTGGGCAATTGGCAGCCGCGACGCCGGGGCTCACACTGTTGAAGTGGTGGCCCTTGACAGTAACGGGAGCAGGCAGAGCCAAATCTACACAATCACGGTCAACATCCCTTGAGAGGAAGTGATATGCAGCGTACCAGGCAGGATGACGTTCAAGCCAAACTTGCGCAGCGTGGGTTCACTCTTGCGGAACTGCTGACGGCCATTGCCATCATGGCGGTGGTTTTTGCTCTTGCCGTTCCGAACCTGATCCAGTGGCAACAGAATGCCCTCTACCGCGAGGCTGCCCAATCGGTTCTTGCCGCACTAAGGAGCACCCGGAGCGGGGCAGTCACGTACAATATCCAGCATGAGACCGAATTCGACAATGCAACCAATCAATACCGAATAACCAGAAAGAGCGCTTCGACCAGTGCGCTGTTTGATCGGGTTGTCCAACCGTGGAGCGCCTTGCCTGCGGGCGTGTTCCTCAATTGCAGCTCCGCTTCAAGCCTCAATATCGTGTTCAATCCCAACGGAACTGCGACCATTCCCAATTCTGCCACTACCGCCGCGATTCGTATTAAAGACAATTCGTCAACAACGAGATTCAGCGTTGAAGTTTCTCAGAGTGGACTGGTAATGATTCGCTAGCAACTCAGTGTTATTTTGCTTCGTCCTCTGGGGCTCCTGTCGATAAATCCCTGGGATGCTACGGTACCCATTACAAAATTTGTTACCTAAATGGTTTTTTGGCAGAATATTGTCATTCCCTTGACTGGTCGTCCTTTGCATAAGTATGACCTGTAGCTGTAATAATTTAATTTTATTGCAATTTGTCACGAATTGCCAAAGTGGAACTTCGTTTGCATACAAGGGAAAGAACGTCGGGCAAACACTGAAAAATGGCATTGCTTACCGACGAGAGTTTTACCCTCACATCCACATAGCTGCTGATATCGATAATACTCAACCATCCGCGAGGGTGGGGCGGAAAGCCTACAGGGTCTCTCCGAGACAGCCGGGTTGCCGAAATATCATATGACCAATATGAGACGGCCCCGGCTTTTTTGTTGTCTCTCATTGGTACTGACTGCGCAGCCCAGGTGACTTATATGGTTTGCGAAGCCGCATATATATTCGGATTCTCTCGGTTTGATCACTCAGATGATCCGGTATCGTTACATAATTCTTTTCAGATATTTCAATTTAGTTCAAATTTAACTAATTTCTTGACATTCATTTCAATTTTAGTACATTTCGCTGGAAAACATATTTTTCTGCGGGATAATGCGATGAAATATCGAAACAATGTCCGGAAGATTCGTGAAGAACGGCTCATGAGCAAGTCGGAGCTGGCGCGGCTTGCCGGCGTTTCTCCGGCGACTATCGATCGAATCGAGCGTGGCGAAGAGTGTAGAATGGAAACCAAGAGAAAGATATTGCTGGCTCTTGGTTTTTCTTTATCGGAAAAAGACGCGGTGTTTCTCGATTAACCATCTTATCATTGGGACAGACTATGTTTTTATCCAAGAAAAGAGAACTCGTCGGGGTCGATATCGGTTCCAGCTCCGTGAAACTGGTACAGCTAAGAGAGCAAAAAGGCTCCTTCTACTTGGCGAATATTGGCATTGTTCCGCTCCCACCTGAAGCGATTGTCGACAATACGTTGATGGATAGTTCAGCTGTTGTCGACGCAATCAAGAGTCTTTTTGCCAGCCTCAACATTAAAATAAAAGAGGTTGCCTGTTCGATTTCCGGTAACACGGTGATCATCCGCAAGATCAAGTTGCCGGCGATGCCTTCTGAAGAACTAGAAGATCAGATTCAGTGGGAAGCCGAGCAGTATATCCCGTTTGATATTAATGATGTGAATATCGACTTCCAGATTCTTGATCCTGATGAAGAAGACCCGTCCCGAATGAACGTTCTGCTGGTGGCGAGCAAGAAGGACATCATCAACGACTATGTGAACGTCTTTGCCGAAAGCGGCCTGAAGCTGGTCGTTGTCGATGTCGATTCGTTCGCGGTGCAGAATATCTATGAGCAGAATTATGATTCGGCTCCTGACGAGGTCGTGGCCCTGATTAACATTGGCGCGAGCATTCTGAACCTCAATGTTGTCAAGGGGGGGGTATCGCTCTTCACCCGTGATGTTCAGATGGGAGGGAATCTTTTCACCGAAGAAATCCAGAAACAATTCGCTTTGAGCAGTGAAGACGCCGAGGCAGCCAAAATTAGCGGCGAATGTGCGGATAAGACGAAGTTGCGGGATATCCTCTCGCGGATTGATGAAACTCTGGCCATTGAAATTCGTCGCTCGCTGGACTTCTACAATACGACAGCCGGGGACGGGAAAATCAGTAAAGTATATTTGAGTGGTGGTGCCGCCAAGACGCAAATGCTTGCCGAAGCGGTGCACAATAAACTTGGCGTGCCGGTTGAGATGCTCAATCCATTGCAGAAAATAGTTTACAACGAGAAAGAATTCGATCTGGGATACCTGCAGGAAATCGCGCCGCTCGTTACCGTTGCCTTGGGGCTGGCCACAAGGAGGGTAGGGGATAAATGGTAAGGATCAACCTTCTACCGGTTCGGACGTCGAAGAAAAAGGAAACCGCCAAACAACAACTGGCGTTGCTGGTCGTCTCTGTGGCTGTTGTATTGGTGGCGGGACTGGGGCTTTATGGCTATGCCCAGGCGCGGATCAAGTCAGTCAAGAGTGAAATCGACACCGCAGAAAATGACCTGCGGCAGTTGAAGACGAAGATCGGCGAGCTGGAAAACATCAAGAAGCTGAAAGAAGCGGTAACCAAAAAGCTCGACGTACTTGCCCAGTTGCGTAAGGAAAAGACCGGCCCGGTACGACGGCTGGCCACTCTGAGCGATGCCACGCCCGAGAAGCTCTGGCTGACAAAATACAGCGAGAACGGTCCTAATGTCAGTATCGGCGGGGTAGCTCTCGATGAAACGCTGATTGCGGACTTTATGCGCAATCTGCAGAATTCACCGGACTATGTCAATATTGAATTGGTTGTTTCCGAACAGACGGAACTCAACGGTGTCAAGGCCAAGCGGTTTGAAATTACCTGCGTGCTCAAATCGTTCAAAAAAGAAGAACCGCCTGTCGCCAAAAAGTGACGCCAAGTCAAGGACTCTCCATGGATCCACAAATCGAGAAACTTCTTAAGCTGCCGAATCGACAAAAGATGGCCCTCTTCATTGCCATCCTTGCTTTTGAGGGGATAGCACTTTACTGGGGGCTCTTCCTTCCCAAGCAGAAAGAGCTCGCCGACTTGCAGGGGCGGCTGGAAGGCCTGCGCAGTGAAGTGCAGGACAAAACCCGGATTGCCAACAACCTGCCGAAACTCAAGCGTGAATACCAGCAGCTGCAAAAAGATCTTGAAAGTGCGCTGACCGAATTGCCCAACCAGAAAGAGATTCCCTCGCTTCTTACTGCAATAACCGACGCCGGAAAGAATTCCGGGCTCGATTTTCTGCTCTTCCGGCCGAAACCCGAGGTCCCAAAAGAGTTTTATGCTGAGGTTCCTGTAGATATTTCGATTTCCGGCTCGTTTTACAGTGTTGCTAATTTTTTTAATGATGTTGGTGCATTGCCCCGGATCGTGAATATTGCCAACGTCTCATTCGCTGATATCAAGTCGACTGGAGGAAGAACAACTGTTCGGGTAAACTGCCTGGCAACCACCTTCCGCTTTATCGATAAGAAAGAGACTTCGGATGATAAGAAAAAGAAATAGCGTACCGTTACTCATTGCCATGGTGGCTTTGCTGCTAGCGCTGCCGGGATGCCAAAAGGGCGAGCAGGCATCCCAGCCACCACCGCCGGTTCATAAGGCGAAAGCAAATCCATCGGTGCCGCCGGTGCAGAAGCAGCTCAGTTCTGCTGCATTGTCTCCTGGCGTTTCGGCCCGCCTCGTTTTTGCTAACCGCAAAGATCCATTCCGCCCTTATCTCCAGGCAAAGGTGGAAAAAGGTTCCGTGGCCAAATCCCGGCCGGCAAGCCTGTTACCGATACTGAGCTACGCTGTCGGGCAGTTCCGGGTTACCGGCATCATTGCCGGCTTGCGAGAAAACAAGGCGCTGGTTGTTGACCCGGCAGGGAAAGGTTACGTGGTTACGGTTGGCATGAATATC
This sequence comes from Geotalea uraniireducens, assembly GCF_027943965.1. NCBI lineage: Bacteria > Pseudomonadati > Thermodesulfobacteriota > Desulfuromonadia > Geobacterales > Geobacteraceae > Geotalea > Geotalea uraniireducens. The sequence goes on along the minus strand of NZ_AP027151.1, from coordinate 2,823,571 downwards.
GGTTCGAATAACGGCGTAATCACCAAGATCGGCCCGTCGTTTATCGAAATTTCTGAAAAGTTCAAAGATGACGCCGGCAAGACTAAGAAAAGGCTGGTCAAGCTTTCTCTGACGAAGAAACAGTAAGGAGATCCCTGATGAGAATCCAGATGAAATTATTCAGGAAACTCGCCCTGGCATCGCTTGTGACGATATTCTGCGGCTGCGCCGGAGCCAATTCGTCAATGAAAAGCGATCAGTTGCCCGGGCAGGTGCAGGGGAGCGTCCTGCGGGAGGTCAGTGTTGTCGGCGATGGTGCTACCACTCAGGTCGTCATTGCCGCGAACAAGCCTCTTGTCTATACCTTCTACAAGACCGACGCTCCTCCGAAGGCGGTCGTCGATCTCGCCCAGGTGGATGTCGGTTCGGTTGTTTCTCCGCAGGAGATTAACAAGGGGATCATCAAGCGGATCGTGACGGCACATTATGGCGAAGGCGCAGCCGCCATGACACGAGTTGAAGTGTACCTGGCCCGCGATGCTGAGGTTACGGCTACTGCCGATCCGCAGGACAAGGGGGTGCTGCGCCTTTCTATTCTTTCCCGAGAAGCCGGGGATGCGCAAGCGCCGGTTGCGGTGTCTTCTGTGCCGGCAGCAGAAAAGCCCGCCGAAACCTCGACTCAGAATGCTGCGGTCGACAAAGCAAAAAATACGGTTCCCGTCGTTGAAACAACGTCATCCAATTCTTCTGCGACTGAAGCGCCGGCTGCCTCGGCCAAAGCGGAGAAACCTGTAGATACCACTGTCAACGAGGAGCCAGTCGCTAAAGGGCCTGTTGTCGTTTCGTCGATTGTTGCTGCCAAGGATTCGATTGACATAATCACCTCTGGGCCGGTAGCCGATTACAAATCTTTTAGCCTGACAAAACCGGATCGGTTCGTGATTGATCTTTTTGCCGTGAAATCGGGATTCGAATCTCGCGTTGTTCCTGTCAACAGCTTGAATGTCGGGACAGCACGAATCGGGGCCTATCCCGACAAGGTTCGCATTGTGCTGGATGCGGCGGAAGGAAGACTCCCTGCTTTTGCCATTGACCGGTTTGCTTCCGGCCTGAAAGTTGTTCCTGCCAGCAACGCCGGTACGTCTGGAAAGGGTGAAGAGGCTATCGCGGTCACCACGGCGTCTGTCAAGGCCGCGCCGGTGAAAGTGGCAGAGCCTGCGGCTCACGTCGAGAAGAAGAAACTGCAGCCAGTGGTCGTTCCCTCGGTAGAGTCGATTGATTTCAAGGAGCTGGCAGATACCTCGCGCCTAGTTATTGCGATTACCGAAGGGTGCGATCTCGATAAGGCGGTGAAGACTGCCGATGGCCTGACATTTACCATCAAGAATTGCCTCCTCCCCCGCAAATGGCAGCGCTATCTTGATACCAGCGCATTTGCTGGATCGATTGAGCGGGTGACGCCGTACCAGGTAAAGGTACAAGGCCGGCATGACGTGAAGGTGCAGGTCAAGCTCCGGAACGACGTTCCTTATGAGCTCAAGCAAGAGGGGGGCAATGTCTACCTGGACGTGAAGAATCTGTCGCCTGCTAAAGAGCATGTTGCAGCGGGGGCCGCTGTGTCTGACAAGGGCGCAAAAAAAACGCCGCCGACAGTTGCACGGGATATGTCTCCCGATGCTGCATTGATGGCTATTGCCACGCCGACAGCTGGTGGAAAGGTTTATACTGGCCGGCGGGTAACCCTTGAATTTTCTGATGCCGACATTCGGAAAATTTTTCAACTCATTGCCGAGGTCAGCAATCTGAATTTCATAGTCGGCGACGATGTTACCGGCACTATCAGTCTCAAGCTGGTTAATGTCCCGTGGGATCAGGCGCTTGATGTCATCTTGGAAAACAAGGGCCTCGGAATGCAGCGCGAAGGCAATATTGTCCAGATTCGCCCGAGAGCCAAGATTCAGACTCTCGCCGACGAGCAACAGGCACTGCACAAAGCCGAGGAAAAGGCGATGCCGCTGAAAACAGAGGTGTTCGACATCAACTTTGCCTCGGTGAGCGACGTTGCTTCCCAGTTCAACGCGCTCAAAAGTGAACGCGGCACCATTACCCAGGATGCGCGAACCAACCGGGTAATCGTCAAGGATATCGAACCGGCGATCAAGGAGATGAAATTCCTGCTCAAAAACCTCGATATCCCGGAACGCCAGGTGTTGATCGAGGCACGAATTGTCGAGGCAACCTCGACGTTCACTCGCGACCTGGGGGTCCAGTGGGGAATTCACTACAAGGATGGGGCCGCATCCTTTGCGAACATTAACGGCCTCGATGCCGGTTTCGGTGGCGTAGTGGTCAATACCCCGGCGTCTTCCGGGTTTCAGGCTGCCGACAGTTCGGGAGGGGCGGTTGGTATTTCGTTCGGCTCGCTTGCCAGTAACATCAATGTCGACATGCGTCTTTCCGCTGCGGCAGTTGCTGGCCTGATCAAGATCATCTCGACGCCGAAAGTAGTGACTCTCAATAATAAATCCGCCAAGATTTCGCAGGGGCAGTCGATCCCCTATCAAACAACCTCGGCAGAGGGGACCAAAACCGAGTTCGTTGAGGCTGCCCTTACGCTCGAAGTGACCCCCCATATTACTTCCGATGGCAGTATTTCGATGAAAATCAAGGCGACGAATAACTCGGCAGGGACGGGGAGCCCGCCGCCGATTAACAAAAAGGAAGCGACCACCGAACTGCTGGTCAAGAACAGCGAGACTACGGTGATTGGCGGCATTTATGTGGATAGCGACACCGACGAGGATCAGGGGGTGCCGTTCCTGATGGATATTCCATTGCTTGGCTGGTTGTTCAAGTCAAACACCAAAACAAAGACAAAAACAGAATTGCTGATCTTTATTACGCCGAAAATCGTAAGTTAATCAAGGAGGGATGAAATGCGTAGTCTCGTTTTTCGATTCGCGATCTTATTGGGCCTTTTCGTCTTGACTGCCTGCGGCAGTAGCGGTGGGAGTGGCGGGGGGGCAACAACCTATCTGACAGCCTCTATCACTAATGGTACGTCGTCGGCGGCTTTCGCGACCTATTCATCGGTGGGGACGCTGTCGTTTACTGTAGCCTCAAATACTTACACTGGGATCACTCCTTCCGACGTTAACATAACCAAGCAGACGCTACGCTACACTCCTCTTCCCTTTGAAACGTATTCATCGGGGACCCGCGAGCGTTATTCGCCGCTATTTACCACCGTCCCGGTGGTCAATCCGATCTCTTTGCTGGTTCCCGGCGGGAGCACGGGGAAAATAGACAATTACCCGGTATTTAGTTGGGTTGAAATTGACGAACTTTTACCGATTGTCGCTGCGAATCCTTCGCTCTACTCCGGAAAATTGTTGAAGTATCAGCTTGATATAACTTTTGAAGGATACGAGACGCTGACGAACGAACCGGTATCTACCTCGATGAATTCGGTTGTCTGGTTCCTTGCGCCATGATCGGGTAGTTCATTAAACAACTTCACAGGGTTGCCAATCAGGGCAGACAGTTTGTCTGCCCGACTTTTTTGAAAAGGATCAGCAATGTTTCGTTACCTTACCGCCGGTGAATCGCATGGACCGCAACTGACAGCGATCATTGAGGGGATGCCGTCCGGTTTGAAAATTTCAGAGGAGACTATCAATGTCGACTTAGCCCGTCGCCAGTGTGGTTACGGCCGTGGTGGGCGGATGTTGATCGAAAAGGATACTGTGCAGATTCTATCCGGGGTCCGCTGGGGCGAAAGCATCGGCTCGCCGATCACTCTTTGCGTGCGCAACAAGGACTGGAGCAACTGGGAGGAACGGATGTCTCCTGATGCGCGTCATCGGGACGACAAGATCAGGGTTACCCGGTCCCGGCCGGGGCATGCTGACTTGGCGGGAGCGATGAAGTACAATCATCGCGACGTGCGGAATATCCTGGAACGGTCCAGCGCCCGTGAAACCGCCGTTCGGGTGGCCGTTGGGGCAGTGGCCAAGGCACTGCTTGCCGCATTTGACATTACAGTATCCGGATTCGTTGCGGAGCTGGGAAGTATTCGGGCGGAGCGCCCGGAACTCCCCTTGGCCCGTCTCAGGGAACAGGCTGCCGGTTCTGAACTGTTTACCTACGATGCTGCGGTGGAACCGCGGATGAAAGCGCTGATCGATCAGGCGAAAGATTCCGGGGATACCGTTGGTGGAGTGGTGGAGATCATTGTGACGGGGGCTCCCGTCGGACTTGGTAGCCATGTCCAGTGGGACCGCAAGCTTGATGCCCGGTTGGCCATGGGGTTGATGAGTATTCAAGCAATAAAGGGGGTCGAGTTTGGTCTCGGCTTTGACGCGGCTAGGCGACCAGGCTCGCAGGTGCACGACGAAATTTATTACGACTCGATCCGACTGGGCCAAGGCGAAGCGTCCGGCTTTTTCCGTAAGACTAATAATGCCGGAGGTCTTGAGGGGGGGATTTCCAATGGCGAAGAGATCGTTGTCCGGGCGGCGATGAAGCCGATTCCTACTCTTTACCGGCCGCTCAAATCGGTGGATATGCAGACCAAGGAGCCGTTCGAGGCCACCGTGGAACGGTCTGATGTCTGTGCGGTCCCTGCTGCGGCAGTTGTGGCCGAAGCGGTGGTGGCGATCGAGATTGCCGCTGCCTTTCTGGAGAAATTTGGCGGTGATTCCCTAGCAGAGATCCAGCGGAATTACGATGGTTATCGCGAATATCTGCGGGCATTCTGATGCGGAACCTCATTCTCACCGGTTTCATGGGTACCGGCAAGAGCACCGTTGGGAAAATCCTTGCCGAGAGGCTTGTTTTTCGTTATTGCGATCTCGATGCGCAGATAGTCGCTGAAACCGGGCTGACCATTAATGAAATTTTTTCCCGTTATGGCGAGGAGCATTTCCGATCACTCGAAACCGACCGGATTCGCGCCTTGGCCAATTCTGTTGGCTTTGTAGTTTCGACGGGCGGAGGAGCGGTTATTGCCGCGATTAACAGGCGCCTGCTTCACGAGGCGGGGGTAGTGATCAATCTGACCGCGTCGACCGACGCTATTCTGGATCGTTTGCGCGGTGAATGCGAACGGCCGCTTTTTCACCGCAACAGGTCGCCGGAAGCGGTGGCGGCAATGCTTGCCGAGCGCGAGCCATTTTATGCTGACGCGGACTTGAGGATTGACACCACTGGGAAAACAGTGGAAGATGTGGTCGCTGAAATTCTGCGTTTTATCGAGGGGAGATGAGTGCCGGGTAGCGAATTAAGGGTCAATCTCGGAGAGCGGAGCTATACGATTACGGTAGGGGCGGGGACGCTTGGCAGCCTTGGTGTAGTCTGCCGTGGGCTGCGGCTTGGCCGTAACGCTGCGATTATCACTAATACCACCGTTGGCCCGCTTTATAGTGACCGGGTTGCCACCGCTCTTGCCACGGCCGGTTTTACTCCCTACAGAATTGAAATTCCGGACGGTGAGGAGTACAAAAACGGTGCTACTCTCAGCCTGATATATGACGGCCTGCTCGAAGCCGGGTTGACCCGCGACGCTTTCATCGTCGCTCTCGGCGGCGGAGTTGTCGGAGATATGGCCGGATTTGCTGCGGCCACCTTTCTGCGCGGCGTCCCGTTCATCCAAGTCCCGACCACCTTGCTTGCCCAGGTGGACAGCAGCGTCGGCGGCAAAACCGGGATCAATCATCCGCTAGGGAAGAATCTGATCGGTGCCTTCTATCAACCGCGGGCCGTGGTGATCGACGTTGAAACGCTCTCGACCCTCCCCGAGCGGGAATATCTCGGCGGAATGGCTGAAGTGATCAAGTACGGGGTCGTGCTCGATCGGAACCTGTTTGAATACCTTGAAACAGCGGAGTCTGCTCTCCGTGCCCGCGAAACATCCTGTCTCACTGAAGTGATTATGCGCTCCTGTGCCCTGAAGGCGTCGGTTGTAGAACGCGACGAACGCGAGGCAGGGCTGCGGGCGGTGCTCAACTATGGACACACGCTCGGCCATGCAGTGGAGACGCTGACCGGCTACTCTACCTACCTTCATGGCGAAGCGGTGGCGATCGGTATGGTCCAGGCGGCCCGGATTGCCGCTGCCCGTACGATCGCTTCTCCGGCCGATACCGTCCGGATCGAAAAGTTGTTGCAAGCGTTTGGCTTGCCCACTGTTTTACCGGTCTTCCCGGCCGGCGAGTATGCTGCTGCCTTACTCCGCGACAAGAAATCGCGCGATGAAGGGCTGCATTTTGTCTTGAACGAAGGGATTGGCGGTTTTTCCATTGCCACGTTGCAGGATTTGACGGAGTTGCTCGAAATCTGCGGTATCCGGGGGTGATCATGGCTAACGAGGCCGAATCGTTCTGGACCGACATCAAGCGTTACGAAGACATGCTGGCCAAGGATCCCTCTTCATACTGCTTTGCCCCCCTGGCCGAACTCTACCGCAAGGTTGGCTTACTCGACGATGCTATCAATACGGCCCGCAAGGGGATCGATATTCATCCCGAGTATGTAGGTGGTTTCATGTCCCTGGGTCGTGCCTGTTTCGAAAAAGGGGACAAAGAAGAAAGCCGGGCGGCATTGGAGAAAGTTGTTAGGGTAACGCCGGACAACCTGCTTGCCCAGAAGCTGTTAAGCCAGCTTTATATTGATGCCGGAGAATCCGCCCTTGCCGGCAAAAGTCTGGAAACCATCCTGGCACTCAATCCAGACGATCTGGAAAGCAAGGTTGCCTATGAAGCGTTATGCCGGTCGACGGAGCGGTTTTCCGGACTGGGGAACGATCTCTTTCCCGGTGAGGATGTCCCCGCCGAAAATGGCAGTTGGGAGTTCGACGATGAATCCCTGCTCGAAGAAGTGGAGATCATCGAGGATTTGGCTGACGAAATTGACGAAGATGAGATGCCCGGGGCAGAGGGTGCCGAGATCGATTTCGCAGCACCACCACTGACGGTTGCTGTACCGGAAATGGCTGAGGAACCGGCAACGGCGGTCAAAGAGGAAATCCCCTTCGTTACCTCGACGGTTGCCGAGCTCTATGTTGCCCAAGGCTTTCTGGACAAGGCACGGACTATCTACACCGAAATGCTTGGCACCGACCCGACCAACGAAGGGATCAAGGCGCGGATCGCTGAACTCGACCGGCGGCTTGCCGGGGTGGGTGGATTGTCGTTTGCCGGGGAATGCGCAACGGCTTCAGCCGCGGTGCCCGATCTCATTGTTGATGATACGGCACCGGCAGCTCCGTCTCCCTTGGGAAATCCGCCGGGGGACGTCGTTGCCGTGCTTGACGGATGGCTTGACACTATCGGGAGGATTCGGCAATGTCGCTCAGAGAAACATTAAAGGCGATCGTGGAGACGGTCGAGGGGGGGCTTGGCGCGACCGTTATGGGGTACGATGGCATCCCTATTGATGAGTATCTGACCGATAGTGGCACCCTTGATCTGCGGCTCATGGCCGTCGAGTACGCCACAATCATGAAAGAAGTCGGTAGTGCCGTCGAGGTCCTCAAGACCGGTGAACTGCAGGAGCTGTCAGTCAACACCGCAATGTCACGGGTAATCATCCGGGCAATCAATGACGATCTATTCCTGATTCTTGCCTTGGCTGCGGACGGCAACTTCGGTAAGGGTCGTTACCTGTTGATGCGCGAAGCGCCGGCGATCGGCGAGCTTTTAGCGTAATTCGCGGCTCAACCCTGGGGACAAGGAGTGGCGATTTCATGAAAATTCTGGTCGTTCACGGGCCAAATCTGAACATGCTTGGCAAACGGGAACCGGGGATCTACGGCGTCGCGACTCTGGATGAAATCAATGCCGCGATCAGTGTCCTTGCACAGGAGCTCGGCTGTGACGTTACCTTTGTACAGGCCAACGGCGAAGGGGCATTGGTTGAAGCGATTCACGGTGCTCTCGGCTGCTGCGACGGGATCCTGATCAATCCTGCCGCCTATACCCATACCAGCGTGGCCCTCCGCGACGCAATCGCTGCCGTCGGGCTGCCGGCCGTCGAGGTGCACCTCTCGAATATCCATTGCCGGGAGGAGTTCCGTCACCATAGTTTTATCGCGCCGGTTGCCGTCGGCCAGATTGCCGGGTTTGGCCCTGACAGCTACCTGTTGGGGTTGCGGGCGCTTTTTACCCATATTAAAAAAGGGATTGTCACGAAGGACTGAGGTATGCTACAAACCAATCTCACTAAAGCCCGTGATTTTGCGAAAAAACACGATGTCGACGCCATCGTGTTTTTTAACATGAGTAATGTCCGATACCTCTCGGGATTTACCGGCAGTGATGGCGTCGTCGTAGTCGACGCGGACCAGTGCTGCTTCCTTACTGATTCCCGCTACACGACCCAGGCAGCCCTGGAGGTAGGCGCTTGCCAGACGCGGCAATATCGAGTGAAACTCGATGGCGTGGTCGAATTGCTAAGCGAACGGGGCTTCCGGCGGGTCGGTTTCGAATCAGAGCACTTGACCGTGGCAACACTGCATTCCCTGGTTGGCAAGCTGCCGGGCATCGATTTTGTGCCGATCGGGGAAGAATTGTCGCTGCTCAGGGTTGTCAAGTCGGCTGCTGAACTCGATCTGCTCGCCGATGCCGCCCGGATTGCTTCCGAGGCCCTGCTCGCCTCCCTGACATATCTGGCGCCGGGAGTCAGCGAGTGCGATTTTGCGCGGGAACTCGAATTTGCCATGCGCCGGGCCGGCGGGGACGAAAAGTCCTTCGATTTTATTGTAGCATCAGGTGAACGGGGGGCGCTTCCTCACGGTCGGGCGAGCGGGAAAATCGTGGCGACCGGGGAACTGGTGACCATCGATTACGGCACGGTTTTCAACGGTTACCATTCGGATGAAACAGTAACGGTGGCAGTTGGCGAGCCCGACAATCGGCAGCGTGAGATATATGCACTGGTCAAGGAAGCTCATGATCGGGCTCTGGCGGCGGTGCGGCCGGGAGTCGAACTGCGGCTGCTTGACCAACTCGCTCGGGATACTATTGCTGAACGGGGATATGGCGACTATTTCGGTCACGGGCTCGGCCATGGCGTCGGCCTGGAGGTCCACGAAAAGCCAGTTGTTTCTCCGCGCAGCGAGGGCATTGCCGAACAGGGGATGGTCTTCACCATTGAACCCGGGATCTATATCCCCGGCTGGGGTGGTGTGAGGATTGAGGATACTGTGGTAGTGACAGCCGACGGTTATCGTTTGCTGACGAAGGTTCCCAAGGACCTGTTAATAGTGTAATATGGGCGCGGCCCATTTTGCCGGGGCGATGTCTCGGAACGACCACTAAAGGAGAAATGTATGGATATTAAGGATCTTAAATCGTTGATAAAGATGGTAACCGAAACGGATATCACCGAATTCGAACTTGAGGCGGCCGAGGAGAAGGTCCGTATCAAGCGGGGCAATGCGGCGGCGGTGGTTAATTATCAACCTGCGCCGACCCTTGCCATCCCTCCCCAGATCATGCCGCAGGTCGCGCCGGCGGCCCCGGCTGCCGAGGCTCCGGCACCGGCCCCTCCTGCTAAAGGGAAAGAGATCGTTTCGCCGATCGTCGGGACCTTTTATCGGGCGCCGGCTCCCGATGCGGCGCCGTACGTCGAGGTTGGCCAGACCGTCGAAAAGGGGCAGGTCTTGTGCATCGTCGAGGCGATGAAGCTGATGAATGAGATCGAAGCGGAGTTCCGCTGTAAGATCGTTGAGATTTGCAAGGAAAACGCCCAGCCGGTCGAATTCGGCGAACCGCTCTTCGTGGTGGAGCCGCTCTAATCGGTCTGGAGCCCGTTGCCGGAGGCTCGCGGCTTTTTTGCCGCGGCTATCCGCTCCCATCTATGCCGTTCAATCAATACTACGGAGAGTTCAATGTTTCATAAAGTTCTCATTGCCAACCGCGGAGAGATTGCCCTTCGGGTTATCCGGGCCTGCAAGGAACTCGGAATCAAGACCGTGGCAGTCTATTCCCTGGCCGACAAGGAGTCCCTCCACGTCAAGCTGGCCGACGAAAGCGTCTGTATCGGGCCGGCGCCGAGCCTGCAAAGCTATCTCAATATCAACGCCATTATCAGTGCCGCCGAACTGACCGATGCCGAGGCGATCCATCCCGGCTATGGCTTTCTGTCGGAAAATGCCGCTTTTGCCGAAATCTGCGAAAACTGCGGGATTACCTTCATTGGCCCGTCGTCGGAGAGTATGCGGATCATGGGGGATAAGATCAGTGCGCGCCAAGCGGTGATCAAAGAAGACGTGCCGATCCTTCCCGGTACCAAGGAGGGGGTCAACGACGTCAATGATGCAATCCGGATAGCCAAGGAGATCGGCTACCCGGTGATCATCAAGGCTACGGCCGGCGGCGGCGGTCGAGGGATGAAAATCGTCCATTCGCCGGCAACCCTGCCCAACGCCTTTGCTACGGCCCGGGCGGAAGCGCAGGCCGGATTCGGCAATCCTGAAGTCTACATCGAGAAATATTGTGAGTGTCCCCGTCACGTCGAAATTCAGATTATGGCTGACAAACACGGCAATGTCATTCATCTCGGCGAACGTGACTGCTCGATTCAGCGCCGTCACCAGAAGATCATCGAAGAGGCGCCGTCGCCGGTCAGTACTCCGGCGTTGCGCAAGGCGATGGGCGAGGCCGCCGTCAGGGCCGCCAAGGCGGTGGGGTACAACAGCGTCGGCACTATCGAGTTTCTGGTCGACAAAACCGGCAACTTCTACTTTATGGAGATGAACACCCGCGTCCAGGTGGAGCACCCGGTTACGGAGATGGTGACCGGCATCGACATCGTGCGCGAGCAGATCCGTTCCGCCGCCGGTTTGAAGCTCCGCTACAAACAGAGCGATATCAAGATTCAGGGTCATGCTATCGAATGTCGGATCAATGCTGAAGACCCGGTCAAATTCACCCCTTCACCGGGGCGGATTGACGGTTATCACACCCCCGGTGGCCTGGGAGTGCGGATCGATTCGTTCGTCTATGACCAATATATGGTCGTTCCCCACTATGATTCGCTGATCGCCAAGCTGATCGTTCATGCCGAAACCCGTGAAGACGCTATCAAACGGATGGCTCGCGCTCTCGACGAGTACATCATCGGCGGTATCAAGACGACGATTCCTTTTCACAAGCGGATCATGGCAAACAAGGATTTCATCGAGGGAGATATCGATACCGGTTTTCTGGAAAGGATCGTTTTGGAGTAGGCCATGGATTTTCCTGAAGAACTCAAGTACAGCAAAGAGCATGTCTGGGTACGGGTCGAGGGGGAACGAGCGGTGGTCGGGATTACCGACTACGCTCAGGAAAGTCTCGGTCTGATCAGTGCGGTCGAGTTGCCATCGGTCGGTGACGAACTGGAGCAGGATGATTCATTCGGCTCGGTGGAGGCGCGAAAAGCGTTGGCCGAATTGTATGCACCCTTGAGCGGCGAGGTTCTCGAAGTTAACGAAGAACTCGAATCTTCTCCTGAGATCATGAATGACGATCCTTACGACGGTGGCTGGATAGCTGTCGTCGCCCTTCGCGACCCCGAAGAACTCAAGTCGTTGATGTCGGCAGACGATTACGCCGAAAGCGTAACCGAAACAGAAGAAGAAGAGTGACTCCGCCCTGTGGCGGCTAAGAAAGAAGAAGGCGGGACGGTAGTCTCGCCTTTGTTTTGCCTTCAATTTCCGGGGAAGTGACCGGTCGGCCTTGGCCCCGCGATTTCTGGAGTTGCCATGACTATTACCATCGGCCAGATCGAGTATGCCAATTGTACGCCCATTTTCACGGTATTGCACCGCCATTTCACCTGCTCCGGCTATCGTTTTGTCCGGGGCGTACCCGCAGCCCTCAACAAACTGCTTGCTTCCGGAGACATTGACGTTTCTCCTTCATCGTCGATTGAATATGCGAAGTACCCCGACCGCTACCTCATTCTGCCGGAGCTGTCGATCAGCGCCATCGGTGCGGTGAAGAGTGTGCTGCTCTTCTCGAGGGTACCGCTAACGGAACTCAGCGGCGCGACCATCGGCATGACCACCGAATCTGACACTTCGGTTAACCTGCTGAAGATTATCCTCGGCAAATTCCATGGCTTTACCAACCGTTTCGAAAGAACCGATCTCGCTCTGCAGCCAGCATTGGAAGCCTTTCCGGCTCTCCTCCTGATCGGCGATAACGCCCTGAAAGAATCCCTGACCACCACCGATCTGCTGGTCTATGACCTCGGCGAGCTATGGCGGCATTTCACGGGTCTGCCGTTCGTTTTTGCCCTCTGGCTGATTCGGCGGGCAACGGTTCGGGAACGGCCGGAAGCAGTACGTCAATTGAGCGCCGAGCTGATTAGCGCCCAAAGGATCGCCTATGACTCGTATCCCGAGATTGCGGCCGAGTCACCGGAACGCTCGTGGTGTCAGCAAGATGTGCTCGTCGATTACTGGCAGACGATTTCTTACGACCTGACCGCGGCACATCTGGATGGCCTGAAATCGTTTTACCGTTTTGCCGCGGAACTTGGCCTGGTGGCGACAGCTCCCGAGATCAGCCTGTATGGTGGCAGTGTGGCATGTGATTTGCTGTAACTTTTACTATGACTCAGGGCCCTATGGTGAATTCGAACTGGTTTAATGCCCTTTCCAAGCGGTTGTGGCAGGTCCGGGATGGCCTCAAGACCGCCGATTATGAACAGCATGAGGAACTTCAGGCGCGAATCTCGCTGGTGGTGAAGACCCGCTGGTTCCTGCTCGCTCTGATCGCCGCATATTGCCTCTTTGCCGGAAGTTCTTATTATTTCAGCCGGTTCGGTCTCTTTTTGTCCCGGTCACAGACCTTCTTCCTGTTTGGTACGGTGGCCTCGGTCATCGGTTACAACTTTCTGCTTCACACCTATCATCGTCGACTCTGCTGCTGCTATCGGCTCGTCAATCTGCTCCAGATCCTCCTCGATCTGGTGCTGGTGACGGTGCTCATCCACTTGAGTGGCGGAGCGTCGAGCTGGTTCTGGCCCGTCTATCTGATCATCACTATCGAAGCTGCCTTTCTCAGCGAACACAAACGTGACGTCTGGCTGGTCGGTGTCTGCGGTGGGCTGCTTTACGGCGCCTTGCTGACAGCTGAGAAACTGCAACTGGTTCCCAATGTGCGGATGCCGTTCGTCGATTCTGCCATTCACCGCGACGGTCTCTATCTGCTGCTCATCTGGCTGTGGGTAACCCTGTTGAATGCCGCGGTTTCGTTCATCGGCTCCTATTTCGTCGGCGCCCTGCGCCGCGAATCCTCTGCCGTCAAGGAGAGTGAGGAGCGGCTGGTTAATTTTCTCGATACTGCCAACGACCTGATTCTCACTGTCAACGCGGAAGGCCGGTTCCTCTACGTTAACGATGCATGGCAGAAGACCCTCGGCTATACGCTGGAGGAGACAGGTACCATCTCTTTCTTCGATATCATTCGTCCCGATTGCCGAGAACAGTGCAGTATTGAGATCGCCCGCGTTCTGGCCGGGGATACCCTCAGTCCCCTCGAATCGGTGCTGGTCGCGAAGAACGGCCGGGAAGTCGTCGTCGAAGGTAACCTGACCTGTGGCTTTGATGACGGCAATTCCCAGGTGATCTGGGGAATCTGCCGCGATATTACCGAGCGGAAACAGGCCGAGGAGCAACTCTATCGGCTTGCCCATCACGATATCCTCACCGAACTGCCCAATCGCATCCTCTTTCTCGACCGATTGCAGCAGGCCAAGGCCCTGGCCAACCGCTACCGTCATCAACTCGCGATCCTCTTCCTCGACCTTGATCGCTTCAAAATCATCAATGATACTCTTGGCCATCCGGTGGGCGACAAGCTGCTGCAGAAAGTTGCCCAGCGGATTGCCGGTTGCGTGCGCGAAGTGGATACCGTTGCGCGGATCGGTGGCGATGAGTTTACGGTGATCCTGGTCAATATTGACAACATCGACGACGTTAAACGGGTCGCGCAGAAGATTCTTCACTCACTCTCCGTTCCGTTCAATATCGATACCTATGAGTTGTTTATTACCACCAGCATTGGAATCGCCCTCTACCCGTCTGACGGCGAGAACATCGATACTCTCGTGAAAAAAGCCGATATCGCCATGTACTACGCGAAAGGGGAGGGGAGAAACAACTTCCAGTTCTACACCCCGCAGATGGATGCCAATGCCGACAAGCGGCTGCTCCTGGAGACCAGCCTGCGCAAGGCGCTCGACCAGCACGAGTTCCGCATTTATTACCAGCCCAAGGTCGACATTGTCTCGAAGCAGATTACCGCTATGGAAGCGCTGCTCCGCTGGGCACATCCGACGCTGGGACTCGTTTCGCCGGCCGAGTTCATTCCGCTGGCAGAAGAGACAGGGTTGATCATTCCGATCGGAGAGTGGGTGCTTCGGGCTGCCTGCATCCAGAACAAGGAGTGGCAGAAACAGGGGCTGCCGCGAATGCGGGTGGCGGTAAACCTTTCTGGATATCAGTTCCAGCAGCGCAATCTGCTGGAAATGATCCGCGGTATTCTGGAAGAGTCGGGGTTGGAAGCTGAACTGCTGGAGCTGGAAATTACCGAAAGCGTCATCATGCAGAACCCCGATTTTGCCGTCTCGGTTCTCAATGAGCTGAAAGACCTCGGCATCCATATCTCAATCGACGATTTCGGTACCGGCTATTCCTCGCTCGCCCATCTCAAGCGCTTTTCGATCAATACTCTCAAGATCGACAAGTCATTTGTCCGGGACGTTGAGGTCAATTCGGCCGATGCCGCTATTACGACGGCGATCATTGCTATGGGGAACAGCCTGAACCTGAAGGTTATTGCCGAGGGGGTCGAAACTGAGGGCCAGTTGAATTTCCTGAGTGAAAACAACTGCGACGAAGTACAAGGGTTTCTCGTCAGTACGCCAATGCCGGCGGGTGAAGTCGCTGCTTTCCTTCGTGAAAGGTGCGGAGCCGATTCATGGCCGATCGGCCGGGAAACGGCCGATGGTTAGCAGGTAATCGTCCAGAATTTTCCGGTGGTCGAAACAGAGTTCGACCGGCAGTTGATCCAGGGGGATCACGGCGACAGCCGCTGCGTCGTCAGCCGCCTGCGGCAGGCCATCGGCAGTGGCGATGAAAACAGTTGAGATGGTATGCTGGCGAAGATCCCGTGCCGGATCGGAATAACAGCCGAGCAGCCGCAGATTACGAATTTCCAGGGAGGTCTCTTCGCGGGCTTCCCGAATTGCCGCCGTTTCCAGCGTCTCGCCATAGTCGACAAACCCTCCCGGCAGTGCCCAGCCAAGTGGTTCGTTTTTCCGCTCGATCAGGACGATCCCGCCAGCCGTTTCAATGATGATGTCGACGGTTGGAACAGGGTTGCGGTAAGCTTTGACGGTTTCCCCGCAACGGGGACAGGTAAGTCGGTCGTAGGCCATGGTTTCCCTCCGGGAACGAACACCTGATGATGGGCTATCGACAACAAAAAAGGGAGGACTTTGTCCTCCCTTCGGTGTCTGCTGCTTCTGTTGCGGGCTACTTTTTCTTCCCGCCCGAGGCTTTCTTGGATGCCTTGAGGGGGTTGATCTTGAGGTCTTCGCCCTTGATCTCCACTTTCACGTGCGTTGCAAAATTGCAGATCCCGCCCGTCCATTTCTTGTCGGGTGCCGGATACGCGCTGCAGACCTTGCCGATGGTCCCGTCAACGATTCGCTCACACCCTTCACAGTTCTCTACCACAACCTGGCATGATCCGCCGGTGAATATGCAACCCTGCTTTCCCCAGAAGGTACACTCGGTACCGGGAAGTACCGTTTGACACTGCATCCTTTTTCCTCCTAAATCTATTGTTTGTTCCGTAACCGTCTGCTTTTGAATGTAGCAATTCCAAAAGAAAAATGTCAACAGGAAAAATCCCCGTCGCCGGCCCGTTTCGCTTGACTCACTCAAGCCGTTATATTAACCTTTTCGACGTTTGCAGCGTAAGACGCAGTCCAGGTGCGTCGCGTCGGTCGCATCTGCCGGTGAAGCGTTATCCTGCTGCTCCCGTTCTCATCTTTTCTCTGTCCCGAAAGCATTGGCGCTTCGGTCGCGTTCAGCGGCCCGCGCCATTCTTTTTTTATTGCCGGCAAGAACTCGTTGTTGAATACCTGACAAATTTGCTATAGTATTAAACCGGTAGAGCATTAACGATAAGGAGGGTTCCATGTGGGATTACACGGATAAGGTTCGGGATCATTTCCTGAATCCGCATAACGTTGGGGAGATAAAGGATGCGGATGCAGTTGGCGAGGTAGGGAGTCTGGCCTGTGGCGATGCCCTTAAACTGTATATCAAACTGGATGAGGACAAGAATCGAATCATCGACGCCAAGTTCCAAACCTTCGGCTGTGCTAGTGCCATTGCTTCTTCATCGGCGCTGACCGATATCATCAAGGGCAGGACCCTGGACGAGGCCTTGGCGGTTTCCAACCAGGAGATTGCCGATTACCTCGGCGGTCTGCCGGAGGAGAAGATGCACTGCTCGGTCATGGGGCAGGAGGCGCTAGAGGTCGCCATTGCCAAGTACCGTGGCGGGCCGGTACCGACCCATAACCACGACCATGAGGAACTGGAAGGGGATGTTGTCTGCAAATGCTTCGGCCTGACCGATGTCTTCCTGAAAAAGGTCATTGCCGCCAACAAGCTGACCACTGCCGAGCAGGTGACCCATTTCACCAAGGCCGGCGGTGCCTGCGGCGGCTGTCTGCCGCGGATCAAGGAGCTGATTGCCGAAGTGCTCGGGACCGAGGCGAAGGAAACACCGAAAAAGCCTGAGAAGCTGACCAATCTGCGCAAAATGCAGCTGATTCAGGAGACCCTGGAGAAGGAGATCCGGCCGCTGCTGTGGGCCGACGGCGGCGACCTGGAGTTGGTGGATATTTCCGGAAGCGAGGTGCAGATTGCCTTTCGCAAGGCATGTGCCGGCTGCTCCGCTTCGGGAAACACCGCCAAGTTTGTCGAGGCCAAATTGCGGGAACTGGTTGCCGATGACATTGTCGTCGTGGAGGTGGAGGGATGAAAGAGATCTACGCCGACAATAACGCCACCACCAAGGTGGACGAAGCGGTTTTCGAGGAGATGCGCCCTTACTTCTGCGAGTTGTACGGCAATCCGAGTTCGATGCATTTTTTCGGCGGCCAGGTGCAGAAAAAGGTTGATGAAGCGCGCAATCGGGTGGCACAGCTGCTCGGCGCCTCGCCGGAGGAGATCGTCTTTACCGCCTGCGGCACCGAGAGCGACAATGCCGCGATTCGCTCGGCTCTCGAAGTCTACCCGGAGCGGCGGCACATTATTACTACCCGGGTCGAGCATCCGGCAGTCCTCACACTCTGCCGCAATCTCGGCAAACGCGGTTACCGGGTGACCGAATTGAACGTCGATGGCGAAGGCCGCCTCGATCTGGATGAACTGCGGGGCGCGATCGACCAGGATACCGCCATCGTTTCGGTGATGTATGCCAACAACGAGACCGGGGTGGTCTTTCCTATCGAAGAGATTGGCAAGATCGTCAAGGAGAAGGGAAAAGGGGCGTTCTTCCACACCGACGCCGTCCAGGCGGTGGGGAAAATCCCCCTCGACATGGCGACGTCGACCGTGGACATGCTGTCGCTCTCCGGCCATAAACTCCATGCGCCGAAAGGGATCGGGGTCCTCTATCTCCGTAAAGGGGTGCCGTTCCGGCCGTTTCTGGTCGGTGGGCATCAGGAACGGAGCCGGCGGGCCGGTACCGAGAATACCGCCGCCATTATCGCCCTGGGGAAAGCCTGTGAACTAGCGGCGCTGCACATGGCCGACGAGAATGGCCGGGTGAAGGCGATGCGCGACCGGCTGGAGAAGGAGCTGCTGGCCCTCATTCCCCATGCCCGGATCAATGGCGGGCAGGCGGAGCGCCTTCCCAACACCCTCTCGATCGCCTTCGAGTTTGTCGAAGGGGAGGCAATCCTGATGCTCCTTTCCGAAAAAGGGATTTGCGCCTCGTCGGGGAGCGCCTGTACTTCCGGCTCCCTGGAGCCTTCCCATGTCCTCCGGGCGATGGGAGTCCCCTTCACCTGCGCCCACGGCTCGGTCCGCTTTTCGCTGTCACGCTTCAATGACGACAGTGATATCGAGGCGATCATCCGGGAATTGCCGCCGGTGATTGAACGGCTGCGGCAGATGTCCCCCTTCGGGCGGGAATTTCTCGATAAGTAGGCAGCAGAAAGTTATGCTGCAAAAAGGGGGATGCCGGTGGCATCCCCCTTTTTTGTGCCCGGCGATCAAGCTATTTGATGTGGCAGGTGAGGCAGAGGCTGCTGTTGGCGATGGTTGCCGCCAAGTGCGGCCGCTCCTGGTTGAGCGGGTTGTGGCAGGAGAGACAGCCGACTTTCCCCTGGACGAGGACAACTTCGGGAGGAAGAGTATCCGGGCGGCGGAGTCCGGGATGACGTCCCGCCAATTTCAAGTAATCCATGCCGATGGGGTGCCCGCCATGGACCCGGTCGATGCTGCCGGGCTCCCGATCGATGTTGTTTTTCAGCCTGATCAACCGGCCGGTGGCATAGACGCCGTCATGGCAGCTCAGGCACTGGACCGAGAGGTCGTCGATTTCCGCATCGCTCGAATCGTTGAGGGAAACCTTGATGATCGAGCCGTACATCTGGGCCGGGTCGGCGGCGTCTTCCCGGTTCATTTTGCGAATCCGGGAGATGTGGAACATGAACTGGATCCGCTTGAATGGCTTGTTGAGCGACATGACGAACTCGCAGGTGGGACGCACCGGGGGGCTGGCGCTGTTGCCGCTGTCCGGCGGGGCGGCTGTTGCCACTGCCGGCAGCAGCGCGAGCCCGGCAATAACGACGTGGATGAGTATTTTTGCGACGGTCTCGGCGCTGGCCATGGCGGCGTCCTTCCGCATGCGGAGTTGCTGTTCTGCGTCCTTTATTTCAACTCCAATGCCATGATCCGTGCAGCTGGTCAGATGTTGCAACTAGCCGAAATTATTGTCTAATAGGTGTTGCGATCGAGGAGTGGGGTACTTGGTGGCTGTTCAGGGATTGCACAGTTGAAGCAGGGAGAACGGGGAATCGGAAATGATTCCGGCCGACTGCAACGGAGAGAAATGGTTGCGCATGTTCAAACGCTGCACAGCATACCGGCCCCGGCGGCCCCCGGAGCCGGAGCCGGTCAACGGTGATTTTCCTGCAGGTCCCTGCAGATGGCGATGAGCGCTTCCAGGGCGTTGGTCACGGTGAGAATGCCGACCAGCCGGTCGCCTTCGTCAACCACCAGGACGCCGTTCAGTTTCCGGTCGTGGAGAAGCTGGGCCGCTTCGGTCAGCGGGGTGGCGGGGGTTACCTTGTATGGCTTCGGGTTCATCGCCTCGGTAACCGGGGTCTTCGAGAGCAGGTAATGGAGCTCCCAGGTGTCGAGGGAGGTAGCCTTGCTCGGCTTGAATTCGGTGACCATCTTTTCGGTGAGGATTCCGGCGATCCGCTCTCCGTCCATCACCGGCAGCCGACGGATGTTTTTCTCTTTCATCAGGTGAATCGCTTCGATAATCGTCGCATCATTGCCGATGGTAATCGGGTTTCTGGTCATCCAGCGCTCGACGTAGATCATCGTTCTCTCCTTTGTTGCGGCGGTGTCCGGCGATCCGGCCGGCCCCGGTTACATCCCCAGGAAGGCCTTTTTCACATGCTCGTTGTTCAAGAGCGACTCGCCGCTGCCGCTCAGCACGACTCGCCCCGTTTCGAGGACGAAGGCCCGGTGGGCGATCCGCAGCGACTGATAGACGTTCTGCTCCACCAGCAGGATGGTGACCCCTTGTTTGTTGATCTCGGTAATGATCTCGAAGATGAACTTGACCAGCAGCGGCGCGAGGCCAAGTGACGGTTCATCGAGGAGGAGCAGTTTCGGGTTGGCCATCAGTCCCCGGGCGATGGCCAGCATCTGCTGTTCGCCGCCGGACATGGTCCCCCCCAGTTGTTTCTCCCGTTCCTTGAGCCGCGGGAAAAGCTCGAAGACCCGGTTGACGTTGGCGTCCCGGTCCTTGCGGGCCGAGGCGATATAGGAGCCCATCCGCAGGTTTTCCAGGACCGTCATCTCCGGGAAAATCTTCCGCCCTTCCGGTACCTGGACGATCCCCCGTTCCACCACCTGGTGCGGTTCGAGCTTGGTCAGATCGACGCCGTCGAAGGTGATGGTCCCCGCGTTCGGCTTCACCAGCCGGGAGATGTTCTTCAAGGTAGTCGACTTGCCGGCGCCGTTGGCGCCGACAACGGTGACGATTTCACCCTCTTTGACTTCCAGGTTGATGTTCCAGAGGACCTGCAGGTCGCCGTAACTGAAGTTGAGCTTCTCGATCGTGAGCATAATCCTCCCTGAGCCGCCCCGCCGAACCCCGTTAATGTTCGCTCCCCAGATAGGCATCGACTACCGCCTGGTTGTTGACGATCTCCTCCGGGCTCCCCTCGGCCAGTTTTTCGCCGGAATTGAGTACGACGATCCGGTCGGAAATGCGCATGATCGCCTTCATGTCGTGCTCGATCACCATCTGGGTGATCCCCTGCCGTTTGATGTCGAGGATCAACTGGATGATCTCCTCGCTTTCAGCCGGGTTAAGCCCCCCCATCACCTCGTCAAGGAGCAGCAGTTCCGGCTTGGTGGCCAGTACCCGGGCCACTTCCAGCTTTTTCCGTTCGCCGATCGGCAGCCCGCCGGCGAGGAAACCGGCCTTCTGTTTCAGCCGCACCACCTGCAGCTGTTCCTGGGCGATCTCCCGGGCAGCCTTGAGCGAGTTGGTCCGGCAGAGGGCGCCGACCATCACGTTGTCGAGGACGGTCATCTTGGCTAGGGGGCGGACTTTCTGCCAGGTGCGGGCCATACCGAGCTTGCAGACCTTGTCCGGCTGCAGGCCGTTCATCTTTCGCCCCTTGAAGAGTACTTCGCCGCGTGACGGCGGATAGTAACCGGTAATGCAGTTGAAAAGGGTGGTCTTGCCGGCGCCGTTCGGCCCGATCAATCCCATGATCATCCCCTCCGCCATGGTGAAGGAGACGTCGGAGTTGGCGGCCAGCCCGCCGAAGAATTTGCTGACGTGTTTGATTTCCAGGATTGCCATCGGTGATTCCTCTTGTTTCGTCCGGGGCGGGTTTCGGACCCGCCCGTCATTGCGTATGCCGATAGAGGGCGAGGGCGGGTCTCGGACCCGCCCCTACGGATCCGCCTCCACGGCCCGCCCCGACATGTTCTGTTTTTTTCGGGTCAGTTTCTTCACGAAGCCGAGCACGCCGTCGGGCATGAAGAGGATGACCACTACCACCAGGATGCCGTAAATCAAGGCGTGGGCATGGGCCAGATTCTCCTGGAGGAAGGTGCCGACCCGCGAGTCTTCGCTGACCAGGCCGGTCTTGAAGATCGCCTGGGCGATCAGGTTGCTGCGCAGTGCCTCCGACAGCGGCACCAGTACCAGCGAACCGACCGCCGGGCCGTAGATGGTGCCGATCCCGCCGATGATACAGATCAGGACGATCTGCACCGAGATATCGAGGGCCAGCACCGTCGGCGGATCGATGAAGCCGATGTAGACGGCGTAGAAGCTGCCGGCCAGCGAGGTGAGGGCGGCGGAGATCACCAGGGCGATGTTCTTGTAGAGGGTCAGGTTGATGCCGAGCGAGTGGGCGGCGTCCTGGTCCTCGCGGATCGCCTGGAAGTAGTAACCGAGTTTCGACCGCTGGACCAGCCAGGTGATGATGATGGTGATAATGGCGAAGCCAAGGCCGATGTAGTAGAAGGGGACCTTGCTGAGGAAATCGGTGATTACCCGGCCGCCGATGGTGAAGGGGGGAATCTCCGTGGCCAGGATCCCTTCGGCGCCGTTGGTCAGCTCCTTGAGATTCATCGCTGCCAGGCGGATGATCTCCGCCACGGCGATGGAAGCAAGAACGAAGTAGGGACCCCGCAGGCGGAAGCAGATGCTGCCGATGACCAGCGCTACCACCACTACCACGCCAATGCCGGCCCA